>CAVOVJ010000004.1:0-375146 GCA_963699835.1 uncultured Gammaproteobacteria bacterium | reverse complement strand
CAAATACTCTCGCGGGCGAGGAAGGCATAGTCGCAACGGAGGTGATTTACGCCGATGAGGCGCTGGAGCAGTTTCGCGCACTCAGCGGATTTGGCGATGCCGTCGAGGGGCTTGCGCAAAACCCTCTGCCGCATCTGGTCGTCGTCCGCCCCCGGCCCGAGCTGACACCACAGGCGATTGATGCTCTCGGCGCCGCGATTGCCAGCCGGCCGGGTGTTGAGGTCGTGCAGATGGATACGGAATGGGTCAGCCGCTTCCAGGGTCTGCTCGATGTCGTGCGCCTGGGGGCGTCGCACTGGCAGCGCTGGTGCTGGCGGTAGTCGGGGTCATCCTGATCGTCGGCAATACCATTCGCCTCGACATCGAAAACCGGCGCGATGAACTCGAAGTCAGCAAGCTGATTGGCGCCAGCGACGTGTTCATCCGTCGACCTTTCCTCTACAGCGGGTTCTGGTACGGACTCGGCGGGGGCGCCATCGCGTTGCTGATCGTGTTCGGCGGCTTATGGCTCCTGGCAGGCCCGGTGCAGCGCGTTGCCGGTCTTTAGCAGGGCAGCGACTTCCGTCTCGCCGGGCTGAATTTGCCGCCGCTGGCGGTCCTTGCCGGCGGCGCTGTGCTGGGCGGCTCGGCTCGTCGGTTCGCCAGCACTCGCCACCTCCAACGAATCGAGCCCGGGCACGATCTATAGATACATAACTCATTGTTTAATAAATGTTTATATATTGCTGCGTTGCGGAACTTTCATTTTCCTTAGCACTCTAATTCGCAGAAGTGTAAAATTCTCTGTCTACTTTGGAGGTGCCATCGCAACCATGCCTAGTGCGCTTGCTCGCAAACACACTGATTTGATGCTCGCCGGGCCGATCGGCAGTCTCGACGCCTATACCCAGGCTGTCGCGACCATCCCGATCCTCGACCAGGGAAGAGGAGCGGGAACTGGCTGAACGCTACCGCGACGACAACGATCTCGATGCGGCGCGCCAGCTCGTGCTGTCGCATTTGCGTTTTGTCGTGCATATCGCCCGCGGCTACTCCGGCTACGGCCTGAACGTCGGCGACCTGATCCAGGAAGGCAATGTCGGCATGATGAAGGCCGTCAAGCGCTTCGATCCCGATGTCGGCGTGCGCCTCGTGTCCTTTGCGGTGCACTGGATTCGCGCGGAAATCCACGAGTACATCCTGCGCAACTGGCGCATGGTGAAAGTCGCGACGACCAAGGCCCAGCGCAAATTATTTTTCAACCTGCGCAAGTTCAAGAAGAACCTGAGCTGGCTGTCCCAGGACGAAACTGAGGCGGTTGCACGCGATCTGGGTGTCGCACCGGCCGAAGTGACCGAAATGGAGAAGCGCATGTATGGCCACGATCTGGCATTTGATGCGCCGACCCACGACGAGGACGATACCTATTCGCCTTCGGCTTACCTGCCGAGTCCGGACGCAGATCCGGCTGACCTGGTTGCCAACAGCGAAATAGCCGATTCCGCAGGTGAGCGCCTCATTGCCGCACTGCGCACGCTCGACGAGCGCAGCCGCGACATCATGCAGCGGCGCTGGCTGTCTGAACCCAAGGTAACGCTGCAGGATCTTGCCGACGAGTACCAGGTATCGGCGGAGCGGATTCGTCAGATCGAAGCCAATGCAATCAAGAAACTGCGCGCGCAGGTAGCCATCTAGGGCTACGTGGTCGCAGGGTGTCCCGAAAGAGCCCGGCCGTTGGCCGGGCTCTTTCGATTTTGAGTAAACGGGTCACCACGGCGCTGGCGAAGCCGCGTGCGGCCTGAGCGCCGGTGGCGGAATCATTCCCGTTCGCACTTGCACTGGTGCATGACACGCGCTAATTTCGGCCACTGTCCGGGAGTATTCGTCATGCGTAGCGCCGATGAATGGTTCGCCGAATACGGCGACAGTCACGTCAATCCGACCAACAAGCTGATCCACTGGATCTGCGTCCCCGCGATTGTGATCAGCGTTATCGGCATGCTGTGGTCGCTGCCGGTGCCAGCTGCTTTCGAACAGATATCGCCGGCCTTGAACTGGGGCACGGCATTCGTGATGGCGGCCGTTGTCTACTATTTCCTGATGTCGGTCACGCTTGGCATCGGGATGGTGGTGATCGTGCTCGGGATGATGGCAATCGTGCACTGGCTCGATGGTTTTTCGACACCGCTGTGGCTGGTCAGCCTGGTAATTTTTGTGGTCGCGTGGATCGGCCAGTTCATCGGCCACATTGTCGAGGGCAAGAAGCCGTCGTTTTTCAAGGACCTGCAATTCCTGATGATCGGACCGGCCTGGTTACTCGGGTTTATCTACCGGCGTCTCGGCATTCCCTACTGACGGGTGTCCCCACCGCGCGATATCGAGGCCGCATCGCTGTCGCGGTCATCCTGGCGGAGCCCTCAGCGCATGCCCGGCGGAAGTGAATCCAGTATCATTCGCTGTCTGTCTGCATCTCCCGAAACTCGAGGACGATTACCATGGCGACCCCCGCGACCCAGGCCGGGCAACAGCGCGAAGCTGCCGTTTCCACAATCAACCCGCTGGATTTTTACGACATTCGCTCGGAGTTATCCGAAGACGAGCAGATGGTCCAGGATTCGATCGCGCGCTTTGTCGCCGACAAGGTCATGCCCGTCATCCAGGAGTGTTTCGAGGAGCATCGTTTCCCCCGCCATCTCGTGGCCGATATGGCCGAACTCGGGGTGCTCGGCTGCTCGCTAGAGGGCTACGACTGCGCCGGGCTCAATGCGATCTGTTATGGCCTGATCTGCCAGGAACTGGAGCGCGGCGACACCGCGCTGCGTAGTGTGGCGTCGGTGCAATCCAGCCTCGTGATGTTCCGATCCACAACTTCGGCTCGGAAGAGCAGAAACAGCGGTGGCTTCCCCCGCTGGCGAGCGGCGAAGCGATCGGCTGTTTTGGCCTGACCGAACCGCACGGCGGGTCGGATCCGTCCAACATGAAAACCCACGCCCGGCGCGATGGCGACGACTGGATCATCAATGGCGCCAAGATGTGGATTACCAACGGCAACACTGCTGATGTCGCCGTGGTGTGGGCGATGACCGACGAGGGCGTGCGCGGATTCCTGGTGGAAAAGGAATCGCCCGGGTTCGATGCGCGCGAGATCAAACGCAAGTTTTCGTTGCGGGCATCGATTACCTCGAGCCTGTTCTTGGACAATGTCCGGGTCCCCGCCGAGAACATGTTGCCCGGTGTCAGGGGCCTCAAGGGACCGTTGTCATGCCTGACCCAGGCACGCTACGGCATTACCTGGGGCGCGATCGGCGCCGCCCAGGCCTGTCTCGAGCAGGTACTGGCCTACACCGAGGACCGGGTCATGTTCGGACGCCCGCTGAACCACACCCAGACGATCCAGCGGCGGATGGCGGACATGGCGCGACGGATTACCACCGCGCAACTGCTGTCGCTACGGCTTGGGCGGATGAAGGACGCCGGAACCATGCAACCGGCCCAGGTCTCGATGGCAAAATGGAACAACGTCCGAATGGCCCTCGATATTGCCCGTGACGCCCGCGATATCCTCGGCGGTGCCGGTATCAGTGCCGAGTATGTGCCGATTCGTCACGCGCTCAACCTCGAAAGCGTCATCACCTACGAAGGCACCGAAACCGTACATGAGCTGGTCATCGGCAAGGAACTGACCGGCGTCAACGCATTTTGAACCGCCCACAGTGATTGCCGGGGCACACCGGCTGGTCGTCTATGCCGCCATCGCCGTCACCGCGTACATGCTCGGTGCCGGACTCGGAGGCGGCGTCACCGTCGCCGCTTTTCTGATCCTTGGCGTCGTCGCCGAGCTGTTTTTCTGGGTCGAACTGTTCCGCCGCGGGCGTCGGCAGCCGCGCAAATAAAGACCCCTGTGGACCGTTGCAGGGCTAGCTTCAATGCTTGATGTACAAGAACTTTTTGGCATGGTCCGGTCACGCACAAGCGCGCGGCGATAGCCGCTGGACGGCGCAGAAGGCATCATTCGCGACAGCTAGACATATTTATGTCTAGCCGGTATGCTTTTATGCATGAGAACCACGGTCCGGCTCGATGAGGTCCTGCTCAGGCAGGCAAAGACCCATGCAGCCGAGCATGGAAAAACGCTGACTGCGCTGATCGAGGACGGTTTGCGCCTCGTGCTCTGTCAGCCGGACACCGCGCCCGCAGTGAAACGAAGGCTGCCGATATCGGGCAAGAAGGGCGGGACCCTGCCGGGCGTCGACCTGGCACGGACCGTCGACCTCGAGACGCCGACGCCACAGCCGTGATCCTTCCTGATGCGGGAGTTCTGGTGCAGGCGTTTCGCGCAGACGCTCCCGAGCACCCGTTGTGCCGCACGTGGCTCGAATCGGTGGTGGACGGCGACGCCCGATTCGCCATCGCGCCCGCGATACTTGCCGACGTCGTCAAAACCGCTAGCAACCCGCGCGTATTCGCCCGCCCCAACAAACCGGCGCGGGTCGTCGAATTTTGCAACGCGCTGCTTGAACAGATGCACTGCGTGCCGGTTCAGCCGGGAGCCAGACACTGGACCTTGTTTGCCCGCTTGTGCGAGACCACCGAGGCCCGCGGACCACTGGCCAGCATGGCATGGAATGCGGCTCTGTCCATCGAATGGGGCTGCGAGTGGATAACGCTTGACCACGATTACGCGCGCTTCCCGGGTTTGCACTGGCGGCTCCCGCCGTGACCGCCCGGTCAGGGCCGTGGAGCCTTCGAATCGGGGCAGCGGCCTGAACCGGCACAACGCTTCCCGCTACGGCCACGGCGATGTTTGGCGGATCGCGGGCCCGCTGATCCTCTCGAACATTTCGGTCCCGTTGCTGGGAGCGGTGGATACCGCGGTGCTGGGTCATCTCGACGACCCCCGGTTTCTCGGTGGCCTGGCGGTCGGCGCAACGATCTTCGGCTTTCTCTACATGGCGCTGAACTTCCTGCGAATGGGCACCACCGGACTGGTCGGGCGCGCTGCGGGAGATCCGGACCGGCTGCGCTATCGCCGAGCGGTAAAACTCTCGCTGCAATGGTCTGCCTGCGTGGCTCTGTTGTTCGCCGCGATCTACTGGATCGCGGGGCCGGCAATCATCGCCCTCCTGACCAGCATCGAGACCGTGCGTATCACTGCTGCAGACTGCCTGCCATGGATGATCGCCTCACCATTACTATCGGTGTGGAGCTTCGCATTTGACGGTATTTTTGTCGGTGCGACCCGCGCCAGGGAAATGCGTAATACGATGCTGCTGTCGCTGGGACTGTTCGCCGCCGCGTGGTGGCTGCCTCAGCCGCTGGGCAACCATGGCCTGTGGCTCGCTTTTATGGTGTTTATGAGCGCACGCGGCGTCAGCCTCTAGATCGTCTACAGACGCCTCAATGCGCGCGGCGAATTTGTCTGAACCCGCCAAAGTGAGCTACTTACCCGTACGCCGGTAGCGGAAACGAAAGGCTCGACATGCCGGGCCGCTCGGCAATGGGGCGCAGCGGCAGCCGCCCATTCAGGGCCGGTGCTTTCTGACCCGACGCGGGCGGCCCCATCGACTTGCCCCCGGCGCGTGGTCCGTTATCGGGATCCGGGTACACGGCCGCCGCGGCTGCGCCACCCCCTGCAGGGAATTTGGCGTTATGCTCGGTTACCCGACCCTGAATGCAGTGATCCGAAAAAATGGCTGGAGCGCCCATGACTACCAAATTCTCTTGTCCGCTTGCGAATGTCCGGCAAATCGCAATCCGGGTCCACGACATCGACCGCGCGGCCTCTTTCTACGGCGAGGCTCTCGGTCTGGACGAGTTATTTCGCGCCCCCGGGATGGCCTTTTTCGCGTGCGGCGACCTGCGCCTGATGCTGACACTGCCATCGGCACCGCAATTCGACCATCCCGGCAGTATTCTGTATTTCGGGGTGGACGGCATCGACGCCGCCCATGCGGCCCTGGCAGACCGCGGAGTGGTGTTCGAAGGTGAGCCGCACAAGGTTGCTGAAATGCCAGATCACGACCTGTGGATGGCATTTTTCCGCGATAGCGAGAACAATCTGATGGCGCTTTCCAGCGAAGAGCCCAAAGCGCGCACATAGGCGCAGTCGGCCGGCGCTGTGCTCAGCCCGAGCGCGCAACCGTCGCGCGGCGCGACGCCTCGAGGCTGTTTAGCGCAACGACAGCAAGCACGACTCCGGTCAGTTCGGTCGCGAGCGCCACCCACATCAGCGCGCTGCCCGAGTTGTCGATGGCCAGCCCGAAAACCCGCCCCGCCGCGATCCCGCCGCAGACCACCAGCAGAAACTGCAGGCCGGCGCGCATCCAGCGCCGAGTCGCCGCACTTGCGATCATGAACGCGCCGAGGCCGATCTCCAGGCCACCGTAAAACGCCCGCAACTCGGTAACCGCCTGCGGTGATGCCGCCTGCAATCCAACCAGGTTGGCCATACTCCATGGCGCCGCTGCAAACGCCAGGCCGAAACCCAGAAACATCAACCCGAATACCAGCAACACGAGCCGCGCTGTTCGCATTTTCCCCTCCCGACCGGCAACTGGCCACAGCCTAGTCAAGCAGTACGCGGTACGCCAGCAGGCCTTCGTGCTGCCAGACCAAAGGGCCAAAAAAAGGCCGGCTTGCGCGCCGGCCAACAGGGAGGTTGCCACGGAGAGAACAGCTGGAATCTAGTGCATTCGGCCCGGGCAACCGGTCCGGCGTCACCCGCGGGATCGATCGGGCGGGCGAATACCAGGTAGGTCACATGACGTGGACACAGCCTGCGATCCGCCGGCTGACAGCGCAGAATTACAGCCTTGCTTTTATGCTACAACGCGATCGGCTGACTCGCCTGAAACAAGCGGTGGTCGGTCACCTGGAACCACTGCAGCGGACGGCCGGGCGCGAACAGGCGAAAGCGCTGGTGGGGATCGAGACTCTCGAGCATGCGCAACTGGCGTGCGCCACAACTCTGGAGTTCGAACGTCAGCGCCTGCTCGACGCTTTCTTCCCGCACACCGACAATGGAGAGCTCGATCAGTTCGTCGCCAAAATCGAACTGCAGCAATGACCACAGCTGCGGTATTCCCATGAAGCTTTCCGCCATGGCCGGCGGAAACAGCCACCGTGCCACAGCGGCAGCGCTCAGAGCAGGGGAAAATGCGCCGTGAGTGCAGCGCTCAGTCCGGTCAGCGCGAGGCAAAGGGAATACCGCAATCGGTTCGGTGTGGCCATGACTGCGTAGTGTCGACCGGTCCGCTGACCTCGGCGGGCCGAAAACATGCATCCGCAAGGCGAATTCTGGCAAATTCTGGCTTCCGGCCGCGCCACACCGAAACAACCGGCCAGTCATGGTATACAGCTCGCAATACCGGCCAACACTGATCCAGATGAAACGCACGATTGCGATCGTCGAAGACGAACCCTCTATCCGCGAGAATTACGCCGATGCGCTGCGCCGGCACGGATACCGTGTAAATCTTTATGGCGATCGCCCGGCAGCGGCCGAGGCTTTCTCGAGCCGATTGCCGGATCTCGTCATCATCGATATCGGCCTCGGCGACGAACCGGAGGGCGGCTTTGCGCTGTGCCGCGAATTGCGCGCACACTCGCCGCAACTGCCAATCATTTTTCTTACCGCGCTCGACAGCGAGCTGGACGTCGTCTCCGGACTGCGCCTTGGCGCGGATGACTACCTGACCAAGGACATCAGCCTGGCGCAGTTGACCGCCCGGGTCGTCGCGCTGTTTCGCCGGGTCGATTCGATGCAGCAAGCCGCCGCGGCGGACGCTGAACTGACCCAGGGCAACCTGACGCTGGATCCCGATCGGCTGACTGCGCGGTGGCACGGCGAGCACGTCGCGCTAACGGTCACCGAATTCTGGATGGTTCATGCGCTGGCACGGCGGCCGGGCCATGTGAAAAATCGCGATCAGCTGATGGAAGCCGCCAGCACCGTGCTCGACGACAGCACCATTACCTCCCATATCAAGAGAATCCGACGCAAATTCCTGGCGCTGGATCCGGGCTTTACGGCAATCCAAACGGTCTACGGCATGGGCTATCGCTGGCTCGAACAGGGCAACCAGACGCCACCGTGAGCCTGCGCGGACAACTGCTGCTGGTGAGCCTGCTGACGCTGTTGCTGCCATGGGGCGGATGCCAGGTAATACGGGAAATGGAAACCACGCTGCGGCATGCGCAGGAGAACAATCTGCGCACCGCAACCATGGCCGTGGCAACCAGCCTCGGCGACAATCCGCAACAGATTTACCGCACCAGCGCCCATCTGAACGACGCGTCGTGGCCGGCGCACGATCTTTATGCGTTCGCACTGAGCGAACCGGTAACCATAGACGGCTACGCCAACGACTGGGGCACACCGCCGCAGCCCGCCCCGAGCCACAGCGGCCCCCCCGGCACCGACAACCCGCTGCGATACCTGCTCGGCAAACGCGGCGACTATCTTTACCTGTTTCTTTCGATGCAGTCGCAAACCCTGAGCGGCGCGGTCGAACTCGATCAGGCCGACGTTTATGTCGAAACCCCGGGTGGCTCGTTGCTGCGCCTGCGCTTCGCCAGCCCTGCTCCCGGTCCGCTGGTGGCACGGGTCGAGGCGCTGTCGGGCAAATTTGCAGATGCGGATGTCGCGGCGCAACGCATCGTTGCCCACTGGCAGGAAACCACCGCGGGATTTCACCTCGAATTGCGGATCCCTCGCGATATCGCCGGGCCGCGCATCGGCTTCGTGGTGGCAGTGGCCGGGAGTGAGGTGAGCGCCGGCAGCATGCCGCGAGCACAGCCCGCGACACCTGGGATGTGGTTTGGCGAAATGCCTGCATTGTCGGCTTACCTGCACCGGTTTGCGCTGCCGGACGTGCGCCTTCGCGTTGCCGACCGTCACGGATGGATTGCCGGCGACAGCGGCCCGGCGGCAGCCGACGCGACTGCTCTGGCGCCAAACTATTCACTGGCCTTGCGCTTCTACCGGCTGCTGCTGCCACAACCCGACGTGGCGCCGGTCGCCCGGGCCGCACCGGGGCGTGTGGCCGGAACTACTGCCACCGCGGCAATATCGGGAAACACCTGGATTAGCCGCCAGCGCGACCCCAACGGCAAGTTGCTGGTTCTTGCCAGTGCCCCGATCCTCGACGGCGAGCGGGTCATCGGCGCGGTTCTCGCGGAGCAGCCCAGCGACGCCTATCTGAGCCTGACCGACCCGGCCGCGGCGCGTCTGCTGAACAGGGCGCTGTTGTTGACCATCGCTGTCGCGACGGCACTGATACTTTTCGCCACACTACTGTCGTTGCGCATCGCCCGCCTGCGCGGCGCGGCGCAATCGGCACTCGACAGTCGCGGTCGCCTCCATACCCGGATGCCGGGCACCCGCGCCGGCGACGAACTCGGCGATCTGGCACGCAGTTTCGAACAATTGCTCGACCGGGTGGACGAGTACACGAGTTATTTGCATGGTCTCGGCGACAAGCTCGCACACGAGTTGCGCACTCCGCTGACAGTGGTGCGCTCATCGCTGGACAATCTCGATCTCGCGGCGCTGACACCTGCGGATCGCGCCTGTCTCGAACGCGCCCGTGGCGGCGCGGAGCGGCTCAATACGCTGTTGTCGGCACTGCGCGAAGCCAATCGACTCGAGCAGAGCCTGAGCAGCAGCGAGTTCGAGAAATTCGATCTCGGCAAAATGATCGAGAACCTGGCGGACGGATTCCGCGCCGCCTTTGCCGACCGCATCTTCGAGACGGACACGGTCGCTGCGCCCATTGTCGCGGCTCCCGATCTCGTATCGCAGGTCGTCGACAAACTGGTCGAAAATGCGGTCGGGTTCGCACCGGCCGGCGGCCGTATCCGTTTACGCGTGCGCGCGTCCAAGGACCAGCGCGGCAAAACATGGACTCTCGCGGTCGCAAATGACGGTCCCGCTCTCGGGCCGGGCCGTAGCAGCCGGTTTTTCGACTCGCTGGTCAGTCATCGCAGCGGCCGCGGCGATACCCCCCATCTCGGGCTCGGCCTGTACATCGTGCGCCTCATTGCCGAGTTTCACGGCGGTAGCGTCTCCGCCCGGGACAGCGATTCCCTCAGCGGCGCCGAGTTCAGTGTTACGCTGCCTGCAGACGCTAGGAACCGTCCTGCAAAACCATGACCGCGAGCGAGGACAACGCGCTGACGCCGGTCCGCAAAGTGCTTTCATCGACAAAAAACAGCGGTGAGTGATTGCTCGGCGCCGCGCTGGCCTCCTCACCCGCCGGGGTGGCACCCAGCATGAAATAGAAACCGGGCACCTGTTTCTGGAAGTAGGAAAAATCCTCCGCGCCGGTTATCAGGGCGATCTCGCCAACATGGTCGGCACCAACAACTGCCTCGAGCCGGCTCACGCTGCGCGCGGTCAATTCAGGGTCGTTGACGGTTACCGGATAACCGAAATCGTATTCAACGCTGGCGCTGGTGCCGGCGGCCTCCGCGGTCGTCGTTACCGTGCGTTTGATCCGGTCTGCAATGTCCGTCCGCATATCCTGATCGAAGGTCCGCACCGTACCCAGCATCGTCACGCTATCGGGAATAATATTGTTGCGGATACCGCCGTGGATGCTGCCGATCGATACCACCGCGGGCGCGCGCGTGATATCCACCTGGCGGCTCACGACCGTCTGCAGGTTCATGACCATCTGCGCTGCAACCACAATCGGGTCGATGCCGCCCCAGGGTTTCGAACCGTGGGTCTGCTGGCCGGTGACGACGATTTCGATCCTGTCGCTTGACGCCATCATCGGGCCCGGGCGATAGCCGATCTGGCCCGCGTTCAGGGCGGACCAGACATGGAGGCCGAAAATCGCATCGGGCCTGGCAATATCGAAAAGCCCCTCCTCTAGCATCAGTTCGGCACCGCCTTCCTCGCCTTTAGGCGCGCCTTCCTCTGCGGGTTGAAATATCATCATGACAGTGCCCGACAATTGCTCGCGCATCCCCGCCAGTACCCGCGCCGCGCCCAGCGCGATGGCAACATGGGCGTCGTGTCCGCACGCATGCATGACCCCGGTTTCCTGCCCGTTATAAGTAGCGCGGACCGTGGATCTGAACGGCAGATCGTTCTGCTCGGTGACCGGCAACGCATCCATGTCCGCGCGTATTGCAACTACCGGGCCGGGCCGTTCGCCACGCAGCACACCGACCACGCCGGTGTGCGCCATGCCGGTCCTGACTTCGAAACCCATGGCCTCGAGTTGCTCCGCAACAATCTTGCTGGTGCGGAATTCGCGATTCGACAATTCGGGATTGGCGTGGAAATCGCGCCGCCATACGATCACCTGGTCGCTGACATCGTCGACCGCCTTTTGCACGGCCTGCGGCGTCACTGCGATCGCCCCAGCGCTGCTGACAGCCAGCAAAAAACCGACGATCACCGGCAAGGTCTTCATGGACATTTTTGCTCCCGATTGTACCGGGCGACAGGGGGACCCGGATTGGCGCCAGAGTCTGCGTTACCAGCCAGGTGCTTGCAATCCCCACTGCAGGCGCGATGATGGCAGGCAAAAAGGGAATATCGATGCAGTCTTTCTTAAATGACGCTGCCGGCGCACGATGCGGCGGCCACGGCTACCGGCGGGGCGCTCGCCCGCACAGGCGAAAAAACCGTTGCGTATTAGGCATACCCTGCTCACTCAGGCCTGGCGCGGTGCCGTTACGGGCTGTCGATCGCGGCACATCAGTCACTTATTTCGCCACGCTGTACGAATCCCACTGCGGCGTGGGTGACAGCGCGTTGCATCGCGGCCAGCATGCCACCACTTCCTGACCCTGCCGCAATAGCGGCCCTGCTGACCACGCTGGTCGCTCTGATCCTGTTTACCCGCGAACGGATCCCGCTCGAGGCTTCGGCGCTGTTTGTTCTGCTGTTGCTAGCCCTCGGCGCCTACCTTTTCCCGATGAGCCGCGGCACCGAGAACTTCGACCTGACCTCGGTGCTCAACGGTTTCGGCAACCAGGCGCTGGTCGCGATCGTCTGCCTGATGGTCTGCGCCAAGGCGCTGGAGCAAAGCGGCGCCCTCAATGGAGTCGCGCGGGGGCTGGCGAGTATCTGGGGGCGCTATCCGCGCGTCGCTTTCCTGATCACGATGCTGGTTGCGGCCGTCCTCAGCATGTTTATGAACAATACGCCAATCGTCGCGATGCTGTTGCCACTCCTGGTCAGCGTCGCATTGCGCACTGGCATCGACGGTTCGCGAATTCTGATGCCGGTGGGTTACTCCACGATCATCGGCGGTATGGCGACGACGATCGGCACCTCAACCAACCTCCTCGTGGTTGGTATCGCCACCGATTTGGGTTTGCGCCAGTTCGGGATGTTCGATTTTGCTTTGCCGGCGGCGGCCGCCGCAGCAGTGGCAATACCTTTTCTGTGGCTGATTGCACCGAGGATGCTGCCAAAGCGCACGACGCCGCTCGCGGATACTTCGCCAAGGATTTTCGCTGCCGTTTTGCAAATCGACGAGGACAGCCGCATCAACGGCAAGACGCTGACGGAGACGCTTGAACTCGCCGGGCAAAACACCCAGGTGCTGAAAGTCGAGCGCGGTGAGGGGCTGTTCGTGTTGCGCCTGCCGACTCTGACACTGCGCGCCGGAGACCGCCTTCACGTACGCGACACGCGCGAGAAACTGCTGGATCTCGCGCAGACACTCGGTGCGAGACTCTATACCCCCGGCGGCACCACAACCGACGATAAGACGCCCGCATTCAGCGCGCCCGATCAGCAGGTGGCCGAGGTCGTCGTCACCAGCAGCTCACCGTTACGCGGGCGCAAGCTATCAGAGATGCACCTGCTCGCCCGCCACAACCTCGTCGCAGTCGCCTTGCACCGTCCGAAGTCATCAAGCGAGCCACTGCAGCTGGAAGGCGCGCGCCTGCAGGCCGCCGATGTACTGCTCGTGCAGGGTCCGAGCAGCTCGATACGACAACTCAAAAACACCGGCTACCTGATGGTGCTCGACGGCACACTGGAACTACCGGCGTCGCACCGTGGCAAGCGCGCACTCGCAATCATGACTGCCGTGGTCGCGGCCGCAGCAACCGGGTGGCTGCCAATTGCCCTTGCCGCGGCGCTCGGTGCGGGCGCGATGTTGCTGACCGGATGCCTGCGCTGGCAGCGCGCGGCCGAGGCGCTGGATGTGCGGATAATCCTGTTGATCGTCGCCGCCCTGGCGATGGGAAAATCGCTGTCGGTCAGCGGCGCGGCCGGGTATCTCGCCGACGTCTTCGTCTATATGACCGGTTCGATGTCGGTCGCAATGCAGGTCAGCCTGCTGATGTTGTCAATGGCCCTGCTCACAGAGATCGTCACCAACAATGCCGCCGCGGCAATCGGTACGCCAATCGCGTTCGCCATCGCGCTTGCGCAGGGGGTGGATCCGGAACCGTTTGTGCTCGCGGTCCTGTTTGGCGGCAACATGAGCTTCATGACACCGATGGGATATCAGACCAACCTGCTGGTAATGAGCGCGGGCGGATACCGTTTCTCGGACTTCATGCGGGTCGGGTTGCCGCTACAGTTGATTGTGTGGCTCGCGCTGTCCTGGGCACTCGCCATCGTCTACCAGTTGTAGGACCGCCGCTAAACGCCGAGGAAGTTGCAGATACCGCGCGCCGCCTCGCGCCCTTCGAAGACCGCGGTTACGACCAGGTCAGAGCCGCGCACCATGTCGCCGCCGGCAAAAATCTTCGGATTGCCGGTCTGAAACGGGGTGTTTGCGTCGGCCGAAACGACAGCGCGCCCATTCGGATGCAGCGCAACTCCGTGCTCGGCGAGCCATTGCGGCGGACTCGGACGAAAACCGAACGCAACGATTACATCGTCGCAAGGCAGAAACTCCTCGCTGCCCGGTACGACTTGCGGCACCTGGCGGCCTTGCGGATCCGGCGCGCCGAGCTCGGTGCGCACGACCCGTACGCCCTCGACCCGGTTGCGACCCACAATCTCGACTGGCTGGCGTTGCCACAGAAATTCGACGCCCTCTTCGATCGCGTTTCGCACCTCGCGCCGCGAACCCGGCATGTTCTCCTTGTCGCGGCGGTAGGCGCAGATGACGTGTTCCGCGCCCTGACGGACCGCGGTCCGCACACAGTCCATTCCGGTATCGCCGCCGCCGAGAACGACTACCCGGCGCGCGCGCATATCGATGAACCCGGACTCCGAATCCGCGATACCGAGCTGACGCCTGGCGTTCGCGACAAGGTAGGGCAGCGCATCGTGAACCCCGATCAACTCCTCGCCGGGAAAACCGCCACGGACATACGTGTAGGCGCCCACACCGAGAAAAACCGCGTCGAAGTCGTCGATCAGGCGCGAGAACGGAATATCTGCTCCGATGTCGGTATTCAGCACAAACTCGACGCCCATCTCCTCCATCACCGCGCGGCGCGTCTCGACGATCTCTTTCTCCAGCTTGAACGGCGGAATGCCGAAGGTCAGCAATCCGCCGATTTGCGGATAACGATCGAAGACGATGGCCTTTACTCCGTTGCGCGCAAGGATGTCGGCAGCACCCAGACCGGCCGGCCCGGCACCGACGATGGCAACGCGTTTGTCGGTCGGTTTTACGTGCGAGAGATCGGGCCGCCAACCTTGCCTGAAGGCCTCGTCAGTGATGTATTTTTCGATCGCGCCGATCGACACCGCACCGAACCCGTCGTTCAGCGTACACGCACCTTCGCACAAGCGGTCCTGGGGGCAGATGCGGCCACAGATTTCGGGCAGTGAATTGGTCTGGTGCGAGAGCTCGGCCGCCTCGAACAGGTTGCCTTCGTCGATCAGCTTCAGCCAGTTCGGAATGTAGTTGTGGACCGGGCACTTCCACTCACAGTAGGGATTGCCGCAGGCAATGCAACGCCCCGCCTGGGCAGCCGCCTCTTCGGCCGAATAATGGCCGTAGATTTCGCCGAAATTCTGCAGCCGCTCCTTCGGGTCGGCGGTTTCAGGATCGCGCCGGGGCACATCCAGAAATTGCAGGTTCTTGTCGCTCGCCATCCGCCTCTTCCAATCTTCGAACTGTTGTAGTTAACCGGCCGGGTCCAGCTGCAACCCGCCAGTTGCGATCCAATTATGCCGCGCGGCGCAGTTTTTCGATCAAAGTCTCGAGATCCGCCGCTTTCGGCTTGACCAGCCAGAATTTACCGATGTAACTGCGGAAATCGTCCAGTATCTCCTGCCCCCACTCGCTGCCGGTGGCGGCAATGTGATTCGCGATCAGACCCCGTAAATGTTGCAGGTTTGCTTCCATGCTCTCCGGCGTAATGCGGTTGATGTCGATCAGTTCGTGGTTGTACCGATCGACGAAACCGCGATCGAGATCGAGTACATAGGCAAAACCTCCAGTCATCCCGGCACCGAAATTGACACCCGTCCGACCCAGCACGACCACCGCGCCACCGGTCATGTACTCGCAACCGTGATCACCGACGCCCTCGATCACCGCGATTGCGCCGGAGTTGCGCACCGCGAACCGCTCGCCCGCGACGCCGGCCGCATACACTTCTCCGCCGGTTGCGCCGTACAGGCAGGTGTTGCCCATGATCGGGGTATTGTTGGACGGGTACATCGCCTCCGCCGGCGGCTTGATAACGATGCGACCGCCCGCCATGCCCTTGCCGACGTAATCATTCGCGTCTCCCTCGAGACACAGATGGACTCCGCCGGCATTGAACGCGCCGAAACTCTGCCCGGCCGAACCCTTCAACACGATTTGCACCGGCGCATCGCTCATGCCGGTATTGCCGTGGCGGCGCGCGATTTCCCCGGACAGCCGCGCACCGATTGAGCGGTTGTAATTACGAATCGCGTATTCGAAGCTGCCGCCGCTCTTGTCGCGCACCGCAGCAGCAGTATCGGCAACAATGCGCTCGGCAAGTTCGCCTTTGTCCCACGGCGCATTGCGGGGATCCAGGCAGAATCGCGGTTTGTCCGCGGCGATCCCGCCGTCGGAGATGAGCGGACGCAGGTCGAGTCGATGCTGCCGTGCCGTACCCCCCTCGACGATCTCGAGAAGATCGGCACGGCCAATGATTTCGTCCAGTCGACGAAATCCGAGCCGGGCGAGAATCTCGCGCACTTCCTCGGCGACGAAGCGGAAATAATTCATCACCATTTCCGGCAAACCGACAAAATGCTGGCTGCGCAGAATATTGTTCTGAGTGGCCACGCCGGTAGCGCAGTTGTTCAGATGACAAATCCGCAGATACTTGCAGCCAAGGGCGATCATCGGCGCGGTACCGAAACCGAAACTCTCCGCCCCGAGCATTGCCGCCTTGATCACATCGAGGCCGGTTTTCAGACCCCCGTCCGTCTGCAAACGCACCCGATGCCGCAAATCGTTGGCGCGCAGCGTCTGGTGGGTTTCGCTCAGGCCCAACTCCCAGGGGCTGCCCGCGTACTTGACGCTGGTCAGCGGGCTGGCGCCGGTGCCACCGTCATAACCCGATATCGTGATCAGATCGGCATAGGCCTTTGCCACACCGGCCGCGATGGTGCCGACGCCGGGTTCGGCGACGAGCTTGACCGAAACCAGCGCCTCGGGATTGACCTGCTTAAGGTCGAAAATCAGCTGTGCGAGATCCTCGATCGAATAGATATCGTGGTGCGGCGGCGGCGAGATCAGGCCGACGCCGGGGCGTGCGAAACGCAACCGCGCGATCGTCTCGTTGACCTTGTGCCCCGGCAGCTGTCCGCCCTCTCCGGGCTTGGCCCCCTGGGCGATTTTTATCTGCAGCACCTCGGCGTTGACCAGGTATTCAGGTGTCACGCCAAAACGTCCCGAGGCCACCTGCTTGATCTTGGAGCTGCGCTCGGTACCGTAGCGCGCCGGATCCTCGCCCCCTTCGCCCGAGTTCGAGCGGCTGCCGAGCCGGTTCATTGCAATCGCGAGCGACTCGTGCGCCTCCGGCGAGAGCGCCCCGAGCGACATACCGGCGCTGTCGAATCGCGGTGTAATCGCCTCAATCGGCTCGACCTCGTCCACCGCGACAGGTGTGGTGTCGGCCGGCAATGCCAGCAGGTCGCGCAAGCAGGTAACGGGCCGATCGTTAACCAGTGCGGCAAACTCGCGATAAGTGTCCATCGAGCCCGAGCGCACCGCCGCCTGCAGTGTCATGACAACATCGGGGTTATAGGCATGGTATTCCCCGCCATGGACAAATTTCAGCAACCCGCCGTGGGCGACCGGCTGACGCGGATCCCAGGCACGCCTGGCAAGCTGGACCTGGTCGCCGTGCAGATCGGCAAAGCTCGCGCCCTGGATCCGGCTGACGGTTCCCGGAAAACAGCGCTGCACGACTTCGTCCGCCAGGCCGATAATTTCGAATAACTGTGCGCCGCGGTAACTGGCCACCGTGGCTATGCCCATCTTGGACATGATCTTGAACAAGCCCTTGCGAATACCGCGGCGGTAGGCGCGACCGAGTTCGCGGCGCTGACTCGGATCGATTTTGATCTCGCCGCTGCCGGTCATGTCGAGCAGGCACTGGTAGGCGAGATAGGGATAGATCGCGGTCGCTCCATAGCCGATCAGACAGGCAAAGTGATGCGGGTCACGCGCCGTCGCGGTTTCGACAAGCAGGTTGCAGTCGCAGCGCAACCCGGTTTTCACCAGATGATGGTGAACCGCGCCGGTCGCCGCCAACGCGTGAATCGGGACATGGCCCTCGCGCAGGTTCTGGTCCGACAGTACAACCAGCAACTTGCCGCCACGGACGCCCTGTTCGGCGCGATAACAGACCTGTTCGAGCGCATCTTCGATCGGCATGTCCTCGGGGAAGTTCAGGTCGATGTGGACATGACTGCAACCAAAGGCATCGCTCTGCACCAGCTGACGAAATTTGCGCTGCGACAGCACCGGGGAATTCATCACGATCTGTTCGGCATGGCCGAGGGCCGGTGCGAAGACATTGCACTCTCGTCCGATCTGGGTCTGCAGCGACATCACCAGGCGCTCGCGCAGCGGATCGATCGGTGGATTGGTGACCTGCGCGAACTGCTGGCGGAAGCTGTCGTACAGCGAACGGACCCGGTTCGACAAAACCGGCATGGGGGTATCGTCACCCATTGAACCGACCGCCTCGTTTTCCGTCTCGGCGAGCACTTTCAGTACCTGGTCCCGCTCTTCGAAGGAGACGCCGAACTGTTTCTGGAACACGGCAAGCGTGTCCTCGTCCATCGGCTCGGTCGTCAGGGTATGGTCCTGCAACAGGCTGTCGAGATAGCGGACACCCTGTTTCAGCCATTTCTTGTACGGAAAACGGCGCTTCAGCATATCGTCGATGCGCTCGTTGTTCAGTATTGCACCGGTATGGGTATCGACGGCGAGCATCTCACCGGGGCCCATCCGGCCCTTGGTGACTACGTCCTCGGGTTTGTAGTCCCACACGCCGATTTCCGAAGCGATCGTAATGTGGCGGTCGCGGGTGACGACGTAGCGGGCCGGGCGCAAGCCATTGCGATCGAGCACGCAGGCCGCATAGCGGCCGTCGGTCAGCACGATTCCGGCCGGCCCGTCCCACGGCTCCATGTGCGTGGCGTAGTACTCATAGAAGGCGCGCAGATCCGGATCGAGGCCGTCCACGGTCTGCCACGCAGGAGGGATCATCAGGCGCATTGCCTGCGGCGCATCCAGTCCGCCGGCCAGCAAAAGTTCGAGCATGTTGTCGAGTGACTGAGAGTCCGACCCCGACAATGAAACGACCGGCTGCAACTCCTTGATTTGCGGTAGCAATTCGGAGTTGAACTTGTTTCCGCGCGCAATTGCCCAGCTGCGGTTACCGCAGATGGTGTTTATTTCGCCGTTGTGCGCAAGGTAGCGAAATGGCTGGGCGAGACGCCATTCCGGCCAGGTATTGGTTGAGAACCTCTGGTGGAAAACGCACACCGATGTCTCCAGCCGCGGGTCATCGAGGTCCGGATAGAACTTGCCGAGGAACTCCGGCATCACCATTGCTTTGTAGGACAGCGTATTGGCGGACAAGCTGGCGACGTAGAAAACCGGGTCGTGGGCCTCGAGTGCGAGTTCCGCGCGGCGCCGGGCCACGAACAGGCGACGATTGAAATCCGCCTCGTCCATGTCGCCCGAGGCGCTGACGAAAACCTGCTCGATCCGCGGCAGACTGTGCAGCGCCTCATTCCCGCAGGCATCACGATCGATCGGGACCACGCGCCAGCCCACGACCCGCACGCCTTCGCCCTTCAGCGCCTCGGCAAGCGTTGCCCGGGCCGCGTCGGCCAGCTCCACATCCTGGTTGAGAAAGACCATACCGGCAGTGAACCGGCTGCCGAGGGTAATCCCAGCCTCGGCCGCTATCGCGCGTAGGAATCCGCTCGGTTTTTTCAGCAACAACCCGCAGCCGTCACCGGTTTTGCCATCCGCGGCCACAGCACCGCGATGAGTCAGGCGGCGCAAAGCCTTGATAGCGGTAAGCACCAGCCAATGCGAGGCCTGATCGTCAATATTGGCGATCAGCCCGAAACCGCAGCTGTCTCGTTCGAATCGGGACTGGTACAGCCCGCCTTCAGGTGCTCGTGTGGGTCCGCTCATCCGTCGTATAGCTCGCCTTCTCGATTATTGCAGTGCACAAACGGTAACGCTACGCCGCCAGTACAAATGCTGTCAATCCGCAATCGCCAGTGATTCAGCGTCACCGGCCCCGCGGCGATCCTTTGCATCGCCGGCTGCATCGGGTGTGGGATCAACGGCCGGTCCGCGTCGTCCGCCCGGGGATCCGGGCGAATCCCGGGCCGGACCCTCATATAAATCACAGTGGGATAGAAGAATCAAACTGCAGCGGAGGCCCGCCCCCCAGCGGCTTGCGCGCGGCGTACCCGTGACCCGCCGCGCTAGCGGTTTGCGAGGCGCGACCAGTCCGCGCGAACCAACCGCCATTGGCCGTCGGCGGCGATCAGCTCCAGTTCGAAGCGGTAAAAATCCGCCTGAGCCTGCCACCAGGCCTGCTCGACCTCGCGTCCGGCCAGCGCCGCGCGCAGCGTTGCCCTGGCCCATACCGGCGACAGCAACTCGATCTGCTCGACATCGGCGAAAACCCGGAGCGTCTGGTGCTGCAGGATCAGAAACCGGCAATAGTCGACCAGGGCTGCCTTGTCGTTACCGCGCCCATCCGCATAGTCGCTCGCGATCAGACCGCGCAGAGCGCCCACGTCACGCCGTTCGGCCGCCTCGACCGCGTCAGCGATAAACCCGCGCACCTGGTCCTCCGGCTTCGCATCGCGCTGGCAGCCCGCCGCCACGACGAGCGCAAACAACACCGATATCGTCCCTGGCATGCGTCTCATCGCTATCCGCCGGGAGCCGGCCCGGGCCCCGATTCCAGCCTGATCCCGAGCCCCGATTCCAGCCTGATCCCGAGCCCGAGCACACTCTGGTAGGCATTGTTGAAACAGGCAGAGACCTGGTTGAGTTCCAGGATCTGGCCGTCATCGAGGCCGTTCCCGCGCAGCGGTGCGATATGTGCCGCAGCAAGTGCCGACGGCATACGGGTCTGCACCGCTGCGTAGCGCAACACGAGATCCAGCGGGGAGCGAAAGGCGTCGACCTCGTCGCGCTGTAGCGCGCTTCGAAAAAGTATGAGATGGCCCGCCAGAATATGCGGCCACAAACCATGCACGTTCAGGATGTTGTCCAGCGGCCCCACACTCCGAACGCGGCCGCGGAGTTGGCTGCGGCGGCCGCGCGCCTCGGCCCCGGCAACACTGCGCATCCAGCTCACGCTGCGCTGTCCGTGCCGCCGGTGGCAATCCGGCCCTGCCAGCTCCCGCCTTCGCTCCAGCCGCGCCAGGCCCAGGGCAGCCAGCGCATTAGCGCGAACGACAGCCACAACGCCCAGGCCAGAATCACGCCCTTGTACACCCACAGCGGCAACGACAGCACGCTGGCGTCCGGGAGCGCGGACTCGACCCGGTCCTGGAACCAGCGCAATTCGTTGCCATGCGAGCCGGCGCCGGTGATATGCATGTCGGGAGTAGCCAACAAGCCGGCCGGGATTGCCGCAACAAGCGAGATCATCACAAAGACACTGAGCAACGCAATGCCCAGCTGGAGCGCATTAAACCGGTTTCGACCCCAGTCGGGGCGAGCCCGGCCACGCCAGGCCAGCACGAAAACCCAGATCGCGAAGGCGATCAGCAAACTCCATGACACCGTAGACAAACCCAGCCCCAGCAACAACCAGTCGCGGCGCCGCAGTGGCGTGCCCGGCGCGGCGCCCAGCGCGAACGCAACCACCACGAATACCGCGAGCTCCGACCAGTACAACACGGCCGGACCGAGATTCGGGCCGCTGGCCCAAAGCACCCAGCGGTTTTCCGGCATGCTGGCAGCCAGCGAGACGTTGCTCGCGGGCATGCCGAGATCCACCTCCGGCATACGCCAGGTCGCGCCGAGTCTGGCGTCCTGACGCCAATGCAAACTGACGTTGTGCGCCCCCGGCGCGACCGGTAACAGAAGCTTGCCTTCGGCCAGTTGCAGCGGTTGGGGCCGGCCGTCCACGGTGGCCGACTCGAGAATCGCGTTTGCCGGGAGCTGTAATTCCTGCTCGCCGGCGCGGGTACTGCGATAGGCGATGGTCAACGCGTGAGTCCCGGTCCGGGCGCCTACGTCGGCCAGCATCGACACTCCGTCTATCGCCAGGCTGCGGCCTTCGGACGCCTCGGGCCGGGTAACCGAGAGCTCGAGGGTCTCGCCCGGCCGCGGATAGAACTCCAGCGTCCACTGATCGCCGGCAGGCAGGGCAGCCGGCGCCAGTCCAGCCGCCGCCACCCGCCACTGCGAGCCGATTCTCAAACGCCACACCTCGGTCCACGGACCGTCGGTGGAACTGGTCAGGCGCAGGGTAGGAACCGGTTCCAGTCTCGACTCCCAGCCGCGGCTGCGCTGCGAGCCACCGAGCCCAACCGAAATCAGGCCGGATTGCACATCGAGTCCTTCAGTCAGCACCGTCTCGCCGTCGACCAGCGGTATTTTCAGATCGATGGCGCCGGTTTCCGGTGCAATCCGGTCGACCCGGCTCATCACGCGCCACTCGACGCCCAGATCGATCTGGCGCCGGAGCCGGACGAACGGCGGGAAGCCCGCCGGCCTGAGGTCCCCTGACCCGGCCGTAGCCCGCCGTTGCAACGTCAGCGTCGCCGCCGTCAGTCGGCCATTGCTGACGCCGATCACATCCCAGCCGTCCGCATCGACAATCACCCGCCGCGGCTCGAGCGGAAAAACGATTTCGACCGCATCGGCCGACGCAAGCGGCCCCGACATCCGCACATCGTGCGTGCCGGCGGTCAGTTTCAGATACGCGGCGCCGGCATTGCGCAAAAGAAACGGCTGGGCCACATCATCGACGATAATTTCCCGGGGCATCCAGCCGTCACCGGCCACTGGCACCGGCAATGCCATTTCGACCATCGCATTGGCAGCGAGCTGCAACTCGAGCTGGTCGCCGCCAACGACAATGCGGAATACGCTGATCTGGGCGCAATCCGGAGCGCACTCAGGCGGCTGGGTCAGGCGCCGCTGCAGCTCTTCCAGCACAGTCTCGCCGGGAATTTCCGCTCGCGCCACCGGCGCCACAGCAGGGAGAACTGCCACGATCAAGAGTATCGCGGCGACCGTGCCAGTCGCCCTCTGAGCGCCGCCGCGCCGCGGCGGCCATTTGAAACACGACATGGCAACCCACCCGAGCAGGGCCATAAGCGTAAAAATCGCCGCCAGACGCCATGCAGAATTTGCAACCGGACCCAGCAATACCAGCTTCATGGTCTGGTGGGGCGTTACCGGTCCATTCCACTCCAGCCGATAACGATTCCAGCTCCAGTCCGGCACCCCGGGCCCGGTCTGCAACAACGTGCCGGGGGCATAACGTTCCATCGGTACATCTCCTTCCCCAGTCCGCCGCTGAAGCTGCAATTTCGCGAAATCCGCCTCCTCATACGCCACAATTTCCTCCGTCCCGGCAGGAGCCGCCGGTCGCACCCCTGCAGGCATACTGGCCGCAACCTCCATCCGCTCCCGCATCGCAAAAGACAGGTCCGAGGCCATTTCCGGCGGCCCGCCCCGCCACCACGGAGTTTCGAGTTGCGGAAAGATCACAAGACGCGCCTGTGCGGCGACAAAGGGCAGCGCAACGACAACCGCAAGCACCAGCGCAACCAGGCGATAACGCAGCGACAAGGCACGCAGACGGCCCTCCGGCGCGACCCGGGCAAGCGCCACTGCAAAAAACAGATTGAGAATGACCCAGCCGATGTACCGCGCTTCGACGAAAATCAGGGCCATCGCGGCCAGCGCCAGCGTCGCGGCAGGCCACCCCAGCAGCCGGCCGGCGGCAACGCTGACGAGCAGAACGACAAAAATATCCAACAAACTCCACCGCTCGAGCCAGGCGCCGTGCGCAGTATCGGCGCCCGCTGCGGCAAGCAGCCTGTGGTTGGGCGGCAGGTTGACCCAGATGGCGACGCTGTCGAGGTCGTGTCTCCAGCCGCTTACCGGAATTTCCGCAACACCCGAATCGATGCTGCTGAGCGCTTCGAGCTGTAACGAACGACGGCGTAATTCGACCCCGGTATCGCCCTCGGCTTCGCCCCCGGTGATCAACAATGTCTCGCCGCTCTCGCTGGCGTGGCGCAGATGAAACGGCGCGCCCATGTCCAGCCGCCAGCCCTGTACCAGCGTGCCGGCAAGCACGTCTCGCGCCAGGTACCCTTCGCCGTCGAAGTTCAGCCACAGGCTGCGTTCGAGCTGCAACCGGTTGCGTTCCTGCTCGCTGCTCCCGCGGCTGCGCTCGGCGATGCCGTAACGATCGCCAGGCTTGAGCAAATACGCAGCCGAACCACGCCATTCGGCCGGCACACCTGCCTGTGCCGGATCAACCGCCACACCGCCCTCGAACTGACTGACCCGCATTTGCGGCCACGGCTGATAAACCCAGACCTCCTCTTCCGGCCAGTCGCCCCCTGCCGGGCCAAGCTCCCCGCTCTCCAGAATCCCGGCGCCGCGGGCGCTCAGGTTAACGACCCAACTGCCGGGCCTTAGCTGCATCCGCAATGCGCCGTCCTGTTCGATCCGGGCCGGCAACGGTGCATCGAGCGCAGTGGGCACGAATCCGTCCGGCAGTGCCCGGCCCAGCACGACCTCACGCGCCGGCCCTGACACGTCGAGCACAAGACGAGTACGCAAGAAAACCGGGCTGCCATCTTCAAGGCGGCGGAAAACGGTAATGCGAACGCTGGCCGCGGTCGCCGCCTGGCGTGCCCGCTCCCCCAGCCAGAGGTAATCGTCATCGCGTTGCGGGAAATCGATACGGCGGCCATCGACTGACAGATCCACCACGCCTGTCGCGCCGGGAACGCGCAGCCGTTCCGGGCGCTGCTGCCACTCGAGGCGTCCTTCGATGCGCCGTATTCCCGCTTCGAGCCAGGTAGCAGGCCCGCCGCCCTGCACCACCACCGCCGCCGCCGCACCGTCGACGGTCAGCTGCTCGGGCCAGTACACGACGCCGCCGGGAAGAGGCACCCAACCGTCGGCGAACAACTCCCAGGTTTGTCTGAAGCTGGCGCCGGTCGCATCCGCCTCGAGCAGCAACACGCTCGGCCAGGCACAGGCAAATCCGGAGCGATCACGGCTGCCGGGGATCAAAGACGGACACTGGCGGTACTCGAGCCCATGCATTACCCATGGCACCCACGGTTCCAGCGGCTCGGGAACGGTCGTGGCATCCTGAGCGGCAACCTCAGCATCGGCCAATACCAATACGCCGACTACCGCAATAACAACTCGCGAGATTCTCTTCACCCCTTCTCCCCCTGCTCAGGGTCGCCGGGTCAGGCGGCTGACCACGACGATCGCCAACACCGATATCAGCACGCCCGGGACGATTTCGTACAAATCGAATATTCCGCCGGTGAGCTGTTTCCAGACGATGACCGTAACCCCGCCGAGCAGGATGCCTGCAATGGCACCCTGGCGGGTCATTCCCTGCCAGTACAGGGAGAGAACGACAGCCGGACCAAACGCTGCGCCAAATCCGGCCCAGGCATAGGCCACCAGCTCGAGCACCTTGCTGTCGGGATCCCGCGCCAGCCACAGCGCGATCGCGGCGATGCCGAGCACGGCGCCGCGCCCGACCCACAACAGCTCCTTCTCGCTGGCATCCGGACGCAGGCGGCCCTTGTAGAAGTCCTCGGCGACGGCCGATGAAGCCACCAGTAACTGTGAATCGGCGGTACTCATCACCGCAGCAAGAATTCCGGCGAGACAGATTCCCGCGACCACCGGGTGAAAAAGACCGGCGGCCAGCACCATGAAGACCTTTTCACTATCGGCGCCCTCGAGCGGCGTATCGAGTGCGACGATTCCGGTCAGTCCGATCAGCAGGCCCGCAAACAACGCGACGCTGACCCAGGTCATCGCGATCATCCGCGACGCCGCGATCTCTTCGGCGCTGCGGATCGCCATGAACCGGGCGAGGATATGCGGCTGCCCGACGTAGCCCAACCCCCAGCCGAGCAGCGACACCACGGCAATCACTGACAGGGCCTCGCCACCACCGTCCGTGAACGGGTCCAGCAACGCCGGGTTGGCCGCCTCGAGAGCGGGGCCAAGTGCTCCGGGGCCGCCGATCTCCCCGAGTGCGATGAGCGCGACCAGCGTCAACGCAAAAAACATCAGCAGACCCTGGAACAGATCGGTCCAGCTCACCGCCAGGAATCCGCCGACAAACGTATAGGCGATGACCGTCGCTCCGCCGACTGCGACGGCCCAGCCATACGGCAGGCCGAAAACTGCCTCGAACAACTTGCCGCCGGCAACCAGTCCGGAACTGGTATAGAAAGTGAAAAAGATCAGGATAAAAGACGCGCACAACATCCGCAGGATGCCGCTGCGATCCGCAAAACGGCGCTGGAAATATTCCGGCAGTGTAATCGCATCGTTGTAGCGCTCGGTCGCACGGCGCAAACGTGCTGCGACAAAACGCCAGTTGAGATACGTCCCGACCAGCAAACCGGCCAGCAGCCAGACCGACTCCAGGCCCGCAAGATAGGCGTAGCCCGGGAGACCCATCAGCAACCAGCCGCTCATGTCTGAAGCCTGCGCCGACAGGGCAGTCACCCAGCGCCCGAGGCGGCGTCCCCCGAGAATGTAGTCCTTGAGATTCTTGGTGCGCCACCAGGCGACGGCACCGATCAGCAACACCACGACGAGATAGATGGCGAACGTAGCGGTTATCAGCGGACTGAATTCAATCATTGTTTTCATCGCAACTGCCGGCGCATGGCACTGTGACATACACTCGGGCACAGGAAAACCTGAGATCCTGCCTGGCATGCAACGCGCTAATGGCTGCGGCGCCGCAAATTATCACTTGGCGCTTTGCAACGGCGGCATTTCCCATTAACGTTGCACCCATCTCATGAGGGTGAGGACATGGGGCACAGCGATCGCCCCGGAGAAATTCTCCGGTTCTGGTTTGCCGAAACTCCGCGCAGCGCATTCGAGATCGATGCCCGGATGGCGCTGTGGTTCGGCGACGAGCAACAGCTCGTGACAATTATCCGGGAACAGTTCCTCGACGACGTGGAACGCGCCAGTCGCGGCGATCTGGACGACTGGGCCGGGCACCCGCGCAGCCGTCTGGCGCTGATTCTGCTGCTCGACCGTTTTCGCCGGACGCTGCATCGCGGGACGGTGGCCACCTATGCGAAAGACCATGAGGCCCTGCGCCTCACCGTTCACGGCATCGAACGCAAACACGACCGCGAACTGACCGAGATCGAGCGCGCCTTCTTCTACATGCCGCTGCAACGCTCCGAGTCAATCAAGGTGCAGGAATTCTCGGTGCGGATATTTGGCTCGCTGCTGCGCGCGGCAGACCCATCCTATAAGGCCACGTTCCAGACGTTTCTCGATTTCGCACAACTGCACCGTGACATCGTGCGCCAGTTCGGCCGTTTTCCTCACCGCAACAAGACGCTCGGGCGTGCGGACACCGCCGAGGAGCAGGCCTATCTCGGCGCGGACCTGCGCGGTTTCGGCTAAACGACAGGCAAACGCCACAAACCACACCCGGCCACATATAAAAACGGGGACATGGCTCTGAACCATGTCCCCATATACAACACCGCGTGGCGGCGGGCAGCGCTAGCGCTGGCCTGCAATCCAGCGGTCGACCTTGGCCTCCAGTACATTCAGAGGCAACGCACCGTCCTGCAGCACAGCCGCATGGAATCCGCGGATGTCGAAATTGTCACCCAATTCCTGTTCGGCGCGCGTGCGCAGCTCACGGATCTTCAGTTGCCCGATCTTGTAGGCAAGCGCCTGGCTGGGAATCGCGATATAGCGGTCAATCTCGGCAACGACGTCGGCTTCCCCTATCGACGAGTTGTCACGCATGAATGCCAGCGCCTCATCGCGACTCCAGCCCTTTGCGTGCATACCGGAATCGACGACCAGGCGGATCGCGCGCCACATTTCCGCGGTCAGCGCTCCATAGTAGGAGTAGGGATCCTGGTACATGCCGAGCTCGGAACCCAGCGACTCGGCATAAAGACCCCAGCCCTCGACGTAGGCCGTGCTGCCGCCGAAACGGCGAAAACGCGGCAGCTCGTCGAGTTCCTGCGCCAGCGCAATCTGGAAATGATGCCCGGGCGCAGCCTCATGCAGATAAATCGCCTCGATGTTGTAGCGGGGACGAGACTTGAGGTCGTAGGTGTTCACGTAAAACACGCCCGGTCGCGTACCGTCGGGTGACGACGGCATGTACGAGGCCGCCGCAGCGGACTGCTGGCGATAATCCTCGACCGCGCGGATCTCGAAGTCGGCCTTCGGCAGCAGCGAGAACATCTCGGGCACTGCAGCATCGACCCGGCCCTTCAGCGAACGGTACGCCTCGAGCAACTGGTCCGGCTCGGCATAGAAAAACTGCGGGTCCTCTTTCAGATGGTCGAAAAACTCGTTCAGGCTGCCCTCGAACCCAACCTCGTCCTTGACCCGCTCCATCTCGGCACGAATCCGCGCAACTTCCGCCAGACCGATCTCGTGAATTTCCTCGGCGCTCAGCGCGGTCGTGGTTGTCTCACCGACCAGGTAGTCGTACCAGGAACGGCCGTTCGGCAACTCAGATAAGCCGACCGAGTCGCGCGTATCCGGAAGGTAGACGTCACGGATGTAATCGTGCAGTTTCTGATAGGTCGGCACGATCTGCGTGGTGATCGCTGCCTTGTACGCGGCGGTCAGCCGGTCGCGCTCGTCGCCTGCGATGGCCTCCGGCATGCGCGTGATCGGCCCGTAAAAAAGACTCTGCTCCGGATCCTCGACCACCTGCGAGGCGAGCTGGGGCAACACGCGGTCCATCAGCACGCGCGGCTGGACGATCCCCTTGGCGCGGCCCTCGTCCATGTTGACGATCGCCTGGTCGATCCACACGACAAAGCCGTCGACCCGGCCGAGGAAATTGTCGTAGTCCTCAGCGCTAGCGAATGGCTGCACGCTGGCGCCGGACCCGAGCTGGGCAAACAGGTTCGGCACGCTGAAAAACTGGTTGACCGGCAGCAGGTAGGCGGGGTACTGAAACCCCTCGATGGCCTGCTCGCGCTCGCTCTTGAAGACCTCGTAGGTCAGCAGGTCCTGCGCTTCCAGCGAAGATGCGTCGAGCGCATTGATCAGCGCCAGGTACTTCTCCTCGAGCGCGCGCGATGCGGCGCGGTATTCCGGGCCGATAGTGTTGGTCAGCCGGTCGTTGTAACGGTTGTCACCGATAAACGTCGCATACACCGGATTGAGCACCAGCATCTCGTCGAAGTACTCCTCGACGATTTCGTTGAGACGTGCGGACGCATCGACCAGCGCCGGTTGCTCCGGCGTCGGCGCGGCGGCCGCCGGGGCGGGCTTTGCGGCGGACTCTGCCGCCGCCGGCACCGGCTCCTTCTTCGAACAGGCACTGCTCAGCGCAAGCGCCAGGATCACAAAAATCAATCTCTTCATCTTCTCCCACTCCGCTCTGCTTCTCGGCGGCCGCGCCGCCAGAGCTGGCGCGACAGCGCGGGTTTCATTCAAACGCCGGCCGGTCATGGACCGGTCCGGCAGTGCACTTATTCGGGCAGCCGCTTACTCGCCACCGCGATCGTCGTTCCAACGGCGGATTTTTGCCGCCAGCACGTCCAGCGGCAATTCGCCATCGTTGAGCACCTGGCGATGGAAGGCTTTGACATCGAAATCGTCGCCCCAGGCGGCCTCGGCCTCGTCACGAAGGGAACGAATCTGCAACTGACCTATTTTGTAGGCCAGTGCCTGGCCGGGAATCGCGATGTAACGCTCCGCCTCGGACACCGCGCGCGCCTCCTTGACCGCGGTGTTGGAGTACATGAACTCCAGAACCTGCTCGCGGGTCCAGCCCTTGTGATGCAGGCCGGTATCGACGACCAGGCGGATCGCGCGCCACAGTTCCGCCGCAAGCGCGCCGAAATACTGGTACGGATCCTCGTAGACGCCGAGTTCCTTGCCCAGGGATTCGGCGTACAGGCCCCAGCCCTCACCATACGCGGTGTAGCTGCCAAACCGGCGCAGCCGTGGCAGGTCGGTCAGCTCGATAGCCAGCGCGTTCTGGAAGTGATGCCCCGGAACCGCTTCGTGCAGGAACAACGACTCCATTCCCCAACGCGGGCGCGCCGACAGGTCGTAGGTATTGACATAGAAAACACCGGCGCGCGAGCCGTCCGGCGATGGAGAAACATAGGATCCCGCCGACGAGGATTTCGCCCGATACGCCTCGACCGGGCGGATTTCATATCCGGTTCGCGGCAGCCTATCGAACAGCTTGAGCGCCTTGACGTCCAGATCCGCCATTAACGAGCGGTACGCGGTCAGCAGTTCTTCTTCCGAACCGAAATAGAACTGCGGATCATCGTTCAGAAACGCGAAGAACTCGTCCAGCGTACCCTCGAAACCGACCTCGGCGATAACCGCCTGCATCTGCTCGTGGATACGAGCTACCTCGGCAAGACCGATTTCGTGGATCTCGTCCGGGGTCAGATCGGTCGTGGTATAGCTTTTGACCCGGTATGCATACCAGGCCTCGCCGTCGGGCAGCGCATTGAGCCCGACGGTATCGCGCGCGGCCGCAATGTAGTTGTCCTGGATGTACGCCAGCAGACGCCGGTAGGCGGGCATGACTTTGGTCGCTATGGAGTCGCGATAGGCCGCAGTCAACCTGTCACGATCTGCACCGGTGATGGTCTCCGGCATGTTTTCTACCGGCTTCCAGAAAATCGTCTGCTCCGGATCGTCTTTCAGCAGCGCCTCGATCTGCGGCACGACCCGCTCCATCAGGATGCGTGGCTGCACAACGCCCTGCGTCGTCCCGACCTTCATGTTCGCGATAGCCTGGTCGATCCAGACGACGAAATCGTCGCTGCGCGACAGAAAATCGTCGTAGTCCTTAACGGTATTGAAAGGATGCAGGCCGCCGCCCGCGCCGAGCCGCGCGAACGAGTTGTGCATGCCGTAGAACTGGTTCACCGGGATAAGATGTGCCGGAAATCTGAAACCCTCTATGTTCTCGCGCAGATCGCGTTCGAATACCAGGTAGGTGAGCCGGTCCTGGCCCTCTAACGCCTCCGCATCGATCTCACCGAGCATTGCGAGGTAACGGGTATTCAGAGCCTTCTCTGCCGCCCGGTGCTCCGGGCCGATGTTGTTGGCAATGTGGTCGTTATAACGGTCATCGCCGATAAACGTCGCGAACAACGGATTGAGCTTCAGCGTTTCCTCGAAATACTCCTCAGCCAGTCGATTCAACCGGGCAGCGGAATCGTCGGAGGCGACTTCCGCGACCACCGGCGCGGCCCCGGGGCAGCGCTGTCGGCAGCCGCCGGTGTTACGTCGTTCTCGTTATCGCCGCCACTGCAGGCGGCGCCAAGCGCCATTGCGGCAAGCGCTATCGTCAGGCGTGGGTTCATTTTGGCCCCTTTGCGGGTGAGCGCATGATTGTTTCGGAAGCGGACGGATTGGCGGCGCAGCATACTCGTATCCGCGCCGCGATACCAAATGCCGGCGGCCCTCGTGTGTGCGCCCTTGCGCGCACCGAAGCGCCCGTCCCGAAGCACGCTGCCCGCAGTTACGACACCTACATCCGCGCCGCGATCCAGCGATCCGTGCGCGCCTCGAGCACCGCCATAGGCAGCGCTCCACCGCGCAGCACCATGCTGTGGAAGGCCTTCACGTCGAAGTCGTCACCGAGCTTCTGCTCGGCCCGTGCCCGCAACTCGAGTATCCGAATCTGGCCGATCTTATACGACAGCGCCTGTCCGGGAATCGCGATGTAGCGCTCTACCTCGGCGACGACATCGGACTCGGCCAGCGACGAATTCTCGAGCATGTATGCAATCGCCTGCTCGCGGCTCCAGCCCTCGGTGTGCAGGCCGGTATCCACGACCAGACGCATCGCCCGCAGCATTTCGTCGTTGAGTTTGCCGTAGTACTGGTAGGGATCGGTGAACAGGCCGAGCTCGCGGCCAAGCGATTCGGCATACAGTGCCCAGCCCTCGACGTAAGCAGTGTAGCCACCGAAGCGGCGAAACCGTGGCAGACCGGTCAATTCCTGCTGGATTGAAATCTGAAAATGGTGACCCGGCGAGGCCTCGTGCAGCGACAACGTCTCCATGCCGTAAATCGGCTGGGCCTTAAGGTTGTGGGTATTGACGTAGAAAATACCCGGGCGCGAACCATCCGGCGCAGGGCGCTGATACGACGCGCCGGCCGAGGACTCGGCACGGAACGCCTCGACCTCGCGAATCTCATAGTCGGCCTTTGGAAAATCTGAAAATAACGCCGGCAGTAACGCGTCGATACGAATTTTCAGGTCACGATAGCCGGCCAGCAGATCCCCGGCATTGTCGAAGAAGAAACTGTCGTCGTTTTTCAGATAGTCGAAGAAGTCCGCCAGTTCACCTTCGAAGCCGACTTCGTCGCGCACCCCCTCCATTTCTGCACGAATCCGCGCAACTTCCGCCAGTCCCAGTTCATGGATTTCGCGCGCGCTCATCGTCGTGGTCGTGCTGACCCGGGCGCGGTAGTCGTACCAGTCAGCTCCATCGGGAAGCTCCGACCAGGCCACCGTTGCGCGCGCATTCGGCAGATAGTCTTCCTCGATGTACTGGTAAAGACGGCGGTAGGCCGGAACCAGCTGTTCGCCGATTGCGCCGCGATACGCCGTGGTGAGCCGGTCACGTTCCGCCGCACTGAAATCGTCCGCCATATTCGCGACAGGACCCAGAAGAGACTCTCCTCCGGGTCCTCCACGACATGCGCCGCAAGCTGCGGCAATACCTTTTCCATGATCACGCGTGGCTGAACCACGCCCTTCTCGATCCCTTCGCGCATGTTCGCAATGGCCTGGTCGACCCAGATCGTAAAATCGTCGATACGACCGAGAAAATTGTCATAGTCAGCGACCGTTGCAAACGGCTGCGCCGAGCGTCCCGAGCCAAGCATCGCCATCAGGCTGGGCATGCTGAACATCTGGTTGATTGGCAACAGGTAAGCCGGGAATTCGCTGCCCTCGATCGCCTCGCGGCGCCCCAGTATGAATACTTCGAGCGTCAAAAGGTCCTGGTCTTCGAGCGCATCGCCATCGATTTCCATGGCCGCCGCGAGGAAACGCCGCTCCATTGCCAGCTGGGCGGCCCGGTGTTCCGGTCCAATGCTGTTGCCGAGACGATCGTTATAGCGGCTGTCACCGATAAACGTGGCCGTCACCGGGTTGAGCTCGAGGTTTTCCTCGAAATAGGCATCGACAAGATTGGCGAGTCGCGCCGATGCGGTCTCGGACTTACTCCCGGTTTCGCTGTCGGTGTTCACGGCCGGCGCGGCCACAGCCGGGGTGCTTACCGCCTTCCCCGGCTGATCAGTGGAACCCTGCATCATTGCCACACCCCCACAGAAATGCCATCGCCAGCACGCCGATCAGACCCTGTTTCATTAGTTAGCCCCCTCACGCCATTAGGCCGCCTTTCTAGCTCAGGCGGCCGCGAGATACCAGTCAATGGCCATTCAGACGCCACGGCGATCATTCGGTTCCATGCCTCTTTGCGCTGACAGGAGGGGGGAAGGGAAAAAAGGCGGCGGGCCAGGAACCGGTGCTGGGGGAATTGCACCAGGCCCGCTGGCCCGCCTGTTGCGGTCAAATCTACCGCCGCGGGAGTCCGTTCCCGCGCCGGGTACTGCAACGCTATCGGTTAGTCATCGTCGTCGTCATCATCCTCGCAAAACGCATCGGGCGAGAGCTCGCAGAGTTCATCGAGCAACTCGTCGAGATCTTCGATGCCGCAGTCCGGGTCCGCCAATACGGCAAGGGAGTCGCCAACGCACAGCAGCTCCTCTCTTTCACCGGTAGGCGTGTCATCTTCGAGTGCAACCGCCAGCACGAACCCGACATCCTCGAGGTAGTACTTGAACTCGGTTTCGCCCGGGCTCAGCGCCGCCGTATCATGCGTCTGCAAGCACTGATCGTTGCAGGGGAAAAGCGGATTTTCCTCATCCGGACTCGTTGCCAGACTGACATACTCGACGACATCCTCAGCCTCTCCGACCAACCATTCCTGTCGATCGGCCTGGCCTTCGACCGGCACCGCGCGCATTAGCACACCGCCCTTCGCGCCATCGATTCCGGAGAAGAACGATCCGTCTATATCGACCAGATAGCCGTCTTCGAAATTGCGCGAGACTTCGCCGCAATAGTAGACAGAGCCGTTGACGTCCTGGGCAAACTCGTCGTCGGTGATTTCAACCGGCTCGTAGTCGATAGTGCCGTCTTCCTCATCTGTCTCCTCGATCACGACCGCGTCGACGACGGTCCGGCACAGGACCGCTGCACCATCGTCGCCGGTCAGCCTCGCGGGTCTCGTCAGCTCACGGTCACGACGACGATCTCCTCGAAATCCTCGCCGGCACGAAGAACGTAAGTATGTCCGACAGTCAGGTTTAAATAGGGGTTGGGTTCGTACGAGCCGCCGATCTCATCGGGATCGATAAACATGATGGCCGGGTCTTTCAGTGGATCCGGATCATAGCGATCCTCGCCGAGCAGATCGCAGGCCTCGTAACGAGCTTCGCGCTGATCAAAGCACTCGTCCGATTCTTCGTGGCGCTCCTCCCAGGCCTCCTCGAAACATTCGCCACGCTCCTCATCATCAGCGATATTCAGGCACTTGGCCCTCGCTTCCCGGAAATTGTCATTAACGTCCGCGCGACATGCGCCGAACATTTGCTTGGCTGTTTTGGAACAGAAAGGCAAACTCGCCTCCGCAGTTGCAAATGCCGCCCATGGTGACAGTGCCAGTGTCAGCGCGGCCACAAACAGATACTTTCTCATTAGTCACTTCCTCCATCCGGTGTCAGCCAAATTCATGTCGCCCGATTTGGCACTCGCAGGAATTTTTCGCTCTGCCCTCGTTTAGACGACAACGGCAGGAAAATCCCTCGCCATTGCGAGGAGATCCGTCGCGGACCAACATCGCGATGTATTTGCACTGCAGGCCGCGCTGATCTCATGCTGTGACGACAGGCGCGCGCGGATACCTAACCGAACCCGGCTTGCGAGCGCGCGGTCGCAAGTCACTGTCGTTCCGCCGAATCGCTGACACGCGGGAGCGAAGGATTTGACGTCGTCCGCCGTCTATATAAAAAGGGCCGGGAACAGTCGTGGCGAAACCGATACATGCAGACTGGGCAATAGCCCGAAAAATTCTCAGGGGTGACGAGACCGCGTTTCGTACCCTGTTCGACGATTTTTTCCCGCGGCTGTACCGGTTTCGCGATGGCGCGCCTCGGTGGCGATCACGACGCTTCGCTGGAAGTCGCCCAGCAGTCGCTGTGCAACGCGATCGAGAATCTCGATCGCTATCGCGGCGAGGCGGCGCTCTATACCTGGGTTTGCCAGATCTGCCGCAATGCCCTGATCGACCACTGCCGCGCCACGAACCGCGAAGCGAACCGGGTCGTTTTGATCGAGGATCAACAGGAGGTACGCGCCGTTCTGCAGGCGATGACAGGGCCGGCGACCGAGGAACCCGAAGCGCTTGCACGCCGCGCCGAGCTTCGGCCGCCTGATCCAGTCGGTCATGGATCACCTGACGCCGCGACACGCGGACGTCCTTGAATGGAAATACGTGGATGGTCTGAGCGTAAAGGAAATCGCCGCGCGCCTGCGGGTTGGGCCGAAAGCGGCCGAATCTCTGCTGACGCGGGCACGCAAGGCCTTTCGCGAGACGATAGGCGCACTGACGGGCGCCACGAGTATGCCCGGCAGCGAACACCCTGAATGAACAGGGTTCGAGGCTAATGACTATGAACGATGGCGATTATCGGGAAAACGGTGGCGACGAACGCGATATCGTGGGCGAGATTATTCGTGCCGCTGGCAAGCGCGTGACCCCATCCGCCGCGGCGATGGCCGACGCGCGTGCCGCGGTGACCGCAACCTGGGAACGCAAAACGAGACATACCCGGCGGTGGCAACGGCTGCAATGGGGCGCGATCGCGGCCACAGTTGTCGTGGCAGCGGTTGTCTGGATCCAATTTCCGCGAACCGACATTGGCAACGTCGCCACCACCTACAAGGTCATCGGCGAGCTGTCGATAGTGGCGGCCGACAACAAACCGGCCGCCACACGGCTTGGCGATGATGATGCGATCAACACCGGATCGACACTGCAAACGGGCACCGCCAGCTTTGCTGGTTTGCGTCTTGGCGACGGCTCGTCGCTGCGCATCGATGAACAAACGCGGATCGTGCTGGCTGCGGCGGGCGTGATCGAACTGTTATCGGGCAGGATCTATGTCGATACCTACGGTCGGGTGGAGGGCAGTCCGGGCGTTGAGATAAGAACGGGTCGCGGTGTTTTTCGTGACATCGGGACCCAGTTCGAGGTCTGGCAAACGCAGGATACGCTGCGGCTGCGGGTACGCGACGGAAGCGTGACTTTTGCAAGCGCCACGGTCAGTGCACTGAGTAATGCCGGCGAGGAAATTGTCGTTGATGCCACAGGCGCAGTGTCGCGTTCGCGATTCTCGCCCAGCGATCCGGGCTGGAATTGGACCTTACAGGTCGCACCGCTACCGAGTATGGCCAACATCGCGCTCGATCAGTTGCTCGCATGGGTTACCCGCGAAAGCGGTCGCGATGTCCGGTTCGCCAGCGCCGCTGTCGAAGGGCAGGCATCACTAACCCGGCTGCATGGCCGCATCGACCGGCTCTCCCCGCTCGAGGCTCTCGACGTAATGCTGGCAACCACCGACCTGTCCTACGAGCTGCTCGAGGACGGTTCGATCCTGATCCAGAACAATAGCGGTGCGGCTGCAGAGCGCAAAACTGAGAATCCGGACCAATGAAAACAGAGCCCTGCTGCTAAACTGCCCGGGCAAGAAATGATTGTGCTCATCAGGCTGATTCGCTTATGCCCAAGCGCATAGTGAAGCCCGGCGAGACTCGGCCGCGGCATGACACTGCTGTGCCTGCTGGCACTGGGCGGCGCGTCTCTTTCACAGTCTCCCGGCCCATGCAGAGATCACGCCAGCGTTGCGCGGAAAATCGGTGCAGCGCGCGATAACGCTGTTGGAGGCGCAGCATGACGTCGCCGTCTACTACAGCAGCGATCTCGTGACGCCATGGATGAGCGTACGCAGTGAACCGGGCGGCGATGACCCTGCTGATCTACTTTCCCAGATCGTCGCGCCCTATGCGCTGGCGGTCGAGCGCGGACCGCAGGGCAGCCTGCTGATTACCCGGCGTGCGGCATCCGCGCCGGATCACACCGGGGAGCTGCTCGGCATCGTCAGGGAAACCGATTCCGGCAACCGCGTCAGCGGCGCGGATGTCTCGATCATCGGTCAGCGCCTGGCCACGAAGACGTCGCTCGGGGGACATTTCAGCTTCAGCGATCTCGCCCCGGGTTCCTATGTGGTGCAGGTAAACCAGTCCGAGCGCGCGGTGGTCACCACCGTGGTTGCCGATGTCGAACCGGGCAAGACTTCGGTCGCACTGATTGACGTACAAACGCCGGAGGTCAGAGAGCTCGGCACAATGGTCGTCAATGCGAGCCGCTACCGCATCGACCGCAAGATTCCACCATCGCACCGATTCCTTTCCATTGAAGACATCGAAAAACTGCCGGATCTCGGTGACGACCCGATCCGCTCGGTCAATCGGCTCCCGGGAACCGCCAACAACAGCGTCACTGCGAAATCCAATATCCGCGGCGGTGAGACCGATGAGTCGCTGGTGCAATTCGACGGGCTGCGACTGTTCGACCCGTTTCACCTGAAGGACTTCCAGAGCATATTCAGCACCATCGATCCGCGTATCGTCAACAGCCTCGATGTCTATACCGGGGCTTTCCCCGCCACCTTCGGCGACCGGATGAGCGGTGTTATCGACATCGGCACGATCGATCCCGGCGTGACACGGATAAACGAACTGGGCCTGAGTTTTTTCAACGCATCGATTCTCAGCAGCGGGCCGCTCACCGGTGGCCGCGGCGACTGGCTCGTTTCCGCGCGCCGCGGCAATCTCAATCTGCTATTGGATGCCGTGGACTCTGATCTCGGCGATCCGCGCTATGTCGATGTCTACACCCGGCTCGGCTACCAGGTCACGGACCGGCTGCGCGCCTCGGCCCACTTCCTGTATTTCGGTGACGACATCAATCTCAAGGACCCCGACGAAGAGGAGGATGCCGACGCCGACTACGACGACTATTACTACTGGGTGCGGCTCGACTACGAACTGAGCGACAGCGTCTCCGGGCACACAATCGCCTCGCGCGCGGAGCTCGAGAGCAAACGCAGCGGCACCGCCGAAAAGGAGGGCGTCAGCCACGGCTGGCTCAATGACGACCGCAACTTCACCATCAACTCATTGCAATCGGAGCTGAGCTGGCGGGCGGGGGACGACCTGCGTCTCGAGTTCGGCGGTGAACTGCGCCAGCAAGAGGGCAAATACGATTACCAGGACGCTGCCGGGTTCGAGCTGGTATTCCTGACTCCCGGCGCCAGTCTCGAACCCGAACGCGAACGCGACATCCGGGCCCGTCCCGATGGTTACCAGTACGGGCTGTATACCCGTGCCCAGATCGGGCTCACGGATAAACTCGCAGCCGACGCCGGTTTGCGCTGGGATAGGCAAACGCTCGGCGCCAACAGCGACAGCCAGTACAGCCCGCGCCTCGGCCTGATGTACGGACTTACCGACTCCACCGAGTTGCGGGCCAGCTGGGGCCGCTTTTACCAGTCTCAGAGCATCAATGAACTGCAGATCTCCGACGGCGTGGTGGAATTCGACGACGCGCAACGCGCGGATCACCTGGTGTTGAGCGTCGAGCAAACCCTGCCCAGGGACATCGTGTTGCGGGTCGAAGCGTATGACAAGCACATGGACGACCTGCGCCCGCGTTACGAGAACTTTCTCAACCCGCTGGTCCTGCTGCCCGAGCTGACCCCCGACCGGGTGCGTATCGACCCGGACAGTGCCCGCGCCCGCGGCATAGAAACCTCGCTCTGGGGCAAGCACTCGACCTGGCTCGACTGGTGGGTCACTTATTCCTGGTCTACCGTGAAAGACCGATTCGACCACGGCAACGTACGCCGTGCCTGGGACCAGCAGCAGGCGTTGCGTGGCGGGATGGTGATGGGCCTCGGCTACTGGGAATTCAGCATTGCCGGCGATTTCCATAGCGGCTGGCCAACGACTCCGATCGAGCTGGTTGCGGAAGAGCCGCAAGTCATCGTCGGCACCGGACCGAGAAACAGTACCCGCCTCGGCGATTTCAAATCAGTGGATATCCGGATAGCGCGGGAACTGGTATTTCAGCGCAGTTCTGCGACGCTGTTTCTCGAGGTCGCGAATGTTTTCGACTGGAACAACGAGTGCTGCATCCAATACGATGTCGATGACGAGGACGGGCCGCTGGAGCTGGACACCGAATCCACCAGGTATCTGCCCATCTTTGCCTCGCTCGGCCTCGTCTGGCGCTTCTGATACTCCGCATTCAACCGGGCGAGGCACGGCGATGTTGCAATGGCACAGCCGCAGGGCAATCAGATTTCTGAGCTACGGCATCCTGATACTACTGTTGTTTCCAGGCACTCGTGATGATTGCCGGGAGCGGAGATGACGCGCTTGCATTGTTCGTCCGCCCCAAACCCACAGACGTCTTCGGCACCAGCGAGTTCTCCGCCGTAGAGCTACTGCAAACGGCGTTGCTGCTGATCTGTATCGCTGGTGACCGGCTGGTACGCCGCGTCACTGCCGCCGACCCGTCCGATGACGACCGTTATCGCTCTTTTCCTGTTGCTGATGCTGGTCCGCGAGCAGGACTATTTCATTGACCAGTGGCTGCCGTGGGGCACCTGGCTGCTTCCCGCCGCCCTGGTTGCTGTTTGCCTCGGCTACCAGGGGTGGCGAAACCGACACGAGCTGCGGCTTCAGGGTCGCGTCCTCGGATCGAGCCCGGCGTTCGGTCTGCTTTTTGCCGGGCTCCTGATGCTGGTCGGGTTCTCGCGAATTTTCGGTCAGACCAATCTTTGGACGGCGCTGTCTGGCGGACGACTATCAGCGCATTGCCAAACTCGCCGCCGAGGAAATGACCGAACTGCTCGGCTACTGCCTGTTACTCACCGGATGTATCGAACTACGTTATTCGCCTTTTCGCCGCGGGGCAGGGCACCGGGACGACCCCCAGGAGCAGTAAGAAAACAGCCTGTGCTAGTATCGATTGCCCGCAGACTCCTGCACTTTTTTCCGGCCTGGAGGCCGCACATGATCGTTGGTGAACCAAAACGCGTGGCAATCCTCGGCGGCAGCCGTATTCCCTTCGCGAGAGCACATACGGCCTATGCCCGGGTCGGCAACCAGGCGATGTTGACCGCCGCCTTTCGCGGTATCGTCGACAAGTTCGACCTGCACGGGGTTCGCCTCGACGAAGTCGCCGCGGGCGCAGTGATGAAACACTCTCGCGATTTCAATCTCTGCCGCGAATCCGTTCTCGGCTGCGGATTGTCCGCTGAGACGCCCGGACTCGATCTGCAACGCGCCTGCGGCACCGCGCTGGAAGCGGCGATCCTGGTCGGCAACAAGATCGCGCTCGGACAGATCGACGCGGGCATGGCCGGTGGCAGCGACACCATCAGCGATATCCCGATCGTTTATCCCGACGCCTACCAGCAGATTCTGCTCGAGAGCTTTCGCGGCCGCAGCGCCGGAGAGCGGATGAAACCCTGGCTCAGGTTGCGGCCGGGGCACTTCAAACCGGTGCTGCCCGGTGTGAACGAACCGCGTACCGGGTTATCGATGGGTGCAAGTACGGAACTGACCGCGAAAGGCCTGGGGCATCACCCGTGAGGACCAGGACCAGCTCGCGTTCGAGAGCCATCAGAAAGCCGCGGCGGCGTACGACGAGGGTTTTTACTCCGACCTGATAACACCGTTTGAGGGCCTTTCCGAAGACAACAACATGCGTCGCGACACCAGCCTCGAACGGCTGGCCAAACTGAAGCCGGTTTTCGATCGTAGCGCGGGCGGGACAATGACCGCAGCCAACAGCACGCCGCTGACCGACGGCGCCGCGGCCGTGCTGCTGGCAGCGGAAGACTGGGCGCGGGAGCGGCAGATTCCGGTGCAGGCTTATCTGCGCTACGGCAAGGCAGCGGCGGTCGATTTTGCCGGGCGCGATCGCGACGGGCTGCTGATGGCCCCCGCATTCGCGGTATCGCGAATGCTCGCCGATGCCGGTCTCACGTTGCAGGATTTCGATATCTACGAAATCCACGAGGCTTTTGCGGCACAGGTCCTCGCCACGCTGAAAGCCTGGGAATCCGCGGAGTTCTGCAAGGATCGTCTCGGTCGCGAAACGCCGCTGGGCAGCATCGATCGCGCCAAACTCAACATCAAGGGGGGCAGCCTGGCGATGGGACACCCATTCGCCGCAACCGGCGCCCGTGTACTGGCCAATGCGGCCAAGCTGCTGGCCGAACGCGGCGAGGGACGCGCATTGATTTCCGTATGCACCGCCGGGGGCATGGGCGTCACTGCGATTCTCGAGGCAGCCTGATCGATAGCTACGATGCAATGCCGCGCCTGTTGGCATAGCCACGCAACCGTGGCAATGACGCTCAAACCGCGCGTACACAAAAAAGGTCTGCAATAGATGGACTCACTGAACGACGTCATGGCGACGATGAACAATATCCTGTGGCACAACGTGGTGCTTTTTGTGCTGCTCGGAACCGGAATCGTGCTGACGATCTGGAGCCGCTTCAGCCAGGGTGTTGCGTTGACCCACGGCTGGAAGGTCATCCGAGGCCATTACGACGATCCGGACGATCCCGGCGCGATCAACCATTTCCAGGCGCTGTCGGCGGCGCTCTCGGCAACAGTCGGACTGGGTAATATCGGCGGCGTCGCGCTCGCGATCGCGCTTGGCGGACCCGGCGCCGTGTTCTGGATGTGGGTCGTCGGTTTCTTTGGCATGTCGATCAAGCTGACCGAGGTCACGCTGTCGATGCTCTATCGCAACACCGACGATCCCGACAATCCGCATGGCGGCCCGATGTGGGTCGTCAGCAAGGGCCTGCCACGCCTGAATCCGTCTCTGAAGGGTCTTGCGCGTTTTATCGGCGTCGTGTTCTGTATCACCCTGCTGGTCTCGACGATCACCGGCGGAAACATGTTCCAGGCCTGGAACGTCGGCGAAATCACCCAGGAATATTTCGGTATCCCGAGCGTTGCCTCCGGCATCATTCTCGCTTTGATCGTCGCCGCGGTGATTCTCGGCGGCATCAAGCGGATCGGCGCCGTCGCCGGACGGCTCGTCCCCTTCATGGTGGCCCTGTACCTGCTCGCGGGCACTTATGTGCTGGCTGTCAATATCGACCTGATGCTGCCGATGCTGAAACTGATCGTCACGTCGGCGTTTTCCGGATCGGAAGCCAGCGGCGCCTTTATCGGCGGCACGATGGGTTATGCCTTCCTGTTCGGGATGAAACGCGCGTTGTTCTCCAACGAGGCGGGACAGGGCTCTTCGCCTATCGCTCACTCGGCGGCCAAAACGGACGAACCGGTTCGCGAAGGTATCGTCGCCGGACTGGAGCCGTTTATCGATACGCTGATCGTGTGCACATTCACCGCTCTCGTCATCCTCTCCACCGGTGTCTGGAACCGCGCGCCGAGGTCGAATTCCCGACCCCGCCGGCAGTGGTGCAGACCGATATCGACCACCACTGGAGCCTGGAGACCATTGCGGCGCCGACTGCTCGCGGCGTGACCTGGAGCGACGGCGAGGCGGTCTACATGATCGTCAACGCGCACCAAAATGAGCAGAGCGGCAACCGTCTCCATCGCCTCAGCGGCACGATCAGATATGACGCGGAAGACCGTCCGATCGTCGAATGGAACGATTTCGAGAGCGCCGAACGTCCGCGCATCGACGACCCGGGTCTTTATGCATCGCTGGTCGGCGCCACGCTTACCGCGCGCGCTTTCGATTCAGTGACACCCGGCCTCGGCAAATGGCTGGTCACGATCGCAGTCTGGTTGTTCGCCGTCTCGACGATGATTTCGTGGAGTTATTACGGCGAACAGGGAATGGTGTTCCTGGCCGGCGAAAAATCGATAATGATTTACAAGCTCGTCTATTGCCTGCTGATCGTCGTCGCGACGTCGGGAATCGTAAAAACCGCAACCGAACTCGACAACCTGACCGGTATCGGCACCGGCGTGATGCTGCTCGGCAACCTCCCGATCATATGGATTTTTGCGGGTCAGGCGATGCGTGCATACCGCAACTACGTCGAGCGCCTGAAAAGCGGGCGGATGGGTCCCGGGCATGCGGCTCCGAGCCTCGAGGACCTGATCAGCGGGCGCGACGTCGACTAGGCATCCCGGTTCCCGGGCGACGAGCCTGGACTGTTATCCGCGTCACCGCTGTCGCCCGGGCGGCTTCTGCGTGACGTGCCTAGCGTATCGGTGAGCCGGTCGATGCGCACCGTCCACGGCGCGGCGGGCCTGCGCGGTAATGCCGCCACGCGCATTCTGCTCGACAATTCGCTGCTCCAGCATGGCGATCAGATCATCAACGCCGTGATCGGTCGTCTTCGCCGCGCAAATTCCTCCGGATGTGACGATCTGGCAGCTCCGAACAGATTGATCCAGCGCTCGCTGCGACGGCCGAGTGCAACCACCCGTAGAACTTCTTTCCCGGATCTTTCGGTTCGGCCAGCATTCCGATGATGGCAGCCGCGAGCGACAACGGTACCAGCACCAGGTCGCGCAGCCCGTCAATGACCAGCTTGCCCTGAAAAACGGCGACGTCGCGAATAAATGCCCACCTGGAAGGCGGTGCTGTTTCTTCATTGTGTTCGTTCATCGTGTCGAATCCGGCTAACCTGCGAAAACGAAACCAGCAGCAAGTCTATCAACTTGGGCGCGACCGACGTGTTGGTGGCTCGCACTTGCTTCAGGTAAGGTTGCACCACACCGGCACGGAGCCAATCATGTCACGCTATCTCGGCGAACCGGAATTCAAGCACGGCACGGATGAGAAAACCGGTATTTTGCTGGTTAATCTGGGCACACCGGACGCCCCGGATACCACTTCGGTGCGGCGTTACCTGGCGGAATTCCTGTGGGATCCCCGCGTAATCGAGGTGGCACGGCCGCTTTGGTGGCTGATCCTGCACGGCGTGATTCTCCGTATCCGCCCGCGTAAATCGGCAGAGGCCTATGCAAAGGTATGGACCACAGAGGGTTCGCCGCTGCTAAGCATCTCGAAACGCCAGCACAAAGCTTTTCAGCATCAGCTCGCCGAGCGTGTGGGAGTCGACGTCCCGGTGGCGCTGGGAATGCGTTATGGCAATCCGTCGATCGCCAGTGCGCTCGCGGAACTGCGCGAAAAAGCGGTGCGTCGACTGCTGGTGCTTCCGCTCTACCCGCAGTATTCGGCGACCACTACCGCGTCGGTATTCGACGCAATCGCCGCCGATTTACAGCGCACGCGCTGGCTCCCGGAACTCCGTTTCATCAACCAGTATCATGATGAGCACGGCTATATTGAAGCGCTCGCGGCGAGTATCCGCGAGCACTGGCAAAACCAGGGTCGCGCGGAGCGCCTGCTGTTTTCTTTCCACGGTCTGCCGCACCGCTACCTGCTGGGCGGTGATCCGTACCACTGCCAGTGCCACAAGACGGCGCGATTGCTGGCAGCGGAACTCGGCCTGGACGATGACGCCTGGATACTGAGTTTTCAGTCGCGCGTTGGGCGCGAGGAGTGGTTGCGTCCGTACACCGATGAAACCGTCGCGCGACTCGCGCGCGAGGGCATCCGCTCGCTGGACGTTGCGTGCCCCGGGTTCTCCGCCGACTGTCTCGAAACGCTGGAAGAGATTTCGATGCAAAATGGCGAAATTTTCGAACAAGCGGGTGGCGAGACGCTCAATTACGTGGCCGCACTAAACGATCGCAGCGATCACATTTCTTTCCTCGTCGACCTGGCGCTCAGACACTGCCAGGGCTGGCCCGGCCTGGCAAGCCAGCGACGACACGGCTGAGGACCGGGCGCTCGGCGCAAAACGCGCGCTTGCACTGGGCGCCAGGCAGTAAAGTCGCAGCCGCTGCCCGGCCGCGTCGCCGACTCACCAGCTTAAGCCACCGGATAGCCTCGATGCCGCGCACCAGTATCCCGAACTCCCGCCTTCGCTACCCGAACATGGAACCACCGAAAAACGGCGCAATGGTCGACCTGCCTTGCGGGATGCGCTGGATTCGCCTCCCGGTGCCCGGCGGCCTCAGCCATATCAACGTCTGGCTGATACCGGATGATGGCGGCTGGACCCTGGTGGATACAGGTATGGGAATCGACCCGGTCAATGCTGCCTGGGAGGGCCTGCTCGAGCAGCTCGGCGATGACCCGATCCGCCGCATCATCGTCACCCACCATCATCCGGATCACTTCGGCCAGGCTGCATGGCTCGCCGAACGCTGCAATGTCGAGGTCTGGATGACCGATGCAGAATTCGACAGCGCGCTGGGACCGCGTCATATCGATCCGCGCGAGCGTGCCAGCCACCGCCGTCAAAGCCTGGAAAAGAACGGTATGTCGATCAGTGATGACATCGCTCCGTTTCTGTCCGGAAAAGGCTACCAGCGAATTATCTCGGGTATTCCCGAGAAGATTCGACCGATCCGTGACGGCGAACTCGTGACCATTGGCGATCACAAATGGCAGATCATCGTGACCGCGGGCCATGCCAACGGTCATGCTGCCCTGTACTGCGACGCGATCGGCACGCTGATTTCCGGTGATCACGTGTTGCCGACCATCTCCCCAAACATTAGCTTGTGGAGCGAGGACAGCGCGGCGGACCCACTCGAGGATTACCTGTCGTCGTTTGCCCGGTTTCGCGAATTGCCAGCGGAGACGCTGGTATCTGCCGTCTCACGGGCGGGTCTTTCACGGGCTGCACGAGCGCCTCGACGAACTCGAAGCCGAACATCGAGCCGCGCTCGAGACTGCGCTCGCGGCCTGCGAGTCACCGCAAACCGCCGCCGATCTTATCCCTGTTCTTTTCCCGCGCAAGCTCGATTCGCTCAACATCTTGCTTGCATTCGGCGAGACGATGGCACACCTGCGTTACCTGCTGCGGACCGGGGCAGTGGCGCAGATCTCCGATACCGCCACGACCCGATACGTCCGCACAACGTGACCCGTATCACTGGGAGCGGGCGCGCGGCTGTGTCAACATAGCCGGATGCTCGGGAGATTTCTCGAAATCAGCCTGTATACCCCTGACATCCAGTCGTCACTGGGGTTTTACGAGGAGCTCGGCTTCACGCAGTTAAACGTGGGCGAGACCTGGTCGCACCCTTACGCGGTCGTGACCGACGGGCATCTGTTCATCGGCCTGCACGATTACCGCTTCGATTCGCCGTCGCTGACCTATGCGCGGCCGGAGCTGGCCAACCAGGTACGCAGCCTCGAGGACAGCGGGATCATGTTCGCTTTCCGCAAACTTTCCGACGACCAGTTCAACGAGGCGGGATTCAAAGACCCGAATGGACAGATGGTGTCGCTGCTGGAAGCGCGTACCTACTCTCCGTACACCGGGGGCGAGGAGGATTTCTCGATCCTCGGCCGCTGCAGCGAATATTGCATTGCGGTCGCCGACATCGATGCCTCGGCGCAGTTCTGGGAACCGCTGGGATTCGTGATGACTGATCGCGAGGAAAAACCCTCGCCGCGTGCCCTGCTGATCAGCGACTGCATCAACCTCGGACTATACGGCGGCAACAGGTTGCTGCGCCCGGGACTGGTCTTTACCGAACCCGACATGGACCGGCGCATCGAATTTCTTATCGCCAAGGACATGCGCATTGCGCGTCCTTCGCCATTGCCGAATGCCGGTGAGCATTCCGCGGTACTGGAAAGCCCGGAGGGTTTCGACCTGCATCTGCTGGTTGGCGAGTAAGCCGGCCTGGCGCCGCGGCTAACCGAACGCGCCGGCCGCATCGAGCGCGCCGATCTCCTCGTCGTTCAACCCGAGCTCGCGCAGAACTTCGTTGGTGTGGGCGCCAAGCGCGACTCCGCAAAAACGGTATTCCGGCTCCGAGTCCGAGAACTTAATCGCTGCGGCGAGCTGGCGCTGACTCGCATTGGATCCTTTGACCTCGACCGTCATATTGCGAGCCGCAAGCTGTGGATGCTCGGCGGCTTCGCCAAGAGTCAGCACCGGTTCGACGCAGGCGTCCACCGTCGCGAATACCTCGCGCCATTCAGCCAGTGGCCGCGCCGCGATAATCGTGCGCATTTCACCGATAAACTGTTTTTCCTTTGCCGGATCGGTGGTCAGCGCCAGTGGCAACAGGTCGGGTCGTTCGATCGCGCGGCACAGTTGTTCGCGAAACTGCGGCTCGAGGCTGCCGATCGACAGGTAGCGGTCATCGGCGGTGCGATAAAACCCATAAAATCCGCCGCCGTTCAGCAGATTCGACTGCGGCTTTGGATCTTCGCCGCCAACAAAACAGATCGGCGCCCCGATCGCGTTCAGCGCAAACGTCGCGTCGGTCATACTGACGTCGACGTGACGACCCTCACCGCTACGCTGCCGTGCATTTAGCGCGGCGAGGATTCCGATCACCGCGTGCAGCGCACCACCGGCAAGATCCGCAATCTGGAATGCCTGCGGCGCTGGCCCGGAATCGGCATACCCGGCATAGCTTGCCATGCCGGCGAGAGAAACATAGTTGATGTCATGGCCGGCGCGATCGCGGTACGGGCCGGTCTGGCCATAGCCGGTCAATGAGCAATAGATCAGCCGTGGATTGATTTCACGCACTGTCTCATAGCCCAGCCCGAAGCGCTCCATCACCCCGGGCCGGAACTGCTCCAGCAACACATCGTGTTGCGCGGCGAGACGTTTGACGATTGCGACTGCCTCTGCATTCTTCAGGTCCAGCGCGATGCTGCGTTTCGATCTGTTCAAAAACGCGTGCCCCGCGCCGATACCGTCCGGGTCGGCCGGCGGCAACAAGCGCATCAGGTCGGGCCGGGACGGTGATTCTACCCGCAATACGTCCGCACCCATGTCGGCCAGCATCATGCTGGCGTACGGTCCCGGCAGAAGCATGGAAAAATCAAGTACTCTGAGACCATCGAGCGGTGCCATCCGCCTGCCCTCCCGCTTCACAATTCAAGACCGCATGTATCGCCGATCGGCGCCAAGCTGTCAAAGCGTTGCAAACGATTGACTCTTTGTAAAAGGCGGGTGCGGAGGTTACTCTTGGGCTCGTTGTTTCCGTTCCCCGGGAAACCTGACCCTAAGGATGACGACCGTTGCACGCGAGGATTGCGCAATGAGAACCAAACAGCTTTTGGCGGTGATGTCGGGAATGCTCGTGCTGTGTGCGGGCGGCCCGGTCCACGCGGCCGGTTTCTACCTGCCGGAAGTCGGCACAGCAGGAAGCGTCGGCACCGCCGGCGTAATCAACCCGACCAATTCTTACAGCCCCGACTCGGCACTGACCAACCCCGCCGGCATGGTGTGGATGGATGAGCGCGCGATGTCGCTGGGGCTGATGACCCTGCTGCCCAGCATGGAGTTCGATCCGGATATCGCCGAAGCCGGCGGCAGCGATGGCGGCAATGCCGGAGGCACGGCTATCGTTCCGAGTATGTTCGCCAGCCGCAGGTTCAGCGACCGCTGGGCGATCGGTGTAGGGCTCTTCGCACCTCAAGGCGGGGGTGTCGATTACGGCTCGGACTTTGCCGGCCGCTATGGCGCGACCAAGGTCGAACTGCTCGCGTTCGGTTTGACCACCGCGCTCGGATACCGCGTCACCGACCGCCTGTCGCTCGGAGCCGGCGCAACGATCATGCAGACGACGCTGAATCAGAATATTGCAATAAACCTTCCCAACGCTCCGGATGGAATTGCCAAGGTCAAGGATGCCAAGGACTGGGGTGTGCAGCCCTACGCGGGTCTGCAATATCACTTCACCGATTCAATTGTCCTCGGCCTGGTCTATCGTGCCGAGTTCGATGCCGACCTCGAGGGCGATGTCAAGTTGCGAAATCTGCCGGTACCGGTGGGCCTCGACAGCGATATCAAGGTGGACTGGACCAACCCGCAATGGGTAGAGGCGGGCTTGCGTTTCGGCAGCCCTTTAGATGTCGGCTGGGGTTTCGCGCTGAGCGGTGGTTGGCAGGAATGGTCGAAATTCAGCGGCAACCAGCTATCGGTCAATGGCTTTCTCAACGGTGGCGACGGCGCAGTCATCACCGTCGACAGAAAGTGGGATGACACCTGGTATGCCGGCGTCGCAGCATTCCGCAGCAGCGGCAAATATCTGATGACATTCGGCGTGCTGTACGACAGTTCGCCGGTTGAGGACGAGCATCGCACCATCGATCTTCCCTATGACGAAACGATCAAAATATCGACTTCTTTCGGCTGGCACGGCAAGGGTATCGCCGCTTATTCGGTTGGCGCGACCTTATATCTGGTTGGCGACAGCAAGATTGACCAGACTTCGCAGGGGGTCAGGTTTGCCGGTGAATTCGACCCCAATGCCATCCTGTTTCTGAGCGGCACCGTGCGCCTGAACCCGAGCCGGCGCAAACCGGCATTCTGACGACACGACCGGACCTGCGGATCCTTGCTGAACGGACCGGCTCTCATGCCGGTCCGTTTTTTTTCACTACCGCTAATAGCTCGGCGCGGCGTGAACCCGAAACCGCGGGCGCCGTTATCGGTGGCTCGACAATAAACGCCGCATGATGGCCAGCGCCTGGTCGCGATAGGCTCCGCCAAACAGGTTGGCATGATTCAAAACATGGTAGAGGTTGTAAAGATCGACCCGACCTGCGGCGCCCGGGGGTAGCGGCCATTCATCTTCGTAGGCCGCATAGAAGTCGGAGCCGAAGCCGCCGAACAGTCGAGTCATCGCAAGATCCGCCTCGCGATCACCGAAATAAACCGCCGGATCGAAGATGACGGGACGACCCTGCTCGTCGCAGGCCCGGTTTCCCCCCCACAGATCGCCGTGCAATAGCGACGGTTGCGGCGCATGCGCCGCAAGCAGCTCCGGCAGGACCTGCAGCAAGTGTTCGCCAGCTTCCTGCAGTCTCGCGCCAAGTCCGTTTTCACGTGCAAGCTTCAGCTGGAACCCGAGCCGTCGTTGTGCAAAAAAATCAGCCCAGCTCGCATACCAGCCATTCGGCTGTGCCGTGCTGCCGATAAAATTGTCGCTGTCGAATCCGAACTGCGTGGACGTCGCGCGATGCAATCTCGCAAGCCCGGCGCCAAGTGCTGATTCGGCACCGCGCGATGAGGTGCGCAGCGGAATCCACTCGAGCAGCAAATAGGAATGGGGCCCGACGCACCCGGAACCGATCACGGCCGGCACCCGCAACCGTCCGGCCTCACTCAGTGCGGCAAGACCACGCGCCTCGGCCGCAAACATCGCCACCCTGGCGGGGGTATTGGTTTTTAAAAACCAGCGACTGCCGGCACCGGACAGGGCCCAACAGCTATTGATGCAGCCGCCGCTTACCGGTCGCGTCAACGCCGGATCGAGCGTCAGATCGAATCGGTCACGAATATCTGTGACGATCGGGGTCCAGTCCATTGCCCGCCACGCCGCTAGGGTTGTGCGAGCTGACGCACTCGCCGACGCAATGCGGTACCGAAATCCGCGACCTCGAACAGTGCCTCCAGTGCAGCGAAATCCGGCGCGCCAACAGAGAGTCCGGTTGACGGAAGATCCAGGGGCACCTGTTCGTGCACTCGTGTCAGTCGGCGCGCGAGAAATGCATCGTCGCGATGCGTCTCGAGCCGCTCGCGGACCCGCGCCGCGCCACGTACCGGCACATCGAGTACCTCGTCGAGATCCGCGTAGATGGCATCGAGATCGTCGAAGCGTTGCAGCAGGGCCGTGGCCGTTTTGGCGCCAACCCCCGGCACCCCCGGGATGTTGTCGACGCTGTCGCCGGCCAGCGCGAGGAAGTCCGCGATCTGCTCGGCGCGCACTCCAAACACCTCTGCCACCTGCTCGTAGGCAATGCGCTTGCGCCCGGCAAAATCCCAGAAAGTGTCTCCGAACCTCAGCACCTGGGCGAGATCCTTGTCGCGGGTCACGATCACGGAGTTCAACCCGCGCTCGCGATATTGCCGCGCCAGCGTGGCGATGATGTCATCCGCCTCGTACAACGCGCTGGCCAGATCGACGAGGCCGAGGGCGCGGGTAAGCTGACGGCACATCCCGAACTGGTACTCGAGATCCTGCGGCGGCAACTCACGGTTGGCCTTGTAAGGCGGATAGATTTCGTTGCGGTAAGAGGAAGTCAGGCTCTCATCAAAGGCGACGGCCATATGTTGCGGTCGCGCGTCACGCAGCAGATCAATCAGGAATCCGGCGAAACCGTATAGCGCATTGACGGGTCGCCCGTCACGGTCGGTCATACTGTCAGGAATCGAGTAATAGGCGCGAAACACATAAACGCTTGCATCTACCAGATACAGCACTAGCCCGACGTCCCGACGCTGCACTTCATACCGGGTTCAATGGTGCGCCTGCAGCTGACCGCGCAACCGCGCATGCAACGGGCTGCTGCGCGGGAAATGAGCGAGCAGGTACTTCATCTGGTCGGCAAGCACCCGTCTCCCCTTCAAATAGATGTACTCGGCATAGGTCGGGGTAAACGGAACGGCAAGCAACAACATATTCGCCTGTTCCGGCGTCCGTCCAGCCTTGTGATTGTTACAGCGCCGGCAGGCCGTGACGACGTTGGTCCAGACGTCGAGCCCGCCGAGCGAGATAGGTGTCACATGGTCGCGCGACAGATCGCAGGAGGCAAAACGGTTGCCGCAGTACAGACACATATCGGCATCGCGGCGAAACAGGGTTTCGTTGTTCAGCGGCGGCATGTAATTGCGCTGGAGACGGGCATGCCCCTTGCAGTTGCCCGCAGTTGCAATGATCGAATTGACGGCAATAATGCTGCGGTTACCGCTGCAGGCGTTGATGCCGCCGCGCAGACTATAAAGAAGTGAACCGCAGGTGTAGGCGACCTGTCCGGTGTGATACAAGCGAACCGCATCGCGATAGTCCACCCATTCCAGCGGCATTCCCGCCAGATCGGTCCTCAGGACTTGTTGGCTCAGGTCGATCACCGCTTGCGTTCCCTCCGGCCGGCGTCGCAACTTGTTATTCCAGAACCCGCACAAAAATGCAACTTCGACCAGGACGGGATCGTTACCGCTTGATGAAGTCCGGGCAAATGCTCGCTCTTTACGGTCTGCGGCGTCGCCGGCGACCTGATCTGCGATCTCGACGAGGTCTCTGCCAAGTGACCCGGCGCTGGTGATCGGCGCAAACGGCGTTGTCAAACCGAGTGCGCGCACCGATCCGGCCCGACCGATTATCGGTATGCCGAGGTCGGCGCCGACACGGCGAAGAACACAAGGGTTTTCAAACTCGGGCAGGGCAAGGGATTCTCGGGCACCGCAACCGTTTTGATTTTTCGTCGGGCAGCGCCGGATGCTGTTTGGCGACAGCGAGAAAATGGCGGAAAAGCTGACTGCAAAGGTGCCGAAAGTCTAGTCGCGATTGCCCCGGGGGCGTGCCCGCTCGCGTTCCTCGGGCGTCATCTCGCGCCAGCGCTTGCGCATATCCTCGCGCTGTTCCGGACTGATTGCCTGCCAGCGTTCCTTGAGGCGCTCGCGCTGCTCCGGAGGTAACTCGCGAAAGCGCTCGAAATTGTCCCGCACGAGCCGTTGCTCGTCCGATGGCAATTCGAGAAAGCGGCCATAGGAGTCGCGGATCCGCGAGCGCTGCTCGGCGCTGAGCGCCTGCCAGTTGTTGAACCGCTCGCGCGCGCGCTGGCGCTGCTCGGGATCCATCTTTCCCCACCTGTTCGCGCCGCGCACCAGCCGGACCTGGCGCTCCACGGGTATCTCGCTCCACTGATCCTCGAGCCCGGCCAGCAATCGCTGCTGTGCAGGATTGAGGCTTTGCCACGAAATACCCGGCTCGGATTCAGCCAGCGTCGGCGGCGCCCACACGGCGCAAACGACCAATGCGATGGCCATAACGCTATGCCTGATCATCGGGGCGCTCCCCATCCGTTTCCTTGTCATGACGGTCGGCCTTTCCGGTTTGCGTTTCGTTATCCTGAATTTCGCGATTCCAGATCTCCTGGAACGTCTCCGCGTCACCCCGTTCCCACGAGCCGAGGAACTCGAGAAAGTCCACATCAACCGCATTGGAATCGTCGTCCGCATGCGCAGGCATAGCAACCAGCGCCACCGCCGCCGCAATCCATGCCGCTCTAACTGACATCCTGGACATCCTCGAGCCAGCGGTAAAACTCCCAGTCTTCAATCAACTCCAGACTGTCCTCCGCGAGCACGATATCCAGATCCTCGAGCGGCTCGATACGGGTGCCGGCGTCGGGCACCGGTGCGGGGGGATTCGGAGACAAAAGCAGCGCCATGACGGCAGCGGCAGCGGCGGCCGCACCAAGAGGCAGCCAGCGGTTGCGCAAAGGAAATCGCTTGTTGCGCAGTTTTTCGACCGCGGCCGAACGGGCGCGACTTAGCCGCAAGCGCGTCGCCGCATCGAGTTGCTCGCTTTGCTCGCGCAGCGCTTGCCCGGCCCGTTTTTCGAAATCCGATTGCGCGTTATCGCCCGCCACTACCAGTGTTCTCCCAGTCGCTCCCGAAGAGTATGGATTGCCCGAGAGTAATGCGTCTTCACGCTGCCCTGGCTACAACCCATCGCTCGTGCCGTACCGGCCACATCCAGTCCTTCCATCTGACGCAGCAAGAACGCCTCGCGTTGGCGCGCCGGTAAATTTTCGACCGCCTGCTGCAAAGCACGCATCGCGTCATCGAGCTGCTGCTGCTTTTCCGGACCGGGCTCCCGGATATCGGGCGCCTCGCCGATAATATCTCGCTCGCGCCCCGGCGCATCACCGCGGCCGAACCATGCGATCACCCGGTTTCTGACCCCCCGCCGGCGCTGGATGTCGCGCACGCAGTTGCTGAGGATGCGGTAAAACAGCGGCGCCCATTCTTCGGCCGGACGCTGCGAATAACGCCGCACCAGTTTCAGCATTGCGTCCTGTACTGCGTCGAGCGCCTCGTCCTCGTCGCGCAACGAATAACGCGCGATGCAGAAAGCGCGACGTTCTACCCCGGCCAGAAAGCGCTCCATTTGCGCCGCCTGATGCAGTACTGACTCCTCCGCGCCATGTACGCGACGCCGCAGACCGGCGCCGGGCAGCGTCAATTCGCCGTGCCCGGGCAAAACCGGCACCTCGCTACATAGTCCGTGCGGCGGCAGCGCTCTGTCAAAATCTTTTCCGAGGATTCCAACCCTTCCCACCTGCCCATCGAAGCGTCACACTCATGGTCTATTAACGGCCATCACGGACGGCGGTTGACAGACGCCTCGCGCAGCGGCTTATACACAGTCCAGATGCCAGTCTGGACGAAGCGTAGACAAAATCACCGGACATTTACCTGAAAACCGCTTAACTAGCTGATTAATGAATAAATATTTCCACTACATACTCTCGTTGCGGCCATCGGCCGCGGGTCGGGCCGGTTCTGACACCGTCGCTGGAGGGCCACTCATCCACAGAGTTATCCACAACGCTTGTGGACAACTCATGCTGCGTTGCACGTCCGGACAAATATGGTCCTGAAGATCGCGCTGAACGCACCGCTCCGGCGTCTGTTCGACTATCTGCCGCCGCGCGATGTCCCGGACGATGCGCTCCGGCCGGGAACCCGGATCCTCGTCCCTTTCGGCTCCCGAAAGCAGGTCGGTGTCCTCGTCGAGACCGCGGCAGTTTCCGACCTGCCGCCACAAAAGCTGCGCCGGGCGCTGGCGATTCTCGACGACGACCCGGTGCTCGGCCATGAGCTGTTGAAATTGTTGTGCTGGGCATCGCGCTACTACCAACACCCGATCGGCGAGGTACTGATGGCAGCGCTTCCCGCCGCGCTGCGCCAGGGACGTCCGACCGAGGAGCCCACGGCTGCAGTGCGCCTGACCTCTTTGGGCTCGGAAATCGATCCCGCTTCGATCAGCCGCCGATCTCCGGCGCAAGCGAGAATGCTCGCTTTCCTGGGTGACCGCCAGATCGGCTGCGCGACTGCCGATCTGGCTGCTCTCGGCGGCAGCTGGCGTGACGCCCTCAAGAGACTTCGGCAGAAGAACTGGGTCGAGGACTTTGTATGGAAGCAGGCAGGTATGCCAGGCCAGGCGCAGGCCACCCCGATTTCCGGACCACAATTGACAGCGGCCCAACAAGACGCGGTTCAGTCCATTACCCACAGCCTAGGCAAGTTCTCGCCGTTTCTGTTGTTCGGCGTGACCGGCAGCGGCAAGACAGAAGTCTATCTCGAGGCAGCGCGCGAAGCGGCGGCACGTGGCGGACAGACTCTGGTTCTCGTGCCGGAGATTGGCCTGACGCCGCAACTTGTCGAGCGGTTCCGCCAGCGTCTCGGATTAACCATGGCGCTTCTGCATTCCGGTCTTCCGGACAGCCAAAGGCTGGCGGCCTGGCGCGACGCCCGTAGCGGTGCAGCCGCGGTAATACTCGGTACGCGCTCCGCGATCTTCGCCCCGCTGTCCAACCTCGCCCTGATAGTCGTCGACGAGGAACACGACGCGTCTTTTAAACAGCAGGACGGATTTCGCTATTCGGCGCGAGATCTCGCGGTCCTGCGCGGGCGCCGTAACGGCGCGCCGGTGGTGCTCGGGTCGGCAACACCGTCGCTAGAGTCAATCTACAACGTGCACGAAGGCCGCTACGCCGAGCTCGAGTTGCCGCATCGCCCGGGCAGCGCGGTTACGCCACCCATAAAAACGGTCGATCTTAAACACCATGCGGCGAACAACGGCCTGTCAACGCCACTGGTCTTCGCGATGCAGCAGCATCTCGAGCGTGGCAACCAGGTGTTGCTGTATCTGAATCGACGCGGGTATGCGCCGGCTTTGTTCTGCGGTGGCTGTGGCTGGATCGCCGCCTGCCGTCGCTGCGATGCACACATGACCCTGCATCGCGAGGGGAGCCAGCTACGCTGTCATCATTGCGGAGCCACAGCCGCGATGATGGATGCCTGCCCGGAGTGTGCAGCCGAGCTGCACCCGGTCGGAGAGGGAACGCAACGGATCGAGGAGACGCTGTCGCGGCTGTTTCCGGACGAGCCGGTGGTCCGGATCGACCGCGACAGCGTGCAACGCCGTGGCGCGCTCGAGGAGAGCCTCGCTGCCGTGCGCAGCGGCGCGGCGAGAATCCTGGTCGGAACACAAATGCTGACCAAGGGCCACGACTTCCCCAATGTCACGCTGGTCGGAATCCTTAATGCCGATCAGGGCCTGTTTGGCACCGATCTGCGAGCCAGCGAGAGGCTGGCGCAAACCGTACTCCAGGTCGCCGGACGTGCCGGGCGCGCCGATAAGCCCGGCGAGGTGTTATTGCAGTCCCAATACCCCGACCATCCGTTGCTGCAGCGTTTGCTGACTTCCGGGTACCGCGAGTTTGCCGAAGCCGCACTGGCCGAACGCGAGGAGGCCGCATGGCCACCGTTTACCTATCTGGCCCTGTTACGGGCCGAAGCCAGCGCGATGGAAGCGCCGCTCAACTTCCTGCGCGCGGCGCGCGCCAAAGCCGAGCAATTCGCAATGCCAGTGACGCTGCTCGGGCCGGCGCCTGCACCGATGCAGAGGCGAGCCGGCCGGTTTCGCGCCCAATTGCTGTTGCAGGCAAAGGGACGCGGACCGCTGCAGTCGCTGCTGCGCCCGTGGGTCGAGCAACTCGCAGAGTTGCCGGCGGCGAAGAAGGTGCGCTGGGCCATCGACGTTGACCCCGGAGAGCTGTTTTGATCGCCACCACTGCTGAAATGCGCGGCATTGGGCTAGACTATGCGGTCTCTTCGCACGGCCATCCGATCCAATAATGAAACACCAGATAGAACGACTCGTCCTGGCGTCGCTGCAGCAACTGCGTGACGGCCTCCTCGAAAACACCGAGCTGCCGACAACCGTGTTGGTGGAGCGCACCCGCGATGCGCGCCACGGTGACCTCGCCTGCAACGTCGCCATGACACTGGCGAAACCCGCGCGGCGGAATCCGCGCGAAATTGCCCAGGCAATCGTCGACAATCTGCCTGCCAACGGGCTGATTGCCACCACCGACATCGCCGGCCCCGGCTTTATCAATTTCCGCCTTGCACCGCAGGCGTTTCATGCCTCGCTGCTACAGATTCTCGACCGCGGCGCGGCGTACGGCTGCAGCGATCTGGGCAAAGGCGAAAAAGTGCTGGTCGAGTTCGTGTCGGCGAACCCGACCGGACCCCTGCATGTCGGTCATGGCAGGCACGCCGCATATGGCGCGACGCTGTCGAATCTGCTCGCCGCCACCGGCCATGTCGTCGAGCGCGAGTACTACGTGAATGACGCGGGCCGGCAGATGAACATTCTCGGGGTCAGTGTCTGGCTGCGCTATCTGGAAGCGCTCGGCGAGGAGATCGTATTCCCGGCCAATGCTTATCGCGGCCGCTACATCAGCGACATCGCCGCGGAGCTGGTACGCAAGGATGACACCGCTCTGAGACGCGATGCGGTCGCAGTGATGTCCGGACTCCCCGCGGATGCGCCGGAAGGGGACAAGGAGGCGCATATCGACGCGCTGATAGATCGCGCGCGCGACCTTCTCGGCGGCGACGGTTTCCGCGCGGTGGTCGACTTTGCGTTGACCGGGATTCTCGAGGACATCCGCGAAGACCTGGGTGAGTTTGGCGTCGAGTTCGATACCTGGTATTCCGAGCGCAGCCTTGCCGAGGGTGGTGCAATCGCGCGTGCGCTCGAAAAACTCGAATCCCACGACAAGCTCTATCAACGCGATGGCGCGACCTGGTTTCGCGCGACCGATTATGGAGACGAGAAAGACCGCGTCGTGGTACGAGAGAACGGACAGACCACCTATTTCGCCTCCGACATCGCCTATCACCTGCAAAAACGCGAGCGCGGATTCGGCCTGCTGCTCGACGTACTCGGCTCGGATCACCACGGCTACGTGACCCGGGTGCGGGCCGGACTCGAGGCGATGGGAGAACCCGGTGATGCGCTCGAAGTAAAGCTGGTGCAGTTCGTGACCTTGTACCGCGGTGGGCAAAAAATGCAGATGTCGACCCGCTCGGGTGAATTCATCAGTCTGCGCCAGTTACGCGACGAAGTCGGCAACGATGCATGCCGGTTTTTCTATGTCATGCGATCGCAGGACCAGCACCTCGATTTCGATCTCGAACTGGCCAAGTCGCGCAGCGCCGACAACCCTGTCTACTATATCCAGTATGCGCACGCGCGGGTCGAGAGCGTAATGCGTCAGTTACAGGAGAAGTCGCTGCAATTCGACGCGGAGAGCGGGCGCGCGAGCCTGGACACCCTGGTTGAGGCGCACGAACGCGCGCTACTGACCTCGCTCAGCCGTTACCCGGAGGTCATTGCGCAGGCGGCAACCGCGCGTGCACCGCACACGCTGGTGCATTACCTGCGCGATCTCGCCAACGAATTCCATACTTATTACAACGCCCATACGTTCCTGGTCGAAGACGATGCCCTGCGCGACGCCCGGCTGACCCTCGTTCTCGGCGTGCAGCAGGTCATTCGCAACGGGCTCGGGCTGCTCGGCGTATCGGCTCCGGAGCAGATGTAGGCGATGGCCCGCCAGACCAGGAAACGTCCGACCCGGCGCCGCCAGCAGCAGGCCCCGGCGTGGATCTGGATGATGTACGGGCTGGCGATAGGCCTCGCTGTTGCCCTTGCGGTCTATTTAAACGACCGCCGCAGTCTCAATGTCCCGGCAGGGCCGCGTACCGGCGTCAAGGCACCCGCAGCGGATGGCGTTGAGATCGAAGCGCAACCCGAGGATACGGTGGGGCATTACGACTTTTATGACAAGCTGCGCAACCTCGAGGTTCCGACCTACGAGGAAGTGGTCCTGCCCGAACGCGAAGCGGTCGATAAAAGCACCCCCGGGGCGGACCCGGGGCCGCCCGGGAAGTTCGTGCTGCAGGCGGGCTCTTTCAAAAACTACACTGACGCAGACCGGCGCAAGGCACAGCTGGCGCTAATCGGTATCGAAGCCAGGATCCAGAAAGTATCCATCGACGCGGATACGTTTCATCGGGTCCGGATAGGCCCGGTTTATGACGCGCGCAGCGCCAAGGAAATGCAACGGCGCTTGTCCGCCGCCAAGATCGATGCGCTGGTGATACGGATGAGCGAATAAGGGCCGAGCGCCTGGCTAATCCTCACCGCCGGTCTGGCGGAAGTCGACACCGAGGGAACGCAGTTTTCGGTACAAATGCGTGCGCTCCATTCCCACGCGTTTTGCCAGTTGCCCGACCTTGCCACCACACAATATGAGTTGCTGCTGCAAATACGCTCGCTCAAACTGTTCGCGCGCCTCGCGCAACGGCAGCGCGAGTAAATCCTGTTTCACCAGCGGCTCGTCGACGCTAGGCGCCGCCGCCAGCTGTGTTTCGACCTCCTCGAGCGTAATCACTTCGCCGTTATCGAGCATCAGGAGCCGATGCACCATGTTCTTGAGATCGCGAACGTTGCCCGGCCACGGGTAATTGCGCAGCCGGTTCTGCGCGGCAACGCTGAAACGGCGATACGGCAGTCCTTCCGTATCCACGAGTTTGTCGACGTAATAGCGCAACAATTCCGGTACGTCCTCGGCGTATTCACGCAATGGGGGAACCCGGAGACTGACGACGTTGATCAGCGAAAGCAGGTCCTGGCGCACCTTGCCGCTCGCATTCCGCTCGATGCCCGGACGCGCGGAACTGACGACGCGCACATCGAGACGGATCGCGAGCGCGCCGTTTTTGCGGACGAAGCTGCCCCGCTCCAGCGCTCCAAGCAAAACAGACTGCGCGGTCTCGCACAGGTCCTCCAGTTCGCTGATATAGAGCACGCCGCCACGGGCACGTTCCAGCGAACCCGCATCCACGCTTTCCCCGCTCTCGCTGCCAAGCAATTGGTTTTCCGCATTGGAATCGCTCAGCCCGCTTGCGACCAGGGCGACAAAAGGGCCCGATGCGCGCGCGCTGAGGCTATGCAAATAGCGTGCAAATGCCTCTCGCCCGGTGCCGGGTTCACCGACAAAAAGGACGGGCGCATCATGGGGTGCAACCTGTTTCACATCCTCGCGCAGGGTGTGCATGATCGCGCTTTTGCCGATCGGCTCGACCATCGGCGGGACGAGTTGACGGCCGCGCGCCGGGCGTCCGCCCGGTCCGCCCTCGAGTGCTTGTTGGACGGTGCGTAAAAGCTTGGCCAGCGACAGCGGTTTTTCCACGAAATCCACCGCGCCGAGCCGGGTAGCTTCAACCGCGGTTTCCACAGTGCCATGGCCCGACATCATTACAATCGCGCTGTCGAGCCGGCCGCCCTGCGACCATTCCCGCAACAACGTAATCCCATCGGTATCCGGCATCCAGATGTCAAGGAGGACAAGATCGGGCGTGCTTTCTTCGTAGTGACGACGCGCCTCCGCCGCATCGGCGGCAACCCGCACCGAAAAACCCTCTTCGGTGAGAATCTCCTCCAGCAATCCGCGAATATCGGCTTCGTCGTCGACGACCAGTACGTTGGCTGTGCTCATGCGAGCTTTCTCCTGCCCTCTCCGGCACTTGCGCTCTGCAACAGCATCGCGCTACGCGCCTTGTCGTTGACCGGTAGACGCACTACCACCCGTGCGCCGCCTTCGCTGCGGTTGCCGGCGTCGATGTGCCCGCCATGCTCCTCGACCAGCTTTTTCACGATTGCAAGCCCGAGACCGGTGCCCTTGGGTTTGCTCGTTACATAGGGATCAAATATGCGCGCAATATCGTCCACCAAGAATCCGGGGCCGTCGTCCTCGACGACGATATCTACCGTGACGTAATCGCCGACATCGACCCTGCGGGTCGTGATTTCGACGAACCCCTGCTCCCGTGCCTTCAGCGCTTCCTGCGAATTACGGACGAGGTTGTGCAGAATCTGCCGCAAACGCACCGGGTCCGCTTCGATCCGCTCGATGGACGGATCGAGGTTCAGTTTCAGCGCTATACCAAGTTCCTTGGAGCGATAGAGATCGGCGACTTCCGACACCAGCTGGTTAAGATTGATGATCCCAAGTTCCAGATCAGGGGCCCGCGCATAGTCTCTGAACGCGTCGACCATTTCCTTCATCGCCTCGACCTGGTGAATGATCGTGTGCGTGGCACGGTCCAGAATCTGTGACTCGTCGACGCCCATTTCCGGCAAATAGCGCCGCCGTAAACGCTCCGCCGAAAGCTGGATCGGCGTCAACGGATTCTTGATTTCATGCGCCAGTCTTCGCGCCACCTCACCCCAGGCGGCATCACGCTGGGCCTGAAGCAACCCCGTAATATCGTCGAACACCACGACGTAACCGCCACCATTGTCGTGTTCGCCCGGTAATGCGGTGCATGCGCACATCAGCACCCGGCGCCCGACTTCGCCACGCAACAGGATCTGTTCGCGCCACTCGGTCTGCCCGGCGGCGAGATGTCCGCGGGCGATTTCAAGAAACTGTTGCAGCAGCGGCCGCTCAGCGGCGAGTTCCGTCATCGATTGGCCGATCCGCCTGGCGAGATCGACGCCGAGAATGGTCCCGGCCGCCTCGTTTGCGGTACGTACTCTCATCTCGCGATCGAACGAAACTACGCCGGTGGACAGTCGTGCAAGGATCACTGCAAGGCGCGCACGTTCGTCTTCGACCTGCTGCTGGCTGCGGCTTGCATCTTCGCGGGCACGGCCGAGACGCTTGGTCATGTCATTGAAGGAATTCACGAGGAAACCGAGTTCATCCTGGGCAGGCAACGGCAGCAGCGTATCGAAATCACCCTTGGCTACCGCGCGCGTTCCGGCGACAAGATCGAAAACGGGTTGCACCAGCCGGTTGGACAGAAAAAACGCCCCGTAAACCGCACCCAGTAAAGCCAGCAACAGCACCAGGGTCAGGGTCAGCGTGAAACTGAGTTTCAACGGTTCGCGCAGGTAGGCGAGTTCGTTGTACTCGATATAGGCCGCCTGTACCGCATCGGCCAGCGTGCTGAGACGTTCGGCAACCGGGTACTGCACCAGGACCAGGCGTTGCTCATCGAGCGGCGACTGTAGCGACAACGGAACCGCGGTGCGCACGACGTAGCCCCCATCGACCGGATGCTCGACGCTGACGTAGCGATTACCCTGGCGGATCTGGAACATCACCTCTTCCGACGCGGACCTTGGCACAACCTCGGCCGGGCGGTCGGAAGAGGTCGCGACGATACGCCGGTTCTGCCCGATGACGCTGACCTCGCTGGCGCCGTTCTCCCGGCGCAGCAAACCCAGCTCCGTGACCAGTTCGCGGTCCGGCCACCCCGAGAGCTGCTCCGCAATGTCGTCGGTACGCTCCATGTACTCGCGCATTCGCAGTTCCAGCGACACCCGACTGAGATCGAGCGCGCTGCGCAACCCGCCCTCGACCTCCAGCTGAAACCAGCTGTCGATGCCGCGATTCAGAAACTGGACTGAAAAGTAATAAACCAGCAACAACGGGACGACGGCCAGCAGCACGAACATCGACACCATGCGCGCTTTCAGCCGCGAACCGAGCACGTGCTTGCGGTAATCGCGTAACAGCCGATAGATATTGCCGCTGATCAATACGAGCAGCAGGATCACACCGATGGCATTGAGCAGAAGTATCCAGTTGTGGAGACGCTCGAAATCGCCGGTGTTCTCGACCGTTTGCGCGAGCAACAGCAGCGAACTCAGCCACACGACGCTGCCGCCGACCAGCAAGACGCGGTTGATTAGCCTCTTCAGGGTACTTAAAGGCCATCGATACCACTCGCTGACGATCTTGAGATCGTCGTTCCACCAGATACCCAGCCAGCGCAACCCTTTCGGTAACTCGCGGATATCAAGGATCGCCCGCAACGCCAGCTCGTAGCGCACGTCGTCTTGGAGCAACGAGGCGTCGATTATCGGAACGTTCCGGATCCGACCGATCTGCTTCAACGCCGCATCGAGACTGCCGAAACTCTCTTGCTCGCCACTATTGGTGTTGCGCACCAGGTAGCGGCTGGTGAGCGCGTGAAACTGCAGGCGATAGCGCTGGCGCAGGCTGGCAACTTCGGCGTCGGGCATAAACCTGCGTTTGCGCGTCAGTTCAATCTGTACCTTGAAATTGAGCGTGGCACCGCCCTCGAGCGCTTTCAGAGCCGCCTTGCTCAGGTGATAGTCGATCCGGCCATTGAGATAGAAAACACCGTCATCGAGTTCGGCGAACGCGGAACGAATATCGAAGCGGCCCTTGTCACTGGCCACGGCCGGACCCACGGCCGAAAGACAAAGCAATACGACAATAACGCTGCGTATCCGCGCGTCCATCGATCGAATTGCCGCCGCTGAGAACATAGCTACCCAGAGTCACCCTGTCTGGTCAAACAAGCATAATAGAAGCCGTCCATGTCCGCGTCACCCGGCAGTATCTGGATTCCGTGAGGCGTCGACTGCCACGGCGGCACGGCGCACGAAAATGGCGCCGACTCCACCTCTGCGTCCGCAGTGGCGGCAACAAACGCCGCGATGTTCCTCTCATTCTCCTCGAGAAAGACCGAGCACGTGCAGTACAACATCCTTCCGCCCGGCCGCAGCAATGGCCACAGCGCATCGAGCATCCGCCGCTGCTGCTTCGCCAGCGCTGCAATATCGTCCCGTCTTGCGCAACAGCTTTATGTCCGGGTGGCGACGAATCACACCGCTCGCCGTACACGGTGCGTCGAGCAAAATGCGGTCGTACGCCTGCCCATCCCACCAGGTCTCCGGACGAGCCGCATCGGCTTCGCACAGCCGCGCCTCGCAGTGAATGCGGCGGAGATTTTCATCCACGCGAGCAAGCCTCTCCGCACTCGAATCGATCGCGGTGACCGCCAGATTGCCGCCCGCTCGCTGCAACATATGCGCAGTCTTACCGCCGGGCGCGGCGCAGGCATCGAGCACACGCATCCCTGCCGTCGCATCGAGGATAACCGCCGCAAGCTGGGCACCGGCATCCTGGACCGATACCGTGCCGGTGTCGAAACCGGGCAAAGCGGCGACTCCGGCCGGAACGTCGAGACGGATTGCGTCCCTTGCCCATCGTGACCGCTGCGCGCCGACCCCGAGCGTGGACCTCAAGAGCTCCTGGTAGCTGTCACATGGCTCGATATTCGTTGCGACCCTGATCCACATTGGCGGCTCGCTGTTGTTTGCCGCCAGTATTCGCTCCCATGCCGACGGCCAGTCGGCGCGGACGGCATCGATCAGCCACTGCGGATGCGCCCACAGCGAGGTCTCGCTTTCATCTGCCGCCGCGAGCCGCTTGTCGCGCTCGCGCTGAAACCGCCGCAGTATCGCGTTGACCAGCCCCCGCGCCCACGGTTTGCCCAACACTCGTGTCGCGCCAACGGTCGCCGCTACCGCCGCGTGCGCCGGAATGCGGCTGTACAACAGCTGGAAAAGCCCGACGACGAGCAATGCATGGATATCCTTGTCGCTCGCTTTCATCGGCCGATCAAGCATTCCATCGGCGATCGCGGCAAGCCGCGGATACCAGCGAATCGCGCCATAGCAGATGGCCGCCAGCAGGCTGCGATCGCGCTCGGAGTCCAGCCGTTCCTGCGCGGCCGGCAGCACCGCGCTCAGCGATTTGCCGTCCGCCGCAACCGCGACGAGCGCCTGTGCTGCCGCGGCCCTGCTGTGCGATCCCGCCGCCATCAACCGAACATACGACCGCTGAAATCGACCGCGTTGATCATCTCAGCCGCAGCGAGGATTCGTTTTCCGGGTAACTGCAGCCGGCGCAGACGGAGAACGCCATCGCCGGTAACGACATCGATACCGTCGGCACCGACCGCGACGATCTGGCCCGGCTGGTCGGTGCACTCACAATCTATCGAGCATGCATCCCAGATTCTGATGCGCCGATCGTCCAGACGGCTCTCCGCGACCGGCCACGGGTTGAATGCACGAACCTTGCGCGCCAGCGCTGCGGCAGGTTCGTTCCAGTCGATGCGGGATTCGCCTTTGTCAATTTTCGCCGCGTAGCAGGCCAGCGCGTCCTCCTGCGCAACGGCGGGCAACGGATCGTCATGCAACCGCTCCAGAACGTGCAGCAAGAGCCTCGGCGCCGAGTCCCGCGAGCCGGTCATGAAGACTTCCGCCAGTCTCGTCATCCGCGATGTCAATCGCGACCTGGTCGAGAACGTCCCCGGTGTCGAGGCCTTCGTCCATCTGCATGATGCTGATACCGGTCTGGCGGTCACCCGCCATCAACGCCCGCTGGATCGGGGCCGCGCCACGCCAGCGCGGAAGCAGCGAGGCGTGGACGTTGATGCAGCCATGGCGCGGGACCTCGAGAATCGAAGGCGGCAGGATAAGTCCGTAGGCGACAACGATCAGCAGGTCGAGATTGAGCGCAACAAGAACGGTTCGCGCCTCCGGCGGCCTCAGACTGGAAGGCTGCAGTACCGGCAGACCATGCTCTATCGCAGCCTGTTTCACCGGGCTTGCTGTCAGACGGCGGCCGCGACCGGCAGGTCGGTCGGGCTGGGTCAGCACGGCGACAACGTCCTCCGGGCAACTCACCAGGGCGCTAAGGCACGGGACTGCGAAATCGGGCGTTCCCGCAAACGCGATTCGCAACGGCTCAGTGGAACTGGCGATCGCAGATAGCCTCGCTGACGACTGTACGCCGGGTCAGATTATCGAAGGTGTGCCCGATACAACCGAGCGGGATGTGGCGCTATCACGCCGCCCTTTCTCTATCTTCTTGCGGATCCGCTGGCGCTTCAGCTCGGACAGGTAGTCGACAAACAGCTTGCCCTCGAGATGGTCCATCTCGTGCTGGATACAGACCGCAAGCAGGCCGTAGGCTTCTACTTCCGTCTCGTTACCGTCCCGGTCGAGCGAATGCACGCGGACATGCTGGAACCGCCGCACGGGTTCGTATATGCCGGGGACCGAGAGGCAACCCTCCTCGGATATGCCTTCGTCATCCGCGGCAATGATTTCGGGATTTATCAGCACGACAGGCTGGCTCTGGTCGTCGGATACATCCGCGACGAGAACCCGCAAGTGCACATTGACCTGGGTAGCCGCAAGACCGATACCAGGAGCCGCATACATGGTCTCGAACATGTCGTCGATCAGCTGACGCAATTTATCGTCAACTTTTTCCACCTTTTTTGCTCTGGTTCTCAGACGCGGGTCTGGATATTCGAGTATGTTGAGTTTGGACATGGATTAGCCGGTACCATTTCGTGTATTTTCTGCAAAAATACGATAATGTTATGAGAATTCTGACAGTTATGTCGCAAAAGTGCGACGACCGTCACGCCGTCCGGAGAATCTGGGGTAGAGGCTATTAAGAGCGACGACCGCGACCAGCGTACTGTAGGCAACGATTATAACAGTGCCGGTCGCATTGACTGCACAACCTGACGGACGGAGCCAGCATCGATATGCGTCCCACTTGGCATCGCAAGACCCGGGCATTAGCCCTTGGACTGTCTTTATCACTGTTCATGGCAGTAACGCCGGGCCATTCAAGTAATTCATTTATCACTCTCGCTCAGGCCGGTAGCAGCCAGGTCGAACTCGCGGCCGGCCATCCGGACCGCTATGTCGTCCAGGTTGGCGACACGTTATGGGGCATCTCCAGCATGTTCCTGCGGGATCCGTGGCTCTGGCCGGAGATCTGGTACGTCAATCCACAGATCGAAAATCCGCACCTGATCTACCCGGGTGACATAATCTCACTGGTTTATGTAGACGGGCAGCCACAGCTTCACCTGACCCGCGGCAACACCGTTAAATTGTCACCGCGCGTCCGCGAGATGCCGCTTGACCAGGCGATCACGACGATCCCTTACCAGGCCGTCGAAGCATTCCTGTCGCGGCCACGGGTTCTGAGCAAGAAAGACGCCGAGGAGTCACCCTACGTGCTCTCCGCCAAAGACGGGCATCTGATTGCCGGCGCGCATAATTCGGTGTACGTGCGCGGCACCGATTTCAGCGAAGGCGACCTCTATAACGTCATCAGCGTCGGCGAGCCATTGATCGACCCGGACGATGGCGACATTGTCGGTTACGAGGGTATCTTCGTTGGCGAGGGGCGCATAGAACGAGGCGGCGATCCTGCCACGATGCTGCTGACCGCGACCGAACGCGAGGTCCTGGTGGGCAACCGGCTGTTCCCCGAACGCCACGATCTCCCGCTGTATTTCACGCCGCGTGCACCGCAAAACCAGATCGATGGACGAATTATCTCGGTTGTGGATGCGACCCAGCTGATCGGACAATATTATATTGTCGTCATCAACCGGGGCAGCCGTGACGGCATCGAGACCGGGCACGTACTTTCGGTGTTCCGCGAGGGCGAGGTCGTCCGTGATCGCTTCGCCGACGGCGGTAAGGCGTTTGCCGAAGAAGTCCAGTTGCCTGAAGAGTATGCCGGCGAAATGATGGTCTTCAGCGTCGAAGAACGAATCAGCTACGCGGTGATCGTCAGGGCGAAAGACGTAATGCATGTCCTGGACAGCGTCCGCACGCCGCAATAACACGTCTGCTCGAACGGTTGTCCGGCACGCCCCGCATCGCGGGGCGTGCTCGGTTCTGGGAAACGGTATTTCGCATGCATAACAATGAGTCGGTGATACAGAAGCACGAACCGGGTCAGTGGGACCCGGACACGTGGTTGCGGCTGGCCCTGGCCGGACCGTTGGGCGCAACGACGCTGGAACAAATCGCGGGCTGCCTCGCGAAGGGCTCAACCCTCAGTGCGTTGTCCACCCACACACTGACCCGCGCTGGCGTCCCGCCTGCGATCGCGGAGACGTTGCTCCAGCCCGACTCCGCGCTCGACCCGACCCGGGCGTGGCTTGAACAGCCGGACAACTCCCTTCTGACACTGAATTCACCGGCGTATCCTCCGCTGCTGCGCGAGATTGCCGATCCGCCGGTGGTACTTTTCGTCCGCGGCCGTTACGAATTCCTGCAGCTGCCGCAGCTGGCGATGGTCGGCAGCCGCAATCCGACACCGGCAGGCGAAGTCACGGCGCAACGCTTTGCCCGCTATTTCGCCGGGCGCGGCCTCGCCATAACCAGCGGTCTGGCGACCGGGATCGACGCCGCCAGTCATTGCGGCGCCCTGGATGCTGACGGGATCACTATCGCCGTCTGTGCAACCGGACTGGACCAGACCTACCCGGCAGTCAACAAGGCGCTGGCCGCCCGAATTGCCGAACGCGGCGCCCTGATATCCGAATTTCCGCTGGGCTCAGCGCCGCGCCGGCATCATTTTCCGCGCCGCAACCGCATAATCAGCGGGATGTCGGTCGGCACGCTGGTGGTGGAGGCGGCGCGCCGAAGCGGCTCTCTGATCACCGCTCGCACGGCGCTCGAGCAGGGGCGTGAAGTATTTGCGATTCCCGGCTCGATCCACAATCCGATGGCTCGCGGGTGCCACAGCCTGATTCGCGGTGGCGCCAAACTGGTGGAGACGGCAGAAGACGTCCTCGAGGAGATTTCAGAGCAGGTTAGCGCCCAGCTGGAGCGCGCCCCAGGTGTGGCTGTAACCACTGCCGAGAGCGAGGATCCGCTGGATTCCGACTACATCAGGCTGCTCGACGCCATGGGCTTCGAGCCGGTCGGCCAGGACACTTTGGTCGAGCGCAGCGGTTTGACGGCTGCAGAGGTTTCCTCCATGCTCCTGATCCTGGAGCTGCGAGGCACGGTCGTGGCAGCACATGGCGGCCTGTTTTACAGAATCGAGGCCACGGGATAATTTTCATGAAAGAGTCTGTTCTCGACGTGCTGATGTACCTCTTCGAGACCTATATGGAGGAGGAGGATCAGCCCGAGCCCGATCGCGATATTCTCCGCCGTGAGTTGTCCAGTGCCGGTTTTGGCGAGGGTCAGATAGACCGGGCCCTCGACTGGCTCGACGGTCTTGCTCGCGACGACGAGCGCAGCGAGACGCGTGCGCCGACCGCCAGATCCGTGCGGGTATTCAACCGTCACGAGATTTCGCGCCTCGATAGCAGCTGTCGCGGCTACGTGATGTATCTCGAGCAAATCGGCATATTGTCGGCCGCCCAACGCGAACTGGTCATCGATCGGCTAATGGCGCTGGACAATGACGAGATCGACGTCGAACAAATCAAGTGGGTCGTGCTGATGGTGTTGTTCAGCCAACCGGGCCAGGAGGCCGCATACGCACGCATGGAAGATCTGGTTTTCGAGGAGGACGCCGGCCTGGTCCACTGACAAGAGACGAAAGTCTGCTTTCTTTGGCCGCGGCATGTCCCGCGGTTTGTTTTGTCGGTCGGAAAATGGCTGCTGATCTAGCAGATGAGCAAGAATCTCGTAATCGTAGAATCGCCCGCCAAGGCGAAGACCATCAAGAAATACCTCGGCAAGGACTTCGAAGTCATGGCCTCCTATGGACATGTCCGCGATCTGGTGCCCAAAGAGGGCGCCGTGGATACCGATCATGGCTTCCAGATGCGCTACGAGGTCATCGAAAAGAACGAAAAACACGTCAAGTCGATCGAAAAAGCGCTCAAAAAAGCTGACGCGCTGTATCTGGCAACTGACCCTGATCGCGAAGGCGAGGCAATATCCTGGCACCTGCTGGAGCTGTTGAAGGAAAGCGGCGCACTCGCCGATAAGGCGGTCCATCGCGTGCATTTCTACGAAATCACGAAGAAGGCCGTGCAGGAAGCCGTGGACGATCCTGCGGTATTGTCCACCGATCTGATCAATGCACAGCAGGCGCGGCGCGCGCTCGATTACTTGCTCGGTTTCAACCTGTCGCCATTGCTGTGGCGCAAGATCAGACCAGGGCTCGGTGCCGGCAGGGTGCAGAGTCCGGCATTGCGGATGATCGTCGAGCGCGAAGACGAAATCCGCGCATTCATACCGCGCGAATACTGGACGATCGAGGTCGACGCGGAGAAAGGCGCACAGACTTTTCCGGCCCGGCTGGCCCAGTACCTCGGCGAGAAAGTCGAGCAGTTCAGCTTTGGCAACGGCGAACAGGCCGAAGAAGTGCGGCGAAACATCGAGACTGCGGCGAACGGCCACTTGTTTGTCGCAAAGGTCGACAAGAAACAACGCCGCCGAAATCCGACGGCGCCGTTTACCACGTCCACGCTGCAACAGGATGCGTCACGCAAGCTTGGTTTCTCGGCGCAGAAAACCATGTCCGTCGCCCAACGCCTTTACGAAGGCGTGGATTTCGGCGAGGGGCCGGTCGGCCTGATCACCTATATGCGAACCGATTCAGTCAACTTGTCGGCGGAGGCATTGAACGATCTGCGCACGATGATCGGTGAGAACTACGGCAAGGACAAATTGCCGCAGGAGCCCCGTCGCTTCAAAACCAAATCGAAAAATGCCCAGGAAGCACACGAGGCAATCCGGCCGGCGTCGGCGTCGATCCGCCCCGCACAGCTAAAAGGGAAAATCGACAATGATCAGTTCCGGCTGTACGAGCTGATCTGGAAACGCGCTGTCGCGAGCCAGATGATCGCGGCCGTCTACGACACGGTGGCCCTCGATCTTATGCCTGGCACCGACAGTGCGCAGCATCGCGCGAGTGCGGACAATCAGATCATTCGTTTCCGCGCTAACGGTTCGGTGCTGGTGGAGCCTGGGTTCCTCGAGGTCTACCGCGAAGGCCGCGAGGATGCCGAAGACGACGATAACGACCGGCGCCTTCCACGAATAGAGGAGGGCGAGGTTCTTGCGCTCAAGGACATCCGTCCCGAGCAGCACTTTACCGAACCGCCGCCGCGCTTCAGCGAGGCGAGCCTGGTAAAAACGCTGGAAGAGTTTGGCATCGGCAGGCCTTCCACCTATGCCAGCATCATTCAAACGCTGAAGAATCGTGAATATGTCGAGGTCGAGCAGAAACGTTTTCGCCCGTCCGATGTCGGCCGCATCGTCAACCGCTTTCTGACTGAGCACTTTACCCAGTACGTTGACTATGACTTCACCGCGCGCATGGAGGACAGCCTCGATGCGATCTCGCGTGGCGAGAAAGACTGGGTGCCATTGATGGAAGACTTCTGGGGGCCTTTCAAGGCACTGGTCGACGACAAGGCAACCTCAGTAACGCGCAGCCAGGTATCCCAGCCGAGAGTAATCGGCGTCGACCCGGAAAGCGGACGTGAGGTCAGCGTCCGGATGGGGCGCTACGGGCCGTTCGTTCAGATCGGCAAGCGAGAGGAGGAAGACAAACCGCGGTTCGCCGGTCTTCGGCCCGGCCAGAAGATGGACGATATCGAACTGGACGAGGCACTTGCGTTATTCCAGTTGCCGCGAGAGCTAGGCGAGACCGCCGAGGGTGAAAAGATCGTGATTAATATCGGGCGATTCGGCCCGTACGTACGCTACGCCAATAATTTCGTATCGATACGCGAGGACGATCCCTACACCATCGGGCTGGAGCGCGCGCTTGAACTGATCGCCGCCAAAAAAGAGGCCGATCTCGCCCGGATTCTGCGTGAATGGCCGGACGAAGGCATCCGAATCATGAAAGGGCGGTGGGGTCCGTATGCGACGGACGGCTCGCGCAATGCGCGGTTGCCCAAGGAAACCGATCCGGCTGCGTTGTTGCTCGAGGACGTGAAAGAGCTGATCGAGAAAGCCCCTCTGCGCGGGGTCAAGAAGAAAGCCGGCAAAAAGAAAGTTGCGAAGAAGAAGGTTGCGAAGAAAAAAGTCGCAAAGAAGAAGGCGAAAAAGAAGGCGAAAAAGAAGGCAGCCGGCAAAAAGAAATCTTCCGCCGTAAGGAAAGTCGCTCGCAAGAGCAAAACCGGCGCCGACTCGGGCGCAGCCGCTTCCGGCGATGCCGCAGGGAAAGCGCCCGCGGGAGGCTGACGCGGTGCCCGGGCAGTTTATTTTCCGCCGTGCCGGCCGGGTTCTCCACGATGGCGGCGTGATCGCGTATCCAACCGAGGCCGTTTACGGACTTGGCTGCATCCCCGAATACGAATTCGCAGTGCAGCGAATTTTGCTGATGAAGAACCGGCCGATGAGCCAGGGACTTGTCCTCGTGGCATCATCGATAGACCAGCTCTTGCCGTACATGGCACCGCTGGCACCGGGCATCATGCAGAAACTGCTGCGCGGCTGGCCCGGCCCGCTGACCTGGGTAGTTCCGGCAAGCGCCGCCGCGCCACCGTGGATCACCGGTGGCCGCACCAGCATCGCAGTTCGCGTGTCGGCGCACCCTGTTGTGCAGGCGCTGTGCCAGTCGGTCGATCACGCCCTGGTTTCCACCAGCGCCAACCGCAGCGGCCGGCCACCGGCACGATCGCGGTTTGCCGCATTGCGGGGTTTCGGCGGCCAGGTCGATCTGGTCCTGGCCGGTGCTACTGACCCGCTGCGGCAACCCACCGAAATACGAGATGCGCTGAGCGATACCGTGTTGCGCAGCGCCTGAAGGAGCAAATTGCCCATGAGCGTGACACAGACGCATGTCGACGAAATTCGTGCGTATCTGCTTGGCCTGCAGGACTCGATTTGCGCCGGGGTCGAGGCCGAGGACGGCGAAGCAACCTTCCGCCGCGATAGCTGGCAACGCTCTGAAGGTGGTGGCGGCGAGTCGCGCGTGCTGCGCGACGGCGCGGTGTTCGAGCAGGCCGGGATCAATTTTTCGCATGTGATGGGCGCGGCGTTACCGCCGGCGGCCAGTGCACGGCGCCCCGAACTCGCCGGCCGCCACTTCGAAGCCATGGGCGTCTCGCTGGTCCTGCATCCGCGCAACCCGATGGTCCCGACCAGTCACGCGAATGTGCGGTTTTTTGTCGCTCGCGCCGATGATGCCGATCCCGTGTGGTGGTTCGGGGGCGGCTTCGATCTGACCCCTTACTACCCGTTCCATGAAGATGTACTGCACTGGCACGAGACGGCCCGTGCAGCCTGCGTGCCGTTTGGCGACGATGTCTATCCACGCTACAAGAAATGGTGTGACGAGTATTTCTACCTGCGCCACCGTCGGGAGACTCGCGGCGTCGGCGGACTGTTTTTCGACGATCTCAACGAGTGGGAATTCGAGCGCTGCTCTGGCTTTATGCGCAGCGTCGGCGATCACTATCTCGATGCCTATCTGCCGATAGTGAGAAAACGCAAGGATGCGGCCTTTGATTCCCGTCATCGCGACTTCCAGCTTTACCGCCGTGGCCGCTACGTCGAGTTCAATCTCATTTATGACCGCGGCACGCTGTTTGGCCTGCAGTCCGGCGGGCGCACGGAATCCATCCTGATGTCGCTGCCGCCGCTGGTTCGCTGGGAATATGACTGGAAGCCGCAACGCGGCAGCCAGGAAGAACTGCTCTACACCGATTATCTGCGTCCGCGAGACTGGCTCGGCGAGGCCGGCAAATGACCCGCCCGGCGCCCCCGTTTCATCTCGCCTTCCCGGTCACCGACCTCGCGGCAACCCGGGCGTTTTTTATCGATGTTCTCGGTTGCGCGATCGGGCGCGAAAGTGAGCGCTGGATCGATTTCGATTTTTTCGGCCACCAGATCACTGCCCACCTGACCGATGCACTGGCCACGATTTCGCACAATACCGTGGATGGCGACCAGGTACCGGCCAGCCATTTTGGCGCCGTGCTCGACTGGGATGCATGGCACAGCCTGCGCGACCGCCTGCAGTCTCTGGGGACCGAATTCCTGCTTGGTCCGCGGGTGAGGTTTCCGGGTGAGGCAGGCGAGCAGGCCACTTTTTTTATTCGCGACCCGAGTGGCAATGCGCTGGAGTTCAAGTCCTTTCGCAATCCCGCCCGGTTGTTCGCCCGCGAGATCACCTGAAGAAGCAGCCCAAGGACCTGGATCAGCACGATAGACGAAGATGAGGCCGCGGGTGAACTCGGCGAACACTACGCGGAAATCGTTGCGAAGCGCGGCAAAGTTGCCAACATTCTCAAGGGCCACAGTCTCAACCCGGGTGCGCTGAAAACCCATGGTGACCTTTATCTTCAGCTGTTATTCGGCCGCTCGGGGCTGTCGCGTACCGAGCGCGCAGCCATCGCCGTGGTCACGTCGTGGCAAAATCAATGCGACTACTGAGTTGAACACCACTTCGAGGCGCTGGCGAAACTCGAAAAAGACGCGGGGCGATTGCGTGCGATCCGTTCCGCCGATTTGGCCGCACTGGATCCAAGAACGGCCGCGATGCTTGGTCATGCTGCGACGCTGACGGCCAACCCCGGCGAGGCGGACATCGAACGGCTGCGAGCGGCCGGAATTTCCGACGAAGACGTTCTCGATATCACGCTCGTGACGGCTTATTTCAACGTCGTCAACAGAATCGCGCCCTGCCCCGGTGTGGCGTTCGACGAGGATGAGGTCCGCGGCTACCGCAACTAGCGGTGTGTCGCCCGGAGGCTAGTGCCGACCGGTTACGTAGGCGAGAATCTCGACCACCTGCCGGGTCGTCCCGGCGACTGCCATGGCCGCTGCGTCCACCTCCTTCAAAGCATGGTTCAGCGCGGGCTCGTGCAGCGTGATCATTGGCTTGCCGAGCGCGACCGCAATTCCCGCATCGAACGCGGCGTTCCATTGCCGGTACTTGTCGCCGAAGCGCACGACGACGATGTCTGCCTGGCGCAGCAACGTCTGGGTCCGGATCCCATTAATGCCGGCACCCTTGCGATCACGCCAGAAGTCGCTTTCTTCCGCACCGAGAATCTTCTCGCCAACATCGTCACTCGTCGCATGGTCGGTAACCGGCCCGCTAAGATGGACCGGCAGCCGCGCTGTGCGCACGGCCTCCGCGATCTGCTCGCGCCAGTCGCTGTGAATTTCGCCCGACAGATAAACAGTCCATTCCGTCATAGTAACGACCCCGCTTTCAGACCAGCATGAACAGGTTGGCCAGCGCCAGCGCCACAAGCGCCGTCCACGACAGCGCGGTACCCCAGAAGCGGCCAAAACTCAGGCCTTTGTGGCGTCCGAATCCCCAGGCATGCATCACGCGGGCAAGCACAAAAGCACCCCCCAAACCATGCAGCAAACCTGATGACGCATGGTTCAGCTCCAGCGTCAACAGCAGAATCAGGGCTATCGGCATGTATTCGGCGAGATTGGCCTGCACCCGCATCGCATGTTCGAGCGCAACCTCGCCTCCGCTGCCGAGGCTGATTTTCTTGTTGCGCCGTATCAGCACCACTTTTCCCGACAACAGCAAGAGCAAAACACCGCAAAGCGCAGCATAGAACGCGGTTACCGGTACAGCCATTGGTATTCCTCCGGAGGGATATGTAAGGGGTCGATTATAGGCGGGCATGGCAAATCCAAACGAAATCACGATTCGCTCAGGCAAGATCACGGCACTCCGGGTGGCGAAAACAACCGATGAGATGATCGTTGACCATGCCGGTCGCCTGCATGTGAGCATAGACGATCGTGCTGCCGACGAATTTAAACCCACGCTTTTTCAGGTCACGAGCAAGCGCATCCGATTCCGCGGAGGTTGCAGGCACCTGATTCATCCGCCTCCAGCGGTTCTGGATCGGGCTGCCGCCGACAAAGCCCCAGATGTAATTACAGAAACCGCCGAATTCCTGCTGAACATCGAGGAACGCCCGCGCATTGCTGACGGCAGCATTGACCTTCAGGCGATTTCGTATGATCCCCGGATTATCGAGCAGCGCCGCAATTTTGCGTTCGCCGAAGCGGGCGACTTTTTCCGGCTCGAATTGGGCAAATGCCTTGCGATAGGCGGCGCGCTTGTTCAGAACGGTGGCCCAGGACAATCCGGCCTGCGCGCCCTCCAGAATCAGGAATTCAAACTGGGTGCGATCGTCGCGGACCGGCACCCCCCATTCCTCGTCATGGTAGGCGAGGTAGAGGTCATTGCCGCCGCTCACCCATCCGCATCGTTCGCGTTTGTCGTAGTCGTTCAAGTCCGACCCCTGCCGAAAAGCAAGAAAAAGGCCCGCAGCATCTGTACTGCGGGCCCCTTCACGATTACGCCTAATGACAATCAGCGATCAGATGGATCCGCCGCATTTGCCTTCACCGCATTTACCCTCGCCTTTGGCTTTGTCGCCGCCGCACTTGCCTTCGCCGCACTTGCCTTCGCCTTCGGCTTCCTTGTCACCGCCGCACTTGCCTTCGCCGCACTTGCCTTCACCTTCGCCTTTGGCATCTTCCTTGTCGCCACCGCACTTGCCCTCGCCACACTTGCCTTCGCCGGCGTCGGCCGCCATGTAGCCACTGGAAAGGGCCGTCATCGCGAACGGGGTCGTGTCTGCGCTGGCGGTGGACACCATCAACGATCCGGCCAGAGCACTACCCACTGCAACAGCCACCGGCTTCAACATATCTTTCTTCGTCATCGTCCTCACTCCTCTCTCGAAATAGCCCGTCCTGGGCTGGTTAAATTCTGGCGCTATGCCAGAGGCCTACATCAAAAACTCCAGTCCACGCTACGCGAAATCTGCTCGGTAAGCGGTTCGAGCGCTTCGCCCTCGCGTCCGACAACGGCAATACTGCCGTCGCCAACCGGCAAAATCAGTCCTTCGTAGCCGTCCACGCGCAACGGTATGGCGTAATCGATCTTCTCGTCCCGCATGATCAGCAGCATTACCGGTCCGCGTTCGCCCTGGATCATCAGATGCGGCACATCGTGGCCGCGGATACTGCAGGTTCGTGCATAGGAAATCAGGCCGAAGCCCTGGCGAAACTCGATCTCGCCGTCTTTCAGAACGGCATCCAGCACCTCGCGCGCGACCGGGTGGTCGGTGGTCTGCCAGGCATTGCGCTCATGCGAAAGGTGACCGGTGACCGCCTCGGCCAGTGCGGGCGGCGGGAGCGACAACCAGACGCCAACACTAAGACCGACCGCGGCCAGAAGGCTGGCGGCGAGGCCGAGCCGTACCGGCTGCCAACGCCGCGGCGACGGCACTGCGGTTTGCTCCGGCGCCGCTGCCGAACGCCCGGGCAGATCGATCATCAGTGCCTGGCGAATCCGCTTATCCAGCTCGCGCGTCCCGGCGGCAAAGGCCTGGCAGCCCTCGCACTGCGCCTCGTGTTCGGCGAAAGCCTCCGCCTGATGGTTGGGTTCCGCCCCGCAGATCTGGCGGAATTCGAGACAGTTCATGCCATACCCCCGTCGTCTCCGCGCAAGCCCTTGCGCTCGAGAGCGAGCCTGAGCTGCTTGCGTGCACGAAACAGCCGTGTCAGCACCGCGTTCTGCTGCAGATTCATTTGCTCGGCAATTTGTTCGGTCGAGTATCCCATCAGTACCTGCAGCACCAGCGGCTCCCTGTATGAATCGTCGAGGCGGAAAATCGCGGCGCGAAGATCGTCGATGTCTGTGTTGTGCTGACTACCCAGCATCGCATTCTCGCGTTGACTCAAATCCTGCATCGCCACCATGTCCGGCCGCTTGCGCTCATACAGCCTGGCGTGTTCGCGTCGAAGTATCGTCATCAACCAGGGTTTTGCCCTGGATTCGTCTTCCAGGCTGGCAAACGCGTTCCATGCACGTAACAAACATTCCTGAACAGCGTCATCGGCAACTGCGTGATCGCGGGCCAGCCAGAAGGCGTATCTGTACAGATCGTCTCGGTGTGCCCGGGTCAGCGCTTCAAATCGACGCCGCCGTGCCAGCTCGTTTTCCGTTTCCTTCATGGCTAGAGACCCGGGTGTCGGGGAAATTATTACAGCGGAATACTAGCAGCCCGTGGACTCCGCACGGAGTAGGCGCGAAAATGGCGCCCTACACCAACAGGAATCAAACCATTGAGCAGTAGCGAGAGTCCGAGTTTCCCGCGTACCAGGCTGCGCCGCATGCGCCGCAACGAATTCAGCCGGCGTCTGACCCGGGAATCACAGCTCACCAGCGCCGATCTGATCTGGCCGGTTTTCGTCCATGAGGGCGAGCGCCGCCGCGAGCCGGTCACCTCGATGCCCGGCGTGGAGCGTCTGTCCGTGGACGAATTGCTGCGCGAGGCGGAAAGCGCCCATCGCCTGGGGATACCGGCCGTGGCGCTGTTCCCGGTCCCCGACGCGGACAGCAAAACCGAGGACGGCCGCGAGGCCTTCAACCCCGAGGGTCTGGCGCAGCGCGCGGTGCGGGCGCTGAAGCGCGAGTTACCGGAACTTGGCGTAATCACGGACGTTGCGCTCGACCCGTTCACGACCCATGGCCAGGACGGCCTGATCGACGCGTCGGGTTACGTCATGAATGACGAGACCGTCGAGGTCCTGTGCAAGCAGGCGCACTCGCATGCCGAAGCCGGGGCAGACCTTGTTGCCCCCTCGGACATGATGGACGGGCGGATCGGCGCGATCCGCGATACGCTAGAACGGGCCGGTTTTCGCAATACTGGCATCCTCGCCTATTCGGCCAAGTATGCGTCCTCGTTTTACGGTCCCTTCCGCGACGCAGTCGGCTCGGGAGGCAATCTGGGCTCGGGCAACAAATACACTTATCAGATGGATCCGGCCAATGGCGACGAAGCGCTGCGCGAGGTGGCTCTCGACGCCGCAGAGGGCGCGGATATCGTGATGGTCAAACCGGGAATGCCCTATCTGGATATCGTCTGGCGGGTCAAAGAGGCACTGGGCATGCCAACGTTCGTGTACCAGGTCAGTGGCGAATACGCGATGCTGAAAGCCGCTTGCGGCAATGGCTGGCTGGACGAGAAAGCGGTCGTACTCGAAGCGCTGACCGCCTTCAAACGCGCCGGCGCCGACGCAATTCTTACTTACTTCGCGCCGGTCGTGGCTGGCTGGCTCCACGGAGACTGAGCCGACGCCGATGCAACAGGAGTCGCCGGTCGAGTTGCGCTATGGGCTGATCGGCCATCCCGTCGCACACAGCCGCTCGCCGCTGATCCACCGTCTGTTCGCGGAGCAGTTCGCTGTGCCGCTACGCTATGACCTGCTCGATGTCGATGGAGCCGGTTTCCACGCCGCTGTGCGGAAGTTTTTTGCTGCCGGCGGTCGCGGTCTCAATGTCACGGTACCGCACAAAATGGCGGCGTTCGCGCTGGCCGAGCAGACGAGCCCTCGCGCCGCGATCGCCGGCGCGGTCAACACGCTGCGCGCGGAGCGCGGCCACCTGATGGCCGACAACACCGATGGCGCGGGCCTGGTACGCGATTTATGCGTCAACCATGGCATCGAGCTCCGCGCTGCGCGAATTCTGATACTGGGCGCCGGCGGCGCGGTCCGCGGCTGTCTTGGACCGCTGCTCGAGGGCGGCCCGGCACTGATCCGCATCGCCAATCGCACCGCCGCTCGGGCCCGGGCAGTGGCGGCGGATTTCAGCGAATTCGGAACCGTCGAGGGCTGCGGATTTGGCGACCTCGAGGCAACGTCCAGACCGTTCGACCTCGTCATCCATGCAACATCCGCCGGGCTCAGTGGCCAGACCCCGATGTTTAATCGTCGCTGTGTCGCTCCGTCTACTTTCTGCTACGACATGTTCTACGCCCGCGGCGGTACCGCTTTTCTGCGCTGGTGCGAGAATACAGGCGCCCGCAGACTCGCGGCGGGATGGGGAATGCTGGTCGAACAGGCTGCCGAGTCGTTCGAGTTCTGGCATGGCCGGCGCCCCGAAACCGGCTCCGTGATAGCGCGACTCCAATCCGCCTAGGGCGCGCCGCCGTCCCCGCGGTAACTGTCCTTGATCCGGACATAGTGTTCCGCGCTATACCTGAGTTGTTCGACTTCGCGACCGCTCAATTCGCGTATTCGTCGCGCCGGTGATCCGGCGTACAAATAGCCCGATTCAAGGCGTTTTCGCGGCGGTACCAGGCAACCCGCGGCAATCAGCACATCGGCGCAGATTTCCGCACCGTCGAGCACGATTGCGCCGATTCCGATCAGGCAGCGATCACCGATGCTGCAGGCGTGCAGCGTAGCGCGGTGGCCGACGGTCACCAGCTTGCCGATTTCGAGCGCCCGCCCGCCGCGGCTGAACGGCCCGTCATGGGTGACATGAAGAATCGCGCCATCCTGGATATTGCTGGCCGCCCCGATCGCGATGCTCTCGACATCACCGCGCACGACAGCGGTAGGCCATACCGATACATCGTCGCCCAGCGTGACCGCGCCGATCACAACGGCGCTGGGATCGATGAAAACGCGCTCGCCGATTTGTGGCCAGCGGTCCTGGTAGGCGCGCACCGGATCCGGTGGCGTCACCGCAGCGTCACCAGTTCCTCGGCAGAGGTCGGATGAATCGCAACGGTATCGTCGAGATCCCGTTTGCATGCCCCCATCTTTATCGCCACGGCGAATCCCTGCATCATTTCGTCAGCACCGTCGCCGATCACGTGACAACCGACGACGCGCTCCTCGGCGCCGGCCGTAATCAGTTTCATCGACGCTTTTGGCTTGTGCTCGGTCATCGCGTGATACATCGGCACGAAACTCGACGTGTAGACCTTTATCGCATCGCCGTATTGTTCGCGCGCAGCCGCTTCGGTCAGGCCGATGGTGCCGATGGGCGGATGAGTAAACAACACGGTAGGTATGTCGTCATAAGACAAATGGCGTTCGCTCTGACCGCCATACAGACGGTCACCGAGACGACGTCCGGCCGCTATCGCCACCGGTGTGAGAGCGGCGCGGCCAGTAACGTCGCCGATCGCATAGATGCCATCGACATTGGTGTTCTGGAAGGTATCGGTAGGAATAAAACCCGCGCCATCGAGTTCCAGGCCGGCGGCATCGCAAGCGAGTGCCGCGGTATTGGGCTTGCGCCCGACCGCCCAGATCAGTGCTTCGAAGCCGGCAAAGACCCGCCCGTCTTCGGCCGCAAGATCAAGCCCTGCACTGCCACGCGTAACAGCTGCCGGACGAAATGCAGAAACGATTTCGACCCCGGAGTCGGTCAGCGCCTGCATCAGCCCCCGCTGCAACATCGAATCAAATGAACGCAGCACGCTGTCAAAACGGACGAATAGCGAAACTTCGGCTCCGAGTGCACGCAACACACCGGCGAATTCCACCGCAATATAGCCGCTGCCAACAATCGCAACCCGCCGGGGCATCTGCTCGAGATCGAAAAAACCGTCAGAGGTGATGCCCAACTCCGCACCCGGGATTGGCGGCACGATCGGGCGCCCGCCGGTTGCCACAACGATATGGTCGGCGCTGACCGGCTCACCGTCGACCTCCAGCGAGCTCGCGCCGGTAAATCTCGCCGTGCCACGCAGATAATCGACCTCACGCCGTGACAAGTTGTTTTCGTAAATCCCGTTCAAGCGTTTTACATAAGCATCGCGCTTTGCCTTCAGTGCCGCCCAGTCGTGACCATTCGCACTGACGCCGAATCCGTATGCGGGCGCATCGTCGACGGCATGCGCGAGCTGCGCTGCATACCACATGACTTTTTTCGGCACGCAGCCCACGTTGACGCAGGTGCCGCCCAGTGGCCCGTTTTCTATTACCGCGGTTCGCGCCCCGTATTCGGCCGCCCGCTGGGCGCAAGCCAGCCCGCCGCTGCCGCCACCCACGGAAACCAGATCGTAATGCCTGCTCATTCGCTTTCACCGGACCGGCATTGGTTGCCGAATGCTATAATTCGCGCGGTTTTTCCGCCTTTCAGGTATGCCATTATGGTTCTCGCCTCCATTTTCGGCGCGGCTTTCATCGTTCTGACAGTTTACTTTATCGTCATCTATAACGGCTTTATCTTTCTCCGCGAAAACGTCCGCCGAAACTGGTCGAATATCGATGTTCTCCTGGTGCAGCGGCACGACGAGTTGCCAAAACTCGTTGAGGCCTGCAAAGGTTACATGCGCCACGAGCGCGAAACCCTCGAGGGCGTAATGCGCGCCCGCAGTGCGATCGACAACGCACGCACCAGCGCCGATCTTGACGCCCTCGGCGATGCCGAGACATCACTGCGATCCGATCTCGGGCGCCTGTTCGCTCTGGCCGAGAATTATCCCGAGCTGAAGGCCAATGAGTCCTTCCTGAAATTGCAAAGACGCATAACCGAACTCGAGGAGAGCATTGCAGACCGGCGTGAGCTCTACAATGACAGCGTCAATACCAACAACATCCGGATAGATCAGTTTCCGCAATTGATCGTGGCGCGTCTTTTCAGTTTCCGCAAGGCCGAACTGCTCGAGTTCTCCGAGGCGCAAACGGCCGACGTCGACGTCAAGGCGCTGTTCGCCTGATTGCCGGGGGAGCCGCGATTGACTGAACATTTGCGCAACCTTTCCGATTTCCAGTTCGCGCTCGTCACAGCGGTTGCCATCGCAGTAGCCGTGTTCTGCCTGTACGTGTTTCGGCGGATGCTGCATCACACCCACCTCGCCGCTGACACTCCGACATCGAAGATCCGCTCGGCGTCGCAGGGATATCTCGAACTCGCTGGCGAAGCCTATGCGCTGCCCGGCGAACCGATCAAGGCGCCTCTTAGTGGAAAAACCTGCGCATGGTGGTCATACCGCGTCGAGGAGCGCGAACAACGCAGCCGCGGCGGTCATGGCTGGCGCTCGATCGACAGCGGTGTCAGTGACGCGATTTTCGGTGTTCGCGATGCTACCGGCACATGTATCGTCGACCCCGAAGGGGCTATCGTCCGCACCGCAAGGCGCAATACCTGGACCAGTGATTCGCGGCGTCGTGCCGACGGCGATAAACGGGCTCGATTCAGAACCACGCTCGGCAGCCGCTACCGCTACACGGAACGGCGCATCGAAATCGGCGATCCATTACATGCCATCGGATTCCTCCGTAGTCACGATGCCGCGCAGGGTCTCTCCGAGAGCGAAGAGTTGCGCGCGCTGCTGGCCGAATGGAAACGCGATCAACGCGGGCTCATCGAGCGATTCGACAGCGACGGCGACCGCGAGATCAGCACCGGGGAATGGGAGCGGGCACGCGAGCAGGCGCTGGAACAGGTGCGCCGGGAGCGCGCCGACGAGCCGCATTTGCCGCGCGTCCCGGTGCTTGGCCATCCGCAGGACCGGCGCCCGTTTCTGCTCGCGGTAGGCGAGCAGGACAGCCTGACCCGGCGCTGGCGCTTCGCTGCGTTCGCCAGCGGCGCGGGTTTCATCGCCAGCATCGGAATCCTCGCCTGGCTTTTTGCACTGCGCATTGGCGCCTGAAATAGCGCCCGGCACCAGCTAGAATTCGGCCTCATCCGAGGGAAAGGGCAATCATGTCGAATACCAATCCGTTGTTGATAAGCGAAGGTCTGCCGAGTTTCGAGAGCATCGAACCGGCGCATGTTGAAGAAGCGATCAACTCGGTGCTCAAGGCGAACCGCGCAGATCTGGAGCGGCTGCTCGACTCGGAGTCGGCACCCAGCTGGGACCGTATCGTCGTGCCGCTCGAGGAAATGGAAGACCGTCTCAACCGGGTGTGGTCGCCGGTGCGCCACCTGAATGCGGTGGCAAACAGCAAAGCGTTACGCGATGCCCACAATTCGTGCCTGCCTCACATCACGGCCTATGCGACCGAACTCGGGCAAAACGAGCGCCTGTACAAGGCCTATAAATACATCGCGGCTCACGAATACGCCGCGCTCGACGCCACTCAGCAAAAAGTCATCGACGACGCGCTGCGCGATTTCCATCTCGCCGGCGTCGATCTGCCCGCGAATGATAAATCCCGCTTCAAGGCGATCATGCAGGAGCTTGCCCAGCTCGGGTCCCGCTTCGAGGAAAATGTGCTCGATTCGATGAACGCGTTCCAATGGCACACAGACGACGAGAGCGATCTCGATGGACTTCCCGACATTGACCGTCAGCGTGCCCGCGACGCCGCAAGACACGAGGACCGCAGTGGATTCCTGTTGTCGCTCGATTACCCGACCTATCACGCGGTGCTTACCCATGCAAAAAATCGCGACCTGCGGCGCGTGTTTCACGAAGCATGGTCGACCCGGGCCTCCGATGTGGGCCCGCATGCCGGACGCTGGGACAATTCCGCGGTCATCGACGAGATACTGCGCCTGCGCCATGAAGCCGCGGTCATCCTCGGTTTCGAAAACTACTGTGAGTTGTCGCTCGCGACCAAGATGGCCGGCTCGGTTACCGATGTCCTTACGTTTCTCGAGGATCTCGCCGACCGCAGCGTAGAGCTTGCACGTCGCGACATTGCGCAACTCCAGGAACTAGCCGGGCACGAACTGCAGGCCTGGGATATCAGTTTCTACGGCGAAAGGCTGAAGCGCGAGCGCTTTGCGATCTCCGACGAGGCGCTGCGGCCCTATTTTCCAAGCGAACGGGTTCTGGATGGCCTGTTCCTTGTGGCAAAGACCTTGTTCGGACTGAAGATAGCGCGTCGCGACGGTGTCGAGGTCTGGCACCCGGACGTCGCTTTCTACGAGATCAGCAACGATGCCGGCGAGCAGATTGGTGGCTTTTATGTCGACCTATATGCCCGCAAACACAAACGCGGCGGCGCGTGGATGGACGAATGCGCTGTGCGCAAGAAGCTCGGCGCCCGTCTGCAATTGCCGGTGGCCTACCTGGTCTGCAACTTTCCGCCGCCGGTGCGCAATTCGGCCTCGTTGCTCAATCACGATGACGTGGTAACGCTTTTCCACGAGTTCGGTCACACGCTGCATCACCTGCTGACCCGGGTAGACATTCCAAGCGTTGCCGGCATCAACGGCGTGCCGTGGGATGCCGTAGAGCTGCCGAGTCAATTCATGGAGAACTTTGCCTGGCGCCGCGAGGTTCTGCCGTGGATTTCCGGTCATTATGTGACCGGAGAACCGATGCCGGACGAGCTGTTCGAGCGCCTTCTGAGCACGCGCAGCTTTCTTGGCGGCATGCAGATGGTGCGTCAGCTCGAATTCGCGCTGTTCGATTTTCGCCTGCATGCCGAATATGACCCGCACAACAAACCGCGGGTACTGGAAATCCTGCGCCAGATCAGGGACCGGGTAGCCGTGGTCCCGGATACCTCATTCAACCGCTTCCCCAGCAGCTTCTCGCACATATTCGCCGGTGGCTATGCGGCCGGCTATTACAGCTACAAGTGGGCCGAAGTTCTTGCTGCCGACGCGTTCGCCGCGTTCGCCGAAAACGGGGTATTCGACCCCGCTACTGCTGCCCGATTTCGCGGTGAAATCCTCGAGGTCGGCGGCACCCGCGATGCCATGGCCGCCTATGTTGCATTTCGTGGTCGCGAGCCGAAGCTCGAACCCTTGCTCGAACAATGCGGCATCAACAAGGCAGCCTGACCCGGAGGAGATCTGCAATGCGCATCGCCACCTGGAACGTCAATTCGTTGCGCGTGCGCTTGCCGCAGGTCCTCGACTGGGTGCAGTCGAGTGAACCGGACGTGCTCGGCCTGCAGGAAATCAAGCAACCGAATGAGGATTTCCCGATTGAGGAAATCAGTGCAGCGGGATACACGGCCATCGTCAACGGACAACGCACCTACAATGGTGTTGCGCTGCTTTCGCGGCTGCCCGGCGCGGACGTAATGACCGATCTCCCGGGTATCGAAGATCCACAGCGCCGGTTTGTCGCCGCGACCTATGGCGCAACCCGTGTCGTCAATATCTATGTGCCGAACGGGCAGGCGCTGGACTCCGACAAGTTCGTCTACAAAATGGGCTGGCTTCAGGCGCTACATGACTACCTGAAAAAGGAAATCGCACGTTATCCGCGGCTGCTGGTAATGGGCGATTACAACATTGCCCCGGAGGACCGCGATGTCCATGACCCCGCGGCCTGGGAAGGATCGGTGCACGTGAGCCCGCCGGAGCGGGAAGCATTGACAAAATTGCTGGGACTCGGCCTGGAGGACCTGTTCCGGCGTTTTTCGCAGGCGGACGGGAAATACAGCTGGTGGGACTACCGGCGCGGCGCGTTCCGGCGCAATAATGGCCTCCGGATCGACCTGATGCTGGCGACCGAAAGCCTCGCTGCCGACTGCCGCAATTGTGACATCGACATTGAGCCCCGCGCCTGGGAAAGACCGTCGGATCACACTCCCGTCATTGCCGAATTCGGGAAATAGGCGAAAAAACAACAATAAATCGCCGGTTATGTCCGAAACTGGGTTGGCAGAGAGCATAACTTTTCCATAGACTTCGTCAGGTGTCCGAATTACAACAACAATCGCTCTGGGCGCAGCGACTGGCGGAGCGGCGCAACGACTATGACGTCACGAACACGGTCAGGGTGAGTTCACCATCAGCCGTGTGCGCGGCCGTGCACGGAATTTTCAGCGGCCTGTACCCGCGCGACTCGTTCAAACCAGTCAGCCGCGCATTCCTCGATTTCCAGCGGCTCTTCAACGGTGAGTACCCGGGATACTACGGGTGCGACACCGTGTACCACGATATCCAGCATACGCTGGACATGACTCTGGCAAACGCCAGACTCATCGCGGGTTTCGAAATGTCGAATCCTATACGCGACCAGCTCGGTCCGCGCCGTGCAGTGGTAGCACTGGTGACATCTCTGTTCCACGATGCGGGCTACATTCGCAAGCGTGACGACGACGAATTCAGCAACGGCGCCGAAGTCACCAGCTTTCATGTCAGCCGCAGTGCAAAATTTCTCGAACACTATATGCCGCGGATCGGATTTACGGATTTCGCCGCGACTGCGGCGCAGATCGTCCATTTCAGCGGTTACGAAGTCCGGCCCGAACAGATTCGGGTGACCGAGCCGAAGGACCGTCGTCTCGGTCATTTGCTCGGCACCGCCGACCTGATGGCACAAATGGCCGACCGCTGCTATCTCGAAAAGTGTCGCGACCGCCTGTACCCGGAGTTCGTCCTCGCAGGTATCGCGATAGAAAAGGACGGTCACGGCAACGAAACGGTCAATTACAGGTCAGGCGATGACTTGCTTAAGAAGACCGATGACTTTTATCGCAACAGCGTCAAGACCCGGCTCGATAGCAGCTTCGACCGCGTCTATCAATACGCCAGTGTTTTGTTCGACGGTGCCAATCCGTACCTGATGGCGATCGAGCAGAACCTCGAGTACCTGCGGAAAATTGCCGATCGTGGCGATGACCTCGGGCTCGCATTACGCCGCCGACCGGAGTGTTTTACCTGGCCGGAGGAAACACTGGAGAACGTGATTGCGCTGGCCGAACATCGTCTCGTCAAGCCCCAGGCCAGCGCGACCGCTCGCTGATCCGCTGACCGTATCTCAGCTCGGCGGAAACTTCTTCAGCAGATCCCGTATCGCCCGTTGCAGACGCAGACGGCGCTTTGCCCAATCCTCTGCCTCGTGCAGTTCGCCCTGGACCGAGCCGCGCCAAAGCAGGCGACGACTTTCGGGCTCGAATACATCGACGACCATCGTGCCTTCCGAGTACTCAATGACAAAAGTCTCCTGGGTCTTGTGCGCGTACTGTCGCGCGTCGATCCCTTCCGGGCCCCAACCGGGTCCGACTTCGTAACCGTCATTCAGTACCCGCTCGGACGAGCGGTTTTCGATAAGCAGGCGGTAGGCGATTAGAAAATCCGCCGATTCTGCGTCTGCGGCCTCGCGAAACCCTCGCGCCTCGAATGCGCGACCCAAATCGACCCGGATAGCCTCGTCGACTTCCGGTCGCGCATACTCGGCATCGCCGGTAATGTCCGGAGCGAGGTTGCTCCAGCTGAAACTGCGCAGCTCGTTGTATCGGTAGTCCTTGTCGTAACGGGTATCGATCGTGAAGGTGCTGCAGCCGCCAAGCAGCAGGAGCACGCCAAGCAGGGGGGCAAATCGGATCATCTGAGTCAGTCGAAGCATTGCCAATGTCCCCGACAGTGTATCCCACTCTCGATTGAGCGTAACCAAAAGTCTCGTCAACTCGATTCTAACCCGTTGATTAAAGGTGTCCGGAGCTGGCTCATGCGGTAGCCCCAGCTGGCGCAGGCGTAGACTCTCAATCCTGACCTTCTCGCGCAGTGCAACGGATTGAAATCGTCGATTCTGGTACGAAGGCACAATGAGAAAACGACAACGAGAATAATCTGCTCAGGTGCGGTTCCGATCCGCCCTCAGAGATGGCTCGGCCAGCAACCCTCGTTCGATTGCCGTGCCGATTGAATTTACCCTCTTGTTAGCTAAGCTGCCGCACTGCAACGAGGGAAGGGCCTTGATTGTTCAGCGGATAGTCAGGGATTTGGGTAAACGAAAGTGCAGTACGGCGCTACTCGAGCTCTTCATCGTCGTCATCGGAACAATGGTTATTGGCCAGTACCTGACAGAACTCCTGCTTTCTCGTGATTAAAGCTGTCGGAAATCAGGCTATAAGCCTTTGATATCCGGCTCTCCGAATGCGCGTTTCTTGTAATTGAACTTGTCGGAGACCAAATGGCTGCTTTTATTCAAACCGGCCACTCAACGGGCTCACCCAAGCCGGATTCGAGGGGCCGCTAACGGCCAGAAGCGGCCGTTCATCCATTAACGCAACGGATATCGTGTGACGTCAATCCTGTTCGGGCCATCGTCGGCAAGCTATGCTCCCCGGCGATGAAGATCAAATTCATTCTGCCGGCGCTCACCGAAGCGGAGAGCCCGTTCTGGCGGCCCATCAAGTACTCGCTGTTTCCGCCGCTCGGGCTCGCAACGCTTGCGGCGTATCTCGACGACGGGGACGATGCCGAGATTGTCGACCAGCACGTCCAGAAACTGGACCTGTCCGATACGCCGGACGTCGTCGCTATCCAGGTCTACATCACCAACGCCTATCGCGCATACCGGATCGCCGATCACTATCGTGCGAAGGGCGTCTTAGTCGTTCTCGGCGGGCTGCACGTCACGTCACTTCCCGACGAAGCCGCCGCGCACGCCGATTGCATCTTTCTCGGCCCGGCCGAGTCGTCTTTCCCACAGTTTCTTGCCGACTTCCGACGCGGTGCACCGAAGCCCGTCTACGTCGGCGATGAGCGCACGCTGCGGGGCGTCCCGCCCATCCGCCGCGACCTGATAGAGCGCGAACGCTATCTCGTGCCGAACTCTATCGTGGTCACCCGCGGCTGCCCCTATCACTGCACGTTCTGCTACAAGGACGCCTTCTTCAAGGGCGGCAAGTCGTTCTACACGCAGCAGGTCGACGATGCGCTCGCCGAGATCGAGCGATTGCCGGGCCGGCACCTGTACTTTCTCGACGACCACCTGCTGGGACACCAGCGATTCGCCGGCAGCCTGTTCGAGGGCATGCGCGGCATGGGGCGTATCTTCCAGGGCGCCGCGACCGTCGATTCGATTCTGCGCGGCGGCCTGATCGAACGGGCGGCCGACGCCGGCCTGCGCAGCCTGTTTGTCGGCTTCGAAAGCCTCGACGCGGCAAATCTCAGGCAGAGCCGCAAGAAACAGAACCTCGGGCGCGACTACCAGTCAGCCATTGATCGTCTGCACGACCTCGGCATCATGATCAACGGCAGCTTCGTATTCGGCCTGGACGGCGACAGGCCCGACGTCTTCGAGCGCACGGTCGACTGGGCGATCGAACGCGGTATCACCACCGCAACGTTTCATATTGCGACCCCCTACCCCGACACCGGGTTCTTCCGGGAAATGGACGATGCCGGCCGCATGCTGACGCGCGACTGGAACCTGTACGACACGCGCCACGTTGTGTTCGAGCCGAGAGGCATGACGGCCGAGGAATTGAAGACTGGTTACGATTCGTCGTACGAGCAGTTTTATCGCTGGAGCGCGATCATCAGGAGCAGCCTCTTCCACTGCACGACGAAGCACAAGCTGAAGCACTTCTTGTACACGGGCGGCTGGAAGAAATTCGAACCGGTCTGGAACGCGATCATCCAGATGCGGCGGCTGGGCCTCATGACGCCATTGCTGGAAGCGATCCTTTCCAAGGTGTCGCGCGCCGAGCCCGGGGAAGACCAAACCTCTACTTGCAGTTCAGCATCGCTAGCCGACTCAGGAGACTCAGCAACTTCGAGAATAGTTAGTCCGATGAAGTCTTCAGCGTGAGCAAATCGAAATGTCATTTCGGTCGAGCACGAATTCGAGCGTCTGCTTTGAGTCAGTAGCCGCCATTTTACCCTGAATTACCTAGTAGGCCGGTATCCGACTCAAAGCGGCCGTTGAGGCCGACCTCCGACAACCTTAATTGCAATCCTTCGTGCAATTTCCACCTTCGATCAACGAGTTGGGAATTTTTCCGACAACTACTAATGCAATCCGACAGTTATTAATGCAAAAAAGCACTCCGACTGCCGCGAGCAACTATTCGACCGTCACCGACTTGGCCAGGTTGCGCGGCTGGTCCACATCGGTACCTTTCAGCACGGCCACGTGGTAGGCGAGCAGTTGCAGCGGCAGGGTATAGATAATCGGCGACTGGAACGACTCAACCGAGTCGGGCATCGTCAATACCCGCGTGCCATTTTCATCGCCGATATTTACCTTCGGGTCGGCGAAGACGTAGAGTTGTCCGCCGCGTGCTTTGACTTCCTGCAGATTCGATTTCAGCTTTTCCAGTAGCTGGTCGTTCGGTGCAACCGCGATAACGGGCATATCCGCATCGACCAGCGCGAGCGGGCCGTGCTTCAACTCGCCCGCGGCATAGGCCTCGGCGTGAATGTAGGAAATCTCTTTGAGCTTCAACGCGCCTTCAAGCGCGATCGGGTAGTGGATGCCACGCCCGAGGAACAAAGCATGGTCCTTGTCGGCGAAATCCTCCGCCAGTTCGCGAATCGCATCACTAGTCGCAAGCGCCCTCTCGACCAGCGCGGGCACGGCTTCGAGCTGGCGGGTGAGTTCCCGTTCGCGTTCTTCCGGCATGCCGTGATAACGCGCCAGTAACAGCGTCAGCATCGATAGCGCGGCGAGTTGCGTGGTGAACGCCTTGGTCGAGGCGACCCCGATTTCCGGCCCGGCCCGGGTCATCAGCGCGAGGTCGGATTCCCTGACCAGCGAGCTCTCCGGGACGTTGCACACCGACAGGGTACCGAGATACCCCAGCGTCAACGCGCGCCGCAAAGCAGCCAGCGTATCCGCGGTCTCTCCGGACTGCGAAATGGTTACAAACAGCGTGTTGCGCCCGACGACCGGTGAGCGATAGCGGTATTCGCTGGCGATTTCGACCCGGCACGAAATACCGCACAAATCTTCGATGACATAGCGCGCCACCAGGCCGGCATGGTAACTGGTACCACAGGCGACAATATGTACCGCCTCGACTTTTTCCAGCAGGATCTCGGCGCGCGGGCCCAGCACCGCCGAGAGAACCCTGCCGCCGGCTATGCGTTCTTCCAGCGTGTTCGCGATGGCGACCGGCTGCTCGTAGATCTCCTTGAGCATGTAGTGACGAAACTCGCCGCGCTCGACCGCATCGGCGGCCAGCTCGCTCTCGCGCACCGGGCGCTCGACAACCTCACCATTTGCATCGTAGATCGTCACGCCGGTGCGCCGGACGTGGGCGATGTCGCCCTCCTCGAGAAAGATGAATTTGCGGGTGACTGGCAACAATGCCGAAACATCGGAGGCGACGAAGTTCTCGCCGATGCCGATTCCGATTACCACCGGCGCACCGGCACGCGCGATGACCAGCTCGTCGCGGTTCTTCTCGCTGAGAACGGCGAGGGCATAGGCGCCCTCAAGCTCCGCTACCGTCTTCTGCACCGCCGCGACGAACATGCAGCCGCGCGCAAGATGATAGTGAATCCGGTGGGCGATCACCTCGGTATCGGTTTCCGAATCGAAGGCGTAGCCGTCCTCGATAAGCGCGGCACGCAGCTTTTCGTGATTCTCGATGATGCCGTTGTGAACAATGGCGAGATCGCCACCGACCGACAGGTGCGGATGGGCATTGCGCTCGCTCGGCTCACCATGGGTGGCCCAGCGGGTATGCGCAATACCGCAGTGACCACTGACCGGCGCCGAATCCAGCGCGGCCTGGAGGATGCCGACCTTGCCGAGCGTGCGCCGGCGATCCAGCTTGCCGGCCTCGTCCAGCGCGGCCAGCCCGGCCGAATCGTAACCGCGATATTCGAGGCGGTGCAGACCTTCCATCAGCACCGGGACGACGTTTCTTTCAGCAACTGCTCCGACTATCCCGCACATAGGCCCAGACGCCCTCCGTTGCGTAGTAGCTTTCCATTATGCAAAAACCCGGCTGCAACCCGCATCGATCCAGGTCTCATTTCCCCGCGGTGTCTTTTCTCGGCCGCTGCCAGCCGGGGATACTGCGTTGGCGTGCACGCGCAACGGTAAGCTCACCCGCCGGCGCTTCCTTGCTTATCACCGACCCGGCACCGATCGTTGCCCCGGCACCGATATCGACCGGCGCGACCAGCATCGCCCCGGAGCCGATAAATGCGCCATCGCCGATCGTCGTCCGGTGCTTGTTGGCACCATCGTAGTTGCAGGTAATCGTGCCGGCGCCGACATTGACGGTCTCTCCAATCAGGCTGTCGCCGACATAGGTCAGATGATTGACCTTGCTGCCCTCGCCGACCCGGCTCTTCTTGATCTCGACGAAATTGCCCACCTTTACCGAGGCCGCGAGTTCGGTCCCCGGGCGGACCCGGGCGAACGGCCCGATCACGCACCCCGAGCCGGCGTGGCTCGATTCGATCACGCTGTTGTCGAGCACCTCGGTCGCAGCGCCCAGATGTACATCTTTCAGGCGGACATTCGCTCCGATTCGAACGTTGTCGCCGAGCACGACCTCGCCCTCGAGAATGACATTGACATCGATAAACACGTCGCGCCCGCATTGCACCGATCCCCGCACATCCAGGCGGGCAGGGTCGGCAACTGTTACACCGTGTCGCATCAGATCGCGCGCTCGCCGCAGACACAAAAGCCGCTCGGCTGCGGCAAGCTGTATGCGATCGTTGATACCGAGCACTTCGTCTACACTGGCGGTTTTCACCGCGGCGACCGGCACATTCTCCGCCACGGCCATGGCAACGATGTCGGTCAGATAGTACTCACCCTGGGCATTGTCAGCGGTCAGCGCCGCGAGCCAGCGCCGCAGGCGATCCGCGCGCGCCGCGATCAGGCCCGTATTGATTTCGTTGACCTGGCGCTCGGCGTCGTTCGCATCGCGTTCCTCGACGATCCGCAGCACCTGCCCGGTATCGTCGCGGATGATACGGCCATATCCATGCGGATCATCCACCGCCACGGTCAACACAGCCGCACCGGCCCGCGCCGCGTCTACCAATGGCTGCAGCGATTCGGCGCGAATCAGCGGCACATCGCCGCACAGCACCAGCACGATGTCCTCATCGGCGATATGCGGAATCGCCTGCGCCACTGCGTGCCCGGTGCCGAGTTGTTCCGCCTGCAGGACCCAGTTGACGTCGCTCCCGGGGAATGCTTCGACGACCCGTTCGCCGCCAAACCCGTAAACGACATGGGTCGAACTGGCATCGAGTCGCGCCGCAGTTTCCAGCACATGCCCGAGCATCGGGCTCCCGGCCAGCGGCTGCAGTACCTTCGGCAATACGCTTTTCATCCGCGTTCCCTGGCCCGCGGCCAGAATCACGACGCTAAGTGCCATGCTTCACTCCATCGAAACGGCAACGCTATCTGGTCGCCGGCAAAGAAACGCAATGATAAAGCCAACCGCCCGGACAGGCTGTCGAACGCGCGATGTCGGCCGCCCGCCCGCCGGCGCTGCCAGCAGCGACAAGTTCGGCTGGATCGATCACGCCGCTTGTCGGCGGTGAGGATTCCGGGTCCGTGCGCGACCCGAAATAGAGATACCCCATTGTCTGCGGCCGCGCGTCCCGTACCAGCCCGAGTCAGCGTTTGGCCTGGCGGCGCAGCTTTTCCAGTGTCTTGAGCTGTGCCGCAATGATCGCCAGCTCGCTTTGCGCGGTGGCGACGTCGATATCATCGGCTTGCTCGGACAACGCTTCCTCGGCACGGCTCTTGGCCTCGAGCGCGGCCGCCTCATCGAGATCCTTGGCGCGCAGCGCTGTGTCAGCCAGCACGGTAACCATAAAAGGCTGCACTTCCAGCGCGCCACCGGTGACGAAGAAAAACTGCTCCTCGCCATCCGTGTCGCGAACGCGCACTTCACCCGGGCGCAGCGTCGTCAGCAGCGGCGCATGGTTCGGCGCGATACCCATTTCGCCCATGATCGCGGGCGCAAAAACCATTGTTGCCTCGCCCGAGTAAATCTCGCCCTCGGCGCTGACAATGTCGACACGAATACTTTTCGCCATACTGATGACTCCGGATCAGCCCAGAACTACTTCATGCCCTCGCCTTTGGCGACGGCTTCTTCAATCGGGCCAACCATGTAGAAGGCCTGCTCGGGCAGATGATCGTACTCGCCGTTGATGATGCCCTTGAACCCGCGAATCGTGTCGGGCAGGTTCACGTACTTGCCCTCGGAACCGGTGAAGGTTTCGGCGACGAAGAACGGTTGCGACAGGAAGCGCTGGATCTTGCGGGCGCGCGACACCGTTAGCTTGTCTTCCTCGCTCAGCTCGTCCATACCGAGAATCGCGATGATGTCCTGCAGCTCCTTGTAACGCTGCAACGTCGCCTGGACCGCGCGCGCGGTATCGTAGTGGTCGTCGCCGATGATCAGCGGATCGAGCTGGCGGCTGGTGGAATCGAGCGGGTCCACGGCCGGGTAGATACCGAGCTCGGCGATCTGACGCGACAACACCAGCGTTGCATCGAGGTGAGCAAATGTCGTTGCCGGCGACGGATCGGTGAGATCGTCGGCAGGCACGTAAACGGCCTGGAACGACGTGATCGATCCGGTCCGGGTAGAAGCGATACGCTCCTGCAGCACGCCCATTTCCTCGGCCAGCGTCGGCTGGTAACCCACCGCCGAAGGCATGCGTCCCAGCAACGCCGAGACTTCGGTGCCAGCGAGCGTGTAACGGTAGATGTTATCGATGAACATCAGCACGTCGCGGCCTTCGTCGCGGAAGTACTCGGCCATCGTCAACCCGGTGAGACCAACGCGCAGACGGTTGCCCGGCGGTTCGTTCATCTGACCGTATACCAGCGCCACCTTATCGAGGACGCCGGATTCTTTCATCTCGTGGTAGAAGTCGTTACCTTCGCGGGTACGCTCACCGACTCCGGCAAACACCGAATAGCCGGAGTGCTCGATCGCGATGTTGCGGATGAGCTCCATCAGCGTCACGGTCTTGCCCACGCCGGCGCCACCGAACAGCCCGACCTTACCGCCCTTGGCGATGGGCATGATCAGATCGATAACCTTAATACCGGTCTCGAGAATCTCGACGGAGGTTGCCTGTTCCTCATAGCTCGGAGCACTCCGGTGAATCGGCCAGCGTGCCTCGGTGGGGATAGGACCGGCTTCGTCGATCGGCTCACCGAGCACGTCCATGATGCGGCCCAGCGTTGCGGTTCCTACCGGCACCTGAATCGGCTCACCGGTATTGCGCACTTTCATACCGCGCTTCAGCCCCTCCGAAGAACCCATCGCAATGGCACGAACCACGCCATCGCCGAGCTGTTGCTGGACTTCGAGCGTCAGGCCCTGTTGGTCCATCAACAAGGCGTCATAGACGTTGGGCAGCGCGTCTTTCGGGAACTCGACGTCCACCACCGCACCGATAATCTGTACTGTCTTTCCTAGGCTCATGCCATTTTCCTCGATGGTTCTCTTTGCAATGACTCGCCGCGTACTCAGACCGCGGCTGCGCCACTGACGATTTCTGCAATTTCCTGGGTGATCGCCGCCTGGCGCGCCTTGTTGTAGATCAGCTGCAGCTTGTCGATGAGGTCGCCGGCATTGTCCGTGGCGCTCTTCATCGCGACCATCCGCGACGCCTGCTCACAGGCATTGTTGTCCAGCGCCGCCCGATATACCTGGCTCTCGATGTAGCGCATCAAAAGACCGTCAAGCAGTTCGATCGCACTCGGCTCGTAGATATAGTCCCAGTGCGCCTGCAAATCCTCGGTGTCTTCCGTTTCGACCGGAAGCAGCGTGCTGATGACGGGACGCTGGCTCATCGTATTGACGAACACGTTATGAACCAGGAACAAGCGGTCAATCTCACCCGCAATATAGGCATCCAGCATCACCTTTACGGTACCGATCAGATCGGTGATATGCGGCGAATCGCCAAGATGCGTTACCTGCGACACGACACGCCCGCCAAAGCGGCGGAAAAAAGCCACCGCCTTGGCCCCTATCAGGCACAAATCCACGCCCACATCCTGTTGCTGCCATTCGGCAACATGACCAAGCACCGCCTTGAACATGTTGTGATTGAGTCCGCCGCACAACCCGCGATCGGTGGACACGATCACATAGCCGACACGCTTGGCCTCGCGTTCCACCAGGTACGGATGCGAATAGTCCGGAGTGGCCATGTTGAGATGACCGATCACACGATGGATACGCTCGGCATACGGCCGGGTCGCATTAATGCGCTCCTGCGAGCGGCGCATTTTGCTCGCCGCGACCATTTCCATGGCCTTGGTGATCTTCTGAGTATTCTTGATACTCTTGATCTTGGTACGAATTTCCTTGGCACCGGCCATCGGTGATGCTCCTCAGTCGGTCCGCGCTCAGTACGCCCCGGTCTTCTTGAATTCCTCGGCAACCGCCTTGAGGCCGGCCTGGATTTCATCGCTGTAGTCGCCCGTGGCATTGATCTTGTCGAGCAGATCGCCATGATTGGCCTTCATGTGCGCATGCAATGCGGCCTCGAAGGGAACCACTTTGTCGGAGTCAATGTCATCGATGTAACCTTCGTTGACGGCGAACAGCGACATCGCCATTTCGCCCACCGACAACGGCGAGTACTGCTTCTGTTTCATCAGTTCGGTGACGCGTTGGCCGCGTTCAAGCTGCTTGCGCGTAGTCTCGTCGAGATCCGACGCGAACTGCGCAAAAGCCGCAAGCTCACGATACTGGGCAAGCGCCAGGCGCACGCCGCCACCGAGTTTCTTGATGATCTTGGTCTGGGCGGCGCCGCCGACACGTGACACCGACAAGCCGGCGTTGATCGCCGGCCGGATACCGGCATTGAACAAATCCGTCTCGAGATAGATCTGGCCATCGGTAATCGAGATGACATTGGTGGGCACGAATGCCGACACGTCACCGGCCTGGGTCTCGATAATCGGCAATGCCGTCAGCGAGCCGGTCTTGCCCTTGACCGTGCCACCGGTTTCGCGCTCGACGAACTCGGCGTTGACCCGCGCTGCCCGCTCCAGCAGACGCGAATGCAGGTAGAACACATCACCCGGATAGGCCTCGCGGCCCGGCGGTCGCCGCAACAGCAACGAGACCTGGCGATAAGCCCATGCCTGTTTGGTCAGATCGTCATAGATGATCAGCGCATCCTCGCCACGATCGCGGAAATACTCGCCCATCGCACAACCGGAGTAGGGCGCGATGTACTGCATCGCCGCAGATTCGGAAGCACTGGCGGACACGACAATGGTGTGATCCATCGCACCGTGCTCCTCGAGCTTGCGAACCACACCGGCAACCGACGAGTTTTTCTGACCGACAGCGACATAGATACATTTAATGCCGGTGCCCTTCTGATTGATGATCGTGTCGATCGCCACCGCCGTTTTACCGGTCTGGCGGTCGCCGATGATCAACTCACGCTGGCCGCGCCCGATCGGCACCATCGAGTCGACGGATTTCAGACCGGTCTGCACCGGCTGGTCGACCGACTTGCGCCAGATCACGCCAGGTGCCACTTTTTCGATTGGCGAGGACACTGACGATTCGATCGGACCTTTACCGTCAATCGGCTGTCCGAGCGAGTTGACCACTCGGCCAAGCATCGCATCGCCGACGGGCACTTCCAGAATGCGCCCGGTGGTTTTGACCGTATCGCCTTCTGAAATATGTTTGTAATCGCCGAGCACAACGGCGCCAACCGAATCATGTTCGAGGTTCAATGCCATCCCGAAGGTCTGTTTCGGAAACTCGAGCATCTCGCCGTAGGCGACATTGGCCAGGCCATAGATACGCACGATACCGTCGGTAACCGACGTCACCGTGCCGACATCGCGCGCCTCGGCGTGAGATTCGAAATTCTTGATCCTTTGTTTGATCAGCTCGCTGATCTCGGAAGCCTTCACAGACATCACTGTTTCCTCTGACTATTCGATTACCGGCCTGCGATCAGGCGGTTATGTTGTCGGCCAGCTGCGCAAGCCGGTCCCGCACCGAGCCGTCCATCACGAGATCTCCGGCGCGTATGACCACGCCGCCGATCAGTTCCTGATCGATCTCGCAGTGGAGGCGGACATCGCGGCCAAGACGCTCGCGCAGCGCCGCGGCGAGTTTCGATTTGGCGGCGTCGTCGAGTTCGAAAGCGGACTGCACCTCGACATCGATAGTGCGTTCCCGCTCAGCCCGGTACATCGCGAAAAGACCCGCAATTTCCGGCAGCAGGTCAAGGCGGTGCTGTTCCGCCAGCAGCCGGATGAAGTTAGCGCCAAACTCCCCGGCAGACTCACCGGACACGGCGATAACGACGCCGGCGACCTCGCCGCTGTCGATTCTCGGGTCGGCGACGGCCAGTCTGGCGTCGGGATCGCTGATCGCCGCCGCCGCATTCTCGAGCAGCTGCGACCATTGATCCAGCGCACCGTCTTCAACCGCTTGATCAAAAGCAGCGCGCGCGTAGGGTCTGGCGATCGTTACACGTTCGGCCATTTCTGCTTTTCCCGCTGCTTACATCTCGGCTACGAGGTCATCGAGCAGACGCGCATGCGTCCCCGCATCGACCTCTTTCTTAAGAATCTGACTCGCGCCGGCGACCGCGATACTGGCGACCTCGGCACGCAAAGACTCCCTCGCACGCGAGACCTCCTGGTTGATTTCGGCCTTGGCCGCAGCAACCAGACGATCGCCCTCGGTACGCGCCTGCGTCTTGGCTTCCTCGACGATCTCGGAGCCGCGTTTATTGGCCTTGTCGAGGATCTGCGCCGCCTGGTGCCGGGCCTCGCGCAAAATTTCCTCCACCTTCACATCCGCCGCCTGGAGTTCCTGCTTGCCGCGTTCAGCCGCGGCAAGACCGTCGGCAATACGCTTCTCGCGCTCCGCCATAGCCTGGACGATCGGCGGCCAGACAAACTTCATCACGAACCAGACGAACACCAGGAACGTGATGATCTGGCCTATAAGGCTGACATTGATGTTCACGATCTCTCCCCCGTTTCAGAATTTGGAGGTTGAACAGACACCCCGATGATCAGCCGCCAAGCGCGGCGAGCAGCGGATTGCCGAACATCAACAAAGCAGCAAATGCGACGCCGATGATCGAAAGCGCATCGAGCAGACCGGCGACGATGAACATCTTGGTTTGCAGCATCGGCGCCATCTCCGGCTGACGCGCCGAACCCTCGAGGAACTTGCCGCCGAGAAGGCCGAAGCCGATACCGGTGCCGAGCGCGGCGAAAGCGAAAATGAGACCGATCGCAATCGCGGTGTTCGCCTGAATTTGAGCAATCAAAGCTTCCATAGTGTGTTCTCCCTGGAACGCAAGGTGTTAACGGATAAAAAAATCAGTGTTCCTCGTACGCGAGGCTCAGATAAACAATAGTCAATGTCATGAAAATGAAAGCCTGCAGAGGAATCACGAGGATGTGGAAAATGGCCCACGCAGTCCCGGGGATCCACTGCGCCCAGAAGGGCAGCATGGCAATCAGTATGAAGATCATTTCCGCGGCATAGAGATTGCCGAAAAGCCGCAGCGCCAGCGACACCGGCTTTGCGATCATTTCGATTATGTTGAGCAAGATATTGAACGGGACGAGCAGCGGGAATTTGCCGAACGGATGGAACAGCATCTCCCTGAGAAACCCGCCGGCGCCCTTGCCTTTGAAACTGTAAATGATGATCAGCGCCAGCACCGACAGCGACAGGCCGAACGTCGCATTGGGATCCGCCGACGGCACGATGCGCAAGTACTCGATACCCATCTTGCTGGCGAGCCAGGGGAACAGGTCGACCGGGATAAGGTCGAGCAAATTCCACAGGAAAACCCAGAAGAAAACCGTCAGCGCCAGCGGCGCGACGAATCCGCGCGGTCCGTGGAAGGCGTCCTTGACGGAATTGTCGACGAACTCGACCAGTACCTCGACAAAATTCTGCATCTTGCCCGGTACGCCCGCTGTGGCCTTGCGCGCCACCGAATAGAACACCCCGATAAAAATAAACCCGGTAAGAAGGGAAAAAAACAGGGTATCGAGGTGCAAGGTCCAGAAACCTTCACCAACAGATAAATGGGTCAGATGATGGGTGACGTATTCGGTCGGAGTTGGCCCCGCACCGCTTGCACTTGCCATGCTTCCCTACCTTCCAAATCCTGCTGTGTCATAGCGTGTAAACAGCAGAGCAAACCAGTACACGGCCAGCGTCCCGACAAATGTCGTGATCAGCGGCACGTACACGTGACTCAAAAAAATAGCTGCGGCCGAGAAAAGCACCACAGCCAGCACCAGCTTCAGCGCCTCCGCCCTGAAAAAAGTGCCTAGCATTGCCTGCGGATCACTGTCCGGCCGTGCAAACACCTTGATCGCGAAATAGACGCTGAGCAGAACGCTGATTCCGCCTCCTGCAAGAGCTCCCAGCCCGGCCTCTGCGCCACCGCGAAGCAGCCAAAACACCGCTCCGACCAGGGTCACACCGAGCTGGCCGACAATGATTTTCGCGGGAGTACTGCGAACTGGTAATTTCATCGCCAACTGCCCCGGCGAACCCGAGCCGCAGAATTATAAGGGGTAAGCGTGTTTCGCTGCAACGCAACGTGGACTTGTTTAACAGCAATGCAACAAAGTTTCGCTGCACGAGGGCCGCGCCGGCCTCATTTGATATGTTCGAGGATGCCCTCGAGTTCCTCCAGCGAATTGAAGCTGACCACGAGCTTGCCGCGGCCGCGGGCACCGCTCTGGATTGCCACCCGGGCCCCGAGACGCTCACTGAGCGTGTTCTCGAGGGTACGGACATCCGGGTCTTTTGGCGCGCTGGAGCGCTTCTCGGCGGGCTGTTTGCCTTCGAGCAGGCGCCGCACCAGCGCCTCGGTCTCGCGAACAGAAAGGCCCTTTTTGTGGACCAGCCGCGCCACTTCCGCCTGCTGCCGCTCCTGGGTGAGGCTCAGCAGACTGCGGGCATGCCCCATTTCGAGCTCACGCCGCTCGACCATGCCCTTCACCGCATCGCTGAGCTCGAGCAGGCGCAACAGGTTGCTGACCGCCGCGCGCGAACGCCCCACGGCCTCCGCGGCCTGCTGGTGGGTCATCGAAAACTCCTCTATCAGCCGCATCAATGCGGTCGCTTCCTCGAGCGGGTTCAGATTCTCGCGCTGAATGTTCTCTATCAGCGCCATTGCGACGGCGGCTTCGTCGTCAACTTCACGAACGACGGCCGGGACCTCGGCGAGGCCGGCAATTTGCGCGGCTCGCCAGCGCCGTTCGCCGGCAATGATCTCGAAAGTTTCGGGGCCGCCGCCTTCGGCCCTACCGACCGCCCGGACTACTATCGGCTGCACGACACCCTGGGCACGAATCGAGTCGGCAAGCTCCTCGAGACTCTCCGGACGCATATCGGTACGCGGCTGATAGCGCCCGCGCTGGAGCAATTCGATCGGGATCCGGCGAAATTCGCCGTCGCTGGCGGCCGTGCCACCCGGCCGCGCACCCGAACCGAGCAATGCATCGAGACCTCGCCCAAGTGTCTTGCGTTTCGCCGCCATTTATTCAGTACTCCGATAAGCTGTCCCGCCCGCGCGGGAAGAATTGTACGCTGTGGATTTCAGGCCGTCCCGGCGACTGCACCGGCGGCGGCCTCGTCGCGGCGGATCAGCTCGCCGGCCAGCGCGAGATAGGCAAGCGCGCCGCGCGAGTCCTTGTCGTGATAAAGGACCGGGACCCCGAAACTCGGCGCCTCTGCAAGCCGCACATTGCGCGGAATCACCGTGCGAAAGACCTTGTCTCCGAAATGAACCAGCAACTGGCCGGATACCTCGTTGGTCAGGTTATTACGCGGATCGAACATCGTACGCAGCAAGCCCTCGATCCGCAGGTGAGGATTGACCGTCTGGCGCAGCTGTTCGATGGTCGCCATCAATGCCGTCAGCCCCTCGAGCGCATAGTATTCGCATTGCATCGGTATCAGCACGCTGTCCGCCGCCGTCAACGCGTTTACCGTCAGCATATTTATCGACGGGGGACAATCGATCAGCACATAATCGAAACGCGCGCGGACATCGGCCAGCGCATTGCGCAAACGCATCTCGCGACCGAACTCGTTGAGCAGCTGAACCTCCGCCGCGGTCAGGTCCTCGTTGCCCGGAATGACGTGGAAACCGCCCTGTTCCACCGCCAGCATCGCCTGTTCGGCGCTGGCATCGCCCAGCAGAACGTCACACGCCGTCAATTCCAGTCCGCGCTTGTCGACCCCGGCGCCCATCGTCGCGTTGCCCTGGGGATCCATGTCGATCAGCAGGACTCTGCGCCGAGTGGCCGCAAGGCTCGCCGCAAGGTTAACGCAGGTCGTAGTCTTGCCGACCCCGCCCTTCTGGTTTGCAACCGCGATCAGTTTGGCCGTCACTCGCTGGACTCCGCCTCGAAAACCAGCAGGTGCCGTTGCTCGTCGAGCAGCGGAACCTGCAAGGGCAAAGTCTGCTGCAGCCGCCAGCCAGCCGGCATTGCTGCAATTTCCTCGCCCGGATACGCGCCTTTCATTGCCAGCACTCGCCCGTTGGCGGCACACAGGTGCCCGGCGGCCGCGAGCAGATTGCCAATGCTGGAGAAGGCGCGGGCGATCACGGTATCAAAGCGGCGCTCTGCACGATAGTCCTCGACCCTCGCGTGGACGACGCTGACGTTGGCCAGACCCAGCACGGTCTTGACATGGCGCAGAAACCCGATCCGTTTGCCGCGGGCGTCCAGCAGGCAAACCTCGATAGCGGGATCTGCGATTGCCAGCGGCAAACCCGGCAGACCAGCACCGCTGCCGACATCGAGCAGACTGGCTCCGCGGACATGGGGCCACACGGCCAGGCTGTCCAACAGGTGGCGCGGCACCATCTGCGATACATCGCGCACCGCGGTCAGGTTGTGTACCCGATTCCAGCGCGCCAGAAGCTCGAGATAATCGACCAGCTTTTGCGTCGCCGCCGGCGGCACCGTCAGCCCGAGCGCCTCGATCCCGGCCGCGAGCTGGTCGCGCGCCTCACTCACGGTAACGAATTCGGGCGGCGCATACCGTCGCGTTCAGCCGGCGCTGATTACGAGCGCCATGAATTCGTTGACCGGTGTCGCCTCGAGACGCGCCTGGTCGGAACAAACCGCATCCAGCAACTCCCACTGCTGCGGTGTGATTTTGGGGCCGATGCTGGCGCGGAATTTCTCGACCAGGACCGGGATTCCCTCGTCACGCCGGCGGCGATGACCGATCGGAAACTCCACCACGACCCGGTCGGTGCTGGAACCGTCGTGGAAGAACACCTGCACCGCATTGCCGATGAAGCGCTTTTCCGGATCGTAGTAATCGCGGGTGAACTGCTCGTTCTCGTAGACTTCCATTTTGCCGCGTAGCATATCCACGCGCGGATCGGTCGCCACTTCGTCTTCGTAGTCGCTGGCCAGCAAGCCGTCCGAACAACAGTGGAATTGCGACCATGTACTGGATGCAGTGATCGCGATCGGCCGGATTGTCCAGCGGACCGGTCTTGTCGATGATCCGCACTCCCGGTTCCTGGGTCTCGATCACGATCCTGGCGATATCGTCGATCCGTCCATCGAGCTGCGGGTGCAGCGTCATTGCCGCCTCGACCGCGGTTTGCGCATGGAACTCGGCCGGATAGGAAATCTTGAACAGCACGTTTTCCATCACGTAGCTGGCAAAACCTTGCGGGAATGTAAACGGCTGCCCCTTGAACAACACGTCGTAGAAGCCCCAGGTCGGCGCCGACAACGCAGACGGGTAACCCATCTCGCCGGTCATCGCAATCAACGCATGGCGCACCGCGCGACTGGTCGCGTCTCCCGCGGCCCAGCTTTTGCGCGACCCGGTGTTCGGGGCGTGGCGATAGGTGCGCAGCGCGCCACCGTCTATCCAGGCATTCGAAACCGCGTTGATCACGGTGTCGCGATCGCCGCCAAGCATGGCCGTTACTACCGCGGTAGAGGCAATCCTCACCAGCAGCACATGATCGAGCCCGACCCGGTTGAAGCTGTTTTCCAGCGCAAGGACGCCCTGAATCTCGTGCGCCTTGATCATCCCGGTCAGCACGTCCCGCATCGTGAGCGGATCCTCGCCGCGGGCAATTCGGGTCCGGCTCAGATAATCCGCGACAGCGAGAATGGCGCCGAGATTGTCCGAGGGATGGCCCCATTCAGCGGCCAGCCAGGTATCGTTGAAGTCGAGCCAGCGGATCAGCGCGCCGATATTGAACGCGGCCTGCACCGGGTCCAGTTCGTACGAGGTACCGGGAACACGCGCGCCGCCGGGCATCACCGCCCCCGGTACAACCGGGCCGAGCAACTTCGTGCAGGCCGGGTAATCGAGTGCCTGAAAGCCGCAGGCAAGCGTGTCCATCAGGCAGTGACGCGCCGTGCGGAAGGCCTCATTGCTGTCGATGCTGGTGTCGAGTACGTACTCGGCTATGTCGACCAGAACCTGATCGGGGTCCGGCCTTTGCGCCGAACGAATATCCACTCCTGACATCGAAGAATCGCTCCTTGGGGTTTCGGTTTCAGACGCGTTCTTCCAACGCGACCCATTTCTGCAACGCGGGGCCGATGTAGTCGGCGCCCGGACGAATCAGACGATTGTTGGCGCGCTGCTCCATGATATGAGCAGACCAGCCGGTTACCCGCGAGCAGACGAAAATCGGGGTAAACAGATAGGTCGGTATGCCCATGAAATGATAGGCGCTGGCCGAGTAGAAATCGGCATTTGCAAACAGTTTCTTTTCGTCCCACATGACCTTCTCGATCGCTTCCGAGACCGCATACATCCAGGTGTCGCCAGTCTCTTGCGCCAAGGTTTTTGACATGCGCTTGTTGAAGGCATTGCGCGGGTCCACCGTTGTGTAAACGCGATGGCCGAAACCCATGATCTTGTCCTTGCGCTCGAGCATCTCCCGCACCCCGGCGGCGGCCGCCTCGGCGTCGCCGAACCGCTCGATCAGCTCCATCGCCGCCTCGTTGGCGCCGCCGTGGAGCGGGCCGCGCAACGCGCCAATCGCCCCGGTTATCGCGGAATGGAAATCGGACAATGTCGCGGTAATGACTCGCGCCGTGAACGTCGAAGCGTTGAACTCGTGCTCGGCGTACAGAATCAGCGAAACATCGAGGGTCCGGCGATGGCTTTCCGCGGGTTCGCGGTCATGCAGCAAGTGCAGGAAGTGCCCGGCGACACTGTCGTCCGGGGTATCGACGTCGATGCGTTTGCCGTCGCTATGAAACCTGTGCCAGTACAACAGAATCGACGGAAAAACCGCGACGAGACGGTCCGCGACGTCGTGCTGGTTCGATGGGTCACCCTCAGGCTCGAGGTTGCCGAGAAACGAGCATCCGGTGCGCATCACATCCATCGGGTGGGTTTCAGCGGGAATGGCCTCGAGCAGAATCTTCAACTCGTCCGGCATGCCGCGCAGCCCCTTCAGCCGCTTGCGGTAGGCGGCCAGTTCGGCAACGGTGGGAAGCTTGCCATAATGAAGGAGGTAGGCCACTTCCTCGAAACTGCCCATTTCGGCCAGGTCGGTAATGTCGTAACCGCGATAGGTCAGCCCCGCGCCTTCTTTGCCAACGGTACAAATCGCCGTTTCGCCCGCCGTCACTCCAGCCAGGCCACCGCCTTTCTTCTCGCTCATCGGATATCCCCTTCTGCAATTAGCGCCATGTCCGCGCCGCATTTCCCATCCGGCCTATTTCTCCTTGCCCTCGGCGAACAATGCGTCGAGTTTTTGTTCGTAATCGTGATAGCCCAGAACGTCGTACAACTCGGCCCGGGTCTGCATCGTCCCGAGCAAATGCTGCTGCGTTCCGGCCTCGCGCAGCCCGATGTAGACCGCCAGCGCGGCCTTGCTCATCGCGCGAAACGCCGAAAGCGGGTACAACACCATTGCCACGCCGGAATCGCCCAGTTCCTCGACCGTGAATAACGGGGTCTTGCCGAATTCGGTGATGTTCGCAAGTACCGGAACGCCTACCGCGTTCGTGAATTCGCGATACTCATCGAGTGTCGTCAGCGCCTCGGCAAAAATCATGTCGGCCCCCGCCTCGACATAAGCGAGTGCGCGCTCGACCGCGGCCCCCTGGCCCTCGACCGCGTGGGCATCGGTTCTCGCCATGATTACGAATTCGGGGTCGTCGCGGCCATCAACGGCGGCCCTGATCCGGTCCGCCATCTCCTCGCGCGGCACCAGCGCCTTGCCGGGCCGGTGACCGCAGCGTTTCGCCTGGACCTGGTCCTCGAGATGACAACCGGCGGCACCGGCACGGATCAGTTCGCGGATAGTACGGCTGATCATGAAAGCCTGGCCCCAGCCAGTATCGGCGTCTACCAGCAACGGCAAGCGCGTTGCACCGCTGATCCGGCGTACGTCCTCGCACACGTCGTTCAATGTTGTCAGACCCAGATCCGGGAGGCCAAACGATGCATTAGCCACGCCCGCGCCGGACAGATAGATCGCGCGAAAACCCGATTGCTCGGCGAGTAGCGCACTGAACGCGTTTATCGCGCCAACGACCTGCAGCGGCCGCTCCTGCTCAAGTGCAGCCCGCAATCGGCGTCCCGCGGAATCAGTCCCAGACATTATGAATACCCCCCGATGCCAGTCGCGCCGCAGCGCAACAAAAAGGCCCGCTAGTTTAGCATGAGGCCACGGCTGGCGTGGCCGGGACTATCGTCTAGGCGAACGCCGGGATAGCCACGATAGTGCGCCCGGTCACCTTGCCATCGAGATAATCCTGGAACGCCCCGGGCAACTCATCGAATCCGATACAGCGGCTCGCGATCAGATCGAGATGCGGCGGTTTCAGATCTCCCGCGAGCCGCTCCCAGACCGCCTCGCGCAGCGGCCGCGGCGTCTCGACCGAGTTAATTCCGAGCAAACTGACACCGCGCAGAATGAACGGCATAACGGTGGTATGCAGTTCGTGAGACGAGGCGAGCCCGATGCTGGCGATATTTCCCCAGAAGTCGGTCGTCCGCGTAAGCCAGGTCAGGAACTCGCCGCCGAGATTGTCCACCGCCCCGGCCCACAACGCTTTTTCCAGTGGCCGCTGCCCGAAATCGATGTCGGACGGATGCAGTATCCGGCTGGCGCCGAGCGTCTCGAGATAGTCTTTCGCGCTCTTCTTACCGCTTATCGCGACCACCTCGTAACCGCGACCGGCAAGCATATCGAGCGCGATGCTGCCCACACCGCCACTCGCGCCGGTGATCGCGATCGGACCGTTACCGGGTGCCTGGCCGTTCTGCTCCATCCGGTGAACCGCGAGTGCGGCGGTAAAGCCGGCGGTTCCGACCGCCATGGCCGAACGGGTGTCGAGCCCCCCGGGTATCGGGATCACCCAGTCTCCGCGCGCGCGGACGAACTGCGCATACCCGCCGTCAAATTCTTCGCCCAGCCCGCACCCGGTTACCAGGACCGGGTCGCCGGGCTGAAACCGCGCGTCCTGCGACTGCTCCACGATCCCGGCAACGTCTATACCGCCATTCAGCGGAAACCGGCGCAGGATGCGCCCGACGCCGGTCGCAGCCAGTGCATCCTTGTAATTGATGCATGAGAATTCGGCGCGTATCAGCACATCGCCGTCAGTGAGCTCGTCGATGTGCATCTGCTGGAAACCCGCAGCGGTTCCAGTATCCGTTTTTTCGATCCGGTATGCGGTAAATTCCCTGTTCATGTTGCTCCTCGCGCGGATATTCCGCTTCAGAAGGCGCCGCGCCGCTTGAGCCATACCAGCAGGCCCTGGACATTCAGTTGAATGTCCATACGCAGCAGATCGAGTGCCGCCAGCGGATCATCGGTGCCATGGGCTGCAAGCCTGTCGCGGTAATATCCGGTCAGTGCCGCGCCGAGCTTGTCCGCTCTGTCCTCTTCGTCGGCAACGCTCTCGGCCGACGCCACGTAAAAATCCAGATCCCGATGCAACTGCTGCGCCAGCGGCGCGAGGTTCTGCACGCGGCTGTAATGGGTCAGGTAGACCGATTCCGCGCCGGTTCCGAGAATTCGCTCGATCGCCGCGTGCGCCGCATCCGGATCGAACTGCACCGGTGTGGTTGTCGGCAGAATGAACGGTCCCGCAGCAGTGTCGAGACCGCGATAGGAAATCCCGAAAGAATCGCCGGTAAAAACCGCGGATGCAGTCGGATCCGCGATGCAGTAGTGATGCCGGGCATGACCCTCGGTGTGCATGCACTCGAGCAACCTGCCACCGAGATCGATCCGCTCGCCATCGGCCACTTCCCGTACCCTTTCGGCAGCGATCGGTGCGATGTCGCCGTACAGTTCGGCATATTTTTGCTCGCCATAAACCGCCCGCGAACCGGCGATAAGGCGAGCCGGATCGATCATATGCGGCGCACCCCGCGGATGCAGCAGCGCCACCGCACGCGGCAGCGAGCGCATCAGCAGTCCGGCACCGCCGGCATGATCGAGGTGGACATGAGTCAGAAACAGATAGTCGACCGACGCCGGATCGAGCCCTTTGTGCTCCAGCGCCGCAAGCAGTCGCGGCACTGCGCTGTTGGCACCGGTGTCCACGATCGCGACGTGACCGTTCTCGACGATCAGGTGACTCGCAGCCAGTCCCGCGCGCAAATAATGGGTGTCCACGGCACAGATGCCGTGATCGAATTCGGCGAGTTGTGGCACGTCGGACATAGGCTCCGGCTCTGCGACGTTTAAAGACAACCCGGCGGCAGCGCAAATCGCCGTTTTCACCGGGCACTTGCCGAAACCTCGGAATCGGCTGCAGGCGCCAGCCGGCAGCGGGCCCGGCTCAGGGTTCGGGCGTGAAAAGCCCCTTTTGCGACGCGTAGAACTTCGCCAGCACCTCGATGTCCTCATCGCTAAGCTGGCCGGCAAATCCCGCCATCACCGCATTCGTGCGCTCACCTGCCCGATACTGTTCCAACGCATGCACCAGGTAGTCTTCGTGCTGCCCGGCCAGGTTGGGGTATTGCTCCATCACGCTGATGCCCTGCTCACCGTGACAGGCGACGCAGGCGGCCGCCTGTTCCGGCACATTCCTGGCCGCGGTGGCGGTCTTCAAGTCGCCGAGGCTTGCAAAGTAGGCTGACAGATCCGCTATGTCCTGCTCGGTCATGGTCGCGGCCTGCGAGTGCATCGTTTCGTGGGAGCGCTCGCCGGCGGCATATGCTCTCAGAGCCACACCGATGTACTCGCCATTCTGGCCACCGAGTTTCGGCACGTAGAACACCGGGTAGGAATTCTTGTACTTCTGGATGAAATGACAACCTTTGCAGGTATCCCCAAGAATTTTGCCGGCGGCGGCATCTCCCTCGGCAAAGGCCGTCCCCGTGACAACCGCAGACAACGCGAGGCACACCGCCAAATTGCCCAGTCTCCGCAACATACGCACCCTACTCCAAGTCGTCGATGGATCCGGCCAGGATTCCGGCCGCGGCCGATATGTTACTGAGACCCCTGCGCAAATACCACCCACCACAATCAGTTCCGTTGCGCCACACAGAGAGGGCACGGCCTATAATGCAACGTTTGGCTGCGGAACCGATCGATTCCGGGGAGAGTGCCGTTTGCGCAAACTGATTCTGTTGCTTGTCGCCGTTATCGTGGCCCTCCTGCTGGTAACCCCGCGAGTTGTGGGCGGATTGGCACAACGCCAGGTCAACGATTATGTCGCCGGATTCAATGCCGGGGCCGCAAAACGCTTCGGACCGCAAATCACCGAACACAGCTACGAACGCGGCTGGTTTGACGCCCGCAGCAGCCAGCGTATCGCCCTGAACGCAGGAACTGACGAAGCGCCGGTTTTTCTGGTCATCGATAGCCAGGTTGAGCATGGCCTCGTTCTGGATGGGTCCGGCTTCGGCCTCGCCGAGGTCCACTCGGGTTTCAGCCTCGTTGACGAATACGAACGCGTGGAACTGCCGCTGACGGCGGTCACGCGGGTTCATCTGAATGGGTCGGCCAGCAGTCTTGTGTCAGGAGATGCGATCGATCACCGCTTCGATGAATCCGGTTCGCGCCTGCAGTGGGACGGCGGTGAACTACGCTTCGATGTGGGTTCCGATGGCACCAGCATTGCTGCGAACGGCAGGGTCGGCAGGCTGCAGTTCGTTCAGGAAGAAAATCGATTTACTTTTGGCCCGATGCGCTTCGCCGGCGAACAGAAGCTATCCGAGAACCAGTTCTGGCTCGGCGCCAGCACGATGTCCGTTGACGAACTCGGCCTGGAGGATCCGGCAGCTGGCTCGTTTCAGGTGCGAAAATTCGCCTTCGAATCGGATGTCCGTCTCGACCGCGAGCGGCTGACTTATGAAATTATTGTCGACGCCGACCAGATCGCGACGCCCGGGTTTGACGGGGGCAGTCTCCATATCAACCTGGAGCTGACCGATTTCCATGCCGAAACCGCCGCCCGCCTGCGCGACAGATACGCAAAACAGACCGGTCCGGCAGCGGCGCCCGAACCGGGCTGGGCGGAAATCGAAGCGGACTTGCTCGCGCTATTGGCCCATGGCGGAAAGCTCGATATCGAGAAATTTTTCTTGGAGACGGGAAGCGGCCGCCTCGACGCCAGCGCCCAAATGGTCATTGACCAGGATGTCGGCGCACCGGTGCTCACCGAACTGCTGATGGCGCTGCGGGGCCAACTGGATATCGTCGTGTCAAAGACGCTGCTCGCGACTGCCGCGGAACATAACCCGCAGCTAGGGCAGGCGACCACGATGCTGTACCGGGCGGGATATCTGGTTGAAGAAAACGAGGACTTCGTGCTGAAAGCCGCCTACGCCGGGGGGCTTTTGACGATAAACGGCCTGCCCTTGCCGGTGCCGTTGCCTATGCAATAGAGCGCGTTTCGGCGCCCGGGAAAAAACAGGCGACAGCGACATCGCCCTGTTGTTCCAGCGCCGGCGATTCGGCACGACACCGCCCGCGCGCGAACTGACATCGCTCGGCATAGACGCAGCCGCCACCCGCTGCGCTGGCGGTGAAGGCGGCGGGCGTAGCGGCGAAATTTCGCCGCTGCCGCGGATCGGCAACCGGTACGGAGCGGAGCAGCGCGCGAGTGTACGGGTGCTGCGGCTGACCGAACAATGCGTCCGCGCTTCCCGTCTCGACCAGTCTTCCGCGGTACATCACGGCCACGCGCTGACACAGGTATCTGACAACGCTGAGGTCGTGCGCGATAAACAAGACCGCGAGACCCAGCCGCTGCTGCAACTCGCGCAACAACGCCAGAATCTGCGCCTGAATCGAAATGTCCAGCGCGCTGACCGGTTCGTCACAGATCAGCAGGCGCGGCTCGAGAACGAGCGCTCGCGCGATTGCGACGCGCTGGCATTCACCCCCCGACAACTGCCGTGGCAGGCGCTGCAGATGCGCATCTTCCAGGCCAACGTCGCGGAGCCGGGCGATCGTGGTCTCCCGGACCTGTTCGGTCCCGAGCTCCGGGCGATGCACCAGCAGGGGTTCGGCCAGTGTTTTGGCCACGCTCATGCGCGGATCGAGCGATGCCGCCGGGTCCTGGAAAACAACCTGCACCTCGCGGCGAAACCGGCGCCAGCCTGAGCGCCCGGCATCGGCCATCGCCATGCCCGCGTACTCGATTTGCCCGGAGTGAATGTCAACCAGCCCAAGCAGCGCCCGCGCCAGTGTCGATTTTCCCGAGCCCGACTCACCGACAATTCCCAGCGTTGCGCCTTCGTCTAGGCCGAGGCTTACCCCGTCAACCGCGCGCAGGCCCGGCGCACCGTGACCGCTGCCCGGGTACTCGACGACCAGGTTGCGAATGGCGACAAGCCGGCCGCTCAAGACGGTGCGCTCCTGTGGCAAAAACTGAGGTGACCGGCTGCGATGTCGAGTTGCGGCGGAACGACCGCGGCACATTGTTCGATCCGCTCCATACAACGGGCGTTGAAAGGACAGCCGGCGCCCATGCGCCGCCCCGGCTGTCCGGGAATCGGAACGAGTCCCGACTCCGGCCGATCAAGCCGCGGCAGGGATCGCAACAGCGCACGCGTGTAGGGATGATGACCGCGGTGAAACAGTGCGTCGACATCGGCGACTTCCATTGGCCTGCCGCCGTACATCACAAGCACCCGGTCGCAAACCTCGGCCACCACGCCGAGGTCATGGGTGATCAGCAGACCCGCGCCATAGTGGGTGCCTTTCAAAACCCGCAACAAACCGAGGATCTGCGCCTGCACCGTGACGTCAAGCGCGGTCGTCGGCTCGTCAGCGATGAGCAACCGCGGCCGGCACAACAGCGCCATCGCAATCGTGACCCGCTGCCGCATCCCGCCCGAGAGCTGATGCGGGAAACTGCGCATGCAACGTTCGCTGTCGTCGAGGCCGACCGCCCGCAACATCTCCACTGCACGACCCACCGCCGCAGCCGTGTCCAGGTCACGATGCTGCTCGAGTACCTCGGTCAGCTGAACCCCGATACGCAGGTAGGGGTTTAAGGCGGCCTGGGGATCCTGAAACACCATCGCAATGCGATCACCACGCAGGTCGTTCAACGCCGCCTCGGGCTGGCCGATCAACTCCTGCCCGTCGAGCCTGGCGCTGCCGCTTACCCGCGATCCGGCGGGCGTAAGCCCCATCAGTGCCAGCGCGGTCTGGGTCTTGCCGGAACCGGACTCTCCAACAATGCCGAGCAATTCACCCTCGCGAAGACTGAAACCAAGACTGTCGACGGCATGCAGGTCTCCCGCGGCAGTGGCCAGACAGACGCCGAGGTCATCGACCTCGAGCAACTCCGCGCTCACGCCGCACCTCGCAGACCGCCAGCGGCATCGTTATAACGGCGCAATGCATCGCCGAGCACGTTCAGACAATAAAGCGTCACCGCGAGGAAGGACGCGGGGAACAACAACATCCATGGCGCACTCTCCATCTCGCGCGCACCGAGGCTGACCAGTTGCCCCCACGATGTCATGGGTTCCTGCACGCCGAGTCCGAGAAAGCTGAGAAACGACTCCACCAGGATCATCTGCGGCACCGCGAGACTCGCATAGACGACAACCACGTTCATCATGTTCGGCACGATATGGCGGCGAACGATCGCCGCGGCCGGTACCCCGAGCGCGCGCGCTGCATCAACAAACTCGCGGTGCTTGAGGCTGAGCGTCTGACCGCGCACGATGCGCGCCATATCGAGCCAGTTGATCGCCCCTATCGCGATAAACATCAACAACAGATTGCGACCGAACAACACCATCAGCAGGATCACGAAAAACAGGAACGGCATTGCGTAAAGAACGTCCACCAGGCGCATCATCAACTGGTCGACGCGACCCCCGGCATAACCGGCGATGGCGCCGTAACTGACGCCGATGAGCAAGCTGACCGCGGTTGCGCAGATCCCGACCAGCAACGAGATCTGGCCGCCTCGCAGCGTGCGAACGAAAAGATCGCGGCCATTGTTGTCGGTGCCGAACCAGTGCCCGCTCGACCACGACGGCCCTTGGGCGATGTGTTGCCAGTCCACCTGATCGAGCGCGAATGGCGACAGCAACGGTCCGAATAGCACAAGCGCGGCGATCGCCAGCAACAGGTATCCGCAAACCCGGACCCCGCGTGACTGGGCGAAGAAACCGCGCCAGGCCGGCCCTGCCGATGTCGTGCCGGCCGCGACGCTGTTGCCGGCCGCACTCACTGGCGCTGCACCCGCGGGTCGAGCAGGCCGTAACAAAGATCGACCAGCAGATTTGCGATGACCACCAGCAGACCGTAGAAAACCACGACCCCGAGAACCAGAAAATAGTCGCGGTTCAGCGCCGCCTGGACAAAATACCTGCCGAGACCCGGAAGACCGAATATCTCTTCGATGACGACCGAGCCGGTGATCACCGCTGCGGTCGCCGGACCCAGGTAGGACACGACCGGAAGCAGCGCGGGGCGGAGGCCATGGCGCAACAGGATCGTGCGTTCCGGCAGGCCCTTGGCCCGCGCGGCGAGGATGTAGCTGCTATCCAGCACCTCCAGCATGCTGGCTCGGGTCAGCCGTGCCACATAGGCGAACTGCGGCAGCGCCAGCGCGATAACCGGGAGCACCATTCCGGTGGCGGACAACGTCGCGTCCGGGCCGGCGCCACTGGCCGGCAGCCAGCCGAGCCAGACCGCAAAGACCAGGATCAGAAGCGGCGCGACAACGAAATTGGGAATCGAGATTCCGCCGATAGCCACCCCCATGAGCAGATGATCGAGCATTCCCCCCGGACGCCGCGCCGCGGCAATACCGGCACTGACGCCTGCTCCGAGCGCAAGGATCATGGCTGCAAGCCCGAGCCGCAAAGACGTCGGGAATCCCTCCCGGATCAGGTCGGCCACATCATGGTCGCTATAGTACAGCGACGGCCCGAAATCACCCTGAACGAGGTTTGTCAGATACCGCACCAGTTGCTGGCCGAGTGGATCACCGAGGCCGTAGCGCGCATTCAGATTTTCCTCGACGGCCGGCGGGAGATTGCGCTCGCTGGAAAACGGGCTTCCCGGCGCGAGACGCATCAGCACAAACGCGAGAACGACCAGCACCAGCAGGGTGGGCACTGCCACCAGCAGCCTGTGCCAGATCAGCCGCAGCACCGGCTCAGCTTGCCCCGATCATCACGCCAGACCGCGAATGCTGGGGCACCCCGGATCGGCTCATTGCAACGACAGATGCTTGCTGTAATGGATGTTCATGATGTTGTCGCGCCATCCTCTCACGTAAGGCTTTACGAGATGCCGGCTGACATGAAAGTACAGCGGGACAAGCGGTGTGTCCGCCAGCATCAGACGTTCGGCCTCCTCGAGCAATGCGCGGCGTCTGCGCAGATCGGTCTCGGCCGCAGCCTGCTCGAGCAGTGCATCGTATTTCGGGTTGGCGTATCCCACCAGATTCAGACCGAAATCCGAATGAAAGAACTGGCTGAATGTGAATGCATCGTTGTAGTCGCCGACCCAGCTCGAGCGAAAAAGCTCGGTCACCTGTTTCTCGCGTATGTTCTGGATCATCACGCGAAACTCTTCGTTCACCAGCGTCAGTTCCACACCGAGATGCTGCTTCCACATCTCGGCCACCGCAACCGCCACGCGGCGGTGCAGATCGGCGGTGTTGTAACGCAATTCAACCTGCAACGGCCGATCCCGCGAATAGCCTGCCTCGGCGTACAGACGCTGTGCCTGGACAATACGCTCCTGCGGTGAAAGGTTGGCCCACGCAAAACTCTGCGGCGTGTAGTAATTGGTGCCCGGCGGCACCCAGCCATAAGCTGGCAGCTCCCCTGTTCCGGTGATCCGCTCGGTGAGCAGTTCGCGGTCAACTGCCATCGCGAGCGCCTGACGCAGTTTGGCGTTTCCCGCAAACGGCGGACGGGTCAGGTTGAAGCCATAATAGTAAGTGGTCAGATAGGGCGAGATGTGCAGTTCCTTGCCCAGGTTTTGCTTGATCCAGTTGAACTGCGGCAACGGAATGCTGCCGGTGAAATCCAGTTCACCCGCCCGGTAGCGCTGCAACTCGGCCGAGGTGTCGACGGTGTTGTAGAAAATGACCTTGTCGATCGCGTTTGCCGTGTTGCCCCAGTACTCGGCGTTTCGTTCCGCCGCGACATACGAGCCCACCACCCACTCGCTCACCACGAACGCGCCGTTCGAAACCAGGTTTTCCGGACGTCCATACGCATCCCCATGTTCCGCGATGCTCGGACCATGCACCGGCGACATGCTTGGATGGGTACAAAGATCAAGAATGTAAGGCGTCGGGGAACGCAATCGAATCACCAGCGTATGCGGTCCCTGCGCCTCGACCCCGAGTTCTTCCGGGGGAAGGCTACCGCCGATTATCGCGTCGGCGTTGACCACCGGGGACAGGCTCGCCGCGTAATAGGCGCCGGTTGCCGGGTCGGCGAGTCGGCGGAAGCTGTAAACGAAATCCGCTGCAGTCAGCGGGTCACCGTTGGACCAGCGCGCGTCCTCGCGCAGTTTGAATGTGTAGGTCAGTCCGTCATCGCTGATCTCCCAGGACTCAGCGACACCAGGCACAACCTTGCCATCCGGATCATGACTGGTAAGACCCTCGAACAAATCACGGACGATATTGAATGCCGAATCAGTGCGGGCATTATGCGGATTCAACGCCTCCGGCTCCGACCCGTTACCACGCCGCAGTACGGCGACTGTCGGACCAGCGTCGGCCTGAACCGTCGTGTCCTCACTCTGCTGCGGCTGGAAAACGCGCCACAGATATCAAGGCGGCCGCGGCGGCGATAACGGCGACTACTATTTTCTGACGCATGCTGGCCCTGGCTGAAGAAAAACTATTGGGTGGCTAACTTAACCGCCCCGGTACCGCGCGCTCAAGACCGCCTCAGGCCGAGCGCCGCAGCTCGCGGCGTTTCTTAAGGTGCACAAGTAACAAGGAAATCGCCGCGGGCGTCACTCCCCGATATCCGCGCAGCCTGACCCAGCGAGGCGGGTCTGGCCGCGGCAAGCTTTTGCCGGACCTCGCTCGACAAACCGGTTACCGAGCTGTAATCCAGATCATCGGGGAGGGGCGTATTCCCATGGCGCTGATGGCGCTCTATTTCCTCTTGCTGGCGGCGGATGTAACCGGCGTACTTGGCCTGGATTTCGACCTGTGCCGTTACCTGGTCACGCACCGTCTGATCGAGACCGGAGAGAGCGCCTTCGCCGACCGTCTCCAGCGCCGTCAATGCGCGGTAGTCGATTTCGGGGCGCCGTAATACCTCGTCGGCCCGCTGTTCACGCCCCAGCTCGAATCCGAGTGCGTCGATTTCCGCGCTGCTCAGGTCGCCGGGGCGCAGCAGAATCGCCTGCAAACGCGCCTTTTCCGCCTCGATGGCATCGCGCTTGGACTCGAATCTGCGCCAGCGCTCGTCATCCACCAGACCGAGATCGCGACCATACGTTGTCAGCCTGAGGTCTGCATTGTCTTCGCGCAGCAGCAGCCTGTGCTCGGCGCGGCTGGTGAACATCCGGTAGGGCTCGCTGGTGCCACGAGTGATCAGGTCATCCACGAGCACACCGATATAGGCTTCATGCCGGCCCGGGCACCATGATGACCGCGCCTGGACCGCGAGCGCCGCATTGATTCCGGCCAGCAGTCCCTGCGCGGCGGCTTCTTCGTAACCGGTCGTGCCATTAATCTGGCCAGCGAAATAGAGCCCCGCGATGAAGCGGGTTTCCAGCGCCGGGCTGAGATCGCGAGGATCGAAAAAATCGTACTCGATCGCATAACCCGGGCGCGTGATTCGCGCGTTCTCGAAACCGGGAATGCTGCGTACGAACGCCTGTTGCACATCGAAAGGCAGGCTCGTGGAAATCCCGTTTGGGTAGATTTCGGCAGTCGTCAATCCTTCCGGTTCAACGAATATCTGGTGTGACGTCTTGTCAGCAAAGCGCACCACCTTGTCCTCGACCGACGGACAGTAACGCGGCCCCACTCCCTCTATCACCCCGCTGAACATCGGCGAACGGTGCAGACCCGCGCGGATGATGTCGTGGGTTCGTTCCGTCGTCGCGGTGATGTGGCAGGGTACCTGGCGCGGGTGCTCGGCGCCGCTGGCCATAAACGAAAACGAAGGCAACGGCTCATCGCCCGGTTGCACCAGCATCCGGGAAAAATCCAGCGTAGTGCCATCGAGACGCGGCGGCGTTCCGGTCTTTAGCCGTTCTACCGTAAACGGCAGTTCGCGCAGCCGTGCCGCCAGCGCATTGCTCGGTGGATCGCCGGCGCGGCCACCCTGATAGTTCGCGTCGCCGACATGAATTTGCCCGCCCAAAAAGGTACCGACGGTGAGAATGACAGCGTTCGCCCTGAACTCCAGACCCATTTGCGTTCGCACGCCGCAGACCCGATCGCACTCGATCAACAGATCATCGACGCCCTGCTGGAACATCGAGAGGCCGGGCTGGGTCTCGACCATCGCGCGAATTGCCTGCCGATACAGCACCCGATCGGCCTGGGCGCGGGTCGCACGAACCGCCGGACCTTTGCGCGCATTGAGCGTGCGAAACTGGATTCCGGCGCGATCAATCGCACGCGCCATCGCACCGCCCAGTGCATCGATTTCCTTGGTCAGATGACCCTTGCCGATGCCACCGATCGCCGGATTGCAGCTCATCTGTCCAATCGTGTCGAGATTCTGGGTCAACAGCAGCGTGCGGACACCCATGCGCGCAGCCGCCAGCGCAGCCTCGGTTCCGGCGTGGCCGCCACCGACGACTATTACGTCAAATTGTTCCGCCTGCTTCACGTTGCTGACTCCCACCCGCCCAAAACACCCATCGGGGCGCGACATTGTAGCCGCTTGCGCCGGGTGTGGGCAGCGGCCGCTGGAACCAGGCTGTTGCAAGCGTCGCGACGCAACGTCACCATAAGCGCCCGATGAATACCACACCGCTAATTGCGCGCCTCGCCGCGGCCACGCTGATAGCGCCGTTTTTATGCGCTGCGGCCGCGCATGCAGATACCGGGCTGAAGCTCGAGGACTGCCGTATCAATGATTCCAGCGGCATCCGCAGCGTGACCGCACGGTGCGGTTCGTTGCGGGTGCCGGAAAACTACGCCGAGCCCGACGGGCGCCAGATAGACCTGTTCGTAGCGCTCGTCCCGGCGCTCAGCCAGAAACCGGCGGCAACCCCGTTCACCGTAATAGCGGGGGGCCCCGGTGCCGCGTCAACCGAGTTCTATACTGCCTATGCCGGAGCATTCAGCCGGATTCAGCGCAACCACGATATCGTGCTGATCGACCAGCGCGGCACCGGCCGCTCCAACGCGCTGGATTGCCCTGTGCCCGAGGAACTGGATACCGCCGAGTGGTCGCTGGAACTGGTCCGCGAGAGCACTCGTGAATGCCTTGCTTCGATCGAAGCGGATGTCCGGCAATACACGACCAGCGTCGCCGTGCGTGACCTCGACCGGTTGCGCGAAGCGCTCGGGTACGAACAGCTAAACGTATACGGGTCGTCTTACGGCACCCGGGTGGCGCAGCACTACATGCGACGCTATCCGGAACGAACGCGAACGGTCATTCTCGACGGGGTCCTCCCGGCGGCGGACTCGGTAGGACCCGCAATCGCCATCGACGCGCAGACTGCCCTCGACAGCATTATGGCCCGGTGCGCGGAGGACGCCGATTGCTCGCGCCACTTCCCCGACCTCGGCGCAAGCCTTGACCAGCTGCGCCAGCGTTTGCGCGCGGGACCGGTGGAGGTCGCCATGCAGGATCCTTCCAGTGGCGAACCGGAAACGTTCGGGTTCAGCGAAATGGACCTCGTCATCGCCTTGCGGCTGATGAGTTACCACCCCGATAGCGTCGCGCTGATGCCGCTGCTGATCGATGCCGCAGCGCGCGGCAACATGGCGCCGCTGGCCGCGCAGTCACGCATGGCGCAGCAGGATCTGTCCGAGGCGCTCAGTTTTGGCATGCACAATGCCGTGGTCTGCACCGAGGATGCGCCTTTTTACGCCGAACTCGACATTGATCGCGCGGCGCTCGAGCAGACCTATCTCGGCGCGACCCAGTTCGATACGCTGGTCGAGATCTGCAAGATCTGGGGCCCGGGCGTTATCGATGACGACCTCAAATCCACTGCGACCGGACCCACTCCGGTGCTGGTGTTGTCCGGCAGCGCCGACCCGATTACACCGCCCGACAATGGCGAGCGCGTTGCCGACGCGCTGGACAATGCCTTGCATATCGTCGGTAACGGCCAGGGCCACGGCCTTGCCGCCGTCGGCTGCATGCCGCAGTTGATGGCGGATTTTGTTGCAAGTGGCAGTGTCGCGGGGCTCGACCCCTCGTGCATGGAGAAGCAGGGACCGAGCCCCTTCTTCGTCAATTTCTCCGGACCGACGCCATGATCGAGGCCGCGTCCCTCAGCAAATCATTCGGCGCAGTGCGCGCGCTGGAGGACATCACGTTCGCCGCCTCCGACGGCCGCATAACCGGATTGCTGGGCCCGAATGGCGCGGGGAAGTCGACGACCCTGCGAATTCTGTACACGGTGCTGCACCCGGACAGTGGCAGCGCGCGCATCGATGGCCATGACGTCGTCAGCGACAGTCTCGCCGCGCGCCGCAGCATCGGTGTATTGCCGCATGGCGCCGGACTGTACCCCCACCTGACCGCGCGCGAGAACATCATCTACTACGGCCGCATGCACGGAATCGCCGATGCCGCGCTGGCACGCCGTACCGACGAATTGATCGGGCTGCTCGATATCGGCGACTTTGCCGGCCGCCGCGCCAAGGGGTTCTCCCAAGGCCAACGGACCAAGGTTGCGCTGGCCCGCGCACTGGTTCACCAGCCCCGCAACCTGCTGCTCGACGAGCCCACCAACGGGCTGGACGTCATGGCCACTCGCGCGCTGCGCGAGATGATTCTCAGGCTCCGCGATACCGGAATCTGCATCCTGTTTTCCAGTCATGTGATGCAGGAAGTGGCTGCTTTGTGCGACGACATCGTGATCGTCGGCCACGGCCGGGTGGTGGCGGCAGGCAAACCGGATGAAATCCGCCGTCAGGCCGGCAAGAGCAGCCTCGAAGAGGCGTTCGTCGCGGCCATCGGAACCGCGGAAGGACTGGAATGAAATCCCGCATCGGCACAGTCTTCCGCAAGGAGGTGGTGGATAACTTCCGCGATCGCCGCAGCCTGATGTCTGCGCTGTTTTTCGGCCCGCTGTTCGGCCCGTTCCTGTTCGCGATCATGATCTCTTTCGCGCTGGACAAACACGTCTCCGAAATCGATGAGCCCCTGACCCTGCCGGTTTCCGGAGCAGCCAACGCACCCAACCTGATCGCATTTCTCGAACGCGCCAATACGGAAATCGTCGAAATCGATGCCGGCCTCGACAGCGCGCGCGCGAGTGTTCGTGATGGCGACCACGACCTGGTGCTGATCATCCCTTCCGGGTTCGGCGAGAAATTCTCCTCGGGACAGCCGGCCGTCATCCGCCTCGTCTCGGACAGCGCCAACAACAACACGACCAAGGACGTTCGCCGCGCGAGCGCCCTGCTCGAAGCCTACCAGCGCAAGCTGGGCATGCTGCGGCTGCAGGCGCGCGGCCTGAACCCGGCCACGGTAATGCCGGTTATCGTCGAAGACGTCGATGTATCTACCCCAACGGGACGCTCGGTGATCCTGCTGGGGATGATGACGTACTTCGTCATTTTCTCGATGCTGATGGGCGGTCTGTATCTCGCGATCGACACTACCGCCGGCGAGCGCGAGCGCGGCTCGCTGGAGCCGCTGCTGACCTTGCCGGTCCCGCGCAGCGACCTGATCATCGGAAAGATTTTGGCCACCTGTGTCTACATGGTGACCTCGCTGGCCGTCACTCTGCTGGCTTTTTCGATCAGCCTCCGCTTCGTGCCGCTGGAGGAACTCGGGATGACGGCCAATTTCGGTCCCGCGGTGGTGATCCGGATTTTCGTCCTGATGTTGCCGTTCGCGCTGCTCGGCGCCGCGCTGATGACCTGCGTTGCATCTTTCACCAAGAGCTACAAGGAAGCGCAAACCTATCTGACCGTCGTCATGCTGGTGCCGACGCTGCCGATACTGTTCGCCGCCATCCGCACCGTGAAACCGGATCTGAAATATATGATGGTGCCGAGCCTCAGCCAGCATCTGATCATCACCGACCTGATGAAAGCGGAACCGATTCCGCTGGCCTATCCACTGGTGTCGATGGGCAGCACGCTGTTGCTCGGCCTCGTACTGACCGCACTCGCCGCGCGGCTGTACAAGCGCGAGGGCATCCTCGGCTAAGCTCTTCGTTCGCGTTGTCGGCGGCCAACCCAAATGCGCTCTCAACGGACGGCCAAAGCGTTGAGTGCGATCAGCACCTCCCGGCCCCCCGCTGTATCGTCCTGGCAGGTTCTGAGAGACCGGTCACGGACTTGTCGCAGGATTGCGACGACCATGCCAGAGCATGGCGGTAGCCGTTTACAGGGAACGGTCCGTCCCGACCCACACCTCTGGAACTATGGCCGCAGATCCGAAGCAACGCTTGCGAATCCGCCGATTTGGCCTTGCACTCGCCTATTACGCGATCTGGATCACATTGGGCCTGCTGGCACACACGGCCGGAATGCTGCGTCTCGACTTCATCGGCATGGTCGCCTGCCTCGGTGGCGTGGTCGCCAGCAACCTCGTGTTCTACATGTTGTTCCGTAGTGGACTGAACCATCGCTTCCCGGATCCGGGGATGACACTGCACCAGCTGCTGGTCGGCCTGGTTTGGGCGCTGGTCCTGCTGTACGCCACTGTCCCGCTGTCGCGCGGCCTGATGCTGACCGCGCTGATCATTCCGCTGCTGTTCGGCATGTTCCAGCTCGAGAAGCGCGGCTACATGCTGCTCGGTTCGCTGGCTCTTGGCGGCTACGCCGGACTTGCCGCGGCCACCGTGGGCATGCCCGGTGCACCTGCACTCGGAGTCGAGCTGATGAGAATCGCCGTGCTCGCCAGTACCATCCTGTGGACCTCGATGTTCAGCCTGCACGCGCGCCGGCTCAGACTGTGCCTGCAAAAACAGAACCGGACACTGAAAACCATGCTGGCTGAAATCAGTGAACTCGCCGAGCGGGATGAACTGACCAAAGCCTACAACCGGCGCTACATCATGGAGTCGTTACAGGAGGAGAAAAAACGCGCCGACCGGACCGGCATACCATTCTCCATCTGCATATTCGATCTGGACCATTTCAAGGAAATCAATGACCGTTACGGCCATATCACCGGCGACCGGGTGCTGGTTGATTTCGTCGAGCATTCGCGCGCTGAGCTGCGTTACTTCGATTCCCTGGACCGGCGCGAAGACGATCCGCGGTTTGCCCGTTACGGTGGCGAGGAATTCATTCTTCTGTTGCCGCATACCAGCCTGCCGGGAGCGCGTCATTGCGCGGAGCGCATCCGCGGCATAACCGCCAACGCCCGGTTCGCCAGCCGCTGCCACATCACCGTATCGGTCGGGGTCGCAGAATTCCGCATCGGCGAATCGATCGAAAGCACACTGCGGCGCGCCGATGGCGCACTGTATTTGTCGAAACAGCTCGGTCGCAACCGGGTGGAGATCAGCGACGAGTTCTCCAGCGCCTGGCGCGACCCGAATGCCAGCCCCGCACTACCGGTCCGGCAGAGCCCGGCCTGAGACCGCGGCGCGCCCGGATCGGCGCTATTGTTCGCCACCACCATTGCCCCCGCGCACCGATGGCGCCGGGCGATCCGTCTGACCCCGCCGCCGAATTCAACATATATCCGTTTTCCCGTATAATTTTCGGCTGATTCGCGGGTGTTCCCGCCTTATCCCGGGCTCGATTCCGAGGCCCGAGCCGCATCGGCACGGTCCGACAGACAGCGAAATCGCCCCACGGAGATGCCACATGCACATGGTCACGAAACGACTGACGCGCTGGTTGGTTCAGTTCATCTCGATATTTCTGCCCGAGGAAAAAGGGCGCACGCTGGAACGCAAACGCCGTGGCCGCGAGGAACATCGCAAGCTGAAGGCGGCCGACTATGTTTTCGCCTCCTATGCCAAGAGCGGCCGTACCTGGGTGCGGGTCATGCTGTCGCGTTACTACCAGATCGCGCACGGCATCCCCGAAGCCCTGATGATGGGGTTCGATAATTTCCACAAAAAGAACCCGGAGGTGCCGAAGATCTTCTTCACGCACGACAATTATCTGCGCGAGTACACCGGCAACATCGACAACCGCAAGGACTTTTACGACCAGAAAGTCGTGTTGCTGGTGCGACGACCGCAGGACGTTGCCGTCTCACAGTTCTTCCAGTGGAAATACCGGATGCGACCGCACAAGATTCCGCTGAATCGTTATCCACCGCAGGATGCCGACATCGACATGCTGGATTTCGTGATGAACGAAGATGTCGGGTTGCCGCGCATCGTCGGTTTCCTGAACGCGTGGGCGCGGGAACTGCCGAAGATCAAGAATCTGCTGGTGGTCCGCTACGAGGATCTGCGCGCGAATCCCGAGCAGGAGCTGACACGCATGCTCGAGTTTCTCGGTGAGCATCCGCAGCCCGGCCAGGTAGCGGAAACGGTCGAATTTGGTTCGGTGGAAAATCTGCGCAAACTGGAAAGCCAGGACTACTTCTGGCGCAGTGGCAGCCGCCTTACGCCGCGCGACAAGGCCGACCCGAACTCGTACAAGGTGCGGCGCGCCAAGGTCGGCGGCTACCGTGACTATTTCGAGGATACCCAGCTCGCAACAGATTGATGCCTACGTCAATGCCAACCTGTCGCCGGTTTTCGATTACGGCGACTCGAGCATTGCACCCACGATTGGCGATGGCAGTGAGGAGAATGCCGCATGAAGAACTGCGTCTTCATTCATACCAACGAACGCCAGTGGATCGGAGCGCTGGTCTCCCAGTATTCGTTGAAACGCAACTCGGCCAATCCGGATGCTTTCGACGTAAAAATCATTCACGTCAAGGACCATCCGTTTCTATGGGAACGAGAAGGGCAGCCGTTTCTCCGCGGCGGTACGACACGGATATGGAAAATGAGCGATCTGCAGTCGTTTACCCCGCTGCGATTCATGCCGCCCAGGCTGATGGAGTATCAGGGTCGTGCGGTCGTGATCGATCCGGACATCTTCGCCGCCGGCGACATCAACGAACTCCTGACCCGGGATATGGAAGGCGCGGCGGTGATGGGACGGCACCGCTCGCAGCGCAAGGACAAAGCCTACTGCGTTGCGACCAGTGTGATGCTGATGGACTGCGCGAAACTGCAATACTGGGACTGTGAAAAGGAATTTGCCGAGCTGTTCGCATTCGAACGGGATTACAAAGAGTGGATTTGCCTCGCCCATGAGGATCCGGCCAGGGTCGGTTTCTTCGAGCCCGAGTGGAACGATTTCGACCGTCTCAGCGAAAATACCAAATTGCTCCACAACACCAAACGCAGAACACAGCCGTGGAAGTCCGGGTTACCCGTCGATTTCATTCCTGCCGACAAATTGCGCAAGTATCCGGTGCTGGGATCGCTGATGAAACTTCGGGCGAAAATGTTCGGCGAGTACGGCTTGCTCGGCCACTATCACCGCCACCCGGATCCGAATCAGGAGCGCTTCTTCTTCGGCCTCCTGCGCGAGTGCGTTGAAAAGGGAATCGTCAGCGAGCAATTGATTCGCGACGAAATGAAACAAAACCATGTGCGTCACGATGCGCTTGAAGTCATCGATCGCACACCACCACTACCGGCCTGAAATCATGACTAAATACATCGACTTTGAAAAACTCGAAGCGCTTGATGTCGCGGCGTTCCGCAGCAAAAAACCCTACCCGTGGGTCAATCCGGAAGGCCTGATCACCGCCGAGGGCTACAAGCTTCTGTGCGCCAACATGCCGGACATAGTCGATGTTCGAAAAGAACTTCGGTTACGAACGACGCGCCGGGCAACAACCCCATGATCGCTACTCGCTGGAGTATGTCGAGGGCATGGCGATACCGAAGCCGTGGGAAGATTTTATCAATGAGCTGCGCAGCGACCGCTATCGGAATGTGATTGCGAAACTGTTCGAGGCCAACAACCCTGAGTTTCGTTTCCACTGGCACTATGCGCCGCGCGGCGCTTCCGTGTCACCGCACTGCGATTCGAAACGCGAATACGGCTCGCACCTGTTTTACTTCAACACCGAGGATGACTGGGACCCGGCCTGGGGCGGCGAGACGCTGGTACTCGACGACGGTGGTGGCATGGACCCGAACTCCGCGCCGGCGTTTGAGGATTTCAAACAGATCATTCCCTGCAAATCGCTCGGCAATGTCAGTGCAATCCTGGAGCGAAGCCCGCGTGGCTGGCACGGTGTGCGCGAGATTACCTGCCCCGAGGACCGGATGCGGCAGATTTTCATCATCGTCGTCAATCCGAGTAACCTGTTCTGGAAAGTGCGCGACAAACTGGTCGGCAAACAGATACAACGGCTGTAACCGGCACCGCGGTCGTATTCCGGCGCCGACGACATTGTGCAGATCGTCGGCGCCGCACTTGGTGTTGCTGCGAATCCCAACGTTCCTCGACTGCGATGCAGGCCATCCTGCCGGGTTGGAAGCGCGCGCGCTTTGCTTCGCGCCGATAATCCACCGCTTCGGCTCCACAACTACATCCGGCAAACCATCTGCAACGAAGCCATGGCGTATTGGTCGCGCTTGCCCTATCCTTGCGCCCCGTTCACGCCCCCGTCGGGCAAAATCGTTATCACAGACCCAGTCTGGAGGAGCAGACAGCATGCATAGGGAGTTCCGTGCTTTTAAACCGAGAGATTTCCTGCTAACCATTGCCGCGCTGGCAATCGCGTGGACGGCGCCGGCCGCGCTCGCCCAGCAGAGTAGCAAAGCCTGGACTCCGCCGCCGCCGGCAGAAATGCCCGACAAACTGGACTGGGTGCAGGTACCCTCCGGCGAATGGCTGGGCGGTGAGGTGAAAGTGCTCTACGAAGGATGGGCTCGAGTTTGACAGCGACGAAGTCGGACATCCTCAAGATCGACTGGGAACGACGTCGTCGAAATGCGCTCGACCCGGATTCTGGAAGTCCGTCCCGAGATCGGCGAGTCGGCCACCGGCAAGGTGCTCGTCAAGGACGGCAAGGTCACCATCATCGGCGACACCGCTGGTGGCAGTTCGACCAAGGGCGAGATTCTTGCCATAACCGCCGGTGTGCCGAAGGAAAGAAATTTCTGGACCGGAGAGGTCAGCGGCAGCGCCAACTATCAGTCCGGCAACACCGACAAAAAGGACCTTCAATGGCAGGATCATTGCGAAACGGCGCACCGTCGAACAACGAATGGTTTTCGAATACATCGGTAACTACGACAAGAACTGACGGCACCGAGACCGAGAACAATCATCGTCTGACCGGCGACTGGGCCCGCTACATCACCAACCGCTGGTTCTGGACTCCGATCTACCGCCGAGTATTTCAAGGACAAGTTCCAGAACATCGAACACCGCATCACGCTCGGTGTCGGTGTCGGCTACGAGATCATTCGACACCTCGACGACGGAATGGCGTGTGAGCGCTGGTCCCGCCTATACCAAGACCTGGTTCGAAGATGTCCCTCCCGGGGAGAGCGACTCCGAGGACAGCCCGGCGTTACAGGCCAAGTCCCGTTTCGATCATGAACTGACCGACAACATCGATATCTGGTACGACTACCGCCTGCTGTTTGCCAAAGACGATGCCGGTGGCTATTCGCACCGGATGGAGTTTGGCGCCGCGTACGACATCATTGGTGACCTCGATCTGCGCGTCTGCTACGTCTGGGACTACCTTTCCGAGCCCTCCGAAGACCAAAACGGCGACAAGCCCGATGAGACCGACACCCAGCTGCTGATCGGTATCGGCTACTCGTTCTAGCGCGCGATCCTGCGCCAGCACTTGCGACCCGCCGGGCCAGTGCCCGGCAGGTATTGGCGGTGCCATAACCGCTGCGGTCACCTGGCTTGGGTCAACGATGGGGAGGCGCGACGGTCACCCAACCGAACCCGATTCGCGCCGCGCGTGCCCTTATTTGCCGATACAGAAACTCGAGAAAATCCGCCCGAGCAAATCCTCGCTGCCGAATTCGCCGGTAATTTCCGCAAGCGCCTGTTGCCCCAAGCGTAACTCCTCGGCCATCAGTTCGCCGGCGCGATAATCGGCAAGCTGGCGGACGGCCTCGCGAAAATGCGCCTCGCCACGCGCCAGCGCATCGAGATGGCGGCGCCGAGCGGAAAGCGCGCTGTTTCCGGCCGGCTGGAATCCGACACAGGTCTTGAGGTGTTCGCGCAGCAGGTCGACACCGGCACCGGTCAGCGCCGAAATATAGACCCGGGTCACGTCACCGGGCTCGATCCGTGGCGCGGCGCCGAACAGGTCGATCTTGTTCACGATCACAGTGACAGGAATCTCGCTGCCGAGACCGTCGAGCAGCGCCGGGATTTCCTGTTCCTGATCAGCTGTCGCATCGATGAGCACCAGGGCCCGATCGGCCCGTTCCAGCTCGGCGCGGGCGCGGCGAATACCTTCCAGCTCAACCCGGTCGTGAGTTTCGCGCAGACCCGCTGTGTCGATCACGTGCAGCGGCAATCCATCGATCGCGATCCGCTCGCGCAACACGTCGCGCGTAGTTCCGGGAATGTCGGTGACGATCGCCGCCTCATAGCCAGCCAGTGCATTGAGCAAACTGGATTTACCGGCATTTGGCGGCCCGGCGATAACGACACTCAGCCCTTCGCGCAGAAGACTGCCCTGACGCGCGCAGGCACGCAGATCCGAAAACTCGCGATCGAGTTCATTGCAGCGACGCTCGAGCGCCTTGTCGCTGAGAAAATCGACATCCTCTTCGGGAAAATCGATCGCCGCCTCAACATAGCTGCGCAATTCAGTGAGCATTTCGACCAGGGTATGCACCCGTGCCGAAAATTCTCCCTGCAGCGAATTCAACGCAGCCCGCGCGGCAGCCGCCGAACCGCTGTCGATAAGATCGGCAATGGCCTCCGCCTGGGTAAGGTCAAGTTTGTCGTTGAGGTAAGGCACGGCGCGAGAACTCGCCCGCCTCGGCATGGCGGGCACCCGCCGCCAACACGGTTTGCAACACGAGATCGAGGACTACCGGCCCGCCATGACCGTGCAACTCGACCACGTCCTCGCCGGTAAACGACTGCGGGCCCGGGAAAAACAACGCCAGCCCCTCGTCCAGAGCGACGCCATCAGAATCCGCGAACCGCGCGAAGACCGCGCGCCGCGGTGGCGGCACGGCTCCGGTCAGGCGTCGCGCAATCGCAGCGGAAGCCGGTCCGGAAACGCGGATGATGCCGATACCACCGCGACCGGCCGGCGTCGCGATCGCGGCAATCGTATCCTCGCGCAGCATGTCGTAGGCGGTGCGGCTCATCTTCGCTACGCCACGGCGAACATGCAGCGGCGGACTAGCCAGAAAAACGGACGCCGCTAATCGGCGCCGACGAGTTTGTTGATTCGCCATTGCTGCGCAATCGACAGCAGGTTGTTGGTAAACCAGTATATGACCAGACCCGCCGGGAAAAAGGCGAAAAATACCGTGAAGACGATTGGCAACACCATCATGATCCTGGCCTGGACCGGATCCGGCGGTGCCGGGTTCAGACGTTGCTGGATCAGCATCGTAACGCCCATCAAAACCGGCAGGATGAAAAATGGATCCCGGACCGACAGGTCGTCAATCCATAAGCATCCACGGCGCCTGGCGCAACTCGACGCTTTCCAGCAAGACCCAGTAAAGCGCGATAAACACCGGCATCTGGATCAAGATCGGCAGACAGCCGGACGCAGGATTGATTTTTTCCTTACGGTAAAGCTCCATCATGGCCTTCGACAGAGCCTGGCGGTCATCAGCATAGCGTTCCTGCAGATGCTTTATTCGTGGCTGCATTTTGCGCATCTTTGCCATCGAGCGACCGCTCGTCTCGGATAGCTTGTAGAAGGCAATTTTGATCAGGACGGTCAGCAGAATGATCGCCCAGCCCCAGTTGCCGGTCAGCTTGTGGAGCCAGTTGAGGACCCAGAAAAGCGGCTGCGCGATAATCGTCAGCATGCCGTAGTCGACCGTCAGCTTCAGGCCATCCGCGGTCGTCTCGAGCTGATCCTGCAGCTTCGGTCCGACAAACAGCGTTTCTGCGTAGCTTTCGCTGCCGCCGGGTACCAAAGTTTTGACGGGGCCGATTGCGCTCTGCAGAACCATCCCGTTACGCATGCCCGAGTTGTAGGTGTAACTGTCGCCCGCCGGCGGAACGACTGCGGTCAGGAAATGGTGCTGGATCGACGCAATCCAGCCGCCGGTAACAGTGGCCTGCAGCGGTTCGGCGGCGATGTCTTCCGCATCCAGTTTTTCGTATTTTCTGCCGTCGTAAAAAACCGGGCCAATAAACGAATAGGAATCGACATCGGTCATTGAGCGTTTGGGCGGCAGATAGGTCCGGGCAAGCTGCACGTACGAGGCTGCGCCGATTTCGCCGCCAGTACCGTTCTCGACCCGGTACTCGATCTCCACGCGATAACTGCCGCGGCGGAAACGGTAGGTCTTGTTGACAACCAGGCCATCCGCGCTGTTCCAGCGCAGCGGTACAGCCAGTTCGTTCGCGCCATCCTGCAGAACGAAACTCTCAGCCGCCGCCGCGAACTGCGCCAGGTGATTCGGCTCTTCGCCGCTGCCGCGAGTACGCAATCCGGTATGCAACTCGAAAAGATTACCGGGACTGTTATGCAACAACTCAACAAGATCGTTGGGGTCGGATTTACGCAGCGGATATTCGAGCAGGCTTACATCGCGGATATCACCGCCAAGCGTGTCGATGACCAGTTCGAACACATCGGTACGCACGCTGATCTGCGGACCGCGCGACGCGGCGCGTGCAGGCAGGTCTTGCGCTTGCGGGCTGCTATCGGATTCGGGAAGCGCGGGGAGGTCTACATCTGCCGCCGTATCGTTGTCCGGTATGGACGGCGTGCCTGACGCTATCTCGGCCGGCGGTGCCTGTTGCGGGCCGCGCTGTTCGCGCACCCAGGTCTGGTAGACGACAAAATAGACGAACAGCAGGCCTGCCCAAAGAAAAATGCGACGATTGTCCATACGTTGAGGTTCCGACTACTCGGCAGTGTGGTGCGGATCGGGCACCGGATCCAGACCGCCATGATTGAATGGATGACAGCGTCCGAGGCGCTTCAGCGAAAGCCAGCCACCGCGCACGGCGCCATGGCTTTCAATAGCCTCGCGCGCATACTCCGAACAACTCGGATGAAAACGGCAATTGTTGCCAAGAACCGGGCTCAGCACCATCTGGTATGCACGGATCATTGCCGTCAACAGGCGTCGCATTTGCGTCTTACTCTGCTCCAGTGGCGTGACAGCGAAAGGCCGAGCTCAGCGTTATTCGCTGTGGCCGCCAAGGGTCGGGCCATCACGACCACGTCGACGGGCGGTAATTTATCCGGTTTATGGCGGAACGATTCACGAATGACTCGCTTGATCCGATTACGCTGCACTGCCGAAGCCGCAGCCTTACGCGAAATCGCAAGGCCGAGGCGCGGATATTCGCGATCGTTCACTCTCGCCAACACGGTAAAGTACTGATCGGCGCTGCGGATGGGATTGGCGAAGACCCGTTTGAATTGATCAGCGGCGAGCAAACGCCTTTGCCGCGGAAATCTCGAGTCGCCGCGAAGCCTGGGTCTGTTAACTGCCAGGATTATTAAACGGCCAGTCGCGCGCGGCCTTTGGCGCGACGACGTTTCAGCACCAACCGGCCATTCTTGGTCGCCATGCGCGCGCGAAAGCCGTGGGTGCGCTTGCGCTTCAGATTACTGGGTTGAAATGTACGTTTCATGGTTACGGCTTCCCTAAGATTTCTGCCGGGCCCGGAGCTTGCGGAAAACGCGCAAGAATAAGCCCAGCGCGGCCGCGGGTCAACTCCGCTAGGAAAAATGCACGGGTTTCCGGGGCTGTGGATAACTCACCAAAACGCGGGTAGACTGCCTCCCCTTTCTCATCGTGACGTGCCGCACATCTCTGGGGGTTGGCGCTGGTGAGTTCCTCCTTATGGATTCGCTGTCTGGGAGAGCTCGAAAACGAGCTGGACGAGCAGCTTTTTAATACCTGGATTCTGCCTTTACAGGCGATCGAGGATAACGGTGTGCTCAAGCTTCTCGCACCGAACCGCTACGTCGTCGACTGGATCAACCAGAATTACCTCGACCGCATCACGGGCGCGGTGCGCCACGTCGGCGGCATTCGCGCGCCAGTCGTGCTGCTCGAGGTCGGCTCGGTCGAATCGCTCGCGCCGCGGGTCGCATCCCCGGGCGCGAACGAAAGCAAACCGCGTGTTCCCGAAGTAATGGGCAGCCGCCTCAATGGTACATTTACATTCCCGACCTTTGTCGAGGGCAAAAGCAACCAGCTTGCCCGTGCGGCGGCATTCCAGGTCGCTACCAACCCGGGTATCGCCTATAACCCTCTGTTTATCTATGGCGGAGTGGGTCTCGGCAAGACCCACCTGATGCATGCGGTCGGCAACAAGATGATTGCCGACAACGGCAACGCCCGGGTCGCCTATGTTCACTCTGAACGTTTCGTCGGGGACATGGTTCGCGCATTGCAGCACAATACGATCAACGAATTCAAGCAGGCGTATCGTTCGCTCGATGCGCTGATGATCGACGATATCCAATTCTTTGCCGGCAAAGAACGGTCACAGGAAGAATTTTTTCATACCTTCAACGCGCTGCTTGAAGGGCAGCAGCAGGTCATCCTTACCTGCGATCGTTATCCGAAGGAAGTCGACGGGCTCGAAGAGAGACTGAAGTCGAGATTCGGCTGGGGACTCACGGTGGCGATCGAGCCCCCGGAACTCGAGACCAGTGTTGCGATCCTGATGAGCAAGGCGGCAGCCGCGGATATCGCATTGCCTGACGAGGTGGCATTCTTCGTTGCAAAGCGGATTCGCTCGAATATTCGTGAACTCGAAGGAGCGCTGCGGAGACTGAAGGCAAATGCCGAATTTACCGGGCCAGCCGATCACGATGGATTTTGCCAAAGAGGCGCTGCGCGACCTGCTTGCATTACAGGAGCGGCTGGTCACCGTGGACAATATCCAGCGTACAGTCGCCGAGTACTACAAGATCAGGGTCGCGGATCTCTTGTCGAAACGGCGTAGCCGCTCGATCACGCGTCCCGCGGCAGATCGGAATGGCGTTGTCAAAGGAGCTGACCAATCACAGCCTGCCCGAAATCGGCGACGCCTTTGGCGGTCGTGATCACACGACAGTGCTACATGCATGTAGAAAAATCAAAGAGTTAAGAGATACCGACACACGGATCAGCGAAGACTATCAAAACCTGTTGAGAACCCTTGCGGGATGACGTGAACCGGCTGTGGATAAACCGTTGATGGTTATTTATCCACAATTTGTATACAGCTGGTACCTGCATCGGTACCTGCGATTTGCATGTAAAAAAACACAGACTAAATTGTTGATTTATAAAATAAAATAAGAACTTATCCAAGATATTCGCAAGCCTTAATAGTAGTAATAATTTAGATTTTAATTAGTTTATTTATCTATATATGGGTGTTGATCAATGAAGTTGAGCGCGGAAAGAGAAGCTCTCCTGGCCCCGTTGCAGGCGGTCATCGGCGTTGTCGAACGACGGCAAACGATGCCGATCCTGGCCAACGTGCTGCTGGTGGCAAATGATGATCGGCTGGACATTACCGCAACCGATCTTGAAGTCGAGCTGGTTGCCTCCGGTGAACTGACCGTTCAGGAATCCGGTGAAATCACCGTGCCCGGAAGAAAACTGCTGGATATTGTCCGTGCGCTGCCGGAGGGTGCGACCGTCAATGTCACGCAAAACGGTGACCGGATCATCATCCGTTCGGGCCGCAGTCGGTTTACGTTATCGACGCTACCTGCGTCGGAGTTTCCTGTTGTCGAGCAAATCAACAGCCAGCTCGATTTGGAAGTGGACCAGAAGTCCTTGCGCAGACTGCTGGAAAAAACCCATTTTTCGATGGCCCAGCAGGATGTTCGCTACTACCTGAACGGGATGTTGGTGGAGGCCGAGGGCCAGCACCTGCGCACCGTCGCGACAGACGGTCACCGCCTGGCGATGGCTGAGCTTAGAACTCGGCGACCAACTGTCCGCGGGGCAGCAGGTCATCGTTCCTCGCAAAGGCGTGCTGGAACTGCAGCGATTACTTGGTGATCAGGGTTCCGCTGCCGTGTCGGTCGGGACTAATCACATCAGGGTTTCGCTCGCCGGTATTCGATTCACCTCCAAGTTGATCGACGGACGTTTCCCGGAATACAGCCGGGTCATCCCGCAAAATCAGGACAAGCATCTGATCGCCGACCGCACGGTGCTGCGCTCGGCGTTGCAACGGACCGCAATTCTTTCGAACGAGAAGTATCGCGGTATTCGCCTGGAATTGAAGGAAAACGGTCTGGTCGTGCAGGCGCATAATCCGGAACAGGAAGAAGCCGAGGAGGAGATTGAGGTTTCCTACGAAGGCGAAGGGCTGGAAATCGGTTTCAATGTGAATTACCTGCTTGACGCGTTGGCGGCGGTCGACAGCGATCAGGTGCGGGTCGGTTTGCATGATTCGAACAGTAGTTGCCTGATTTCGGCCGATGAGAATCCGGACTGCAAATACGTCGTGATGCCGATGCGCTTGTAACCGCGGTTAGCGCCTGGGCATGGGTGTCAACAGACTCCAGGTCGAAGACTTCCGTTGTTTGCGAAATGTCGATGTCGAATTCGGCTCGCACGTAAATCTCATCGAAGGAGAAAATGCTTCGGGCAAGACGAGTTTGCTCGAAGCGGTCTATGTTCTGGGGCGCGGCCGGTCATTCCGGTCCGGTCGTCTGACCAGCCTGGTTCGAGATGGATCGGCAGAATTCAGAGTCGTGGGCTGGCTGGATTCCACCGCAGGCGTGCGGGTTGCCGGAGTCCGCGGATCCAGTCAGGGCCTGGAGGCGCATCTTGGCGGCAGCAAGGTGCGAGGACTGGCAGAAATGGCCGGGGCGCTGCCGGTTCAAAATCTCGATCCGAACGTTCACAAGCTTGTCGAGGAAGGACCGGCATTGCGCCGCCAGTTCCTGGATTGGGGTGTGTTCCACGTGGAACATTCGTTTATCTCCGCCTGGCGCCGCTACCGCAAGGCAAACCAGCAGCGCAACGTATTGCTCCGCAGCGGTGGTTCCGATGCGGCCGTGGAGGCCTGGGAAGGCGAGCTGGCCGGGGCCGCATCGGAGGTGGATGCGGCACGACACCGTTACGCCGAGCTTCTTCAGAGTAGTGTGCAACGCCTGGGCATGACGTTGTTGGGGGAAGACCTGGTTTGCGAATACCGGCGAGGATGGCCGCTGGACCAGGAGCTTGCGGTGTGTCTCAGACAAAACCGTGGTCGCGACCGCGAGTACGGCGCGTCACAGGTCGGGCCGCACCGCGCGGATCTCAGGCTGAGTCTGGCCGGACATACCGCGCGTGGGCGGGTGTCGCGAGGACAGCAAAAATTGTTGTCAGCGGCGATTACGCTGGGGCAGATGCGGCTCCTCCACGAGCGCCGTGGTGAACCGGGGGTGCTGTTGCTTGACGACCCGGAAGCGGAACTTGACGAAACTCGGGTCGAGCGGCTGCTGAACCTGGCATGTTCTATGCCTTTGCAGTTGTTTGTGACTCAGTTACCGGGACGAGATCTGCCTCTCCCGGGGAAAATAAAAAGGTTTCACGTGGAACATGGAGAATTGCGGCCGGTGGTATAATGATTCGATTGGTCACAAGGTATCCGCATGACAAACGATAACTCCTACGACTCCCGAAATATCAAAGTGTTGAAAGGCCTCGATGCGGTACGCAAGCGTCCAGGGATGTACATAGGAGACACCGATGACGGGACCGGCCTCCACCATATGGTGTTCGAGGTTGTCGATAATTCGATAGACGAAGCGCTCGCCGGGCATTGTTCCGAAGTAACGGTCACTATTCATGCCGATGAGTCGGTCACGATTACCGATGACGGCCGCGGCGTACCGGTTGGCATGCATGCCGAGGAAGGCCGTTCCGCGGCTGAAGTCATCATGACCGTGCTGCACGCGGGCGGGAAGTTCGATGACAATTCCTACAAGGTGTCGGGCGGTCTGCACGGGGTCGGCGTTTCAGTCGTGAATGCACTCTCGGAACAACTCGAGCTGACGGTTTATCGCGACGGCCACGTTCACTACCAGGAATATCGCCTCGGGGAGCCGGTTACGCCGCTGCAGGTAACGGGCGAATCCGATCGCAGCGGAACGACGATTCGGTTCAAACCGAGCGACGAGATATTCAACAACATCGAATTTCACTATGAGATTCTGGCCAAGCGCCTGCGTGAGTTGTCGTTTCTGAACTCTGGCGTGCGGATTCATTTGCGTGACGAGCGAACCGGCCGCGAAGATGTGTTCGAGTACGAGGGTGGCATCCGCGCTTTCGTCGAACATCTCAACCGCAAAAAAAGCGCGGTGCACCCGACCGTGCTGCATTTTCTCGCCGAACGCGATGACATGTCTGTCGAAGTGTCAATGCAGTGGAACGACTCCTATCAGGAGAATATGTTCTGCTTTACCAACAACATTCCGCAACGGGACGGTGGTACGCACCTGGCGGGATTTCGCAGCGCTTTGACACGAACGTTGAACAACTACATGGAGCGCGAAGGCCTGCTGAAGAAGGAGAAGGTCTCTACCAGTGGCGACGACTCGCGCGAAGGCTTGACGGCTGTGCTGTCCGTCAAGGTACCGGATCCCAAGTTTTCCTCGCAGACCAAGGACAAACTGGTTTCCTCGGAGGTCAAGGCGGCCGTGGAATCCGTAGTGGCGGAGAAGCTCGACGAATTTTTGCTCGAGAACCCCGCCGAAGCAAAAGCCATTGTCGCCAAGATGATCGAGGCGGCCCGGGCCCGCGAAGCGGCCCGAAAGGCACGCGAAATGACGCGGCGCAAGGGTGCTCTTGATGTTGCGGGTTTGCCGGGCAAGCTCGCGGATTGCCAGGAGAAGGATCCGGCAAAATCAGAGTTATTCCTCGTCGAGGGCGATTCTGCGGGTGGATCCGCCAAACAGGGCCGCGACCGCAGAACCCAGGCGGTACTGCCGTTGAAGGGCAAGATTCTCAACGTCGAGAAGGCGCGGTTCGACAAAATGTTGTCCTCCGTCGAGGTAGGTACGTTGATTACGGCGCTGGGTTGCGGGATTGGCCGCGAGGATTTTGACCCTGACAAGCTGCGCTATCACCGCGTCATTATCATGACCGATGCCGATGTCGATGGATCGCATATCCGAACGCTGTTGCTGACCTTTTTTTACCGGCAGATGCCGGAATTGATAGAGCGCGGTCACATTTATATTGCACAGCCGCCGCTCTACAAGGTACGCAAAGGCAAGCAGGAACGATATCTCAAGGACGATGCCGAACTGGACGCGTACCTGCTGAATTCCGCTCTCGAGAACGCAGCGCTGTTTGTCAATGCGGACGCTCCGCCCGTACGCGGCCCGGCGCTGGAAAATCTGGCACGGAAGTACGTCGAGGTCCAGGCCATCATCCGCCGCTGGGCGCTGCGCTACAACGCAAGAGTTCTTCATCAACTGCTGTATATGCCCAGGGTAACCGAAGAGCGTATCGATGATGTCGAATGGCTGTCCGCCTGGGCAGATCGGCTGCACGAGCTAATGGCCGCGGACGACAGCGAAACCGAGCGTTTCGCGGTGCGCTGGGCTGGCGCGGAAGCGGGCGAATCCGGGGCGATAGAAATCGCGATAACCAGTCATGGGGTTACCTCTAAGAAATTGATTAAAATGGAATTTTTCCGTGCCGCCGAATATCGGAGAATTGCCGAACTCGGCGCGGAAATGGGTGAGTTGATCGACGATGGCGCGTACGTGCAGCGTGGCGAACGGCGTCTGGACGTTAGCGGATTCGAAGAAGCGATGGCGTGGCTCATGGAACAGGCGCGCCGCGGCTTGCATATCCAGCGTTACAAGGGCCTCGGCGAGATGAACCCGGACCAGCTATGGGAGACGACGATTAATCCTGACAGCCGCCGCCTGATGCAGGTACGTATCGAGGATGCGGTGGCGGCTGACGAGATTTTCTCGACTTTGATGGGCGACCAGGTAGAACCGCGTCGCGAATTCATCGAGCGTAACGCGCTGACCGTGGCCAATCTCGACATATAGCTATATATGGGAAATTTTAGCTAGATATGGCTAGATAGTCGTGCGTTCGGTTTCGGTGGGCGCAGATTTTTCGAAGCCGGCGATCGTCGACTCGATCCAGTTGCTGAGCTTCGGCGTTGACTTCTCTCGGAACGCGCCCTTGGGTCGGGATCGGTTTGCCGATAACCACGCGTATCAGACCGGGTTTCTTGATCAGGCCACGCCGCCGCCAGCAGTCACCGGCATTGTGGGCGATCGGCACTAATGGCGCGCCCGTATCGCTGGCGAGCAACACTCCCGACATGCCAAAGCGGCGCGTCTGACCCGGGGCCACACGCGTTCCCTCTGGAAAAATGACGATCCACAATCCGTCGGCGAGCCGTTCGCGGCCCTGCCGCAGGACCTGTTGTACCGCGGATCTTCCGGCGCTGCGGTTGATCGCAATCGGATTGAGGACATACAACGCCCAGCCGACGATCGGTATCCACATCAACTCGCGTTTCAGGACCCAGGTGTGTTGCGGGACGAAGAAAAGCCCGGCGATCGTCTCCCAGGTCGAGGAATGTTTCATCAGTGCGACGGAGGGTTCGTTCGGGATATTCTCGGTGCCTTCGATCTCGAAACGCATCCCGCAAAACCATGCACCAAAGCCCATGATCGCCCGTGCCCAGATGCTGCCGATCCTGAAACCAATGCGCCGGTCAAATACACCGAAAATACAAATCAACGCGGACGTGATGACGATCGTCACGATGAACAAAACGGTAAAGATCAGCGATCGCAGGTAAAGCATTGCTTCAGTTCCCACCCTCGTCGATAAGCGTTGCGGCGACCTTGCCAAGGTCAGCATACACTTCCAGCTCCGTGCTCGGACCCAGTGCTGCCAGCGTGTCCTGTCCCTTCCCGGTCAGCACCAGGAGCCCCCGGGCGCCGACGCTGGAGGCCGCCTGCAGATCGGTCGCTGCGTCGCCGACTATCGGAACGCGATCAAGCCCGACACCATAATACTCCGCGATCTGACGCAACATCCCGGCGCGGGGTTTGCGGCACTCGCAGGACTGATCCGGGCGATGCGGGCACACCCATATGCGATCGATCCGGCCACCGGCCCGTTCGACCCGGTCGCACATTTCCCGGTGGATGAGATCGACGTCCTCGCGACTGACGAGGCCACGGCCGATACACGACTGATTCGTGGCAACACAAACCGTAAAACCATATTGGCTGAGCGCCGCGATGGCCTCAGGACTACCATCGATCGGGATCCAGTCTCGCGCGCTGAGCACATAGGTCTCCGGGGCTGAGTTGATGACACCGTCGCGGTCTAGCACCACCAGACGTATCTCGTCCGTCGTCACCGCAGTAGCCTCAGGCGTTGATCACCGAGAGATCGGCCACGCGCAAAAAAGACTCGCGCATACGGGCCAGCAAAGCCAGCCGGTTGCGCCGCTGCGCCGTGTCCTCGGTCATTACCATGACTGCATCGAAAAACGCATCGATCGGCGTTCGCAGCCGGGCCAGGTGGCTGAGCGCGTCCGTGTAGCTGCGGGTTGCAAAAAGCGGCTCCACAACCGTCTCTGCTGCAACCAGTTCGTCATACAGATGGCGTTCCTCGGCACTCACGAACATCGCGGGGTCGGGTTGTGCAGGAAGCACCTCATCTTCAGCCTTGCGCAGGATGTTTGCGACCCGTTTGTTCGCCGCCGCGAGAGTCTGAGACTGTTCCAGCGTCATGAAATGAATGACCGCAGCGAGGCGGCGATCGAAATCCAGCGGAGAGGCCGGTTTGCGCAACAGGACGGCATCAAATACCTCGGGATGGGCTTCGAGTATGCCGGTATCGCCGTAATAAGCGCGCAGGCGCTCCATCGTGTAGTCGTAGACTTCCCCTGCCAGTGATTCACCGACCGTGTTTACCGGCTGCAGATGCACTGCTACCTCGATCAGGTCGCGAAACGGCAGATCCAGTTTGTCCTCGATCAGGATGCGCAACAGCCCGACTGCCGCGCGCCGCAGCCCGAATGGATCGCGTGTCCCGGTCGGTCGTTTGCCGATCGCAAATATTCCGCAGAGCGTGTCGAGCTTGTCTGCCACCGCCAGCGCCTGCCCGACCGGACCCGCTGGCAGCCGGTCGCCGGCGAACCTGGGCAGGTAATGTTCCTCGAGTGCCACCGCAACCTCTTCCGGCTCTCTGTCGTGAGCCGCGTAGTAGCGCCCCATGACGCCCTGCAGCTCCGGGAATTCTCCGACCATCGCGGTAACGAGATCGCATTTTGCGAGCAGCGCGGCTCGCGCCACATGTTCGGCGTCCGCCTGAGTTGTGGTTGCCACCTCGGCCGCAAGGACCGCCACACGCTGGCTTTTGTCGTGGACCGTTCCGAGCTTCGCCTGGAACACGATACCCTTGAGTGCATCCACCCGTTCGGCCAACCTTTTCTTTCGGTCCGTGTCCCAGAAAAACCGGGCATCGGCGAGTCGCGGGCGAATCACCCTTTCGTTACCGGCACGAACCCGCTCGGGTGCGCTGCTTTCGAGATTGCTGATGGCCACGAAAGCGGGTTGCAACTGCCCATCCCGAGCGAGAACCGGGAAATAACGCTGGTGATTTTGCAAGGTCGCGATCAGCACCTCGCGCGGCAGCTGCAGAAAATCCGCATCGAAACGGCCGACCAGTGCCACCGGCCATTCCACCAGCGCAGTAACCTCATCGAGTAACGCGGGCTCAAGATGCGCGCTGCCTCCCGCTCCGCGGGCGGCAGCGGTGGCTTCTGTTTCGATGCGGTTGCGGCGTTGCGCGAAGTCGGGGACGACGAAACCCTTGTCGGCCAGCGCGGCGGGATAATCGGCCGCCTGAGCCAGTGTTATCGAGCCAGGAGCATGAAAGCGATGGCCGAATGTCGTGCGTCCGGCCTCGACGCCAAATTGCGTCGTAGCCAGCACCTCTTTGCCAATGAGCATGACCAGCCAGTGCACGGGGCGCACGAACTCGGCCTCACCGCTACCCCAGCGCATGCGCCGCGCAACCGGTAGCTGGGCGAGGCTGCGCGCGACCAGCTCGGGCATCAGCTCGGCACTGGCAAGCCCGGGTTCTTCACCTTCGTAGCACAACCATTCGCCTTTGGCGCCGCCGGTTCTTCCAAGTTCGCCTACGTCGACACCGCATTTGTCGGCAAACGCCAGGGCCGCGCGGGTAGGATTGCCGTCTGCGTCGAACGCAATTTTGACCGGCGGACCACGCAGTTCGAGTTTTCGTGCCGGTTGCCCGGTTGCCAACGCGTCGATTCTGACCGCCAGACGGCGCGGTGTGGCGAACGAGAACACCGCACCATGTTCGAGCCCGGAGCGCGCCGCTTCCGCGACCAGCAACTCCGCGAATGCCGCGGACAGCCGTTTCAGATCTTTGGGCGGCAGTTCTTCCGTACCGACTTCAACCAGAAAATCGCGATAATCAGCCATTTGCAGCCACCACTTTGCGGCCAAGCATCGGGAAACCCAGCGCTTCGCGCCGCTCGTAGTAATTCTGGGCGACGGCGCGGGCAAGGTTACGAACTCTCAAAATAAAACGCTGGCGCTCGGTAACGGAGATCGCGTGACGCGCGTCTAGCAGGTTGAATGCATGCGAGGCTTCCAGCACCCGTTCATAGGCCGGCAGCGGCAGACCCGCATCCAGCAGGCTGGCGCAGGCCGTTTCACAATGGTCGAACCGGCGGAACAGCGCGTCCACGTTGGCATGTTCGAAATTGTAGGCCGACATCTCCACTTCGTTCTGGTGATACACGTCGCCGTACGTGACGCTTCCCTGCGCGCCGTCCGTCCACACCAGATCGAATACGCTTTCGACGCCCTGCAGATACATCGCGATGCGCTCGAGACCGTAGGTGATTTCACCGCTGACCGGGCGGCAGTCGAGACCTCCCACCTGCTGAAAATAGGTGAACTGGGTGACTTCCATGCCGTTGCACCACACTTCCCAGCCGAGCCCCCATGCGCCGAGCGTCGGTGACTCCCAGTTGTCCTCGACGAAGCGAATATCGTGAATCAGCGGGTCGATGCCGACCGCCAGCAGCGATCTGAGGTAGAGATCCTGAATATCGAGCGGTGACGGTTTGATAATGACCTGAAACTGATAGTAGTGCTGCAGCCGGAATGGATTGTCGCCGTAACGGCCATCGGTGGGGCGACGGCTGGGCTGCACATAGGCGGCGCTCCAGGGCTCCGGCCCGATCGCGCGCAGAAACGTCGCGGGATGAAATGTCCCGGCGCCCATTTCCATATCGTAGGGTTGCAGAATGACACAACCCTGGTCAGCCCAGTAGCGTTGCAGGGCGAAGATCAAATCCTGAAATGTCAGCGGAGAACCCACGTCTCGGCTCCTGTGCGAAGCAGCGCGCAAGTATAGCTACAGACTGCTTGCGCTGCAGCATTGCACGGTGATGGTGCGTCTTTCGCAAAAAGACGCACACTATTAGGGCGTCAATTTTTGGACTGCGCCGAAATAGTGCGCTAAGCTGCTGTTTTTGCAGTGCAGCAAAGCTGGCACGAAACCTGCACCTTGATAGGACCCGATGTTGGGGCGGTCTGCCGCCCACAACAGATTTCGCACCAAAGCCATTTGACTGGAGGAGCTTCGATGAATCCCGCTGAAGTAATCAGCTTGTTAAAGGAAAAGGACGTCAAATTCGTGGATTTCCGTTTCACGGACACCAAGGGCAAGGAGCAGCACGTGACCGTGCCCGCGCACACGATTGACGACGACGTCTTCGAGGACGGAAAAATGTTCGATGGCTCCTCAATCGCCGGATGGAAGGGCATCCAGGAGTCCGACATGATCCTGATGCCCGACGCGGTCAGCACGGTGCTCGATCCGTTCGCCGAAGACACCACGGTCAACATCCGCTGTGACGTCATTGAGCCTTCCACGATGCAGGGTTATGTTCGCGATCCGCGATCGCTTGGCAAACGTGCCGAGGCCTATCTGAAGTCAACCGGCATAGCCGACACCGCGTATTTCGGTCCGGAGAACGAATTTTTCGTATTTGACGACGTTCGTTTCGGCTCCGAGATGAGTGGCGCGCATTACGAGATCGATTCGGCGGAAGCCGGCTGGAATTCCAAAAAAGTCTATCCCGACGGCAACTTCGGTCACCGCCCGGGTGTGAAAGGCGGCTACTTTCCGGTTCCGCCGGTGGACTCTTTGCACGATGTGCGCTCGGCCATGTGTCTCGCGCTCGAGGAAATGGGCATCGAGACCGAGGTTCATCATCACGAGGTCGCCACTGCCGGCCAATGTGAAATTGGCGTGGCGTTCAACTCGCTCGTGGTCAAGGCCGATGAAGTCCAGACATTGAAATACGTCGTGCAAAACGTAGCGCACGGTTTCGGCAAGACCGCGACATTCATGCCGAAACCGGTTGTCGGTGATAACGGTAACGGGATGCATGTCCACCAGTCGCTCGCCAAAGATGGCAAGAACATTTTCAGCGGTGACGGTTACGGCGGCCTGTCGGAAGAGGCTCTGTTTTATATTGGCGGGATCATCAAGCATGCAAAAGTACTAAATGCTTTTACCAACCCGACTACCAACAGCTACAAACGCCTGGTACCAGGATTCGAGGCGCCGGTGATGCTGGCCTATTCGGCTCGCAATCGTTCGGCCTCGGTTCGCATTCCGTACATCGCAAACCCGAAAGCGCGACGTATCGAAATTCGCTTCCCGGATTCGACGGCGAACCCGTATTTCGCATTTAGCGCCATGCTGCTGGCAGGGCTCGACGGAATTCAGAACAAGATCCATCCGGGTGACCCGCTCGACAAGGATTTGTACGATCTCGAGCCGGAAGAAGCCAAAGGCATTCCGACCGTTTGCCATTCGCTCGATCAGGCGCTCGAGGCGCTCGATAAGGGTCGCGACTTCCTGAAGGCCGGAGGCGTCTTTTCCGACGATCTCATCGACGGCTATATCGCGCTGAAAATGGGGGAAGTGACGAGGCTGAGAATGACGACCCATCCGGTCGAATTCGAGATGTATTACAGCCTCTGATGCATTTTTCCGCGAATCTTCGACGTTATGTAAACGGCGCCCGGAAAATTCCGGGCGCCGCTTTTGTTTCGCTGCTAAGCTCGCGGTATGCTCAGAGCCATGAAATACATCCTAGTCGGTCTTTTGCTTCTTTCGACTTCCGCATTCGCTCAGGAAGCGTGGCGGTGGGTCGACGAAAAAGGGGTCGTACATTTCTCGGATACGCCGCGTCCCGGAGCCGAGCGAGTCGAATTGCAGTCAGCGCAGGGTTTCAAACCGCCGCCGGAACTCACCCGCCCACGGTCAGAGACGAGCGCTGCCGCGAGCGCTGCGGAGGGAGAGGCCTTTCAGTACGAGACTCTGGAGGTTGTCTCCCCGGGACCGGACGAGACGTTGTGGAATATCGGTACGGAACTCTCGGTCAGTATCGCGATGACGCCGTCATTGCGACCGACCCACAGAGTGCAGTTGCTGGTCGATGGACAAAGCGTTACCGAGGAACCGGTGCGCGCCACGCAGTTTACGGTCGGCGGGGTCTACCGCGGCACTCACACGGCGGTTGTTACTGTGGTGAATTCCGATGGATCGACGTTGCAGCAGAGCGAGCCGGTCACGTTCTTCGTGCGCCAGAGCGTGCAGCAGACACCACCGCGGCCAACCCCGCGACGCGGCGGCGGCTAGAACAACTTTTCGCGGCGCGCCATGGCGCGCAAGATAACGGCTCTGCGGCGGGGCACTCCCCGGAGCGAATCCTCGATTCTCTTTCAGAAGCCGTCATCGTCCTCGACGGCGGCGACCGGATCACGTTTCTAAACGAAGCAGCCGCGGACCTGCTGGGTGCGAGTCTCAACGCGGCCTTCGGCAAGCTGCTGGGCGATTTTCTCGAACCCGAGCCGCAACTGTTGCACGTGCTGGCGAGCGTTCGCGCGACGCGCCAGTCGTACACGCTGCGCAACCTGATGTTTCACCTGCGCGAACATCCCACAGATGCGCGCGCAGTGGATTGTCATGTCACCGCGCTGGATGCCGACAGCGACGAACCACTGATGCTCGAGATCCAGGACAATACCCGGCTGGAGCGGATCAACCGCGAAAACGCATTGATGGTGCAGCATGATGTCACGCGCGCGATCATCCGTCAGCTTGCGCACGAGATTCGCAACCCTCTTGGCGGTATTCGTGGCGCGGCGCAATTGCTGGCCCGGCGCATGGCCGAGGAATCCCTGGTCGAATACACCCGTGTAATTATCCGCGAGGCGGATCGTCTGACGGCATTGCTCGCGACGATGCTGGGGCCGGGAACACCGGTCCGCCGCGAATCGCGCAATGTGCATGAACTTTTGCAGCATGTTCTGCGCCTGGTTGCGGCGGAGTCGCCCGACGGGATCGCTGTCCGGACCGACTACGACCCTTCCTTGCCGCGTCTGAAACTGGACCGGGACATGTTGATTCAGGTGTTTCTGAATCTCGCCCGAAACGCGATACAGGCGATGGGCAGCGAGGGCGTCCTGGTGATGCGAACCCGGGCGCTCAACAGTTTCACAATCGGAGGAGTGCGCCACCGGCTGGTCGCAAGCATTGAATTCGAAGACGATGGTCGTGGCGTGCCCGCAGAGTTGGGCGAAAATATTTTTTTCCCGCTGGTCACGAACAGCGACAGCGGCAGCGGGCTCGGTCTGCCAATCGCGCAGGAGCTCGTCAATCGCCATGGCGGGCTGATCGAATTCGACAGCCGGCCGGGACGCACTGTATTTCAAATTCTGTTGCCGATCGATCTGTGATCGGGTTTGAGGAATGAGCCGATGCAGGTCTGGATAGCCGACGACGACCAATCGATTCGCTGGGTGCTGGAACAGGCCTGCGACCACGAGGGCATCGGCACCCGCTGTTTTGCTGACGCGACCAGTCTACTCGGTGCGCTAACGAAAGATCGCCCTGATGTGGTCGTGACCGACATACGTATGCCGGGTGTCGACGGGCTCGACCTGTTGCACCGCCTGCATGGCAGAGACGCGACGCTGCCCGTGATCGTCATTACCGCCTATTCGGATCTCGATAGTGCGGTGGCGGCCTACCAGGGCGGTGCGTTTGAGTACCTTCCCAAACCGTTCGACATCGACCATGCCGTCGACCTTATTCGCCGTGCCGCGGAGCAGAATGACGATGAGCTTCCGCAGTCTGGCGCAAGTGGCGGCTTCCCTGGTTTGATCGGGCGTGCGCCCGCTATGCAGGAAGTGTTTCGCGCAATCGGCCGCCTGTCCGGGTCGAGCATGACCGTGCTGATTACCGGAGAGTCGGGAACCGGGAAGGAACTCGTCGCGCGTGCGCTGCACCAGCACAGCCCGCGTGCGGCGCGTCCATTCGTTGCCCTGAACACTTCGGCGATCACCGCAGAATTGCTCGAATCGGAGTTGTTCGGTCATGAGCGTGGCGCGTTTACCGGAGCGGACAGCCGGCGCATCGGCCGCTTCGAGCAGGCCGATGGCGGAACGCTGTTTCTGGACGAAATCGGCGATATGTCGCCGGCGCTGCAGACCCGTTTGCTGCGGGTGCTGGCCGAAGGCGAGTTTTATCGAGTGGGCGGTCAGGTTCCGATTCGCGTCGACACGCGTGTTCTTGCGGCGACCAATCAGCATCTGCCGCGCAAGGTGGAGCGCGGCGAATTTCGCGAGGATCTTTTTCATCGTCTCAATGTTATCCACGTGGAAATGCCACCTTTGCGCGACCGGCGCGAGGACATTCCATTGTTGCTCGACCACTACCTGCGCCAGGCCGCTGCCGAAATCGGCGTAACCCAAAAGCAGCTGGACGATACGGCGCGCGGCTGGCTGTGTGAATTCGACTGGCCGGGCAACGTGCGTCAGTTAATCAATGCCTGCCGCCGACTGACGTTGACGGCGCCCGGCCGAGAGGTCCAGGCCAGTGATATTCCGTCCGAATTTGGCGGCTACGGCGGCGAGAGAGAGACTGCCGATGAAGACTGGCCGGCCCAGCTCGCACGATGGGCCGACGCGGAGTTGACCGCAGGCAAAACCGAGTTATTGAAAGAAGCCATGCCACAACTTGAGCGGACGCTGATCCGGGTCGCGCTGGAACGCGTTCATGGCCGTCGCCAGGAGGCCGCCAAACTATTGGGCTGGGGCCGCAATACGCTGACCCGCAAGATTCGTGAGCTGGGCCTCGACTAGAATCGGGCGCGCGCGGGTCAGCTGCATTCGGGATCGGCGCCAGGCAGCTGTAGCGAACCGATAAGTTCGCTGATCGACCCCATCGAATTGCGTTGCAGATACGCGCTGATCTCGCTGTTGATTTTCGGGCATAACAGCGGGTCGTAGAAAAGACCGGTGCCGATACCGACTGCGCTGGCGCCGGCGATCAGAAATTCCAGCGCATCCCGCGCGTTCATGATCCCGCCCTGGCCGATGATCGGCACGTTATGGGGGCGCGCAACCTGGTAGACCTGGTGTACTTTCAGCAGCGCAATGGGTTTTATTGCGGGGCCCGACAGCCCTCCCTGAACGTTGCCGATGACCGGCGTCCGGGATTCACTGTCAATCGCCATACCCATCACCGTGTTGATCACGGCCAGGCCGTCGCTGCCGGCCTCGATGCAGCGCCGCGCGTTTTCCTGGATGTCAGTCTGATTGGGCGAGAGTTTTGTAATCAGAGGTTTCGAGCTGACCGCGCGGCAGGCAGCGACGACCCGCGCGGACATCTCGGGGTAATTGCCAAACGCGACGCCACCCTCCTTGATATTCGGGCAGGAAATGTTGATTTCGATTGCATCGATCGGCGAATCCTCGAACCGCCTTGTCACCTCGACGTAGTCCTCGATGGTTGACCCGCAGACGTTGGCCAGGAAACGGGTTTCGGAAAAATCCAGCTGCGGCAGAATGCCGTTTATCACCGCCTCCACGCCGGGATTCTGCAGGCCGATGGCATTGAGCATGCCGGCGGGCGTCTCGGCCACGCGGTGTGGCGGATTGCCGAGGCGGGGTTCGAGCGTCGTACCTTTCAGCGCTATCGCGCCGACATCGCGGTTGGAGAAACCCTCGATCCGGGTGTATTCCTCGCCGAATCCGACGCATCCGGACAAGAGTACGATCGGCGAGGAGAATGCCACGCCGCAAAACTGTTGCCGGAGATTTGCGTGCGGACCTTGGGGAGCGGGGCTCATGCCGGGATGCCATGTGGGGTCTGGGCGCATATTCTGCTACGCCGCGCGGCGATAATCCATGTTGCCATGGGAGCGGTGCCAGGTCAGACTTTCGCCCGCGCTGCGGACAGAGGTATCGTGGTGCGATGGAGTGCGTGGCCAGTCGAGCCGGGGGCAATGTGTTCAACCTGATCTTGTTCGAGCCGGAAATTCCGCCCAACACCGGAAACGTGATCAGGCTGTGCGCCAACACCGGGATCGCGCTGCATTTGATCGAGCCGCTCGGGTTCGATCTCGACGATGCGCGCCTGCGGCGCGCGGGACTCGACTACTGCGAATATGCCAGTGTGGTAGTCCATCCGGATCTTGCGGATTGCCTGCAGGGCCTCGCGTCGCCGCGACTGTTTGCGTTGTCCACGCGTGGCGGAACGCGTTACGACGAAGCCGAATTCCAGGCCGGAGATGCACTGATTCTCGGCCCGGAGACGCGCGGGCTGCCCGAAGCGGTGTTGGAGTCCGTGCCGCCCGGACAACGCCTGCGTATCCCGATGCGCGAAGGCAGCCGTTCGCTCAATTTGTCGAACGCTGCGGCTGTGGTGGTATTCGAGGCATGGCGGCAGGCCGGTTTTGCGGGCGGCCTGTAGCAGCGCGGTCAGCCGAGGGGGAATTCCGGCCGCAAATCGCGCGCCATCAGCGCTTCCACTGCCGATGACGGTGACTGATCCTCGTAGAGGATGCGATAGATCTGTTCGGTGATCGGCATGTCGACGCCCTGGCGGTGCGCAACCTGCCACACGGCACGCGCAGCCTGAATACCCTCAACCACCTGTCCGATCTCGGTCTGCGCCTCGGCGACGCTTTTTCCGGCCGCGAGCATCAGCCCCATTCGCCGGTTGCGTGACAGGTCGTCAGTGCAGGTCAGCACCAGGTCGCCCATTCCGGCCAGGCCCATGAAAGTCTCACGCTCGGCACCGAGGGCTACTCCGAGACGCATCATCTCCACGAGTCCGCGGTTTATCAGCGCAACGCGGGTGTTGGCACCGAAGCCGAGCCCGTCGGAGATACCGGCGCCGATTGCCAGAACATTCTTTACCGCGCCGCCGACTTCGACGCCGCTGATATCGCTCGAGGTGTACGCGCGAAACGCCTCGCTGGACAGCGACTCAGCGAGTTCGCGTGCAAACCCGGCGTCACTCGACGCGACGGTCATCGCGGTCGGCAGGCCTGCGCCGACTTCCTTAGCAAAAGTCGGCCCCGACAGCACGGCCAGCGGGACATCGGGCCCGAGCACGTCTTCGGCAACCTGGTGCGGCAGTTTGCCGGTTTCGAGCTCGAAACCCTTGGTGGCCCAGGCGATCCGGGTATCGTCGCCGCAGTAAACCGCGATCTGGCGCAACATCTCGCGAAACGCATGGCTAGGAACGACAACGAGGATGTCGCGTGCACCGGACAGCGCCTTCTCAAGGTCGGCCTCGACGGCCAGGTTCGGCGGGAACGGCGCATCCGGCAGATAGCGCTGGTTGAGACCCGCGTCAGCCATCGCGGTCATTTGCGCGCGGTCACGACCCCACAAAACTGTGGGACGTCCGGCACGGGCGAACTGGATAGCCAGCGCCGTTCCCCAGGAACCCGCGCCCAGTACCACAATTTTTGTCGCCTCGGGGGCGATGTTCAGGCGCTCCCGGCGGCCGGTCCGATTTCCTCACGCGACTGCTTGTAAAGACGGTCGAAATTGACCGGCTGAAGCAGCAGCGGAGGGAACCCACCTTTGACGACCATGTCGGATACGACCTCGCGCGCATAGGGGTACAGCATCGACGGGCAATAGACCCCCAGCAGCTGCTTGAGTTGCGCGTCGTCGCAATTTTTGAACGTGAACAGGCCGGCCTGCTCGACTTCGACAAGGTAAAGAGTTCGGTCACCTTCGGCGACTTCGACATGCACTTTCAGCGTGACCTCGCGAAGATCGCCCTCGATCAGCGTCGTGGTGGTGGAAAAATTCAGGTTCAACTCGGGTTGCCACTTGTTGAGGTCGCTGAAGACCGCAGGCGTACTCGGCGACTCGAACGAGCAGTCTTTCAGGTAGAAGCGTTGAAAGTGGATCTGCAACCCGGCGCTTTCCTCGGCGGCGGCGCCCTGTTGATCAAGTTCGTTGTCAGCCATAACAAATCCCTTCTTGTGTCAGTAACTGTTTAAGCCGCATGGCGGACCGGCGGTTCAGGCCGGTTGCTGCAATAGCCGGTCGAGTTCGCCGCTTTGTTCCAGCGCGAACAACTCGTCGCAACCGCCAATATGACGATTGCCGACAAAGATCTGGGGCACGGTGCGCCTGCCGGTGAGCTCCAGCATTTCGTCGCGCGCGCCCGGTTCCATGTCGACATCGCGAAGCCGGGGCTCGACGCCTTTCGATTCGAGCAGGCGCCGCGCGCGGGCGCAATAACCGCACCAGGTGCTGTGATACATCCGTACTTCGGGATGTGCTTCGTTCAAGGCTTGCCGCCCTTGCGCTTTTTGCTCCCGCCCTTGTGCCGGGTCTCCAGTGGCAGATTCTCCTGGCGCCAGGCGGTCAGTCCCCCGCGCAAGTTGAACACCTGCGGGAATCCGTCGCGGTGCAGGCGGCCGGCGAGGCGCGAGGACGACATGCCCGAATCGCAGCAAGTGATCAGCGCGGTTTCGCGGCGTTTGCGCAGGCGCTCGATGCCCTGGTCGATCATATCCGGCGCCAGGTGCTCGGAGTTGATGATATGGCCGGCATCAAACTGCTCGCGACTGCGGGTATCGAGGACCAACGCGCCCTGGTTGATCAGACGCACCGCGTCGGCCGGGCCGATCTCGCTGAAGCCGCGCGAGCGAAGCCGGATTTCATAGCCTATGACCATGATTGTCATGATCACGGCCGCTGCGACGAGCCACGGATGGCCGCCGGCAAATTCGATAAAGCCTTCCATTGAATAGTTGCTGCCGCGAATGCCGGAAAAACGGGGCGGCGATTATAGCAGTAATAGAACGGTTGAGGCGGGACGCAAGAGTTGCTTGAGCCGCGCGCGCAACCCACTAAACTGTGGTCGGTTATGAGCTCACGCCTATTTGCCATTCTCACCGCCTTGTCGCTCGGTGCCGTTGCGGGCCCGGGGTCGGCCGCGGACGAGGAAGCGGAACTCGAGGCACTGCGCGGGCGCATGAGCGACCTGCGCCGTGCGCTCGAGTCCGACCAGGACAAGCGCAGCGCGGCGGAAACCGAATTGCGCCGGATCGAAACCGATATCGGTGAGCGTATGGCGTCACTGCGTCGCCTGCGGGCGCAGCAGAGCGGGGCCGCCCGGCGAATCGATACGCTGGCGCGGGAACGGGTCGCTCTCGAGGATCGAATCGGGACGGAGCGCGACAGCCTTGCCGCCCAGATCCGCGCGGCCTACATGTCAGGGCGCAATGAGCGCCTGAAATTACTTTTAAATCAACAAGATCCTGCAAGCCTGGGGCGAATGGTCACTTATTATGACTATTTCAACCGGATGCGCCGGAACACTATTGAAAACGTTTCCGCGGATCTGGGGCTGCTGAATGGGCTGGCGGCGGAACAGGAAGCCGAAGCGGAGCGGCTGGCGCAGCTGGAAAGACGCCAGGCACTGGAGCTGGACGAGCTCGAGCAGGCGCGGGCGCGCCGCTCCGAGGTCCTTGCCGCGGTCGAGGCGACTATTCGCGCCAAGGGCGACGCCATCGCGGAAATGGCGTCGCAGGCTGAAACCCTGGAGAAACTGGTCGAGGAACTGCGCGAAGTGTTGCGTGATTTTCCGGTGGAGGCGGACGCGCCGTTCGTTCAGGTGAAGGGCCAGCTGGCATGGCCGCTCAGCGGCAGACTTTTGCATGACTTCGGCCAGCCACGCGCCCACGGCCGCCTGAAATGGGACGGCGTCCTGGTTGGGGCGGCCCAGGGCACCCCGGTCAGGTCGGTTTACCATGGCCGGGTAGCCTATGCGGACTGGCTGCCCGGATTGGGTCTTCTGGTAATTCTCGAGCATGGCGACGGGTATCTGACGCTCTATGGTCACAACGAAAGCGTTTATAAGAGCGTTGGCGAGTGGGTGGCCCCGGGTGAGACAATCGCGGAAGTCGGCAATTCCGGCGGCCAGGCCCAGCCTGCGCTTTATTTCGAGATTCGCAAAGGGAAACAGCCGCAGAACCCGCATCGCTGGTTCGCCGATCGGCTGGCACGGCGCTGAGGCCGTTTTACCTAACGTCGCAATGGCCTGCCATTACCCGGGCCATATGCTATCTTGAGACAGTAATACGGCTCGGAGGTAACCTTGAGCTTACGCGTTCGCAGCATACTCGCAGTGTCCATCGGGACGATCCTGGGGCTGAGTCTTTCGCTCGGCTCGGTCGTGTTTGCGGATCGCCAGACCGACGCGGAGCAGTCGGAATACCTGCTCCCGGTCGATCAGGTGCGGCTGCTGGTCGAGGTTCTGGAGCGGGTCAAGGCCGACTATGTCGACGACGTGACGGATGAGCAGCTGATCGAAGATGCGATTCGCGGCATGGTGTCCGGTCTGGACAAACACTCGGCATTTCTCGACAGCGATGAATATGCCGATATCCGGATAAGCACGACCGGCGCCTATTCCGGCGTGGGGCTGGAGGTTGCTGTCGACGACGATCTGGTCAGGGTCGTGACCCCTATCGATGCCACGCCGGCAGCCCGGGCAGGCATTGCGGCGGGTGACGTCATACTCAGCGTCGATCACATTCCGGTCACCACCGATAGCCTCGACAGCACGATATCGAAGCTTCGCGGCGAGCCCGGGACGCTGGTTTCGCTCGGCATCCAGCGCAAGGCGGATGCCGAGGTGGTGAGTGTCGATCTGACCCGCGAGCTGATCCACGTCACCAGCGTCCGCTCGCGGCTGCTCGAGCCGGATTACGGTTATCTGCGCATCACCCATTTCAGCGAGACCACCGGGCGCGAGGTGCGCTCATCGGTCAACGCTCTGCAAAGCAGCAACGAAGGTCCGCTCAAGGGGCTCGTCCTGGATCTGAGAAACAACCCCGGCGGTGTGCTGGATGCGGCCGTGGCGGTCTCCGACGCGTTTCTCGATACCGGCGTCATCGTGACGGCCGACGGCCGGGTAGACGAGGCGCGGTTTCGCATGGATGCTCACCAGGGTGACATCATTGGCGATGCGGCGCTGGTCGTACTGGTGAATTCCGGTTCCGCTTCCGCTTCGGAAATCGTGGCGGGCGCGTTGCAGGACAATGGCCGCGCGACCATCGTCGGCGGCACCACGTATGGCAAGGGGTCAGTGCAGACCGTCATGCCTTTGTCAAAGGGCCGGGCGATCAAGCTGACGACTTCGCGTTACTACACTCCCTCCGGTGTTTCCATTCACGACCGGGGTATCGAGCCTGATATTGCAATCCAGCGCGAGTTGAGTAACCGGACGGTGATAACGCCGACGCGGGCCGAGCCGGAGTTCGACTCGGACATCGAATTTGCGCTGGATACGTTGAAGAAGAACAAACGCATCCTCCAAAGCAAGGCCGAGTGACCCGGCGCGCAGCCGTTCGCGCCGGCCTGACCGCCTTCGTCTGTGCCGCAGTCCTGTGCGGATTGCCGGCTGCCGCGGCACCTGCAGATATAGCCATTATCATCGACGACCTCGGTTATCGTCACCGCGAGGATCAGCGCGCAGTGGCTTTGCCCCGGGGCGGTCACACTCGCAATCCTGCTGCATACCCGATTCGGTGTGGACCTGGCGAAAGCGGCGCATGTCAGCGGCAAGGAAATCATTGTCCACCTGCCATTGCAGGCCGCGGACGCCTCGGTCGAACCGGGACGGGGTACGCTGTGGCTGGACATGAACCGGGGGCAGTTCACGTCGGTATTGCTCGCGAGTCTTGCGGCCGTGCCGCATGCCAGCGGTGTAAACGGTCACATGGGCAGCCTGCTGACACGTCATCCCGGCCACATGGCATGGCTTATGGCGGGACTGCGTCAGCGCGGCGGTCTTTATTTCATGGATAGTTGCACGACCGCGTCGAGCGATGCACTGCAGCTCGCCGAAGAATTCGGGATTACCGCGGTTCGCCGTGACGTGTTTCTCGATACCGATACCGATCCCGACCCCGGCGCGATTCGCCTCCAGCTCGCGCGGTTACCGGCATTATCATTAGAGCGCGGCTTTGCCATCGGTATCGCGCACCCGTACCCTGCGACGCTGGATATCCTCGAAACGGTATTGCCCGGCCTGGCCGAGGCCGGGTTCCGGCTGGTACCGGCGAGTGACATTTTTCATCATGCGAATACCATGGCAGCCCAGCGACGCGGCCGCTGACTGGCTGAAACCGCGGGTATTTCGTTGAACTTTTTCGTATGCTCCCCGGTCAGGTTACACATATCCGGTGAGCGCGCCGCGGAGAGAAATTGCCGCACGGCGATCAAAACCAAGGCAAACAGGGCGGCGCCGTCGTGAAAATCGATGTCAGTTCCGGCGCGGGCGTGTTGCTGCTCTTACCCGAAGTTGCATTCGTCCGGCCCGGTAAACAGGTTATTCATTTTTGGAGGTAGATAATGGACAGGCGTAGATTCCTGAAAATCACAGGCCTGGGGATGGGTACGCTTGCCGTGCCGGTCAGCGGGCGGGTCATCGCGGCAGAGGAACTGCTCTCGCCGGGCGACCTCGCACACAAGCAGAAGCTCGCCGACGTGGCGCTCGATGCAGCGAAAAAGGCCGGGGCCAGCTATGCCGACGCGAGGGTTGGGCGGTATCTCAACCAGTTTGTCGTGACCCGCGAAAAAAATGTCCAGAATATCGTCAATACCGAGTCTTATGGCGTCGGCATCCGGGTCATCGCCAACGGTACCTGGGGATTCGCAGCCACTAACGAAATGAAACCCGAAAACGTGGCCGGGGCTGCGCGCGATGCAGTGGCCATCGCCAAGGCGAATTCGAAGTTCCAGACCAAGCCGGTCAACCTCGCGCCCAACAAGGGTGCCGGCAAGGTGTCGTGGGCGACACCGATAAAGAAGAACGCGTTCGAGATTCCGATCAAGGACAAGGTCGACATGTTGATGGAGGTCAACGACAAGGCCCTGGCCAACGGCGCCGATTTCATCAATTCCATCTTCTTCCTCGTCAATGAGCAGAAGTTTTTTGCCTCGACCGAGGGTTCGTATATCGACCAGGATGTGCACCGTCTGTGGGCACCGTTCTTCGTGACTGCCGTGGACAAGGAGACGGGCAAATTCCGCACCCGGCAGAGCCTGTCGCAGCCGGTCGGAATGGGCTGGGAATACCTCGATGGCGATGCCGCGGAAAAAGTACCCGGCGTGACCACCCGTTATCGCTGGTCCTACGACATGGTCGAAGATGCCGTTGCCGCGGCGCAGCAGGCAAAGGAGAAACTCACCGCGCCCTCGATCGAGCCGGGCAAATACGACCTGGTCCTCGATCCGTCACATCTGTGGCTCACTATTCACGAGTCGGTAGGTCATCCCCTCGAACTCGATCGGGTGCTCGGCTACGAGGCCAACTATGCCGGTACGAGTTTTGCAACCCTCGATAAGTGGAAAAGCGGCGATTTCCAGTACGGCAGCAAACTGGTGAACCTGTACGCCGACAAAATCCAGCCGGGTTCTCTCGGCGCGGTTGCTTACGATGACGAGGGCGTCAAAACCCGGCAATGGGATCTGGTCAAGGACGGTGTGCTGGTCAACTATCAGGCAATTCGCGACCAGGTGCATATGCTCGACCAGAAGGAATCGCATGGCTGTTGCTATGCCGACAGCTGGTCCGATGTGCAGTTTCAGCGGATGCCGAATGTCTCGCTGGCACCGGGTTCCAGGCCGCTGACGCCGGACGCGATGATCAAGGACGTAGAAAAGGGAATATATATCGTTGGCGCGGGCTCGTATTCGATTGACCAGCAGCGCTACAACTTCCAGTTCGGCGGGCAACTGTTTTACGAAATAGAGAATGGCGAGATCAAGGGAATGGTCGAGGACGTTGCCTACCAGTCCAATACCCAGGAGTTCTGGAATTCCTGTGTCGCATTGTGCGACAAGAGCGACTACCGCCTCGGCGGGTCGTTCTTCGACGGCAAGGGCCAGCCCGGCCAGGTCAGCGCGGTATCGCACGGCAGTTCGACGGCCAGATTCGATGGCGTCAACGTGATCAATACCGCACGCAAGATTGGCTGACATTCGGTTTCAGGACGCACACAGAATTCAGAGGTAGACCCATGGCAATTATGAATAAAGACGAGGCGCGCAGCATCCTCGAAAAGGTTATGAAGCACTCGAAGTCAGATGAGTGCGAGGCCAATCTCACCGGCAATGTCGGTGGCAATATTCGTTACGCCCTCAATACCGTGACGACGGCCGGCCAGGTCAGCAACACGACGCTGGCTGTTCAATCGGGTTTCGGCAAACGAGTGGGTACCGCGACGATCAACGAATTCGATGACGCGTCGATCGAAAAAGTCGTTCGCAGATCGGAGGAGCTGGCGCGGCTTGCGCCTGAGAATCCGGAGTGGGTCAGCATCGAGGGCCCGCACAAATATGGCGAGAGTCGCGCCTATTTTGATTCGTCCAACGCGATCGACCCTGCTTACCGTGCCGCCGCCGCCGCGGGCAGTATCGAACCGGCGAAGAAGAGCAAATCGACGGCCGCGGGCTTTCTCGAGGATGCGACCAGCTTCCAGGCAATGTTCAATAGCAAGGGACTGTTTGCCTATCATATCGACACCACTTGCGACTTTAGCGTCACGATGCGTACCGATGATCTGACCGGTTCGGGCTGGGCGACGAGTTATGCCAACGACGTAAACCGGCTGGACACGGCGGCGACTTCGCAGCGAGCGCTGGACAAGGCACTGATGTCGCGCGACGCCAAGGCGCTGGAGCCGGGCAAGTACACCGTTATTCTGGAACCGAATGCCTGTGTACAGCTGATCTCGAACATGGCCGGTGCGTTCGATGCGAGACTCGCCGATGAAGGGCGCAGCTTTCTTTCGAAGGACGGTGGCGGGACGCGGCTGGGCGAGAAAATGTTTGACGAGCGCGTCACGCTTTACTCAGACCCGTTGCATCCTGATGTGCCGGTCGCGGCATGGGACCAGGACGGACGGCCGCGCGAACGGGTCGTCTGGATTGACAAAGGGGTTGTCAAAAATCTCTTTTACTCGCGGTTCTGGGCGCAGGAGAAAAAGACCGCCGCAACACCGCCTCCCGCCAATGGCATTATGGAAGGCGGCAAGAAAACTACCGCTGAGCTGATCAAGAGCACCGAACGCGGCATCCTCGTAACCCGCCTGTGGTATATCCGCACGGTCGATCCGCAGACCCAGCTTTACACGGGCCTGACCCGGGACGGTACCTTTTACATTGAGGGCGGCGAGATCAAGTATCCGGTCAAGAATTTCCGCTTCAACGAAAGCCCGGTGATCATGCTGAACAACCTCGAGGAACTGGGCCAGCCCGAGCGGGTCTCTGATGGCAACCCGATCCTGATGCCGGCGATGAAGATTCGCGAGTTTACGTTTACGAGTCTGTCGGACGCGGTATGACGCACAGCGGGCCGGGACGGCTTCTCCCGGCCCGCCCGCTGTGTGGCGGCCGCGGAGAGGCCGCGGTCGACCAACCGGGCGCTGGGATGGATCGCAGGAATTTTCTTCAATCGACGGTTCAGCTTGCCGCGGGGCTGTTCAGCGGCGGATTTGCGGCATCCGCCGCTGCCGCGGATTTCTACTTTACTCGTCTGATGTATGAATCCGGTGACTGGTGGGTGGACGAGCGAATGCCCGCCAACATTCTCGATTCGTTGATCCAGTACACGACGATCCGGGTCGATCCGGTGGAACGCATCATTCCGCTGGCCGACCCGGCCATGTTGGGCGCGCCGTTTTGCTATCTGGCGGGCCATCGCCTGGTGGAATTCACGTTGCAGGAACGGGAAAATTTCGCCGCCTATGTCCGCAACGGCGGTTTCGTTTTTATCGACGATTGCAATCACGACATCGACGGGCTGTTCGCGCGTTCCGTCGAGCGCCAGATGGGGCAGATATTCGGTGCCGACGCATTGCAGCGGCTCGCTGACGATCACCCGCTGTACCGCTCCTTTTTCGAGTTCGACGAACCGCCCACAACGAGTTTCGAGCTGAATGGCTGGGGCGACGATATCGTGCACGACTATTTGCGCGGCATCGAGATCAATGGCCGTCTCGGCGTGCTCTACAGCAATAAAGACTATGGCTGTGAATGGGACTACGACTGGCGCAACAAGCGCTGGCTGGCGGTAGACAATACACGTTTTGCGGTCAATGTCGTGATGTACGCACTGACCGCGTGATGAGGCGGCCGAACCCTTGGGAGAGAAATCTTGAACGATGTGGCTGAGCGCGATCGCTTGCGGGACGAAATCGGGCAGAGAATCGCGGAACTCGAAAAGGTTCGCGCCAGTATAGGACAGGTCATAGTCGGGCAGGCAGACGTCATTGAGCAGATGCTGGTTGGATTGCTTGCCGGGGGGCACTGCCTGCTCGAGGGTGTGCCGGGGCTCGGCAAAACCCTGCTGGTCAAGAGTCTCGCACAGAGCCTGTCACTGGATTTCCGCCGGGTGCAGTTTACTCCTGACCTGATGCCCAGCGACCTGATCGGAACCGAGATCCTCGAAGAGGATCACGGCACCGGGCGGCGTTATTTCAAGTTCCAGCGCGGACCGGTCTTCACCCATATTCTGCTGGCTGACGAGATCAACCGCACGCCACCCAAGACTCAGGCAGCGCTGCTCGAAGTAATGCAGGAGCGCAGCGTCAGTTATGGCGGCGAGACCCACCATCTCGAACCGCCCTTTTTCGTGCTGGCAACGCAGAATCCGATCGAACTGGCCGGCACCTATGCGCTGCCGGAGGCGCAACTCGACCGGTTCCTGATGCACCTGCGCATTGACTATCCGAGCGAGGCGGAGGAGCAATCGATTTTGCGCCTCACCACCGGTAGCGTCGCGGCCGATCTCGAGCCGGTGATGGGCCGGGAGGCGCTGCTGGAATTGCAGGCCTTGACTCGCGAGGTCAGCGTGTCCGATGCGATCATCGAGTATGTGGCCCGACTGGTGCGGGCGACACGTCCCGCGGACAGCGAGATCGACGCCGTTCGCCAATGGGTGCGCTGGGGCGCCGGTCCACGCGCCGGCCAGGCGCTGACCCTGGCGGCCAAGGGACGCGCACTATTGCGTGGTCGCTATGCCGCAACCCGCGAGGACATCGTGCGGATGGCGGTGCCGGTGCTGCGCCATCGCATCCTGCTGAATTTCCAGGCGGAGGCCGATCGGCGTCGGGTCGAAGATGTGATCGGGCCGCTGCTCGACCAGGTGCCGGCGCCGGGTGAGCAGTGAACGACACGGCGACGTCGCAACCGCAATCGCTGCTCGAACCGCGGACGCTCGCGGCAATCCGCGATCTGCGGCTGGTTGCGCGGCGCGCGGTAGAGGGGCTGCATGCCGGGCAACACCGCAGCCGGGTTCGCGGTTCCGGGCTCGAATTCTCGCAATACCGTAACTACACACCCGGAGACGATCCGCGCCGGGTCGATTGGAAGCTGTTCGCGCGGTCGGACCGCTATTTCGTGCGCGAGGCATACCGTGAAAGCCAGCTCGAATTATGGCTGGTGCTCGACGTCACCGGCTCGATGCTGCAGGCATCGGATCAGATCGACAACTGGCGCCGCCTCGATTGCGCCCGCTGTCTCGCTGCAAGCCTGGCCTGGCTCGCCAACGAATATGGCGATGCGGTCGGTCTGCTGACGATCGGTGGGCGCAGGATCAGCCTGTTGCCGCCGCGTGCGGGACAGGCGCAACTGGATCGTCTTTGCCGCGAGCTGACGGCCGTCGAGGCATCCGGCGCGCAACCGGTCGCGCCGCAACTCGAGGCGCTGTGGAATCGATTACAGCGACCGGCGATGCTGGTCCTGATCAGCGATTTCCTCGATGAAGGTCAGGAAATCTGTGATACGGCGGTCAGGTTGGCTGCCGGTGGCATGGACACGGTCGCGCTGCAGTTGCTGACCCGCGCCGAAGAGGAGTTTCCGTTCCACGGCGGCTTACGTCTGCGCGATCCCGAAACCGGCCGTTACTGCGAGGTAGACGCCGATCTCGTCCGCAGCGGCTACCGGCGCCGCTTCGAGGCCGCGAATCAGCGTCTGCAGCAGACGCTGCTGGCGGCAGGTGTGGAGCATCAGCGGATGCTGATCGAACAACCGCTCGATCAGATGCTGTGGGAGTTTCTGCGTTACCGTCAGGACAAAGCGTATTAGGCGGATGGGCAAATGAGCGGTTTCGTCTGGCAATATCCTGCCGCGCTGATTGCCCTGATTGGCGTCTTGGTGCCATTCATCATCCATTTGCTGGATCGCGGCAGTGCCCGCCAGCTCGATTTCGCCCCGCTTCATCTGCTTGACGATTTGCCGCGCGCGAGCCTGCGTCGGTTGCGCCTGCGCGAGCGTTTGTTATGGCTTCTACGCAGTCTGCTGGTCGCCACCGCTGCGATTCTGCTGGCGTCCCCGGCGCTGCGGCCGGCACCGCTGGCGGCACAGGCCTGGTTGCTGGTTCAACCAGGCCTGGAGGACGCGGTGGACGCGAGCGTCGCGAGCCTGTCGCAGCGCTGGGGCATTGACCCGGGCGCCATCGACGTGCGTTGGCTCGAACCCGGATTTGCGCCGTGGAGCACCCCCGCACAGGCCCGGGAACGCGGAGATTTCTGGGGTGTCCTGCTTGCGGCTGACACGCGTTTGTCACCGCGAGCCCGGCTCGCGGTCATCGCCAATCCGCAGGCCGACGATCTCGGGCCGGTGCGGCCGCGACTGTCACGACCGGTGGAGTGGCTGACCAGTGGCGAATACAGCGGGTCCACACCGCCCGGCGGAAACGGTTCGCCGCTGGCCGTTTATGTCGGTGCCGCGCCATCACGCTCCACCCTGATACCGGTTCTGACCGCGGCCGTCGATGCATGGCGGCGCGGACTGGGCGCAGCAGTCGATATCGTCGATGAGCCCGCTCATGCTGACTGGATCCTGTACGCGCCCGCCGGCGCTTTGCCTGAAGCGGTCGAAAATGCCGTGGCTGGCGGCGCGTTACTGCTTACCGATTCACCGGCCTCCGCGAAGGCGCCCGCGACCTCCTCCAGTGAGTTCGGGCGGCAACGAATCGGATCCGGGCTGTGGTTGCGCCAGCCGCAGAATTGGACGGCGCTCGTGGCCGGGTCCGGGGATTTTGCTTTCCCCCTGCGGCTGTGGCGCGATCTCGGCGCTGCGCGGCTCGCATCTTTGCCGCCGGGAATTGCGATCCCGCGGGAGCAGGCGGCACCGGATACCGGTGCCGCGCCACGTGCGGCGCTGCCGCATTCACTGGCCCCTGTTCTCGGCGTCTTGCTGTTGTGGCTGCTGGCGCTCGAGCGCTGGCTCAGTGGCCGGATTGCGGCGGGGAGACGGTCGTGACCGCGCGCGGGCGGCTTTTCGCGCTTGCGCGGAAGCTGCGAATCCGCGCCCGCGCGCTGACCGCAGTCGAGGCGCTGGCGGTTGCGGGCGGTGTGGCAGTGCTATCCGTGAAACTGGGTGCAGGCACCGGGTCAGCGGCGCTGCTCGCGTTTGTGTCTGTCCTGGCGCTCGGCGCTTGGCGCTGGCGAACCACTAGCGATAACCGGCTCAGCGAGATTGCCGTGGCACGCAGGCTGGACGATGCTTTTCCGGGTCTCGAGGACAGCACGGAATTGTTGTTGCGGGAAAGTGCCGGGCTTGGCCGTCTCGAGGGTCTGCAACGCGAGACAATAACCGCGCGTTTTGCGCAATTGCCGGCGTCCGCATTGCGCAAGACCACGCAGAGGCTGTCGCCGGCAAGGTTATGGCCCGCCCTCGGTTTCCTTGCTCTGGCGCTCGTTATCGCGGTGTTCGTCGTCCGCCAGCCGGGAGCTGCTGCGCGCCAGGGCGAGTCTGGCGGTGCGGCTGCCGAAGTGGCCGGGATCACGTTGCAGGATGTGGAGATAAGGGTGCGACCGCCGGCTTATACGGGCCTCGCGGAGTATCGTGCGGAGGCGGACGCGACGGTGCAGGAAGCGGCAGTGCTGGTATGGCGAATACGATTTACCGGCAATCCCGGCGCGGTGTCTCTCGGTTTTGACAACGACTCGGTGCTTGCATTGCGCAATGACGCAGACGGAGCCTGGGTCAGCGACGAACTGGCCGCGCGCGCGGCGCTGTATCGCATCGAAACCGAACCGCAGACGGAATCCGATGCGAGTTTGCACCGCATCAGGTTGATCCGCGACGAAGCACCATTGTTGAACTGGCGGGTCCCCGTCAACAGCGTCGTCGATGTAGCGGCACTGCCCGCGAAGGCGATGAGCGTGAAACTGCGGGTCCGCGACGATTACGCCGTGGCCACCGTGCGTGCCGTTCTGACGCTGGCCCGTGGCAGTGGAGAAAACGTCCGGTTCCGTGAGCTGTCGCGAGAGATGCGGCGTAGCGACGGCGAGGCGACGGATGCGGAATACACGCTCGACCTCGACTTCGAGGAACTGGGAATGGAGCCGGGGGACGAACTCTTTGTCAACGCCGAGGCCCATGACAATCGGGAACCGGAAGCCGAATCACACCCGAGTCGGCAACACTGATTTTCCGTTGGGCGGGGGGTAATTCCGCGGCGGCGACGATGGACGGCGGGCTGGCCCTCGACGTATTGCCGGAATATTTTCGCAGCCAGCGGCAGATCATTATCGATACGGAACAACTGATCGCAGATGCCGATCGCCTCAGTCGGCGCGATTTTGCGAATGCGGCCCAGGCGCTTGCCCAGGATCAGAAATTGCTGCGTCTGCGCTACGGCCAGTTTCTCGGGGAAGAGATGGTCCGTGACATTGCTCCCGGTGCGGAACCCGATGCGGGAGAAGACGATCACGATGACGAGCACGGTCACGGTGACGCCGCCGGGAATGCTGCGGAAATCGACCCCATGGAGGTTTTCGTTCACAGTCACGATGTCGCGGAGCAGGCGACGTTATTCGATGAAAACACGAAAACCCTGCTGAAACAGGCTCTCTCAAACATGTGGGATGCGGAATTGCATTTGCGGCTCGCCGACCCGCAGGATGCCCTGCCCTACGAGAATGCTGCACTTCGGTATCTCAAGGAAGTGCAGCAAAGCTCTCGGATATATTTGCGCAGGGCCGGTTTTGCTCCGCCCCCGGTTGACGAGCAGCGCCGCCTCGGCGGCGAGCTGGACGATCTGCGGGAGCAGCGCCAGCGCGATCTCGTCCCTTCCGACGGTGGACGCGAGTGGCGCGAGTTGCTGACGGCTCATGCGGATCCGGAGCGCACACGGACCTGGTTCTCCGGCGCCGGCGCCGATCGGTTTGGCAATTTCGTTGCCAGCGGCAAGGTAACCGATGAGCTGCGTCTGAGCGTGCTGGAACTGCTTGACGCGTTGCGCCGCGACCCCGGGTGTGAGCCGTGCCGGGCGCAGCTGCGAGGTCTCGCGCTGGCACAGCTGCCGCAATGGGTCCCGCTGCCATTGCCACGCGAAGGCGGCAACGCGGAAATTGAAGCCGCGTTCCGCGAAGCGTTACCCGGTGAAGGACGATGAGCGCGGACTTTTTCGCATGGGGCGGTCTCGTCGCGGCATTCCTGGCAGCGGCCTATGCCGCCCGTGGCGTGATCGGGACGCGCCGGAGCACGATCGCGATGCTGGTCGTGACTGCAAATATCGCGGCGGTGTTGTGTGCGGCGTGGCTGGCCATGACGGCAGTCCGGCCCGCGGAGAGCGGGCTGGCGTGGCTGCTTACCGCCGGCTCCGAACGGGTCGCACGGTTACGTCCGGTATTCCACGCCGTCGATGTATATCCGGAACGGGAAGTAAGCGATTCGGTGCCGCTGACCGACCCTGCGCAGCTGTGGCTGGACCCGGCTCGCCAGCGCCAGGTTGCGGTGGTCGGCTGGGGGCTTTCGCGCGAACACCTGCGCGGCGCCGACGCGGCGGCGATTGAGCGTTTCGATGCCGCGCCACAACCCCGCGGTATCGCCCGGCTTGACTGGCCGGCACGCGCGCGCGAGGGATCACCATTGCGAGTTTCCGGTGCGGTGGCCGGTGTGGATCGCGCCCGGATACGGGTTGCCCTCGGCGACCTCGAGCTCGGGATCGCCGCGACCGGCCCCGAAGGAGAATTCGAGCTCGATTTGCTGGCTCCACTGGCGGGCCGCTATGCGCTTGATTTGCAGGTCATCGACGAGGATGACCGCCTGCTTGATTCCGGACCGCTGCCGCTCCAGGTGATCGCCGTGCCACGCCTCAATGTGCTGGCACTGGCCTCCTCACCCTCGTTCGGCTGGCGTTATCTGCAGAACTGGCTCAGCGATAACGGGGCCGGCCTGCTTTTGCGCACCCGCGTCAGCCGCGAGCATTTCCTGCAGCAGCGCCATAACATCGATGCGGGGCTGTCGGTGGGTGGCCTCGACGATGCGTGCTCGGCGCGTTCGATATTGTCGTCGCTGATAGTGACGCATGGTCCCGGCTTGCGCTCGCCGCGCGTGAGCGAATCGAGACGCCAAGTGCGCGATAAGAGTCTCGGTCTGTTGCTGCTGGTCGATCACGCATCCGGCGCGGCAGCGGCAACCTTTCCCACGCGAGCGCCCCAACTCTCCGAGGCGCCGCCGCGCGCCGATACGCGCCTGCAGTCCGCCGATTCAGCGCCGTTGCCTCTGATCGATGTTCCCGCGTTGGCGATAACTGGCGCGTCGAGTGTCTGGCGAGACGGGGATGGGTTGCCGGTGGCGGCTTTCAACGGGTCGGGAGCGGGGCGGATCGGGTTGGCACTGCGTTTGCCGGTCTATCGCTGGGTACTCCAGGGTGAGGCGGACGCCTATGCCCGTTACTGGCAGCAATTGCTCGCCGCGATTGCACGCCCGCAGCCGGCGAGGCTGACATCGCAACTGTCGTCCCGTCTACCGGTTGTCGGAATGCGCGTGGAACTCTGTTTCGATGCAGCGGTCAACCCGGTGGTGGAGCTGATCGGTTCGGACGCCTTTGCAGAGGCGCTGACGACGTATCGGCGGCCATGGGGATCATGCGCCGTGGCGTGGCCGCGCGTTGCCGGCTGGCACGGGCTGCGCAATGCTGACGAGACCGATTTTTTCTTTGTTTTTGAGGCTGCTGACTGGAAGGGATTGCAGGCCGCCGAGAGAATTGCGGCCACGCGCGGTAGCTTGGGCGGGCGCGCGGGAAGCCATGTCAGCCCTGCCTGGAATCCGCCGCCGGAGCTCGGATTCCTGGTACTGCTGGTTCTTTTGGGGCTTCTGTGGTGGGAGCAAAAACGGCGTCCGGCGCGGCTTGTAAAGCCCGAGGCGGACGGCGCATAGTGGGCATGCCCAACAGACGAATAAGGAGAACGGGCTATGTGGGGACGACGACGGCCTTTTGCCGCGACGCTGATGATACTGCTGATGGCAGTGATGGCCGCCGGTTGCGCGAGCACGCAAACGATCGACGTAACATCGGATATGAGCGACGCTCAGTGGGCCGACAACATCAAACCCGGCGACAAGGTGGTCGTCGACACGGTTGACGGCAATCGCATGGAATTCAAAGTGGCGGTGGTGGAACCCGGCTGGATTATCGGCGACGGCGAACGGGTCCGGCGCGAGGACATCAGTGCGCTGGAAGTACGTCGGCGCGGATTCAACAAGTGGTTTGCCGAGAGTAGCTTTGACGGTGCCGGGATCGCCTATACCGCGGTTGTCGGCGTCCTTGTCGTGTTGGCTTTTGCCGCATTCTGACGCGGCGTAGCGACGACCTGCCAGACGATGTCGCGCACAGTCCGCAGAAGACGGCGTCGCGTACGCGGTGATTTTTACCTCGCGGCTGCGCACAGCAGATCCTGCCTACGAGGATATGGCCGAGAAAATGCTTGCGCTGGCGACCGCGCAACCTGGATTCGTGAGTTTCGAATCGGCGCGCGATGACGGTGGCCTGGGGATCAGCATTTCCTACTGGCGTGACCGTGACTCGCTGTTGGCATGGCGCCGTAACACCGAGCATCTGCTGGCACAGAAACTCGGCCGGGAGCAATGGTATGCGCACTACCGGGTACGGGTAGCGCGGGTCGAGCGGGATTACGAGTGGGGCTATGATGCATCGCAGCTGGAGACCGACCATGCCCGCGGATGAATCACGGCTTGAACGCGACGGCGCCGACGCGCTTGCGCTGAACGCGGATATGAGCCGACGTGTTGTCATCGATTCGACCCGGATGCCGTGGCAACCGAGTCCGAGCGCCACGGTGTGGCGCAAGCGTTTGCACCTGTATGGCGCGGCGGAGTCGGCCCAGGTCACTTCGATCGTGCGCTATGAGGCCGGTGCAACCTTTCCCGCTCATGACCACCCGGCTGGCGAAGAAATCCTGGTGCTGCACGGCGTTTTCTCCGACGAGCACGGCGACTGGGGCCGCGGCTGCCATCTGCTCAACCCGGAGGGTTTTCGCCATGCGCCCTTCTCGCAAGAGGGTTGCGTGATATTCGTCAAGTTGCAGCAGTATGCCGGTGCGGGGCGGCGCCACCAGGCAGTTCTCAGCGACACCCTGGAAAGGCAACCCGGAGACGCCGCAGGCATCGAGGTGCGTCTCCTGTACCGGCAGCGGGGGTTCGCGGAACAAATCTGGATGGAGAACTGGGCGGCCGGGACGAGCGTTGAACGCTGCTACCCCGACGGCGTCGAGATGCTGATTATCGCCGGCAGCCTCGGTGAAACGGGGGCAGTGCATGGCCGCGGTACCTGGTTGCGCCTGCCCGCCGGCGCCACAACGGCGTGGCACAGCGCCGGCGGCTGTCATTTGTACCTGCAAAGCGGTGCCATGCCGTCATTGCATTCGACAACCCCGAAGGGATGGACTGGATGAGCGAAAAAGACAGGCCGGCCGCAGGCACGGTCGGATGGTTCGATCTGACGGTTGACGATGCAGTGGCGCTGCAGGATTTTTACGCGAGCGTCGTCGGCTGGTCCGTGCAGCCGCAATCGATGGGTGAGTATGACGATTACACGATGACGGCGCCCGGCAGCGGACAGGCGGTGGCCGGTATTTGCCATGCGCGTGGCCCCAACGCGGATTTGCCGCCGCAATGGCTGATGTACATCAACGTGGCGGATCTGGATGCAAGTATCCGGACATGCCAAGAGCGCGGCGGTGCGCTGATCTCGGGACCGAAGACGATGGGCGGTTACGGGCGTTACTGTGTGATCCGGGATCCGGCCGGGGCCGTGGTGGCTCTGTTCGAGCCCGCACCCGGCTGAGGCCGGCGCGCTGCGCATCGTCGTCAAACCGGCGCAGTTACTGGTGACGATCGCGCTCGCCGGGATGTGTGTTGCCGCGCTGATTATGGGGCCGGGGCGTTGGGCCAGCGAGCGTGGCGACGGGCCAAAAACGGCCGCGGATGCGCGCCAGGCGATCCGCCTGGCGGCGCTGAATGAGTCCGCGCGCATGATTCGCGAAGGTGATACGGCATTTCTTGCGCGGATAGAACTGGACGGCGAGCGGCGCATCCCGGGACTGGATGGCGACACTTACCAGCGTTGTTTTGCCGCGGTAGCCGCTACGGTTTCGATATCCAACGATCCGCGTCTCCATCCGGACAGCGATCCGCGTCGCTATGAACTCTATTTCGAAGTGTTCAACGCGGCCATGCTGCAACACCTGACTGGCGAGTTCGAGTCTGACTGCCCGGCAACACAGCGCTGATCAAACGGTCTTGGAGTACGGGTGAGTCGCTATACTTGCGCGGTCGCCGCGGCTGGCGGCAAAACTGCCGGGAAGGTCAATGCTGCACTCCATCCATCATGTCAATTTCCTGGTCCGCGACCTCGACAATGCGATTGCGCGTTGGCGAGAGTTGCTGGATCTCGACTGCGAAATGCGCGAAAGCCTGCCGCAAAGAGGCGTAGACACCGCGCGGTTCCGGGTGGGTACGACCTGGCTGGTGCTGGTGCAGCCGACCGACCCGGACAGCGCCCCGGGACGCCACCTTGCAGAGCATGGCGAAGGCGTATTCCTGCTGTCGTTCGGTGTCGATGACCTCGATGCTGCCGTTGCCGCGCTGGAAAACCGCAACGTAGTCTGCGGGGTGGAGCGATCCGGTCTCGATGGCTGGCGCATCGTGGATGTCGACGCCGCGATCGGCGGGGCTACCACGATTCAGCTGACCGGGTCGCATCGCGGATGAGCGGGCAGCGCATCGCGGTGATCGGTGCCAGTCGCGGGATCGGTCTCCAGCTCACCACCCAGGCGCTGGCGGCCGGGCACAGCGTGACCGGGCTCGCGCGCCATCCCGAGCATTGCCCTGTCACGGATGGGCGGCTCGAGCTCGTTGCGGGTGATATACGCGACGAGGCAGTGCTCGCGCGCCTGTGTTCGGGGTGCGACGCGGTCTGTGTGTGCATCAGCGTTGCGCCGAGCCGCGCGCCAGTCGATACTTTTTCGTCAGGCGCACGCGCATTGCTGCCCGTGCTCGAGCGCCACGGACCGTCGCGGCTGCTGGTCGTGACCGGTATCGGAGCGGGTGACAGCCGTGGCCATGGCGGCTGGTTTTACGACCACATCATGCAGCCGCTGTTGCTTGGCCGGATGTATGCCGACAAGGATCGCGAGGAGGAGCTGGTCAGGCGCAGCCAGCTCGACTGGCTACTGGTTCGGCCGGGACGCCTGACCAACGGTCGTTGCCGCGGCGAGTATCGCGCCATCAATACCGTTCAGGGGTTGCGTGGTGGCTCGATTTCGCGCGCGGACGTTGCTCACTTCATGCTCGGCGAGATAGTGCGGCCGCGGTATCATCGCGATGCGGTTCATCTGATTTACTGAAAGGCCACGGAGGCACAGATGATCGTTACGACGACGCCGAATATCGAGGGACGAAAGGTGCGCCGCTACCTCGGTGTGGTCACCGGGGAGGCCATCCTCGGTGCCAATTTGTTCAAGGACATGTTCGCCGGGTTGCGTGACATTGTCGGCGGGCGCTCCGGTTCATACGAGAAAGAGTTGCGGCGGGCGCGTGAGATTGCGTTTGAAGAGCTGCAAACCGAGGCCCGCGGGCGCGGCGCCAACGCGGTCGTGGGCGTGGATATCGACTACGAAGTGCTCGGCGAGCGCAATGGCATGATGATGGTCAGCGTCAGCGGCACGGCAGTGGACCTGGAGTAGACCGAGCCTCGGTCATACTGCGTGGTTCTGCTATAGTTGCGCGCGATTCGAGACCTCAGGTGTTACCTATGCGTACTGCAATCCTTGCTCGTTCTTTTACGCTTTTGGCTTTTGCCGCTCTGTTATCCGGGTGCGCGACCAGTCAGACCAGCACCGGCTGGGATCCTGCCCAAAGTGCGACACCGGCAGAGCAACCCGCCAGCAACCCGGAAGTTGCCGAGGCCATCGCCGCATTCAAGAATGCGGACCCGGGGATGCAGCGGTTTTTTGACAACTCCCATGGTTATGCGGTCTTTCCCGGCGTGGGTAAGGGCGGGCTCGTGGTCGGCGGCGCTTATGGCGGCGGTCAGGTTTTCGAGCAGGGCCGGCTGATCGGCTATGCGACGATTACCCAGTTCACGCTTGGCGCGCAGATTGGTGGCCAGTCCTATCGTCAGATCATCTTTTTCGCCGACAAGGCAAGCCTCGACCTTTTCCGGACCAGCGAATTTAATTTCGGTGCCCAGGCGTCGGCCGTGGCCGTTACAGCCGGCGCTGCTTCGAACGCGGCTTACAGCAACGGGGTTGCAGTGTTTACGTTGCCCCGCGGCGGCTTGATGCTGGAAGCGAGCATCGCCGGCCAGAAGTTCCGGTACACACCAAAGCCCTGAACGGGACCGTTGCGGAGAACGTTTCAGGAATCGGCCGGAAGCGATTGCATCCGCACCGGTAAGCTGCGTGCGCCCCACGTGCCCGGTTGCGACTCGAAAACGCCGGGGAGCGGACTCTGGCACCGTAGGCATCGCCCGCGCGCATCCAGTTGCCATTGGCTGATCTGATATCCATGGCGCTCGATCAGCAACGCGCCGCATCGATGGCACCAGGTAGTGGCGCCGGTGGAGTCCCTGATATTCCCGGTGTAGGCGTAGCGGACCCCGTTGTTCATCGCGATCCTTCGCGCGCGATGCAACGTCGACGCGGGCGTCGGCGGTATATCCTGCATCCGGTAGTCCGGGTGAAATGCGGTGAAATGCATCGGGATATCGGCGCCGAGATTCTCGACGACCCAGGTAGTCATTTCTGAAATTTCCCGGTCCGAATCGTTTTCGCCGGGAATCAGCAGGGTAGTGGTTTCCAGCCACACGTCGGTGTCGTGGGCGAGATACAGCAGTGTATCGAGCACGGTCGCCAGCCGGCCGCTGCACACCTTCGCGTAGAAACGCTCGGTGAATGCTTTAAGGTCGATGTTTGCGGCATCCATATGGCGAAAAAACTCCCGCCGCGGTTCCGCGCAAATATAGCCGGCGCTCACCGCCACGTTGCGCACGCCGCGCAAATGGCAGGCCTCGGCCACGTCAACGGCATACTCGAGGAATATCACCGGATCGTTGTAGGTATACGCAATACTGCTGCAGCCGAATCGATCCGCGGTTGCCGCGAGGTCTTCGGGCGTCGCGCGGTCGGCCAGCGTATCCATTTCGCGGGATTTGCTCATATCCCAGTTCTGGCAGAATTTGCAGGTCAGGTTGCAGCCAGCGGTACCGAACGACAGTACTGGCGTGCCGGGAAGGAAATGGTTGAGGGGTTTTTTCTCGATGGGGTCGACGCAGAACCCGGACGAACGCCCATAGCTGTACAGAACCACCGCATCGTCTTCGCGGCCACGCACGAAGCACAGACCGCGCTGGCCCTCGTGCAGGCGGCAGGCGCGTGGACACACATCACACTGGACTCGGCCGTCGTCGAGCCGGTGCCAGTAACCAGTCGGATGAATGACGCCAGTCCCTGTGTCCATCAACGTGCCTCCTGGCGGGTCGGAAAGCGCGATTCCCGCCTTTCTGCAAAGCCTTCTTATAATACACCCTGGACGACGGGTCCGAGCGGTTGGAGGTCAGCGCCATGAATACTCGGGAAGCGGCGGTTGCCGGGACGTTTTACCCCGCGAGCGCGGCGCAGCTAGGCGCTCAGGTCGACAGCCTGATGGCCGGTAAATTCGCCAGCGGTATGGTGCCAAAAGCACTCATCGCACCGCATGCTGGATACGTATATTCAGGGCCTGTTGCCGGTGCCATTTACAATCGCGTGCGCGGCGCGGTCGGAATCCGCCGCGTTGTACTGGTCGGGCCATCGCATCGCGTCGCGTTTTCCGGAATTGCGTTGCCCGAATCGCGGGTTTTTCGCACCCCGCTTGGCGACGTCGATCTCGATATCGGCGCAATTGAACGGCTGCTGAGATTGCCCGGAGTTTCACGGCGTGAAGATGCCCACCTGCTCGAACACAGTCTCGAGGTTCATCTGCCATTCCTGCAAGTCGCGCTCGGAGAATTTCTGCTGGTCCCGATGGTGGTCGGATCGACGACAACGGAAACCGTGGTAACGGCACTCGAGTCGGTATGGGGCGGTAGTGAGACACTTGTCGTCATCAGCTCCGACCTCAGTCATTACCACCCCTACGCCGAGGCGGAAGCGATCGATGCCGCGACCAGCCGCCAGATAACCGGCCTGCAAGGGGTGCTGGGGCCGCAACAGGCCTGCGGTTGCATCGGTATCAACGCGTTGCTGAGCATTGCAGGCAGACGGGGACTCGCGATCGAAGAAGTCGATCGCCGCAATTCCGGTGATACCGCGGGGCCGCGTGATCAGGTCGTCGGCTATGCAGCCTATGCATTGTATGAAGATTGATCCGGACAACGGCCGGTTACTGCTGCGGCTGGCACTGCATTCCATCGAATACGGCCTCGCGCATGGCCGGGTCATGGCGATCGATATTGATCAGTACCCGCCGGCGTTGCGCCTACCAGGGGCCTGTTTCCTTACCCTGACCGAAGGCGGGAGTCTGCGCGGTTGCACCGGCGCCCTCGAGCCGACGAAAGCGTTGGCCGAGCAGGTCGTCGAGGCGGCTTATGCCGCGGCTTTCCGCGATCCGCGATTCGCGGCGTTGCGGGAGGGAGAACTTTACCGCCTCGAACTGGAGCTGGCAGTGCTCGGACCGCTGCAGCGCTTGCAGGTTGCGACGGAGGACGAACTGATCGCGGTCATCGAGCCGCTGATCGATGGTGTGGTGCTGGAGGCGGACGGACGGCGTGCCACTTTTCTGCCAAAGGTGTGGGAGCAGTTACCGCAACCGCGCGAATTCCTCCGCCATTTGCGCCACAAGGCGGGGCTGCCTGACCGGGGCTGGCCCGCGGACATGCGCGTGTCGCGTTATTGCACCGAGAACTTTAGCGCCAGTGTGCGCGAGTTGCGTGAATCAGCCGCTTGCACATGACCTGTGATGTCGGGCGCCAGCACCAATTGTGCCGTCGCGGATGAACTCCCACCCGTCCCGGCGCAAGGCGGGCGGCCGGTAGCAGTCAGCAGTGCACCGACCTCCGGTAGCGCGGGGCCATGGTAGAGTATTCGGTCACGTTCTGGTTGGGCACAGGGCGGCGGCGGACGACCCGAACTGGATCGCCTTTTATGCGGATTACCGGTCGGAGAATGACCCGATAATGGAACAGGTTTCGGCGAGCGTCGATCTTCCAGGCGAAGTCAGAGCGTCGGCCATGGCGCTCGACTCGCTGGCGCTGGATCTGTTGCGTGGCGCCGAACCTTTCTCGGCCGATAGCATCCACCGCATCCGGGTTGCGACGAAGCGGCTGCGTGCGCATTGGAACCTGGTGCGACCGGAGCTCGGCAAGAAGGAATACGTTGCTGCCAAGGAGCGTTTGCGGCTGGCGGCGCGCTGCGTCGCGGGTCAGCGCGATGCGACCGTGATGCTGGAGACCTTCGACGAGCTGATCGACGCTGCGCCGGCGGCCAGGCTGCGCCACTCCCTGGTTGCCGTGCGGCAAGCGGCCAGTGATTACTTTGCAGCGGAAGCGGCCCAGCTGCCCGGTGCAGCGGAGCAGCAACAACTGATCGAGGCGCTGGAGGCGGACCGGCGGCAATGGCAAGAGATCGAGCTCGGTGGCGCCGACGCCAGCTTGCTGGAGCACGGGCTTCGCGACACCTATGCTCGCGCCCGGCGCTCGGGGCGCTTTGCCGCGCGTGGCCAGCGAGCGGAGGATTTTCATCGCTGGCGGCGCTGGAGCAAATACCTGTTGTATCAGCTCGAGATACTCGAGCGCTTCGATCCGGATCGGCTGAGTCGCTATATCCATGACCTTAAGAGCCTGGGCAAGCTGCTCGGACGCAGCCAGGACTATGCCGTTACCCGGCGCCTGGTTCGGGACAGCCTGGATCTGCAGGAGGAGGACCGGCGCCGGGTTCTGAAGGCGATAGAGCGAAAGGACCGCAGCGTACTGCGCCGGAGCCGCACGCTGCGTTCGCGCCTTATCGAACAGCGCCCGGGCAAATTCGTTCGTGGGCTTTCCGCAGACATGGGTCTGGCCCGGAGCGCGCGGCGATGAGTGCTGCTGTACTCGTGGCGAAAAAAGCAAACCTCCTGCGACCGGGAATCTGAGTATGGACGCGGGATTTCGCGGCTGGTTGCGAATCGCGATGCGCCCGGACGTGCGACGGCGCTCGCTGAAGGTTGCGCTGCTGGTCGGAATAATTCTTGCAGCGATCAACTACACGGATCGGCTGCTGGCCGGAACCATGGCCGCGATCGACTATTTCAAGATCGCGCTGACTTTTGTCGTTCCCTTTGCGGTGTCGACGCACGCCTCAGTCAGCGCCATTCTCCGGAACGGGCAGGAGTCCGCGGCCCCGCCGCCAGAAACGCGGAGTGTGCGGAAATGAGCAAAACACCGGTGCCAAAGCGGATGGCTGGCGGTTGTCTTTGCGGTGCCCTGAGGTTCACGATCGCCGGTGCAAGCAAATGGTGTGCGCACTGCCACTGCTCACTGTGCCGGCGTGCCCATGGTGCAGCTTTCGTGACCTGGCTGGGTTGCGACGAAGACAGCGTCGCCATCGATGACGGGGGCGGCACGTTGCGCTGGTACGAATCCTCGCCCGGCGCGGAACGCGGTTTTTGCGCGCGGTGTGGTTCCACGGTTTTCTTCCGCTCAAGGCGCTGGCCGGATGAACTCCATCTCACTTGCGCGAGCCTGGACGGCGCTGCCGACCGCGTACCGCAAGCGCATGTTTACTGGGATTCCCATGTCGACTGGAGTGATCTCGAACGGAACCTGCCGCGACGTGACGGCAGCGGGGCCTGAAGCGATGGACGAAACCGCGGAGGAGGGTAAGTTGCACGGCAAAACCGCCCTGGTGACCGGGGCCTCGCGCGGCATTGGCCGCGCCATTGCACAACGACTGGCGGCGGAAGGCGGTCGCATCGCGGTGCATTACGGACACAATGCAGCGGCAGCTGAAGCGGTAGTCGGCTCCCTGCCCGGATCCGGGCATGTCTGCCTCGAGGCCGACCTCGGTCATACCGAACAGGCGGCCGCGCTTGCGGCGGCGGCGGACCGGGCGCTCGGCGGGCTGGACATCCTGGTCAATAACGCCGGGATCTTCGAGACTCAGCCGGTCGACGATGGCGCTGACAATTGGCGCAGGAACTGGGATCGGACACTGGCGATAAATCTGCGGGCTCCGGCACTGCTGTGTCATGCGGCGGCGCAACTGATGGCGTCTCGCGGTGGCGGCCGAATCATCAATATCACTTCGCGCGGCGCGTTCCGCGGCGAACCGCGCGCCGCTGCCTACGGGGCGAGCAAGGCTGGTCTGAACGCGCTTAGCCAGTCTCTGGCCCAGGCGCTGGCCCCACAGAACATCTACGTTTTCGCGATAGCGCCGGGGTTTGTCGAAACGGACATGGCAGCGCAGCTGCTGGAGGGCCCCGAGGGCGATCAGATCCGGGCCCAGAGTCCGCTTGGACGCGTGGCGCGGCCGGAAGAGGTCGCCCATACCGTTGCCTTCCTCGCGTGTCCTGGCAGCGAGTTTCTGACCGGTGCCATCGTCGATGTCAACGGCGCCTCATACCTTCGCAGCTAGCGTTCGAAGCGGAATTGGCACTGCTATACTGGCGCGCCAGCGACAATTCGCCGAATTTGCCCCGATGTCCCCACCCGATAACAACGATGAGCTGAACGATGCTGTCGCACTGCATCGCAAAGGTGAGCTTGGCGAGGCGGAAAAAATCTACCGCCGGATTCTCGCCGCGCAACCGCAAAACCCGGATGCTTTGCATTTACTCGGGCTGATCGCATCGGCGAGCGGCCGCAACTCGGAGGCAGTCGAGCTGATCAGTAAGGCCGTTGCGCTAAATCCCGGGGTTGCCGATTTTCACAACAACCTGGGCAACGCGCTGTTCGCACTGGGGCAGCTCGCGCAGGCCGAACTGTCTTTTCATGAGAGCATTCGGTTGGATCCGGGCGTCGCCGATTACTACGGTAATCTTGGCCGCCTGCTGCAGCATTTGCGCCGCTGGAGCGAATCCGAGGCCGCTTATCGCAAGGCGCGGAACCTGCGCGCTGATCCGGAATACGCGGCGGGGCTGGGCAATGCGCTTCTGGCGCAGGGCCGCGCGAGCGATGCCGAGCAGGTATTTCGCGACGCGCTTACCGAGAAGGACGGCAGCGCCGAACTGCTTGCCAACCTGGCAGGTGCGCTGATCGTGCAGAACCGACTGACGGAAGCGGCAGAGGTGTGCCGGCAGGCGCTCGCCGCGGACGCGACCAGCCCCAGCGTGTTGCATGTGTGGGGGCAGGTGCTGGCGCTGCGTGGTCAGCATCCGGCGGCCATCGATTTTTTCGAGCGTGCGCGGGCCGTGCAGCCCGGCAATCCCGATATTTCGCTGAGTGCGGCGTCGAGCCTTATCGCGTTGCAGCGCTGGGCCGCCGCCGAGCGCGCGTTGCGCGCAGTGGTTGCGGCGCAGCCACGGCTGTTGCGGGCCCGCTTCGCGCTGGCGCGGGTGATGATCTACCGTGACCGGGCTGAAGAGGCGATTGCTTTGCTGCAAGAGGCGGGCGAGGCCGCGCTTCGCGATGTTGACGGCTTGCGTGTACTGGCATTGGCCCAGCGCGGTGCCGGGCGGCATGAACTTGCCGCGGACACGTTGCGCGCCGCGATTCGCCTGGACCCCGCTGCAGTGAGTCTGTACCTGACGCTCGGCAACGTTTTGCAGGACAGCGGAGATCTGAGCGCCGCGCTCGAAGCGTTTGCGGATGCATTGCGCCACGATCCGGGTTGTGCCGAGGCGCGGGTACAAATCGCCGCGTGCAAGCGCTATGACTCGCTTGAGCATGCCGATGTAAAGGCGATCGAACGCCGCCTCGACAGCCCGTCCGGCACGGATGAGACCCAGGGACTGCATTTCGCGCTGGCCAAGATCATGGCGGATTGCGGTGAGTTTGCGCGTTCCTGGGAACACGTTACGGCTGCCAACGAACTGCGTCGTCGCGAATCCGGTTTCGATCGCGGTGCGCTTGCCGAGCAGGTCGACTTGCTCCGCGAGGTCTGCAGTCGCGAATGGTTCGAGCGATTTTCCGCCACGGGCAGCGACAGTGACGTGCCGGTGTTTATCGTCGGCATGCCGCAGGCTGGCGCCTCGTTGCTGGACAGGCTGCTATCAGACCACCCCGCAATCGGCAGCGTCGGCGGATGGGACGGTATCGAACGCCTGTCGAAGTCGGTGAGCCGCAAGGTCATAGACAAGTACCCGCGCAGCGTCGCCGCGCTCGAGCCCGACGCGTTGCCCGAACTTGCGCGGAACTATCTGCTCAGCATGAGCGCCAGGGGCGGTCAGGACGCTGCCCCGAGAGTGTGTCATTCCGCCAATGGCAACATCATGTATCTGGGGCTCATTGCGGCTCTTTTTCCGCGCGCGCGCATACTGCACTGCCGCCGTGATCCGCGTGACACCTGCCTCGCAAATTTCTTCCAGCCCTACGCGGGACAAAACGATTTCACCTCCGACCCGCGGATCTTGCGAGCTGTTATCTTGCCTATGAGGCGGCGCTAGCGCACTGGCGCGATATCGGTATCGAGATTCGCGAGGTCAGCTTCGAGCGCCTTGTCGAAAAACCCGAGCGAGCCTTGCGCGCGGTACTCAAATACCTCGGTCTGAAATGGGACCCTGCGTGTCTCGGTTATTTCGCATCGAAACACGCCGGTCGGCACCATGACTTCTGGCGCCTCGAGCAACCTTATTTTGCGACGACGCCGGGTCACTGGAAACGTTACAAAAAGCATCTCGGCAACCTGTCCGATGCGTTGGCGGGACGCTTCGACCCGGCGCAATGAGTAATAATCCGTTATTACCGGCGCACGAAGACCTAAGGCGTGCCGTGGCGTGGCTCGGTTCGCTCGACAACGTTAACAGTTCCAGTATCGATGAGGCCGCGCTGCGTTACGATCTGTCGCCGCTGGACGAAGAATTCTTGTTGCGCTTGTTTCGTATCACCGAGCGAGACCAGGAACGCTGATTCTCCACGATGCCCCACGTCACCGCGAAAAATGCGACCTTGCTAAAGCGTGTCACGCTCGCTTCGACGCTGACGGCAGCTGGTTCTGATCGCATTGAAACTGGTGACCTGGCTGTGGACCGGTTCGGTGAGCATGCTGGCGTCGCTGGTGGATTCGGCAATGGATGCGATCGCATCGCTGATCAATCTGCTGGCGGTGCGTTATTCGCTGGTGCCGGCCGACGACGAGCATCGCTTCGGGCACGGCAAGGCCGAATCGCTCGCGGGTTTGGCGCAGGCTGCGTTTATTACCGGATCCGCAGTTTTTCTGTTGTTGCATGCGATCGATCGAATTTTGCATCCGCTGCCGGTCCAGCGCACGACCCTGGGAATAGCGGTAATAATTTTCAGCCTTGCGCTGACGCTGGCGCTGCTCAACTACCAGCGCTACGTGATTCGCCACACCGGTTCGGTGGCCATCCGCGCCGATGCGCTGCATTACGCCACCGACGTCTTTTCCAATCTCGGGGTGATCGCGGCGTTGTTGCTTGCGCAATTGGGTTTCCCGGTTTTTGACCCGATTTTTGCGATTGCGATTGCCGGCTACATCCTGTTTGGCGCCTGGCGCATCGGCCGCGACTCGCTGGACCACCTGATGGACCGCGAACTCGACGGCGCAGTCCGCGAGCAAATCAAGCGCCTGGCGCTTGCCCACGAAGCGGTCCGCGGCATCCACGAATTGCGCACTCGTCAATCGGGACAGATGTCTTTTATCCAGCTCCACCTGGAATTGGACCCGCTGTTGACGCTGGCAGAGGCTCACGCGATTGGCGACACGGTAGAGGCGGAGATTCGCGCCGCCGTACCGGCAGCGGATGTGATCATCCACCAGGATCCATGGCCGGGGTGAGGGCCGGGCCCGATCGTGCGAACGCCTCAGGCCTGGCGGCGCTCGTTTTCGGTGACGTTCAGGAGGTTGTCGAGCGGCTGTGGTTTGGCAATGCCGAAACCCTGCGCATAGTCGACGCCGATCTCCTTGAGTTTCTCCATCACAATGTCGTCCTCGACAAACTCGGCGATGGTCTTCTTGCCCATCACATGCCCGATCTCGTTGATTGAGCGGACTGCAGCCTGGTCAATTGCATCGGAGGCCAGTTCGCGGATGAACACACCGTCGATCTTGAGATAATCGACGGGCAGGTTCTTCAGATAGGCGAACGATGAGAGGCCGCTGCCGAAATCGTCGAGGGCGAAGCGACAGCCCTGCTGACGCAGGCGGCGGATAAAGCGGGTCGCCAGCCCGAGGTTGGAGATTGCCGCGGTCTCGGTGATCTCGAAACATAGTTTTTCTGCCGGGATGGCCGAGTTGCGGCATTTCTCGACCAGGAACTCGAGAAACTGCGGGTTGCCTACCGTCAGACCGGATAGATTGATCGAGCAGGACTCGAGGGCCGCTACGTGCTCGGGGTGCTGCTCGAGCCAGGCGAAGGCGGCATTCACCACCCACGCATCGATCCGATTCGACAGGCTGTAGCGCTCCGCCGCGGGCAGGAACAAGCCCGGGGGAACCATATTTCCGTCCTCGTCGAGCATCCGCACCAGCAACTCATAATGATAGCCCTCGGTGTTCCCCTTATCCAGCGGCTGGATGGTCTGGAAGTAGAGAACGAATCGATTCTCGTCCAGGGCGCGATGTATCTCGGCGACCCATTGCATTTCACCGTGACGATTGGCCAGTACCAGGTCGTCCTCGCGGAAGACCCGGACCCGGTCGCGACCGTCGTCCTTGGCTTCGAAACAGGAGGTGTCGGCACGCGACATGATCTCGGCGGCGTTGAGATTGCCGTCGGTAATCGGAACCAGTCCGATGCTCGCGCTGAGATTGAAAGACTTGCCTGACCACTCGAATCGCTGCTCGGCGATCGAGCGGCGCAGCGCTTCCGCGACGCGGCGGGCACTGTCCAGCGAGCAGTTCTTCAGCAATACGCCGAATTCGTCGCCGCCGAGCCGGGCCACGACATCCTGCGTCCCGATCTCTTCTTTCAGCAGGCCGGCAATCTGACACAGTAATTCGTCGCCCGCGAAATGTCCGCAGGTGTCGTTGATGACCTTGAACTGGTCCAGATCCAGGTAGCAAAGCGCGTGTCCCGACTGGTCGCGCTGGCAGCTGGCGAGCGCCTGGTGCAGTTGTTTGTGGAACTCGCTGCGATTCATCAGGCCGGTCAACGCGTCGTGGCTGGCGTGGTAGCGCAGTTTGTCAGACAGGGATTTGGCAAGCGTGCTGTCTTCGACCACGAGTAGCACCGTCGGTTCGCCGTCGTCGTTGACGACCCGGGCCGTGATATTGGCCCAGATTTCCTTGCCTTCCCGGTGAATCAGGCAGGACTCCCAGCGATGGACCTGGTCGCTGTCCTGGAGTAGGACCTGCAGCTGTTCGACACACAGCGACTGTTGGCCGTCTTCGTACAATGTCGCCAGGTTCAGGCCGACAAGGTGGGCCTTCGTGTAACCGAGGCTCTCGGCGGCGAAATCGTTGACCGACAGGATCTGTCCTTCCGCGGTGACCGTAAAGAACATCGCCGGGTTTTCGTCGTACAACGCGCGATACCGCTCTTCGCTGGCGCGCAACGCGTCCTCGGTGCGCAGGCGTTGCACGTGGGCGGCGAATTGCTCGGTGATCGTGCGCAGGCCCTGAACTTCACGCGGGTTGAAGTCGCGTTGTTTGTAGCGCCCGAGCAGCACAACCCCGGTGTTACCGCGATTCTCGGCAAGCGGCAACGATGCCACTGCGGAAAACCCCGTGAGCATCGCGAGTTGCGGATGTGAGTGCGCGAATTCATCGATCAGGACCGGTTCCTGCGCCGCGATGACCGGATCGAAAAGCGTTGCGGCACTATGGCGGCATAGCTCGCGGAACAGACTCTCGGGTGCGTTGCGGCACGCGAGCAGGCGTAAAGCGCCGTTGCCGTTGGAAACATAAAGGGCGGCCGAATCACCACGATAGAAATCGAGCAGCACGTCGAGCCCGCTGGACAGCAATGCGTCGAGGCTATCAACCTGATTGCCCACGGTAGTAATGCGATTGACCGCCTCGAGTTCGCGCAGATGCGTGCGGAGTTCTTCCTCGGCACGCTTTCTGGCGGTTACATCGATTGCGACCTCGAGCACTGCAGTCTCGTCGGAATCGCTGGGCTGGAACGGAATTCGGGTTGCCTCGAGCATCCTTTCGTTGCCGCCATGATCGGTAAATGTCTCGTCGCGGCTGTACTGCGGCTGGCCCGATTCGAGCACCTCCTTGTCCTGTTTGAGCATCCGCCCGGCTTCGACCGGGTCGGGGTGCAGGTCGACCTGGCGCTGGCCGATGATACCTTGCAGGTCCTGGCCGTAAGCGTCTGCCACTGCGCTGTTGGCCAGCAGCAATTCGCCGCGGGCGCTGCGCGACATGATCATATGCGGCACGAGATCGATGATCTGGCGCAGATACTGCTCGTTTCTTTGCAATTCCAGTTGCGCGCGCTTGCGGTCGCTGACATCGATGGCCGTACTGAGTACCGCGGGACCGTCCTGCCAGCTGACCATCTTTACCAGGACCTGCAGCGTGACCATGCTGCCATCGGGCCGCCGTGCATCGAATTCGTAGCAGTCCGGCGCGCCGCCGCCGGTCTTGCGCGCATCGAGATACCCAAGCAGGCGTTCGCGTTCGTATTTCGGCACCAGTTCGAATAGCGAGCCGTTCGCGATCAGTTCCTCGGGAGTATCGAATCCCAGCATTCGGGCGAACGACTGGTTGGCAAACAGCGGTTTCCAGTCGCGGTGCACGCAGATGCCCTCGATCGAACCCTCGATCAGGTTGCGGAAGCGCTCCTCGCTTTCCTTCAGCGCCAACAGGGCCTGCTCCCGGTCCGTTACGTCCTGTGCGAAAGAGGCGATGCCGAGCGGTTCACCGGTTTCGTCGATCAGCGCGCAGCAAAACCATTCGCACATCTGGACTACGCCGTCGCGGGCGGTGTGCGCCAGAGTCTTGTGGATTACCTCGTGGCTCTGGTCCATGTGCTCGATCAGCACATGATCCGAGTTGTCGTCGAAAAGCCCGATGCCGAGTTCGCTGGCGCTGTGACCGATAGCGTCTTCCCTGGCAAATCCGAAAATACGTTCGGCCGCGGGATTCCATTCGCGTACGCGAAGCTGGGTATCCCAGGTTATTGCCGCAAGCGGAGTCTGGCTCAGATGCAAAGCGAGGCGCTGTTGTGACAACCGCAGCGCGCGTTCGGCGTCCTTGCGATGACTGATGTCAGTGACGCTCGCGCGGACAAGTTGCTGCCCGGAAGCTGGCAATCGCGCTAGCCGGACTTCGCATGGCACTTCGTTGCCATAGGTGTCGCGAAACAGCCACTCGAACACCGGTGAAAGGCCGGTGAGGGCCTCGCGGGTGTGCTGCGCCAGCATCGTCGCGGAACTCTGGCCCTCGGCCTGATACTCCTGCGACAGGTCGAGTAGCGTCTTACCCGAAAACCCGCCGCGATCGACCCCGGCCAGCCGTGATGCGTTGTCATTTGCGTCGACGATCAGACAGCTTGCGACATCGACGACGAAGATTGCCTCGGGCGCATGTTCCATCAAGGTGCGATAACGCGCCTCGCTCTCGGTCAGAGCACGAGTCTGCTGATGCTGTTGGGAGACGTCAATAATGCTAGAGCGGATAAGCCGGCGGGTGCTCGACGGTAGCCTTACGAGGCGTACCTCGCAGTCTATGGGGTTGCCCTCGCTGTCGTGGATGATCCAGTCGAGAACCGGGGTGTGTCCGGCCAGCGCCAGACGAATGTTGCTGTTGACCCGCTCCGTTGCGGATTGCCCGTCGGGCTGGACAGGGCCGCTGATATCGCTCGGGCTGCGACCGATGATGTCGTCGCGGGTTCGCTTTAGCAGCGCTTCGGCTTTGCCGTTGCAGTCGACATAGCAGTTCGAGTCTGCGTCGAAGACCAGAATCGCCTCCGCCGCGTTATCGAACAGGGCCCGGTACTGGGCGACCGAATCACGCAGTGCGGACTCGTTGTTCTTGTGGTCGGTGATGTTCTGGATGGAGCCGGCCACGCGAATCGGTTTATTGCTGTGGTCGTGCAGTACTTTTGCGCGGATCCGAAACCATGGGCAGTACCCGGAGCTGTGCCTTAGCCGGCATTCAAAATCGAATTCGCGAAGACCGTGTATGGCCTCATGAAAGCCGGCCAGCAATTCTCCGGCGTCGTCGGTAGGCAGCAGATCCTGCCAGTGCAGAGTCTCGGACTCGTGCTGCCCGGTTCTGCCGAGCAATTCGAGAAAACGCGGTGCACACCATAAGTCGTCGTTGGTCAGATCCCAGTCCCACAGCCCGTCCGAGGTACCGCCGACTGCGAGTTCGAGACGTTGCTCGCTACGCTGCAGATGGCTGGTCCGGTCCGCGACGAGCTGCTCGAGATCCCGGTTCAGTTTGCGCAGACGGCGCGCGTAGCGCAGCGTCTGGCGCATGCTGGCGCCAAGTAGCAGGGTCCCGGCCGCCAGGTGAAGGATGAATGCCTGCAGCACCAGCAGGCTGTCGAAGGCTGTGTACGCGACCGCAAATGGCCCGTCTCCGCTCAGGGTCGCAGCGACTGCGGCAATCGACATTGCGGCTATCAGCAGCGCCTGCTCGCGCAGTCCCATCCGGAATCCGGCCCACAGCGCCGGGACGATGATCCAGTACAGCGCTGCCATGCCAGCGAACTCCTGAATTCCGGCAGGTGGAAAAAACAGCAGCCACAAAACCACGCCCGCGAAAACCGCGAGCGCAGTGATTTCGGACCAGGCCTCGCGCAACCGCGGCGAGTCATGCGCCCGGGTACAGGCGACAATGAGCGGAACGGTGATAAAAGTCCCCGCCGAATTCGCCAGCCACCAGCACAGCGCCATCTGCGACGCTTGCAGGGGAGTGATCGATTCGAGTTGGGCCAGGCACACACCGATACACGCACTGGAGATGGCCGCGCAACCAATAACCAGGTAGACGAAGCGGAACGCATTTAGCGGGGTGCCGCTGAATGCCGCGCCGTTGGCGTGGCGCGCAAGAAGCCGATGGCAGAGACGGACTTCGAGGGTAACCGCGGCGGTGAATGCCATTGTCGCGGCGGCGGCAGGCCCGGGGCCGACCGTGCCTGACATACCAAGTACGGTCGCGGCGGCAACGCCGGCCCCCAATGCGACGCCGGGCCACAACGATGGGCCGCCAAGCAGCAGCGCTGTCAGTGCGACACCGTTTGCCAGCCAAAGGGCCGGGATTGGGGTTGGGCCTATCGTCAGCCCGGTGGAAACGAGAGTGGCAAGCAGGTAGGCAAGCGCGACGCCCAGCAGTGCGGCGTTATCGACGCCGTCCACGACGGGCGGGGTCGGTAGCCCCGTAGTTGTTTCGTTTCGCTGCAAGCCTGTTGACTCCGAATATCGAAGACCCGGTTTCGATCGTTCTTAATTGTGGTCGACAATTACCACGATACTATATTATGTCGGCTCAGCTTATCCGAGCGCGGGGGGGGCACACCGCGACGCAGGTCACGCCTTGGCGAAACCGATGCCGACGAAATTCGATGGGGAGGGTCTGCGGATGTCCGCAACAACGGACTTGCGGGGAAAAAGGGGCGCCGTGGCGCCCCTTTAAGTAGTGCCTACCAGCCGCAGCTGCGGTCTTTGTTGGATTCCTGGAGCCAGGTCATCAAAGGCTGGAAGTACTCGATGATGGCCGATGCATCCATCTCGCGGGTTCCGGTCAGCTCATAAAGGGCTTCGGGCCACGGTTTGGATTGTCCCAGCGAGAGCATCGCGGCCAGTTTTTCGCCAGCTGCCTCGCTGCCATAAAACGAGCACTCATGCAGCGGTCCGTCGTAGCCGGCCGCGTCGCACATTGAGCGATAAAACTGGAACTGCAGAATACGGGCAAGAAAATAACGGGTATAAGGCGTATTGCCGGGTATGTGGTACTTGGCGCCCGGATCGAAATCCGCCTCGCTCCGCGCAACCGGGGGTGCGATTCCCTGGTACTCGGTGCGCAGGCGCCACCAGCCGGCGTTGTAATCGTCGGGTTGGATCTTGCCGCTGAACACGTCCCAGCGCCATTGATCAATGAGCTTGCCGAATGGCAGGAACGCGATCTTGTCGAGCGCGATTTTAATCTGGTAGTTGATCAGCGCCTCATCGTCCGCCTCGAATTCGCCCAGCAGCCCGATCTGTTCAAAATAGGCCGGCGTCATTGACAGCGTCAGCGCATCCCCGATCCCTTCGTGGAAACCGTCGTTCGCGCCGCTCTGGAACATCGGCGGCAGATGGTTGTAGTACAGGAAGTAATAAATATGGCCAAGCTCATGATAGATCGTGGTCAGGTCTTCCTCGGTCGGCGTGATGCACATCTTGATGCGTACATCTTCGTTCTGATCCATCGGCCAGGCGCTGGCGTGACAGACGACCTCGCGATCCTGCGGCCGCACCAGCATCGATTTCTGCCAGAACGATTCCGGCAATTCGCGCAGTCCCATCGAGGTATAGAAAGACTCGGCGGAGCGGACCATTTTCTCGGCGTCGAAGCCCTGTTTCTCCAGCGCGGCGGTGACGTCGAGGTTCAACTCCGAGTCGAACGGCTTGACCAGGTCGTAGATATTGCCCCACTCCTGGGCCCACATGTTGCCAAGCAAGTGCGCGGGAATCGGTTGTCCGGCCGGGACCTTGTCACTGCCATAATGCTCCGACAGGCGATCGCGAACATAGCAGTGCAGTTCGTCGTACAGGGGTTTCACCTGTAGCCACAGCCGCTCGGCCTCCGCTTCGAAGGCATCCGGCGCCATGTCGTAACCGGCCTTCCATAGTTGACCGGTATCGGCAAAACCGAGTTCCCGTGCGCCTTCGTTCATCAGTTCTACAAAGCGCTGATATTCCGGGCGCATCGGCGGCGAAACGGTGCGCCAGCCGCGCCAAGCATCGAGCAACTCGTCGTAATCGGTGCTCGTCGCCATGCGCTTGATCAGGTCCTGTTCGGTGAAGCACTCCTGGCCATTGCCGGGGCAATACTTACCGGTGCCATAGGCCGCTTCCAGGCTGCTCGCGAGGGTCGCGAGTTCCTTGACCTTGGCGCCGTCGCGTGGCGCCGGCATCGTGCTTCCGACCTTCAGCAGCAAAATACCGCGCGCCGTGTCGCCGCTCAGCTTCAGGTCGTTGAACCGTTTCGATTCCTCGATCATCCGGTTCTGGAAGTTGAGTGCCCGCTCGCCGGCCCTGGCGTTCAGCAACTGGCTATCCCTGGTGATATAGGTCGACTGGATCCAGGCGGCGGCGGCCGACTCGAGGTAGATGTCCTTGCTCTCTTCGTTATAACGCTCGATGAATGCATCGGCGTCGGCTGTCGTCGCTTTGTCTTCCGCGGCGACCAGCTGCGATCCCGCGGCCAGCACCGCCAGCCCACATGCCAGGGCCACGGCAATTTTTACGTGGTTCATAACCAACCTTCCCGTGAGTGAGTTGTAGTCAAGTGAAATTCAGCTGGCCGGACGTTTCTCCGGCATCGCTTCATGGGCACCGGTGACCCCGATTTCGTCGTCCGTATCCGGATGCGCAGCGGCACCTTCGGCGCCATGCATCCAGTCGACGAGGCGACCGGCCAGCAGCCACATCACGACGCCGGCGATGGCAGCGGTGATGGCTATGCCGCCAAAAATCGACAGCGCGTTGTTGACCTGGTTCTCGGTATCGCCATGACCGATAAAGGACCCGACCCAGCCGGCGACATAGTTGGCAAGCCCGGTGAACCCGAACCAGATGCCCATCATCAGCGATAACAGCCGCAACGGAGCGAGCTTGGTGACCATCGACAACCCGATTGGTGACAGGCATAACTCGCCCATCGTGTGGAAAAAGTAGGCGCCGACCAGCCAGACCATGCTGGTTTTTACCGTGGCATCGCCACCCTGCTGCAGCGTCGCCCCGACCATGAACAGGAAGCCGACTGCCAGCAACACCAGGCCGAGCCCGAATTTTACCGGCGAGGTGGGTTCGCGGTCACCCATCTTGACCCACAGCGCGGCAAATACGGGGGCGAACAGCACAATGAATAACGGATTGAGTGACTGGAACCATGTCGTCGGCACCGTGAACGAGCCGACTACCCGGTTGGTGAACTCATTGGCGTAAATGTTCATCAGGCCACCGGCCTGCTCGAAGCCGGCCCAGAAGATGATCGTGAACACGCCCATGATGAAAATGACCTTGATCCGGTCGCGCTCTACCGCGGTCAATGGCTCGTGCCTGGAGTTGGATCCTGTGAGCATGGCCTTCGACGCGGTCGCAGACGGCACGACGCCGACATCGCCGAGCAGCTTTTTCGCGAACATCAGCTGGATGACGAGCGACAGCACCATGCCAATACCGGCCGTGATGAAACCCATTTGCCAGTTGCCGCCGTTGGCCTGGACGACCGAACCGACCACGATTCCGGACAGGAACGCGCCGACGTTGATGCCCATGTAGAAGATGGTGAAGGCGCCGTCGCGACGGTGATCGCCCTGCTGATAAAGATCGCCGACCATCGTCGAGATGTTCGGTTTGAAAAGGCCGTTTCCGGCTATCAGCAATGCGAGGCCGAGGAAAAACGCCTGCTGCTCCATACCCGGTATCCACGCATGCGGCGTGCCGAGCATGAAGTGACCGGCGGCCATCAACGTGCCGCCGATAATGATCGCGCGGCGTTGTCCGAGATAATTGTCGGCGAGCCATCCGCCGAGAATCGGTGTGATGTAGACGAGACCGGTAAACCAGCCGTAGAGTTTTAGCGCGCTGGCATTGCTCCAGCCCAGACCGAAGCCGCCGTCGCTACTGACCTTGTCCACCAGATACAACACCAGGATGGCGCGCATCGCGTAATAACTGAATCGTTCCCATAGTTCGGTGCCGAACAACAGGAAAAGGCCTTTTGGATGACCGAGAAAATTGCCCCGATCCGGTACGCTGCTCATGCGACAACTCCCCTTGAATTGTGCTGTCTCGTTAGTTTTCTTGACCTGTCACCGGCTTGAATTGTTCTGTACCGGGACGGCGGCAGGCCTCGCATTATAGCCGCAGCATGGGTGCAGACGGTGGAAAGCCGCAAGACGCGGGATGTTGCATCGCAGCAAGCGTGGCGACGGCATTGGGGGTATGATTTTGCGCTTCGAAACGCCCCGGTCCCAGCGCCGACAAAAGCGTCAACCGGAACCTGCAAGGGGTTTCAGGCGTTCTCACCAACGATTTGCACACAGGAGTCTCGGATATGAGGCCGACCCTTGTTTTGTTGACGCTGTTTTCTTTTCTTGCGCTGGCCGGTTGCGGTAAGTCGGGTGAGCCGACCTCCGCGGTGCAGCCTGCACCGCAGCAGGCGGCCCCGGCAGCCCCGGCGGCAGAGCCGGTTGTGAAAAAACCGGCGGAAGATCGGATTTTCGATATGCCGTACCTGATGAAGGATCTCGACAACGGCCTGCGGGTGATCATCGTTCCGACCGATTACCCGGATATCGTCACGATCCAGATTCCGGTGCAGACTGGCTCGCGCAACGAGGTCGAGCCGGGCAAGTCGGGCTTTGCCCATTTCTTCGAGCACATGATGTTCAGGGGCACCGAAAAATATCCGCAAGAGGTTTATGGCGACATTCTGAAGAAGGCCGGCGCCGACCAGAATGCCTACACGACCGACGATTACACCAACTACCACATCACCTTTACCAAGGCGGACCTGGAAAAAGTGATCGAGCTCGAGGCCGATCGTTTTCAGAACCTGTCGTATAGCGAAGAGGGATTTCGCACGGAAGCGCAGGCGGTGAAGGGCGAGTATCTGAAAAACTACTCCAACCCGATTCAGAAGCTGCTAGAACGCATCCGTGACATTTCCTTCGACACCCACACGTACAAGCACACGACGATGGGTTTCTTCGAGGACATCGAGGATATGCCCAACCAGTTGGAGTACTCGCGGACATTTTTCGATCGCTGGTACCGGCCGGAAAAGTCGGCTGTCATCCTGGTCGGGGATCTCGATCCGGATGCAACGCTTGCGCTGGTCGAAAAGCACTGGGGTAGCTGGGAAGCTGGCGATTACGACGTGCCGATTCCGGCCGAAAGCGCGCCGTCCGGACCGAAATACGAGCATATCGTGTGGGAAGCCGAGACCCAGCCGTGGATCGTGATGGCCTTTCATGGTCCCGCGTTCAACCCGCGGGAAAAAGACATGCCGGCGATGGACGTTATCTCGCAACTCTATTTTTCGGATTCCTCGGATGTCTACCAGAAGGTCGTTATCGAGAACCAGTGGGCGGATCAGTTTTTCCCCTATTTCCCGGATCGCAAGGATCCCCAGCTGTTGTACATCGGTGCGCGTCTGACCGCGCCGGAACATGCGGTAGCCGTGCGCGAAGCGGTGTTCCGGACATTCGCTAAAGTGCGTACGGAACTGATCGATGCGCAACGCCTCGAGGACACCAAGTCGCGTCTCAAGTACACGTTCGCGTCCCAGCTCGACAGCTCGGACTCGATTGGCGGCATCCTCGCCGCCTACGTGCAGTTCGAACGTACGCCAGAAACCATCAACGAGCTCTATCGCAGCTACGATGCAATTACGCCTGAAGATATCCGTGAGCTTGCGAACACTTATTTCACCGACACGCGGATGGTCACCGTGACGCTGGGCAACGACGATACGCTGCCGGGTATCGGCGATGAGGAGTCACTGGACGCGATGACCGCCGCGGCGGCCGAGAAGATATCGGGCGCTGGTTCGAGCGCCGCCGTCGCCAAGGACTATGGCGCGCCGGCAGTAATCGATTCAGCAGGGCCCGCCGCGGTTGCGCCGGCGGCGATGCAGTCGGCTTCATCGCCGCTCGTCGATGTCAGTTTCGTGTTCCACGTTGGCGCCGCCAGTGACCCGGCCGGCAAGCACGGTCTCGCGGCATTGACCGCCGCGATGCTAACCGAGGGTGGCTCGCAGCGGATGACGACCCAGCAGATCAACGAAGCCATGTACCCGCTCGCGAGCGGTTTCAATGCCCAGGTCGACAAGGAGATGACCCGGCTTTCGGGGCAGGTGCACAAGGACAACCTGGAGCGCTGGTATGTACTCGTGCGTGAGCAGTTGCTGACCCCGGGTTGGCGCCAGGACGATCTCGACCGGCTGAAAACACAGCTCATCAATGCCGTCCGCACCGACCTAGTCGGAAACAACGATGAGGAACTGGGCAAGGAAGTGCTGTATAGCTCGATTTACGGGGATGCTCATCCCTACGGCAGCTATAACCTCGGGGCCGTGTCCGATATCGAGTCAATAACGATGGAAGACCTGAAGGCCTTCTATGCACAGCACTATACCCAGGCCAACCTCACGCTCGGGCTGGCCGGGGGCTACCCCGACGAATTCGTGGCGCAACTGCGCGGTGATCTCGGCAGCCTGCCCAGCGGCGAGCGCAACCGGGTGGAGTTACCTTCGGCGCCCGCGATCGACGGGCATGAGGCGGTCATTGTGGAGAAGCCGACGCCGGCGGTAGCCGTGTCCTTCGGATTTCCGATCGACCTGCGTCGCGGTGACCCGGACTGGGTCGCATTGTGGCTGGTGCGCTCGTGGTTCGGCGAACACCGTTCCAGCAACAGCCATTTGTATCAGCGTATCCGTGCAGTACGGGGCATGAACTATGGCGACTACGCGTATATCGAATATTTCCCGCGCGGCATGTTCCAGTTCCAGCCCGATGCGAACCTCGGCCGGCAGCAGCAGATTTTCCAGGTCTGGATCCGGCCGCTGCGCTCGAACAACGACGCGCATTTCGCGACCCGCGTGGCGATGCATGAGCTGGACAGCTTGATCGAGAATGGTCTGACCGCTGAACAGTTTGAAGCGACCCGCTCGTTTCTCGACAAGTACGTGAGTCTTCTGGTCGCCAACCAGTCGCGTCAGCTAGGGTACAAGATCGACAGCGAGTACTACGGCACGGATTCGTTTACCGACTATGTGCGTGCCGGTCTTGCTCGCCTGACGCTCGATGACGTCAATCGGGTCATTCGCGAAAACCTCCAGACCGACAACATCCGTTATGTGTTCATTACTGCGGACGCGGAGGATCTGAAACAGCGCCTCGTCAGCGATCAGCCGTCACCGCTTCAGTACAACACCGAGAAACCTGTCGAATTGCTGGACGAGGACAAGCTGATCGAAGCGTCCTCGCTGAAATTTGCAGAGGAAAAGGTCGAGGTAGTGCCTGCCGACGAACTGTTCTAGATAAAGAATCAGTTCGGGATAAAAAAGCGGCGGGAGACTAATTCTCCCGCCGCCTTTTTTTTGCTCATCGCTGTGACCGTCGCGCCTCAGCCGCTTTGCTCACCCGATTCCGCTGCATCCGCCGCATTTTTCTGTGCCTCGACTTCCTTGTAGCCGGGCACGACCATTCGCGACATGATGATGCCGGCCTCGAACAGCAGGTACATCGGCAAAGCCAGCAGTGTCTGCGAAATGACATCGGGCGGGGTCAGAAACATCCCCAGCACGAACGCCCCGAGAAAAACATAGGGCCGCTTGCTGCCCAGCTGTGCCGGCGTCACCATGCCCGTTCGCACCAGCAACACGGTCGCGACCGGTACCTCGAACGCCATGCCGAAAGCGAAGAAAATAGCGATTACAAAATCCAGGTAAGCGCTGATATCGGTCATCACCGCGACGCCCTCGGGTGCGACCCGGGTGAAGAATCCGAACATCAGCGGAAACACGACGTAGTAGGCAAACGCGACGCCGAGATAGAACAGCAGGATGCTCGAAACCAGCAGCGGAAATACGAATCGTTTCTCAGTGGCATACAGTCCCGGTGCGACAAAAGCCCACACCTGGTAGAGAATTACCGGCATCGCGAGAAAAATCGCGCAGACAAAAGTCAGCTTGAACGGGGTCAGGAAAGGCGAAGCAACCTGGGTTGCGATCATCGAGGTATTGGGCGGTAATTGCGCCATCAATGGTGTCGCAACGAGGGTAAAGACCTGTTCCGAAAACGGGGCGAGGGCGAGGAAGAAAATAAGAGTAGCCAGTGCGATTCTGACCAGACGCGTGCGCAGTTCTATCAGGTGCGAGAGCAGCGTGCCCTCGCCGGTCTTAAGCTCCTCCTGGCTGGTCTTTGTCATGTTGCGTGTCTTTGTCTGCCGCGGCTGTTTCGTGACCGCTCGCCGCAGCCGGGCCCGGTTGCGGCGCAGCCGGCGGTGGGCCGGACGGCGTCTGGCGTCTGAGGTTGTCCAGTTCGACTTCCGACTCGAGCTGGGTTCGCAGGCTGCGCGCCAGCGCCCGTGCCTGACCTACCCAGGTGCCGGCGCGTTTGGCAACGCGAGGCAGCCGTTCCGGTCCGAGCACCATCAATGCGATGCCGAACAGAACCAGCACTTCCCAGAAGCCGACGTCGAACATCCGTGATTACTGCTTGGCGCTGCTGTTCTGTTTCTCCTCGGTCTCGAAGCTGGCGTCCTCGCTGTCGTCTGCCAGTTTCGGAGGGTCTTTCTCCGCGTCGTTCATCGCATCGCGAAAACCCTTGACCGCGCCGCCGAGATCCTTGCCCATTCCGCGAATCTTCTTGGTGCCGAAAACCAGCACCACGATCAACAGAACGATAAGAAGCTGCCACAAGCTGATACCGCCTAATCCCATGAGTAATCCTCTTACATAACACTGTAATCGATCCGCCGATGATACTTGAGCGCAGCGCGTAACTCACTGACCACGTCACACTTGCAGCCAGAAGGTTACCGGCCCGTCGTTGACCAGGCGGACCTGCATCGAGGCGCCGAACACACCCTGTTCGACCACCGGGTGGGTCTTTCGTGCCAGTTCGACGAAAAAATCGTACAACCGCTCACCCTCCTCGGGAGTCGCGGCCCGGGAAAAGCCCGGCCTCATCCCCTTGCGGGTATCGGCGGCAAGCGTGAACTGCGGCACCGCAAGCAGGCCGCCGCCGGTTTCTGCCAGGCTCAGATTCATCCGCCCGGCCGGGTCCGCAAAGATCCGGTAGCCGAGCACCCGTTGCAGCAACCGCGTGGCGTGCGCCTCGGCGTCACCGCGCTCCACGCCGACCAGCAGCAGAATACCGGCCCCGATTGACCCGGTGGGATCGCCATCCACGCTGACGCTGGCGGAGGTCACGCGTTGAATCAGACCGATCAAAGTAGCGTCTGCCCGGGTTGCCGCAAGAGCGCGAATTGTAGCGCCGATGGCAGTGCCGTGGTGGATCGCCATACCCGGTCCTGTACACTGCACGGGCGGTACAGGCTGCGAAATGTGGGTTTTGTAAAATAGATAAATCAGTACAAATTTCCCACTAAAAGTAAAGATAAAGAATAAAATATATTGAAGTGGGATAAAAAGTATATTGGATGTCGTTTTTTACCCAAACAGTGGTTTTGTAATATTTATTGTTCGCGATAACTACCTGATGCACAATGCATCTTCAGATTCTCAGGTGGAGACTCTCGATGCAGAGACGTCGGTTTTTGAAAGGCGTGGGTGCCGGGGCAGTGGTTGCCGGTGTGACGGCCTGTGGCAGCGAGCAGCAGGGTGGAGCGGAATCCGGAATACAGCGGCGCTATAACTGGAAAATGGTTACCACCTGGCCACCGGGATTGCCGGGCCTCGGCACCGGAGCGCAGGATCTTGCCGATGCCATCGAGCGCAATAGCGGCGGGCGGATCAGCATCCAGTTTTATGCCGCCGGTGAACTGGTGCCGCCGCTGGAAGTGTTCGACGCGGTGAGTACGGGCACGGCCGAGATGGGCCATGGCGCCGCTTATTACTGGAAGGGCAAGAGCGAGGCCGCGCAGTTTTTCGCCACGGTGCCGTTCGGTATGAATGCCGTCGAGATGAATGCCTGGCTGTACTACGGGGGCGGCTGGGAATTATGGCGCGAGATTTACGCACCGTTCGGCGTGATACCGTTTCCCGCCGGCAACTCCGGTACCCAGATGGGCGGCTGGTTCAACAAGGAGATCAATAGCCTCGATGATCTCATCGGTCTGAAGATGCGAATTCCGGGTCTCGGTGGCGAAGTGCTCAAGCGCGTCGGCGTGACCCCGGTCAACGTGCCCGCTTCGGAACTGTTCACAGCGCTCGAGACCGGCACGATCGATGCCACCGAGTGGGTCGGTCCCTACAACGATCTCGCGCTGGGACTGTTTCGCGCGGCCAGCTACTACTACTACCCGGGCTGGCATGAGCCGGGTCCGACGCTCGAGTGCATCGTCAATCGCGCGGCGTGGGAGAGCCTGCCGGACGATCTTCAGGGGATCGTCGAATCGGCCTGCGCCCAGGTCAACGTGCGCATGCAGTCGGAATTCATGGCGCGGAACCAGGACTCGCTCGCGGTGTTGATGAACGAGCACGGCATTATCCCCCGGCCGTTCCCCGACGAGGTGCTGCGTGAGTTACGCCGGGTGACCGACATGGTCCTCGACGAGCGATCAGTCGCCGACGCCGATTTCCGGAGGGTGCGAGATGCCTACAAGGCGTACCAGGCCAAAATGGCGACGTGGCAGAACATCGCGGAAATGGCTTATCACCGCAGCCTTTCGCTTTAGTGTGCCGTCACGGATGCGCGCGGCATCAAGCCATCACGGGCCGTATACGACCTGCGGCAGCCAGGTAGCCAGTGCGGGCCATGCGGCCAGTACCAGCAGCGCAAGCAGCTGAATCGCAACGAATGGCAGCACGCCGCGATAGATGTCGGCGGTAGTGACCTCCGCGGGCGCCACGCCGCGCAGGTAGAACAGCGCGAACCCGAACGGCGGTGTCAGAAAAGAGGTCTGCAGGTTGATGGCGATCATTACGCCAAGCCAGACCGGGTCGAGGCCCATTGCCAGCAGCACCGGACCGACGATTGGCACCACGACAAACGTGATCTCGATAAAGTCGAGCACAAATCCGAGCAGGAACATCAACAGCATCACGGTGACGACGGCGCCGACCACGCCGCCCGGCAGGCTCAACAAGGCGTGGCGCACCACCTCATCGCCGCCATAGCCGCGAAAAACCAGTGAAAAAACCGACGCGCCGATCAGGATCAGGAACACCATACTGCTGACCCGGGCGGTGCCGCGCATCACCTCGCGCAGGCGCGCCAGGTCGAGTTCACCGTTCTGCAGCGCCAGCAACGTCGCTCCAAGGGCGCCAACACCGGCCGCCTCGGTCGGCGTCGCGATACCCGACATGATCGAGCCAAGCACCGCGAGAATCAGCAACAGCGGTGGCAGCAACACGCTGATGCAGCGCCGCAGCATGGCGCCAGGTGGCGGCCGGGCCTCGGCATGGGCTGGCATCGCCGCCGGGCGCAAGACCGCAACGCCAAGCAGGTAAACGATATACAGCACAACCAGCAGCAACCCCGGCAGCAGCGCGCCGGCGAACAGGTCGCCGACAGTGACGGTTTTCGGCGAGAAGTTCCCCTGCGCCAATTGCGCCTGCTGATAGGCCGACGACAACACATCACCGAGCATCACCAGGATGATCGACGGGGGAATGATCTGACCGAGAGTGCCCGACGCGCAAATGGTTCCGGTCGCCACGCGCGGATCGTAACCGCGACGGAGCATGCTGGGCAGCGACAACAGCCCCATCGTCACTACCGTGGCGCCGACGATTCCGGTGCTGGCGGCGAGAAGCATTCCGACCACGGTGACCGAAATGCCGAGACCGCCGCGCATCGAGCCGAACAGCAGGCTCAGCGTGTCGAGCAGTTTCTCGGCGATTTTCGCCCGTTCAAGCATGATGCCCATGAACACGAACAGCGGAACTGCAAGCAGCGTCTCGTTCGTCATGATGCCGAACACCCGGTTTGGCATTGCGGTCAGATAGCTCGGGTCGAACGCTCCCAGCGCCGCGCCGGCAAAGGCGAATATCAGCGCGGTACCGGCAAGCGAAAATGCAACGGGGTAGCCGGCCAGTAACACCACGATCACGGTGACGAACAGCAGCAGCGATATCAGTTCCATTACGGCTGCTCCCGTGTGTTCGGTTTGCCCGGACCCGCCATGCTGCCCGGATCGGCGCCGAGCAATATAGCGATGCTGCGCGCAGCCATCGCCAGCCCCTGCAGCATCAGCATCAGGGCTGTAAGGGGAATGACCGACTTCAGCAGGAACAGACCGGGTAGCCCGCCGGTCTGCCGCGAGGCCTCGGCGACTGCCCATGAGGCGGCGGCATAATCGAAACTCGCCCACAGCAGGAACGCGCAGACCGGCAACAACAGCAGCAGCGACCCGAGGAGATCAACCACTGCCTTGCGCCGCGCGCTGGCATTACGGTAGAAAATGTCCACCCGGACATGTTCGTCGCCAGCTAAGGGTGTAAGCGGCGGCGAGCATGAACACGACACCGTGCGCCCACGTAACCGTCTCCTGCATCCAGATCCAGCCGGACGAAAACGCATAGCGCAATACGACTACCACACAGGTCACAATGACCATGAACAACGTCAGCCATGCGACGGCCTTGCCCACCGCGACGTTGACTCGCTCGGCGAATGCGCCAAACCGCAACAGTAGTCCGAGCGGTTTCATGAGGCCGATTGCAGTGGCGCTGCGGTCATGCCGGCCCCGGCTGCTTGTTGTAGACGGCGCAGGAATACCGTCATTTCCCTGGCGGCCTGGCGGTCGCCCTTTTCGTTGGCAATGGCAATGCCCTCGCGAAAGGTTTGCGCGGCCCGGTCCGGCATGCCTGCCTCCTGCTGCGCTCGGCCGAGCAGTTTCCAGGCCGCCGAGTAGTGCCGGTCATGGGTGATCGCAACGCCAAAGTGGTTGATCGCTGCCTCCGCATCGTTCTCCTCGAGACAGGCCTGTCCGAGCGCGAACCGTAATAACGCATCGTCGCCTCCTGCTGCGAGGATGTCCTCGAATGCGACGCGTCTGCTCATTCGCGCCTCAGCGCCGCCAGAACGTCGGAGTGACCAGGACGAACAGCGTGAAAATCTCGAGTCGCCCGAGCAGCATTGCGGCGACGCTGACCCATTTCGCGGTGTCATTGATCTCGCGGAAATTGGCGGTGACATCGCCGAGCCCGGGACCGAGATTGTTCAACGTCGCCGTTACCGCGGCGAACGCGGTGACCTGGTCGAGCCCGGTCGCCATCATCATTACCATCATCAGGCCGAACAGCAGTACATACACCGAGAAGAAGCCCCACACCGCTTCGGTAACGCGACTCGGTACCGCTTTGTCGCCAAGTTTGACCGGAATCTCGGCGCTTGGGTGGACGAGCTTTATCACCTCGCGCCGGCCCTGCTTGTAGATAAGCAGCCAGCGGATGACTTTCATGCCGCCACCGGTGGAGCCGGCACAGCCACCGACGAAGCTCGCGAGTATCAGCAGCACCGGCAATGCGCCCGGCCATGCCGAGTAATTGTCAGTGGTAAATCCGGTTGTCGTGGCCATGGAAACGGCCTGGAACAGGCCCTTGGTAATGGCCTCCGACATATCCTCGTACTGCCCGCTCTGCAGCAGTCGGCCGACGACGAAGACTATCAGAAGCGAGAGACCCAGTGCATAGGCGCGAAATTCGCTGTCGTGCAGGTAGAGCCGGAACGACGGCGGTTTCCAGCGCGACAACGGATAGAATGCGGCGAAATGCAGCGCAAAATTCGCGCCGGCAACAAACATGAAAAACACGGCCACCATCTCGATGATGCCGGCACCTGGAAGGCCGATCAGGCTGTAGTAGCCAAGACTTGCATCGTGGGTGGAGAAACCGCCAATCGCAACGGTGCTGAACGCATGACCAATCGCATCGAAAGGGTCCATACCGGCCAGCCAGTAGGCGAACCCGCATGTCACCGTCATGCCCAGATAAACCATCCACAGCCATTTGGCGGTCTGCGCGATCCGCGGCGACAGTTTGTTGTCCTTGACCGGGCCGGGGGTCTCCGCACGATACAGCTGCATGCCGCCGACGCCGAGCATCGGCAGCACGGCGACCGCGAGAACGATGATGCCCATCCCGCCCAGCCACTGCAGCTGCTGTCGGTAGTACAGGATTGAGCGCGGCAACGTGTCGAGGTTGATCAAAATCGTCGCCCCGGTCGTGGTCAGACCGGAGACTGCCTCGAACAGCGCATCGGTCGTCGACAGGTCGGGGCGCCCGGCTACCAGCAGCGGGATTGCCGCCGCGGCGCTCAGCACGACCCAGAACATCGCCACGATCAGGAAGCCGTCGCGCAGGCGCAGCGCCGGCTTTTCCTTGCCGGCCACGGCAAACACCGCGAGACCGGTGACCAGAATGACGACGAAGCCCTCGGTGAAGGGAAGCCACGTGCCGTCCTGGTAATACAGGGAGACGCCTATGGGCGGCAGCATCGTCAGGCTGAATGCCATCAACAGCACGCCCAGGATGCGAAAAACGGCTCTTAAATGCATCGGGCCTAAATAAAGGTGACGCCGACCTGGAACAGGCGTTCGACCTTTTTGATCTGTTTTCGCTCGGTCATGAACAGGATGACGTGGTCGTCTTCCTCGATCACCGTGTCATGATGCGCCATCAGCACCTCTTCCTCACGCACGATCGCGCCGATCGTTGCACCGGGCGGCAGTTTGATCTCATCGACGCTGCGACCGACGACTTTGCTCGTCTTCGGATCGCCATGCGCGACCGCTTCGATCGCTTCGGCTGCGCCGGTTCGCAGACTGTAGACGCGGGCGACGTCTCCGCGGCGGACATGTGTCAACAATGCCCCGATCGTGATCTGCTGCGGCGAGATCGCGATATCGATCGTTCCTGCCTCGACCAGTTCGGTATAGGCGGGGCGATTGATCAGCGCCATGACCTTGTTGGCGCCGAGGCGCTTGGCCAGCATGGCGGAGAGGATATTGGCTTCCTCGGCATTGGTCAGTGCGCAGAACACATCGGCATTGTCGATGTTTTCCTCCAGCAGCAGGTCCTCATCGGCGGCGTCGCCGCAAAGCACGATGCTGCGGCTGAGTTTCTCCGAGATCTCACGCGCCCGATCCGGGTCGCGCTCGATGATGCTGACCTGGTTGGTATGTTCCAGCGTCTGCGCGAGGCGGAATCCGATGTTGCCGCCGCCGGCGATAACCACCCGCCGCACGGGATCTTCGAGGCGGCGCATTTCGCTCATCACTGCGCGTATGTCCTTGCGTGCTGCCACGAAAAAGACCTCGTCGCCATCCTCGATACGAGTATCGCCACCAACAGGTATGCTCTCTCCGTCACGATAGACTGCGGCAACGCGGCTGTCGACGTCGGGAACATGTTCGCGCAAGGTTCGCAGCTGCTGTCCCACCAGCGGTCCGCCCTGAAGCGCGCGCACGCCAACCAGCCGTACTTTACCGTTGGCGAAGTTGAGTACCTGCAGCGCGCCCGGGATAGCGGATCAGTTGCTCGACGTACTCGCACACGAGTTGCTCGGGACTGATCGCGACATCGACCGGGATCGAGTCGTTGGCGAACAGGTTGTCACGCGCGATGTACTCTGCAGCACGGATTCGCGCGATCTTGGTCGGGGTGTGATACAGCGTATAGGCAAGCTGACACGCGACCATATTGGTCTCATCGCTGTTGGTCAGTGCGATGATCATGTCGGTATCCTGGGCGCCGGCGCGTTCGAGCACCTCCGGATAGGAGGCGTGCCCCTGTACCGTACGGATATCGAGACGATCCTGCAGCTCGCGCAGCACATCGCCCCTCTGGTCGACCACGGTAATCTCGTTGGCTTCTTCGCGGGAGAGATTCTGTGCAGCTGTGGAGCCGACCTGACCGGCGCCTAGAATGAGAATTTTCATGTTTTTTTTGAGCCGGACCGCCGCAACCGACAATGGTCAGACGAGCGGTATTCTACATGACTTCAAGGTTGGCGTAGGCAAGGACCAGCCATTTCGTGCCCGGCTGTTCGAAGTTGACCTGGACCCGGGCGTGAGCGCCCTGGCCTTCGACGTTCAGTATCACGCCCTCGCCGAATTTGGCATGGCGCACGCGCTGACCGAGGCGCAACCCCCCGGGAACCGGCTCGGACGCAAACCGGGCGGTCTGTAACGGTCGCGATACGCGCACCTGGGGCCTGACTTCCTCGACCAGCATCGCCGGTATTTCGTTGAGGAAACGCGACGGCGTGGCAAAATTGTCCATGCCGTGCAGCCGCCGCTGTTCGGCGTAAGTGAAATACAACTCGCTCATGGCCCGGGTCGTGCCGACATAACACAGCCGGCGTTCCTCCTCGAGTCCGCCCGAGTCGCCGAGGGAACGCTGATGTGGAAACAGCCCGTCCTCCATCCCGCAAATAAATACCAGTGGAAACTCGAGTCCCTTCGCCGAATGCATCGTCATCAGTTGTACGCAGTCCTCCCACGCGTCGGCCTGGCCCTCTCCGGCTTCCAGCGCCGCGTGGGAAAGGAAGGCGGCCAGCGGCGACATCCCGTCCTCCTCGTCGGGCTCGAAACCGCGTGCGGCGCTGACCAGTTCCTCGAGGTTCTCGATCCGCGCCTCGCCACGTTCGCCTTTCTCCTTGCGGTAATGCCCGATCAGGCCACTCGACTGGATTGCCAGATCCACTTGTTCCTGCAGTGCCAGTGGCCGGGCGTCGGCCTCCAGTGTCTCGATCAGGTTGAGGAAAGCGTGCATCGAGCGGGCTGCGCGCGGGTTGAGGCCGTCGTTGATACAGGCGCCGGCGGCACGCCACATTGAGCAGGCATTGGCCCGTGCATAGCTGCGCACGATATCGAGGCTGCGAGCGCCGATGCCGCGGGTCGGCGTATTGACGATGCGCTCGAACGACGGATCGTCGGCTCGGTTTTCCATCAGCCGCAGGTAGGCCAGCGCGTCCTTGATTTCCTGGCGCTCGAAAAAGCGCAGGCCGCCATAGACGCGGTACGGAATCTGCGCATTGAAAAAAGCTTCCTCCAACACCCGCGACTGCGCGTTTGACCGATACAGCACGGCGGCCTCGCTGCGGTTGTTACCCTGCGTAACCCACTGGCGGATTCGGGCCACAACGAAGTCGGCCTCGTCGCGTTCGTTGAATGCCGCATAAACGCGGATCGGCTCACCGTCGCCACCCTCGGTCCACAGGTTCTTGCCCATGCGCGACTGGTTGTTTGCGATCAGCGCATTGGCAGCGGCCAGGATGGTTCCGGTCGAGCGGTAGTTCTGCTCCAGCCGGATGACCTTGCTGTGCGGGAAGTCTTTCTCGAAGCGATGGATGTGTTCGATGCGCGCACCACGCCAACGGTAAATCGACTGGTCGTCGTCGCCGACCACGAACGGCACGCCGCTGTCCCCGGCGAGCAGCCTGAGCCACGCGTACTGGATACGGTTGGTGTCCTGGAATTCGTCGACGAGCAGATGACGGAAGCGACTGCGGTAGTGGGCGAGCAGGCTTTCGTTGTTGAGCCACAACTCGTGTGCGCGCAGCAACAATTCCGCGAAATCCACTACCCCGGCTCGATCGCAGGCTTGCTGGTAGGCTTCGTAGACCCGGACCATCTGCTGGCGGTTGGGATCGCCGCTAGTGTCGATATGCTGCGGCCGCAGACCCTCGTCTTTTTGTCCGTTGATAAACCACTGGATCTCGCGCGGCGCCCAGCGCGATTCGTCCAGTTCCATCGATCGCAATATCCGGCGGATCAAGCGGTACTGGTCGTCCGAGTCGAGTATCTGGAATGACTGCGGCAGGCCGGCTTCCTGCCAGTGGATTCTCAGCAGGCGGTGGGCGAGTCCGTGGAAAGTGCCAACCCATGACGCGGCCGCAGGCATGCCGAGCAGGCCTTCGATGCGGTTGCGCATCTCGCGCGCGGCCTTGTTGGTAAACGTCACCGCGAGCACGCCGTGCGGTGATACGCCATCGACAGTGATCAGCCATGCGATACGGTGCGTCAATACACGGGTCTTGCCACTGCCGGCGCCGGCCAGCACCAGCATCGGTACCTGCGCTGCCGTGACCGCCTCGCGCTGGGCATCATTGAGAGCATCGAGGATCGGTGTGACGTCCATTTTTTACCGGTAAGGCAGGTAGTGGTCGACGAGCAGCAGCGCAAACAACGCCATCAGGTAGGTGACCGAGTAGCCGAAGGTCTTCATGGGCAGGTCGGGCCGGTCGGTCAGCTTCATGGCCGCGGCATAATAGAGGAACATGGCGCCGAGCAGCAGCGCGCCGATCAGGTAGACCAGGCCACTCATCCCGGTGACGAACGGCAGCACGGTTACGATCACCAGCAATATCGTATAAAGCAGGATATGCAGGCGGGTGAACTCTACACCGTGGGTGACCGGCAACATGGGTATCCCGACCCGCGCATAGTCGTCGCGTCGTGCTATCGCGAGTGCCCAGAAATGCGGTGGCGTCCAGGTGAAAATAATCAGAAACAGCAACAGCGCATGCGGGTCGACACTGTTGGTAACCGCAGTCCAGCCGAGTACCGGCGGCGCCGCGCCCGCTGCTCCGCCGATGACGATATTTTGCGGCGTCGCCCTTTTCAGATAAACCGTGTAGACAATCGCGTAGCCGATCAGGCTGCAAAAGGTCAGCACCGCCGTCAGCGGATTGACGCCCACCGCAAGAATCAGCATCGATGCCAGCCCGAGCCCGAACGCGAAAACCAGCGCCTGGGATTCGCTGACATGCCCGGTTGGAATCGGCCGGTTCATCGTGCGCTTCATCTCGGCATCGATGCGGCGGTCGAGTACATGATTGATCGCCGCCGCGGAAGATGCGGCAAGGCCGATACCGATTGTGCCGAAAACGAATGCCTGCCACGGCACCAGGCCGGGCGTGGCGAGAAACATGCCAACGATGGCAGTGAATACGATCAGCCCGACGACCTTCGGCTTGCAAAGTTCGAAATAGTCGACAAGTTTTGGCGCGGTCTGGGTCATTAGTGTGGCGGCTGAACGAGTCGTTGGCAGCAGACGTCGCAACATCGTCAGCAAACACAGCAGCAGCACGGCGGCAAACGCATTGTGTGCCGTCGCCAGACTCAGTGGCAACCCGGTTTTTACGATTGCGATACCAACGACGAGCTGGGTTACCAGGGCCGCGCCCAGCAGCCGCGCCGCGGCGCGAATATCCGGGCGTGAGCGGTCACCCAGACCGCGGAAGATCAGGCTGCCGAGAACCACGATGACGACGAGCGCAAAAATCCGGTGGCTATAATGAATCGCCATCCGTGCCGAGTTGTGCAGCACGCCGCCCTCGTAGTCGACACCCAGTCCCCGCCACAGGCGGAAACCCTCGGCGAAATCCATGTCCGGCCACCAGCTGCCGTTGCAGCTCGGGAATGCGGGGCATGCAAGGGCAGCGTAATTGGTGCTGGTCCAGCCGCCGAGCGCGATCTGTGCAACGAGTACGGCCACGCCTGCCAGTGCCAGCGACACGAGCCGGTGGCGACCGCTACCCGGCGCGGCCGGTGTCAGCGATAACCACCATAACAACGCCAGCGTGGTCATGCCGCCAAGCAGGTGCGCCATGACGACTACCGGCTTCAGCAACAGGGTAACCGTCCACATTCCGAGCAGGCCCTGGAAGATGACCAGCCCGACCAGCGCCAGAGGCAGCGCGACCGGTTGTCCGGGGAGATGGCGGCGGCGCCACGCAAGCACGGCCAGCCCCACGATCGCCAGTCCGAGGATGGCGGCCAGATAGCGGTGGAGCATCTCCCGCCACGCCTTGCCGGCATCGACCGCACGCTCGGGAAATGCCTCCTCGGCGCCACTAACGTCACGCATGACCCCGGTTACCGTCAACTTGCCATAACAGCCTGGCCAGTCAGGACAACCGAGGCCGGCATCAGTAAGGCGAACATAGGCTCCGAGTACCACGACCGCGAAGGCCAGTAGTGCCGTCAATCTTGCGAATTTGCGAAAGGTCTGCGATGTCATGACGTTCATATCTACCCGATATGTGAAAGACGCAACAGCCGCTTGAGATCCTTGAGCATTCCCTTTGGCGCGGCGTCAGCGGGATAGCTCATCATCAGGTTACCCAGCGGATCGACGAGATAACTGCGCCCGGCAGCGTCGGGTGCGGCGCCGTCATAGGTCGGAAACACGGCGAGCAACGCGGCGCGGGTCGCCGGATCTGCGCTCGCGAGTAACAGGTCGGGGTGTTCGGTGGCGAAAAACTGATCATCGCAGCACCCGCCGGCGTAGAAGAACAGGCGCTGCACCCGCCCCATGTCCTTGCCGAGCGCGAGCCGGACCTGGCGCAGATTGTAAAGCGCCTCGCGGCAGGGTTCGGCGCAGTCGTCAGGACCAATGTAGATCAGCGTCCATTTGCCGCGCAGCGCGTCGGTGCCGAGTCCGCTGCCATCTGGCGCACGAAGCTCGAGTTGCGGCAACGGCACCGCCGGCTGCATCAGATCGCCATTGCTGGTGGATCCGCCCGGGCGCCAGCCGCTGTCGCCGTAATAAAGCCACGCGGCGACCGACAAAGGTCCGACGAACAGAAATATCAGGCCCAGCAGCTGCAGGCGCTTTTTGGTGAGCGCGCTCATCGTCGCATTAACTCTCCCGTTTGAAACTCAGAATCAGGAACAAGGCCAGTACCGCCGTTGCAAAGGCGAACCACTGCACCGCGTACCCCACATGACGCTGCGGTGGCAAAAGCTGCGGCCGCCAGTCGCGGGCGAAACCGTCTTCGGCAGTCAGCGTCGAGCAGCAACAAGTAATCGTACAGCGGATAGTCGAGAACCGCCCGCAGTTCGTCTATGCGTGGGTAGACGGCGATCCTGGGCCAGTCGGTCGACAGTCCGCTGCCGCCGAGCCGCAGGCCGGGTTCCGGCAGCCGGTCCAGCAACCCCGTAACTGCGCGCGGCTGCTCGCCGACATCGAGCGGCGGCAGATCAGCGCGGTGCGCGCCGAGCGGAAACCAGCCGCGGTTTACCAGTACGGCTGCGCCGCTGCCTTCGAGACGCAGCGGTGTCCACACGTAAAATCCTACCTGGCCGTTCTGGACCACGTTGTCGAGGAGAAACTGGTGGCGGCTATCGAATTGTCCGCGCGCACCCAGCGGCGTATACCGGGGATACCGGTTCGCAGCGTCTGCGGTCGCCTCGGCAACCGCATCGGCAATGGCGCTGCCGCTGTCGAACGCATCGAGCAAGGCGCGTTTTTCGCTTGCTCGTTGCAACTGCCAGTTACCGAGGCTCACGAAAGCCGCCATCAGCAATGCGACCAGCACCGCGCTCCGCAACGAGGGTCGGAACCGCCGCGGCGGCGTTGAGTTGGGTCCCGCTGCTATAATTTGTCGCTTGTCCTGTTGCACGTTGGGTCGTTGCCGATGCTCAAATTTCTGATTGTGGCGGTATTGCTCGCCATCGTCGCCAGTCTCGGGTCGGGGCTGTTTTTCCTGTTGCGCGATGGCAGCGACTCCAGGCGCATGGTCAAGGCGCTGACGTTGCGTATCACGCTCTCGGTCGCGCTTTTCGTGTTGCTGCTGATCGCATGGGCTAGCGGACTGATTCAGCCCCATGGGATCGTTCCGGCCTAGGTACGAGGCGGGTTTCCCGAGAAAAAAGAAGGCGCTGCCCGGTCGCAGCGCCCTGGCTATTGCGACCGTTCGCTCGTCAGAGCCAGTACACGAATATATACAGGCCGAGCCAGACCACGTCGACGAAATGCCAGTACCAGGCGACTGCCTCGAAGCCGAAATGATGGTTCGGAGTGAAGTGGCCCTTGAGGCAGCGGAACCAGATCACCGTCAGCATGATCGCACCGATGGTCACATGGAGGCCGTGAAATCCGGTGAGCATGAAAAACGTCGATCCGTAAATTCCGCTTTCCAGCGTCAGGTTGAGCTCGTGATAGGCGTGAATGTATTCGTAAGCCTGCAGACCGACGAACAGGAAGCCGAGCGCAAGGGTCAGGAACAGGAATAACGCCAGCACATTGCGCTTGTCGTCTTTCAGTGCATGGTGGGCGACCGTAATCGTGACGCCGCTGGTAAGCAGGATGATGGTATTGAGCAACGGCAGCCCGAGTGGCCCCATCGCCGTGAACTCGCCGCCGACTTCGGCCGGCCCGTTGCTTGGCCAGCTCGCCTCAAAGTTCTCCCACAGCAAAAGATTGGTGAAAAAGCCCGATCCATCGCCGCCCAGCCACGGTAATGCCAGTTGCCGGGCGTAGAACAACGCGCCGAAAAACGCCGCGAAGAACATGACCTCGGAGAAAATGAACCAGCTCATACCCATGCGGAAGGAGCGATCCACCTGGGTCGAGTACATGCCGCCCTCGCTTTCTCCGATGACGTCGCCGAACCAGCCGACCAGCATATAGATCAGTGCGACGAGGCCGAGCAGAGCAATCCATTTCGCCGCGCCTGAACCGTTCAGCCAGGTCGATAATCCGCCCATCATCAGAAACAGCGCGATTGCGCCGGTTATCGGCCAGCGGCTGCCGCTCGGTACGTAGTAGCTTGTGCCTTCTTTCGCTAGTGTCATGGCGTCGTCCGTATGTCGGGTTGTGTCTGCAGTTTTTGTTTATTGTGAAGCATCGGCGGCCTGTTGTATCGCAATACAGGCTGTACGATAGCGTAATGGTCTCGATATGCGCTGGCAGGTCCGGATCCACGATAAAACGCACCGGAAGCTCGCGGCGCTGCCCCGCGGCGAACGGCTGCGGCGTAAAACAGAAGCATTCGGTCTTGCGAAAATATTTTGCGGCTTGCGAGGGCTTGACGTCCGGTACCGAGTTGCCGGTAATCGAGGCATCAGTCAGGTTCGTCGCGACATAGGTAGCCTGGTAGAGCTTGCCCGGCTGTACCTTCATTTTGGCCTCGGAAGGGGCGAAATCCCATGGCGCATTGATATTGGGCGTGGCGATGAACTCAATGGTGACCTCGCGGTCGGTAGCAACGGTCATCGCGACATTCGGATCGCTCGCCGTGAACGTGCTGCGGATTCCGGTCAGTTCGCAGAACGCATCGTACAGCGGCACCAGCAGGTACCCGAAACCGAACATCGCGACGGTTAATACCAGCAGCTGCTTGATAAGGCTGCGGTTTTCCCGCTCCTGTTGTTTTTCCCGGTCGCTCATTGGCTGCGGTAGAGTTGTGCCACGATAAAGACCGCATAGAACGCAAGGGCAAGCAGCGCCAGTTTCACGGCGTTGGCCCGCGCCTTGCGTCTGCGTTGCGCTTCATCCGGGACCGACACCGTCGCTTACTTCACGACCGGTGCGACGTCGAAGGTGTGGTACGGCGCCGGCGACGGCACTGTCCACTCGAGACCGACCGGGTTATCCCAGACTTCGCTGGTTGCCGGTTCGCCGCCCTTGACGCAGCGCCAGATGATGTAGACGAACAGCAACTGCGAGAATCCGAACACGAACGCGCCGATCGACGAAATCATGTTGAAGTCGGCGAACTGAGTGTTGTAGTCGGGAATGCGGCGTGGCATGCCGGCGAGACCAAGGAAAGTGCTGCGGGAAGAACAACACGTTTACCGAGATCGTCGATATCCAGAAATGCAGCTTGCCGAGTTTCTCGCTGTACATGTGGCCGGTCCACTTGGGCAGCCAGTAATAAACCCCCGCCATGATCGCGAACACCGCGCCCGGTACCAGCACGTAGTGGAAATGGGCGACGACGAAGTACGAGTCGTGGTACTGGAAGTCGGCCGGCGCGATTGCCAGCATCAGTCCCGAGAAACCGCCGATCGTGAACAGGATCACGAATGCGATCGAAAACAGCATCGGCGTCTCGAAAGTCATCGCGCCGCGCCACATCGTCGATATCCAGTTGAATACTTTCACCCCGGTTGGCACCGCGATCAGCATCGTCGAGAACATAAAGAACAATTTTCCGGCCAACGGCATCCCGACCGTGAACATGTGGTGGGCCCAGACGATAAATGAAAGGAACGCGATACTGGCGGTTGCGTAGACCATCGACTCGTAACCGAACAACGGTTTGCGCGAGAACGTCGGAATAATTTCCGAAATGATGCCGAACGCCGGCAGGATCATGATATAGACCTCGGGATGTCCGAAGAACCAGAAGATATGCTGGAACAGCACCGGGTCGCCGCCGCCATCGGCGCGAAAGAACGTCGTACCGAAATACTGATCCGTGAGCAGCATCGTCACGCCGCCGGCAAGTACCGGCATCACCGCTATCAGCAGGTAGGCGGTGATCAGCCAGGTCCAGACGAACAACGGCATTTTCAGCAGCGTCATACCGGGCGCGCGCATGTTCATGATCGTAACGATGATATTGATCGCGCCCATGATCGACGAGGCGCCCATCAAGTGGATCGAGAACACCATGAACGGAAACGCGTCGCCGGTCTGCTGCACCAGCGGCGGATACATCGTCCAGCCTGCGGCCGGTGCGCCACCGGGCAGCAACAGCGTCGACAGCAGTAGCGTGAAGGCAACCGGCAGGATCCAGAAACTCCAGTTGTTCATGCGCGGCAGCGCCATGTCCGGGGCGCCGACCATCATCGGGATCATCCAGTTGGCCAGGCCGACGGTTGCCGGCATCACGGCGCCGAATACCATGATCAGCGCATGCATCGTGGTCATCTGGTTGAAGAAGGCCGGTTCGACCAGTTGCAGGCCGGGCTGGAACAGCTCGGCGCGGATCACGAGCGCCATCGTGCCGCCGGTCAGGAACATGATCAGCGCGAACACCAGGTACATGGTCCCGATGTCTTTGTGATTGGTTGTCGTCAGCCAACGCATGATGCCCTTCGCCGGGCCGTGGTGGTGATCGTCGTGGGCGTGGTCCCCGACATGATGTTCAGCAGTGCTCATCAGATCCTCTCCTTCGAATTCTTATCTGGCAGCAGCGATGTAGTCGGGCTGCACAACGTCGCCGGTATCGTTACCCCATGCGTTGCGCTGGTAGGTCACGATAGCGGCCAGTTGCAGGTCGGTGAGTTGGGGGCCGAACGGCGCCATCGCAGTTCCGGGCCGCCCCTTGAGCACCACGCCGACATGTTGATCGAGGCTGCCCGTGACAATCGGGCTGCCGGCGAGCGCCGGAAATACCGGAGCCATGCCTGAGCCATCGGCCTGGTGACAGGCGGCGCAGTGCTGCTTGTAGAGGGTCTCGCCCATCGCAACCAGCTCATCAATATTGCGCTCGTCGTTTTCTGCCATTGCCGCATCGACGGCGGCAGGTGCCGCAGCTACCGGGGTGGCTGCGAGCGCTTCGCCGGCTTCGTCGCCGAGTCCGGCCGCGCTGCGCTGGTCTGCCATCCACTCGGCATAATCAGCCGGGTCTTTGGCGATGACGACAACAGGCATGAAGCCATGGTCGCGTCCACACAGCTCGGCGCACTGACCGCGGTAGGTGCCCGCCTTCTCGACGCGGAACCATGCCTCGTTGACGAAACCCGGGATCGCGTCTTTTTTGATGGCGAAATCGGGCATCCACCAGGCATGCAGCACATCGGCCGCGGTGATCAGCAGCCGCACCTTCGCGCCAACCGGGACAACCAGCGGATTGTCGACATCGAGCAGGTAATTCTCGACCTCTGTCGGGCGGATACCCGAGCCGAGCTGGCGCGCGGCGTTGCTGTCGCGGTCGAGAGTACTGAAGAAGCCGACCTCATCGTCGAGGTAATCGTAGCGCCATTTCCACTGGTATCCGGTGACCTTGACGGTAATGTCCGCGTTACGCGTATCTTCCATCCTGACCAGCGTTTCCGCCGCGGGCACGGCCATCCCCACCAGGATCAGGATCGGGATCACCGTCCAGATAATTTCGGCCTTCGTGCTGTGATGGAACTGGGCGGGTTCTGCGCCGCGCGATTTGCGATGCAGGAATATCGACACGATCATCACGCCGAATACCACGATCGCGATCAGGCAGCAGATGCCGAGGATCAGCATGTGCAGATCGTAGACCTCGTTGCTGATCGCTGTCGCGCCGCGTGGCATGTTGAGTGCCCAGTCGGCCATCGCCGGTGCCGCCAGTCCCAGACCGAGACCAGTACCCAGCAGGCCGAGCCCGAGGCGCTTCCAATTGCTGTGGGACATTAAACCCGACTCCTTCTGCTCTTTATCGTCTTTGCTGTCGATTCACGACGCCGCGGCGTGGCGGATCATTCCCCGATTCCCCCAAATCCGGGCTCTCACCCATTTCGCCAATAGCGCGCTTCAGTTTTTTTTCCTGTTCGCAGCGTTCGCTTTCGGTCAGATGCCTGCCGATCTCGACAAAGCGGCCCTGCGAGCCGATGAGGAGATGGCTCGGGTGACCGCCGATTCGCGCCCGCCGCAATTCCACCTGGGTCCAGGCCCGCGGAAAACCAATTTTCCGCCGGGTCCGCCCCGTATAAATATCTATTTCCACCCTGCCCGGGGAAACGCTGACAATTTCGTACCAGCGGCCCTGTCTGAGGCTGTGCACGAGCACCGCACCCAGCGCAGCGAGCTCCAGCCCCGCGAAGGGTAACACCGGCCACAGCCCGAGCGTTACGAAGTAAGCTGCTACCAGCAGCGACGTCGACGCCACAACGGCGAAAAAAATCGCCGCAGACTGCGGACTAAGGGAGCAATTTGGTCGGTATTCGAAGACGCGCACACGCCACACCCGGTGTATTCATTTCCCTGAAAACCTACCGGGTCTCCACAGCCCCCCGACGCGGCAACCCTTACTCTTTTATTAGCCGGCCTAATACTACTTGATGGTCAAAACCCGCGCAATTTGCCGCTATGCTTTTTCTGGGCTCTTAAGTATTTGTTCTGAATGAATTAATCGATCAAGGTCGATTCATCGTCCGGACCGCCCTGAAGATCCATGAACGGTGCGCTGCCCATTCCGGCAGGTTTATCGAGAAAAGGCACGATGCCGAGACAGGGTGCGGCGATCAGCGTCCGCAGCGTTGCCACGTTTTCGCCGGCGCAGGCGAATTCCGGATCGATGCTGCTGCCCACCCATCCCGCAAGCTGCAGACCGCGTCTGACAATGGCCTCGACCGACAACAGCGCGTGGTTCAGACAACCGAGGCGCAATCCGACCACGAGCAGCACTGGCAACCCGAGACGTGCGGCCAGGTCGCCCATGTCGAAACCGTCGGCCAGTGGGACCAGGAAACCGCCGGCGCCCTCGACGACGACGAAATCGGAAATCTCGCAGAGATGGGCGAATGCGGTGTCGAGTGTTTCCGCATCGATAGTAATGCCAGCCTGGCGCGCCGCGAGGTGCGGCGCGATCGGCGGGCGCAGCGCATAGGGATTGACGGTCGCATAGTCAGCGCTGACGTTCGATCGGGCGATCAGCGTGAGCGCATCGTCATTACACAGTCCGTTGCCGCTGTCCTCGCACCCGGCAGCCACCGGTTTCATCACCGCGGTGCGCCGACCGGCCGCGACCGCCAGCTCGACCAGCCCGGCGCTGACCAGGGTCTTGCCGACGCCGGTGTCGGTGCCGGTGACGAAAACACCGCGTTGGCGCAGCAGGGCGGTCACCGCTGCGCGCCGCGGCGTCCGCCGATGGCAGCGACCGGGATGGCGACGCTGCCGTCGCCCGGGTCGCGACTGTGCTCGGGCGCCCAGGCGTGACCGTAGACGACTTCATAAGTTGCCGGCAGCCGGCCGTCGCGGCGGAAATTTCTCGTAGGCCGCTTCCATCGCGCGCAGACGGCGTGGACCGGTCAGGCCACGGGCGCGACCGGCCGTGGCATTGCGGGCGCCGATTGCTTTCAGGTCGCGCATCAGGCTACGCGCGTCGCCGTAGTCCACGACGAAATGCTCGACATCCATGACCGGCTCGGCCAGCCTTGCCCGGAGCAGCGCATCGCCAATATCGTGCATGTCGAGAAACGCGTTGACGTGGTTGTATCCGTCGGCCTTCGACCAGGCGGTGCGAAGCTCGTGCAGCGTGTCGGGCCCGAAAGTCGTGAATATAAGCAGTCCGCCCGGCGCGAGCACCCGGCGAAACTCGCTTAAAGCGCGGTCGAGGTCGGGACACCATTGCAGAACCAGGTTGCAGAAGACCATGTCGACCGAGCCGCTTGCTAGCGGCAGCGCGGCCACATCGCCACAGACCATTCCCCAGCGTCGCCACAGGCGCTGCCGTGCGCGCCCCGCGAGCAGCATGGAGTGGGCGAGATCCAGCGCGATGACCTGTCCGCTGCGATAGCGCCGGGCGAGAGCGTCGGCGCCGGGACCGGTGCCGCTGCCAGCATCGAGAATCCAGCCCGGCTTGAGCCGTACCAGGTCGAGGCGCTCGAGCATCCGCGTGCGCACCTGGTCCTGTAACACGGCCGCCTCGTCATAGGTGGCGCTGGCCTTCTCGAACGAGCGCCGCACCCGTTGGGTGTCGAGTTCGAAAGCGGTCGGTCCGCTGCGCTGGCTGGTCATTACGATGCCATCTCCTGCACGTCTTCGCCGCCAAGGAATTCGTCGAGTTCCGCCAGCAGCCGCTCGGGCCGCGACAGGAATCCTGCGTGACCGCAGCCGCTGAGAGTCACGAATCGCGCGACGGGCAGATGGCACCCCAGATAGTCGCCCGCCGCGACGGGTGTTATCGCATCCGCATCGCTTGCGATGACCAGCGCGGGCTGGGCGATACTGGCCAGCGAGTCGCGCAGGTCGGTTCGCGCCAGCAGGCCGAGGGTAAATTCCAGCGCTGCCCGGCGTGGCCGTTTCTGTTCCGTCAACGCGTTGCGGAGCAGGTCGAGCGTTTGCCGCGAGTCGCTCTCTCCACGCAGCTGCAGGCTCAGGAAATCGCGCAAGCACGCGCTCCGGATTCTCCGTAACATGGCGCCGGAATCCGTCGAGCAGCGATGGCTGGACCGCATGTATCCAGTCGTGACTGGCAACGAAACGCGGCGTGGTGTTGCAAAGCACGAGGCGGGTGACCCGAGCGGGGTAACGTCGCGCCAGGTTCATGGCGATCATGCCGCCCAGGGACCAGCCGCACACGCTGGCGGGTTGTTCGAGCGCTGGCAGCACGCTATCCGCCAGCGCATCCAGGCTGCGGATCGAGTGATTCCAGGGCATGCCGCCATGGCCGGGCAGATTCACGGCCGCGATGTCCGCAATCGGCGCCAATTGGTCGCACCAGGTCCGCCAGATACCGGCGTGCTGGGCCCAGCCATGGATCAGCACGAGGCGCGGCCGGTCCGTACAATCGCGACCGTTCATGCCGGCACCGCCTTCAGCGCCGCCGCGATGGCCTCGGCCAGTCCATCGATCTGCGCCGGGCGGTGCGCGCTGCTCAACGTAATTCGCAGGCGCGCGCTCCCGGCAGGCACGGTCGGGGGGCGAATCGCACCCACCCAGAACCCGCGCTCGAAAAGCAGATCGCCGATCCGTGCGGTTCTGTCGTTGGCGCCGGTCAGCAGCGGTTGAATCGGGGTTTCGCTCTCGCCCAGCGGGAGAGCGAGCTGGTGCGCTGCGTGGCGAAAGCGGGAGATATTTTGCGTAGTGCTTCGCGCGGCGCAGGATCGTCGCGCACGACAGCCAGCGCCGCGCGTGCCGCGGCCGCAACCGCGGGCGGCAGTGCCGTCGTGTAGATATAGGTGCGTGCATGCTGGATGAGCGTATCGATCAGGTCATCGTCACCAACGACGGCCGCGCCGGCGCTGCCGAGTGCTTTGCCGAGCGTCAGCATCAGGATCGGTACCTCGGCGCGCGACAGGCCGAAGTGGGCGACGCTGCCACGGCCGCCTCCGAGCACACCGAAACCATGCGCGTCGTCCACCATCAACCAGGCCGCATGACGCTCGCAGTGACGGGCCAGTTCGGGCAGAGGCGCGAGATCGCCGTCCATGCTGAATACGCCATCGCTTGCCACCATCCTGTTGCCGCTGGTGTTGCCGCCGAGGCGGTCGCCGAGCGCGGCCGCATCGCGATGGCCATAGCGCAACAACCTGGCGCCGCTCAGCTTTGCCGCATCCAGCAACGACGCATGATTGAGGCGATCTTCGAGCAACGTATCGTGGCGGCCGAGCAACGCGCTGGCCACACCGAGGTTTGCCATGTAGCCGGAGGAGAACAGCAAAGCACGCGGGCGGCCGGTAAAGTCAGCGAGTTCCTCCTCGAGCATGCGGTGTTCGGCGCTGTGCCCGCTGATCAGGTGTGACGCACCGCTGCCGGCGCCGTGGGTCCCGCACTGCCCGCCGGCAGGCCTCGATGACTGTCGGACTCGTTCGCAACGACAGGTAGTCGTTGCCACAGAACGCGATGCATTCCCTGCCATCGACTCGCAGCAGGTTGGGATCAGCCGGTGCAAGCTTTCCACCGTGCGCCGGTGCCGGTACAGACCCGCCCGGCGGCGCAGCGCGAGACGCCGCGAAGTGGCTGTCGGCCAGGCTTGTCATGGTGACGCTCAGGCCGTACGCGCCTCGCCGGGCGATGGTTCGGCGTTGATACCGAGGCGGTCGAACAGGCGGCGGTCGCGGTTGGCCTCCGGATTGGCCGTTGTCAGCAGCTTCTCACCGTAGAAAATCGAATTGGCACCGGCGAGAAAGCACAGTGCCTGGGTTTCGTCGCTCATCTGGGTGCGGCCGGCGGACAGAGCGCACATGCGAGGCCGGCATCAACAGTCGTGCAACGGCAATATTGCGGACGAAGTCGAGCGGGTCGAGCGGGTCGCTGCCATACAGGGGCGTGCCCTCGACCTGCACCAGCAGGTTGATCGGTACGCTTTCCGGGTGCTCGGTGAGCGTCGCCAGCGTGTGCAGCATTGCGGCGCGGTCGGACGGATTCTCACCCATACCGATAATGCCGCCGCAGCAGACCTTTATCGCCGCATTGCGCACCGCCTTCAGTGTATCGAGCCGGTCCTGGTAGGTGCGGGTCGTGATGATTTCCTCGTAATAACGCTCGCTGGTATCGAGGTTGTGGTTGTAATAGTCAAGCCCCGCTTGCTTCAGCGACTTTGCCTGCTCGTCGTCGAGCATGCCGAGAGTCGCGCAGGTCTCGAGGCCGAGGTCGGCGACCCCCCGCACCATCTGTTCGATTGCCGCGAGCTGTTTGGCTTTCGGACTGCGGTAGGCTGCGCCCATGCAAAACCGCGTCGCGCCGGCGGCCTTGGCGAGGCGCGCCTGCTCCAGCACTTCCTCGACATCCATCAGCCGTTCCGTCTCGACCCCCGTATCGAAACGGGCGCTTTGCGGGCAATAGGCACAGTCTTCCGGGCAGGCGCCGGTCTTGATGCTGAGCAGGGTGCTGACCTGTACCGCATTCGGGTCGAAATGCAGCCGGTGCACGCGTTGCGCGTGGTAGATCAGGTCGTTGAACGGCAACGAGAACAGTGCCTCGACCTCGTCGAAACTCCAGTCGCTGCGGATCTCTCCCAGCCGCGTGCTCAGGTCGCTGTGCATGGCATTTCTCCCCGCCGGCCTCGCAAATGCGATTGGCCGCGGCATTCTGGGTAATGGAATATCTCCGAGTATCAATAGCCTATGTTTGGCTGTCAACCTTGGGAGGGCGCTATGGTTAACGCAAGATGGAACGCCTTCGGCTGCTCCCTGGCGAGCCTTGCACGCTGTTTGTTGTGTGGCGGGGCGAGCGAGCGGTTTGGTCTGTGCGGACCTTGCCGCGAAGAGATGCCGTATGTCGACCATGGCTGTGAACGTTGCGCGCTGGCGTTGCCCGAGGCAGCGGCCGCGGGTCTGTGCCTGGCCTGCCAGCGTCGGCCGCCCCCGTTCGACCGCGCATTTGCGTTGCTCCATTACGAGTATCCGGTTGACCGCATGATCGGCGCACTGAAGTTCGCCGGCCGTCTGGGCTGCGGGCGCACGCTCGGTGAATTGATGGCCGAGGCGCTCGGCAGCCACGACTCGCGACCTGCCGGAGGCGATTGTGCCGCTACCGTTGCACCGCGAACGCCGGCGTGAGCGGGGCTTCAACCAGGCGGCCGAACTGGCGCTGCCGATCGCGCGACGCCTCGGTATCGATCTGGTCACCGGCCTGCTCGAGCGCGTCCGCCCGACCGTCCCCCAATCCGGCTTGTCGGCGCGTGCGCGACGGCGCAATGTCGCGAATGGTTTTTCTCCGGCACGGGCTGCGATGCCGCTGTCGCTGGCGCTCGTGGATGATGTCATGACCACCGGCAGCACGCTTGCGGCGGCCGCCCGGGCCTGTCGCGATGGCGGAGTACGGCGGATCGAGGTCTGGGTCGCAGCGCGTGCGGAATTGGGGCGGTTACGGCCGTGAAATCCCGGCTTGCAGCGCCCCGTTTTATTATTTACGCTGCAATGCACAACGATGCCGACGGGGTGGCGCCCGCGACTGGCCGTTGGGGGAGACAGCGTATGTATGACTTCATTATCGTCGGTGCCGGTTCCGCGGGCTGCGTTCTTGCGAATCGACTTTCTGCCGATCCTTCCACCAAGGTGTTGCTGCTCGAGGCTGGCGGACGGGATACCCATCCGCTGATCCACATGCCCGCCGGCATCGCCCGCCTCGCCGGCAATGAAACCGTCAACTGGGGTTTTGTCACCGAGGCGGAGCCACGTCTGAACAACCGCCGCCTGTGGTGGCCGCGCGGACGGGTGCTCGGCGGCAGCAGTTCGATCAACGCCATGTGTTACGTGCGCGCCCAGCCCGACGACTACGATCACTGGGCCGCGCTCGGCAGCCACGGCTGGTCCTATGCCGACGTTCTCCCTTACTTTCTGCGTTCGCAGCAACAGGAGCGCGGCGCGTCGCCACTGCACGGGACCGACGGGGCGCTGACCGTCAAGGATCTCGACTATGTAAATCCGCTGAGCGCGGTTTTCCTCGATGCCGCTTCCGCTTGCGGATACCCGATGAACCCGGATTTCAACGGTGAAACCCAGGAAGGCTTCGGCCTGTATCAGGTCACCCAGCGCAACGGGCGCCGTTGCAGCACGTCCGTCGCGTTTCTCAACCCGGCTCGCAGCCGGCCCAACCTCAAAGTGCGCACCGGTGCGCTTGCATGCAGGATACTCACCGACGGCAGCCGCGCGACCGGGGTCGAGTACAGCGTCGGGCGGCGGCTCAAACGTGAACACGGCGCCGAAGTAATACTGTGTGGCGGGGCCATCAATTCACCGCACCTGTTACAGCTCTCGGGCATCGGTCCCGCGGATCATCTCCGCGAATTCGGCATCGATGTCGTTCACGACCTCCCGGGTGTGGGCGAGAACCTGCAGGACCATCTCGATGTCTGCACGATCCGTCGCTGCAAGAAACCGATCACCTATGATTTCGGTTTGTTGCGCGAGGCCTGGGTGGGGTTGCGCTTCCTGCTGACCCGCAGCGGCCCGGGAACGACCAATGCCGCGGAAGCCGGCGGATTCGTGCGCAGCCGCCACGCCACCGATTCGCGCCCGGACATCCAGTTCCATTTTGTGCCGGCCCAGCTCGACGACCACGGGCGCAACCGCCTGCCGGGACACGGATTTACGCTGCATGCCTGCAATTTGCGGCCGAAAAGTCGTGGCCGAATCCGGCTCGGCAGCGCGGATCCAGCCGAGCAACCGAGTATCCGCCCCAATTACCTGACTCATCCGGAAGATATGCCGATGATGCTCGAGTGCGTGCGGATTTCGCGCGAGTTGTTCGCGGCGGCACCGTTTGCTCCATACCGTGGCAAGGAGATTTTCCCGGGCAGCGAGATTCAAAGCGTGGCCGGTCTCGAAGCGTTCGTCCGGCAAAAGGCCGAAACGATTTACCACCCGGTCGGCACCTGCAAGATGGGTATCGACGATGCGGCGGTTGTCGATCCGGCGTTACGCGTTCGTGGCATGGAGGGTTTGCGTGTCGTTGACGCCTCGATCATGCCCACGCTGGTCAGCGGCAACACCAACGCGCCGACGATCATGATCGCGGAGAAGGCCGCGGCGATGATTCTCGGTGAGTCGGAGACGCGCGCCGCCGCCTGAGCCCGGTTTCAGGCGGAGCGGAACAAGTAGTCGAGCGCAATGCCGGCGAACACCGAGGCGCCGAGCGCGTTGTTGTTCAGGAAGGCGCGGAAACACAGTGTCGGCTCGCGATCGCGAATGAGAAATTGCTGATAGATCGCGGCGATGGCCGCGCCGGCAAGCCCGAGCCAGTACCATTTCCCGAGCCCCGCCATCGGCGCAAGCAACATCAGGCCGGCGAACAAGATCAGCTGCAGCACACCGATGATGAAGCGGTCCGCCTCATCGAACAGGATTGCGGTCGATCTCAGTCCGAGCTTGATATCGTCCTCACGGTCGACCATGGCATACATCGTGTCATAGATGATTGCCCACACGACGATGGTCAGGAACATCAGCCATGCGATCTGCGGCAAAGCCGCCGTCTGGGCGGCAAACGCCATCGGTACACCCCAGCCGAACGCCGCCCCGAGATAGAGCTGCGGCAGCGAGGTGAAGCGTTTCAGAAACGGATACGTCGCAGCGAGAAACGCACCGATAAAAGCCAGCGTAATGGTCAACCGGTTCTGGGTCAGGACCAGGCCGAACGCGATCAGCATCAGCCCCGCGAACAGGCACAGCGCTTCTGCCAGGCTGACCGTACCGAGTGCGAGCGGCCGGTCCCTTGTGCGTTTTACATGCGGGTCGAAGCCCCGGTCCGCGAGGTCGTTGACGACACAGCCGGCCGATCTCATCACGATTACACCGAGAACGAATACCGCGAAGACGGTTTCGTCCGGATGGCCCTCGCCCGAGATCCACAGCGCCCACAGTGTCGGCCACAACAGCAACAGGATTCCGATCGGCCGGTCCAGCCGCATCAGCCTGCCGTATTCGCCGAGCTGTTTGATCAGCCCGCGCAGGGTTTCTCCGGTAATCCCTCTTTCGCTTTTTGCCATTGCGCGCTACGCCTTTGCAACCCGGTTGCCGCCGCGCCGCGCCGGGGCGCCACACGGGGAGACCGCGAATCGGTCTGGTCCGGGCGCGGTATTGTCGATTAAAACCGCGGCGCTGACCATGCCCGGTCAGACCTGGCCAAACCGTTCCGCCACGCCGATCCAGCGCCGGATGAGCGGCTCGACCGCATCCGGCTGGTCGCGCATCGTGGCGTCGGCGCGTTTCTGTACTGCGGGCAGCAGGTCTATGTCTCGTAACAGGTCGGCAACGCGCAGTTGCATCAGCCCGGTCTGACGGGTACCCAGCACTTCGCCGGGCCCGCGGAGTTCGAGATCCTGGCGCGCAACCTCGAAACCATCGTCGGTTTCACGCATGACTTCGAGGCGCCGCCGCGCGGTCGCCGACAGCGGCGGCTCATAGAGCAGAATGCAGCTGCTTTCACCGCTACCGCGCCCGACCCGGCCGCGCAGCTGGTGCAGTTGCGCGAGTCCGAGGGTTTCGGCGTTTTCGATCACCATCAGCGTTGCGTTGGCGACATCCACACCGACCTCGATCACGGTGGTGGCTACGAGCAGGTCGCAGTCGCCGCGTTTGAATGTGGCCATGACACGCTCTTTTTCCTCGCCGCGCATTCGTCCGTGGACCAGGCCGACCGACAGCTCGGGTAAGGCGTCGGCGAGACTGGCAGCCATATCCTCGGCGGCCTGACGCGCGAGCGTCTCCGATTCCTCGATCAGCGGGCACACCCAGTAAGCCTGGCGGCCGCTGCTACAGGCCGCGGCGACCCGCGTGATCAGCTCCGGCCGGCGCGCGGCCGGCAATACCGCGGTTGTGACCGGCTTGCGTCCGGGCGGGCGCTCATCGATGACCGAGACGTCCAGATCCGCATAGGCCGTCATCGCCAGCGTTCGCGGTATTGGTGTCGCCGACATAATCAGCTGATGCGGCGCGGTGCCGCTGGCGAGACCTTTTTCGCGCAGCCGCAGGCGCTGGTGGACCCCGAATCGGTGCTGCTCGTCAACAATGGCCAGTGCCAGGTTGCGGAATTCGACCCCCTCCTGGAACAGTGCATGCGTGCCGACGGCAATCTGCGCCTCGCCACTTGCGAGCGCCGCCAGCGCCGCCTTACGCTCGCTTGCCCGCGCGCTGCTGCTCAGCCATGCGAGCTTGACCCCGAGCGGGTCCAGCCAGCCCCTAAGGGTCTGCAGGTGCTGGTCGGCGAGCAGTTCGGTCGGCGCCATCAACGCCGCCTGCATCCCACTGTCCACGGCGCAAAGCGCCGCGGCGGCGGCAACGACCGTTTTGCCCGAGCCGACGTCGCCCTGTAACAGCCTGAGCATCGGCACCGCTTTCGCGATGTCGGCTCCGATCTCCCTTAGGACCCTTTGCTGGGCGCCGGTCAGGGTGAATGGCAGCGCTTTCAGGAATCGATTGTGGAATGAGCCATCGACATCGAGTGGCGGCGCGTCATCCTGCTGGGCGCGGGCGCGAAGTTGGCGGAGACTCAGCTGATGGGCCAGAAGTTCCTCGAAAGCGAGGCGGCGCTGAGCCGGGTGACGCCCGCTGCCGAGTTGTTCAAGCGATGCCTCCAGGGGTGGCCGGTGCAGTTGCCGGATCGCCGCATCGAGAGTGGGCAGGCGCGCCGGTGCCGCGTCCGTTGCCGGCCCGAGCCAGTCGGTCAGCGGGTTACGCTGCAGCAGATCCAGCGCGATATCCGTTAGGCGGCGCAGCCGTCCCTGCTGGATCCCCTCGGTGCTCGGGTAGACCGGTGTCAGCGTCTCCTCCAGCCCCATGCCGCTTCCCGCGCCAATGCGTTTGTACTCGGGATGGACCATCTCGAGCTTGCCCGGGATGCCGCGGACCTCGCCGAAACAGCGCAGCTGCGTGCCCCGCGCAAGCGCAGCCTGCTGGCTGCGGCTGAAATGAAACAGCCGCATCGTCAACCAGCCGGTTCCGTCACTGAGAGTGCTTGCAAGCATGCGCCGGCGCCGGAATACGACTTCAGTCAACTGGATCTCGCCCTCCACGACACAGCGTTGGCCGGGACGGACGCTGCCGATCGGCACGACCCGGGTGCGGTCCTCGTAGCGCAGCGGCAGCAGAAACAGCAGGTCCTGAACGGTCGTAATCGAAAGCCGTTCGAGTTTTTTTGCAAGCGCAGGGCCGACGCCGCTGAGCGCCGTGACAGGAAGTTCTGAAAGTTCAGGCACGGAATGTCTTGCGGTGCGCGCTGGCCTTACTGCGGCAACACCATGATTGCGTCCATTTCGACCCGCGCACCCTTGGGCAACGCGGCCACACCGATCGCTGCACGCGCCGGGAAGGGCTGTTCGAAATACTCGGCCATCATTTCGTTGACGAGGGTGAAATCGTCCAGATCGACAAGGAATACGTTGAGTTTTGCGATGTGGTTAAGGGTACCGCCGGCGCCGCGCGCAACTGCGGAAAGATTGTCCAGTACCTGGCGTATCGCGGCTTCGGGACCGTCCTCGACCAGCGTCATCGTGGCGGGGTCGAGCGGAATCTGCCCCGAGAGGTAAACGGTATCGCCGCAACGCATGGCTTGCGAATAACTGCCGATTGCCGCCGGCGCTTGTTCTGTAGCGATGGGTTCTCGTGTCATGACTGCCAACCTCATGCGGGACTGTTGAGCGGATTCAGGCGGCCTTGCGGCTCGCGTGCAGCACCTCGGGCATGCTCATCAGGCTGCGCAGTACCTTGCCGAGGTGATGCCGGCTTTTTACATGTATCTGGAACGTAATCGTGGAGCTGTCGCCGTCCCGCTCGTCGATCGACACTGACTCGATATTGGTCTGCAGATCGGAAATCTGCGACGTGACTGCGGCAAGAACACCGACCCGGTTGATGACCTTTACCCGGATCTCGACGGTAAACGCGCGGTCAATCGACTCGCTCCAGTCCACCGAGATCCATTTCTCCGGTTGCTTGCGATACTGCGCGAGGTTGCCGCAATCGTCGCGGTGGACCACGATGCCACGCCCGGCGCTGAGATAGCCGATGATCGGATCACCGGGCAGCGGGAAGCAACAGCGCGCGTAGCTGACGACCATGCCTTCTGTGCCGATGATGTCGAGAGGCATGTCGTGTTCGACGGGGCTGCTCTGCCCGCCTTCGGGCAACACGGCGCGTTTTGCCACCAGCGGGGCGAGTCGCTCGCCGAGGCCGATCTGGGCAAACAACGTTTTCGTGCTGTCCACGCCGAGTTCAGCGACAAGGTCATTGAGGCGCTTCTTGCCGAGCTTTCTGACCGAGGTCTGAAAATCGCCGAGCGCATGATCGAGCAGGCGCCGCCCGAGATCCTCGGCCTCCGTACGGCGCATCGTTTTCAGGAACTGGCGGATCGCGGTGCGGGCCTTTGCAGTGACCACGAAATTCACCCACGACGGATTCGGCGTAGCGCCGCGCGCGGTGATCACTTCGACAGTCTGGCCGTTGCGCAACTGGGTCCGCAGCGGCACTAGCCGGCGATCGACCTTGGCCGCTACGCAGCGGTTGCCGACGCCGGTATGCACGGCATAGGCGAAGTCGACGCAGGTAGATCCTTTCGGCAACCGCTTGATGTCGCCGTTTGGCGTGAAAACGTAGACCTTGTCCGGGAACAAATCGACCTTGATGTTTTCGAGAAATTCCTCGGAATCGTCGTTCTCCTGGATCTCCATCAGGTTCTTCAGCCACTCGCGGGCGCGGGTATGCGGTGCGGCATCCGTGGCGCCGCCGAGCTTGTACTGCCAGTGCGCTGCGATGCCCGACTCGGCCACGCGGTTCATGTCCTCGGTTCGAATCTGGACCTCGATGGGCATGCTTTTCGGACCGAACAACGTCGTGTGCAGCGACTGGTAGCCATTGACCCGGGGGATCGCGATGTAGTCCTTGAACCGCCCCGGCATCGGCTTGTACAGATGATGAACGAGGCCGAGTGCGCGGTAGCAGTCGTCGGTGTCGGCAACGATGACACGAAAACCGAACACGTCGACGATCTCCGCCAGCGAGCGGCCCTTGGTCTGCATCTTGCGGTAAATGCTGTAGAGATGTTTCTCGCGGCTCTCGACCCGCGCCTCGATTTTGGAACCGGAGAGAGTGCTCTCGAAACGTGAGCTGATCCGGCGCAGGAACTGGCGCTGGCTCCCCTTGGCCCGGCGCAGCGCCCGTTCGAGCACGCGGTAACGGCGTGGGTGCATGTGTTTGAACCCGAGTTCCTCGAGTTCGAGACGCATGCTGTTTATGCCGAGCCGGTTGGCGATCGGGGCATAGATTTCCAGCGTTTCGCGGGCGATGCGGCGGCGCTTGGCCGGTGGCAGGACCCCGAGCGTCTGCATGTTGTGGGTGCGATCGGCGAGCTTGACCAGGATCACGCGAATGTCCTCGGCCATGGCCAGCACCATTTTGCGGAAGCTCTCGGCCTGCGCCTCCTCGCGGTTGCGAAAGCGGAGCTGGTCGAGTTTGCTGACGCCGTCGACGATGTTGGCCACTTCTTCGCCGAACAGCTTGCTGATCTCACCCTTGGCGGTACCGGTATCTTCAATCACGTCGTGGAGCAACGCCGCGATCACCGTCGGCATATCCAGATGCAAATCCGCGAGAATCGTCGCTACCGCTACCGGGTGCGTGATGTACGGCTCACCGCTGTGGCGTTTCTGCCCCTCGTGAGCGCGCGCGCCAAATTCGTAGGCCTCGACGACCTTGTCCACCTGCTCTTTGGACAGGTAGGTCTCGATTCGGGAGACGAGTTTGTTTAGCCCCAGGGATCGCTTCCCCCGTGGCAACCGGGCCAGGAAGGAAGCGGCGTAATCCATCGCGGGGGCGGCAGGCTTGCGCTAGACCTGCTCTCCGAGAGGCGGACGACCGGCTTCCAGGTTTTCGAAAGCGGCGCTGGCTTCCTGTTCCAACAGTTCTTCCATGGACTGATCTTCTTCCAGCAGAATCTCGCGGTTGACGAAGCCTTCGGCGATCTCGCGAAGTGCGACGACCGTGGGCTTGTCGTTCTCCCACGGAACATGGGCTTCCGCGCCGTTGGCGAGCCTGCGGGCGCGCTTGGCGGCGATCAATACCAGGTCGAAACAATTCTCGACTTTACTAAGACAGTCCTCGACTGTAATTCTTGCCATGACAAACCTCTTTGGATGCTGCGCGGCAGCAAACCTGCAGTTTAAAGCAACAACGCCGCCGGGCGCCAGCATGTCGGACCGACTCAGGTGGCGAGGAGCTCCCTCAGCAGGTGGCGGATTTCTTCCCGCCCGGTCCGCAAGTCGTCGGCGTTGCCGGCCACAATGCGCCTGAGATCGGCGACCGCGGTCGCGAAATCGGCATTGACGACGACGTAGTCGAACGCGGCGCACTGGCGCATGTCATCGACGGAATCGGCCAGTCGCCGGGCAATGACCGCGGCGCTGTCGGTGCCGCGTCCGCGCAGGCGCCGCTCCAGCTCAAGGCGGCTCGGCGGCAACACGAACACGCTGACGCAGGCGGGCATCGCCGCTCGTACCTGTTGCGCGCCTTGCCAGTCGATCTCCAGCACGACGCTGGTGCCCGCTTCCAGCTGCTGTTCGACCTGGGTCCGGCCGGTGCCGTAGAAGTTGTCAAAAACCCGGGCGTGTTCGAGAAACTCGCCTTTCGCGGCAAGAGCTTCAAACGCCGGAACGTCGACGAAGAAATAATCCTTGCCATCGACCTCACCCGGCCGCTGCGGGCGGGTCGTGTGCGAGACGGACAGGTGCACCCCCGGCTCCGCCTCCAGCAAGGCGTGCACCAGCGAGGTTTTTCCGGCGCCGGATGGTGCTGATACGACGATCAGCTTGCCGGGTGTTGCCGCGCAATCGGAGGCGTGACCATCGCCGGCCATAGCGCTGGCGGCGTGTGCGGGCTTCGGGTCGGATTGACTTGGGCGGTGGCTCATGGCGACAGAAATTCGGACCAGTAGAGGAGGACCCGGCGCAAGCGACCGGCGGTTGTTATAAACGCCAAGTTTGAGCGGTCCGGCTCCGCGTTGTCTACCCGGAGCCGGTTTGCTGCGGACTGGGGGTGTCACAGTGGCCGGGCTTTTGCAGTTGCTGATTCGTGACATAAAACGATGCGTCTGCGGGTGCTGAATGCTGTTGCGCTAGCGCAAGACTGGTGTGCGGCCCGCAAAGCGCCGAAAATGCTGGTGATGGAGCCTGGAAAAGCCCAATGACGTTGTCACCAATCGGTCGGCTTGTCGTTTCGCTCGCCGCAGCGGGACTCGCGTGCATTGGCGCAAAGGTGGTGTTTGCGGCACCGGCGCCGATGCCGGACTGGGGCGATGAGGCGGCGGCGTACCAGGCCCGCGACATCGATAGCCGCACGGCCGATCCGCATATCGCGGACGGACGTTACGGGAAAAAGCGGTTGGACAAGTTCACTGGCCTGGCGGAAATTGCCAATACCCATACCCAAACCGAAGGCGACGACCTGTGGACCGCCTACTCGATGTATCGCCGTCTTGAGGGCACGCACCCCGACGCCGCCCGGGCCTGGTTCAGACGGGCGCAAAACCTCGCGGAGTTTTTCAAAAATTCCTATGTCGGTGGCGGCGCGTGGAAAAAAGACGCCGCCTACAATCACGACCATCTCTACGGTTGGGGTCTGTGCGATTGGGCAAGCGGCGAGTCGGATCGCGCCGCGATCGAGGTCATCGACCGTATCGTCACGGAAATGGTCGCGTGGAACGCCGAGGATTTTGTCGTCAACCCGGGCGACCCGGTCTTCAAGTCCGGCGCCGGCGGCCGGCGCTGGGCGCGACAGTTGCGGTTTGCCGTTTGCGCCGCGGAGGTCTCCGCCACCCCCGTCAACAGGGTTTGGCGTGACAAGGTGATCGACATCATGTTGCAGTCTCCTGACTGGGATGGCGAACGCAACATGTACTGGCTCGGCGCCGCGTCGACCGACAAGTCCAGCCGTCTCGGCCCGGGGGCATTCGAGCGCGGCGAGCGGATTTCGATCACGTTTCACATGGGTATCTGGATGGACGCGTTGTGGCATGCGTGGCGGGTGCTGGACGCGGAAGGCGACGTGCGGGCGGCAGCCGTACGCCGGCGCCTGATCGATATGGCGACCTTTTACCGCGATATTCCGCTTGACGACAATGGTTTCCTGCGCCTGCATCTGGGCTACAACGTCGAGACGAATGCGCCGATCAGCGCTGGCGGAGATGGGGCACCGCATGGCGTCAATGCGATACCCCCGGTCAATGGCCTGGTATTTGCGTACAAGTTGACTGGCGACCGTTCGTATCTCGAACGCGCATGGACGCTGTACATGAACTGGCAGGCTGCCCGTTCGGGTAAAACCGGCACACTCGAACACTTCGTCGATTCGCAAATCTCATCCGCCACCGGTTTTCGTTTCCTGTCCAACAACAAGGGCGAATTGCAGTATGTTTATGCGCTGTTCGAGAACGGCGGCGTGCCGGCGCGGGCTGGTCCAACTGCAAGGGGCGTTGCCGAGTAAAGCGCAGGCGAGCGCTTTTTCTGCCGCATTGAGCCAGCGGGCAGCATGCTGCCCAATTCGATTCCGGCCACTGTCAGGCGAGGCGAAGCTGTCATGCCGGGGCGACTCTCCGCGCTGAAAATACCATTTCGATTATCTTGGCGATGATGGGGGTGGGGTGGGGCAGCGACAGGCGGGCGCTCTTTGCCGGGTGATGGGGGTGACGACCCCGAACATGATTTATCATGCCTGCCAACAGCGTCGAATCGTCAGCGTACGTTTATTGACCCGACCCCGACCCCGACCCCGGGCGCGGCATTATGCATTTGGGAGAACCGAGCATGGGCGATTCATTGGTATCCTCTGACGAAAAACGGATTCAGCGCGGAGCGATCGAGTCCGCGATACGCATCGCGCTGATCTTTCTGCTGGTGCTGTGGTGTTTCAATATTGTCAAACCGTTTCTGCTGCTCACACTGTGGGCGGCGATTCTTGCGGTAGCCGTGTATCCGCTGTTCGATAAGTTGCAGTCCGCTCTCGGCGGGCGGGAGAAACTCAGTGCCACGTTGATGACGCTGATGGCCCTGGCCATGCTGGTTACGCCGACGGTGATGTTGTCGGAATCCGCTATCCACAACTCGCGGCACCTTGCAACCGCGATGAAGGAGGGGACGCTTCACATCCCGCCGCCGTCAGCCAGCGTGCAAGACTGGCCGCTGATCGGCGACGAACTTTATGCCGTCTGGAGTCAGGCTTCGACCAATCTCAGTTCGCTGCTGGGCAATTACACGGAGCAACTGACGGGAGCCGCGAAATGGGTGCTTGGCGCGGCCGCCGGAGCCGGCGTGACCGTTCTGAAATTTATCGTCTCGATCATTATTGCCGGGGTGTTTCTGGTTTACGCTCGCAGCGGCCAGGCTGCGGTGCAGGCGGTTTCGTTGCGATTGATGGGAGATCCGCTGGGCCAGCAATTTGCCGGCATGGCGGGTGCGACGATTCGCAGTGTCGCCCAGGGCGTGCTGGGTGTTGCGATTATCCAGGCCGTACTCGCCGGTCTCGGTATGCTCCTTGTCGGTGTGCCCTATGCCGGGATCTGGTCGTTATTGGTTCTGTTCCTGGCAATCGTCCAGCTGCCGACGATCATCGTGCTCGGCCCTGTCATCGTCTATGTTTTCTCTATGACGAGTACCGGGCCGGCATTCGCCTTCATGGTCTGGAGTTTGCTGGTCGGAGTGAGCGATTCCTTCCTCAAACCGATGCTGCTCGGTCGTGGTCTGGATACCCCGATGCTGATCATACTGCTCGGCGCGATCGGCGGCATGATCCTGTCCGGCATTATCGGTTTGTTCGTGGGTGCCGTGGTGCTCGCGGTCGGCTATGAGCTATTCATGCTGTGGCTCAACGAGGGCGTCGAGCATGGTGCCGATACGGCAGGCCAGCCTATCGAGAGCAAAACCGGCTAGATTGACCCACTCAGCCGCATGGCGGTTTTCGGCTGGGGGAATTGGCGACGTGATCGAGCCGGGACCGCAAGGCTGTAAAGGCACGGATTCGGACCGTGGCGAGCGATCCGTCAGCCGGGGGTCCGGGCTATTGCCTTTGTTAACTCCGCGATGGTGCTGAACGGCGGCCATGTCGCACCGTTCATCGGCCCGAGCGTCTCCGGAGCTCCTCCCAGGTCGAAGACAAGGATTCGCGGCTTGCCAGTCTTTTTTCCCAGACAATGCGCAATGCGCAACTCTTGCTGTGCCCAATTGGGAGCGGCCGGGTTGTCCTTAGGCGCTGTCGCATGATCGCGGCTGGCAAGGCACAGGAACAGCGAGGATCTGGCGATAGCGTTTTCGAGCAGTTGCCGCAATTCGTTGCGCGGCGGATCCTTGCGCCGTTGTGTGCCGGACTCGCGCCAGACCGGTTCACTGGCAAACGCCGGGATCTGCAGGCGATCCAGCCAGATACCGCGCCGCATCGCGAGAATCGCCATTCCGATTTTCGCGACCTTATCCATATGCTCGTTCCAGCGGTAGCTCAGGAACACCGTGTCGTTTCGCCCGCTCTTCGCGAGTTGCTCGAGACCGTCCAGACCGTTGCCGGCCCCGGCCCGGAGGGTGCGCGGCGCCATCAGTTTCCACGCTACCGAACGCGCGCGGGCCGCGACGGGAAGATCCGCGAGATCGGGGCTGTGCAGCGCCTGTCCCAGGACTTCGGTGGCATCGGTATGAGCGAGAAAATGACTGTAGTGAGGGTCGGCAATCGCGGTTCGCACCGTCGCCCACGCTTCAGCCTGAGTCAGTCGCCTGCCTGAGCGGCGGTGTTGGTCCCAGGCAAGTTTTGCGAAGTCCCGCGTAATGCGAAATACCGATCGCCGCGCTGCACCCCTGACGGAAACGGCGTAGCGCCACGCGCGGAAGCTGGCCTCCGGGACGGGTACTTTCAGCCTGATGTCACGCGCATCTGTTGCCCACTCTCTGACTACGTCGCCGGTGACCAGCCTGTCGACGACAATCTTCGCGGCCAGCGACGGTGGAAAGTGCCGGGTATCGCCATTTTGTAGTCGGTACTTCGGGTTGGAAATCACCCATAGCACAGCCTCCGGCGATGGACTGTTACAGCGAAGGCGGCGCCCTTCGGCAACACCGCGAAAAAATTCGCGGCTGCGCGACGCGTAGGCCACCGGCGCGAAGCTGTTTGTTGCGGACTGTTGCTGTGCCTGCAGCGACAGGCACTTCCAGGCCACTAAGCGGTCCGGTGTCAGGAAGGCGATCTGGTGAACGGGCATGGCTGGCCGCGGAGAAACTCAAATCTATTGGCAGTTTACCGTCTTGATCAGAGACCCGAGTGTACGAATACAGGATCGAGCAGCCTCTTCCGAGAATCCTGGTGCGGCAGCCACGCGGGTTACGCAAGTTCCGATATCTGGCTGCATTAATCCAGACACTTACTTGCCGTGCGAGGCATTCTCGGTTATCACATCACGGATCATCGGCGCCCCGGCAATGCCGCGTCGGCCAGATCACGAACAACGGAAGATATTGCCCGGTCGCGCGGGCGTTCGCAGGGGAAAAAATAAACAGCCCGCCGGCTGGTTTGATATCTGTTGACCGGCAACCGGGTCGAAGCACCATCACAAGAAAATGCGTTATGAAGCCAAGGAGAAGCTTATGCCGGCAATTAAACAAAGAGCGATGGCATTCTGGATTGCACTGATAGCGACAATGGCCGTGCCCGCGGCCGCCGTCGCGCAAAGCCCGGACCAGGCCGAGATTCTCGAGCGCCTGCGGCGTCTTGAGCAGAATCAGGCCCGCTTCGAGGCTTTGCTGGCGGAGCGCGATGCCAGGATCAATCAGCTCGAAGCGGAACTCGATCGTCCTGCCAGTCCTGCCCCGGTTGCGGCGGCGGCTTCGGGCGAGGGCGCCGACATCGAGAGAGTGATCGTGGATGTCGAGCCCGTTGAGGTGGAAGAGGAGCCGCTCTATTTTGGCCAGTTCCAGCCGGGTGGGCGGGGGTTCAAACTGGCCGAGACGCCGATGGGCGACGTGAACTTCAGTGCCTGGACCTACGCGCGTTACCTCAACCAGCTGGCGCTCGATGATACCTACACCGACTCGTTCGGCCGCGAGCGCGATATCGATACCCGCAATGACATTCAGCTGAACAAGGTCAATCTCTATTTCAAGGGCTGGGTGTACGATCCGCGGCTCACCTACCTGTTGTATACCTGGACGGCGAATACCAGCCAGGGTGACAGCTCACAAGTGGTTGTCGCCGGTAATCTCGGTTACAACTTTGCCAAGGAGCTGAGTCTTGGTGTCGGCATCGGCGCCCTGCCCGGCACCCGCAGCCTGCGCGGCACGTTTCCGTACTGGAACAAAGTCGATACGCGGCCGATGGCTGACGAGTTCTTCCGTCCGAGTTATACGACGGGACTATGGGCCTCCGGCGACCTGGGGAGAGGCCTGAAATACAAAGTCATGGCCGGCAACAACCTCAGTCAGCTCGGTGTCAATGCGGCTGAGCTCGACGATACCTTCAATACATTCTCGGGATCGCTCTGGTGGATGCCGACGACCGGGGAGTTCGGTCCGGCCGCCGGGTACGGCGATTTCGAGCACCATGACGAACTTGCCACGCTGTTCGGTGTCCAGGTAACGCGAAGCCGCGAGGACCGGCAAAGCCAGCCGGGTACCGAGGACATCCAGAACTCGCAGATACGGTTGTCCGACGGGACGGTGATATTCCAGCCCGACGCATTTGCCACGGGCGGGCGTATCAACAAGGCGACCTACCTGATGTCGTCCATCGATGCCGGGTTAAAGTACAAAGGCTATGCGCTTGAAGGTGAGTACTATTTCCGCTGGGTCGACGATTTCAGCACCGATGGCGATATACCCGAGAACGACCTGTTCGATCACGGGTTCCAGCTCCAGGCATCGATGATGCTGGTGCCGAAAACGGTACAGACCTATCTCGCCGGTTCGTACATTTTCGGTGAGTACGGCGACCCCTGGGATCTGGCGCTGGGCGTGAACTGGTATCCGCTGCAGCGGCGCCTGTTCCGGCTCAACACCGAGGTGCTCTACCTCAAGGATTCGCCGGTGGGCTACTCGAGCGTACCGTTCACCGTCGGTGGCGACGGCCCGGTCTTTTATTCCAGTCTCGAGCTGACATTCTGACAAGGAGGTTGCCATGAAAAACAAAGAGGGATTCATACACCGTAGCGGCAAAACGCTTTCTGCCGCCGCCGCGCTGATCGCTGGTGCTTTCTCGCTTGCCGTCAATGCCCAGGATCATGAGATGAACGACTCGCATTTTCATCTCACCAACTATGTGCAGAAGGGGATCAGCGTCGAGCGGATGCTCGAGATCATGGGTAACCGGACCGGTCGGGTTGCGCTGTTCGGCATACCGTTGCAGCAGACCTGGTCATTCGAGAATTCCGGTGAATACGCGCCGACCTATTACCTGCAGAGCGACGCTCCGCTTTACTACTACTCGTTTACCGATGCGTATATCGCGATGTCGTACCTGGCGCTGCCGGAGAAACAGCGCGACCGTTTCGATCCGATGATCACCGGCTTTAACCCGGCCGACATGTATGCGGCCGATCACATCCGCCGCGTGCTCGAGACGTTTCCCGGTGTCTTTACCGGAATCGGCGAGTTCACGATCCACAAGGAATTCGTCTCCTCGAAAGTGGCCGGTGACATTGCGAGTCTTACCGACCCGGCGCTTGATCGCATTCTGGAATTCGCCGGCGAGGCCGGCCTGGTCGTGATTCTCCATAGCGATCTCGATGTGCCATTTGTCAAGGCCGGGGCGAAGCCGATCTATCTCGAGCAGATGAACGCGTTGCTGCGGCGCCATCCGGACTACCACGATCATCTGGGCCCACGTTGGTCTCGGCAGGGTGATTCACCCGGTGCAATCCGCCGCATCTGCGCCGGCCACGGAGCGTAGCCTGGATCATCTTGGCCTGGTCGAGGCGGCGCTGGAAGATGCCAGCCTGGATCACGTCTATTTCGATATCTCGTGGGACGAGGTTGCCAAGTACATCGTCGCCACCGACAAGTCGGTCTCCGAGAGCGCAAATCTGATCAATCGTTTCCCGAAGCGTTTCCTGTTCGGCACCGATGTCGTGGCGCCCTCGAGCCCCGAGATGTATTACGCCGTTTTCGACGAGTACCAGCCGTTATGGGACGCATTGTCACCCGAAGCCAGCGAGCTGGTGCGCAAGGGCAACTATGAACGCCTGTTCGATGAGGCGCGGCGCAAGGTCAGGGCGTGGGAGGCAGCCAACGTGAAGATGCCCGGCAACTAGCCAGCGCTGATTTAGCTAATTTAGGGACAGTGACCCTTGTTTGCGATTTGCCTGATCTGCCGTCCCGTGGACCGTGGTCGCTTCAGCGCAAGCGCTGCGGCGGGAAAAGGCCCCGGTTCTTTTTTGCCTGCGGAGTTGGCCGACAGCGCCGCCAATGTGCACGGGCGGGTGGACTGTCCGCTGGCCGCCGGGCTGAGTGGGCATCTCTGATGCAGCCCCGCGTTCACGCGTATCAAAAAGGGGCCGGCCGCCATGGCCGGCCCCTGAATATTAGGCACAGCGCTCCTTGCGGACGCGACCTGCCATAACAGCCATCAATTGCTCGATGCGTTGTTCGCAACCGTTACTGTTGCCGAATCCGATGTGGCGTTTCCGGAGCCGTCGGTCACCGTGTAGGTCACCGTGTAGATTCGCCCGTCGCCGTTGCCGGATCGCTCCGCTCTGACGAAGAAGACATAGTCCTCGGTGCCGATGTTTGCGCCCTTGATATCCGGGCTGGTGTTGCCGTCGCCGGTGCCGTTGTCGGGCTCGTTGCTCGTCACGGAAGTCAGTACAACGGTCGGGTTCGGATCACAGGTATCCTCGGCGATCACGGTCGCCCTGATCTTGCGCATCTTGTGGTTCGGTGCCGGGAACAGCGAGTCCGGAGTCAGCGAAACCGAAATGGTCGGTGGGGTCGTATCGGCGACGGTGACAGTGGCCGAGCACGATCCGGTGTTACCGGACGCGTCGCTGGTCGAGAACGTGACCGGGTTGTCGCCGAGCGGCAGGAACGCCGGCGCGTCGTCGACCGGCGGCGGTACGGATGCGTCGCAGAGATCGGTCGCCGAGGCACCCGAGAAGAATGCGGCCAGCGACGGATCGGTCTTGTCGATCCCGTTGTTGCCGGTGCATTCCGCTACCGCATTGGCGGGACAGGAAACCGCCGGTGCCAGCGTGTCCTGGACCGCGATTTGATCCGACAGCGCGAAGAACACATTACCGATCGAGTTGATTCGAATCCGTGCATCCGTGGTTAGCGCGGCCGGAGCGACGACCTCGACTTCGCCGTCGTTTTCGGTCGCCGCTGCCAGCACGGTCGGGAACGAGCCGCCGCCGTCGGTGGACAGCAACACGTCAGCATTCGCCGCGACGTAGCCGCCGCCGACATTCCAAAGAATGTCGCTAGGCGCATTACATTCCAGTCCGCCTCCGGCGACCGGCGAGGTAATGGCGAAAGGATCGCCGACGACCGTCAGCACAACCTCGTCGTCGTCGCCGCCACCGCCGCCGGCACGATTGTCGCGTGCTGTTGCGCGGAATGTCAGCAAACGATCCGTGCTGGGCAGCTGCTCACCCAGCTTGGTGGGGAACAAACTCGCAGCGCCGTCCAGAAGATCCTGGAAACGCGGGAATGTCCGGCTGGCGTCGGCCGAGGGCGGGTACGACCGGAACAGCGGGATCGCGCCGTCGTCGACCGCGGCAAGCGGAGACCTCGGTCCCAGATCGAACTGCTCCCAGGTAAACGTGAGCGGATCGCCATCCGGGTCGCTCCCCGTTGCGGTCAGTACGAACGGGGTGTCACGCGGGATGATGTAATCGAGCCCGGCATCGATAACCGGAATCCCGTTGCCGGTAGCCGACGACACACCGCAGGCACTGCCGCCGCCGGTTTGCGTATAGGTGGTGATTTGCTGGCGGCTGCCGGCGTGGAAATACAGGTCGCCGACCTGGCTTCCCTGCACGTTGTCGGCACCGCAGATACTCGAATACGACATCACGGTGGTACCGCTGCCCGGCTCCCATGCGCTGCTCGCAGTATATTGACTGGCACTGCAGCTGCTGCCATTGAAAGTATGGGTGCCGCCGTGCTGGTGCCCCATCTCGTGCGATGCGACAAACAGGAAGTTGCCGTTGGTCGGGTCAGGGCCCTGACTCCAGCCGCTGCCCTTGCTGCCGGTCGAGCAGACGCAGGCGATACAGCCGGCATTGCCCGAAATGCTGGCGCCTTCCTTGTGGAACAGGTGGCCGATGTCGTAGTTGGCGTCGCCGATTTCGCTGTCGATGGCCGCCTGGGTTTCGGCGTTCTTGTTGACGAGCGGGAACGGGTCCGTGTCGGGGTCGGTGTAGACGATCTGGTCATTGTTGCCGATCAGCATGAGCCGAACCGCAACCTCGACCTCGTAGATCGCATTTATGCCGTTCACCGTCGTTGCGATAGCTGCCAGTGCAAGCGCTTGCGAGCCGAGAAATTCGGTGTATTCGCCAGTGGCTGCGACGGCGAGCCGGTAGGTGCGCAGCATGGTACCCGCTGGCGCGGCACCGAGAGCCGTGATGGCACCGAAGTTGGCGGAGAGACCTGAATCGGGCGCGAATGCATCGACCAGGCACTGGAACATCACGTCGAGACTGCCGTCGATCTTTTCAACCACGTATTGCGAGGTGTCGCTGCGTGTCTGCGGGGCAACAGTATAGACGCCCTCGGGTGTAACGACGGTGGCCTGGAAACCGAGTGCGGTCCGGCTAAAGCGCACACTCGTATTGGGATCGTCGGTCCCCTGCCCCCTGAATGTTTGAATGTCCGGGTATTTGGCCGCGAGTTCGGGGGCCATGATTGCCGACTTCTCGATCCGGAATGAGTGGAATTTTCCATCCGGTGTGGGCACGGACAGGATAACCGGCGCACCGCGCGCCACTACACCTTCGGCGGGCGTTGCCTCGATGATCTGCTGCAGAATTTTGTGATTGAGCTGATACACGGCGGGTGCCGCTGGGCCATCCGCCGCGGCGGCTCGCGTGGTGGCCACCGGTTGCAACGTGGACCAGATTCCGTCCGGGGAAGTTTGCGCGCTCGCAAACTGTGGCGCTAAAAGCGCACAGACTGAACCCAGTGCCAGGGCACTAAAGATACGGGATGTCATTACTCGCTCCTTCACGCTCTTCGGTCGAGCGCGCTTTTTTCGTTTTTGTAAAAGTGTTTTGTGCCAGCTTGCCGAGCAACGACCGTCATGTGCCATCGGGCGTGGGGAATACCCGGTACGGTATTGCGTCAGATCATCGCCGGACTGGCGACAAATACGTTTTTATCTGTTCGACGTGCTCGCCTTGGCGATTTTTTGCGAGCGTATCCAACTTTATCAACTGCAGATTGGCAGTCGTCAATTCGTAGATATACATAGACGACGGATCGCCGTTTGTCGCAACAAACCTCCCAGAAAACTCTGGCTTTACATAATCCTTGTCGAGGCCTTTGAAGCGCCGCGAAAGGTTCGGAACGGCGGAAAAGGTTCCGGAAAAGGTTCCGGGTTTATTTGACAGGGTTGAATCAAATGACGGAAAAGGTTCCGGGTTTATTTGACATATTGGAAAAGGTTCTATTGGAAAAGGTTCCGGGTTTATTTGACAGGGTTGAATCAAATAGAACCCCGGCGTCGGAATTTGGGGACAGTAACCACAATGGCTTTTCCATCTGACCTGCGGTTTTTGTAGCGCCGATGGAGGACCGCAACGTTGCCCACCCTTCAACAAGGTATCGCGAAAAGGTCCCTTAGAAGGCTGCGGATGTTTTTGAAAAAACTGCGGCTCGGCTGGCCGAATAACAACCCCAGCAGTCGTCGCCGGGTCGGCGTGCATAACGCATCGGCTATCGATCTGCGCTATCAGGACGCAGCCGGTTTGGTTGGAGTCGCATCTGTACCCGTTTTGAGTTTCTAAAAATGCAAAAATCGGGCCGCTGACCCTGAATCGCGCTTTACTTTGCTTGTTTCGTTGTTGACGGGGCTGCTCGCTGCGAAGCGTTTGCTTCTTTAAAGGCCGGATCGCGTTAGAAAAACACCGTTGCGAGCTGCCGTGGTCAGACGAATTGGACCCTGGTACATTCCCGCCACGGTTGCTCCGTCAACAGACTGCACGGCACCTTTATCCGCGGCATCTTTATAGGCAGAAAATAAACCCGGCACCTTTATCATAGGCAGAAAATAAACCCGGCACCTTTATCCCTCACGTCATCCCTTTCCTTGTTCATCTATCGATTCCATGGTTCACGCTCGGCGCGCGGCTTCGACCCGCTCCCGCAGCATAGCGATGTGGGCCGGGCCGATGCGACAACATCCGCCGATGATGTCTGCGCCCTCGCCGATCCAGTCCGCGGCCATTCGCTCGAAGACGGATGGTTCGGACAGTCCGAGCCAGGTGCCGGTTGAAGCGTCATATACCTCGCCCGAGTTGGGATAAACGACAACCCGCTGGTCGGGCGCTTCCTGTTTCACGAGCCGGATGATTTCGCTGATGTGCGACGGCGCGGTGCAGTTGGCGCCGAGCGCGAAACCGCCGGCCACGTCTTTGACCACGGCGATCGCCTCGCGGAGCGGTGAGCCATCGTGGAGATGATGCGCGTCGCGGCAACAGAATGAGACCCATGCCGGCAGTGGAATGTCTGCCAGGAGATCGGCGAGAATCGCGACCTCGCGCAGACAGGGCTGGGTCTCGATGGCGAGCAGATCGGCCCCGCTCTCCGCCAGACACCGCAGTCTCGCGCGATGGAACTCGCGCAGCTCTGCGTCGGTTGCCGGGTAGTTGCCCGTGTACTCGGAGCCGTCAGCGAGGTATGCACCGTATGGGCCGATACTCGCCGCAACCAGTGCTCTGCAGCCATCGTCGTTTTGTTCGGCGTGGAAGATCTGCCGGGCGCGGTCGGCGAGTTCGACGGATCGTTGCAGCAGCGCGATACCCTCGCGTTGTGAGAGTCCCGCCGCGACGAATCCGGGGATACTCGCCTGGTAGCTTGAGGTCGTAATGATATCGGCTCCGGCTCGCAGATAGGCCAGGTGCGCCTCAACGATGGCTTGCGGGTTTGACCGCAGCATTTCGGCGCACCAGAGCTTCTGCATAAGGTCGCAACCGAGATCCTCCAGCACGTTCGACAGTCCGCCGTCGAGCACGAGGGGGAAGGCCGCTGTTGCATCAGGAACGGACATGGTGTTTGAAGCGCCCTCACGGGAAGTTTAAGGAGCCTTTGCACTTCCCTTTTGCAGCAAAGGCAATTTCCCACAACCGCCAAAATGCAGACAGACGAGGAATAAAGCCGGCAAATAAGATCCCGGGTCTTTCTCTGCGATTGAGCGAATACTAATCTGAAGCGCCAGGGAGGTGAACGAGGAATGCAATCGGCACTGAACGTGGAATATTCATCCACAGCGTTTTTTCGCTGTGCTCGCCGCGGGCAGCGCCAAAAAAGTGCGGAGTACCGCGGTTCCCTGCTCCAACACGTTAGACTGTCGGGTAATCGAAATTCTCTGGGTCTTAATTGCCGATACCAATGTGATGTGACCGGCACGACCCCGTGCCCCGGCCAGCTGAGTTCAACGAATGCAATATTCCCGACTCCGATTCCTGATAATTCCTGTCCTTGCTTTGGCGGCGCTGATCTATGCGCTACCGAAGACGGAAAACCGGACTCACGGCGCGTCAACCACGCAATCGCAGTCGGGCCAGCGCAGCCACGCGGGCGGGCGGATTCTGGCGGACGAGACATTCGAAAGTTACAGCGCATGTGACGCTGCCGCGCGGATTGCCGCGCAGGAATTGACCGACAGTGGCGTGAGAACCGCTCTGGCCTCGAGGAATGCCCTGGCAGGAAGCACGGTCTACAAGGTCTATTATCCCGGCACGGCGGGGCAGATCTCGTGCCGGGGTGGAAGGCTCGTCAGCGAGATCTTCGAACAGAGATAGCGGCTGACCCTCCTGGGTTACCAAGAAACGTCCCGGGTCTCTTTTTTCGCCCAGGAAAATTGACCAGGGACCTTTTTTGCCTCCGGCGCTCGGCAACTTTGTGCCCTAAATAGATCCGGGGCCTTATTCCGCCCCTAAATAGATCCGGGGCCTTATTCCGCCGATCTGCAGCGCCTGTGCTTTCAGTCGATGTATCGTAGCGGCGCCCGAACCGGGGTATGCTCCCGTTCCAGTCGACATCAACAGGAGATTGCGCATGCTCGGTTATGCCACCATCGGCACCAAGGACATGGATCGCGCCATCGCGTTTTACGACGCATTGCTTGCAGAGGTCGGTGCTTCCCAGCTCTTTGGCATGGATCGCATCAAGTTCTACGGCACCTCGATGGACACCGCGATGCTTGCGATCTGCATCCCGTATAACGAGGAGCCTCACCAGCCCGGCAACGGCAACATGGTAGCCATTCCCGGCGGTGATAGAGCCGGCGTCGACAAGCTCTACGCGAAGGCGATCGAACTCGGCGCAACGGATAACGGGCCGCCTGGTGAACGTATCCCCGGGGTCTTCTATGGCGCATACGTTTTCGATCCCGATGGCAACAAGCTCTGTTTCTTCGATATGAAGGCAGGGTAAGCGCGCAGCGTGGCGTGGCCTTGAAGATGATGCCGGGCCTGTTTTCCCTGCGGTTTGCTCATTACTAAGCCGCAGCGCCGGTGGCGCGAACCATGCGGGCACTCGTAGCCGGGCGTGGAGAGCAGGCCTCGCAATCCGTGCGAAGCCATCGACCGTGACCGAACGTGAAAAATAAACCTGGCACCACGATCGGAAAATCGGACCTATACTGAGTAATTCTTGCGTGTTCGGCCTTCATGGGTGTTCTCGGTCGCTGGTGACTACGGTTTATCGACCCTGTTACGGTCCCGCACGCTAAGCATCTTGGCAACCGGAAACAGGAGCGACCGACAATGACCTGCGTATTCCAGCGTGGTGGGCCCAAGTGTACAAAACCGGCTAGCGACCAGTGCCAGAACTGGGGCGTTGGCGAGGGTTTCTGCGACGACCACATTGCGCGTGTTCGATCAAGGTTACTTGGACACAGGCTCGGCTTCGGTAACAAGATTGACCAGGCGCAAGCAGACCCCTTTGGTGCCTTTGTCGAAGACTATATCAAGCTCTACGCGCTAATGATGGATACCAGTTTCTGTCGATCGTTAATGACGAAAATGAACTCTGAAATGAAAAGCGGTCAAGCATTGCGTGCCAAAAATGGTGTTCCAGACGAACGCGACACCAGCGCCAAGCGACCCGACGACAAGAAGTATATTCGCCTCTCGCGTGTACTCGAATACTATGAAGGACTGTGCTGGTTTCCCACCACGCATCGCCTTTACACGGGCGCACTCACCAGCGAAAACTATCAACAGTCTATCGCCCTGGGATACATGCCCAAGGATGCCGGTGCCGGGGCGCAACATGGCGAGTACTCCCATCGCATTCAGTGGCATATGGTAATGCGCGTAGTCACGGACAACTTTGCTCGTGCGAAGCACAATGTATGGAATCACACTCCACTTGCTTTGTTTACCAAGTTGGGCGACGTGGAGTCGATGTCCAAAGGCATCTGGGGGGTGGTGTTCGATAATCAGGACGGCCGGGCCTACGACAATCCTGCCAAGCTCAACATGGATCTGTGCGGAAATTTCAAATGGCGAGCAGAGGAAGCCGAGTTAAGCGCGGCGAAATGGCGCGCCAACAATGAACTTCTGGCATTCAATGCGCGTCGCCGAGCCTCGAAGCGCCTTATGTTAGCCAAGTTCGCCTTGGGGAAGCTGGCTACCTATTCCGAAGAACAACGTGCTGTCCTCGGGACCATGGAGGTTGAGCAGAACGTCATTGGCCTGGTAGAGCGTTGGAAAAAGATGGGGACTCCCCCTCCATCTCACAGTTTTCGGTTCGATGGCCCAACAAAGGCCGACGTGACGGAAAGGCTTGCACGCGCCGTGTGGGAGGAATTCAAGCTGGAGCATAAACCCGATATCTATGTGCAGGACAATACAGAATCAAATGCCCTGTTGCGCGCGGGCGACGAACTCGTGACGCCTGAACTGATAAAGGCCCGGGTGAATAATTCATATAAGGAACTGAATACGGCGAAGTATGCGTTTGCGGACAACCTCGGGGCCTATCCAAAATAAACTTGGCACTTGTTCGCGGCGGCTATTTTTATTGCACCGCATCTGGGCAATCACGCGGAAAAGGGTCCCGGATTTCCCTGAACCCTACTCGATATTCTGCACCTGCTCGCGCATTTGCTCGATCGCCACTTTGATATCCACGGCGATGCGGGTGGTGTCGGTATCGGGTGACTTCGACCCGATCGTGTTCGCCTCGCGGTTCAGTTCCTGCATCAGGAAATCCAGCCGCCGCCCCACCGGTTTGTTTTTCGCCAGCGTGTCGCGCACTTCCTTTACGTGACTGTCGAGGCGATCGAGTTCTTCGTCGATATCGGATTTCTGGGCGAGGATCGCTACCTCCTGCTCCAGCCGTTGCGGATCGAGCTCGGCGCAGATCTGGGCGATCCGGTCGTCGAGGCGCTGGCGAATCGTCTGCTTGACCTCCGGTGCCCGTTCGCGCATCGCGGCGACGGCCTGGTCGATGCTGTCGCAGCGATCGAGGATCACCGCGTGCATCCGTGCGCCTTCGGATTCCCGCATGGTCTGCATCTGGGTAAGCGCCTGCTCGAACAGATCGGTTGCGGTCTCCAGCAGCTCGGTGACATCGCGTTCCGGCTCTTCCAGCAGTCCCGGCCAGCGCAGGATATCGAGCGCATCGGGATGCGTCGCATCCGGATGAAGCTTGCGTACCTCGCGAAGAAGTTCGAGCAACCTCTGCAGGGTCTCGCTGCGGATTCCCGATTCCGTGGCCGTGGTCACAGCGGCGCGAAAGCGAAGTCCGCAATCTACCTTTCCACGCGACAGCTTCTTGCCGAGCCGCTTGCGCAGTTCCGGTTCGAGGCGGCGAAAGTCTTCGGGCATCTTGAACTGGGCATCGAGAAAACGATGATTGACGGCACGCAGTTCCCAGACCAGGTCTCCCTGTTCGAGTTGCGCTTCGACACGGGCGAAGCCGGTCATACTGCATGTCATTCGGATACCTGCAATGGTTGCGCGCCCAGGGCGCGGATGCGGACGTTGCCGAAACAGCGCGTATACTCTGCGCCTGGCCGGTGCCGGGCGATTTGCCGGGCGCCAGTTTAGCGCAAGCGACAGGGGAGAACACGGGTTGGAAATGGAGCGCGCCGAGGTCAGCCTGCTGGGCCACCGCGAGGAAAATCAGGATCGTTGCGGCATCGTCGACAACGACGGGGCGACGTTGATGCTGGTCATCGACGGCATGGGTGGCCACAGCGATGGCGCGCTGGCGGCGCAGACCACGCTCGACCTGGTGGGCAAACGGTTTGGCGCCGAGTCGATTCCGCTACTCGATGCGCCCGGTTTTCTCCATCGTTCGATTGGCCGGGCGCACGACCGCCTGGTCCAGATTGGCCGGGCGCAGTCGCTCGAGGCGCGCCCGCGCGCGACCTGCACGGTCTGCCTGGTGCAGGACGGCAACGCGTTCTGGGGGCATGTCGGCGACAGCCGGATCTACCTGATTCGCAACAACGCGATCGCCGCCCGCACCCGCGATCACAGCCATGTCGAATTGCTGCTGCGCGAGGGCCTGATCACCGAGGAAGAGGTCCACACTCACCCGATGCGCAACTACGTCGAGTGTTGTCTCGGCGGTGACGCGGTGCTGCCGGAAATGACGATCAGCGCGCGCCACCGGCTCAAGCCCGGCGATATCCTGATGGCCTGTTCGGACGGGCTGTGGTCGGGTGTCAGCGAGGACGATATCGGCGGGCTCAGCGGCGTGGCCGAGGGCGAACTCGAGCAGGCGCTCGAAGCCCTTGCGCAACGCGCGGTGGATGCCAACGGACCCTACAGCGATAATACGACCATCGCGGCATTGCGCTGGCACGGATAGGATTTCCGGCGCCGTCTTGCCGTCACCCAGTCACCCTTGTTAAAGCCGAGGTTACTCATGCGTCCCAGTGGTCGTACGCCGGACCAGCTGCGCGAGGTCGAATTCTTGCGCCATTTCACCAAACACGCCGAGGGCTCGGTCCTGACCCGTTGCGGCGATACCCATGTGCTGTGCACCGCATCGGTCGAGGAGCGCGTGCCCGGCTGGCTGCGCGGTCGCGGCGAGGGCTGGGTCACCGCCGAGTACGGCATGTTGCCGCGGGCGACCCATGACCGCTCCGGGCGCGAGGCGGCGCGCGGCAAGCAGGGCGGCCGCACGCTCGAGATTCAGCGCCTGATCGGGCGCTCGCTGCGCGCGGTGATGGATCTGCGCGCGCTCGGCGAGCGCAGCATCACCATCGACTGCGATGTGTTGCAGGCCGACGGCGGCACCCGCACGGCCTCGATTACCGGCGCCTATATTGCGCTCGCCGATGCGCTGGGCAAGCTGGTCGCCTCCGGCAAGCTGAAAAAGAATCCGTTGTACGGTCAGCTCGCCGCGGTGTCGGTGGGGATCTACCGCGGCGTTCCGGTGCTCGATCTCGACTACGCCGAAGACTCCGCGGCCGAGACCGACATGAATGTCGTGATGAACGAGTCCGGTGCGTTTATCGAGGTCCAGGGCACGGCCGAGGGGCATGCGTTCCGCCGCGACGAGCTCGACCAGATGCTCCGACTCGCCCAGGACGGGATCAGCCAGTTGATGGCGGCGCAGACTGCCGCGCTTGCGCAATGAGCATCACCGGTCCCGCACGCAGGCTGGTGCTGGCCACCGCCAACCAGGGCAAGTTGAGAGAACTCCGCGAGTTGCTCGTGGAGCAGGACTGCGCGGTGCTGTCACAGGCGGACTTCGACGTGGAGTCGGTCGAGGAGACCGGTCTCACATTTATCGAAAACGCGTTGCTGAAAGCGCGTCATGCCTGCGAACAGTCAGGGTTGCCGGCGGTCGCCGACGATTCCGGGCTCGTGGTGGATGCGCTCGAAGGCCGGCCGGGGATTCACTCGGCCCGGTTTGCCGGCGAGGATGCCAGCGACGCAGATAATGTCGCGCTGTTGCTCGAGAAACTCGACGGAGTGCCGGAGCCGCACCGTGGCGCAAGGTTTGTGTGCGCGATGGTGCTGCTGCGCTACCCCACAGATCCTACCCCGCTGGTATGCGAGGGGCGCTGGGAAGGACGCATTGCGATGAGTCCGCGCGGCGAAGGCGGGTTTGGTTATGACCCGGTATTCGTGACCGCCGATGGCCGGACCTCGGCCGAACTCGGCGCCGCGGAAAAGAACCGCCTGAGCCATCGCGGCGAGGCGCTGCGCGAGCTGGTGCGGCGGCTGCCGGCGGCGTGGCCGGCGGCCTGAGCCGGCCGCCATGCGCCACATCGCGACGGCTATTCGGGCACGGTGATGGCCGCACTTCCGACATCGGCCGCACCGCATGATGCACTACCGCTCGGGCTGTATGTCCATCTGCCGTGGTGTGTTCGCAAGTGTCCCTATTGCGACTTCAACTCGCACCAGGTCAAGCAGGATCTGCCGGCGCGTGACTACACCGATGCCCTGATCGCCGACCTGTGCGCGGAAGCGGCGCTGGCCGGTGCGCGGCCGCTGTCCACGGTCTTTTTTGGCGGCGGGACGCCGAGTCTCTTCCCGGCCGGGGAGATCGCGAGCATTCTCGCTGTGGCGCGCGATTTGCTCGACTTTGCCGCGGATGCCGAAATCACGCTGGAGGCCAATCCCGGCGCCAGCGATGCAGGCCGTTTTGCCGCCTACGCCGCGGCCGGCGTCAACCGGCTCTCGATCGGGGCGCAGAGTTTCGATGCCGCGATGCTGCGCGCGCTCGGTCGGATCCACGGCCCCGGCGAGATCGCCGATACGTTTGCGATGGCGCGCACGGCCGGGTATCGGCAACATCAACCTCGACCTGATGTTCGGCCTGCCGCGGCAGGACCAACCCGGTGCCGCAGCCGATCTGCGTGCGGCGCTGGCACTCGCGCCCGAGCACCTCTCTTACTACAATCTCACGCTCGAACCGGGCACGCATTTTGCGAGCCACCCGCCGCCACTGCCCGCCGAGGAGGCAATCTGGGAGATCCAGGACCAGCGGCTACGGCCTCCTCGACGCTGCCGGATACGAGTGCTACGAGGTATCGGCGTTTGCCCGGCCCGGCCGGCGCTGCCGTCACAACGTTAACTACTGGCGTTTCGGCGATTACCTCGGCGTCGGCGCCGGTGCGCACGGCAAGCTCACCGACCCGGCGACCCGGCGCGTGACTCGCAGCGAGAAAACCCGCTCGCCGCGGCTGTACATGGCGCAGGCGCAAAGCGGCCGGATTGGTCGTGGCGAACGGGTGGTGGCCGAACCCGACCTGGTGTTCGAGTTCATGCTGAATGCACTGCGCCTGCGCGACGGCTTCGAATTTCACGGATTCGAGCGCGCCACCGGACTGTCGGCGGCCGTTCTCGAAACGCCGCTGGAGCGGGCGGCCGAACGTGGGTTGATCGCAACCGATGCTGCCGGGCGCGTTGCGCCGACGCCGCTGGGCAATCGCTTTCTCAACGATCTCCAGGCGATGTTTCTGCCCTGACGGCATCCGCCCCCGGCGGCTTTGCGGTTATGCTGGTCGCCATATGGATGATTACCACCCGGTCGACTGCGCGACCTATTGCCGCTACGAACTGGCGATCCTGCGGCGCCAGCCACTGATGCTGCGCTGGCGTGACGGCACCGGTATCGTCCATCTCGAGGTGGTCGTGCCGCGCGATCTGAAGACCTCGAAGGGCGCGGAGTACCTCGAGGCCGAGAACGCCGAGGGGCGGGCGCTGAGCCTGCGTCTCGACACCATCGCATTCTCCCGCCCGGCCCCGCGTCGGCCATCGCAGCCCGGTCGGCGGAGCGGGCAAAATCCTCTGAATTAGGCTCTCTAGGGGTTCCCCTTATACACAGCGGCGAAAATTCGTCGGCCCAAACCCGGTTTTTACATATCGCGCCGCTGGTGGCGACGCGCAAATAATTTCAACTTATTGATTTATATGGCTTTTGATTTAGCTGGTGAAAAAATCCCCAACCCCCACCGGGTACTTGTTTTTCCGGGGCAGCGAACCGGTTTGCGGATGTCGTCCACAGAGTTATCCACAGGATTTGTGGATAAGGGACAAACCCTTTTGGATCACTCGTATTAGGCGCTCAAACTTAAAGTAAAGTCTTAAGCTTGGCTGTGGTCTGACAGCCGCGGGCATGTATACTGTGCCGTTCTTTCCAGCGCTTGCCTGCGGCTCCGTGCACGGGTAGAATCGCGCGCCGTTTCCGAAATCCGGCGTTTATTACCGGGCGCCACAGAGAGTTTCATCATGAAAGCGAATATTCATCCCGAATACACTGAAATGAAGGTTGTTTGCAGTTGCGGCAACGAATTCACGACGCGCTCGACGCTTGGCCAGGAGCTGCACGTCGAGGTGTGCTCGAATTGCCATCCGTTCTACACCGGCAAGCAGAAGATTCTCGACACCGGTGGCCGCGTCGACCGTTTCCGCAAGAAATACGGAAACCTCGGCGGCCGCTAGACGCCGCGGGCAGAGCAATCGAGAAAGGGCGCCGATGGCGCCCTTTTTTTGTGCACTCAAGGCGGCTGCGGTGACCGGCCGACCCTTGCTATACTCCCCAGGCTGCGGCTCATGGCCGCAAACGCGCTGCGGGAGGAAAACGGCGCGCTCGGGGGAGTAGCCGTCCGGCTGCCCTCACCCGGCAGGTGGCAGCAGCGCCGGCATGGCGGTAAGGACATGCCTCGGGATTGCGAACAGGAAGGCGATCGTTCAGCCAGAAGCGACCAGGAAGCAAGCAGAATGACAAATAAGCATTACGAACTGAAAAATCTGCAGACCGGCGACACCCTGACTCTCGACGCTCACGGGGGCACGATCGGACCCGATGTCATCGATATCAGCGGTCTCTACGCCCAGGAAGGGGCCTTCACGTTTGATCCCGGGTTTGTCGCCACGGCGAGCTGCGAAAGCAAGATCACGTTTATAGATGGCGAGAAGGGCGTGCTGATGTATCGCGGCTACCCGGTTGGCCAGCTCGCAGAGCATTCAAGTTTCCTCGAAGTGGCGGCGCTGTTGTTGTACGGCGAATTGCCGACGCGCAATCAGCTCGACACTTTTACTCACTCGATCATGCACCACACGATGATCAACGAGACGCTGCTGCGGTTCTTCAACGGTTTTCATTACGACGCCCACCCGATGGCCATGGTTTCGGGCGTAGTCGGTTCGATGTCCGCTTTCTATCACGACTCGACCGACATCTCGAACCCGGAACACCGTGAGATCTTCGCCCATCGCATCATCGCGAAGATCCCGACCGTCGCCGCTGCCGCGTACAAGCACTCGATCGGTCAGCCGTTCATCTACCCGCGCAACGACCTCGACTACTGCGGCAACCTGCTGAATATGTTCTTTGCGGTGCCCTGCGACGATTACGAGATCGACCCGATCGCCGCCGAGGCGCTCGACCTGTTGTTCATTCTTCATGCCGATCACGAACAAAACTGCAGCACGTCGACAGTGCGCCTGGCTGGCAGCTCCGGTGCCAACCCGTACGCAGCGATTGCGGCCGGTGTGTCGGCGCTGTGGGGGCCCGCGCACGGCGGTGCCAACGAAGCGGTGCTGAGAATGCTCGAGACGATCGGCACGACCGCCGACATCCCGCGCTTTATCAAGAAGGCCAAGGACAAGGAAGATCCGTTCCGGCTGATGGGCTTTGGTCACCGCGTCTACAAGAACTACGATCCGCGCGCGACGATCATCCGCAAAATGTGTCACAAGGTGCTGGAGCGGATCGGCGATAACAACAACCCGTTGTTCGAGTTGGCGCTCAAGCTCGAAGAGATGGCGCTGAACGACGATTACTTCGTTGAGAAAAAGCTCTATCCCAACGTCGATTTTTACTCCGGCATCATCTACGAAGCGCTGGGTATCCCGAAATCGATGTTCACCGTAATGTTCGCGATTGCGCGGACGGTGGGCTGGGTGGCGCACTGGCAGGAGATGATTGCGGATCCGAGCACGCGGATTGGCCGGCCGCGGCAGCTTTATACCGGCCCGACCGAGCGCGACTACGTTGCGGTGGACAAGCGCAGCTAGGCGCTTTCCCCGACCGCACACTCGGCGGATAACAACCCTTCGACATCAGCCAGGCGCGCGCGCCGCATCGGCCGCCCGTCGACCGGGCTCAGTGGCGGCTGGCGCATGCCGACCAGCGGAAACACGGTGGCGACTATCTGCGCCCCGGCTGCCTCGAAACGAAACACCGGCCGGTACTCGATGCGGTCGTCGCCGTATCTCACCCGTTTTTCCTCGGATTCGTACGGTATGCCCTGCGCCATCAGTTTCAGCGCGACTTCCTCAGTGGCGTCGGCGAACAGGTGCAGGCTGATATCGCTGTATTCGGTCGCGGTTCCTTTTAGTACGGCGCCGACCAGGCGTGGTTCGAACTCGGCGAGCAGGGTCATTGCCTGCCTCGCGAGTTCGCGCTGGTGGCGGATCTGGTCATCGCGGCTTTCCTGGCCGAACAGGCGCTGGCGGTCAATGACCGCAAGTTCGATTTCGCGATTGCTCGGTAACGCGGCGCGATCGGTGACCCCAAGCCGATGCGCGGCTTTGCGCTTGGCCTGGCCGAAGTCGGACAGCCACTCCTCGGCCATGATGCGCGCCGCTTCCTCTGCGACCAGACTGCGCAGCTGTTCGCCGCGGCCATTGAGTTTCTTCGCCATAGCCTCGTTTTAACCTGTGCAGAGGGCTCAGAACAAGGGTTCTTCGTCTTCCTCGCCGGGTTCCGGCATGCTCGCGGTTTCGCCGCTGTCGGCCTCAGTGGGAACGCGCTCGGCGCGGAACGTCTCGAACACGGCGCCGCGATCGCCCGCTGACGCCAGCAACCCGGTCTGCGGCGAGATCCGCACCGTCACCAGTCCGCTCGGGGGAATGCGGCTGGATTCCGGTAGCCCGGCGGTGGCCTCGCGCATGAAATAGATCCACATCGGCAGCGCGGTGCGCCCGCCTTCTTCGCGCCGGCCGAGCGAGCGTTCCTTATCGAAGCCCACCCACGCCGTGGCGACGATGTCCGGAGTGAAACCGCTGAACCAGGCATCGCGGCGATCGTTGGTCGTGCCCGTCTTGCCCGCCAGGTCGCCGCGTTTCAGTGCGCGGTAGGCGCGGACCGCAGTGCCGCGGCGAACGACGTCGCGCATCAGGTCAGTGATGAGATACGCGTTCTGCGCGGGGATCGCACGCTGCGCCTGGCGCAGTAACGGGCCGTGGCCACTGAGTCCCGGGGTCCGCCAGCGCGGTTTCGAAACCGGTGTCGCGCAATATGACCGGGTCGACGCCCGACGGTGTCGATTCCGTCGCGGCGGGTGCGCCGCCGTCCAGGCTGAACAGGCTCGAGCCTCTCTGTTGCCCGCGGTCTTCAGCGCCGGCTTCATTCGCCGCTTCGCACGCCTCGCAGATGATCGCGGGGTCGGCCTCGAACAGGATGTCGCCATTGGCGGAACGAATACGGTCGATAAAATAGGCCTCGGTCCGGTAGCCGCCATTGGCGAACACCGTATAACCCTGGGCGATCTGCAACGGCGTCACGGTTGCACTGCCTAGCGCCAGTGACAGGTTGCGGGGCAGATCGCTTAGCGGAAAACCGAAACGCTGCACATGCTCGAGGGCAAAGCCGATGCCGATTTCGCGCAGCAGCCGGATAGACACCATATTCCTTGAGCGGATCAGCGCTTCGCGCAGCCGGGTGGGGCCGTAAAATCGTCCGCTGTAATTCTCGGGTCGCCAGGTTCCTTCGAGGGCGGCATCCTGGAACACGACTGGGGCATCGTTGATCAGGCTCGCAGCGGTGAAGCCGCGCTCCAGCGCCGCCGAATAGATGAACGGCTTGAACGACGAGCCAGGCTGGCGCCGCGCCTGGACCGCACGATTGTATTTACTGGTGTAATAATCGAAACCGCCGGTCAGTGCCACGATGGCGCCGTCGTGCGGGTCCATCGCGATCATCGCGCCCTGTGCCTCCGGCAACTGGGCAAGTTCCCACTTGCCGCTTGCCACGCGTATCAGATAGACGACGTCGCCCGGCACCAGGATCTCGCCCGCGGTCTTCGGTTCCGGCCCGCGGGTGTTCTGATCGACGAAAGAGCGAGCCCAGGCCAGTCCGGACCAGTCGACTTTGACATCGCGCCCGTCGCGCAGGGTCAGTGCGGCATCTTTTTCACCGACCTCGGTGACCAGCCCAAGATGCAGGTCGGCCGGCTGGCTGAACGTTTCCAGCAATGCAAGCCACGCGATCCTGCCCTCGGCGACGGCCTCCGGCGCGCGTGCCACCGGCCCGCGGAAGCCGTGGCGGCGGTCATATTCGAGCAGACCCTGACGCAGTGCCCGGACCGCGGCCTTCTGCAGACGGCTGTCGAGCGTCGTCGTCACCACATAACCGTCGTTATAGGCATTGCGCCCATAACGATTGAGCATTTCGGACCGGACCTGCTCGGCGACATACGGGGCAGCCGACTCCACCGTGGGGCCGTGCAGCGCGGCCGGTGCCGCCGCGGCCATGGCTTCGTCATGCTGTTCGGGTGTGATCTTGCCGAGCTCCTGCATTCGCCGCAGTACATAAGCGCGGCGTTCGCGGGCCCGCTGGGGGCTGGTAATCGGGTTGTCGCGTGAAGGTGCCTTCGGCAGGCCGGCAATCGTTGCGATTTCGGCCAGCGAGAGCTGGTCCAGATCCTTGCCGTAGTAGACTTCTCCCGCCGCGGCGACGCCGTAGGCGCGCTGGCCGAGAAATATCTTGTTCAAATAGAGTGTCAGGATTTCCTGTTTGCTCAGTTCGGTCTCGATTCGCAGAGCAAGAAATATCTCCTTGATCTTGCGAACGTAGGTTTTCTCGCGGCTCAGGAAGAAATTGCGCGCCAGCTGCATCGTGATCGTGCCGCCGCCCTGGCGCCGCTCCCCGGTCAGCGCCAGCGAAATCACCGCTCGGGTCAGCCCCTGGTAGTCGACGCCGGGGTGTTCGAAAAAGCGGTCGTCCTCGGCCGCGAGGAATGCATCGACCACCTGCTGTGGCAGCTGATCGTACCGCACCGGCAGCCGCCGTTGTTCGCCGAACTCGGCCATCAGGCGGCCGTCCCGGGTATAGATTCGCAGTGGTACCTGCAGCTTTACCTCGCGCAACGTTTCGACATCCGGAAGCTCCGGCGCGATATAAAAATACGCCGCCAGCGCCGCCAGAGAGAGTACCGCCGCAAGGGTCAGAATCGCCGCCAGTAACAGGTATGGGAGTTTGATAAAGAGTTTCATCTAAAAACTGTGATCACGTCCTTGCCTAGCCCGGAGCGATTATGCATCATCGACCGCAGGCTCAAGGGCAAACCCAACGAAAGCTGGGGACGCAAAACCACCGGTCTACGGGATCTTCCTAGGACAGCGGGGTTGCCGGTCGCCAACGGACAAGCCGGATCGAATCCGGTACCGCAGGTCACCGTCACTCCCAATCTCCGCCGAAATCCCGAAAAACCGGCGCGCAGGTCCCCGCCGCCGATGGGTAAGTTATCAGATACACATGCCGAGAGGTATCGGCGGGTTTTCGCGCCTCGACAACGCGAATATCCCTTTGATAACGATGTCCCTTGTCATAATGTGAGGATAGTCACATACAAATAGTTGCTTTTACTGGTAATTAGTTATTTACATCAGTTAAAGCCGTGTTCTATCTTGTCGCGTTAAACCGTCGCCATTAAAGGAAAAAAGTGTGTTAATCGGCGCTAAACAGAAGTCGCTCCTAGGCCTCGACATCACAACTTCCTCGGTGAAGCTCGTAGAGCTCGCCCAGAGTGGCAGTCAGTTCCGTGTCGAGTCGTATTCAGCGGAACCGACCCCGCCAAACTCGGTAAACGAGAAGGCGATCGTCGATGCTGAAGCCGTTGGCGAAGCGGTCCGCCGGGCAGTAAAACGCTCCGGTGCGAAAAGCCGCGAGGCAGCGGTTGCCATCAGCGTGGACGCCGCGATTACGAAAGTAATCCAGCTCCCGTCCAGCCTCTCCGAGTCGGATCTGGAAGGTCAGGTCGAGCTCCAGGCCGACCAGTACATTCCGTTTCCGATGGAAGAGGTCAGCTACGATTTCGAGGTCATCGGACCCTCGGTCAAGGATCCGGATACCCGCGATGTACTGCTGGTGGCCAGCCGCACCGAGAATGTCGAGCAGCGTCAGGCCGCCGTCGAGGCAGCCGGACTGGTCGCGAAGGTGGTCGATGTCGAGTCGTTCGCGCTCGAAAACGCCTGCCTGCTGCTGACTCACCAGATGCCTGACGGCGGGATCGAGCACAATGTCGCGGTCGTGGACTTCGGCGCCAGCAGCACGACATTCAGTGTGTTGCGCGATCTCAAGGTTACCTACACGCGTGATTTTGCTTTCGGCGGCCAGCAGCTGACCGAAGAAATCATGCGTACCTACGGCCTGTCGATGGAAGACGCCGGCCGGGCCAAAAAAGAAGGTGGTCTGCCGAGCAATTACGAACCCGAAGTGCTCGATCCGTTTATGGACGACATGTGTCAGCAGGTCAGCCGCTCGTTGCAGTTCTTCCTCGCCTCGGGTGGCGGACGCGAGCAGCCGGAGCAGATCATCGTTTGCGGCGGTTGCGCGAACATCCCGGGTGTGTCCGACCTGATTGCCAGCCGCGTCGGTATCCCGACCGTGGTCGGCGATCCGCTCGGTCAGATGAAGATCTCGTCCAAAGCCAAGGCCCAGGGAGTCAAGCGCGATGCCACGGCATTGCTCACCGCCTTCGGTCTCGCACTGAGGAGCTTCGACTGATATGCCAAGAATCAACCTACTGCCCTGGCGCGAGGAGCTGCGCAAGGAACGGCAAAAGAACTTCGCCGTCGCCACGGGCATCGCAATCGTGTTTGGCATCCTCGTGGTGATGTTTTCCAACTATGTCTACAACACCCGGATCGAATACCAGAACTCGCGTAATCAGCTGCTGCGTGGCGAGATCACGGCGCTCGATGAGCAGATCAAGGAAATCCTCGACCTGGAAGCCAAGAAAGATCGCCTGCTCAATCGCATGGAGATCATCGAACAGCTCCAGCGCAGCCGCCCCGAGTCCGTTCACCTGGTCGAGCAGCTGGTGCGAACCGTGCCGGACGGCGTCTACCTGACCTCGGTCAAGCAAGTCGGTCAGCGCCTCGAACTGAAGGGCGGTGCCGAGTCGAACACACGGGTATCCGCCTACATGCGAAACATCGACTCCTCGGATTGGCTGACCGATCCGCGCCTCGAGAAGATCGAAGTGGTTGACCGCACCGGTCAGAGGGTCAGCGAATTCTCGATCACCGCACGCCAGGTATCGATCATTGCGGAGGAGCAGGGCTAATGAATTTCGTCGAACAACTCCGCAACCTCGATATCAACGATATCGGCCGCTGGCCGCTGGCGTTCCGCGCAATCGTGATCGGGCTGATCTTCATCCTGGTCGCCGCCGGCGGATTCTACCAGTTCGCCTGGAAAGCCAAATCGCCGTTGCTCGAGACGGGCCACGCGCGCAGGAAATCGAATTGCGGGCGAGCTTCGAGGCGAAGCAACGCAAGGCTGCCAACTTCGAGGCCTACAAGGCGCAGTTGCAGGAAATCGAGCAGTCGTTCGGCACGATGTTGCGGCAACTGCCGGGCAAGACCGAGGTGCCGTCGCTGCTCGTCGATATATCGCAAACGGGTCTTGCCGCCAGCCTCGATGAGAAGCTGTTCCAGCCGAATCCCGAAATGCGCAAGGATTTTTACGCCGAGTTGCCGATCCGTATCCGTCTGAAGGGCGGTTATCACGAGATCGGTCAGTTCGTCAGCGATATCGCTCAGCTGCCGCGGATCGTGACGTTGCATGACATTGAAATTAAGCCAGATAAGGATCAGCCGGACGAACTCGTACTGGATCTGACCGCGAAGACCTATCGCTATCTGGATGAGGACGAGGAGGCTGGGGGCTGATGCGAGTAAAGAGCGTAATCAGAGGCATTGCCGGTTGTTGCCTGATGGCGGCCCTGGTGGGTTGTTCAAGTGATATGAGCGATCTGCAAGGCTATGTGAACGAGGTGAAGGCGCGCCCGGGTGGCCGCATCGAACCGTTGCCGCAAATTGAGCCGCCGCCGAGTTTTGCGTATGCCGCGGACTCCGAGCGTCCGCCGTTTACACCCTATCGGCCGGGTGCCGATCAGCCAGGCGGAGGACCGCGGCCCGATGCCTCGCGGCCGAAGGATTTTCTCGAGCGGTATCCGCTCGACACGCTGCGCATGGTGGGCAGCATAGCGAGAGAGGGAAGCCTCTACGGACTGGTACAGGATCCGGATGGTTTGATCCACCGGATACTGCCGGGGAACTACCTCGGCCAGAACGATGGCCGGGTAACAGACATTAGCGATGGTGAAATCGCATTGGTTGAAATCGTGCCCGATGGGGTCGGGGGCTATGTAGAACGCCCGGCGGGATTGGCGCTGAGCGAATAGGGTCCTAGGGAGAAAGTGAAAATGACGCGCAACTTCAAGCCGATAGGCGAGGCCTCCAGATGGGTCAGGCTTCTGGTTCTTTGCGCTGGAGTGCTAGCGATGCCGCTGGCAGCCCAGGCACAGACACCGAGCAGAACCCTCCAGGGAATCGAAGTCGAGCAACTGCCGGGGCAGCAGGTGCAACTACGTCTTCGTATGGACGGCATGGCGCCACAGCCGATGGCGTTTACCATCGATAATCCGGCCCGGATTTCACTCGATCTGCCCGACACCGCATTGTCGCTGGATCAGCGGCGCAAGGAGGTCGGCGTGGGCGTACTCAACAGCGTCGTGGCGGCCGAGGCGGGGGGCAAGACCCGGGTCGTGCTCAACCTGTCGTCGCTGGTCGCGTACGAGACGATTGTCGACGGTGACAGCATCCTGGTGCGCATCGGTACCGGCGAGGCCGAGGCCGATCGTGGCTACTGGTCGCAGTCGGCGATGTCCGAAGCACCGCCGCCGGTCGCGGGTGGACGCAGCATCAGCAACATCGATTTCCGCCGCTCCGAAGATGGTGCCGGTCAGGTCCAGGTGACCCTTACCGACCCGAACACGGTGGTCGATTTCCGCCAGGTTGGCGATCAGATCGTCGTCGATTTCCGTGGCGCAACCCTGCCCGAGCAGCTGGTGCGCCGCCTCGATGTCACCGATTTCGCCACGCCGGTGGTGACGGTCGACGCACTGCGCGCCGGCGACAATGCCCGCCTGGTCATCAATGCCAGCGGCTCCTTCGAGCAACTCGCGTACCAGTCTGACGAAGTGTTCTCGATCGAGATCCGCGAAGCGGTTGTCGTAACCGATGCACCGAGTGCCTATGGCGAAGGCCGCAACTACATGGGTGAGCGACTGACGCTGAACTTCCAGGACATCGAAGTGCGTGCGGTACTGCAGCTGCTGGCCGACATGAGTGACATGAACATCGTCGTCAGCGACACCGTACAGGGCAACGTAACGCTGCGATTGCAGAACGTGCCCTGGGATCAGGCGCTCGACATCGTCCTCCAGACCAAGGGACTCGACATGCGTCAGCGCGACAACGTGATCATCGTGGCGCCCGGCCGCCGAGATCGCCACGCGCGAGAGACAGGCGCTCGAGGCACGTCGTGAGATCGAGGAACTGGTGCCGCTGCGGTCCGAGTTCATCCAGGTCAACTACGCCAAGGCCGCGACGCTTGCGACGCTGGTCGAAGGTGGCGAAGGCGGCGCGCTGATGTCCGAGCGCGGCAGTGTCGCCATCGACGAGCGTACCAACACGCTGCTGATCCAGGACACCGCTGACCGGATCGAAGATATCCGGCGCCTGGTCAAGACCCTCGACATTCCGGTGAAACAGGTGCTGATCGAGTCGCGTATCGTCGTCGTCAATGACGACTTCTCACGCGAACTCGGTGTCCAGCTCGGTTATACCGGTGTCGAGGAGAGCGGTGGCCGGCTCTACACCACCAGCGGTACCTCGGCCGGTACGGACACCATGGTCTCGGGTTACCTCGATTCGTTCACCGATAACGATCCGACCAACGACGGTACCGTGACGATCCCGACCGGCGATGCACGTTTCGAGCGCTACAACGTGAACCTGCCGGTGGTGAACCGCGCCGGGTCCATCGCGCTGGCGGTTCTCGACGACGACTACCTGGTCGATCTCGAGCTGTCGGCCGCGCAGTCGGAAGATCGCGCCGAGATCATCTCCACGCCGCGTGTGATTACCGCCAACCAGCAGGAAGCGAGAATCAAGGCCGGTGTCGAGATTCCCTACCAGGAAGCGTCTTCGAGCGGTGCCACGACCACGCAGTTCAAGGAGGCCGTGCTGAGTCTCCAGGTCACGCCGCAGATCACGCCCGACGAGAAAGTCATCATGGACCTGATCGTCAACAAGGATAACGTCGGTGAGTTCGTGCCGAGCGCAACGGGTGGCCTGGTGCCGTCCATCGATACGCGCGAGATCACGACCAAGGTGCTCGTGAACGACGGTGAGACGGTTGTGCTTGGCGGTATTTTCGAGACCGAGCGTCGCGATACCGAGTTCAAGACACCGTTCCTCGGCGATATCCCGGTCGTGGGCAACCTGTTCAAGACCACTCAGCGTAGTTCGGACAAATCCGAGCTGCTGATCTTCATCACGCCGAAGATCCTGCGTGACGGTGCCAGTCTCTACTGAGCCGCCGCATGTCGTACGAACAAGGCCAGCCCTCGGGCTGGCCTTTTTTTTACCCGGTTTTGGCGCGCGGCTGTCGCGGCAGTATAGTGACCGAGGGCCACATACCAAAAACGCGAACAGCTGAAGCCATGTCGATAAGCAACGTATTTCTGATCGGGCCAATGGGGGCGGGGAAGACCGCCGTGGGCAAACAGCTCGCGCGGCGGCTTGGCTGGGATTTCCTCGACAGCGATCGCGAGATCGAGGATCGGACCGGGGTCGATATACCTTTTATCTTCGAAAAGGAAGGCGAGGAGGGCTTCCGCCAGAGAGAGTGCAAGGTGATCGAGGACCTGACATTGCGTCAGCAGGTGGTCCTTGCGACCGGCGGTGGCGCCGTGCTCGATGCTGCCAACCGCGCAGTGCTGGCAGCTCGAGGCTTTGTCGTTTACCTGTTCGCTTCGGTAGATCAGCAGGTCGAGCGCACGCGTGCCGGGCGCAACCGGCCGCTTCTCGACACCGATGATCCGCGGGCGCGGCTCGAGGAGTTGATGGAAGTCCGCGATCCTTTGTACCGCCAGGTCGCCGACCTGATCCTGCAGACCGATGGCCAGCGCGTGACCCAGGTAGCGGAGCAAATCCACTGCAACCTGAATGATGTGGTCCAGCCCGGCGCCGGCGATTTCAATACCTAGACGAACCGGCCCAGCGCAATGCCCAGAATAGACGTTGATCTCGGCGCGAGAAGCTACCCGATTCATATCGGCTCGGGTTTGTTGAGCAGCCCGGCGCTGATTGCTGACGCCCTCCCCGGCCGCGACGTGCTGATCGTCACCAACGACGTGGTGGCGCCGCTGTACCTGGCAACGTTGCGGGAGGCTCTGTCAGGGTATGCGATACGCGAGCTGATATTGCCGGACGGCGAGCGTTACAAGACGCTCGATACGGTTTCGACAATTCTCGACGAACTCGTCGCAGCGGGGTTCGGGCGTGACTGCACCGTGCTCGCGCTGGGCGGCGGCGTGATTGGCGACATGGCGGGTTTTGCAGCGGCCTGTTACCAGCGCGGCGTCGGATTCGTCCAGGTCCCGACGACTTTGCTGGCACAGGTCGATTCGTCGGTGGGTGGTAAAACGGCGGTCAATCACAGCGCCGGGAAGAACCTGATCGGGGCCTTCTACCAACCGCTCTGTGTAATCGCGGACACCGCAACGCTCGCTACGCTCGATGAACGCGAATACCGCGCCGGGCTTGCCGAAGTGTTCAAATACGGGTTGATTCTCGATCGCGAGTTCTTTGCCTGGCTGGAGCTGGCTTTGCCGGCGCTGCTGCGGCGTGACCCCGGGGCGCTCGAGAGGGCGATTACCCGCAGTTGCGAGATCAAGGCCGATATCGTGGCGCGCGACGAGACCGAGCAGGGCATCCGCGCACTGCTGAATCTCGGGCATACTTTTGGTCACGCTATCGAGGCCGTCCATGGCTACGGGCGCTGGCTGCATGGCGAGGCCGTTGCCGCGGGCATGGTTATGGCGGCGCAGTTTTCAGCCCGGGTCGGGAGCCTGCCAGCCGCCGCGGTGCCCCGTATCGAAGCTCTGATCGACGCTGCGGGGCTGCCAACCATCCCGCCACCGCTGCAGTACGAGCGTTTCGTGGCGGCGCTCCATCGCGACAAAAAGATCCAGGCGGGGCAGCTCCGGCTGGTGTTGCTGGACGCTATCGGGGCGGCCAGGCTGACCGCCGAATTCGCGGGCGACGAACTCGATCGATTTCTCCACCAGAGTCTCGGAGCGGGCGCGTGAACCCGACGGATACCGGGCTCGCGCCATATGCCGCGCTCGACGCCACCTCGCGTGGCCGGGTCCATGCCGAACCGCGTCACGGCTATCGCGGCGAATTCCAGCGCGATCGCGACCGCGTCCTGCATTCATCCGCGTTCAGACGGCTCGTCTACAAGACCCAGGTGTTCGTCAACCACGAAGGCGACATGTACCGCACCCGGCTGACTCACTCGCTCGAGGTGGCCCAGATCGCACGGACGATCGCGCGCGAGCTCGATCTCAACGAGGGCCTGGTAGAGGCCATCTGCCTGGCCCACGATCTCGGCCACACGCCGTTCGGCCATGCCGGCCAGGATGCCCTGAACGACTGCACCCGCGAATACGGGGGGTTCGAACACAACCTCCAGTCGCTGCGGGTCGTCGACGAACTGGAACAGCGTTATGCGGATTTTCCCGGGCTGAACCTGACCTATGAGACCCGTGAGGGCATTTTGAAACACTGCTCAGCGAAGAACGCGCGAGGCCTGGGCGAACTGGGCGAACGTTTTCTCCAGCGCCGCCAGCCGGGGCTCGAGGCGCAGATCGCGAATCTCGCTGACGCGATCGCCTATAACCATCATGACGTCGACGATGGGTTGCGCGCTGGTTTGCTCGATCTGGACGAGCTGGTCGAGGTCGGCCTGTTCGGTGAATTGTTCAGCGCAGTGGCAGCCGGATATCCGGCTGCGCCGCGCAAGCGCCAGGTTTCGGAAACGGTGCGGCGCATGATCGATACCGTGGTGACCGACCTGCTGCAGGCCACGCGCGCAAATCTCGCGGAGCTCCAGGCCGGCGATATCGACGATATTCGCGCCGCCGATCGGCCTATGCTGAGCTTCTCCGCGCGAATCCAGGCGCTGCACACCGAGTTGAAACAATATCTCCACGGCCGTCTCTACCGCCACCACCGGGTCTTGCGCATGACGCGGAAGGCGCGCCGCGTGGTGACCGAGCTGTTCGATGTCTACATCGAAGATCCGCGCCTGATGCCGCCCGAACACGCCGCGATGAGCGCGCGCTACAGCGAGCAGGCCGGCACCGCCGGCGCGGTCCGGGCCGTTACCGATTACATTGCCGGAATGACTGACCGGTTCGCGATCAGCGAGCACCGGCGCCTCTTTGATCCGCTAGAATCGCCGTAAATCCCTGCTGCCGGACCGGCAAATAGTCTAGAATGCCGCGCCGACTGTGCGCGCAATTGCAGGGAGAACCCCAGATGTTGTCAGACAAGCCGATAGCGACACGCGACCGCCTGATTTTCGCCATGGATGTCCCGGACGCGGAAGCGGCGCGACAGCTCGCGGAGCAGCTCGGCGACAGCGTGCAGTTCTACAAGCTCGGTCTGGAACTGATGATGGCCGGCGGCTACTTCGAACTGGTCGACTGGCTCGTCGAGCGCGGCAAGAAAATTTTCGTGGATTTGAAATTCTTCGACGTGCCGGCGACGGTCGGGCGCGCCGTCAGCCGTCTCAACGGGCGTGGCGTGACCTTTGCCACCGTGCATGGCAACCAGTCGATCATGGAAGCGGCAGCGGCAGCGGCCACGGATGTGCAGATTCTCGGGGTAACGGTGCTGACCAGCCTGGACCGTGGCGATCTCGACGACCTCGGCTTCGACTGCGACGTAGGGGAACTGGTGCTGTCGCGGGCGCGGCGGGCACTCGAGGCCGGTTGCGCCGGCGTGATTTCGTCGGGGCTGGAGGCGCCGAGGCTGCGCGAGCATATCGACGCCCGCCTGCTGGTCGTCACTCCCGGCATTCGCCCGGTCGACAATCGGCCCGCCGACGACCAGAAAAGAGTGGTCAACGTCGAGCAGGCGTTCGCCAACGGCGCCGACTACATCGTCGTGGGCCGGCCGATCCGCGATGCCGCAGATCCGCGTCAGGCGGCCGAGGCCATTCAGCAATCGATCGCAGGAGTGTTCGACAGTGACAAATGAACCATTGCAAAACGATCGTTTCCTGCGCGCATTGCTGCGTGAGCCGGTTGACCGGACACCGGTCTGGATGATGCGCCAGGCCGGCCGCTATCTGCCCGAATATCGCGAAGTGCGTGGCAAGGCCGGTGATTTCATGAGCCTGTGCGGGGCGCCGGAACTGGCGTGCGAGGTGACGCTGCAGCCGCTCAGGCGTTTCCCGCTCGATGCCGCGATCCTGTTCTCCGACATCCTGACGGTGCCGCATGCGATGGGTCTCGGGCTGTATTTCGAGGCCGGCGAAGGTCCGCGGTTCGAGCGGCCGGTGCGCGGTGCGCGCGACATCGAACAGATGCCGATTCCCGATCCGGAGGACGAACTCGGCTACGTCATGGATGCGGTGCGCCTGATCCGCCGCGAACTCGCCGGACAGGTGCCGCTGATCGGTTTTGCCGGCAGCCCCTGGACCGTGGCGACCTACGCGGTCGAGGGTGGCAGCAGCAAGACCTTCGGCATCATCAAACGGATGCTCTACGACGAGCCGGCGCTGCTGCATAGCCTGCTCGACAAGCTCACCAGCGCGACCACCAGTTACCTGAATGCGCAGATCGCCGCGGGCGCTCAGGCGGTAATGGTCTTCGATACCTGGGGCGGTGCGCTGGCGCCGGCCGCCTACCGCGAGTTTTCGCTTCAATATATGACGCGTATCGTCGAAAACCTCGAGCGCGAGGCCGGCGGACGACGCATCCCGGTAGTCCTGTTTACCAAGAACGCCGGCATCCGCCTGCGCGAGATGGTCGATTCCGGCTGCGATGCGCTGGGCGTGGACTGGACCACTGATCTTTCGCTTGCGCGAAGCTGGGTGGAGGACCGGGTGGCATTGCAGGGCAACCTCGACCCGTCAGTGCTCTACGCATCGCCAGAGGTGATCCGCGCCGAGGTCGGCCGGGTGCTCGCAAGCTATGGCCACGGCGAGGGCCACGTGTTCAACCTCGGTCACGGGATCCATCCGGACGTGCCGCCGGAACACGCCGCGGCGATGGTTGCCGCGGTCCATGAGCTTAGCCCGCGCTATCACTCGGGCGCCTGAACGAACGATCTGGGCTAGCTGTTTGCCTCGTCGCGCAACTCGCGGCGCAGGATCTTGCCGACATTGGACTTCGGCAACTCGTCGCGGAACTCGATGACACGCGGCACCTTGTAGCCGGTCAGGTTCTCTTTGCAGTAGGCCTTTAGCGTCGCCGCGTCCAGCGACGGATCCTTGCGTACCACGAACAGTTTGACGACCTCGCCGGATTTTTCGTCCGCCAGACCCACCGCGGCGGCTTCAAGCACGCCATCGTGTGCCACCGCGACTTCCTCGATCTCGTTCGGATACACGTTGAATCCAGAGACCAGGATCATGTCTTTCTTGCGGTCTTCGATAAAGGTCAGCCCGTTTTCATTTATGCGGCCCATGTCACCGGTGCGCAGCCATCCGTCCTCGGTAATGACCTTGGCGGTTTCCTCCGGCCGGTTCCAGTAGCCTTCCATGACCTGGGGACCCTTGATACAGATCTCTCCGATTTCGCCGATCCCAAGTTCGTTGCCATCGTCGTCGCGAATGCACAGATCCGTACTCGGCATCGGCACACCGATCGAGCCGTCGTATTCACCCGCGCCAAGCAGGCAGGAGGTCGCAACCGGAGAAGTTTCGGTAAGCCCATAGCCTTGGGTCAGTACGTTGCCGGTGACCTCTTTCCACTGCTTCGCGACGGCTTCCTGTGCCGCCATTCCGCCCGCGAAACTGCCCTTGAGCGGACCGAAGTCGATGTCCGAGAAACCGGGGGTATTGAGCAGCGCGTTGTACAACGTGTTGACCCCGGTGATGAAAGTAAACGGATATTTCTTCATCTCGGCAACGAATGCGTCGAAATCGCGGGGGTTGGTGATCAGCACGTTCCGTCCGCCGCGGATCAGGAAGCTCAGCAGGTTCACCGTCAGCGCAAAGATATGGTAGAGCGGCAATGCGGTTATGACGGTGCCGGGTTCCTGCAGATCGAGCTGGCCCAGCCAGGCTTTCATCTGCGCCAGGTTGGCGGTCATATTGCGGTGGCTGAGCATCGCCCCCTTGGATACGCCCGTTGTGCCGCCGGTGTATTGCAGGAAGGCGAGGTCTTCGGGGCCGACGTCGACATCCTCGAGCGTCTGCCACTTGCCGTCATTCAATGCGCGCAGGAACGGGATCGCGTGCGGGACGTTCCATTCCGGCACCATGCGTTTGACGTGCCTGATTGCGAAATTGACGATCGAGCGCTTGGGGAAACCGAGCATGTCGCCGATGCTGGTGACGATGACCGTCTTGACGTCGGTCTTGTCGATGACCTTTTCGAGGGTTGAAGCGAAATTCTCCAGAATCACGATCGCCTTGGCGCCGGAATCGGTCAACTGATGCTGCAGTTCCCGCGGCGTGTAAAGCGGGTTCACATTGACCGCGACCATACCGGTTCTGAGCACACCGAACAGGGCGACGGGGTACTGCAGCAGGTTGGGCATCATCAGGGCGACGCGATCGCCCTTCTCGAGCCCCGCATTGTTCTGCAAAAACGCACCGAAATAGCGGCTTTGCTGATCGAGCTCGGAATAGGTGATCGTCTTGCCCATATTGGTAAACGCGGGCAGATCCCGATACTGTTTGCACGCCCCGTCGAAAACATGCTTCAGCGACGGCCACTCATCGAGATTGGCTTCCTCCGGCACGCCGGGCGGATAGTGCTTGAGCCAGATTTTCTCCATCTTTTTTTCTCCTCAGAGTAACGCATGCCAAAGCAGTGCATTTCGGGAGCGGCAAGTTCGCGGGTATGGCCAGCGCTTCTTGTTGCGAAGCGCTCTGCCCCGCTGACTGCGCCCGGTCGCCCGATTTGTTGTGTAATGCATCCGGGCGCTTCCCGTGTCCGAACTATATAGCATCGGGGCCCGAACACGGCAACACAGCCACTTCGCGGCTGTCAGCGCGCCAGCATGGGTTGCAGCGTCGGCCACACGTTATCGAGAATTCGTGGCTGTGCCGCGGCTGTCGGATGGATGCCGTCTGCCTGCATCAGGCTCGGGTCGAGTGCGACACCATCGAGGATAAACGGCACCAACGCCACGTTAAGACGATCGCCCAGGCCGGTATAGACCGCGTTGAAGCGGGCGGTGTATTCCGCGCCGTAATTCGGAGGGATCATGATGCCGGTCACCAGCACCTCGGCCTCGGCGGCACGCGACTTCTCGATGATGGCTTCGAGGTTTCGCTGCATTTGCCCGACAGGTGTTCCGCGAAGCCCGTCGTTTCCGCCGAGTTCGACGATCACGATATCCGGCTGGTGCAGCTCCAGCGCACGCGGCAGGCGGGTCAGCGCTGCGCCGGTGGTATCGCCGCTGACACTGGCATTCACAACTTCGTAACCGTAACCTTCCGTTTCCAGGCGCGTCTGCAGCAATTGTACCCAGCCACGTTCGAGCGGAATCCCATAAGCGGCGCTGAGGCTGTCGCCGAGCACCAGAATGCGCGGGTTTCCCGCATGGGTTTGCGGCAGCCGCCGCCATGACCAGCACAACAGCAAGCAGAGACCGGTTAATGACTGACCACAATTTGGACACGGACGTTCTCACAGTCGAAACCCTCGGCAAAAAGGTTAGCAGCCCCGAAGGGGCTCTGACCATTCTCGAGGACGTGAGTTTCAGCATCGCCGGCGGCGAGACCGTCGCGGTGGTCGGGCCATCGGGCGCCGGCAAATCGACACTGCTTGCGTTGATGGCCGGGCTGGATACGCCGAGCAGCGGGACGGTGCGCCTGCTGGGGCAGGATATCGGCGCGCTGTCCGAAGATGGCCGCGCCAGGCTGCGGGCCGGCAACGTCGGCTTCGTTTTTCAGTCCTTTCACCTGTTGCCGTCGCTGACAGCGATCGAAAACGTGATGCTACCGCTGGAACTGGCCGGTAACGTCCGCGCCGGCGACGCGGCCGCGACGGTGCTCGACGAGGTGGGCCTGAGCGAGCGCCTGCGCCATTATCCGCGCCAGCTGTCCGGCGGTGAGCAGCAGCGGGTGGCGATTGCCCGTGCCTTCGTTACGCGGCCGGCGATTCTGTTCGCCGATGAGCCGACCGGAAACCTCGACGGTGCAACCGGTTCCCGGATCATCGAGTTGTTGTTTCGGCTGAATGAGGCCGCGCACACCACGCTGGTGCTGGTAACCCACGACGACAATCTCGCTTCCGGTTGCCGGCGCCGGCTGTTGCTCGGCGACGGCCGGCTCGTCGGCGATGAGGTGTCGGCTTGAGCGCGCTGCGTCTTGCTGTCTCGGCATTGCTCCGCGACTGGCGCTCCGGCGAGCTGATGACGTTGCTCGCGGCGCTGATGATCGGCGTTACCGCGCTTTCGGCCGTGTCCATGTTCACGTCACGTATCACCGTGGCGGTACAGCGCCAGGCCGGTGAAGTGCTGGCGGCCGACCTGGTCTGGCGCAGCGGACGCCCGGCGAGCGACGAACTGCGCGCCAGTGCCACCGACTTTGATCTCAAGACTGCCAATGTCAGTTCGTTTCCGAGCATGGCCTGGGCCGGCGACGAGGGCAGCCTCGCCGAGGTGAGAGCCGTGGACGAGGCGTATCCGCTGCGCGGCACAATCCTGGTCGCCGACAAAGCTGTTTGGTGACGCTGCGCCCACTACCGAGGTGCCGCGCAGCGGCGAGGCGTGGGCGGAGGCGCGATTGCTGGCGCGGCTCGGTCTCGAGCCGGGCGACTCGTTGCGGCTCGGCGAGCTCGATCTCGTGGTGGGCCGGGTCCTCGAGAGGTTGCCCGACCAGGGATTTCAGTTTGTCGATCTCGCCCCGACCTTGCTGGTGAACCAGGCCGACATCGCGCGCTCGGGACTGCTCGGCCCCGGCAGTCGTGTCACTTACCGCCTGTTGTTTTCCGGCGAGCCTGGCGACATTGCGGGCTTTCGCTCCGCTCTCGAGCCGATGCTCGAGGCCGGAGAGCGGTTGCGCGGGCTGGAAGACGTGCGCCCGGAGATCGGTATCGCGCTCAAGCGCGCCGAGCAGTTCCTGGGGCTGTCGGCGCTGGTCAGTGTAATGATCTGTGCGATCGCGATTGCGATGGCCGCACGGCGTTATGCGCAGCGGCATCTCGACACCGCCGCGCTGATGAAGTGTCTCGGCGCATCGCAGCGCCAGATCCTGACGCTCGGTTTGTGGCAGCTCGGCGCGATCGCACTGATCGGCGGTATCGGCGGGACGCTGCTCGCGTATTTCGCTCAGGCATTACTGGCGCGGGTACTGTCGGACATGGTTGGCGGCGCGCTGCCGCCACCGAGCGCGGCGAGCCTGTTGCTGGGTCCGTTCACCGCGCTCGCGATGATTCTCGCGTTCGCGCTGCCACCGCTTGCCCAGCTGCGGCGGGTGCCGCCGATACGGGTTCTGCGCAAGGATGTGGCACCGTCTCCCGCAGTGGATCTGGCCTACCTGAGTGCCGCTGTCGGCATCGTCTTGATGCTGCTCGCGGTGCTGCGCGAGACCAGCATGGTGTTGCTCTCGGCCATCGCGCTGGCCGGGACGCTCGCGGTGCTCTATGTATGCGGCTGGGTGCTCGTCTATGCGCTCAAATCGGTACGCGGCAGTGGCGGCGCCGCATGGCGCTACGGGCTGGCCAACCTGGCGCGGCGGCGGCGCGAGTCCGTCGTGCAGCTGGTCGCCTTTGGTCTCGGTCTGATGGTGTTGTTGTTGCTGTCCGTGGTACGAGGGGATCTGCTGGCCGCATGGCAGGCGACCCTGCCGCCCGATGCGCCGAACAATTTTCTGATCAATATCCAGCCGCCGGAGCGCGACGCATTAAGCGCAGTGTTTGACCGCCACGATGTCGAGCGCCCGCAATACTGGCCACTGGTCCGGGCACGTCTTGCCGCAATAAACGGCGTCGCGGCGCGCGATATCGGCGACGTCAGCGAACGCGGCCGGCGTTTCCTCGAACGCGAGGCCAACCTGAGCTGGTCGAGCCAGCTACAGGTTGGCAATCGGCTTGCCGACGGGACCTGGTGGAGCGACGACGGCCAGCCGCGGGGGGTCTCGGTGGAAGTGGAATTCGCCGAGGCGCTGGGACTGAAGCTCGGCGATCAGCTGCGTTTCGATGTGGCCGGGGAACCGGTCACGGCGCCGGTCACCAGCTTCCGTATTGTCGAATGGGACAGTTTCCGGCCGAATTTCTTCATGGTGTTGTCGCCAGGGCTGTTGCCCGAGGAGGCCGGGACCTTTATCAGCGCCGCTCACGTGCCGGGCGATCAGCGCCAGCTCTTTGTCGATATTGCGCGCGAGTTGCCCGGGGTAACGGTATTCGACATGGAGGCGTTGCTTGGCCAGGTTCGGGGTGTCATGGACAAGGCGGCGCTGGCCGTGCAAATCGTCTTCGTGTTCACGCTCGCAGCCGGCGTGGTGGTGTTGCTGGCGGCGGTCCAGGCGAGTCTCGGCGAACGCCGCTATGAGGCGGCGATGTTGCGGACACTCGGGGCACGCCGCAGTCTGGTTCTGCGCGCGATCGCAACCGAGTTTGTCGTCGTGGGCATGCTGGCCGGGTTGCTCGGGGCGATCGGCGCGGGCGTAGCCGGGTCCGCGCTGGCCAGAACGGGTGTTCGAACTCGACTATGCGGGCAGTGGCAACCTCGCTCTGGTCGGGCTTGTGGCCGGCGCCACTGCTTGTCGGCGTCAGTGGAACGCTGGCGGCGCGCTCGGCCGTGCAACAGCCACCGGTGATGGTGCTGCGCGAGTAATGGCGTGTGCATCGGCGCTTGCTGGTTATACTGCCGCCATGCCAAGCCCGGGCTACAGACTGTCTTCCGGTGTCGTCGTCGTCCGCGAGACGGAAGACGGTTACCGGTTCCTGCTGCTGCGCGCCTTTCGCAACTGGGATTTCCCTAAGGGTATCGTCGAAGCCGGCGAGGAACCGCGCGCAGCGGCGTTGCGCGAGGTCGAAGAGGAGACCGGTATCGTCGATATCGATTTTGCGTGGGGTTGCGATTATTGCGAGACCGGGCCCTATACCCGCGACAAGATCGCTCGTTACTACCTCGGGCGCACCACGACTGTCGATGTGGTGATGGGTGTGAATCCCGCAATCGGCCGCGCCGAGCACAGCGAGTACCGCTGGGTCAGTGTGGGGGATGCCTGGGAACTCGCTTCGCCGCGGGTTCGCGATGTGCTCGGGTGGGCGCGGGCGATGCTCGAGCGACAGTGAGCGTCGCGCGTTATCCGCTGCCGCGTTTTTTCAGGCGTGCCAGCGCTTCCAATGCCTCCTTGCGACTGGCCGCGAGATCGACGACCGGGGCGGGGTAAGCATCCGGCCCGGGTCTGAGCGGGTCGGGCGCTTCCCAGGGTTTGTGAATCCAGCGCTCGGGCAGATTCGCGAGCTCCGGTATCCACCTTTTGACATAATGGCCGTCGGGATCGAATTTCTCTCCTTGGCGGACCGGGTTGAAAATGCGGAAATACGGGGCCGCGTCGGCACCGCAACCGGCGGACCACTGCCACCCGAGCGTGTTGTTGGCGAGATCCGCATCGACCAGCGTATCCCAGAACCACTTCGCTCCCGCGGTCCATGGCACGCGCAGGTTTTTTACCAGCAATGATGCGACGATCATCCGGACCCGGTTATGCATCCAGCCGGTGTGCCACAGCTCGCGCATGCCGGCGTCGACGATCGGAAATCCGGTTTGGCCGCGCTGCCAGGCAGCGAGCAGCTCGGCGTGGTTTTCCCGCCAGGGAAAATCGGCGTATTTGACGTTCAGGGGCTGTTCCGGTGTGTGCGGGTAATGGAACAACACGTGGTGGGCAAACTCGCGCCAGCCGATCTCGCGCAAAAAAGCTTCGGCAGCGGGCTGGCAGCGCTCGAGCAGACTGCACTGGCCGACCCGGTGCCAGACACTGCGTGGCGATATTTCGCCAAAGTGGAGGTACGGAGACATCCGCGAGGTGCCCGGCACTGACGGGACGTCGCGTCCATCCGCGTAGTCTGCGAGTGCGGTATCGCAGAAGCCGGCAAGGCGGGCGTGGGCCGCGTGTTCACCCGGCTGCCACATCCGCGCAATATCGTCGTACCAGCGGATCTCCGGCATCAGGCCCAGCGCATCGACGGTTACCGATGACAGGGTGCGATCGGGGCGCGGTGGCAGGCGGGTCGGGGCCGGCAGCGGTTCCGCAATGGCTGCGTTACGCTGGCAGGCGCGCCAGAATGGGGTAAACACCCGGAACGGGCCGTCCTGTCCGGTGCGTATTTCCCACGGCTCGAACAGAAGGTTGGCGCGAAAGCTCTCGGCGGCAAGGCCGTCGCCGCGCAGCTGCTCCTTGATGCGGGTGTCGCGCTGACAGATGGCGGGGTCATAAAGGCGGTTCCAGTAGACCGCGTCAGCGCCGCTTTCGGCAACGCATTCGCGCAGGCACGCAAACGCCGCGCCGCGTTTGATTAGCAGTGCTTGTCCGAATTGCCCGAGGTCGGCATCGAGATGGCTCAGGCTGTGATGCAGCCACCAGCGCGCCGCCGCGCCGGCCGACCACGGCGCGAGTTCGGATTCGCTGTCGATGTAGAGCAACACCAGCCTGTCGTGCCGCTCTGCCGCAGCTTCCAGCGCGGGATTGTCGGCCAGGCGCAGGTCGCGACGAAACCAGACAACTGCCGTACTCACGTCAGACGACCCGGCCGAAATTGCCGCCGGCGGTAAAACTTCCGACACACTGCGCGATCTGCTCCAGCGCGCGCTGGCGGGCCTCGCGCGCGGCCCAGGCGATGTGCGGGGTCACAATCAGGTTGTCGAGATCGACGTCGAGCAGCGGATCGCCGTCCACCGGCGGCTCGCGTCGCAGTACGTCGATACCCGCACCACCCAGTTTGCCGGCCTGCAATGCGTCGACCAGCGCCGCGCTGTCGATCAGCCCGCCGCGCGCGGTATTGATCAGTAGCGCATCGTCTTTCATCAGCTCGAGTTCGGCTGCGCCGATCAGGTTTTCAGTCGCGCCATTGAGCGGGCAATGAAGGCTGACAATGTCCGACGTGGCCAGCAATATATGTAGCGGCAGTCGACCGGGCCGTGAGTCATCCGAACCCGGCCGGCGCGCGATACAAACTTCCATGCCGAACGCGCGCGCGGCGACCGCAACGGCGCCGCCGAGCTCACCATGGCCGACGATGCCGAAGCGTTTGCCGGCGAGTTCGCGGATCGGGTAACCGAGCATGCAGAACTGCGGGCTGTCGCGCCACGCACCGGCCTTGAGTTCCGCCTCATAGTTTTTGAGCTGCTGGGTCAGTCCGAGGATCAGGGCAAAGACGTGCTGGACGACCGAGGCGGTGCAGTAGGCGCGGATATTGGTCACGGCAATGCCGGCCTCGCGTGCCGCCGCCAGGTCGACGTTGTCGGTGCCGGTGGCCGCCAGCGAAATCAACTTCAGCGCCGGGCAGGCGGCGATCGTCTCTGCATCGATGCGCACCTTGTTGATCACGGCGACCTGCTGGCCGGCCAGCCGCTGTGCCAGCAGATCCGGCGGTGTAACGTCGTAATAGACGATACCCGGGGCGGCGCGATCGAGCGGTGTCGTATCGATGTCACCGGAGCTGAGCGTTGCGAAATCGAGAACTGCGGCTTGCATGGCATGATTCATAAGCGGGGTCGGTGCAGCTATGATACCGGGACCGATCGGGCGAGGCTCGCGATGCAGCCGTTTTGGGAAACGAAAACTCTGGATCAGATGGATGCCGACGAGTGGGAGAACCTCTGCGACGGCTGCGCCCGCTGCTGTCTGCATAAGCTGCAGGATGCAGATACGCTGGAGGTGCACTACACCTGCGTCGCCTGCCGCCTGCTCGATGCCACCACATGCCGTTGCATGGCCTACCGTAGTCGAGTCGCGCTGGTGCCCGATTGCATGGTGCTGCGACGCGATCGTCAAGATGCCATGCAGGCGCTGCCGCCGAGCTGTGCTTACCGGTGTATCGCGGAACGACGCGGCCTCGCGCCCTGGCATCATCTCGTCTCCGGCAGCCGGGAGACCGTGCACACGGCCGGGGTCTCAGTGCGCGGACGGGTGTTGCCCGAACATCAGGTGCCCGCGGACGGGCTCGAGGATTTCCTGGTCAACTGGCCCATCGAGGCCGATTGGGCTAGCGAGGCAGACGAATGAGCAAAAGTTCAGAAATGGTCCCGCTTGCGGAATTTCCCGACTACAGCGACGAGGAAATGCTGCAACGGGCACGCGCGTTTCACGTCCAGATAGCGAGGCGGCGCACCGTTCGTCACTTTTCCGATCGCCCGGTACCGCGGGCGGTGATCGACGAGTGTTTGCAGGCGGCCGGCAGTGCGCCGAGCGGTGCCAATCTGCAGCCGTGGCATTTCACGGTCGTGACCGATCCGGTCCTGAAGACGAAGATCAGGGAAGCGGCGGAGGAGCAGGAGCGCCATTTCTACGATCATCGCGCTTCCGAGGAATGGCTCGAGGCGCTGGCCCCACTCGGTACGGATCAGCACAAGCCCTATCTCGAGATCGCGCCGTGTTTGATAGCGATTTTCAGCCAGCCGTATCACCGCAAACCCGACGGCACCAAGGTCAAGCATTACTACCCGGCCGAGTCGGTCGGTATCGCAACCGGCTTTCTTATTGCCGCGTTGCATGAGGCGGGGCTTGCGACCCTGACTCACACCCCGAGCCCAATGGGGTTCCTGAACGAGGTGCTGGAACGCCCGCCGCACGAGCGCGCTTTCCTGTTGCTGGTAGTGGGGTTTCCGGCACCCGACGCGACCGTCCCGGTCATCGGGCGCAAACCGCTGGACGAGTATGTAACCCGTCGCTAGGGGTCGGTCAGCCGGTATTTTGCAGCGCGTGGGCGATGCCGTTGATGCTGGCGAAACAGGGATGCCAGCGTGGCATCGTCCGGCCGCCCCGAGTTGCGCCAGCGCTTCAGTAAGTCGGTCTGCAACAGGCTGATCGGATCGACATAAGGGTTGCGCAGACGGATCGCGCGTTGCACCGAACGCTGGTGTTGCAACAACACCTCCGTGCCGCGCAGCTGCAACAGGCGCCGGACCGTCAGTTCGTATTCCTCGAATATCGGGTCGAAGAAATGACGCAGAGAGGCATCTACCAGCGCATTGTAGTGAGACACGATATCCATGTCGCATTTCGCCAGCACCAGTTCGAGGTCCTCCAGAAGACTGTTGAGGAACGGCCATTGCGCGACGACATCCGTCATCGTGTCGCTGCCAAACCGGGTAATTGCTGCATCGAGACCGCTGCCGACGCCGAACCAGCCGGGCAGGAAACAGCGATTCTGGGTCCAGGCGAACACCCAAGGGATACTGCGCATATTCTCGATGCGCTTGTAGTCGGCGTCCGCCAGCGGCCGTGAGCCGATTTGCATTCGCTCGATGACGTCGATCGGGGTGACCTGGCGAAAATAATCGGCAAACGCCGGATCGGCAAAGATCAGGCCGCGATATTTTTGCCGCGCGTTGCGCGCGACCAGTTTCATGATGTCGCCCCAGATTTGTTGTGCCGCGACAGAAACGCCGGCCTGGTTGCTGACCCTTGCAATAGAGCTGACGGCGCGCTCGAAATTTCGTAACGCTACGCCCTGCAGACCGTATTTGACGCTCATCATCTCGCCGGGCTCGGTAACCACAAGCTGGCCATTGACCGTGCCGGGCGGTGACCCGAGTACGACGTTGTGAGTTTTGGCGCCGCCCCGGCTGATCGTGCCACCGCGTTCATGACAGATCGTGAGTTCCACGGATGCATTTGCCATGGTTTGCTGCAACTGCGTCTGCAGCCGATACAACCGCCAGCGCGCATCGGCGAGGCCACCCTCGCGGGTACTATCTGCGTAGCTGATCATCAACAACTGGCGATCGCCGCGACTTTGAAGATGTTTGCGGTAAGCGGGCTGCTCCAGCGCCACCCGCATCATTTCGGTCGTGTTTTCGAGATCGCTGCTGCGCTCGACCTGCGGGCAAATGTCGAGTGGTACCGCGTTGCTGCGGTCGGAGAACGCCGCCCATTGCGCGAGCAACAGAATCGACAGCAGGTCGTCCGGCCCGGAAGCGTCGCCAACCAGTAGCGATCCGATAGCTCGCTCCCCGTAGCGTCTGCGGCATAGCGCCAGCGTCTCGAGAATGCCAAGCATGCGCCGCGTCGCGGTGCCCAGTTCGGCTGCGGCGGGCACCTCGGATTCCATTGCGTTACTGAGGATGGCAGCGCGCTCCGCCGGCAGCCGCTCCTCCCAGTCGTGCTCGCCAAGACCGTCGCTTACCGCTTCGCGCAGACCGGCCGCATCGAGGCGGACATCGAGCGTGACCATGTGAAAACCGAAAGTCTCGGCTTTCCAGATCAGCTTTCTCAGCGGCGCCGCGCCCGCGTGCATGCCATTGTGGGTTTCGAGGCTGGTAGCAATGGCCTCGAGATCGGCGACAAACTGATCTACGCGGCGGTAGCGCCGGTCTGCATCTTCAAACGTCGCATACAGGCGCGCCGCGATCAGCAGCAGCGCGACCCGGTAAGGCATGTCGCGGTGGCGCCGGTGGACGCCGTGCATGGCCCGAGGGAACGAGGTCATATAAGACTCGATCATGTGTTCGACGTCCGCGTCGACAGCGATTAGCTGGCGGCTTTGGGTCAGCTGTGAGGCAATCTGCAGACAGTCGCGGCGGTAGCGATCGAGGATCAGCGTTCGCTGCCGGGTCAGTGTTTCCTTGATCGTTCGCGCGGAAATATCGGGGTTGCCTTTGAGGTCCGCGCCGACCCACGAACCGAACCGCAACACGCCTGGCGGGACGATGCCTGGTGGCGCTTCCGGGTAGGCGAGGTGGACCGCGTTCTCGAGATTTGCATAAAAATCCGGGATCGTGGGATAGATCACATCGGTCAGGAAGAACAGGATGTGCTCCAGCTCATCGGCGATCGCCATTCGCGAGCTTGGGTGCTCTTCGGTTTGCCAGGCGGTCGTCATCTCCATCCGCACCGCATTGAGACCCTCGCGCTCTTCGGTCGGCGTCATCGAAGGGTCGAGCCGGGCCAGCAGGTGGCGCGCAATGCGCTGTTGTTTTTGCAGCAGCGTGCGCCGCGTGGGTTCGGTTGGATGGGCGGTGAACACCGGTTGAAATCGTGTTGTGGCGAGTAGTTCGTGCAATTGTTCGAGCGTGCAGCCGCTCTTGCGCAGCGCCAGGAACGTCGCGTCCAGTCCGCCCGGCTGGGAATGCGCCTTGTCGCGCTGGTAGGCTCGGCGGCGGCGAATCCGATGAACCTGCTCGGCCATGTTGACGACCTGGAACCAGCTGGAAAAAGCGCGGATAAAATCGCGGGTCAGTTCAGCCGGGAGGTCGTGGAACAAGCGCGCCAGCTCGCTGTCGTCGTGCTCCGGAGACTGGCGCCGGCGAATCGCGGCACGGCGCGCCGATTCGACGCTCTCGAAGAGCGAGTCACCGCCCTGTTCGCGCAATAATTCGCCGAGCTGCTCGCCGAGAAGGTGGACATCGCGCCTCAATCCGGCGTCCTTCGCTTCGAACTGGATGCCTTCCCGGTCGAGAGTTACGCCGCTGGTCGACATGGCAGGTTGTCCGCTAGACAAGAAGCTTCGCCGCCTTGTCGGCGAATTCCTGCTTGCGTTCGGTGGTCTCGAGGCGCACCGGTTGCGGGATGTCGCGACCGCGCAGCACCGCGGGACGCGCGCCGACCTGCTTCAGCCAGCGCTGCAGGTGGGTCAGTTCGCCGATCTCGACGCCGGCCCACTCGTACAGCGCCGCCCACGGCCAGGTGGCGATGTCGGCGATGGAATAATCACCGGCAAGATACTCGTTGTCGGCAAGTCGGGTGTCGAGCACCTGGTAGAGGCGATAGGTCTCGCGCTGATAGCGCTCGATCGCATAGGGAATTTTCTCCGCCGTGTAACGATAGAACACATTGGCCTGGCCCTGCATCGGGCCGAGCCCGCCTATCTGCCAGCACAGCCATTGCAGCACCCTTGAGCGTCCCTTGACGTCGGCGGGCATCAGCATGCCGGTCTTCTCCGCCAGGTAGATCAGGATTGCACCGGATTCGAAGACGACGAAGTCGTCGGCATCGTGATCGACAATGGTCGGGATGCGCCCGTTCGGATTCAGTTTCAGGTAGTCGTCCTGCTTCTGTTCCAGCTTGTCGAGTTTCAATTCGTGGACGTCGTAAGGCAGCCCCATTTCCTCGAGAGCAATCGATGCTTTCCAGCCATTAGGTGTCGCTGCTGTGTAGAGGCTGATCATGGGTCGGTCCTCAGTCACGAAAGTTCTTGTATTGCAGAGGCAGGTCGATATCCGACTCTTTGAACATCGCGATCACCGTTTGCAGGTCGTCGCGTTTCTTGCCGGTCACCCGGAGTTGTTCGCCCTGGATAGCGCACTGCACCTTGAGTTTGGCATCCTTCACCTGTTTGACCATTTTCTTGGCCAGCGCGGTGTCGATGCCCTGGCGCAGCAGTACCTCCTGCCTGGCCTGCTGCCCGGTGATGACCGGCTCGCGCTCCTCCAGGCAAGCGATGTCGATCTCGCGTTTGGCAAGCTTGCCGCGCAGCACGTCGAGCATTTGCTTCAACTGGAAATCGACCTGCGCTGTCAGCACGATCGTCTGCTCGACGATCTCGAATTTGGCCCCGGAGCCCTTGAAGTCGAAGCGATTCGTGATTTCACGATTTGCCTGGTCAACCGCGTTGCTCACTTCGTGCATATCGAGCTCGGACACAATGTCGAATGACGGCATGGGTGTCGTTCTCCTGCAGATCCGGACTGTGGGGAGGCCAAGTATACGGCCCCGCAGCGTGATCACACAGTCGTGGCCGGCCACTGTCGCGGCGATCAGCGATAACCGGCCGCCTGCAGCTCGAACAGGCTTGCGTAGTGACCGCCAAGTTCGAGCAGTTCCTGGTGCGATCCGCTTTCGATAATGCGACCGTTACCGAGTACCAGGATCTGGTCCGCCATCCGCACGGTCGAAAACCGGTGCGAGATCAGAATGGCGATTCTCCCGGCGCGGGTTTTGCCGACATGCTCGAAGACCTGCGCTTCGGCCGCCGCATCCATCGCAGCGGTAGGTTCGTCGAGGACCAGAATATCCGCATCCTCGCGCATGAAAGCCCGGGACAAGGCGATTTTTTGCCATTGCCCGCCCGAGAGTTCCTGGCCGTCACGGAACCAGCGCCCCAACTGGGTCTCGTAGCCCTGTGGCATCTGGTCAATGAAATCGGAGGCGGTACCCTGGCGTGCGGCCTCACGCCAGCGCCCGGCGTCCTCGAAGCGGCGGGTGTCGCCGGCGCCGATGTTCTCGCCCAACAGCATCTGGTAACGGGCAAAGTCCTGAAAAATTACCGCGATGCGCTGTCGCAGCACGTCCCTTTTCCATTCGCGAAGGTCGAGGCCATCGAGCAGAATACGACCACTATCCGGGTCGTACAGCCGGGTCAGGAGTTTGATCAGGGTGGTCTTGCCCGAGCCGTTCTCCCCGACCAGAGCCAGGCTGGCGCCCGGGCGAATGTTAAAACTGACTGCATCGACCGCGGTGCGACTGGCTCCGGGGTAGGTGAACGAGACATTTTCGAAGCGGATTCCGTCACCCGGGCTCGGACCTTCGGTCAATGAGCCGCGGTCGGCCGGGACCTCCTGCTCGAGGTATTCATACAGGTTCGACAGGTAGAGATTGTCCTCGTACATGCCTCCGACAGCGCTCAGGATTGACGCGACGGAAGACTGGCCCTGTTTGAACAACGCAAGGTACATCGTCATCTGTCCCAGCGTGATGCGTTCGGCGACCGTCGCCACAACGATCCACGCGTAGGCGCCGTAAAAAGCGGCCGTCGCGACCAGTCCCAGCACTGTGCCCCAGAAATCGCGGCGCAGGGTCAGGCTGCGATCCTCCCGATAGAGTTCACGGAAAATCTCGCGGTAGCGCTCCAGCATCAAGTCGCCAAGCCCGTAGAGTTGCACTTCCTTGGCGAAGTCTTCACGCGCCAAAACCATTTCTATATACATTTGCTTGCGGGTTTGCGGCGAACGCCAGCGGAACAGGCGAAACGCGTCGCCGGAGAATTTGGCTTCGGCGATAAACGCGGGGATGCCGGCTACCGCGAGAATGACCAGCGTCCATGGCGAAAACTGCCACAGCAATGCCGCGAAACTGGTCAGTGCCAGCAGGTTTTGAACCAGCCCGAAGGTACGATTGACCAGGCTCAGCGGGCGCGAAGACGCCTCGCGGCGGGCCCGTGTCAGCTTGTCGTAGAACTCCGAATCCTCGAAGTCGCGCAGCCGCAGGGTCAGGGCTTTCTCGAGAATCATGGTGTTTACGCGATGGCCGAGCTGGACCCGCAGCAGCGACTGGCAGGTTGAAATGCCACGCTGGGCGACCGCCAGCACGGCGACGATGGCCGCTTCGATGGCGACCAGCCGCAGCGCATCGTTGATTTCAGTGCCCGGGGTATCCCGCACGAGCGCCACCACCGCATCGACGATCAGCTGGCCGACATACGCGATTGCCGCGGGCAGTACGCCGGCCATTGCGGTCAGCAGGGCAAACCCGATAGTCAGGGCCGGGTTGGTTTGCCATACCAGCTCAATGGCGCGGCGCCCGTAACGGAAAACCCCGAAAAAACGGGTCAGTCCGCCGGTATCAGGCGATGGCGCTGCTTCTGTCGGTTGCATTGTGGTCTTTCGCGTGTACTTAGGCTTGCAATGATGTTGTGTCCGGCGCCGGATTGCTAATCGGAGCGGCCCGCCGGGGCCTCGCCGCCAACGCGGCTAACACATTGATTCGCGCCGCTGAAGATTGCGGGCGCGAAGTCACCGTGCTATGAGTCATTGCTGGGATAGCGCCGGGGGGCGGTTTTCGCCGCAGGGTGACCCGCTGCGGCGCGGGCGAAAATAACAATGAAGGACGCTTTTTGATTCCAGCACCACCCGACAGTCATGGCATCGCGGTACTTCTGCTGACAGGTTTCGCTCTGGTGTTGTTTACCCGGGACCGGATTCCTCTGGAGACGTCCAGCCTTTTTATCCTCATCCTGCTGGTGCTCGGGTTCCAGCTGTTTCCGTATGAGCGGGATGGCATCGTGCTGAACCCCACGGAGTTCTTCGCCGGGTTCGGGCATGAGGCGCTGGTCGCCATTTGCGCCCTGATGATCGTCGGCAAGGCACTCGAGACCACAGGTGCGTTGCAGCCGGTCGCCGCGCTGATGGCGCGCGGCTGGCAGGCACGCCCGGCCGTTGCAATGCTCGCGACGCTGGTGGTCTCGGCAATTCTGAGCGCTTTTCTCAACAACACGCCGATCGTCGTGATGTTGCTGCCGATGCTGGTGGGTATCGCGATGCGTACGGGGACACCGGTGGCCGGGATGTTGATGCCGATGGGGCTTGCGACGCTGATCGGCGGCATGGGCACGACCATTGGCACATCGACCAACCTGCTGGTTGTCGGTATCGCCGCCGATCTTGGCCAGCCGCAGCTGAGTATGTTCGATTTCAGTGTGCCGGTGCTGATGGTCGGCAGCGTCGGAATCCTGTTTCTGTGGGCCGTCGCGCCGCGTATGCTGCCGAACCGACGGCCACCGATGGCGGAAGCGTCTCCGCGCGTTTTCGATGCGTTGCTCTACATCAACGAGGACAGTTACGCCAACGGCAAGACGCTTGCCAAGTTGCGTGAGCGCACCCACGGACGGTTGCGGGTCGACCGGATACAGCGCGGCGAGGGGCTGTACGTCGCCAAGCTGCCGTCGGTCACGCTGCAGGCGGGTGATCGCCTGCTCGTGCGGGATACCCGCGAGCGGCTGAAAGAATTCGAATCGTTACTCGGTGCAACGTTGCACAACGTTACCGATGGCGATGCCAGTTTTGGCGAAACCGAGATGCCGACGGCATCGGGAGAGCAGCAGCTTGCCGAAGTCGTGGTCACCCGTGGTTCACCGCTGCATCGCCGCAGCCTTCGCGATGCGCGTCTTGCCTCCCGCTACAAGCTGTTGCCGCTCGCGCTGCACCGGGCGCGTGCTCCGACCAGCGGGTTCGATTCCGAGATAGGCGACGCACCGCTGCGCGCCGGTGATGTGATCCTGGTTCAGGGTGCGCCGAGCAGTCTTCGCGAGATGAAGGAGAGCGGCAACATGCTGGTGCTCGATGGCACGGTCGACCTGCCACACACCGAGCGGTCGCGGCGCGCAATCGCGATCATGCTGGGGGTCGTTGCGACCGCTGCACTCGGCCTGTTGCCGATCTCAGTCAGCGCATTGTGCGGGGTAGGGCTAATGCTGGCGACGCAAAGCCTGCGCTGGCGTGACGCATTGGGTGCGCTGAGCGCGCCGGTCGTATTGATCATCGTGACCAGTCTCGCGCTGGGCCTGGCGATGATGCGTACCGGCGGAGCCGAATATCTCGCCCAACTCTACGTCGCGGTCGCGTCCGGGCAGCCGACCTGGCTGATACTGAGCGGTTTGATGCTGGTGATGGCGCTGCTGACCAACGTGGTATCGAATAATGCAGCGGCGGTTATCGGTACACCGATCTCGATCAGCATTGCGAACCAGCTCGGTGTATCGCCGGAACCGTTCGTGCTCGCCGTACTATTCGGTGCAAACATGAGTTATGCAACGCCGATCGGTTATCAGACCAATCTGCTGGTCCTGAGTGCCGGTGGTTACACGTTCTCCGATTTCGTCCGCGTCGGTGTGCCACTGACGTTTATTATGTGGGTCGGGTTCACGATCGTGCTGACGATGCGTTACCAGTTGTAGAGGACCCGGGAATCGCCGGCGCGGAGCATGCGATCGTGTAAGCCGGGTCGGCACTGTTGCCAGGATAGCGCTTTTGTCTTGACGGCGGGAGCGAGCGGGGGAGATACTCCGTCGCCATGAATACGCCCTGCCACAACCATGCCGTTTCCGTCTGGGAGCGTTGGTGGCAAACCGCGGCCAGGAGATGGTGACGGTTTAGGCGAAGTATCGAGCGCACAACGGCCCATCTCCCGAATCCCGGGGATGGGCCTTCTTTTTGGGCGCGCCCCGGAACAGCTAACCGAGGAGCCCATGCAAGCACCTTTTGACATCATCGCTGATCTGGATACACCGGTATCCGCCTATCTCAAGCTCGAAGCGTTTCGCCCGGTTTTTCTGCTCGAAAGCGTCGAGCGGGGAGAGCACCTGGCGCGGTACTCGTTCATCGGACTGGATGAAGGCTACCGGGTGCTGCTCGACGGCGATGGATTGCAGCTCGGCGAGGCGCTGCTCGAGCGGCCGTCCTCCGGCGCTGAGTTGCTGGGACACCTGCGCGATGCCCTGGCCAGGGCGCCGCGGCTGACCCCGGAGGCCGACCTGCCATTCGTTGGCGGCCTCGTGGGCGCGGCCGGGTACGACGTGGTGCGCTATTTCGAGCGCCTGAAGGCGCCGGCTGCGGCGACGATGACGGTGCCTGAACTCGCCTACGTCGCGCCGCGCTCGGTGCTGGTATTCGATCACCTGACCCGGAGGATGGCGCTGCTGCACGAGGGCAGCGAGGGCGAGCGCCGGCAACTGCAGAAAGAAATCGTCAGGGCATTGCGCGGCGGCGTGCCTTACCGGCGTTCGGGTAACACGGTCGGTCCGGCGCGCGCGAGCATAAGCCGCGCCGATTTTATCGATGCGGTCGGCAAGGCGCAGCAGGATATCCATGCGGGAGACGTCTACCAGCTGGTGTTGTCGGTCGGGTTTCACGGTGAGTGCACGGTCGACAGTTTCGATGTCTATCGGGCGTTGCGCCTGCTGAACCCCTCGCCCTACATGTATTACCTGGATCTTCCGGGGGTCACCGTTGCCGGTTCGTCGCCCGAGGCGCTGGTCCGGCTGAACGGCCGGCGCGCATCGCTGAGGCCGATTGCAGGGACCCGTCCGCGTGGCGGCGACGGTGACGAGGACCTCGAACTCGAGCGGCAGCTCCGCGCCGATCCGAAGGAGAACGCCGAGCACGTGATGCTGGTGGATCTGGCGCGCAACGACCTGGGGCGGGTGGCCACCGCCGGCAGTGTCATCGTGGACCCGTATTGCAGCGTCGAACGCTACAGTCATGTGATGCACCTGGTGAGTGGCGTGCAGGGCGAACTGGCGCCCGGCTCGGACGCATTCGATCTGTTTGCCGCGGCGTTCCCGGCCGGGACGCTGGTCGGGGCGCCGAAGGTGCGCGCGATGGAACTGATCGACCGGTACGAGCCGACCGGGCGCGGCCTGTATGCCGGGACGGCCGGCTACTTCGGCATTGGCGGTGACATGGACCAGGCGATCGCAATCCGCACGCTGGTCTTTACCGAGGGCGCCTACACTTTCCAGGCGGGGGCCGGGATCGTTGCCGACTCGGTGGCCGAGGCCGAGTACGACGAAGTGCTCGCCAAGAGCCGCATCCTGCGCCGGGCGCTGGAAATGGCCCAGGAGGGACCGTGATGTCGCGGATATTGCTGATCGACAACTACGATTCGTTTACCTACAACCTGGTGCAGGGATTCATGAGTCTCGGCGCCGACGTGCGGGTGTTTCGCAACGATGCGCTCGACGTAGCCGCGGCGCGCGCGCTCGAACCCACCCACCTGGTGATATCGCCGGGTCCGGGCCGCCCCGAGGGCGCGGGCGTCTCGATGGCGATGATTCGCGAATTCTGTGAGTCGATTCCGGTACTCGGGGTGTGCCTCGGGCACCAGTCGATTGCGGCGGTATTTGGCGCGAGCATCATTGCGGCGCGACGCCTGATGCACGGCAAGATCTCGCTGATACAGCACGATGGCGCCGGGGTGTTTGCGGGTCTGCCAAATCCGCTCGAGATCGGGCGCTATCATTCGCTCGCGGTGGAGGAGTCGAGTCTTCCCGCCGAGCTGGTTGTCACGGCGCGCACGGACTCGGGTGAGATCATGGGGCTGCGCCATCGCAGCCTGGCGCTGGAGGGCGTGCAGTTTCACCCGGAAAGCGTCCTGACACCGAATGGACCCGAATTGATGGCGAATTTTTTGCGCGAGGGCCAGAGCGCCGGCGCGCTCGCGGCCGGAGGATGACGATGCGCGATCTGCTCGAGCTGCTGCTCTCACGCACCGATCTCGACGAAGCGCAGGCGCAGCAGTTGCTGATCGCGCTGACCGCCGACGACATGGAATCCGGCATTTGCCGGCGCCGTGCTCGCGGCGCTGCGGGTCAAGGGCGCATCCGCTGCAGAAATTCGCGGACTGGCCACCGGTCTGCGCCAGCTCGCGCGCAAGCCCGCCATCGCCGACAGCGCGGATTGCGTCGACATCGTCGGTACCGGGGGGGACGGCTCCGGCAGCCTGAATCTGTCGACCGGTGCCGCGCTTCTGGCGGCGGCGGCCGGCGCGCGGGTCGTCAAACACGGTAACCGCTCGGTGTCGAGCCTGTGCGGCAGCGCCGACGTGCTGGAAGCGCTCGGTCTCGCACTGCCGCTCGATGAGCAGGCCGCCGCGATGCTGCTCGAAGACTGCGGTTTCACGTTTCTGTTTGCGCCGTACTATCACCCGGCGCTGAAAAACGTCGCCCCGATTCGCGCCGCGCTTGGCGTGCGCACCGTGTTCAACATCATGGGGCCGCTGGTGAATCCGGCCGAGCCGGGGTTCGCGGTCATCGGCGCTTATTCGCCCGAGGTGGCCGCGCTGATGGCGGAAACCCTGGCCGGTATGCCGCTGCGGCGGGCGTTTGTGATCCATGGCGAGCCGGGCTGGGACGAGGCCACGCCGGTTGGTCCATTCATGCTGTGGGATGTGCGCGCGGGCAACGTCGAGCAAAGCACGCGCGACCCGGCCGATTACGGTGTGGCGCGCTGCACCGCGGACGATCTTGGTGGCGGGGACGCGAGGGTGAATTCTCGGATGTTGCGCGCGGTCCTGTGTGGCGAAACCCTGGGCCCGGCGCGCGATGCGCTCGCGCTTGGCGCGGCGCTGGCACTCGAGGTTTGCGGCCGGGCCGTCGACCTTGGTGCGGGCCTCGCCCAGGCCACTGCGGCGATTGACGATGGTCGCGCCGCCCGCGTGCTTGACGCAGTGGGCGGCCGCCACGCATGACCGGGGCATTTCTCGACCGCATGGCGGAAGGCTCGGCGCGCCGGCTCGAAGCTGCGCGCAAACGCGTTCCCGATGCCGAGATTGCCGCCCAGGCGGCGGCATTGCCGCCGCCGCCGCCGCTGGTTCTGCACCGTGGCGGCTTCGACATCATTGCCGAGCTCAAGCTGCGTTCACCGTCGGCGGGGACATTAGCGGAGGACTCATCCGGCATTGAGGAGCGGGTGCGAACCTACGCGATGGGTGGCGCTGCCGCAGTCTCCGTGTTGACCGAGCCGGAGCGTTTTGGCGGCGGGCTCAGCCACCTCGAGCGTGCCGCGGCGGCGCTTGCGCCGTTGCGGGTTCCGGCCATGCGCAAGGATTTTCTGCTCCATCCGTACCAGGTCTGCGAGGCGCGTCTGGCCGGCGCTGGCGGTGTGCTTGCGATTGCACGACTATTGGATGACGGCGCACTTCGGGCGTTGGTCGACAGCGCGCTCGGCCTGGGCATGTTTGTGCTGCTCGAGGCCTTCGATGTCGCGGAAATAGAGCGCTGCGCGAACCTGATTTCGGCATACCCCGGGCATCGGCGGAGTCTGCCTCTCGGCCTCAATTGCCGTGACCTGCAGACGCTGCAAATCGACCCGGCCCGGCTCGACGCTGCGGCGGGGGCGTTTCCCGGGGACGTGGTGGCGGTCGCGGAGAGCGGCGTGTTCAGCGCGGCGGACGCAGGGCGGCTGGCCGGATGTGGCTACCGGCTGGCGTTGATCGGCACGGCGCTGATGCAGACCGATGACGCGGCGGTGCTGCTACGCGACATGCTGCAAGCGGGCCGCGCGGCGCGCGATGGTGCGCAATGAGCCGGGTTCGGGTAAAGATATGCGGTATCCGCGATGAATCCACTTTGCGGGCGGCGATCGAAGCCGGAGCGGATGCGGTCGGGTTTGTCGTCGCCGCGCCGTCGTCGCCGCGTTGCATTGAAATTGAGCTGGCCGCGGAGCTCATCGCGCGAACACCGGCGTTCGTGACGCCGGTCGTGGTCAGCCGCCATCCAGACCCGGAGACGATCAGGGAACTGTTTGCCGTGGCAGCGCCGGCCTGGTTGCAGACAGACCGGTGCGACTTTGCCAGCCTGGCCCTCGCGCCCGGCTGGAGACCGCTGCCGGTGCTGCGCGAGCGCGATGATGGCGTAGCGTTGCAGCCCGGATGGCGCACTGTTTTGTGCGAGGGAGCCGACAGCGGCAAGGGCGAACTCGGTGACTGGGAGTTTGCCGCGCAGCTGGCCGCGAACCGCGCCGTGGTGCTGGCGGGAGGACTGCGGCCGGACAATGTCGCAACGGCGATACATCGGGTCGGGCCGTACGCGGTGGATGTGAGTAGTGGCGTGGAGTCGGCGCCGGGAATCAAAGATGTCGCGGCGATCGAGGCTTTCGTTGCCGCGGTGAGGCGAGCTGACAGCGAGGTGGGATGAGTATGGCAGCCAGGGAAGACCAGGCCACGAACGTGCAATTGCTGCGGCAGTTGATCGACGGCGAATTGCCGGACGGGCGCGGCCGCTATGGGCCGTTTGGCGGGTGCTACGCTCCGGAGACGCTGATGCCGGCATTGCGCCGTCTCGCCAGCGCGAGCAGCGACATCCTCAACCGCGGCGCGTTCCAGTCTCGTCTGTCGAGCGAGCTGGCCGACTGGGTTGGGCGGCCTACGCCGCTGACGCCTGCGCGCGGACTCGGCGCGAGCTGGGGCGCCGAGGTCTGGCTGAAACGCGAGGATCTCGCTCATACCGGGGCCCACAAGATCAATAACGCGCTCGGTCAGGCCCTGCTGGCGCAAGAGATGGGGGCACGCCGGGTAGTCGCCGAGACCGGTGCCGGACAACACGGTGTGGCGACGGCCGCGGCCTGCGCCCGGGTCGGGATTCCTTGCAGCGTTTACATGGGCGAGATCGATATCGAACGGCAGTCGCCCAATGTCGATCGCATGCGTCGTCTCGGCGCGACAGTGATTGCGGTTAGCGGTGGCGACCGGACCTTGCGTGCGGCGATCGACGAGGCGTTTCGCGATTGGGTTTCCGATCCGGAGGGTACCTATTACCTGCTCGGATCGGCGGTCGGTCCGCATCCCTATCCGTATCTGGTGCAGCGGCTGCAGGCCGTGATCGGGGTCGAGGCGCGGGCGCAACTGCTCGAGCGCAGCGGTGCGCTCGCCGACGCCGTATTTGCCTGCGTCGGCGGCGGTTCCAATGCGATCGGCCTGTTCCACCCATTGCTCGGCGACGACCAGACCCTGCTTTTCGGTGTCGAAGCCGGGGGCGAAGGTAGCGGTCTCGGTCAGCACTCGGCAACGTTGTCGCACGGTACACCGGGTGTGTTGCATGGCAGCTATTCGATGCTGCTGCAGGACGGCAATGGCCAGGTCCAGGAAACTCATTCGGTATCGGCCGGTCTCGATTATCCGGGGGTTGGGCCGGAGCACGCGCTGTTGGCGATGATCGGCCGGGTCCATTACGAAACGGCCACGGACGAGGAGGCGCTCGATGCGCTGGCCGAATGCTGCCTGCTCGAGGGTATCCTGCCGGCGCTGGAAACTGCGCATGCATTCGCCGGAGCGCGGCGCTGGGCGGCAGACAATCCCGGCAAGCGTATTCTGATTGGCCTGTCCGGACGTGGCGACAAGGACATGCCAACACTGACAAAGGTCCGGCCCGGGGGTCAGCATGCAACGGCATGAGCATATCGCCGATACGCTGCGCTCGGCGCGGGAAAGCGGCCGCGTGCCGCTGGTTGCATTCCTGACGGCGGGTTACCCGGACGTCGACCGGTTTGCCGAAGATCTGCAGGAAATCTGTGCCCACGCCGATGTCGTCGAAATCGGCGTCCCGTTTACCGATCCGATGGCCGACGGCGTCACGATTCAGCGATCGAGTGAGGCGGCGCTTGCGGCCGGCGTCAGCCTGAGCTGGATTCTCGCGCAGTTGCGCGATCTCGAGCCGCGCCCGGCAACACCGTTGTTGCTGATGAGTTACCTGAATCCGCTGCTTGCCTACGGCCTCGACCGCCTCGCCGGCGATGCCGCAGCAGCCGGGGTCAGCGGGTTCATCGTGCCGGATCTTCCGTTCGACGAGAGCGGCGATTTGCTTGCCAGCATCGAGCGCGAAGGTCTTGCGCTGGTACAGCTGGTAACCCCGGTAACTCCCACGGAGCGGCTGCGCCAGGTCTGCGCCGCTAGCAGCGGTTTTGTTTACGCAGTGACGGTCGCCGGCATTACCGGCGGCGGCGCGGCGCTGCCCGAGGACATGCACGCCTATCTCGAGCGGGTCAGGGCGGTGGCGACGGTGCCAGTCTGCGCCGGATTCGGCATTCGTTCGGCGCAACAGGTCAGCGCAATCGGCGAATACGCGGATGGCGTCATTGTCGGCTCGGCGCTGGTCGAGACGATGGAGCGCGGTGAGTCGGCCGGTGCCTTTCTCGACAGCCTGCGACCCGCTACGTGAAAAAGCTCCATACCTGCAACACGCTGATGGAAGCGCAGCACCTGAAAGGCGTGCTGGAGGCTTCCGGCATAGCCACGATGATCAAGAACGAACACATGTTCAGCGCGCTGGGGCAGGTACCGCTGAAGGAATTGATGCCACAGTTGTGGGTGCTCGACGAAGCCGAGCTCGACGGCGCGCGGCAACTGCTGGCCGAGGTCCTGGATCCGGCGCCGCCCTCGTCGCCCGCGTGGCGGTGCAGCGCGTGCGGCGAACATCTCGAGGCACAGTTTGACGTGTGCTGGCAGTGCGGGGCGCGGCGGCCGGACACTGACTAGTATTTTGTTTTTCTGTTACGCCGTGTCGTGTCCGCGCGCGGTCGCGCCCGCCACAACAGCACCGCTGCCGCACCAATCAGGGTCCAGCCGAGCCACATCGGCGTAGCGGCGAATCCGATCCACAAGGTGCCGGCGAGCAGGATCGCCGTACCGCTTGCGGTAACGTAGCGGCGTTTGGCATCGTCGGCGATCTGTCGCTCCAGCGCCGCCATGGCGGGATCGCGGACCCGGATCTCCAGCTGGCCGTCTGCCGCCTGCTGCACCAGCTGCTGCAGCAGTTGCGGCAGCGCTTCGATGGTCTCGCCGAGGTCCGGGAGTTGTTCGCGCAGGCGGCCGAGCACCGCGCGCCCGCTGAGGCGATCGGTCATCCATTTTTCCAGGATCGGCTGGGCGGTTTCCCACAGGTCCAGTTGCGGATAGAGCTGGCGCCCGAGTCCCTCGATGTTGAGCAACGTCTTCTGCAACAGGATCAGCTGCGGCTGCACCTCCATGTCGAAGCGGCGCGCGGTGCGAAACAACCGCACCAGGAACTGGCCAAACGAAATCTCGGACAGCGGCTTGTTGAATATCGGCTCGCAAACGGTGCGGAAGGCCGATTCAAGCTCGTCGAGGCGTGTCTCGGGCGGAACCCAGCCGGAGTCAATATGGAGCTTGGCGACGCGGTGATAGTCGCGATTGAAAAACGCCAGGAAATTCTCGGCCAGGTAATGCTGGTCACGGCTCGAGAGGGTCCCGACGATGCCGAAATCGACCGCCATGTAGCGCGGGTAGGCGGGATTGGAAACGTCGACGAAGATGTTACCGGGGTGCATGTCGGCATGGAAGAAATTGTGCTGAAATACCTGGGTAAAGAAAATTTCCACGCCGTTTGCAGCGAGACGCCTGAAGTCGGTGCCGCGCTCGGTGAGTGTGGCGGTGTCGGCCACGGGCACACCGTGTATCCGCTCGGTCACCAGCATTGTCGGGCGGCAATAATCCCAATGCACGGCAGGAACGTAGAGCTTGGTCGAGCCGTCGAAGTTGCGCCCAAGCTGGGCGGCATTGGCGGCTTCGCGCATCAGGTCGAGTTCGTCGAGCACGGTTTTCTCGTACTCGCCGACGACTTCGACCGGGCGCAGCCGGCGGCTCTCGGCCCAGAAACGTTCAGCCAGTCGCGCCATCGCGTAGAGCACCTCGAGGTCGCGCTCGATGCTGGCGCGGACCCCGGGACGCAGAACCTTGACCACGACTTCTTCGCCACCCTCGAGCGCAGCGGTGTGCACCTGGGCGATCGACGCAGCCGCCAGCGGCTCGACGTCGAAGCGCGAAAAAACCTCGCTGACCGGCAGTCCCAGCGCGGTCTCGACGATGTCGCGGGCCTCCTCCCCGGAAAATGGCGGTACGCGATCCTGCAGCTGCGCCAGTTCGCTCGCGATATCCGCCGGCAGCAGGTCGGGGCGGGTGGACAGCGACTGGCCGAATTTGACGAAAATCGGTCCAAGCTCGATCAGGGCCATGCGCAGGCGCGAGCCGAGGCTTTCGTCAGCGCTGAATGCGCGGCCATGGCCCGGGGCGTGGCGGCGGATCCAGCTCAGCGGCCGGTACAGGTGGGTGGCGCGGACAATTTCGTCGAGGCCGTGGCGCAGCAGCACGCGTTGTATTGCGAACAGCCTCAGTACGACGCGGGGCCGAAACATCGATGCCGTCAGCTCGCGTCGCGCGGTGCGACGCCGAGCATGTCGATACGGGCCATGAGGCGGTCGACATCGTCGCTCAGCGTGTCGACATCAGAGCAGAACTTCTCTACTTCCCAGTCACTCGGTACGTCGCGGCTCTCCTCGGTCAGAAACTCGCCGAAATTACGGGCAACGGTGTCGCTGGTGGTGCGGGTCCACTGGCCAAAGTTGCGGAAAAAATTACCGATCTGGTGTGCCGCCACGTCGCCAACGATCTGCGCCAGTTCTTCCTCCCAGTCGGGCCGGGCCGCGACCAGCAAGCGGCGGAAATCTCCGGCCAGCACCGCATCGCCGGTCGCCTTTACTGAGCCGTCACGAAAAGCCGCGCGCGGATCGCCGAGCCCGAGCGAGGCGATGCCGAGCGGCGTGCCCACGATTGCCGCTTCCGGGTCGGCGCGGCTTTCCAGCGACATCTGCAACTCGCCGTTGCGGCCAAACAGGAAAATATTGATGCCGGTGCCGCGTATGCCCAGCGCCAGCGTGTGACCCTCGAGGCGGCGCAACAGCTCCCCGGCCTCGGCCGACGCGGCGATGCTGCGGTTCAGCAGTGCCTGCAGCGGTGCCAGCACGACGTCTCGCGGCGATCCGCTCACAAGCGGAAGCCCCGGTGCACCGCAACGATGCCGCCGCTGAGATTGTGGTAGCGGCACTGTTCGAAGCCGGCGTCTTCCATCATCGACTGCAACGCCGGCTGGTCCGGGTGACGGCGTATCGACTCGGCGAGGTAGCGATAGCTTGCCTCATCGCCGGCGATCAGCTTACCCATGGCCGGCAGCATTTTGAACGAATAGATGTCGTACAGCGGCGCAAGACCCGGCACAACCGGGTGCGAGAATTCGAGTACGAGCAACTGACCGCCGGGCTTCAGTACACGCCACATCGACGCGAGCGCCGCGGCCTTGTCGGTGACGTTGCGCAGGCCGAAACCAATGGTCACGCAGTCGAAGCTGCGATCCGGGAACGGCAGCTTCTGCGCGTCCGCCTGGACGAAGCCGAGACCGCCGACCAGTCCCTTGTCGAGTAACCGGTCGCGACCACGCTGCAGCATTTCGCCGTTAATGTCGCTTAGCACCACCCGGCCGCTGCTTCCGACCTGGCGTGCGAGGCCGGTCGCAAGATCGCCGGTGCCGCCGGCTACATCGAGCGCCGCCTGGCCGGGTCTGAGCAGCGTCCGCGCCAGCGTAAAGCGTTTCCACATCCGGTGCAGACCGCCCGACATGACGTCGTTCATCAGGTCGTAGCGTCCGGCAACGCTGTCGAAGACCTCGCGCACGCGGCCGGCCTTTTCCGCGAGCGGCACTTCCTCGAAACCAAAATGAGTGGTGGCGGCAGCCGGATCCCTGTTGTCACCGTCCGCCATTATCAGGCGCCGCCGTTGCCGGGCGTCTTGCGTTCGTGGCCAGCCTCTGCCAACCGCTCGAGATAGTCCTGCCAGTGTTCGGGCTGGCCGTCGCCGAGTTCGTAGAGCAGACGCCAGTCGTAAAGCCCGGTGTCATGGCCGTCATCGAAACACAGCCGCACCGCGTACTGGCCCACCGGTTCGATCCGGTCGATGGCCACGGCCTCCTTGCCCACCTGGAGCACTTCCTGGCCCGGGCCGTGACCCTTGACCTCGGCAGAAGGGGAGTACACGCGCAGCAATTCGGCAGGCAAATGAAAACGCTTGCCGTCGGCAAACGCAATTTCGAGTTCGCGTGAACGACGATGCAGCTTGATCTCTGTCGGCTGCGGGAATTCCGTGGGCCTCATGGCTGTCTGGCTCGCCTGCTTGGGTCAAAGACCTCGGATTGTACCGTGCCGGCGCGCCCGGCGGCAGTTTGGCGGCTAGAGGATGTAGCGCGAGAGGTCCTCGTCGGCGGCCAGTTCGCCGAGGTGCTCGTCGACATAGGCGGCATTGATACAAGTGCTGTGGCCGTTGCGGTCGGCGGCTTCGAACGAGATCGATTCGAGCAACCGCTCGAGGACGGTATGCAGCCTGCGTGCGCCGATATTCTCGGTACGCTCGTTGACGCTGGCAGCAATTTCGGCAATGCGGCGCACCCCGGACTCGTCGAATTCCAGTTGCAGACCCTCGGTCGCCATCAGCGCGGTGTACTGCTCAGTCAACGAGGCGTCGGGCTCGGTCAGTATGCGTTCGAAATCGCCGGTTGTCAGAGCGTCGAGCTCGACCCGGATCGGCAAACGGCCCTGCAGCTCCGGGATCAGGTCCGATGGCCTGGCGACATGAAATGCCCCCGAGGCGATAAACAGGATGTGATCGGTCTTCAGCATGCCGTACTTGGTACTGACGGTGCAGCCTTCGACCAGCGGAAGCAGGTCGCGTTGTACGCCTTCGCGCGAGACATCGGCACCCATTGTCTCGGAACGGCGCGCGACTTTATCGAGCTCGTCGATAAACACAATGCCATTCTGTTCCACCGCGCTCATTGCCCGCTGCTTGATTTCTTCCTCGTTGACGAGCTTGGCGGCTTCCTCGTCCACCAGTTGTTTCAGCGCATCCTTGATTTTCATGCGGCGGCTGCGGGTGCGTGCGCCGGACAGGTTCTGGAACATGCCCTGCAGCTGGCTGGTCAGTTCCTCCATCCCGGGCGGCGCCATGATCTCCACGCCCATCGGTACCGCGCTCAGCTCGATTTCGATCTCGCGGTCGTCGAGTCTGCCTTCGCGCAGCATTTTACGGAATTTCTGCCGGGTGTCGTCGGATTCGCCGGCGGCGGAATCGTCGCTGCTGCCGTGGCGCGGCTGTGGCAATAACGCGTCGAGAATGCGGTCTTCGGCGGCGTCCTCGGCACGGAACCGGACCTTTGCCATCTCTTCCTCGCGCAGCATCTTGACCGCGACGTCGGCGAGATCGCGAATGATGCTGTCGACCTCGCGGCCGACATAGCCTACCTCGGTGAACTTGGTGGCCTCGACCTTGATGAACGGGGCACGCGCAAGCGTCGCAAGGCGCCGCGCTATCTCGGTCTTGCCGACCCCGGTCGGGCCGATCATCAGGATGTTCTTGGGGGTGATTTCGCTGCGCAGCGGCTCGCGGATCTGGATCCGGCGCCAGCGGTTGCGCAAGGCGATGGCGACGGCGCGCTTGGCGTCCGCCTGCCCGATGATGTGCTTGTCCAGCTCCTGGACGATTTCTCGCGGTGTCATTTGCGACATTGGGGGAGTCCTGTAGTTGAACGTCCGGCTCGGTCAGGCGTCGGGTCGCAGTTCCTCGATCACAAGGTTGCGGTTGGTATAGACGCAGATGTCGGCGGCAATGCCGAGGGATTTCTCGACGATCTCGCGCGCGTCGAGATCGCTGTTCTGCAGCAATGCGAGCGCGGCGGCCTGAGCGAAATTGCCACCGGAGCCGATCGCCATGATGTCGTTCTCGGGCTCGATCACGTCGCCGTTGCCGGAGATCACGAATGAGCGTTCACCATCGGCAACGCAGAGCAGCGCTTCGAGACGCCGCAGCATCCGGTCCGTGCGCCAGTCCTTGGCGAGTTCGATGGCGGCGCGGGTCAGGTTGCCGTACTGCTCGAGTTTGCCCTCGAAGCGCTCGAACAGCGTGAATGCATCGGCCGTGCCACCGGCGAATCCGGCCAGGACCTTGTCGTTGGAGAGCCGCCGCACCTTGCGGGCATTGCCCTTCATTACGGTATTGCCGAGGCTCACCTGGCCGTCCCCGCCCATGACGATGGTGTCCCCACGCCGGACGGTGAGGATTGTCGTGCCACGATACTGCTGCATTGCTGGTCTCCGGACCGCGGCAAGCGCGGCGTCCCGGGTCAGTCTTCGTCGGACCGACGGCGACGGCGCGCTCGCGGATGTGAGTCGTCGTATATGCGGGCGAGGTGCTGGAAATCAAGGTGAGTGTAAATCTGGGTGGTACTGATATCCGCGTGACCGAGCAATTCCTGGACCCCGCGCAGATCGCCGCTCGATTCGAGTAGATGGCTGGCAAACGAATGGCGGAACAAATGCGGGCTGACGTTCTGCGCGAGTCCCTGGCGGTGCGCCCAGAGCTGGACCCGCGATTGTACGCTGCGCGGCGAAATGCGAGCGCCACGAGCGCCGAGAAACAGCGCCTGGCCGCTGTTGGGCCGGGTCAGGTGACCGCGTTGCTTCAGCCATTTGCCTATCGCGGTACGGGCGTGACTGCCGACCGGCACGACCCGGGTCTTGCTGCCCTTGCCGGTAACCCGCACGGTCCCGTCGGCGAGATCCACCGCGCCGATGTCGAGCCCGACCAGCTCCGCCAGGCGCAGGCCGGATGAATACAGTAGCTCCATCATGGCCCAGTCGCGAACCGCCAGCGGGTCGCTGTGCGGCAGCTCCAGCAGACGGCCCATCTGGTCGGCGTCGAGCGTTTTGGGCAATCGTTTTCGCCCGCGTGGCGCAGGCACATCCGCTGCCGGGTTAGCGTCGAGCGTGCCTTCGCGGATCAGGTAGCGGAAAAAACTGCGGACCGCCGACAGGCGCCGCTGGATACTGCTTGGCGCCAGCCCCGCGCGGTTAGCGGCGGCCGCGAACTGGCGTACATGAAAACTGTCCAGCTGGCGCCAGGCCGTGACGTCCTGCTTTTCGCAGAATGCGACCAGCGCTGTCAGATCGCGCCGATAGTTGACGATCGTATGACGCGAGAGGCGTCGCTCGCTGCCCAGGTGGGCCAGGTATTTTTCGATCCAGTGACGGAACTCATCCGCCATCGAGACTCGCAAGAAGCGCCGTCCCGGCAAGTGCGCCGACTCGCTCCAGAAAATCCGTGCTCATGCCGGGATGAAAATGCTCCGAACTCGAGCTGCCAATGGCGAGAATGCCGATCTCGCCGTTCGCGCCCAGCGGCAACACCGCCGCAGAACCGACCTCGTCGTTGTCGGGGCCAAACAGGAAGTCGCGTTGCGCGTCGCGAATGTGGCCACAGCGCGGCCGCCCGGATTCGAACAGTGTCTGAAATGCCTTGAGACCGGGATCGGCGGGATCGGCCAGGCGCAGGAAGCCGCTCTCGCCGGCAACGGCCTCCAGGCCGGGCGCCGGCATGCGCAAAACCAGCACGGCCGAGTCGGCCATAAAATCTTCACGCAGCGTGGTACCCAATGCACTGACCACGGCCGCCGGATCGTCCGCGCCGAGCAGGCGAAGCGCGAGCTGATGCACGCCGTTGGAGAGGCGATCGTTGCGCCGTGCAGTCTCGAGAAGATCATTCAGACTGCGTTCGAGTTTGGCGTTGCCGTCGCGCAGCACCGCAACCTGTCGTTCTATCAACGACACCGTGGTCGAACCGGCGGTATGCGGCAACGAGAGATTCGCCAGCAGCCGCGGATTGAGCTCGAAGAAATCCGGGTGATGCTGCAGGTAGTAGGCGACGGCCTCCTCCGAGATGCCGTCGGTGGCGAGTGTGGATTTGCGCTGGATACTCATATAGTCAGTGTGCCCTCGAATGCTATCGTGGCCGCGCCGCTCATCCACAGCGGCTGCCCGGGTCCCGGCCATGATACGTGTAACTCGCCGCCGGGCAAGCAGACGTCGACTTCAGGGCCGAGTCGACCGTCGCGCCGCCCAACCGCGACCGCGGCGCAGGCGCCGGTACCGCATGCGCGGGTCTCGCCCGCGCCGCGCTCGAAAACGCGTAATCGGATACGCGTGTCCGAGACGCGTTGCATAAACCCGACGTTGCAGCGCTCGGGGAACGCGGGGTGATTGCCAAGCGCGGCGCCAATACCGGTGACATCGACGGAATCGACGTCGTTAACCTCGATGACCGCATGCGGATTGCCCATCGAGACGATCCTGAATTCAGCGCGGCCGCCGGCGATATCCAGTTTGTAATCAGGCCCGTCGTCGCGCGCGACGAAAGGAAGCGCCTGCGGCCGGAAATCCGGCTCGCCCATTTCCACCGCGACGTTCTCACGGCTCGTGACGCGGGCACGGACCGTGCGGGTTGGACTATCGAGGTGGAGTTCGCACGGCAGGTCATTGCCGCGCAGCGCCAGCAGCAACGCCAGGCATCTTGCGCCGTTGCCGCATTGCTGCACCTCGCTGCCATCCGCATTGACGATCCGGTACGACGCGACACTGACGGCAGTGCGTGGGGCGGCCAGCAACAGCGCCTGATCGAAACCGATGCCGCTACGGCGGTCCGCGAGCCGCTGCAGCAGGTGGGTGTCCGGGGTCGGTTCTTCATCGCGGCAGTCGAAGACCGCGAAATCGTTGCCGAGACCGTGCATCTTGACGAATTTCAGCATCATGCCTGTAAGCCTATTCAACGCTGCGCACGCCGCCCCCTCTCATGCCGGAAGCAGGCGCGCCCGTTCTTTCAGTATGCAGCGGTCCATGATTGTCGCGATACCCGCGGCGCGGGCGCGCGCGGCTGCGCCGGGATTGACGACGCCCTCCTGCAGCCACAATGCGCGAGGACGCAGGCGCAGGCACTCGGTAACGATGGCGTCGACATGCTGCGGTGCGCGGAATACATCGACAATATCGACGTTTTCGCCTTCGTCCAGAACGGAGCCGATGCGGTCGAGGCTGGCCACGGCGACCTCGCCGAGTATTTCGACAGCACCGGGGCGCACCGGGATCACTCGGTATCCATAGCCCTGCATGGCGAACGCGACCCGATGGCTCGGCCGGGACGGGCGCGGCGACAACCCCGGCATCGCGATGATGCGCGAGCGCAGCAGCAGTTCTCTGACGAAGTCGTCGTCGGGGTTGTCCGGGACTCGGGTCGATGCGGGCATGGCGGGCTCATTTGCACACTGGGCGCGCGTCATTATAGTGGCTCGGCATCCCGCGAGCGGAGTCGCAGCCATGCAGTACAAGGATCTCAGAGAATTTCTCGCCCATCTGGAGCGCGACGGGCTGCTCAAACGAATCGGTGTGCCCGTCGATCCGAATCTCGAAATGACTGAAATCTGCGATCGCGTTTTGCGCCAGGGCGGTCCGGCTTTGCTGTTCGAGCAACCGGTCGGCCACCACATTCCGGTGCTCGGCAACCTGTTTGGAACCGCTGAACGGGTAGCGCTCGCGATGGGGCAGGACGAGGTTTCCGGTCTGCGCGAAGTCGGGCGTCTGCTGGCATTTCTGAAAGAGCCGGAGCCGCCGAAAGGCGTGCGCGATGCCTGGGAGAAGCTACCGGTCTTTCGCAAGGCGCTGACAATGGCGCCGCGCGAATTGCGCAGCGGCCCGTGTCAGCAAAACGTGGTGGAAGAGGCGGATGTCGATCTGACCCGATTGCCGCTGCAGACCTGCTGGCCGGGTGACGCCGGTCCGTTACTGACCTGGGGCCTGGTCGTAACCCGCGGGCCGGGCAAGGAGCGGCAGAATCTCGGTATTTACCGGCAACAACTGATCGGCCGCAATCGGCTGATCATGCGCTGGTTGTCTCACCGCGGTGGTGCGCTGGATTTTCATGAATGGCAAACAGCTCGCCCCGGCGAGCCATTCCCGGTAGCGGTGGTACTGGGCGCCGATCCGGCGACCACCCTTGCCGCGGTGACACCGGTTCCGGATACGCTTTCGGAGTATGCGTTTGCCGGACTGTTGCGCGGAGCCCGGACCGAACTGGTGCGTTGCGCCAACTCGGATCTGATGGTGCCGGCCAACGCGGAGTTCGTGCTCGAAGGGCATATCGTGCCGGGTGACGTGGCGCCGGAGGGTCCGTTCGGGGATCACACCGGGTACTACAACGAGGTCGAAAATTTTCCGGTGTTCACGGTTACCCGTCTGACTCACCGTACTGACCCGATCTATCACAGCACCTACACCGGCCGTCCCCCGGACGAGCCGGCCATCCTCGGCGTGGCGTTGAACGAGGTGTTCGTGCCGATCCTGCAGCGCCAGTTCCCCGAGATCGTCGATTTCTACCTGCCCCCGGAGGGCTGTTCGTATCGCGTGGCGGTCGTCACGATCAAAAAGCAATATCCCGGCCATGCCAAGAGGGTGATGCTCGGTGTGTGGTCGTTCCTGCGCCAGTTCATGTACACGAAGTTCGTGATTGTCACCGATGACGATGTCAATGCGCGTGACTGGAACGATGTCGTGTGGGCGGTGTCGACCCGGGTGGATCCGAGTCGTGACACGGTAGTGATCGACAATACGCCGATCGACTATCTCGATTTTGCGTCGCCGACGCCCGGGCTCGGCAGCAAAATGGGTATCGACGCCACCGGGAAATGGCCGGGCGAGACCAGCCGCGAATGGGGGCGGCCGATACGGATGAGCGAAGACGTCACGCAGCGTGTCGACGAGATGTGGCCGAGTCTCGGTCTCGACCACGCTGGCGCCGCGAACCGAAGCGTTAAAAAAACACGATAGACATTTGCTGCATCGGACACTACTTTACTGATGCCAGAAATCGCGTGAACAAAAGGGGCAGGAATGCGTCACATAACCGTTCTGAATTCGAAGGGAGGTTGTGGCAAGAGCACCATCGCCACGAATCTTGCCGTTTACTTTGCACTTGAGGGTGCGCAGGTCGTTCTGGCGGATTTCGATCCGCAACGTTCCTGTCTCGACTGGCTCGACACCCGTCCCGCCGGTTATGCGCCGATCGAGGGGGTTGCCGCCTACGAGGACGGACTGCGCGGTGTGGCGCGCGCTACCGACGTCGTCATCATAGATGCGCCGGCGCGCTGTCACGGCCGCGAGCTGAATGATCTGGTGCGCCGCTCGGAGACGATTCTCGCGCCGGTACTGCCATCGACGATAGACATGAAGGCAACCGACAAATTCATCGACGAGTTGATGCACGTCGGCAAAGTCGAGCGCAAACAGGTCAAAATCGGACTTCTCGCCAATCGGGTGCGCGAAAACACGCTGATATTCGACGAGCTTGGCGCTTACCTCAAACGCTCGAAGGCGCCATATATCGGGTCACTGCGTGATGCCCAGAACTACGTCCGCGCCTATACCCGCGGCCTCGGCGTGCTCGAACTTCCGGAGTATCTTGCATGGCCGGACTGGGCCCAATGGGAGCCCATCGTCAGCTGGCTGGAGAGTAAACGCAGTCAGCCCTGATCGCGACTCGCTTGCCGCATTCATGACGGCAAGACTCGCCGCGATTCCGTCGGCCGGGTCCGGGTAGCGCAGGCGCACACCGAGATCGCGGAGCATGCGCCGGTTGTCGATCCGCCGCGATTCCGCAATGAACGACCACGCCATGGCCGAGACCCGTGCCCGGACTTCGGCGGCCGGCAGTTGCTCGGGCTCGGGCAACCCCGCCGCGCGCGCGACACAGGTAAAGAACTCGGTCCTGCTCCAGTGACAGCCATCGCTGACGTTGTAGATAGCCGAGCGGATCGGTAAGCGAGCCGCACGCAGGCACACAGCGGCGAGATCGTCGACATGGATGCGGTTGCCCGGCCCCGCCTCCTGCTCGCGAATCACCGGGACTCGGTTTGCCAGGCCAACCAAAGGCAGCCGGTCGGGGCCGTAAATGCCGGGCACGCGCAGCAGAATACAGCCAATCCCGTTGGCTTCTGCCCATGAACGGGCTAACCCCTCGGCGGCGAGGCGGCGCCGCCCGCGACCGGTTTGCGGTTGTGCCGGGGCTGTTTCGTCGGTCAATGCGCCGCCGCGGTCGCCATAGACACCGGTCGTGCTGACATAGACAATGCCCGCCGGAGCCGGGCCCTCGAGCGCTGCCAGAAACCTCGCGAGACGCGGATCGGAATCGCCGCTGGCCGGCGGCGGGGCGAGGTAGACAATGACTGTGGGAGCGCCAGGCGTGATCAAAACGGGCGCTGTGACATCCGCATCGAGGTCCACAGCGAAAGCGTCGAAACCGGCCGCGGTCAGCGTTGTGGCGGTTTCGGTGCGGCTGGTGATGCAGCGGCACGGGAGAGCGTCCGCGTGCGCCAGTGCTGCCAGCCGCTGCCCGGTATAGCCGCAACCGGCAATGATCAGGCCCTGTGGCGGGGTATTCATGGGGGAGGCTCTCCGTTCTGGCGACCGCCCAATAATACGGAGCATGCGAGAAATCCGCATGAAAGATACGGTCAAACTGATGCCCTCAGGGCAATGCTTGTCGGTCCCGGCCGATGAGTCGATCCTCGACACGGCGCTGCATGCAGGCATCAATCTGCCGCACAGCTGCCGTGGCGGCAGCTGTGGATCTTGCCGTGCCCGGCTGCTGCACGGCGAACTCGATTATCCCTTTCGTCCCCCGCTGGCATTGACCGCCGCGGAGATCGGGCAAGGTTACGCCTTGTTGTGCCAGGCTCGTCCGCGTGGTGACGTTGTCATCGAGGCAAAGGCCGTCGTGTCCCCCGAAGAGATCCGGATCAAGCGGGTGCCGTGCCGGGTGCTCAGACTCGCGCGTCTGGGTCACGATGTGATGGGCGTGACATTGCAACTCCCGGCGGTGGAGCCGATGCCGTTCGAGGCGGGGCAATATCTCGATGTCTTGCTCGATGGGGGCCACCGCCGCAGTTTTTCGATCGCCAGCGATCCTTCCGACCCGCACTTCCTGCAGCTTCATATCCGGCGCGTTGCCGGCGGTGGTTTTTCCGAGCAGGTTTTCGGTGCACTGCGCGAGGGTGCGCTGTTGACGATAGAGGGGCCGTTTGGCGCGTTTCGTCTGCGCCCCGGGCACGGCCGGACCCGCCTGTTCGTCGCCGGCGGCACCGGTCTCGCGCCGATCCTGAGCATGTTGTCACAGGCCATCGCGCAGGGTCTGGATGCGCCGGTCCACCTGTTCTGGGGTGTGCGCGCCGCCGCCGACCTGTACCACGATAGCGAACTCGAGCGCTGGCGCGACGAGCAGCCGTTGTTTAGCTATACACCGGTTCTGTCGGAGCCGGGTGCGGACGAGGGCTGGAACGGCGCAACCGGATTTGTGCACGAGGCCGTTATCGCCACGTACCCGGACCTGTCGCCGGTCGACGTGTACATGGCCGGGCCGCCGCCGATGATCGAGGCCGGGCAGCGGCTACTGCCTGCCAACGGATTGCCGCCAGAGCGCCTTTTCTTCGATTCGTTCGAGTATTCGCCCGAGGCGCTGCGAGCAATGGATCGCGACCGGCGCGATCGCTAGGCCTCGCGGGAAACCGGGCGATTGCGCGGTAACGCGGTAAGGCCGCTACCGGCCCCGCTTGCAAGTTGCAGGCCGGAGCGAAATGCCTCCGACGCGTGTTGATCCTCGCCGAGCTTCTCCAGCAGGTTGCCATACAACGCGAAGCCCTCGGCACTGGGTGCGATAGCGAGGCTGCTTTCGAGATAGCTGCGCGCTTTCCCCCAAAGCTCGTTAGCCATGGACAGGCGCGCGACAGCCAATAACAGTACCGGGTCTTCGCCATGATGGTCCAGCCACTGCTCGGCATGGCGCAGATGCGCGGCTTTGTCCACTACCTCCAGGCGGCCATATATGGCGACGAGTTTCTGCCACCAGTTCTTGCGCAGGGCTTTGCGGATGAACGTCTCGGATTCCTGCTGGTGGTCGTTGCGAACCAGGGCCTGCATATAGGCGGCGGTGAGATGTTCGTCGCCACGCAGATCCTTGGGCAGCGCTCGCCATAGTTCGACCGCACCGTCGTAGTCGGTATCGGCAGCGGCGAACAAACCGCTATACGCGGCAGTGGCCAGGCGCCGGTATTCGGTATCGTCGACCGCGTGGCGCCGTTTCAGCGCCGCCAGCACCGTGGACAGTCGCTGCCAGTCACCGAGACTTTCGTAGACCTGGGCCTGCAATTGCAGCAGCCGCGTATTGACCGGTGCGGTTTCGGCCACCCGGTCGAGAGTCGCGGCAGCGGCGCCGAGGTCGCCGCGTTCGATCTGCAATTCGGCCTCGGTCAACAGGACAACCGCCTGTGATTCGGGGTCGGACTCGGCTGCCAGGCGCAACCACGACTCGCAGCGCTCGGTTGCGCCCTGCTGGTGCGCGGCGCGCGCGGCGCCAAGGTATCCCAGCAGGGGATTGCTGGCCCGGCGGCTCGCCCGGGAAAGAAATTTCTCGCCGCGGTTCCAGTCGCCCTCGGCGAGCAGAGTCAGCCCGCGCTCCATCTGCCGTTGCGCGCTCTCCTTGCGGCGGCGTGCGGACGCGCGCCCCAGTTGGCGCGGCGCGCGCCAGATCCGCGCGAGCAGACGCAGTGCCAGGTACAGTGCAATCAGACCCGCGACCAGGATCGGCACGGACATTTCGATCAGGTAACCACGCAGATTGATCATCACGTAGCCGGGATCCTCGATCAGCGCCGCTGCCAGCAGTGCGCCGCCGAGCAAACTCAGCACGATAATCAGGCCGGCTTTCATATGGCGTCCGCTTCCGCGCCGTCCCTGGTCTGCTGCAGCAGCTTCAACGAGCCGCTGATGTCCGGAAGTGTCGGTGCAATCTGCTTGCCTTCGAGATCGGCGATCTGGTTGAGCGCGTTGGCAACGCTACCGTCCTGGGTGTCGAAATACGTGTTGAGCCAGCTGCGTACGCCGCGCAGGCTGGTCCGGTAGACCTCTTCATTGCGCTGGAGCAGCGCCAGTCGCGCGACCTCGAGCTTGAGTTCGAGGTTGCGATAGAGAAAGTAGACCTCGTCGGGGGGCAACAGCGGCTCGACCGAAGTATCGGTCCGGCGCACCGCCACCAGGCCCTTCAGCGCGTCGCGTACCGACGCCACGAACCGGTCCCAGCCCGCCTGCGTCCCGGTCACGGTGCCGGCCTGGTCCGGTGCCGCCGCGGGTGCCACCCGGTCCTGACCCTTCAATGGCAGCTCCGAGGCTTGCTCCGACAACGCCGACAGCGCGAGCGCGATGCCGGTCAGATCGGGTTGTTCGACTCGCTGCAGTGTCGCGATCTCTTCCGCTATCTCGTTGCGCACGCCGAGATATACCGGATTGTCGAGCTGTGCGAGGCGCTCATCCGCCAAGCCCAGCGCCGATTTCGCCGCCGCGAAGTTGCCGGCGAGCTGCAACTGGCGGTTGGCAACCCGCAGATACGACTCGATCTCCTGTAGTGCAAAATCCTGATTTACCGGGACCACGACCGGCGGGGGCGCGGCGCTTGCGGCCGCTTCCGCCTGGTCGATGCGCGCACTGAGTTCTTCGAGCAGCGCCGGGTCGACCCCTTCGGATGGTTCGCTTCGGGCGATCTGATCCGCCAGCGCCTGCATCGCCGCCTCGGTGTCGGCGGAGCTGTTCTCGAGCGCGACGAGTCGCCCGGTCAGGTCTTCGAGCTCGACGGGCATTTGCCCGGAGGCGCTGTTCTCGAGCGCGTCGAGTCTTCCGATCAGGTCTTCGAGTTGTACTGGCATCTGCTCGGTGGCAATGACCGGCGCGGCATTTGCCGCCTCATCGATCCGTTGCCCGAGCTGGGTCAGCTGATCCGTGAATGTCGCCAATTGCGCTTGCTGATCATCCCGCAACCTCGCCAGTGCCCCGCGCTGCTCGTCGGCGAGCGCCGCAAGCCCCGCGTCCGGTGCGCCGGCCTGGCCATCGATACGTTCGATCTCAAGCCACAAATAGGCGCATGCAGCGAGCGCGAGCAGGCTGAAAATAATCGCCATTGCCGTTGCAAAACCGGATTTGCGCTCGACGATAACCTGCTGTTCAACGCGCGCGGGCTCGGCCTCCGGTGCGGGCGGGCCGCCGTTACCTGGCGCCGAGTGGGCGATTTCCGGTTGCGGTTCAGTGACGGGCATCGCTGCCCCGTCGTCACGGATCTCGTCGGTGGGTTTTCCAGTATCGCTCATGTCTTCCCGGCATCAGTCGGAGTAGGTCGCCGCCCGAGTTGTCCCTGCCAGCTGCACTCAGGTCGTATCTTTGGCTGCCGGTTCGTTGGCGATGGTATCGACCAGCAGTGCGTCCTGTGGTCCGGATGCGAGCAACATACGACGCCCAAGCCCCAGTGACTCAGCCTTTTTTACCACACGTTCACTGGCGGTAACCAGCCGTGTCCGTGTCAGCAGCGTGGTGGCCGGGGGACCGAGAAGAGCCATCAGCGCCTCCATTATCTCGACGCTGCCGACCATAACGAAGTCGATCGCGGCCGCGGCGAGCTGGCGCCGTACTTCGGCCAGGCGGGCGGCGGCGGGGCAGGCTCGAGCCCTGCGGTAGACCTCCGCGTAGTCGACTCGCGCACCGCGTTCGCCCAGCGTGTCCGCAAGAAGCTCACGGCCGCCGTTGCCGCGCACAATCAAAATGTTCTGACCCGCAACAGTGTCGAGTTCGGCGCGCTCGAGCAGGGCCTCCGACGCAAACCCGCTGGCCGGACGCAGGACATCGGAAAATCCAAGCCGCTCCAGTTCCGCCGCGGTGGCGCTACCGACAGCAGCAAGGCGCGGACGACCCGAAGACGCTTGCAACAGCAGAGCGTGACCATGCATCACTGCATTCCTGCTGACAAAGATGACCCAGTCGTAATCGATGGCTTGGGCCCGCGCCGGCCGTGCTTCAATGGTAATCGCCGGCAGCGCAATGGCTTCACCGCCTTCGCCGCGAATGAGCTCGCAGGCCTCTTCGTTAAACGGGCATGGGCGGGTGACGAGAATGCGATGACCCTTTAGTCTCGCGCCCACGGTTCAGTATTGCAGCGCGGCCAGGATCTGGTCGGCGCCCTGCGCCAGTGCCCGTTGTGCCAACGCGGCTCCTATGGCTTCGGCCGCATCGCTGCGCCCCTCGAGTTCGGCCTCGATCAGCTTGCTTCCGTCAGGCGAGACGACTCGGGCGCGCAATGTCAGCGTCTCATTGTCGATCGTGGCGTGAGCCGCGATCGGTGACTGGCAGCTTGCGCCGAGACCCGCGGCAAACGCTCGTTCAGCCTGAACGCAAAGGCTGGTGACACTGTCCCCCAGCGCGCGCAGCAACCCGGCGATTTTTTTGTCGCCATCGCGACATTCTATTCCGACCGCTCCCTGGCCCACCGCCGGCAGGCACTGCTCGATCGGCAGGTGCTGGCGAATGCGCTGGGTGAGACCCAGCCGCTTCAGTCCCGCCGCGGCGAGAATAGCCGCATCGCAAAACCCTTCGTCGATACGTAACAGCCGGGTGCCGACGTTGCCGCGCAGCGCAATCACCTCCAGATCGGGTCTTTGCGCCAGCAGCTGGCTCTGCCGGCGCAGGCTCGAGGTCCCGAGTCTGGCGCCGTGAGGCAGTTCATCGAAACTCGAAATGCTGGCGGAAACGAATGCATCGCGCGGATCTTCGCGATCCATGATTGCGGCGAGCATGAAACCGTCCGGCATTTGTGCGGGAACGTCTTTCATCGAATGCACCGCGATATCTGCACGCCCGTCCTGCATCGCGATTTCCAGTTCCTTGATGAAAAGCCCCTTGCCGCCGATCTTGGCCAGGCTCTTGTCGAGAATGCGGTCGCCTTCCGTCGACAGTGGATAAAGGGTAACGGTCAGGTGCGGGTGGTGGCGTTGCAGTGCGGCCGCAACATGTTCCGCCTGCCACAGTGCCAGCGGACTCTTGCGGGTAGCGATACGGATAGTGTCGGTCATTTCATCTGCTTTCGTTTTTATTGGTAATGCCGTCGGCAATGCATTGCCTAACGGTTCTGAGATGGCGGCGGCTTACGCCGAGTGCCCGGTCGCTGCCGCGCAGGCGTGCGAACCACTGACCCTCGCTATTTTTTTCCAGCGCGGCCAGATATGCCACTGCGACGAGCGCGTTGCGATGGATTCTCACGAAGCTTGCGGCGAATTCGTCCTCGAGTTCCCTGAGTGACTCGTCGATCAGAATTTCGCTGTCACGGGTTCTGACAACGACGTATTTCTGGTCAGCCTGAAAACATAGTACGTCATCGACCGGAATCAGTCGCAGGCTGTCTTTGACCCTCGCGCAAATGTGTGTTCGCGCCGGGGCGGTGTCTGTGCCGTCGCTGTTGAGGGCGCGCAGTTGCGCCAGGGTCGGGCGGCGGGCGTGGCGCACCGCGTCGAGCAGGCGCTCGCGGCGCACCGGTTTGACCAGATAACCGACGGCACGCGCCTCGAATGCGTCCATCGCGTACTCGCTGTAAGCGGTAGTAAAAATCACCGCCGGCGGTGTATCGAGCCGCGCCAGGTGGCGGGCCGCCTCTACCCCGTCCATGCCCGGCATCCGGATGTCCATCAAGACGACGTCCGGATTTAGCGATTCGCAGGCTTCGAGGGCGGCGCGGCCATCGCCGGCTTCGCCGATTACCTCGCATTCGCCGTCCTCTCCGAGCAGGCGACGCAGCCGGTCACGCGCCGGTTGTTCGTCGTCAACGATCAGAATTTTCATCGCCACTACTCTCCCCGGGAAATTGCAGCTTGACATCGAAACGACCGTGCTCTTCAACGATCGTCAGCTGTGCACGACCCGGATAGGCAAGCTCGAGTCTTTCGCGAATGTTGTTCAGCGCGATCCGATTACCCTGCTGCCGGCGCGGCGCCGGGTCGCCCGGTACCGGATTGCTGACCGTGATCGCCACCCGGCCGTTCTCCACGGCGCCGGTGATCCGGACAGTACCGCCATCGGGGGATGGCTCTATGCCGTGGTAGATAGCGTTCTCGAGCAGCGGTTGCACGATCAGGCTGGGCACGCGCACGCGCAAGGGTAACGTGTCGATGCGCCATTCCACCTCCAGCCTCTTGCCAAGCCGCAACTGTTCGATGCGCTGATAAATCCGCGCCAGTTCCAGTTCTTCTTTCAGCGGAATCCTGCTGCGTTCATCGTGGAGCGTGGCGCGGAACAGGTCCGCGAGATCTTCCACCGCCTCTTCTGCGCGCTCCGGATCGCTGCGGGTAAGCGCGGCGATGGTGTTGAGACTGTTGAACAGGAAATGCGGGCGGATTCGCGCCTGAAGGGCATTGACGCGGGCGCGCGCCTCGCTCTGGACGTTGCGTTTCCATTCGAACGATACATAGAAGTAACGCAGCAACAGGCCGCTTACGATCGCCGCGACTCCGGCTGTTCTCAACACGAATTCGCGATGCGCATCGGGGAATAGCGTCGACACGGCGCCGGTGCGGGCTGACCACCACTGACCCAGCCAGTAAGCCGCTTCAGCGACCAGTACCGCGCATCCCGTCATCACCGCGAAGCTGACCAGACCGGCGAATCGGGCACGGACGTCTGCCAAGCGAGGCCGAAGCAGGCACAGCAGTGCCGCGCTGCCGAGCCCGACCCACAACAGGAACAGCGACGTGCGGCCGAGGTCGATCCAGAATTGCTCCTGCGTCGATCTGCGCCCGAGGACGATGAGTATTGCGGTGAGTTCGGCGACCAGCACCACGGCGAGCGCCATGGACGGTTTGCAGAAATCGGGCAGGAATATCGGTGAGGTCCGGGCCGGGTCGCCGCGCTCGCGTGCAGTCATGGGTCCACGCGCTCAGTCACCCGTGCCGCTGTCTGCGAACATCGCATCCTTGATCCGGAACAGCGAGGAAATATCCTGTTCCTCGCGGTCCGGTTGCGGCAGCCGCGCATAATGGACCAGGGTCATTTCCACCAGTGGCAATTTCACTCCGTGCGCCGCGGCCATGGCCTGACAGATTTTCAGGTCTTTCTCGTGCAACGCTACCTTGAACCCGAGCGGAAACTCGCCGCGGATCATGTTCGGTGCGCGAAACTTCAGAAACCAGCTTGCCGCGGCGCCGTGCGACAGCGCTTCCGCAACCTTGTTGAGCGGCAATCCCTCGGCGCGGGCGAACGCCATTGCCTCGCTGACCGCCTGGTTGACTCCCGCGACCATGATCTGGTTGGTCGCCTTGGTGGCCTGCCCGCTGCCCACCGGGCCGATATGGGATACTTGAGCGCCGAGTACGTCCAGGATCGGCCGGGCCCGTACAAAATCGTCCTCGCTGCCGCCGACCATGACCGACAGGCTGCCGGCGCGCGCACCCTCGGTGCCGCCGCTGACCGGGCAGTCGCAAAACCCGATGTCGCGAGTGGCGAGGCGAGCCGCCGCTTCACGCGCGGTTGCCGCGGCAACGGTGGAGCAGTCGAGTACGAGCGCTCCGGCGGTACAGTGCTGCGTTAGCGCGTCGATACACTGCAGCAGATCGTCGTCGGCGGAGACACACAGCACCACGACATCGCAGCGGCTGGCGAGACCCGCGAGATTTTCCGCGACCGCCACGGCGTGACTGGCCGCGAAAGCGGCGCTGCGCTGCGGACTGCGATTCCACACTACATCCAGCTTGCCAGCGCGCTTCAGGTTGGCGGCCATCGGTTCCCCCATGGCGCCCAGACCCACGAATCCGACTCGTTCCATTGTTGTGCTTGATTCACGCCCCGCCCGGGGAGCGTGCTACCGAATATGCCCGCAGCGAAGTGTGCGTCGGCTGCTTTGTAATGACAAGCGCGACCCTGTCGCGGTCAGTCGCAATATTGTTCTACGGCCTGCTCCGCGGCGGCCTTGGCCTCGGCGACTTCTTCCTCGGACATCCACTCGCGCTCGCCGTTGGCCAGCGGTTTGTAGAAACGACGGTGGGTGTTGTAATTGGTGACCGCAGCGCGGGCGCGCTCGCAGCCGTCCTCGCGCGCCGCCTGGTTCTGCGCATCGATCTGGTTTCGTTCGGCGTCGATCTCCGCCTGTTCGCGTTGCACGGCGTTGTCGACCTGGCGCCCGGCCTTTTCTTTCGTCCCTTCCTGCTCGATCTGACTCGGGTTACTGCGACGCGACTCGATCGCGACCATTTCCGCGTCTTCGTCGTCAGGCATATCGGCGTAGTGCACGACGCCTTGTTCGTCTGTCCAGGTGTAGACCTGGGCTGTGGCGGCGCCGGCCCAGATCAGGCCCCCGGCCAACGCCAGCAGCAGGTAGTTTCGAGAAGTGCGTTTGTCGTTCACCGCTGTGTATCCTCCGGACCCCGACCGTCAATTGTGTGGGTCATGGCAGCCCTGCTTCAGATCGCGTCGCCATCGGTTTCGCCGGTACGGATGCGAATGGCTTGTTCGAGCGTCGAAACAAAAATTTTGCCATCGCCGATCTTGCCGGTCCGCGCCGAGCTGACAATCGTCTCCAGCACGCGTTCGAGCAAATCATCCTCGATAGCCAGTTCGATTTTCATTTTCGGTAGAAAATCAACAACATACTCTGCCCCACGATAGAGTTCAGTATGACCTTTCTGGCGTCCGAAACCTTTGACCTCGGTCACAGTTATTCCCTGTACGCCGAGTTCGGCCAGCGCTTCCCGGACATCATCGAGGCGGAAGGGTTTGATGATCGCGGTGACCATTTTCATAAGACTGTCTCCGTGAGCCGGCGAACCGGATTTGATGCAGGCAGTCTACCGTGAGGACCGGGCAAAGAAAAAGAAAAGGCGGGCCATGATGGCCCGCCTTCCGTTAACGCCCGCCGCAGATGCCCGAGGGCTGTTTACCCGGATCGAGAGGGGGAGATTCCACGATTCCGGAATGCGGCGTTGTGTATAACTGCAGCGGACGGTAACCCTGCCAGACCCATCAGTCTGATGTCGTGTTGAACTCGGGGTATGCCTCGAGACCGCACTCGGCCAGATCCGCGCCCTCATACTCACCTTGCTCGTCGATGCGGATGCCAATCGTCGCTTTGATGACTGCCCACACCAGGAAGCTGGCGCCAAACACCCAGGCGAAGATCACCCCGATCCCGAGCAGCTGGGCCATCAAGCTGGCGTCGGCGTTGGTGATACATACCGCGAGCAGACCCCAGATACCGACCACGCCGTGCACCGAGATCGCGCCGACCGGATCGTCGATCTTGATGCGGTCGAGAAACACGATCGAGAACACGACGATTACGCCGCCGACGGCGCCGATCAGGGTTGCCATGCCGGGTGTCGGTGTCAGCGGCTCGGCGGTGATCGCAACGAGGCCGGCAAGCGCGCCGTTTAGCGCCATCGTCAGGTCGGCCTTGCCGAAACGGAATCGTGCCGTGATCAATGCGACGACCAGTCCGCCCGCGGCGGCCATGTTGGTGTTAACGAAGATCAGTGCCACCGCGTTGGCATCTTCGACACTCGAGACGGCTAACTGCGAACCGCCGTTGAAGCCGAACCAGCCAAGCCACAGCACCCAGGCGCCGAGTGTGGCGAGCGGCAGATTACAGCCCGGGATCGCGTTGATTTGTCCGCCCGGTCCGTATTTGCCCTTTCTCGCCCCCAGCAGAATGACGCCGGCCAATGCCGCCGCGGCACCGCAGATATGGACGACACCCGAACCGGCGAAGTCGAGAAAACCGGCCTGGTCGAGGAATCCGCCGCCCCATTTCCAGAAGCCCTGAACCGGATAGATGAAGCCGGTCAGTACCACCGCAAATACGAAGAACGACCACAGCTTCATGCGCTCGGCGACCGCGCCAGAAACGATCGACATCGCGGTAGCGACGAACACCACCTGGAAAAAGAAGTCGGACAGGTTCGAGTAATACGGCGCGTCGTCGCCGCCGGCGGTCACCGCGGCCACCGTGTTGTCATCGGCCGAAAGGAAGCCGATTGACGGCAGCCAGCTCGAGATGCCGTCGCCGTACATGATGCCGTAGCCACAGACCATGTACATGATGCAGGCTATTGAATATAGCCCGACGTTTTTGGTAAGGATTTCGGCGGTGTTTTTGGACCTGACCAGACCGGCTTCGAGCATCGTGAAGCCGGCGGCCATCCACATGACCAGCGCGCCGGACATCAGGAAATAGAATGTGTCCAGCGCGTAGCTGAGTTCCAGAAGTTTTTCCACGTTTGAGTCTCCTTTCTACCGGCCCGGCTTCAGACAGCCTCGGGTCCGGTCTCCCCTGTGCGAATGCGAATGACCTGCTCGAGGTCGCTGACGAAGACCTTGCCGTCGCCGATCTTGCCGGTCCGTGCGGTATTGACGACCGCCTCGATGACCTGTTCGACGATGTCCTCCGGCACTGCCATCTCGATTTTTGCCTTGGGCAGAAAATCGACGACATACTCGGCGCCGCGGTAAAGCTCGGTGTGGCCGCGCTGGCGGCCAAAGCCCTTCACCTCGGTCACGGTTATCCCCTGGATGCCGATTTCCGCGACGGCCTGGCGCACGTCATCGAGCTTGAAGGGTTTGATGATTGCTGTAATCAGCTTCATTAATGTGTACTCCCACTCGTTTTCTTCGCGATGATTTGTTCAGTCGCGGTCAGCCGGGTCGGGCCGGCCGCGCCGCGATCAATCGATCAGGCCGAATGTTTTGCTGATCGTGAACATCAGGTTGCTGTTGTCATCGGTGCCGACGAGATCGTCGTCGCTGTAGATATAAGCCCCGGAGAGGTCAAAGCCGGCTATTTCGGTGCTGTAACCGGCCTCGTAGTAGGTGCCGTCGAAATCGTCCTCGAACGTCGCCGCCTTCAAGTAGAAGCCTTCGTATTCCCAGGTAAGCGCGTAGTGCTGGTAGTCCTGCTCGTCGCCGAAGCCGTCCCACGGCCGATATCGGCGTTCACGGTGAACCAGCGCCAGCCGGCCGACAGGTTCACTTCCTTGTAGTCATCGTCAAAATTGTCCGTGTACCAGTAATACGTGCCGCCGATCCCGAGATTGAATTCGCCAAGATCGAAGCCATAACCGCCGTAGAAGTCGATCTCGAGTCCCTTGTCCGACGTCGGCGGCCCAGGTGCCCAGGTTAAACCCGCTACCTTCCCAGTCGAGACCGCCCATCGCCGCCGAATCGTTCTGCTCGATGCCGCGGAACACGTAATTGGACATGAAACCCAGATTGCCGGTGACTTCGGCCGAAGCCGCGGACGCGGCCAACATGGCCGTCGCTGCAAGGCTGGTGGTGATAATTCGCATCAGTGTTTTCCTTCCCCGTATCGTTGAGTTGACTTGGTCGCGCCGACGGCGCGCGCTGAACTGCTAACCAACCTGATACAGAGCAGGAATCGTGCCAGTTTTGGGTTCTTATTCGATTCAATAACTTAGTGGCAAAATTGGATGCTGGCTCTTCGCTGCAGTGCACCATCCGGGTGCGATTGCTGTGCCATGAAGTGGCAAATGCCCTCATTTTGGGCGCTTTCGCGGCTTGCACTGCAACGCTGCCGCCCAGCAGAATGCGACCAAAGCGACAAAGGATGTTTCAGATGGATGCAAAGCGCATCGACGAGCTGGCCAGGCGGCTGGCAGAGGCACTGCCAGAGGGCATCACGGATCTTCGCACTGACGTAGAACGTAACTTTCGCTGCCGTGCTGCAAGGCACGCTGGCGCGCATGGATGTCGTGACTCGCGAAGAGTTCGATGTCCAGGCGGGCGTGCTGGCGCGCACCCGCGAGCGCGTGGAGCAGTTGCTGGAGCGGCTCGAAGAACTCGAGCGCGGACTGCAGCGAGTCCGCCGCCGGGAAACGCGCCGGCGGTGCCGCTTCGACCAGGAAAAAAAAACCCGCGCCGAAGCCTGACTGAGGCACGGATGGCGCGAGGGCGCCGGCCGTGAGCCTGGCGACGGTTCTGAGCCGCGCGCAAAACGGGCTCAAGGCGCCGCAAGTGCGGGTCGAGGTCCATGTTTCGGGCGGGCTGCCGGCGTTTACCATTGTGGGGCTGGCCGAGACCGCGGTCCGTGAGAGCCGCGACCGCGTGCGCGCGGCGATTCAGAATGCCGGTCTCGAATTTCCGCAGCGCCGGATCACGGTCAACCTTGCTCCGGCCGATCTGCCCAAGGAGGGCGGGCGCTTCGATCTCGCGGTGGCGATCGGCATCTTGAGTGCCACCGCACAGGTACCGCCGCAGAAAACCGCCGATGTCGAATTCTACGGTGAGTTGTCACTCGGCGGAGAATTACGCCGGGTGCCTGACCTGTTCCCGGCCCTGCTCCAGTCGCGCCGCCGTGACCGGCGTCTGGTCGTGCCATGTGGCAACAGCGCCGAGGCAGCGCTGGTGCCGAGTATTCGGGTTGAAGTCGCCGCGCATCTGCTGGATGTCTGCCGCAGCCTGTGTGGCGGCGACCCCCTCGAGGCACCGCTGCGCTGTGACGACCCCGAGCCCGGGGTGGAGGCGGATCTGGCTGACATTGCAGGTCAGGTGCAGGCACGGCGAGCGCTGGAAATCGCGGCGGCGGGCGGACACAACCTGATGCTTGTGGGTCTGCCCGGTAGCGGCAAGAGTATGCTCGCCACCCGCTTGCCCGCGCTGTTGCCGCGGCTGGACGAGGCGGAGGCGCTCGAGGTCGCCGCGATCGCTTCGCTCACCCGCCAGGGTTTCGATCCGCGGCGGTGGCGCGCGAGGCCGTTTCGAAGCCCGCACCACACCGCTTCGACCGCCGCGCTGGTTGGCGGTGGTGCCGCGCCGCGCCCCGGCGAGGTATCGCTCGCGCATCGCGGCGTACTGTTCCTCGACGAGCTGCCGGAATTCGGTCGTGCCGCGCTCGAGGCGTTGCGCGAGCCGCTGGAAACCGGCCAGGTTTGTCTCGCGCGCGCCGCGCACCGTGCCGAATACCCGGCGCGTTGTCAGCTCGTGGCGGCGATGAACCCCTGTCCCTGCGGCTATCTCGGCGATCCGGGCGGACGCTGCCATTGCAGTCGTGACCAGGTGCGCCGCTACCGCGGGCGCATCTCCGGACCGTTGCTCGACCGGATCGACCTGCAGGTGGAGATGGCGCCGGTCAGTGCCGACGAATTGTTATCCGGGCTGCAACCGCGGCGAATCCACGGCGCCGGTGCGCGAACGCGTGGCGCTTGCCCGCCGTCTCCAGATTCGGCGCGTTGCGGACAGCTCAATGCCGCTCTCGACGTTGCCGGAACCGATCTCTACTGCGAGCCCGACAGTGTCGGGCGGCGTCTGCTGGCGCAGGCGCTTGGACCGTTTTGGACTGTCGGCGCGCGCTGCCCACCGGGTGCTTCGTGTGGCCAGGACGATTGCCGATCTCGCGGGCGCGCGGGATTGTCGCCGCGATGACATTGCCGAGGCCCTGGCGCTGCGCGCGCTGGAGCTAAAACGGTCCGCTTGCTAGACTGCGCCGCCGCCCCGTTCCCGAGACGTATTCCGCCACCGTGTCCCAGGCTCAACACCGAGCAGCGTGCTGCCGTTACCCAGGTCTCCGGGCCGATGCTGGTGCTGGCTGGCGCCGGCAGCGGCAAGACACGGGTTATCACCGAGAAAATCGCCTTCCTGATTCGCGGCCGTCACTTTCGCCCGGCGCAGATTTGCGCGGTCACTTTTACCAACAAGGCGGCGCGCGAGATGCGCGCCCGCGTGGCGGCGCTCGGCAACGAAGAGACCGGGGACGGGCCTTTCATTTCGACCTTCCATCAACTCGGGCTGCGAATACTGCGCACCGAGTATCACCGTCTCGGCTATCGTCGCGGGTTCAGCATATTCGATGCGGCGGACAGTCTGTCCCAGGTCAAGGAGATTCTGAAACAGGACGGCCATGCCACGAGCGGCGCGGCAGAGGCCGCCGCGGCGAAGATCTCGGCGTGGAAGAGCGCACTGGTTACGCCGGACGAGGCGGCAAAAAAGGCCGCGGACCCGCTCGAACTCCAGGCCGCGCGCGTCTATTCACGTTATGTCGAAAGCCTCAAGGCTTACAACGGTCTCGACTTCGACGACCTGATCACCGCGCCGGTGACATTGCTGCGGGACGACGCCGAGGTACGTCGGCAATGGCAGGCGAGACTGTGCTATCTGCTGGTGGACGAATACCAGGACACCAACGGTGCCCAGTACGAAATGATGAGGCTGCTGGCCGGGGCGGAGCCGAACTTCACCGTGGTGGGTGACGACGACCAGTCCATTTATGCGTGGCGCGGCGCGCAGCCGGAAAACCTGGTCCAGCTCCAGCACCATTACGCCGACCTTGCCGTGGTCAAGCTGGAGCAGAACTACCGCTCCAGCAGCCGCATTCTGTCGGCGGCGAATCGCCTGATTGCGAACAACCCGCATGTATTCGAGAAACGACTGTGGAGCGCACTCGGACCCGGCGCCGCCATCCGGGTGTGGTCCGCGGCGGACGCGACCGACGAGGCGCAACGGGTCGTCGGCGAGATTCTCCATGCGCGGCGGACAAAATCCGCGGAGTGGGGAGAATTCGCGATCCTGTACCGCGGTAATCACCAGGCGCGGCCATTCGAGGAGGCGCTGCGGACCCAGCAGATTCCGTACCATCTCAGCGGCGGGCTGTCGTTTTTCGACCGTGCCGAGGTCAAGGACACGCTGGCCTACCTGCGCCTGGTGGCCAACCCCGACGACGATACGGCGTTTTTGCGGATCGTGAACACACCGCGCCGCGAGATCGGTGCCGCGACCCTGAAGGCGCTGGCGGAATACGCGGGTCAGCGGCAATCGAGCCTGCTGACCGCGGCGCTGGAGTTCGGTCTCGCGTCGCACATGCCGCAGCGTTCGGCGCGCCGCCTCCACCAGTTTGCCCGCTGGATCGTCGAAACGGCCGATGCGGCCGAGCAGGACGACGCGGTCAGGGTCGTACGTGCGCTGGTGGACGAGGCCGGGTACCGAAGCTGGATCGAGGAAAATGCACGTGACCCGGCTGCCGCCGGGCGTGCGTGGGACAACGTCTGTGAACTGTTTGCCTGGTTGTCGCGGATGGCGCGTAACCGTCCCGATGCGACACTGGCCGAGCTGATAGCGCAACTGGCGATCCTCGATAATGTCGATCGCGACGATGAGGATCGCAGCAAGGTCGTGAGCCTGATGACGCTGCATGCGGCAAAAGGCCTGGAATTCGACCAGGTGTTTCTGGTCGGCATGGAGGAGAACCTGTTGCCGCATCATGCCTGCCAGGAAGGCGCAGCGCTCGACGAGGAGCGTCGTCTCGCCTATGTCGGCATCACCCGCGCACGGCGGCGGCTGACGATCACCCATTCCCGCAGTCGCAAGCGCTTTGGCGAAACGCTTAATTGCGTGCCTAGCCGGTTCCTCGAGGAATTACCCAAGGACGAAATCGAATGGGAAAAGCGTGACGAAAACGTCAGCGCCGACGAGAGACGCCAGCGCGGCCGCACCGCGATCGCCGACCTGCGCAGCCTGCTCGGCGACGGCTAGATTTACTGGCTCTTGCCCAGCATGAATTCGACGGCCGCGCTGATTTCGTCGTCGGTCAGATCGGCACGTCCGCCCTTGGGCGGCATGTAGCCGGCATTGCCCTGGAAGCCGTTGATCGCATGATCCACCAGCGTTGCCTGGCCCTTGGAGATGCGGTCGGTCCAGGCTGCGGCATCGCCGATTTTCGGTGCGCCGCCGGCGCCGGTCGTATGACAGGCCATGCAGGCGATGTCATAGACTTCCGATCCGGTGCGAACCTGGGCGATGACCGTCTCGGTTGCGGCGGGGACGGCGCTGGTATCCGCCTCGCCGTCCAGTATGACAATGCCTACCGGAGCGATGCGCTCGCTGGTTTTGGCCAGCACAGCGGGATCCTCGAGATGATGTTGCCCCTTGGTTTCGGCGTGGATCTGCCGGGCGAGGAAAAACAGTGCGATGGTCGCGGCGAACAACACGCCGAGAATCAGCATGAAAGTGTCAAAAAACTGGCGATCGTGACTCACTGGGTCTTCCCTTTGATTGCAACGGTGTCGAGGACCGCAAAATTATAGCCGTTTGCCGCCGCGAGGGCGACGCGGTGGCAATGCAGTACCAGGCTCAGACCTGACCGGCGATATAGTGCTCGAGTTGCTCGATGATGAATTGCTGCTCGGCAATCACCTCCTTGACCAGGTCGCCAATCGACACCAGCCCGATCACCTTGTCCCCCTCGGCCACCGGCAGATGGCGGATTCGCTTGTCACTCATCAGCGCCAGGCATTGCTCGACGCTTTGCTCGAGCCTCGCGCACAACACCGAGGTCGTCATGATTTCCTTTACCGGAGTTTGTCGCGACGACTTTCCGGCGAGTATTACCTTGCGGGCGTAGTCGCGTTCCGAAACGATGCCGCGCAGGTGCTCGCCCTCCATCACCAGCAGCGCCCCGATCCCTTTCTCGGCCATCATGCTGACCGCCTCGTAAATCGAGGCATCGGGGCCGATGGCCCAGATTTGCCTGCCTTTCTTGTTTAGAAGGCTGTTAACTGTTTTCATCGCTTTTCCCCGGAGTTTTTGTCAATTCGTCGGCAGCCGCTTGCGTTTAACCCAAAAATAGCAGAACGCGGACCCGCGTGCGCCGCTGTTGCGGGCCCGCGCGGACCGCGATCGTTATTGTCTGGCCGGTGTCGCTGCGGCGACGAACGGCTTCACGCCGAGCACCGGGTAGAGCTCGGCTGGTTTGTAGTAGTTTCGCCCTTTGAACACGAGCGCCACTTTGCGGATATCCGATATGTCCCGGGTCGGGTCGCCGGCGATAAGCAAAACGTCCGCATCCTTGCCGACCGAGATCGAACCCGAGCGATACGCGGCGCCGACCAGCCTCGCCGACTGCAGCGTTGCTATACCGAGCACGTTCATGTTCGGGATACCCGCCTGCGAATACAGCTCGAGTTCGCGATGCAGCGTGAAACCGGCGATGTGATCGGTGCCGGGCACGATCGGGATGCCGCGCTTGTAAAGCATGCCAACCAGCGTCACGAGTGCATCGGCGCCGGCCTGGTAGTCGTCAATCTCGTCATCGGCCACATCCATCGTCGCGCCCTTCAGGTTGCGCACGACCGCTGGCGGCAGGTGGTCTGCAACGCTGGCGAACTCGGGATCGATCTCCTTGTTCTTGCCGAGCAGCAGGCTGCGGAATGTGGCGACCGTGGGATCGACGACGATCTGTTTCTCCGCGAGCTTGTCGAGAAATGCCGAGAACTGCGGGCTCTCCAGGTCGAGCGTGCCCGCTTGCTCGCCGATCAGCGAGAAACGCAGTTGTTGTCGCGTGTCGACCTCGGTGCCGGCGAGAAAGTTCAGGAAAAGCATGTTGATGTGCTGGATCTCGTCATACCCGGCATCGACGGCCTGCTCCGCTGTCATAAACGCCGGGATGTGGCCACTGACCCGCAGCCCGCGCCGGTGCGCATGCTCGGCCAGCGGCTTGACCCAGGCCGGGTCGATCGAGCTGTACAGCTTGAGCTGCAGATAGCCGTTGTCCGCGAACCAGTCGATTTTCTGATGTGCCTCTTCGATAGATTCCACCGACAGCCCGGCCGAGTACTCGCTCATCTTGTCCATGAACCCGGAGCGGTAGACACGGTTCCCGATTACCTGGTTGTCATTGAACAGGCGTTCAATCTCGAGAATATTGTCGTGATCGTTGCCAATGTCGCGCACGCTGGTGACCCCGGCCGCGATATTGAGCAGACCATCGTTTTTCGACAGGTGACCGTGCATATCCCACAGTCCGGGAATCAGGGTCTTGCCGTTGCCGTCCACGATCTCGGCGCCGGTGTCGGCACTGAGATTCTCGCCGATCGCAGCGATCAGGCCGTTTTCCAGCAACACGTCGGTGTTTTTGAGTACGGTTTCGTTTTCGACATCGACGACGTTGACGTTACGGATCAGCAGCGAGCTGTAGTCATGGCTGTAGCGGCGGGCGACTTCCTCGAGATAGTCCTGCTCCGCTGTGTCCTGCATTTGCTTGAGCTGGTCGAAGTCCTCGAGCGTCCAGCCATCGCGGATCACCCGCATCCAGCCGCCGAGATTCTGCGCGAACAGGTTGCCGTCCTCGTCGTACCAGGCAAAGCTCGGCGAAAAATCCATGCCGCTGATCGCGGTCAGGGTCACCTCGGTCGACTCGTTGTCGCGTGTCAGCGTAACCGTGCGCAGCTCTTGCAGGCGCGCGGTGCCACTCGGGTACAGATCGACAGTCTTTGTCTCGGTTGCCTTGAGCGCACGAATCATCAGCGTCTCGGTTGCCCCCGCACTGTCGGCCGGCACGTAAAAACGGTCACCTTCACCGGTTATGCTGCCGTCGTCGCGATTGCTCTCCCATGAGGCGACGCCGTTCTTCCATTCGAAGCGTTCCTCGATCGGCGCGCCAAAGGCAGACAGGCCGCTCGCTTCGAACCGGACCGGCATGCCGTCTTCGTTCACGCGGACGTTCTCCTCTATCTTGACGACCCGGTTGTTCCAGCCGAGATCGAGCTGGCCGCTGTACTCGATATCGCTTTTTCGGGTGATGACCTGTTTGCCGGCCAGACCTTTCTGGCTGTAGATCTGGTTGGTAATCGTCTCGGCGCTGAGGCCGGGGCTTGCAAGGCCGGCGAGCAGCAGCACGGGCAGTAATTTTCTGGGTATCACCGGTGTGTTCTCCCCCTGGGTGGTCATGTAGCCGGCGGGCGATGGCGTGGTCTGGATGCTGTATCTGCGCCGGCCGGAAACGCCTAGTCTCTGCTATCGTCATCGCCCGGGCAAATAGCTGGTAACTCGCCAGACGCGGCGATTTTTTGGCTTGATCGCCTGATCGCGGTAAATCCCAGTGAAAAATGCAGGCACTTCTTTCCGTTTTGACAGTCAGTAATGCCTAGGCTGATCGCGTAAACTCAGCGCGCCGGGCAGTCGGCCTGATGCAAAACAAGCCTGCGAACGGCGCATGGGAGCGCCGCCGCCGGCCGAACAAGCTCACAACCAGGGGACTTTCATGATTCTCAAGAACATGCTCGGCGCCATTGCCGGGTTCGCGATGCTGGCGTCGACGCCGCTCGCCATTGCGCAGGACGACGACGCGCAGACCACTCGTTACTACTGGGATCTGACCGAGATATTTCCGTCCGAGCAGGCATGGGAAGAGGCGCGCCTGGCGGTCGAGGCACGGGTCGAGGCGCTGGAAAGTCTTAGGGGCACTCTCGGCAATAGTCCGCGGGCGATGCTCGACGGCATGACCGAAGTATCCGACACCTACAAGGAAGCGGCGCGAGTATTTGTCTACGCCAGCCTTAAACGCGACGAGGACCAGCGCGTGCCGGAGGCGCAGGAACGTTTCGGCAAGGCGCGCGCGCTGTTTGCCAATGCGCAGCAGGCGACGTCGTGGACCAGTCCCGAGATACTTGCGATCGGGGAGGAGAAGGTCGAGCGCTTCCTGAAGCAGGAACCGGGACTGTCGAAATTCGAATTCCAGATCCGCGACACGCTGCGCCAGGCACCGCACACGTTGTCGGAGGAAGGCGAGGGAATCCTCGCCAAGGCTAGTCTCGTCGTCGGCAGTCCCGGTGAGATCTACCAGATGTATGCCAATGCCAGTATTCAATGGCCGACGGTGACGCTGGCGGACGGGACCGAGGCCAAACTGAACCAGTCCGGCTATACCCGCTATCGATCTGCACCGAACCGCGACGATCGCAAGGCGGTCTTCGACACGTTTTGGGGCACCTGGAACCAGTATGCCAATGGCATGGGCGCGACGCTGAACGCCGAAGTCCAGTCGAACGTGTTCCAGGCGCGGGCGCGCAATTTCGACACTGTGCTACAGCAGAACATGTTCAACGATGCGCTGCCGGAGGAGATCTACGGCACGCTGGTCGATCAGGTCAACGCGGCATTGCCGGTGTTCCATCGCTACCTGAAGCTGCGGGCACGGATGCTCGATATCGATCAGCTCGGCTACTACGATATTTACCCGCCGTTGATCGAAGCCGACACCGGCATCTTCGACATGGAGCGTTCCAAAGAGATTACTTTCGACGCTCTGCAGCCGTTCGGTGACACCTATCTGTCACTGCTGCGCCACGGTCTCGACCAGGACTGGATGCACAGTCATCCGCAGGAAGGCAAGCGCAGCGGCGCCTACGTGTCCGGGCTGGGCTTATGACGTACACCCTTATGTGTTGCTGAACCACAACGACGATTACGAGTCGTTGACGACATTCGCTCACGAGTGGGGGCACGCAGTGCATACGATGCTCGCGGTCAAAAACAACCCCTGGGAGACTTTCGGTTATTCCACGTTTCTCGCCGAGATGGCCTCGACGATCAATGAGATCCTGCTGCAGGAGTACATGATCGAGAATGCCGAAACGAAAGAGCAGAAGCTGTTTTATCTTGGCGGCGCGCTCGAGTCGATTCGTGGCACCGTGTTCCGCCAGACGATGTTTGCCGAGTTCGAGCGCGAAATTCACCTGGTGTCCGAACGCGGCGAACCATTGACCGGTAACAAGCTGAACGAAATGTATCTGGCGCTGTTGCGCAAGTATCACGGCGAAAAAGAAGGCGTGATGACGATCGACGACGCCTACGGTGTCGAATGGGCTTACATCCCGCACTTCTATTACGATTTCTACGTGTTCCAGTATGCGACCTCGATGTCGGGCGCGGTGTGGTTCGCCAACCAGTTCCTCGGCGGCGACGAGGGCGTGCGCGACGCGTTCATCAACGTGCTGAGTGCCGGCGGTTCAGATCATCCGCATGACATCCTGCTTAAGGAAGCCGGCCTCGATATGCGCAAACCCGATGCCTACCAGGCGGCGTTTGCGAGGATGAGCGACCTGATGGATCGGATCGAGAAGCTGCTGGACGAATAACATAGCGGTTTCCGGTATCAACACGGCTTGACAGGGGCCACCCACCGGGTGGCCCTTTTTTCGTAGCGGGGGAGCTGAATCGGTTGCGGCCGACTCATCGTCTCCGGCGCCGCCCCCCGCGGAATTCACTCCCGGTTTTCCAGCCTGAATACCCCGGTGCTGGCAAGGACCGGGTTCGCCGGGTCGTCGGCGAGCGGTTTTGGTCGAGCCGGCAGCGCCGGGCCCGAAGCCTGGTCATCACTCCGGCGTCGATTGAAAAACCGGCGATCTTGTCCGTGTGTCGCGTTGCCGCCCAGTGATCGCCAAGTCGGGTGATCGAGACCTGAATCCTCCCGGATTTCTCGCGCGAGCGGATCCCGCTGTGAGGTCGTCTCCCGCGCCTGACATGCAGGTTCGCGCTTACGGCGTTGTATCTCCTGCTATCGACTCCGCGCTAGACTTTCCGATATGGAACAGGACAAGCCTGCCGCCGCTTCCGAACAGCGGCCTTATTCCCTGCCCGACGGGCGGGGGCGGATTGCCGTTGTACTCGGTGCCAGCGGCTACATGGGTTCCAACGTGGTGCCGGCGCTGGCCGCCCACGGCTGGCACGTTCGCGCGACCGCCCGTAACCCGGCCGTGCTCGAGGCCCGCGAATGGGACGGGGTCGAGTGCCTGCCGGTGGACGTGCTCGAGCCGGACACGCTTCCGCCGGTGATGGAGGGGGCGGACGTCGTCTACTACCTGGTGCATATGATGTGGACCGGTGGAGATTTCGTTCCGGTCGAACGCCGCGCGGCGGAAAATGCCCGGAAGGCGGCCGAGGCGGCCGGGGTCCGGCGCATCGTTTACCTTGGCGGCATCATGCCGAAGGAAAAGCGGTCCCGGCACATGGAGGGCCGCGCGGTCGTCGGCGATGCGCTGCGCGAGGGCTCGGTGCAGGTCATCGAGCTGCAAGCCGCCATGATAGTCGGGCCGGGGTCGGCCGCCTTCGAGGTAATTCGCGACCTGGTCAATCATCTGCCGCTGATGATCACGCCCAAATGGGTACGCAATCGCTCGACGCCGATTGCGCTGGAGAACGTGCTTGTCTACTCGCTGGCGGCCGCCGACCTGCCGTTCGAGGGTCATCGGGTGCTCGAGCTGGCCGGCCCGGACACGCTCACCTATCAGGAGATAATGGACATCTACGGCGAATTTATCGGCAAGAAACCGCTTGTCATCCCGGTGCCGGTGCTGACGCCGACGCTTTCCAGTTACTGGCTTTATTTGGTCACCTCGGTGCCGCCTACCACGGCCATGTCGCTGGTCGAGGGCCTGGCGCATGATTACATCGGCGACGATCATGAGATGCGCGAGCTCGTGCCGCAGCGCCTGCTGACGTTTCGTGAGTCGGTGGCAGCCACGCTTAAAGCGGAAAAAAACCATGAAGTGCCGGCGCGCTGGGTCGAAGGATCCATTGCCTGCCGCGACTGGAATCCGAAATACGCCTTTTACGCAAAACAGTACTGCTGCGAGCAGGTCACCAGCGCATCCGCGGAGACCGTGTTCAGGGTCCTGCAGCAGTTCGGGTCCGATGGCGATTTTTTTGCCTACAAGCCGCTGTGGTGGATGCGGCGGGCCTTCGACTGGCTGATCGGCGGTCCGAGTTTTCGCACCCGGCGCCGCGATCCTGACTTGCTGCGGATGGGCGATATCGTGGACGGCTGGCGGGTCCTCGGCCTCGAACCCGGCAAACGGCTTACGCTGATGATGGAGATGCGGGCACCGGGCTCGGGGGTGCAGGAGTTTACGATTCGTGAACAGGGCGGGCAGCGGATGATCCGCATGTGCGCCTACTGGCACCCGGCCGGCTTTTGGGGGTTGTTGTACTGGTACCTGCATCTGCCGCTTTACGGACCGCTCGTGCGCGGTGCGCTGAAAGAGATCGCCCGCCGGGCTGAAGCTCTCGACGACAGTTAGGCGCAGTTTGGCATTACCCAGAGCAAACAAGGGCCACCCCTCGGGCGGCCCTTGTTTTATGACCCTTAAAGAGTCAGGCGGCTTTGCGCCCTTTGTCAGGACCCACTGATTCGCCCGGCTGTTTTGCCTCGGAAGGTAGCTGACGTTTGTCCAGCAATGCGAGTACCCGGTCGAGTTTCATTTCCAGGTCGAGAAATCGCGCACCGATTGCGCGTGGGTCAATGGCACGCCGCCCAATCGCGTATCCGGCCAGCGCATCCTCCGGCAGATTCCCGGCCATCGTCATCCCAAACACTGCCACTGTCGCATTGTCATGCACGTCCATGTTGGTGATCGAGAACTGTTTGATCAGCTTGTCCCGATCGACTTTGAATTGGCAGTAATACATAAATGCGAGATCTGGCTCACCGCCAGTACTTTCCGGTCTCGGGTCGACGACAGCATGCGTGTAGTGGGTACCGTCCATGTAGTCGACGCGGATACTCAGGCGCAGGCACCGGCTTTGCAGCCGCAGAATCCAGATTCGCACATCGTCGTCGGTAACCGCCGCCCCGCCGAGCCACTTCGCAAGATACTCCGCTCCGGGGAGCCGTATTCCGGGGGCACTCGGGTCATCGGAAATTGTCACGCCGGACCCGTAGGTCCAGCCGCTCAGTCCGTCCGTGTAATCGAGGAGATTTGGCATGATGGTTTTCCTCCCATCTTTGCGAGTGGCATCGCAAGCGATATTCGGCGCCCATCATCGGTTCAGCGCCTGACGCCGCATCGCACCGCCTGCGAAAACATTGCCGCATGCATCGCGCTTCACCGTTAATTATGGTTTCACAATCCCATAGAATTTGGCAGTCGCTGATCTACGTATTGATCCTCTGGCGTCAATGGCAAGCCGACCCCTCTATAGCTATATCCGGACAGACGCTCAGTCCGTTCGATGCTGCACCTCTTTTCGCCAGACAACCGTTCCGGATTGGGCAGAATTGCCGGCATCCTGTCTGCTATATCGGGCACCCGGCATGCGATCGCAGGCAATCAGGGCCTACGCAACTTTACATAATGCTTGTGGCGAGGTGTTTTTCCAGCGCAACTATGCACCGCACCGGGGCGGCGCCGCCCTTTCTCCATTCAGCGTCTATACTGATTTACGAGCTGCGCCGCAAAACACCCTTTCGCGGCGCCCAGGTTCAATAACAACAAAACTCGTTTTATCGAAAAACTTGTTTTATCCATGGAGAGGGATATGCATCGTTTGCGACAGACAAGACTTATGCCGATCGTTGGCCTGCTGCTGGCCTCGGTGATGCTTACCGGAGCGAAGAAGCCGCCCAAGGGTCTTAACCCCGGAGCCAAAGCCGAGCTCGAAGCCTCGGGTGTCTTTAAATACGTGGATGCGTTCGATCCGATTGTCGAGGAAGACGTCGGCGAGGGCTGGACCAAGCACACGTTCAACCCGGACGGCGGCAACGGCCCGATCTGTATCGCCGGCACGCCATTCTCGGCGTTCACGAAGAAAGGCAATCCCGCCAAACTGCTGATCATGCTGCAGGGCGGTGGCGCATGCTGGCAGGACTTTTATTTCTGCAACATTTTTGCTGAGGCCCAGGAACCGCCGCCGCCGCCCGTCGGGATCTGGGGTGAGGAGTTTGCCGGCGCGGGCCCGAATCCGATTGACGACTGGTCGATTGTCTATATGCCTTATTGCGACGGCTCGGTATTCAGCGGCGATAACGATGTCGCCGATGCCAATTTTCCGTTAGGACCGGTGCGCTTCCATCGCGGTCTCCGCAATGTGACCGCCGGTATTGATCTTGCGAAAGAGATGTTCCCGAATGCCGGCCGGATCATGGTGGCAGGTTCGAGCGCCGGTGGCGCCGGTGCCGCGGCATTTGCTCCGTTTCTTGCCCGCAAAGCCTATGGAAACAACAAGAAACTGACCGTGTTCAACGATGCCGGCCCGATCGCAATCAACCTGTTCGACCAGGCGGCGATAGCAGCACGAGCGGCGGACTGGCGGTTCGGCAAGTTTTACCCGGCAAGCTGCACGGATTGCGATGACCAGGGCCAGGGGACGTCGATCGTCAAGTGGCGGCTCGATAACGACTCGACGATCCGCGAGGCGTTTTATTCGACCGATGGCGATTCCACAAACCGGTTTTTCCTGAAGGTGCCGACGCAGGAAATGTATCGCGCAACTGATCGTCACTGAACACGGCAAAATTCACGACGCGCATCCGGATCGCTACAAACGATTCATCCGCAGCGGCGACGATTCCCACACCGCTTTGCAGTCGGACCTTGTTCTATATCGGTGCGGCGAATGGTGTGCTGCTTTACGAGTGGACCGGCGACTTTGTGGTGCCGCGTCCGTTCTGGCAGGACATTGTCGAGGACTTTGTGCCGATTCCCTGATGTATCCGATCGGGGGCGCGGCTATTGCCGCGCCCCTTTTTTTATATAGCAACGGCGATCCTCGTCCAGCTTCTGCAGGGAGCGACTTTCGCGGAAATGAATCGCTGGTTTTCCCCCCAGCCCCTCGGGTCTTCCAGTTGGCTCGCAACGACTCCGCAGATGCAGGTTCCGCACAGGGTGAAAATCTCACTGAGGGCCGGCGCAACGGTCTTACGGTCGGTATGAATGCGAGCGCATCCGCGCCACACAGACCGGAAAAACCCGGAACGAGGCGCCGCGATCCGAGGTTCCGCATTCGATCGTGCGGGACGGCCGGGGACTCCCCGAATCAGGCCGGTAGATTGCCGGGTTCAGTGCGTTGTATGAAATCGGCCAATGCTTCGCGGGCACCGTCGAGGTCGACGTGCTCGATAGCGCTAATCCGGCCGTCGCGGTCGACCGTGACGATCTGCTCGCACTCGAATACGAAATTCTCGCCTGCCCTGCTGAGAAAGTCAGTAAAACGAATCCTGGCATGATCCAGGTCGATGGCGCTGACATCGCTGCGATAGGAGATCGAATCAAACCTGTCGCGGGCGGATGATCCGTTGCTGCGGTATGCGGCAATAATTGCCGCCGGACCCGATATATCGCTGACCTCGGCAGTCGAATGTGCACGCGTCAGCGAGCCATGCTTGCGCAGTCGCGTAGTCTTCGGCATCGAGTGCAACTGCAAATTGTCGTGCCACGGTTTCGACATTCATCGGCATGGCTCTCCCAGCACAACCGGCCGCCGCAGAAACGGCCGAATCAGATCCAGCGATCCCCTGCAGCGGTTAGTTTGCTCACCGCGTCGCCGGTGTTTACGACCCCGCGCAGGTTCGATGATCAGTACATGACATTCTTGTTTCGCCCGCGGGCGGTGCTCGACACTGCGCGGCACAACGTACAGCTCTCCTTCCGCGAGATGCACGCAGCCATCGCACAGCTCGATTTCCATTTCGCCGTGCAGGCACAAAAACAGCTCATCGGTATCGTCATGCTTGTGCCAGACGAAATCGCCCTCCACGCGCGCAATCTTGACCTTGTAGTCGTTGAGCTGGGCCACGACTCTTGGGCTCCAGCTTGCGGTGATTGCTGCGAGTTTTTCGCGCAGATTGATGCTGCGATGTTTCATCTTTTATCCAGGCGACAGCAATGCCGGCGCACATCGGCCGTGCTCAGCGTTTCTCCGCGATAAATGTGGTGACCCGTTCGTTGGCGTCATGCGCCGCCTCTGCGTCGTAAAAGAAAGTCGCGGACGGCCCGAACAGCGGCAGCAGCCTGATCGTGCGTGGTGTTTTCAGGCTCTCTATGTCAAACCCATGGCGGGCGCCGGGATAGATGACGAGTTCCACGGTCGCTGTAGTGGCGCTGCGGTCATCAACCATTGCGCGGGCCGCGGCTGCCGGTGTGACATCGTCGTTATCGCCGACCAGGATCAGTAACGGGACCCGGTTGTCGAGTTCCACCTGTTCGAAATTGGTGGGGTAAAAGAAAACCGCGGATCCAATTTGCAGCGACTTTGTCTTGCGATCGTCATTGACCAGTCGCAGCGCACCTTCGGCGCCGAGTGACCAGGCCGCGATGACGCCCTGGCGGGTCCGGGTGCGTGGGTGTTCGTGCCACATCCATTCGATCGCGCGTTCGGTTATCCATGCGATTTTTTCCCCGGGTGAAGCGCCTTCCGGGGTGCTGGCCGAGGCGCGAAGCGCGGGCTTGTAATCGACCACCAGAACATCGAATCCGAGATCGTTGTAGCGGTTTGCGGTATCGAAATAATGACTATCGTCGTCGAAAATGGTCAGTCCGCTCGATCCCGGCAGAATCACAACCCAGCCGGCGGGACGATCCGTCGCCGCCTCGCGCCAGTGATAGTAATCCGCAGGCACGGCGTCGGCCGGCGATTGCGGGCCACTCGCGCACGATGACAGCAGGAGCATTACCGCAAGGACTAAAGCATCTCGCCTCCCGCGACCGACCCGGCCGCCAGTCCCGGTGCGGGAACGGGGCGCAAATTTTGCAGACATTGGCTGGCTTGTCCTGTTGTTCGCAATCTCCCGGCTATTGTAGATGATGGTGGCGACCCGGGTGCGCAACGTGCCCGTCCCGGCGGATCCGGGCAGAGCGGGCAAGCGGGGCCCCGGATTGCCCGCGCAACCGGCATGCAGGGACCTGCACCCTGAACTCCGGGGCCGGCAGCACTGCCGAGCCGGACTAGTGGGAACCGAGGGGGTTCGGAAAAAACCGGAACATGATCTGCGAGAAAAAGTACAACGCAATGGTTGCCGAGATCAGTGCGACATGCACCAGGTGACTGCGTGCATTCAGCCCGACAATGGACACGATTATCAGCAACCCTTGGAGAATCCGGTATGGATGGGTCAGCGGTACCCCGCGGATGAGCCATGAGATACAAACTGCCGCTAGCATGTAGAGCAATATGAGGGAGAAAAACCAGCGCCGCACGCTGTAGAAATGCTCACGCCACGCAGCGTCCTTTTCTGCCCCTACCAGCGCTGTCGCGGTCAGGTAAAGCATAGCCGGTGGAAAAAGCAGCAGGATGAATTTGGGAAAGGTCCAGGCGACCCCGAATGCATAGTCCCAGTACGCCCACCACAACTGAACATGCAGAAACGCGATCTGCAGCACCCACAGCGCGTGCACCCAGTAGCGTCGGGCCGGCGCCAGCACATCGCGTAACGCACGCAGCAGCGTGGCGAGCCCCATCGCGAGAACAATCGATATCGCGACGGACAGGTATTCGAAGATGTCCATTACCGGTGCCGGTACCTCTCAAGCGGCGCCCTTGCTGGACGAGGCCGTCAGCCGGCGTCTGCGATGTTTGAATTCCAGAAATCGCGATTCAACTTCCACTGCCCGTTTTCGTTGCGCCGTATGACGATGCATTTGCCATGATCCAGTACATCGCCATTGCCAGCGCCCAGCGTGCATTGACCAACGCCGACCACGACATCCGCGTGTTCGCTCACTTAGGCGATGTCGCTCTTCGCCGTGGCCACGCCCATGTCCATCGCGGCCTGCCAGATATCCTGGATTGCCTCGCTCCCGGATATCATGCCGCTACCCTTGGGCAGCAATATCCCGCGGGACCTGTACAACTCAGCCATACCGGCTGCATCGGCGCGGGAAAAAGTCGACCCGAACATGTCGCAGGCGGCGCGAATCGAGGCGTGAAAGTCTGTTGTGCCGGCTGACATTTTCATGCATCTCCTCGGTTCGCAAGTACTAATTGCAGCGGGGTTCGAAAAGCGCGCTGCCGCGGTTTCTCGTGCCGGACACCGGCACCCTGGCCGGGCCCGCTCGCTGCGCTCGCATTGCGCTGATGTCATCGACCCGTCGACAGTCGAGTGTAGACCATTACGCTGGCCATGCGGGTTCAGGCCTGATTCCTTGCCGGCGGCAGCGAATAGGTGCCGACCGCGTGTGCGACCGGCTCTTCGTGACCCTCGGAATAGAGGAGGACTTCGCCGATTGCGAGGCGCGCGCCGGTCTTTATCAGTGTGCAACGGGCGATGATGTCGGCCGCGGCGGAGGGCTTGCGCAGAAAATTGATGTTCAGATTGGTCGTCACCGCCAATGCCACCAGGCCCAGTTCGCCCAGTATCGCCACGTAGATCGCGGCGTCGGCCAATCCCATCATTACCGGGCCCGCGACAGTGTTGCCCGGGCGCAGTTCGTCGATGCCGATCTTGTGCCGAACTATGGCCGACTTGTCGCCGATTGATTCGACGACAATTTTCGACTGCGGAAACTCACGCGCCATAAATGCGGCAATGTCTTCTTTTCTGCTCATGGTGGGCTGGTCCGGGGTTGCGCGAATCGGCATGCGAAGCTGGCGTGAAAGGTTAGTCTACAGCGGTGCCAAGCTGATCGGTAATGACCAAATAAAAGGCGACCGGAACCAGCACCAGGTTCAATACGGCGATGACCCTGGCTGCATGTCCCAGCCAGCGAAAATCGGTATTCGGGGCGCAGCGCCACAGCGCGACGCATGAATAGACAGCCCAGATACCCGTCCAGTAAATGGTCATCTTTATCGCGCTGGCCTGGTCGGGAGAAAATGACCAGATTATCCGTTCGATGATGAATCGCCCGGCCAGCCAGTACAACCAGAACACGATCCAAAGACGCTGTCGGCCCACAAACGGATCGATCAGTAAACGACGTATCAGGTTCAAGGCAATCGACTCCTTTATCCGGATATCGCGGCGATCAGGCTAGCAGTGCAACTCACTTCATGCCCAGCTTTTTCTTTGCCGCGAGCATCGCAATTGCCTCGTCGAGCCTGCGTTTGCGTGTCGATTCGCGTTTGGCCGACGCGATCCAGTGAAGATAGTCGCGGCGGCAGGACGGCGCCCGGCGCGCGAAAAATTCTGCCGCTGCCGGGTTGGACGACAGCGCGGCAGCGACGAATGGCGGCGGTTCGAGCAGGCGCGAGGACACGGCCGGCAGTGCCTTTGCATCGGGTGCGATTTTTTTGCGGCCTGCGGCGGTCATTCGACCGCTATCGATCAGTTTGCGGACCCGTCTCAGGTTGGCGGCTGACCATCTTCCGGTATCGGTTCGCGGTGTGAATTTGCGTGCAAATCGATCTTTGTCGAGCCGCTTGATCAGGCTGTCTATCCAGCCAAAACACAGAGCTTCCTCTACCGCGGCGTCGCAGGAGATCGAGGTCCGGCCAGTATGTTTTTTAAAAAAGACCAGCCAAATCTCCCGTTCCGATGTGTGGTTCTGTGCCAGCCATGCGCGCCAGCCTTCCCGATCCGCGAAGTGACATTGTCGGCTGCGGGTTTGTGCGGTGCCGTGCTTCGGCTTCGCCACAAGTCAGCTATCGGCGACGCAGCGAAACGGATTGGCGCGATCCGCATCGCCAGCGGCGGCATGTCCGAAGGGCCGACGACGTACTGGCCCGGTGCATAGGACTCGGTGAAGCCGCCGTACGCATCCACCCATCGCATGATCGCGCGGACATCGACGCTGGCAAGCAGCGAATCGACACCGGCCGCTGTCACGACGTAATTGCGAATCCGCATAGTCGGCCATTTCTGTGGCATCACCTTCAGCAGATGCGGGCCGAGCGCGGTCTCCAGCGTGTACACAACCGCCTTGGCTTCGCCGCACAGGCTAATTGCCTCTGCAGCGGTGCGGGCATGTTCCGGCAACGTCAGGTCGAGCTGCACGGAAACCTGAATCTCGTTGGTTGCACCGATGTCGCGTTTGAATGCCGCCACGTTTTCCAGGTCCCAGTTGCCGGTACCGTCGCGCTCGATCACTGTGACCGGTTGCTCCGCTCGTGCAGGCGCCGCCGCTGCGACAAGTCCCAGTATCAGCAGGGGCGCGAATAGCGTCCGAACCGTTCCGGCGGCGAACGACTTTCTGCGGTCGGCAGTTCCGGCGCAGTATCCGCCCGGGCGTTCCGTGGAAATTGTCACTTGCTATGTCCTCGCGCCGGTGAGTATGTGCGCCGACAGTGCGAACACCGCGCGTCCCTGCGAATCGTTGTAGTCGGCATGGGTTATCTCAGCCTCGGTCAGAATCTGCTGAATCAGCGGCTCTTCGAGAGATATGCCCATCACCGGCAGCCAGCCCCTCAGGTCGGCCTCGATAAGCGAGCGGATACTCGGGAAACACGCCATGCCGGCGCAGGTCTCGACGGCGATATCGGCGGCATCGGCCGCGCGCGCGATATGGTGTAGCCGCTCGCGCTCGCCCAGCGCGAAAGGCGCGCGCAACGCGTCGGCGGCTACGCTACCCGCAAAGCGTTCCAGCAACGCGACCTCGTCGGCATACGCGGGCATCGTCTCGATCGCGTCCCAGACTGCAACGGCAAATCTACCGCCCGGGACCAGCACCCGGAGCATTTCCACCAGCGCCTTCTCCGGTTCGGGGAAGAACATCATTCCGAACTGACTCACGATCGCATCGAATGTCTGATCCGGCCACGGTAGCGCTGCGGCACTGCCCTGGCGCCATTCGATGTCGGGTGAGAGGCGTCTTGCCACGTCGAGCATGCCCGGCAGCAGATCGAGCCCCGCAGCATGTCCGTCGCCCACTCTCGCCGCTACCTCGCGGGTCAGTACCCCGGTACCACAGGCGACATCGAGCACGCGCTGCCCCGGGCCGATCCCGGCGCCATCCGCGATCTGCGCCGTCCATTGCCGGAACAGGGCAGGGACGAACAGAGTCTCGTATGCGTTGGCCGCATCGATTTGCTGCTGCAGCGAGGTCTCAGCTCACCTGGATGCTCCTGTTGTCCGTCACCCGGGGCCGCCCGGTATTCACCGCGCGGCCCTGGCGTCGCGTAGAAAATCTGGCTGGGCTCGAGGATGTCGACGCGATGCCAGGCGCATTTTGGCACGATCAGGCCGTCGCCGGGTTGCATTACAACCGCTTCAAAGGCGTCATCTTCGAACACGACATTGACGCGGCCGCTGATCAGGTGCTGTACCTCGTCGCCATCGGGATGCATCTCAGCACCGTGCGGCGCATTCACTGTCATTGTTGCGATGCCAATCGTCAGCCCCTCGACCGCCACCGGCGGGCCCGGTTGTGCGGCAACCGGCATTGCCGCGAGGTCTCGGGTAACGGCAATGCAGTTTTCGACGGGGTCGAATCGGGTCGGTCTGCTCATCGCAACCGTGCCGCGCTGAGGGTTTCGCTGGTTCGGGGTTGCTGGCGCGCGGCCAGCGGGGGCGACGAGTTCATAAGCCTTTCCTCTCCGGTTCAGGGCGGCGAACCGAATGGCAGCGGGCCGATTGACAGGCCAGTAGCAACAGGTCTGCCGTTACAAAATGACAGGGCGGTTGGGGAGTTCGTTGACATCGCGGGGAGTATGGGGAAAGTGACGAGCGATAATCTGCGTCACTTCCTCTATTGCCTGCAATGAGCCGTTCTCGAACTGCTTTTCCCTGAAAGCCTGTCTTATATGCTGGCAAACGCTCTCCCACTCCGATGGCGCGACACGGTTATCGAACCCGCGGTCGGCGACAATCTCGATGTCTCTTTCGGAGAGCAGGATGTAGATCAGGACACCGTTATTCGCCGCGGTATCCCAGATGCCCAGGTCGGAAAACGCCTTTATTGCCCGGTCGCGGGGGGTAATGCCGTGGATCAGCGCTGGCAAATCGAGCGAAGTTTCGATGGCGAACCCGATTTCTCCGCCGTGGCGGTTTTCCGATGCTTTGATGGCGTGCTCGATGCTGTCCAGCACGCGAATCGGAAACGTGCGCGTCAGTGCAAACCGGGTGGTGAACAGGTTGTGAAAATACCTGCCTGCTGCCGTGGTCATGCCTTCTACCAACCTCCCGACGAGCCGCCGCCGCCGAAGCCGCCCCCGCCGCCGCTAAATCCACCGCCGCCGCCGCCGCCGAAGCCACCGCCGCCGAAGCCACCGCCAAAACCGCCGCGGCCATGGCCCGAACTGCTCCAGCTGCCGGGGCCCACCGCGGTGAACAGCGTGATCAGGAACCCGACAATACCGGCGACGATCGCCGCGCCAAGCAGTCCCACAAGGAGCCAGCCTACAAATCCGACGATGCCGCCGGTAACCAGCGCGCCGGGCAGCGTGCCGAGAGAGCGTTTGAACGACCCGCCCAGGACCACCGACACGATCAGGATGACCGGAAGCAGGTTGAATAAACCCAATCCGCTGCTGGATGCCTGGGGCCGTGGCGGACGCGGTAGCGGTTCACCGCGGACAACCGTTGCAATTGCATCGACGCCGGCTTCGATTCCGCCCACGTAGTCACCGCTGAGGAATTTCGGCGCGACGATGTCTTCAATAATGCGTTTTGCGCGCGCATCCGGGAGCGCGCCCTCAAGACCGTATCCGACCTCGATACGCATGCGCCGGTCATTCATGGCGACGAGGAACAATACGCCATCGTCGATTTTCTCGCGCCCGAGTTGCCACGCCTCGACGACACGAAGCGCATAAGCCTCGATGGGTTCGGGCCCGGTCGTGCCGACGATCAGCACCGCGACCTGGCTACCGGTCTGAGACTCCAGCGATCTGAGTTTCAGTTCCAGCGCCGAACGGACCTGGCCGCTCAATGTGCCGGTCAGATCGGTCACTCGTTCGCGCAGGGCCGGGATCTCTTGCGGCGCCTGCGCGAACGCAAACCCCGCGCCCAGCAACAAGCCGAGCGCGACGATGACTGCGACTATCCGCGAGACAGTCGCCATGGCCGGCTCAGTTGTCCTGGCCGAACGAGACCTCGGGTGGCTTTGCGATTTCGGCCTCATTCTCGACGCTGAAATTTGGCTTGACGTCGAAGCCAAAAAGCATCGCGGTCAGGTTGGTCGGGAATGAGCGAACGATGGTGTTGTATTCCTGCACCGAGTCGATGTAGCGCTTGCGGGCCACGGTAATCCGGTTCTCGGTGCCCTCGAGCTGGGCCTGCAGATCGCGGAAATTGGCATCGGATTTCAGCTCCGGATAACGCTCGACCGTTACCAGCAGTCGCGACAATGCGCTGGATAACTCGCCTTGCGCGGCCTGGAACTTGGCGAAAGCCGCGGGATCGTTGATCATTTCCGGGGTTGCCTGGATCGAGCTGACCTTGGAGCGCGCTTCGGTCACTCCTACGAGTACGTCGCGCTCCTGCTGGGCGAATCCTTCGACGGTTTTGACCAGGTTAGGAATCAGGTCGGCGCGGCGCTGGTACTGGTTGAGAACTTCCGACCAGGCTGCCTTGATTTGTTCATCGCCCGCGTTCATCGCGTTGTAACCGCAGCCGCTCAGCAACAGCGTAACGAACAGCAGCACCGGTAGTCCGAGAGTTTTTCGCATTATTGTGACCTCCAGCTTGTCGATGCCCGTTGCAACCTGGCTCGCCGGCTCGCCGCAACGGGTTTGTCCCCGGCGCAAAAAATAGCACACCTGTGGGCCGGTTTCTCCATGCCACTCTTCCGGGATAGCGGATCGCATTTCCCGAGGGTGGAGCACGAGCGTGAATAGCTCGCGACATCGCGCTGGTCGCAACGCCGGTTTCGGCGCTCCCGCACCGGCCCGGGGGCGTGGCTGAAGGCGGCTCAGTCGCCCCCGGTCATTGGCCGTTGATCAGCAGATGAACCCAGATGCTGGCGGCGTAGCCGAGCGCGATCGCGGGTGTCCAGCGCAGGTGGCGGAAAAAGGTGTACATTCCCCGCGCCTGCCCCATCAGCGCCACGCCAGCAGCAGAGCCGATGGATAGCATGCTGCCGCCGACTCCGGCGGTCAGCGTGACCAGCAGCCATTGGGTTGTATCCATAGAGGGTTGCATCTGCAGCACTGCTACCATGACCGGGATATTGTCAATCACCGCGGATATGACTCCAACCATCACGTTCGCGGTGGTGGCGCCGAGTTCGGTGTAAAGAAAGCCGGAGAGGCTGTCGAGATAGCCGATAAACCCGAGCCCGCCCACGCTCATGATTACGCCGAAAAAGAACAACAACGTGTCCCATTCCGCGCGCGCGACCTCGCGAAAGGAATCGAATGCCTGGACATCGCCGGTCTCGCCATAGGCCAGGGAGTCGCTCGCTACCGGAACATGCGTCTTGCGCAGGTAGTAGCCAAAGAACTTCAGATACGCGAGGCCCGTCGTCATGCCGAGAAAGGCGGGCAGTCCGAGGAAATTGTGGAATGAAACCGCGGTCGCGATGGTGCACGCGAACAGGCACATGATCGCGACCGAGCCGCGTTTCATCATGACGACCTCATCATCGCTTGCCGGGCGTCCCCACGGTATGGCGAAAGACATGATCGTTGCCGGTACCAGGTAGTTGATCGCCGAGGGGATGAACAGTTTGAAGAAAACGTGGAAATCGATGATTCCCTTTTGCCACACCATCAGCGTTGTGATGTCGCCGAAGGGGCTGAACGCACCGCCGGCATTGGCCGCTACGACAATGTTTATGCAGGCGAGGCTGACAAAACGGACATTGCCCTTGCCTACAGCGAGGATTACCGCACTCATCACAAGTGCGGTAGTCATGTTGTCGATGACCGGAGACAGGAAGAAACTGATGATGCCGGTAACCCAGAACAGCCGGCGATAGCTGAACCCGTGGTGCACCAGCCATGAACGCAGTGCATCGAAGACCCGACGCTCGCTCATTGCATTGACGTATGTCATCGCCGTCAACAGGAATAGGAACAGTTCGGCGAATTCGACCAGAAATTTCTCGATGGCCTCCTCGGTGGCATGATCCAGACCGGAACCGGCATATTGGATACCGATGAGGGTCCAGATGATCCCGGATGCGAGAATCATCGGCTTGGATTTTCGCAGACTGGTGAACTCCTCGGTTACCACCAGCGCATAACCGAGCACGAATATGATGACGGCCGCGAAACCGGTCCAGTGTGCGGTCAGGTCCACATTGATATTTTCCGCATGCCCCCCCGGGCGCCTCCTGAACATATTGGCGCAAGCGGCCCGCACACTCCAGTAATGGATCGACGTGGGGCGCCGCAGGCAGCGCAGCGGCTCGCGGCTGCAGGGCTAGGTGGGCGCGAGGCGATTCACGACGGCGCATGGCCCGAGTGAAGGAGATTACTCGACAAGCCTGTCGAGACGGTCCTCAATTTTCTCGTGCAGGTCGTACAAAAAGTCGCTGCGCTGCGAGGAGCCGCACTGGGCGAAAGACCGGTAGTTATTCGGCCCGGCCTTGAGGCGAAACAATTGCGCTTCCCGCAGCCCCTTAAGGTCATGACGCTTCAAATTGATCTTTTTTAGCATCACCGGGATCACGGGTTTGTTCCCGCTGCCAACGAACGCAGGCAGTTCCTCCTCCAGGATGTATGGCGACGCGAGCATGGCCGGCGATACGAGCAGGAGACCGAGCGTACATGTCTCCAGCGCATGGTGGATCTCCTTCGGCCATGTCTCGCCCGGCAGAATGTCGGCGTCCTGCCAGAACCTGAAGTGATACGTCTTCGACGGCGCCAGCATCTCTTTGAGGCCGCGCAGGAACGGTTCCACATACTCGTCATCCTCGTGTGCGTAGGACACGAAAAACCTGATCTCTTTGCGAGTTTCGGAGCTCATTAGCACTTACCCGAGTATTGGACGACGGCGGGTCGGCTGATGCCCGCCAACGCATTTCGGCGGACAGCGTCGACTCCATCCTGGCGCAAACGCAAGCATCCATTTTCTGCTGCGCCGGCACCTGGACGCAATGTTCTTTGCCGGTGCTCAGAAATTGATACGTTCGTTCGTGCTTCGCCCGGGTCACGGACATGAGCTGGAAGGACCAGACCTTCCGGTGGCGCGAGCCGTGGGATCAGACATTCTTCGAAGTCGTTGCCGCCTCAGCGCGGCCGCGGGGGACCTGCTCGCGCTGATGCAAAAAGTCAGCGCGGCGGATCTCGGTGGCTATTCCGGGCCGCATATCATCGACCATCTTCTTGCTCTGATCAGCTCGGAGGTGACCAATGAGTTGCTTGCGACATTTTCGCAGCGCGATTAGCCGGTTTGTGAGGCGACTCCCGTATTCGATGGCGACGACGCGCTGGTGCGCACAGAGGCTATCGCCTGGTGCGCATGCGCAATCACGAACCGAATCGCAGGTGGCAACGGTCTGGCGAGCAGCCAATTGGCGCGCCCCTGGTTTCGCTGGTCGCAAGAACAGATCGCCTTTGGGCTTCAGAAACGCTCGTTACCGGGTGCTTCCAGGTTGTTGATCTTCGTTCGGCCGAGAATCTTCAGCAGCAAATTGCGGAAGAACCTCAGAACCGGGTAGAGCAGCGCGGCGCCACCAGCGGAACTGAACATGCGGTAGTTCAGGCGGTTGAAGAACCCCGAGCGGCTGCCAATCAGTGCGAGCGCATGAATTGCGTCGGCGCCATAGTAGAGCTGCCCGCCCATTTTTAGCACCATGCCCTGATCGATATCGAGGCCCTGCGCGGTGATCTCGTCCATTACCTCGCTGCGCTCCCGCGCATTGACGATTCTGAGGTCGCCGACCGTGTCGCGGATCCGGACCAGGCGGCAATACGCATCGCAGGCGGGGCATTGCTTGTCGTAGACCAGAAGGACTTCGGGTCGATCGGCGTCGGGTTGCGGATTGTCGCCACTCACGTCTTCGCTCAGGTCTTTTTTACGAATTGCGATTTCAGTTTCATCGCCCCGATCCCGGGAATTTTGCAATCGATATCGTGATCACCCTCGACCAGCCTGATGTTCCTGACCTTGGTGCCGACCTTGACGACCGCGGACGAACCCTTGATCTTGAGATCCTTGATGACTGATACGCTGTCGCCATCGGCAAGCCGGTTGCCGTTCGCATCGGTCACGATGCGCGCCTCGTCCGGTGTCTCCGCGGCAGCCTCTTTCGCCCACTCGTGTGCACATTCCGGACAGATAAACAGGTCACGGTCTCTGTACGAAAAAGTCGAGCCACATTGTGGGCAAGCGGGTATCTTGCTCATGTGTCAAACCGGGTCGTTACCGCCAATCTGCGCAGTATCGCATGCAGTCGGTGCATGGCGGGCTGCGCGCTGAGCAGAACGAGATCAGGTCCCCAGTGTGAGTACTTTCAAGTCAATCCGATAGCCAGTGAGCGCAGCGTATCAGCGCCGGACTCGGTGAAAGTCCAAGCGAACATGGCACAGTTCAGCAGTACCGTGAGCCAGAAAATCGCGCGGAACGGTTGTTTGCGCGATTTGTGACGCAGCTTTTTCTGGGCGATGAGAGCACCCGGCCAGCCGCCCGCGAGCGACAGAAGATGAAGGGTGTTTTCCGCTGTTCGCCAGCCGCGCTGTCGCGCGGCTGCCTTGTCGACAGCGTAGGCAGTAAATGTGATGGCGCTCATGCACAGATAGGCGACCAGGACCCACAGCGGCGTGTTTGCGACAAGTACACCAAGGGCGACCAGCATCAGAAACAGACCCGCATTCAGTACAGACGCCTTCGCGCCGGGATGCTGTTTGGTTCGTCGCGGACGATCGCCCGCCAGCGTTGCGTTGGCCGCGCGCGGCCTGCCTTGACGATCCGTCGAAATCGCGTAGGTGACGACCTCGCCGACCTCGGGGCGGCGCGCGCGGTTTGTGAACGCGTTGATATGGATAAAGACCCGCTTGCCGCCGCCCATCGGTGTTGCAAAACCGAAGCCGCGGTCATCGTTCCACGATGTGATCTTGCCTTTTACCCGCACCGGCCTGACATCTCTGGCTGAAGTTGCACCGACGATAATCAATTTCGTCCCGACTTTTCCAGCGGTTCTTTGGCGAAACCTCAACATCGGCGGATCGGTCGATACGGCGACCTTCCCGGATGAAAAATTTGCAGCACATTTTCTCGCGGGATAACGGCTCTGTTGTCCGGCGAGTGCAGCGCTTGCGTCGTTGCGAGGTCGCAGCGACGGTCCGTGTCGGGTCCGCCGTTTGCCGCGGATACGGTCTGCGACCTGTCACCGTATCGTCGCGCCAATTTCGACGACCTGGTGTGACACCTGCTTCTTGCCGCCTTCGAGCCATTGCGTGCCGACTTCTGAGAAGCCAAGGCTTGCATGAAACTCGCGTGAGATGGCGTTGAGCGGAACCCGGTTGTACTCGCAGGTAATCAATTGCACACCGCCATCACGGGCGAACGCAAACAGGTCGCGGTAAAGCGCCGAACCGAGCCCGGCGCCGCGGCAGCGCTCATCGACGACGATCCGGTCGATATAGAGAAAATGCTGATAACGCTCGACGAACCAGCGGTAGTTCACACTGTCATAGGAGGCGTTTTCGTCGAACACCAGTAAGAAACCGGCGACGTGGTCGCCAACGCAGGCAACGCGGTGATACGCACTCGCTGAATGCAGGCGGGCCAACCGGGCCTGATCCATCGCGCTGGTCAGGTGCGACGATGCGGCGTTCAGGTCGACGATACGGTCGAAGTCCGTTTCGGTCGCGTCGCGGATCATCGCCGACGGTCGCTGCCGGACCGATGCAGTGGCCACTGCGCGTTTGTCGCCATAACCCGCTTCATGTTTGCCAGGGCCACTTCGGACATTTCCGTATTGCGCTTTTTCAGCAGCGGAGAAAGCAACCTGGTAATGCCCGTCAAACTGAATTTCACGGTGCGGGTGAAACGAACTGCGTCGCTCGCCGGTTCGTAGTTATACGCGATGTTGATCAGGCCATCTTTGGTCGTGGCCTCGATCTCCCAGTAGGTATATGGCGATTCCTCCACGACCCGCCAGTGGAGCAGCCGGTGCAGCGTAAGCGGCGGAAACGGCAGCACGCGTAGCTCATACACTTCGTCGAACGTGTCGCCCTTGCCGAGTGCCTTGTTCTGCACCTGGGCCGATTTCGAATTGGGATGCCATTCGTGCCAGCGCCACGGCTGCGCGATGTATTCGTATAGCGCTCTCGGCGAGCAATCGATGTCGATGGTGTGGCGGATTGTTTCCATATTGCCTGCAGCTCTTTCAACCGGCTCGCGCACAGCCGTTCTATCCGCTGTCGTGGCGAGCCGATGCCAGCATTGCTGCCATTTTCTGATGAATCAGGTTGATTGCCTGCAGAGGGCGGATCATCACCTTGAACTCGACGATTCGACCGTCCTCGTTCCACTTCAGCATGTCGACGCCGTTGACCGAGATGCCGTCGATTTCGACCTCGAACTCGAGTACCGCGCCATGATCGTCGGCGATCTCGCGAACGTAACGAAACGACTCATCGAAGAACACATGAAACGCGGCACCGAGATATTGCGCGGTGATGGTTTTGCCGCGCTGAGGCGTGTGTACGACCGGCGAGTAGAAAACCACGTCGTCGGCCAGCAGTGCATCGAGACCGGCCGGATTGCGCGTTCGCACCAGTTCATGCCAGGTGGCAAGCGGGTGGGTTGGCATAAACAGTCCTCCGATTCGCGCGTTGGCGCCTCTACAGGCTGTTAACAAAATCGCGGATGCCGTTAAGCAGCATTTGCGTTGCCATGATCACCAGGATCATCCCCATAAGCCGCTCGAGTGCGCGCGATCCGCGTGTACCGAGCACTTTCATCAGGATCGGCGATGAGATCAGCAGCACCGTCGTGCCAAGCCATGCGAGCAACAGTGCGAGGCTCCAGTCGAGCATCCGTCCCGGCTGACTGGAACTCAGCAGCAGCAGCATCGCGATCGTAGAGGGTCCGGCGATCAACGGGATCGCGAGCGGCACCAGGAAAGGATCCTCGGCGCCGTCGATGTCCTCAACCGCCACCGGTTTCGGGAAGATCATCCGCAGTGAGATGATGAAAAGCAGCAAACCGCCGGCGATGCTCAGAGACGACTGACTCAGACCGAGGAAGCCCAGGATCGCGTTGCCGGCAAACAGGAATCCGAGGAGGATTACCAGTGCGAGGCACAGTTCGCGCGCGACGATCCGGGTGCGGCGGGTGTTGTCGCAGCCGGCCAGTACGGCATTGAAGATCGGGATGTTGCCGAGCGGGTCCATGACGAAGAATAACGTCACCGACACCGACGCAATTTCCGCCCAGTTCATACCGCTTCTCCTGTGTCCCCAGGCTGCAACGCCTGCAGCATCTCGCGTGAACCCTCCAGCAGGTCTTCGGCAACCAGGACGAATGCGCCAGCGACGGCGATGCGGCTGATTATCCTGCCGTCGGTATTTCGTTGCGCAGCCGTCATGTTGCTTTGGCCTTCGGATGGTCTTCCGCGCGCATGGCAGCGGCCGCGTATGCGGCCAGGCCGATTTTGAATTCGATTGCAGGCAGCGGCGCGGCTGGCTTGCCGATCAGTTTCATTCGGTGTACGCGATCACCACGAAGACGCGCATGTCGGTGCAGTTGGCACCGCCGATCCGGTTCGGCGCGCAGCCGGAGGCATCGCTGCGGACAGCAACCACGGCATCCCCGCCCTGCGCGGTGGCCAGTTCTACCACGTCGGCCATTCTCCGGTTACGTGCGAATACACTGCTGTCCCCATAGTCCTCGATGCGGCCGATCTCGCGGAACTTTCGATCGGGACCGCCGTTTCGCCACACATCCATGCCGTCGACCTCGCTGCGCTGACCCACCGTCAGCGGGACGGGATTGGCTGCCTGCATGGCGGAGCTGGAAGGCTGGAACAGGGTGCTGTTCGGCGCGCATGCGGCGACCGCGAACGAAAACGCCAGCAGCGCAGCAAAAGGGAAACGGTTCATCGTGATACCGGGAAGATTCTCGTCTGGTGAATGGGTGCAAGTATCTGGCGCGCGCGGCGCCAATACAACCCCATCGCGGCGGGTCAGAGATCGAGGCGCGTCTCTTCGATCGCGATATTGAATCCCTGCGATCTGACCAGTTGGCTTTGCTTGCTGTCCGGGTCGAGCAGCGGATTGGTGTGGTTCATATGGATAAACCAGACTTTCTTGCGCTCGGACCGGGAGAGTTCGTCAAGCGCGGCCATGCTCTCGATCGCGAACGGGTGGCGCACCTTCGACATGTCGCGCCCGGGTAATTCGCCGTCAGCGAAAAAGGTCGCATCGATCAGCGCATAGTCGACCGACCGTACCAGCGCCGCGAGGCCGGTGTCCCATGCAGACCACTTGTCGACATCGGGAATGAACACCGCTGTCTTCGCCGGGCCCGTGATACTGAATCCCACCGTCTCGGAGTATTCGTCACGGTGCGGGACCAGGAACGGCGTCACAATGATCCGGCCGAGGTTCACGGATTCGCCGTCACGTAACGGCTCGAGTACGATGTTCTGGTACTCCACGAGCTGGCTCCACGGTCCGTTTCTCCGCAGATATTCGGTCATCCGCGGCATCGCGTAGACCGGCACGGCCGCAGCGCTCATTGCCTCGTGTCCGAGGAACATCAGGCCGGCGTAATGACCGATGTGGGCGTGAGTCAGGAATATTCCGCCAAGGCGGAACCGCTCGGACGGCGCTTCGCGCTCGAGATCGTACAGTTGCGCCGGAAAATCCGGTGTCGCCTCGAACAGGAACTTCGCGCCTGCGGAAGGATCGATCAGCGCGAGCGATACCGCGCCGCGGCGCAGCCGCGGATCGCGCCAGCCCGGCGTGCAATGAGGTTCGTAACAGCCGCTTTGCGGGTAACCGGCGTCCTGGGTGACGCCGAGAAGGTAGAGATAGGGGGCGGTACTGTCAGCCCGGACCGGGACGCTGACCGCTGCATCAGAGGAACAGTGCAAGCACCTGAACTGGCCTTGCCACTATGCGGATTGCCCTGGTTTGGCGGAACCGTCGCGGGATGCTGATGCGCGGCATCCGCCACGACGGCGCGATGGGGCCGGATCGTGTCATTCCGGACCTATCCGAAAACATCGTTTGTGAGCGCGGTATCGAAATATTCCGTAACCGCTGCGATCTTGCCATTGCGGATCTGCATTACCTGGCAATAGGTGTTGTTATAGGGTCGGCCGGCATGAGTTTCCGCACGGCCGCGGGTCAGCGCCACGACAACGTCCCCCTCGGCGACCAGGCTCTCCAGTGTCGACGCGATGCCTGCCTTCAGCAACCCGAACAACGGGCCGAGCAATTGCTCGACGACGGCCTGCTTGCCGCTGAACGTACCGGAGAAGCGGGTGGTGCCGATATTGGTCCACGTTATGTCCGCGGCGAGCATGGCCAGGCAGGCATCCATGTCGCCGCGCTCGCCGGCCGCGTAGAAATCGAGCACCAGTTGTTTGTTTTCGGCGATTCCCATCGGTCAATCCGCTGGTCTGATTTCATCCGGGCCGGCAACCATCCCCCGCTCCGGATGGCGGGCGATATCAGGCTTGCGGTTCTCGCTACCGCATCGATTTCCACCAGCGCACCGACCGGCAGGCGTGAGACCTCGACGCAGGAACGCGACGGGTGCGAAGCCGTGAAAAAGCGCGCGTACACTTCGTTCACTGCGGCGAAATCATCCATGCTGGTAAGGTAAACCGTGCAGCGAACGACCTGGTCTAGGCCCGACCCTGCAGTTTCAAGCACCGTGCGCAGATTTTTCAGGGTCTGTTCCGCCTGGGTGGCGGCGTCGGTGCCGACCAGCGTGGCGGTGGCGGGATCGAGCGCAACCTGTCCGCTGGTCCAGACCCAGCCATCCAGCACAACGGCCTGCGAGTAAGGTCCGACCGGGTTCGGTGCCTTGTCTGTCTTGACGATAGTCTTGTTCATTTCGGACTCCGGATGCTCGTTGTTCGTTCAGCTGGGCTGCGATTACGCGTCGACGATCATTTCGAATCCGCCGAAGATCATGCGCTTGCCATCGAACGGCATCGGGTTTACGTCCGGCTGCAGCCGGCGGTCCGTCATGGCTTTTTCCATCCCGGCGTTGCGCGCTTCGCGCGACGGCCACAGGATCCACGAGAACACAACGGTTTCGTCATCCCGGCATTTTACCGCCATCGGGAATGATGTGACGTCGCCCGGCGGCACATCGTCGCCCCAGCATTCGACCAGTTTCAGGGCGCCATGCTCCTTGAATACCACCGCCGCATCCTCGGCGTGTTTCTTGTAGGCTGCTTTGTTGGCTGTCGGCACTGCGGCTACGAATCCATCGATATAAGGCATGGTGGTTTCCCTCCAGAGTTTTTGTTGACGTTATGCAGGCGGTTTTTGATTTCTCGGCTATCGGGCAGGGCGCTGTCAGGTGCGGCATGCGGTGCAGTGCTGCCACCGGCTTAGCGGTGGCTGACAGTCGTATCCCGGATCGGCGTCTTTCCTCCGCTTGTTGTGGCGCTGGCAACGTAGTCGAGCCTGCCTGCCCGCCGGGCCAAGCACACGGCCACGGAATATATTGACCAGGAAGCAGCGCAAAGCAACATTGGCGTTCGCAGTTATCCGCTCACCGGCACCGTCAGCACCGGAGTGCCGGATCGGTCCTTGCTGTCCGAAATCGCCGAGTACCACAGCCCGGTCAGGATGCGAAAAAACTCCTTTGTGCGCGTGTCGCGCTCGTCGATGGAAAACCAGCCGCCGCGAAACGGCACTGCCACGTAGGCGCGATCCGGGCGATCCTCGCTCCAGTTCACCTTGAGTTGTTCGCCGAGATAACTGGGCGCCGGATGGTTCGTGGCGACACCATCCGCGAGGTCGGCGGGCGGTATTGTGACTGCACTCGCGAGAATATCGACGAGGTCATAGACCGACCGGGTCATGACTCCTATTCCTCCCGCTGGCGCTGGCGTTGGGAGCCATCACAATCGGTATCGTGAGAGTGCTATTCCCGGAAGTAAGCGATGACAGGTCGAGGAGCTCCAGCAATTCGGCTGCTGCGACGGCGCTCGTGTCGGTGCTGCGGTCGATGACAACGACCAATTGTTCGCCATGCACCGGGTCGATCGCAAAGTGCAGGTCCCGCTGGCGCACGAGTTGCGAGACCAGTTCGACGAATTGATCGAACCGCGGATCGGGGGCGGTGAATGAATGATCCGAGTTCTTGATCGAGTTCACCTTGGAAATGAACATCCTGCAGATCGGCGCCGGATCGCGCGCCGCTCCCGACAGCAGCACGAGTCCCTCGAGCGGCATCGGCGCGAGCAATTTCCGAATGTACTGTGCGCCGCTGACCGGCACGTAGGAGATCGTCGGGTTCTCCTCATAGGTTGCGCCGGCCGAGAATGGCGTCAGGTTGCCGTCGTAGGTGTCCGAATCGCCGACCCCGACCTCGATTGTGGCCCCGGCGCTGACCCGGATGTTCGCGGTAACACTTGCCACCGCCATCAGCTCGGCGCGTTCGGAGTACCGTTCCTTGATCACTGCCAGCAGCATCTGCTGATTGTCGGTCGCGAGGATCGCCTCGTTGTACGCCAGCCGTCCCGTTCTGAATCGCGGCGGGTCCGGTATGTCCGCAGCCCGCAGTCACCAGCAGCGCCAGCATTGTGGCCGCAATGATTGCGGACGAAGCGCTGCGACCGCATGGGCGTTTCGTGCTTGCACTGGAGTATGGGTAAATTTTTTGAGTCAACATCACCACCGCACGAGTTGGCCAGCGGCCCCGCGGTCGAACAACCGCGGCTGGCGTCGTGGTGTCTGGCTCTGCTCCGGAGAGGTCAGTTGTGAAAGCCGCTGTGCCTGGCCGGTAATCACGGTATCCCATTTTTCAGTCTCTGCAGCGACAAAAACATCCGCATTTCTACGGCTAGACTAGCAGAGCCCCGCATTCCTGCGCGTCTTTGATTCGGATATTGCACCTGTTTGCCGGCGGCCGAATCATCGGGCTCCAGGCAAACGTGGTCCGTTGACACCCGGATTGGGCGGTTTGAGGAATTGCGGCCCGGCTGTCGAGGCCGGCGTCAGGTGGCGAAGACTTCGCTGGCTTGTGATTGCGCTGCAAAGAGCGGCTGATTGCGGGCGGTCCGAGCCAGCGCCAGTCTTTGTGCCGGGATAGCCGTGAGCCGCGGTCGCGAAATCCGACTATGCTTGGAATTGATGGGCAACGATCGCAAATCCGATCTTTCCGACTTCCCTGCCGCGCTTTCGCGCCTGGCCAGGCGGCTGGACTCGGCGGCGGGTATTGCCGATCTTCCACTGCCCGATTCGGCCGGGCGGAGTCTTCGCGAGGTTGCCGCAAATCTCCGCGGCCAGGCGTCCGTGGCCCGGGGCTCCGGGTCCGGCGCGACGGCATCGCGCCAGGCCGGGTCCGCGGTGTTGCTGTCGGGCCCGCCGGGGTCCGGTCGGGCTGCCGCTGCGGCAGCGTTTGCCAACGACCTCGGTCTGCCCCTCTACCGGGTCGAGGCTGACCGCGTCACGGGCAAGTACATCGGCGAAACGGAGAAGAATCTCGAGGCAGTTTTCGATGCCGCCGAAAAAGAGGGCGCAGTGTTGTTGTTCGACGAGGCTGATGCGTTGTTCGGTAAACGCACGGATGTCAAAGACAGCCATGACCGTTACGCCAACCTGGAGACCGGAGACCTGCTGCAGCGGATCGAATCGCATCCCGGGACTCGTGATCCTGACGAGCAATCGGAAAGAATCAATAGATGAGGCGGTGCGGACGCAGGCTCGCTGCCGTAGTCGCCTTCGGCGAAAGCGAAGACTAGTCGCGGCCGGTCTCGGTCCGGGTTCCGCGCCCCGGTCGAATCGGTGCTGGCTGCCGCACGGCGGGTCGATCTCCTGGCGGCGCCTGGTTGCGTGCCGGTAGTCGGAGAGTGCACGCGCAGGTGCATTCGAGCGCATATGCTTTGACTCGAGCCTGGACTTCCGGTAACGAACCGCTGTCATGGCCGCGGCGCGGACCGGGGGTAGTTGCATGACATCGGTAACGGAACGGACAATACGGCCGGGCCGGGCTGTCTCATACCGAATACAGGATCTTCCGATGATCATCCGCGAGGATGACCTGACCGATCAGCGGATTGTCGCTCTGCTCGGCGAGCATCTCGAGCATATGCACTCGATCACGCCTTCGGAAAGCGTACACGCGCTCGACGTCGATGAACTGCGTGACGCCGATGTCACGTTCTGGTCGGCGTGGGATGACGATGTAGCTGCTCGGTTGCGGCGCATTGACAGGAACTGGATCCGTTGCGCGGCGAGATCAAGTCGATGCGCACGGTCGTACGCTGGCGAGGGCGCGGCGTCGGATCCGCGATCCTCGACAGAATCCTCACCGAAGCGCAGAAGCGCGGTTATCACCGGCTGTATCTCGAGACCGGCTCGATGATCGAGTTCGCGCCGGCGCGCGCGCTGTATGAGCGCTACGGATTTCGTTATCGCGAGCCGTTCGGCGACTACGTCGAAGATCCGAACAGCGTCTTCATGACGATAACGCTATAGCTGTGCAGCGCGATCAGTTGTGGCGGGTGACGGGCGCGACTTAATCCGTTTCGTTCTTGTTGACCACGCCGCCCTTCGTCACGAACTCGGCGTTCTCGAGCCCGATATGTCGTCTGGCGGATTGCCTTCGACGGCGATGATGGCGGCGTAACAGCGGCGGACAAGCGCCACTAACGGGCATGTCCCGGATCCAGCAGTTGATCGTATCCGTCTCCGTGGTTCAGGCGGAGCAACTCGCCGGGTGCACCCGCATGGATCGAATCCGGGCAGTGGTTGGGCTCGTCGCGACGGCTTGCCCGCAGGCAAGCCGTTGGTCGAAGATCGGCTGTGCTGGCGATTCTCTTATGCGGGTTCGGCCAGCGCGAATTCATATTTCTGCTGCGAAGACCGATAGTGTATGGACTCGACGAGAGTCTCCGGCAGATTCAGCCGCTGCGCGAGCGTAGCGAGGTACGGCTTGCTCTCCTCACGCGTTTCGTCGATCGCAAGTACCGAAGCGGCGTATACCTCGATGGCCGTTTCCGGATCCGGGCAGCTTGCGACCAGCTCACGAACCGGCAACGGGTGGCGCAATTCGTCAACCAGCATTCCTTTCTCTTCGGTGCTCAGTTCGAGACGGTCAATCTCGCGAAACAGGCGGCCCTGTTCCGCCGCGTCAAGATGTCCATCGGCCATCGCCGCTGCGATCATTGCGCGAACGATCAGCAGTGATCGGGATTCCGGGCCGGCCGGCTCGGAGGCGACTGCCTCGAAATCCTGGCGGCGCAGGTGTTCCCATGCATCGGGTGAGGCGAGAGCCGGATTCCGCGCCGCCGGTGATCGCGGCCGGTCGCCCTCGCCATGATTGTCCCACTCGCGGTCCGATCGTTCGATAGCCGTGGTCCCACGGGTGTTCCGATAGTTATCGTAAGCCTTCCAGGCCAGACCGCCGACCAGCGCGAGACCGCCAATCCGGGCGACCTTGGCTGCAGTCTTTCGCCCCTTCTTGCTAGCAAGCGCCCCGACGACCGCGCCACCTGCGAGTCCGCCGGCCAGTCCCGATGCGGCGCCGCTTTTAGAGAGCCCGCTGACGATTTTGTTCAGATCCAGCATGTTCGTCCTCCGTTGAGTCCGCACGCCAGCCCGGCGTGCCGGTTTCGCTGCCGACAGTGACAATGCGGGATGATAATAACTTCGGTAAAGCGGAATCTAGTTGATTAAAACTTCGAAAAACCCGTACTGAAGTCAGAGCTCCGGTGATGCGTCGGCAGGAGTACTGCCGCAAACCTGGATGGGTCTAAAGCTAAAGCGACGAGGCTGCTGCCTCACGGAGCGCAGACGTCGCCGATCCACCGCGCGAGTCTGGTCGCGGCCGGCCTGCAGATTCGGGTGCGAAAGACGCTGTCTGCGATGGCTTGATCAGGACTGGATCCGGTTTGGCAAAAGTTCGAGAATAACGAACTAAAAGCACTAAAAGTACGAATGATCCGAGTGGAAGATTGACGTATCCTCGATCGTCCCTAGTACTTTCCCAGAGAGGATCCAATCTGATGTCGAATTCCCAGATCGCCGAGCGAGACCGGTTCGCGACGGGTACTGTCGCTGCAGCCGGAACGGGCAGCGCATCTGCAGCCGCGGTGCTGCGCAATACCTATCGGCTTTTGGCGATGACGCTGGCCTTCAGCGCGCTGACCGCAATGGGGTCCGCGGCCCTCGGGTTGCCTCATCCGGGTCTGTTGCTGACGCTGGGCGGCTATTTCGGCCTGCTGTTCCTGACGACGAAACTGCGCAACAGTGCTTGGGGAATTGCGTCCGTGTTCGCGTTGACGGGTTTCATGGGTTACACGCTGGGCCCGATACTCAATGCCTACCTGGCGATGGCAAACGGGTCATCCATGGTTGCCACCGCGATGGGCGGCACGGCGGTTGTGTTCCTCGGTATGTCGCTGTACGCGCGCTCAACGCCCGTTGCCAACCTGCCGAAGTTCGGTACTTTCCTGTTCGTAGGTATTCTGACCGCTTTCGTGCTCGGACTCGTTGCCGTATTCGCGCAGATGCCGATGTTGTCTCTCGCGGTGTCCGGTCTGTTCATCCTGCTGATGAGCGGTCTGATTTTGTACGAGACTCAGAACATCATTAGCGGAGGAGAGACCAACTACATCATGGCCACGGTCACGTTGTTCGTGGCGGTTTTCAACCTCTTCACCAGTTTTCTCCACCTGCTTGGATTTATGGGCGACGACGGCTGACCATCCCCCCCTTGTGGTCAGCATCATTGCGGCCGCCCGGGCAATTCCGGGCGGCCGTTCTCTTTTTCTCCCGCAGATATTCGCGCAGCGCTCCGCCGCAGCCACAGTGGCAAGGCGCAGGTGGCATTGGCGATTTGCGCGCACATGCCGCGGCCGGCGGGCATCAGTAGTCGTCGGGAGTTCCCACCGTGTACAGGACCGCGAGCGTCGGTAGCGCGGCATAAATGAACGCGCCCTCCAAAGACAGCCAGCCGGCCTGAGTCTGCCATTGCTGAAAGAACGTGCCGCCGATCACCTGGAACAGCCCAAACCAGACGAACATCGCGGCGCCGGCACCGATGACCGCGAACTTCTTGGCGGCGGCGAACTCCGCGGCCGGGTAATGGCGCGCGCGCCACATATCCCAGGTTCCCTTCGCAAACAACGCCCCGGCGGCGAACTCGCAACCGATGATGACGGTGAGCGCCAGCCACAGTAGCGCGGGGCTGGTTATCGGCGGAAAAAACGAGCTCGGGTAGACCGTGTGCTCCACATTTCCGAGGACATAACCGACCGCGCCGATCGCCGCGCCGATGTTGAAGATATTGTTGATCGCGTGACCCAGACACATCAATGCGGCAAACAGCATCAGTGAGATTTTGAGCATCCGAAGCATTGTGTTTTCCCCTTCAGTTATTTTGCTTGTTGTGTGCGCCGTTGCGACAGATCGCCCGGCCGCCAGCGGATTTAGCCAGCAACATTTTGCCACGGACAGCGCTTGTCATCGGGCCGAGCTGCAGGGACGCATAACCTGGCGCCATCCTTGCGAGCCAATAATGCTATTCCCCACGACGCGCACAACCCCGCCGCCACCCTCGGCGCGGGAATGCTGTCGGCGCATCCCGGGCATTCCATTGTTTGCCTGTCTGCTGATACCAGCCAGATAAGCATTTGCGCAACACACGATGACGGCGATCTCCTGACCGCGCGACCCGATGTCCGCTCAGGCGCCGGGCGCGGGAGAAACGCGTATGCCACGGTAAAAACCCAGCACCAGCAGTGCGCCGCCCAGCACCATTGCCACACCGACCGATATCAATCCGGCCGCGACGAGCGACTCCTGCCATGCGCTGCCGGTATGGCCCGCGCCGGCGATGGGCGTCAGCGCAATGGTTCCGAAAATGGCCGCTAACGTGATGAAAAGCCAGTTCGCGAACGCGCCATAAAGAAGCAGCCCGTATGCAAGTACCGAGAGACGCGAGCTGAGTCTCAGTCTTGACCACGCAAGGCCAACCAACATCAGGAACATGCCGTTCAAGACGCCTTCAAGATGGGCGGAGAGCCCCATTCTCGGATTAACCATATCCGGGATTGCGAAACCGCCGAGGAGCCCGAGCAGAAACAGCAGGGCCCCGGCTGTGAGCAGGTATTGAGCTGCCCGACTCTCGATGTGCATTTTGCCCCCTTATCCCGTTGTCGTTTGGCTGCGTGGCGTCAAGCATAGACGCTGATTGAGACCTTGTACTGGACAGACAGACCACGCCCGGTACCCCGTGAATCAATCCGGCCCTTCATCCGAACAGATCGAATTCGAGACTCAGAAGATCCGCCTTTGCCTGCAAACCGCCGGCATAACCGACAAGGCTGCCCTTGCTGCCGATAACCCGGTGACACGGGACGATGATCGAAATGGCGTTGGCGCCGTTTGCGCTGGCCACCGCGCGCACCGCGTTCGGGTCGCCGATCGCTTCGGCGACTTGCAGATAGCTCGATGTCCGGCCAAACGGGATATCCAGCAGGCGGTTCCACACGCGTTGCTGGAACGGCGTGCCCACCATATGCAGTGGCAGGTCAAAGCTCCTCCGCTGGTGAGAAAAGTACTCGTTAAGTTGCTTCCGTGTCTCTCGCAATATGTCGTTGTCTTTCTCGCAAAACGTGGCGTTCAGCGCTTTTTGAATGCGCATGTCGACATGCTTTCTCGCCTTGCGGTAGCGCCAGTCACACAGGCACAGCTGGTCCTGGATTGACCCCAGCAACAGCTCTCCGAACGATGATCCGAAATACTGGATATCTATGCGACCCATGTTTCCGATCCGCCGCGGTCAGTACGGCGTCCGCGGCGACCACCGGCCGTACCCACTGGCACTCTAGCGGTGCTGGTCGATCAGAATCGGATTGCCGTCAGGGTCTGCGAGCGTACAGCTTGCGGGCCCTTCGGTAGCCTCGTCGGCTTCGCTCACCAGTGCCACTCCGCGCTCGCGCAGTGTGCGCTGGATTTCGCGAACATCCGTGAATAGTCGCCGTCTCGTTGGATTGCTGGTCCCAGCCGGGATTGAACGTCAGAATGTTGCGCTCGAACATCCCCTGGAACAGGCCGATGACATGATCGCCGTTTCGCAATATCAGCCAGTTTTCTTCGGCATTGCCGCCAATGGGTTCGAAACCGAGTTTCTCGTAGAACGCCTGCGACGCCGCGATATCCTTGACGCTGAGGCTGACCGAAAATGCGCCGAGATTCATATGCTTTTCTCCGGTTTTGTTGCGCGTAGTGTTGAGCATAGTTCATATCCCGGCGGACGATCAGGCTCGGGAAGTTGGTGCGGCAAGAGGCGGTATCCCATAACTGATGTCAACTCGGGGGAACGAAATGTGCGCCTGGCGTCCCGGCTATTTGCCAACGGCAACAAATTTCAAAACCGCCGCCAGGGCCAGACAGACGATACCCGCGATATCGATCATTGCGATTCTCGAGATGGCGTCGTTGTAGCCGCCGACCGCCCACGCCAGGTACAGAAACCCGATCATCGATACCGCTGCCATGATCATGGCTGGCGTCTGGTATGACGGCACGAACACTGACAACAGTACGAAGCCACCGACAATGCCGAACAGCAGCGCGCGATGACGCATCAGGATGATCAGGTCATTGTTGGCCAACTCGACCGAGTAAGCCTGTTCGAGGTTGGTCGCCGACAGTACGCCGAAAACCGGCCGGAAGTTGATCACGCCAACGACTATCAGCAGAATCGAAATCAGTTTGCTCATGCTGTTTTACCCGTTAACCCTGCACGAATCGATCGGTATCCTCGTTCAAATGTTCTGGCCGCACCACTCGCAATACTCCGCCACGGCAAGACTGAATCCATCGCAATATTCGCAGTTCTTCATCGTCGCCGAGCCGCCGGCAAACGGGCGTAGCTGATTGCATCGCTTGCAAATATAGTCGTTGTTACTTTCGTCGCATGCCCAACCGCAAAAAATACAGTGCCAGTTCTTCGGTCTGGCGTAGAGATAGTCGTCGAAGCGAGCGAGGTCGGAAGACGATCCCTCTGTGGAGTCGGGATTGCTTCCGGCCTGATGTCCCAGGCGCCGAGCAACTGCATTTTTTCCTCCTCGCCGCGTTTCTGGAAATCAACGAATTGCAGCAGCCTGAGTCTCAGGTGCAGTTGTCCCGGATCACAACGCTCGAGTACGACCGGGACAATACGTCCGGCCCGGTTCTCGATCGCCCAGTCCGTTTCGCTGCGAACCCACTCGGATGCAATCGCGCGCGGCGTCAGCGCAACCAGGAACCAGTCGCATGACTCCAGTCCCTCACGGATTTTCTTCTCCCACTGGACACCGGTCGAGATCTGTTCCTTCGCGTACCACGTCGTAATTCCGTGCCGGTTGAGCAGGGTTACGATTGCGGTCTCGACCAGTTCGCGGTCGGAAGTCGCGTGGCTGATAAATACCTTGTTCATGGCTAAAGCCGGGATTCCCGGCCAGACAGGCCCTGTTTCTTTGTCATTTTTGCGCCGCCAGGGTTAACTGCATGTCGGCGACGACTAGCCGCGTGCCCGGGTCTTGCCCAGCAGTACCTCGCGGATATCGCCCCGGCCGAGAAAGTGGCGAAAAGAAGATACGCGGTGAGTACCGGAGCACCGCCAACAAAACCGAGCAACCCCAATGCGATTCCGCCCGGCTGAGAAATGATGGCGCCACGCCAGCCACAGTCCGGACAACGTGAGAAACCCCATAAAGTCCATATTGAACTGGCCGGGCCATCCCATCGTCGCGATATCGCCGAAGAAGATCGGGAACAATCCGAGCCCGTGATCGGCCACCACGATCGCCGTGTAGACGACGATCACCGAAAAAATGACGATCAGGAGAATGCGAAATGCAGTCATAGAGCCTCTCCCGAGCGCTGCTGCGGGCCGCGCTGCGGCGGATCAATTGATCCGGGAGTCGGAAAGACCTCCAGTGTGACCGCGTTAACGGAACCGATCGGTGCTGGTGGCGTCCTCAACCGTCAGTGTAGTGCATGATGGTGTCGTGCCGTGCGCGGCCCGGCGGCCCTGCCGCCAGCGGCCGCGTGTTTGTTGCTACCGCGTTTCGCTCAGGCCCGGGCTGGGCGCAACTCGTAGATCCGGATGCTCGGAGATGAACGGGTAGGTGCTCGCGATTTTCTCGGCTGCATCGAAATCCTCGGCCGCGATGACGTTGTAGCCGGTGATGCAGTCGAGATCCCATGGCAGTTCGCGAGTACCGCTATTCGAGATCTCACGGCCGCCGCTGAATCCGCCCTGGTCGACCATGCTTTCGGCGATCGACGCGAACCAGGCGCCCCATGCCTCCACGATTTCGGGCGTCGGTTTCTCGAACCCGTAGTGCAGCAAAAGGTATCTGTTCATGGCGTTCTCCCGGACGGCTAAGGAGGTCGGCGAAGGCGGCGAAGCAACGGACTCGAGGTGCGGTATCAGGTCGCGAGCTTCTCATTGAAGAATTCGATCGTGCGCACCCACGACAGCTCGGCATCTTCGGGAGAGTAGCGGCTGGTGGAGTCGTTGTGGAAGCCGTGATTGGCGCCCTCGTAAAAGTACGCGACATACTCGGCGTCGTTTGCCTGCAGCACCTTTTCGTAATCCGGCCAGGTTGCGTTGACCCGTTCGTCGAGACTGCCGAACTGCAACAGCAGCGGGCCTCTCACGTTGGCGCGCAGTTCCTCCGCCGCGGGCGAGCCGTAATACGGAACCCCGGCGTCCAGCTGGTCCGGAATCGAGGCGGCGAGCATATTGACGACGTACCCGCCGAAACAGAATCCCACCGCGCCGAGTTTGCCATTGCCGGACTCATGGGTCCTGGTGAATTGCGCCGCCGCGATGAAGTCCTCTTCCAGTTTGGCGCGATCCATGCTGCGCTGCATCGCGCGACCATCGTCATCATTGCCCGGATAACCACCCAGTGGGTAAAGGGCGTCGGGGGCGAAGGCAATGAAGCCCTGCTTGGCGAGGCGCCTCGCGACATCCTTGACGTAGGGGTTCAATCCGCGGTTCTCATGTACCACCAGCACTACCGGCGCCTTGCCGGTCAGATTGGTCGGAACCACGAGGTAGCCCTCGCATTCGCCATGGCCCTTGGGCGAGGAAAACCTGGCGAATGTCGCCTTGATATCCGGGTCATTGAACGACACCTGTTCGGCCTCGGCATAGTTGGGCAAAAGCGAGGCGGTCAATACACTCATGCTGAATCCCAGCGCGCCAAGCCCGGCCAGGCGCGACATAAATGTACGGCGATCAATGAGGCCATGGGCGTATTCGTCGTACCAGTCAAAAGCCTCTTGTGGGATCGGGCGCGGTGTTTCGGGCGGTGTCGGATTGTGGGTTGTCATAGTCATCTTGTCATTCCTTATCACATAATGGTGGCTGGATTTTCCGGCTGCTCACTAAACAATGATCGTGACGGGGTCCGGCGCCGGAGGCGCGGCGGTTGCGCCCCTTCCCGGGCCCGATCCGTTGCCAATCCCCGAGGTAAGGAGCAGCGAATCATCGACGCTCCCTTGTGTAGTCGACACGCCTGCCAATTTTTCCTCTCGTGGTGAGTTTCTCAGTTCGTGCATGAGGAATTCCGGTCGTGCCTGTCAAGCGTTTGATTTACTCGCATTGTGCCGGTTGGCGGTGTTGGTAACCCGTAGCGTACCGCGAGTCGCTGGCAAAGACATCATGGACGGAGTTCATGAATGAAGTTGAGTCGGAGGAGGGCAATCTCAGCTCGTGAGGACACGGCCTTTTTTCAGCCGGCGTTGCTGAGCCGGCAAAGCGGGCGCAATCCGATTTGGCAATCGGCAGATGTCGGGCAGACCACATTTGCCGCAAGCGCTTTCGGTGAAAGCGAACGACTGCCGGTTCCGTCGCGGGGTTCAAGCGAGTTCAGCACAGACGATCTCGTACTTGATGCCTTCCGGGTCTTTGAAGAAGAGCGCGTAGTAGCCTGGCGGGGTGTACTCCGGATACTCCCGCGGCGGGGTCACGATCGTGGCGCCGATATTTTTCAGATCCGACATGGAGCCGGTCGACTTCGGCGCGAGATTCCGCCTTGAATGCGAGATGATGGAGCGCCCCGGGTTTCCTGCGGTTGATCGAGTCTTGCTCGAATTCGCTGCGCGGCGAGGTGATGGCGAATGCCAGCAACGGATGGCTGTATTCGACGACATGAAATTCATGCTCATCGATCGTCGCGGTAGTCCTGCACTCGGGATTGAAGCCCAGCAGCGGCATCAGCCTGTCGTAGAACGGGACCGCGACGCTCATGTCCCTGACGGTGATCTGGATATGGTCGATGACGGGTTGCATGGTCGCTGCCGTTTGGTGCTGGAGATGCCGATTTTGTACGGCCTTCGCGCTTGGGTAAACTCCGCGGCCGGCGAAAGCCAGTGCCGGGCCTGCTGCGGCAACCCGGCCGGGCTGGCGCGAAACAGCCGTTTTTCCTGCCGGGCGGGTAGCCGCGTGCGCGAGCTTGCGGCGGTTCAGAACTCCGCTCTGACACGCGCGCCGGTAATCTTCCTGGCGCGGCTTTCGCGCCAGATGATCAGGCCATTGGAGACGATCACGACGGCGGCGCCGATGAGCACCTGGGGCAGCGGCCAGTCGTTCCAGATCAGCCAGCCGAACAAAGTCGCCCAGACGATACCGCTATAGTTGAAGACCGTCACGATGGCCGCCGGGGCGTTGCGAAAGGCAATAGTCAGCAGCCATTGCGCCAGGGCCCCGGACAGCCCGACGCCGAACAGCAGGGGTACCTCGGCCAGGGTCGGCGTGACGGCCACCAGAGGCAGCGGCAGCGCCATCACCAGCGCGCCGATCACCAGGAAGTAAAACGTGATGGTCTCCGGTCGCTCATAGCGGCCGAGGTAGCGCAGCACGATCTGTAGCGTGGCATGCATCAGCGCCGCCGCAATGGCGACCGTAATTCCAAGCGCGTTCATATGACCGCCCGGGCCGGCCATGATCAGGACACCGGCGAAACCGATCGCGACCGCGGCCCACCGGTAAGGGCCTACGCGTTCGGCGAGAAAGAAAACGCCGAGCATCGGTATGAACAGCGAGGACGTGAACAGGAGTACCGTCGTCTCCGCCATCGGCATCAGCGAGAACGCGGCGAAGGTCGTTACCAGCGACAGCGCTCCGAGCACGGCCCGAAATCCGACCAGAGTGGGTTTGCTGCGGATGACGAGGATCTCGCGCTTGCCAAGCACGAATACCAGGAAAAGGAACGGCATGCAGGCGATCAGGTTGCGATAGAAAGCGATCTCGAATACCGAGTGGCGGACGCTCAGAAGTTTCGCGAATACGTTCATTACCGTGAACATGAAAAACGCGGCCATTGCAGCCAGCATGCCGCGCACCACGTGTTCCTGGTGAGTCTGTTTGGGAAGGTCAGGCACCGCGGAGATTTTTCGCAGTCATTAACTTGATAGATCCGTTGTCGGGGATGAGGGGAAGTTTAGACCCATGCGGGCAGCAACGGGGTCGCGAGCAGGGGCTTTTGACGAAGTCGTTGCGTAACTGGCCGATGGCGGCGGCTCAATCCCCGTGTTCGCTGTTCCCCTGCAACCATCCCAGCTCGATGGCCTTCAGGACAGCGCGGGTGCGATCGCGCACGCCGAGCTTGGCGAGGATGTTGGAGACGTGATTTTTGATTGTGCCCTCGGAATTTTTGAGAGCCTGGGATATCTCGCGGTTGCTGTAGCCGCCCGCCATCAGTCGGATGACCTCGGTCTCGCGCGGCGTCAGCCGTTCCGGAAGATTGCTGCTGGTAAACGCCGCCGCCTGGTGGGAAAGGCCGCGCAGAAGTGCCTCCGTGATACCGGGTTGTATCATCGTTCCTCCCTCGGCTACGGACTCGATCGCTTCGATCAGACTCTCCAGCGATACGTCCTTCAGCAGGTAGCCCTTGGCGCCGGCCTTGATGCCCTCCAGCACTTGTTCGTGATCGTCGAATGTAGTCAGGATGATGACCGGGATATCGATGCCGGCCGCGTGCAATGCCCGGGTCGCCTCAGCAGCCGCTCATCGCGGGCATCCGCATATCCATCAGGATTACATCCGGGCGGTGCTCCAGCGCGAGCTCAATCGCGCGATCGCCGTCCCCGGCCTCGGCCACCACGTCGATCCGGTCCGACAACTCGAGAAGTCCACGGATACCCTGGCGCACCAGTGTCTGGTCGTCGATCAGGCCAACGCGTATCGGCACGATGGTTCAGCCCGCCAGCGGGATTTCGACGCGCAGTAGTAGCGCGTCATCGATTCTGCCGAGTCGGAGCGAGCCGTGGATCGCCGCCAGCCGTTCGCGCATGCCGGCGAGGCCGTTACCCTCCGCCACGTCTTCCGCGACGCTGCCGTCGTCGCGCACTTCGAGGTGAACGTTGCCGTCCTGCTGCCAGACACGTATCCAGCTGTGTTTCGCGCTGGCATGGCGCAAGGTATTGGTAATCGCCTCCTGCACACAGCGGAGCAGGGTCTCGGCGACTTCGACGTCGTCGATGCCAAGCCCCTCCTCGACCTGCAGCGAGATGTCGAGCTGTGGCACGTTCTCGACCAGCAGGGCGATGGCGCGGGAGAGGTCGAGCGTGTTCTCGTCGCGCAACGTGCTGACCGCCTCGCGTACGTCGCTGAGCAACAGCCTGGCGAGTGCGCGGCATTCTTCCACTTTCGATTTTCCGGCGCCGTCGGTAAGCCGTTCCGCGATCTGCAGGTTGATTGAGAGCGCGGTCAGGTGATGCCCCAGCAGGTCATGGAGGTCCCGCGCGATCCGCGTGCGTTCGCCCTGGCGGGATGCCTCGGACAGCAGGTGCTGGGTTGCCATCAATTCGCGATTGAGGACCTCGACTTTGTCTCTTGCCGCTTCCGCCTCGGCGGCATTGCGTGCGGTCAGCATGGCAAACAGGTGAAACGTGCCGAACAAGATGGCCGACATCAGCGCATCGTCCTGGCCCCAGCCAAGGCGCATGATCAGGTACCAGGCCAGCAGCAATCGCGGCCAGCAACCACCCGCAGGTTCTGAGCGGGTAGAACCCGGTGGCGATTGCGATCCAGATGATCGTATAGATCGGCATGAAGCTGAGCGGCAGTAGCCATCCGATTGCCAGCGCGCTCAAGAGCTGGACCCACAGTGCGCTGAGCCGGATTGAACGCGAGGGGCGCCCGTCAGCCATCGCCAGCCACATCGCGGCCAGGTTGACGAGCGCGAGGGTAACCGCCAGCGCCACGGTGTCGCGGTAACGCCCGCCGGCGCCGATGACGATGTAGAGGGCCAGGCCGGTCACCAGGGCCCAGGTCAGGATGGCCGCGACCCTGTGCAGGTCGTCGGAATTGAGGCGTTTGCTCATCCGGTGATTGTGGCTGCAACGCACGGCCGGTGCCATAGGCCGAAAGTCACGGGTCAAATCAGTGACCAGCGGCACTGGGGGTGTCGTCGTCCGTTGCCTAATCTGTCGGCAGATACTCGAGGAACCCGATATGACTACTCTGCATTCACTCCTGGTAACCACCCACATCGCAGTCGGCTCGCTTGCATTGTTGATCTTCTGGGTGCCGGCCCTGGCAAAAAAAGGCAGTCCGCTGCATGTCCGTGCGGGCCGGATATATGTGACTGCGATGTACATTGTTGCGGTCACGGCTTTTTTCGCATCGATCATGGTACTGGTCGATCCTCTGGGCATTCGCCGTCCGGACGACATCCTGGACGCGGCGGAGGCGGCCAGGCTTGCCCGCCGCTTTCGCATGTTCAGCCTGTTCCTGCTGATGCTGTCGGTGCTGGTTTTCGCCAGTCTTCGCCACGGCATCGCGGCGCTGCGCGAGCGCGGGCAGCCAGGGACGCTGTCCCGGCCGTCACACCGCGCGCTAATCGCCGCGCTGGGTCTGCTGGCCATCGCGGTCGGTTCGATCGGCCTGTACACGATGCAGCTTTTGTTGATCATCTTCGGTGGTATCAGCTTGTCAGCCGCCATATCGATGTTCCGCGATTCCCGCAAACCGAACCCGCGCCGCGGCGATCTGGTAATCGCGCATCTGGGCGGGCTGATCGGCTCGGGCATCGGCGCATACACCGCGTTTTTTGCCTTTGGCGGGTCGCGGCTGCTCGCCGACGTGCTTACCGGTCAGTGGCAGGTAGTGCCGTGGGTGCTGCCGTCGATCATCGGCACGATTGCAATCAGCCGTCTGCAGCGGCCATACCAGCGTGGGCAGTGAGCGATTCGCGGGAAATACCGGACCGCGTTTGCAGCGGGACCAATTTGCATGACAAGTTTGATGGGTCCAGATCGAATTCGCCGCTTGCGGCGCCGCCGGATGTTTCCCTGTCGGGGCGCTACAAATTCCCTAAAGCTTCGACGCCCAGATCGCGAGCCTGCGCTTCATTGCCAGCAGTGAAATCTGATCGTGGGGTAGCGGCTTGATGATCTTGTCGTGCACCAGCAAGCGGTAGATGTATTCGATTTTTTCGGCCGCGGAGTCCGTGGGTTCGAACTCGACAACCCCTCTGTCTTCGCCGTATTTCATTCCTGCGGCGATGGCCTGTTTGAGCAGTTCTTTTTCGTTCTTTAGTTTTTTCACGTATCAGATGCGCCTTTTGCTGACCACGAGGACCGCTCGCGGCAGGTGAGTTGTCGCTTTCGGAGGCGGTCGAGACCGCCACGGCGGCCTCTTTATTTCGTGCAATGTCACGCGCTCCATTGTAGTTCGATGATAGCCCGTTTCACTGTGGTGCTTTGCCTGCGCATCCCGATACTGTTTTTTCGCGCTCAAGATTCTTCCGCCAAGAACTCGCCTGCCGGCGTACCCTGGTGAAAACGAATTTTCCAACCGCCGTCTTCGCGCAGCCACACAGAGGATCTCAGGGTGTGGCGCGACAGTTTGCCATCCGCATTTTTCTCCGCCGATTTGTACGTGAGCAGGGCTATGCCGTCGCCAATCTCGAACACCCTGTAATCCTGCGAATGTATCGCCGCTGGTGGTGCCTCAAGCGGAAGTTCGCGCAGTATATCCGCCCTGGTATAGCAACGCCCGGAGCGGCCGATTTCATAAAAAGAGGCGTGTAACAGCTCGCTCAGCCGGGCGACGTCGCAACGCACACCAGGCTGGTGCAGTGCGATCTCCAGGCTACGTAGTAGTTGTAGCAGATCTTCCCGGTTCATCGCCGGAGATACGCTTTTTCCGACCGTCGCCTTCGGATTCTAGCGGCTGATTTTTTCAACGAGTTCTCCGATGCCAGTCACCGTTAGTGTGGGTTCAATACCCCAGGGATCGAAAATGGAATTTTTTGATCGCTTCACCCACGCGGCCCGCATGCCGGCGGAGATCGCGCCAATCACATCGAACGGATTGCTGGAAATCAGCCAGGCATTACTGCCCGATGCGCCGGACTGACGCAGAAAATGCCCATACACGGCGGGGTTCGGTTTGAAGGACCTGACATCGTCCACGCTGACTATTCCAGCGAAATGGTCTCGTATCCCGGCTGCCGCCAGCAGCGCGTCGACGGCTTCCGCGCCGCCATTGGAGAATGCGTAGAGTCGATACTGTGCTACGTTGAGTCGGGCCAGACCCTCCGCAACGTCGGCAAACGCCGGCAGCGTCCGGTAACCGTCGATCAATTCCTGTTTTTGCTCGTCCGACAACGGCGTTTCATGATACTGGCAGGCGTAGTCGAGCGCATGACTCGTGCATACGGCAAAGTTTTGATAATTCTGCATCAGACCGCGCCGGAACGTGTATTCCAGTTGCTTGTCGCGCCAGGTATGAGAAAAAGATTCCGCCGCGGTGCCGACGATGTTCTCCAGCATGGATACAATTGCGTGGGTATTTATCAGCGTTCCATAGACGTCAAATGCAAGAGTGCCTGACATTTGCTGCTCCTGTCGTATCGGTCTCCAGCGTCTAACGATCGTGCTCCAGCGCTGTTAGTCACACAAGCGTGAGGGGCGTCCGTCAGGGCTATGCGGCCCGTGGGCTCCGCTTTGTCTTCGGGCAGGGCATGGTTTTAATGGAACCCGGTCGGCACTCCGGCCCAGAGGAAGAGCCGGACCGGTGCGCAGTTGCCTGCGCATCAAAGCATGCAGGCTGGCACCATCCGGTGGCAGCGCATTGTCACGCTGTAAACTCACAGCCGCAGCTCGAACGGGCCGGGATCTCCGTCCACGGCCTGAAACGACTCGGCCGGACGGAATCCCGATCTTTGATAAAACGGAATCGAATCCGCACTGGGCCACAGCAGCAGAAACTCCAGCCCCATTTTCTCGCTCCAGCCGATCAAGCCCGCGAGTAGCGCGCCGCCTATGCCCCGGTTGCGCCACTCCCGCTCTACGTACGAGCTCGTCACGTAGCCCCATTCCCGGGTGACTTTTCCCGGATCCGGAACCTTGGCAATTCGCTCGAGATACATGCAGAAAAAGCGCTCGCGAAACCCGCGAACTCCGTATCGGGGGCCCCTGTCTCGCGATGTCGCCAACGCAAATTCGCGAGCTCGGCAGCGTCCGCTGCAACCGCCGTGCGAATGGAGTAACTCTGTCGATCATGCCTTGGCATGACGCTTCGCGATTCCGCCGCACTGCCATCCCGCACCGGATCGGGCCCCGCCGACCGACGTAGGCACATGTACTGGCGGGTGTTTGATGCGGCCGGCCTGCATACCTGTTAACTTGGCGAGGGCGCCGCCTGGCATCCATTGCCGTCCCCGGATGTGGCGCCCATTTCTGCACCTTCGGCCAATTCGATCCAGTGTGCCCGGCGCCATCTTCTTTCGGCCATTGAGCCGATCGTCCGCAAAGCGAACCACTGCCTACAGATAGGGGGACTCGTCGAGGTCGTACTCGAGCTTCGACGCTGGCGCTCGGGGGCAGCTTGGCCATCGCCTCTCGCAGCATCTCGACGTGCTCGGTCTCCTCGTCTCGAAGCTCGGTGAACAGTGCCCGGACCTCGGGATCGGTGATGCCGGGCAAGGCCATGTCGTAGAAGTCGTAGGCCTTCTTCTCAGCGGCGAGCCCGACCTCGAACGCCTGGACGGTGGACATGCCGCGGCGCGGTGCCCCCATGTCCGGGGCCTCGACGTCGAACAGGTCGTCCAGCGTCACCCGCGCGGGGGCATCACCGAACAGGGCCTTGCGCCGGGCCTCCAGCTCACGGCCGTGCTTGGCCTCGTTCTCGGCCATCGTGGCGAAGAAGGCTCCGGCATCGTAGCCGCCGGTGCGGCCGAGCTGGGAGGCGAACATCGGTAGCGGTGGTACGCCTCCAGTCTCGATCAGCTTCGCGAGGTCGAGGGCGTCCATGAGGCTGAGCTTGGACAGGTCAAGACGGGTGGACATTGAATCGACTCCTGATCTGGGTTTGACGTTCCGAAGCGGCCGTCGCGTGCGCCTCGAGCGATCTGCACCAACCGAGACCCGTCTGCGGGCGCTCCGATATTGCGATGCCGATAATATCACCCCGCAGCGAACCCGGGTGACATTGCAGCGGCGTCGCTGATGAGCCGCCCGGTCGCGATTACGCCAATGCAGGAACGATGGCCGAAGCCCGTTCTGCAGGTTCGGCCCTAAAACCCGGCTCGAGGATTAACGCAAGAAACGTGTTCGCTGCTGACACGCCGAAGGATTTGAAGATCCCGCCGCTGGAAACCGTCGACCACGAGCCGCTGTGGACCGATCCAGGATTCGACAACCGCGCCTCGAATGAATCATTCGCCACAGGCGCGCTTGGCAATCCACTGGCGCGGACCGAAAAAATCCGGCGCTTCATCGCGGCAGAGCCTGGTAGCCTCTGCAGCGTTGGTCATGGCGCTTGTAATTGCCGCACCGCTCGGAACACCATTGACCATCGAATCAGCGGCCCGCCAGCATTGACGCAATTTTTTCGATGGTTCGGAAATTTCTCGCAGTCGCAGCAACTCCGAGGTGTTTTTCTATAGTCGCCGCGAGCCGGGAGCGAGCTATCCCGTCCGGGGCGTGGAGATAAAACACCGCATCCGTAATCGCGAATCGTTCGGTAGATGTTCTGGCGCGGTCCAGCGCTGCGGTGTCCGGGTCGACGGCGGGTTCAGCGAGAAAAAAGAAATGCAGCGTTGCAGGATCTGAGACAGCCATTGGAAATGGATTCGATTCGATCGCGTTAATCAGGTCTTCGGATTTGAGAATGAGCACGCGCGGACGAAATCCATGCTGTTGCTCGATCTGCCTCGCGATTTTTCCTGCAAGCGACGCGGGACTCCTGGCGGTTGAGTCGAACACGATGTTTCCGCTTTGAATGTAGGTGCGAACGTTCCTGAGTTTCAGCGATGCAAGATCGCGCCTGAGAGCCGCCATTGGCAGGATGTTGTTACCGCCAACGTTGATTCCGCGCAGCAGTGCGATCCACGTTTTCATCGGCAGTCCCCTTAGGTACTCAGGGCGGACATAGCCACCGCTTGCGGCATCCGCATCATGATTCCGCGGCGGTGATCGATGGTTTTCCGTAGAGCCAGATCGCGATGGACCCGAGAAGAACCTCGAGAGCGGCAAAGACCATAAGCAGCCAGTGGGGCGGTCCGTCCACAACAATGCTCAGAATGCGGCCGGCGGCCAATCCGAGCATGAACACCGCGCAACTGACGAGAGCAGGTCCGGTCAGCGACGCTTTGAAAGCCCCCAGCAACCAGATTACCGCCATGCCCAGGTACAGACCCATCACCGCTCGCATGATGTGGGTCAGATTAGTCGAGTCGACGGTTATGCCAAAAAGCGCGCCGAGACTCGCCGATGGGTTTACCCCGTAGCCCAGTGCGATTGGCACCAGGCCGACCGCGCAGAATATCAGGAATGCACGTGTATTCATGGCGCAACGGGTGTCCTGTCTTTATGGCGTGAGTAGCTGGCGCCAGGGCGATGGTCGTGAAGCTTGCTGCTCGCGCCTGCAAACGCCCGCGAGCGTGTTGATTCCAGTCTCGGCAGACGCTATCCCTGCCAATGCTGCGGCTGGTTCAATGCCTCTGCGCACTGAATCCGCCCTTCGTTACCACTGATTGCGCCGGCAACCAGTTCGTGAATCATCCAGGCGTCTGCGTGCTCGGGAGGAATGGGATAGGGCGCCGTAAAACCCTGCACGCCCGCCGGTTGAAATCCGAATGTCGAATAGTAGCCTGGATGGCCCAGCACGAATACCAGCTCCACTCCCGACCCCGTCAACTGTTGCAGGCCCCTGGTAATCAACAGACCGCCGACACCCGCGCCTTGATATTCGTTGGCAACGGCCAGCGGAGCCAGAAGCTGCATCGAGCGTTGCGGCTTCGACGGGATAGTTACCGCGGTGAAAAGAATATGACCCACCAACACAGTGTCTGATACGGCCACCAGCGAAAGTAATGGCTCCGCGGTCGGGTCATCGAAAAGTTCCTCGACGAGCGCTGCGATTTCCTGGCCTTGCGCTGGCCCGAACGCGCTCAGATGGACACGACTGATCGCGCCGCGGTCGGATTCTTGCGAAGGTCTGATCTGCACGTCATGTCTCTCCCCGGGTCCGTCAACGCCCCAGCCCGGCACCGTCAGTTGGCTTGCATATCACCGCGGTGGGTGGATCCGGCAACCTGGCATACCGGTTTCGGGTCAGCCTCAGGGCCGAGTCCGCATCGCCACCTACCCGGACGTCGAAGATGACTGTTGTCGTTTCTCCAACAGGAACCAGGTCATGTCATCCTGTGGAAAATTCGGATCACGGTGATAGACAAAGCCGTAGTCGACCAGCGACAGGTCAGAGAAAGTATCGAGCATATCGCCGGCAAAATCCCGCTTGAAAAGCTTGCCCGAGTGTCCCCGATAGGCGACTTCCGTCGGATTCGGGTTGTAGTATTCGGACACGAGCACATAGCGAGAAGACGCTCGATGCATAAGTTTATAGACGATCGGCAAAGCATCAGGATTGATGTGAATCAAGACGCCCTTGGTAAATACAAAATCCCAGGTTGTGTCCGGTTGAAACTCGAGGATAGAGTTCGCATGCAGGTCAATGTCGGGAAGATTTGCGCGTAGCTCCGAGGCCGCTTTCTGGTTGATTTCAACGGCCGAAAGCGTGGCGGTGGGCAGCAACTGCCGGAGCGCCATCAAGTTAAGACCGATATTCGAACCCAGTTCCAGCACCCGTTGCACCTTCTCGGTGCGGGCGAGGATTTTGCCAAACAAAGCCGTATTCGCAGCGACCCAAACCGATCCTCTGTTGCGATCGCTATATTGGTTTCCAAACTCGCCTTCCCAGAAGGCCTCCTGCTCCGTGCTACGTTTCATTGGATTTTCCTCTGCACGCAAAAATCTAACCAAATTTCTTCTGATGTAGCTGCAAGGTTTTTTCTACTTTACCCAGTGCGCGCAAAATCCTGTCGGCAATCGATTCGAATCGATTGTCGCGACCCAGCAGCGCGGCGGAATGCGCGGCACAAAGATTCTCCGCATCGCTCCACTGCGCAGCCAGTTGTCGGGCCCAGCGCGAAAGTCCTCGGCCGCCCGTGGCCGCCTCTCCAGCGTCTTTGCAAGCGTGAAGTGAAACGTGACTTCGGGCTGCTTTAGCATCCCGAGCGGACCCGGCAACTTCAGGTACATTAAGGTATCGTCCGAGTGAATCGTCTTTCGACGCCTTGTGGTAGGCCAGTACCGATGAGAAGTGCAAATGCTCGTTGCTGGAAATGAAGTCAACGCCGGCCGGGACGGAAAACTCGAAATCATCCGCAAACAGCGTCAGCACATTCGGCTGACTCGCTGGCTTCCGGTTCCCATGGCAATTCCGGAAACTTGTCCACATGACGTTGTGTACCGTAAAGCTTCGCAGTCGGATATTGCTGTGAACCTTGCGAACATGCACGGTATGGAACGGGTGCAGGTTGATGATTGCTTCTATGTCCGCGCCGTCGTTGGTGAGAGTATCGACCTGCTCTTTTGTCTTGCCGCGCATAGTGTAGGCGTCTAGGAGTACAAACTTGCCGCTCCCGCGCCGAACCAACGAGGTGTGCGTGCCGATGTTAAGAACACCGCCGATTTTGAAATCACCGCGGATGTTCCAGAAATCGTCCGACACTTTAAGGATCTGTTCGCTCATGAGAATTCGATGCCTTTTATTGTGATCCTCTCCCGGGTGACGGAAGAAGTAACGTAAGAGAAAAATAGCACGAGGTCAGTATGCCGCGAGCTGTGCCCGGGGATTCCAGCGTTTCGCCGGAGTCATTGAAGACTTTCGAGAACCATTAGGGGCCCTTGCCAAGCAAAAGTCTTTCGCCTGCAAGGACGGCGACATCCGGATCGTTGCGTGTCGCCTTCAATGTAGCAGCGCGCGGAGACCTGGCGCCGGCCGGAACCGGATTTGACGCCGCTGTACACGGCACGGATCGCCACGCCCGCAGTTCCGGCAACGGGTTTTGCAGACTCTGCTGCGTGGTTAGTCGTCTGCCCACGTTGCCATCCGCTTGTAGACATCGTCGGACTGGGGCATCGGCCAGAATTTCGTCGACCATACGGGCGAATCCGGGATCGACAATTCCCCGGCCGACCTGTTCCCACCATGCGCGACCCAGCTTTGTCGAATGATTGACTACGATCACGTAACGATAGGCCAGCCAGGTCTCCTCATCCAGCAGGCCATTGGTGTACTGGAAATACTCGAATTCGCGATTTCTCAGGTCGAGCATGAACATGAAACTCAACCGCAATTGCTCCTCCATCGTCAAGTCCTGTCCCGTGGCCATTTTTGCGAAGACATCCGCATTCCCGATGTTGGCGCTCAGAGAAGTGACATCGTTTGCTACGAGCGTTTGCCGCGACTCGGATCGGAGCAGTTCGTTGTTCTGGCGAATTTCGATCGCCAGAAACACGATGCCTCCGACAACCGCGAGGTTGGCGATCAGTGCCAGCCAGTCATTGATCTGGGATCTGTCCATTTTCAGATGCTCAAAAATTGAGATTATGACACGCCTCGTTATCGATTCAGGCGCCTGCAAGTTGCTGCTGCGCGAGTTTATGGCCTGGCTGCGCGGGGCCTCCCGCTTTATTTGATGTTGCCGCACTCAATTACCCCGTTTTCCGGCTGCAAGCGTTACCCAGTTATCGGTTTACTGCCACTACCGGCTGGCAAATCAGGAGCCGCTGCGATAGTGATCGCTATTTGCCTGGTGACTGAGCGAGTTGCGTTACTCACGCCAATCGATTGCAATGTGGCGGGGCTCTTTTTCGATTCTTCTCAGCCACCTGCAAATCGCAACGTAATTGTCGAGGTCGAACTCACCTTCGTGCGCGACGTGGGTGTAAGCATACAGTGCAATGTCGGCTATCGAATACGACTCGCCGACCAGATTCGTCCTCGACCCGAGGTGCTTGTTCCATGACATTCAGCGCGGCATAGCCTTTCGGACGAAAGGCCGCGATTTCGCTGGCGTACTCGTCGCGCTTGTTGGCGTAGCCAATCCAGTTGCGAAGTGTGGCGATATAACGGTTCGTGGCTGTAATGCTCGAAGAACATCCATTGCAGAACCTGTGCCCGCTGCAATCTCGAATCCGGCAGAAACGGCGTATCTTCCGCCAGGTACCAGAGCATGGCATTCGACTCTGCCAGTACCTCGCCGTTGGGCAGTTTAACGTCGGTACCTTGCCATTCGGATTGAGCAGCAGAAACTCGGGCGTGCGGGTTTCATTGGCCTGCGTATCGACCGTCACCCGCTCAAACCGCAATCCGGAATTGATGCATCAGAAGCCGGGGCTTGTAACAGTTTCCGGAAGGTGGATATTCATACAACGTGTACATGCGAATTTCACTCACTGTGGAGGATGTCGGAAGATGGGGTCGACCGCACCGAATTCATATTCGGGTGCCCGCCTGTTACGAGGTTGCATCCCTGTCAGCCAATCCCCGCCTTCGGCTTGGTGTCGTCGATGCTGGCCTGCGTATATTGAGACCAGGCCCTGTTTTCATTTACCAGGAGACTTTCCACGCGCTGGACGAAAAGACGGAAAGCATCTTCCTCGTGGTACGGATCGGCGCGCGTGAGATACAGAAACTTTTCATACTTGAGCGATTCGCAGGTTTTCCTGTATTCCGTCCAGTTTTCCTGAAACTGATTCAGGCCTATGGCGGCCGAGATGACCGCAATTGAAGCGCCCAGGACAGCGACCACGAAGGCCACCGGAAACGGGTCGCTGGCAAAGCCGGCTATCACCGGTATTGCCGCGGCGGCGACAATTTCGGTTCCCCTGAGACGTTTGAACCAGTGCTGGGCAGACCGGCTCTTCTTGTCGTACCAGGCAATTTGTTCGTCAACTCTGGATGCGATGTACTCGTCTTCATTCATCGGCATATCCTTCGCTTTGCAATGATTTTCGAACCCAGACTAGTCGTGCCGTCTCGGCGTAGCCAAGCGCGCGATGTGCACTCTGGCTGAGCTCATTCGCCTGAATTGCATCGCTTGTCATCCGGACGAGTCAGAATTCACGACGGCATAGGCGGAGGCCGCGGAGCTGAACGCCTTGCGGCACATTGAACAGTGGCATGAGCGCGCATCGCTTAGTTTCCCATCGGCCTGGTACCTGATGGCACCGCAAAAGCACGAACCGTTGATTGTCACTACCGGCCCTCCTGTTCTATTTCTTCGCAGCCGGGTAGATGATCTTCCAATCCTGCTTCATGTCTACAACCGTCCAGCCTTTCGCCATGGCTTCGTCGAGCCCCTTGTCGAGGCGGCCGATGCTGGAGTCGCGGTCGTACGCCCATTCGCGTTCGGCATCCGTGTGATGGACATAGAGGGCAAAGCGCGGACCTTCTCCCGCGGTCGTCCACTGCAGCATCTGCAGATCGCCGTCGGAGTTGCCGAATGCTGCAATCGGGCGTCGGCCGATGTGCGAGTTGATGCCAATCGGCTTGCCCTGCTTGTCATCCATGAAGTCAAGCTCGGGCAGGCGCACCAGAACCGGTTTGCCGTCCTGCATCTCGAACTTCGTCTTGATACTGCTCCCTACAACCTGTTCCGGGGGGATGCCATAGACCTCCTCGGTCCACGGGCGCATGAATTCGATGCCACCGCCGGAGACAATGAATGTCTTGAAGTCGTTGGCGCGGAGATAGGCAAGCAATTCGAGCATTGGCTGGTAGACCATTTCGGTGTATGGCCGTTTGGTCGTGGGATGCCTCGCTGTCGCGATCCACTCTTTTACTATGGTCTCGAACTCCTCCGTGGTCGTTCCCGCGTGGGTCTCCATTACGATTTCGAGTATCGCGTGCTCACCGCCCGCCAATGCGTTTTTCACGTCGCCCTTTAGCAGCGAGGCAAACGGTTCCTTGTCTTTCCACTCGGGATGCTGCGGCGCAAGTGCTTTTACGCGGTCGATTGCGAACAGCAACTGGACGTACATGGGTTGCTCGGCCCAGAGCGTGCCGTCGTTGTCGAAAGTGGCAATTCGTTCCGCGGGGGGCACAAAGTCCGGCGACCCCTTCTTCTTTACCCGGGCTACAAAATCGATGATCGACTGCCGTGCCTCGCCATCGTTCCAGGATGGAAGCGGATCGGCGGCATGAGCCGCCTGCAGGCCGGAGCAAGCCACGACCAGGCTCAGAACAGTGATCAGAGAGAGCTTTCTTGACATGGTATATCTCCGTCGTAAATCACCCAGTTCATGGGGGCAACCCCTTACAGCTATCATTTCGCGAGCAACACTGGCGTACTTTGGCCGTCGCTGCAACCGGTGTTCGGGCCTGAGCTGAAGACCTGGTCGGCGCGCGGTGTTGGGCCGGTGTTTGACGGCGCAATCGACGGGTACTCGAGGGAATGCATCGCCATCAGCATGGAGCGCAGGCGGAACCGGGACACGATGCCGGGGACAATACGCGCGAACCTGTTCCCGCTGTACGGTCCGCCCGACTGCATCCGATCTGCCTATCGGCTGCCTCGACTGCCACTCCTGACCCTGTAGATTGATGTTATCAACCAGTAGGCCTAGTGACGGCGATGAATTGAACTTTCAGCTCTGCACTGCCTGTTCGCAGGAGCTCTTTGTTTTCTTGTTTTCGTACATTGCCGAATCGCCATCTTCTATCAGTGCTTCAATCGAATGATGTTTGTCGGGCTCAAAGTCGACGATGCCGCAGGAGAACGCAATGTGATACCCGGGATTCTGGGTGTGAAAATACTCAGTCAGAATTTGTCGCAGCCGGTCTACGATGCCCGCAGCGGTATCCGCGGATGCGTTGATAAACAATATGACGAACTCGTCGCCTCCCAGTCGCGCAAAAAGATCCGAGTCCCGGCATACGGTACTTGTCTGATCGGCAAAAACGGTTAATGCACTATCGCCTTCCGCATGTCCGAAGGTGTCGTTGATGCGTTTGAACTTGTCCAGATCCAGATATGCCAATGACGCGGGAATTCGCTGCCGGGCGCAGAGATTCAGGCTGTGCTGGCCGACCATCACAAAACCTCTGCGGTTGAGAATATTGGTCAGCTCGTCCAGGGTGGCGAGGTGCGCTGCCGCCAGTTCGCGTTCGGCGGTTGCAGCCAGGTCCTTCAGAGCCTCCAGATCTTCGTTGGACAGACGTCTTGGTTTCCGGTCAATAATGCAAAGCGTTCCAAGCCGGCTGCCATCGGTAAATCTCAATGGGCAACCGGCATAGAAGCGAATATTCGGTTCGTCCGTTACCAGGGGATTGTCAGCAAAACGTTCATCCGTTGTTGCATCGTTGATAATAAATATCTCGTCACCGAGAATCGCATGCCCGCAAAATGAAATGTCACGCGGTGTTTCGCTAACGTTCAGCCCTATGCAGGACTTGAACCACTGGCGCTCTTCGTCCACCAGGCTGACAATCGCAATGGGCACGTCGAACATACGCTTCGCCATGCGTGTCAGGCGATCAAAGCGCTCTTCCGGCGAAGTGTCCAGAACTCTGAGCGATCTGAGGGTCTTAAGCCGAACTTCTTCATCCTGTGGGATGTCAGGCTTTTTCATTAATTGTTCCCGCTCGTAACTTTTTTGAGTTAATTGACAATTGTCCGGCGCCGGCCACTGCTTGCAAATTGGCGCGCCTCAGGCTGCTTGATCTCTGATCTGCTGGAGGTAATGGCGTGGGAAATTCAACCTGGCCGCCAGTTCGAGCAAGGCACTCGCATACTGAGCATTGGTTCCCTGCAGTGTGCTCTCCGGAAGGATATAACAGACCGCCGCTTCGTGCGTACCGTCTGCCAATGCCACCGTTACGATTTCCGCCTCGTAGTCGGCTACGCTTTCCTCCGAATACAGTGCCGTTACCTCCTCGGCTCCGATCGTCATGAGAACACCGTACACTCTGTGGTTTCTATCCTGCACCAGTGTTGCCCGGCTGCCTATGCGCAATAGGTAACCCTCGACATGTCCGGCCAACGCCCGTGACGGCCGAATCCCTTTTGCGGCGAGCAGCGATTGGTCCATGAAGAGACCATAAAAAAATACCGCTATCTGTTCGGTGTTCATCTTCCCCCGATCGCCTTGCTTATTGTTACGCGCTGTCCGATGCTTCGGAATCCGGCAGCAAAGACCGCGTCGGGGCTGCCGTGCCACGAAGGTGTCGCGGGTGCTGGCTCACGATTTGTCATCCTGAAAAACGAAAAAGATTTCCGTTGCCATCAGATTTTGCGTTCCAGCGAAAAACCAATCGCCAATTACGCCTCGATAACTGGCTCGGCTAAAGCGTTCGGCGCCAATAGTCGAGGTTGATTGAGTTGTTACATGCCATTTTCCACATTCCGGTTTCTCAGGTACGCATGGGCAATAATCGCAGATGGAATCGAGACAACGGCCACTGGCCAAAACCAACTGAACCAGGTTTGAAACACGATAGGCCAGTTTGACGCCGACTCGGTTCGAAATATCCCACCCGGGTTACTGTACCAGTCCATGGCCGTGGGAAGAGCGGCCGCAAAAAATGCCACGACAACTCCAATGGCCACTCCCGCATAGACTGATTTGATTCTGATTTCATTGGCAGCTGTCATTGAACGCCTCGGCTTGGGTTTGAGTTCCGCTGTCACCCGCCGCGAAACGGTTGGGAGGGGCGCTATGTTCCGCGAACCGCCTGAACGACGGGGCATTGACTCAATTGTCGCAAAATTGAAGCATGTCGCACTCGCTACCGTATCGTCTCGGATTGCCCGCCTGGGCTTTTGCCGGCTGGCGCGGCCGTTATTTCACTGACCGGCCGTCGCAGCTGGCGAGCTATGCGCGGGTGTTCAACGCGGTCGAGGGCAACACGACGTTCTATCGCACGCCCGATGCCGCCACGGTCACGCGCTGGCGCGAGGCGGTGACCGCAACCGATTTCCGTTTCTGTTTCAAGCTCCCGCGTACGGTTACCCACGAACGCACTCCCGATCTCGCGGAACTGGACCGCTTCCTGAAAGCGATTGCGCCGATGGAGCAATACCTCGGGCCGTTGTTGCTGCAGTTTCCGGCGTCGGTCGGACCGCAGCAGCTGTCGGTGCTGGACACGCTGTTTTCGCGGATCCCGTGCGACTGGCGCGGTGTGGTGGAGGTCCGCCACCGCGGGTTTTTCGACGACCCGGAGCCGCTCGCGACATTGCTCGAGCGTTACGGCTTCGGTCGCGCCATGCTCGACTCGCGCCCGCTTTATCGCGGTGACATTTCGCACCCTGAAGTTGCCGCGGCACTGCACGAGAAACCCGAACTTCCGTTGCTGCCGGAGGTGTGCAACCGCCTCGCATTCGTGCGCCTCGTGCTGCACCCGAACCCGGAGTTCAACGAACTCTACATCGCTGAATGGGCAACGCGGGTTGCTGCCTGGCTCGAGGCAGGTCACGAAACGTTCATGACGATCCATTGCCCGAACAATCTGCATTGCCCGCCGTTCGCGCTGCAGTTCAACGAGACGTTGCGGATTCGCCAGGCCGCGGTCCCGCCGTTACCGGCCTGGCAGGTTCCGCAGCAGGGCTCCCTGATCTGATTTTGTTGCGGCGCTGTGCCGCATGGGTAACGAATTCGACGTACCGTTTGCGTGGCTGCGTATCCCTGCCAGGCCTTTTTGACAATGACTTGACCGCTGCCTAAGGTCGAATCGGGACATCCAGTGGGGTTGTGCCGATTGGTCGGGCAAACATTTCATAGGGATGGGAGACGCAATGAATCGTTATGCATCGAAATTTCTGATGTTCGTTCTTTGTACAACCGCGCCGGTGATGACGGCGAGCGCACAAACCGACGACGCAAGAATCCGCATGCTCGAGGAACAGCTCGCGCGCCAGCAGGCAATGATGGAGCAACAACAGAAGACTCTGCGGTCGATGGCAAACGAGTTGCAGGCGCTGAAAACCGGTGCTCCGCCACCGGCCGCGAAGATGCAGCCGCCGCCACCCGACGACATCGAGGAATCGGGAGACGGAATGGAACCGGACTGGGATACCGATGCGTTTTTAGTCAACTACTACGGCCACATCCAGATTGACAATATCTACGATTTCAAACGCGTCGAACCTGACTACAACTCGACGCTGCGACCATCGACGATCCCGACTCAGAGCGGTGAATTCGGCGATAACGGCGAGACCATCATCAGCGTCAAGCAGACCCAGCTCGGTTTCAAAGGCGAGCTGGCGACGCCGCTGGGCCAGGTGAAGTCATGGTTCGAATTCGATCTTTTCGGTACCGGCTCGGATGCCGGCAAAACGACGTTCAATATCCGTCATGCATGGGTGGAACTCGGTGGGCTGGGATTTGGCCAGACCAACAGCAACTTCATGGACATCTCCATCTTCCCCAACGTGGTCGACTGGTGGGGGCCGTCCGGTATGGTGTTCAACCGCAACCCGCAACTGCGGTTCACTTACCCGGTCGGCGATTCGAGTTTCGCGATAGCGCTCGAGAAGCCTAATGGCAGTTTCAACGCCGGCATATTTGGCGAAGTGTCACCCGAGTTCGGCGATGCTGCCAATGCTACGACGCCATTGCCTGACCTGACCGCACACTACCGCAGCGTCCATGACTGGGGGCATGTGCAGCTCGCCGGGGTATTGCGCAAACTAGAGTTCGAAACCCGCGGTACGCCTGGTAACGATCCCGATGGCAGTGAGACCGGCTGGGGCCTGAACCTGACCAGCGTCATCAACAGCTTCGGCAGCGACCAGATCAAGCTCGGTGTCGTCTACGGCGAGGGTATCGCGAGCTTTATGAACGACGGCGGCGTCAATCTCGCCCCGGAGGATTTCGAGGCGAAAGCGGTAGAGGTGCTCGGCGTCACCGCTTACTATGACCGCTATTGGTCGGATCGCTGGAGTTCGTCGTTCGGATTCTCGGTGCATGACGAGGACACCTTGAACCAGCAGGCTGATTTCGAGTTTGACAAGGGCACCTATGCCAGCGCCAACCTGCTGTATACGCCGCACCCGAACCTGCTGTTCGGGCTGGAGGCGCTGTTCGGCGAGCTCGAGGACGTTGCCGGCCGCACCGGCCGCGATTACCGCACCCAGTTCACGCTGAAACACAAATTTTCGGGTGGCCGATGAGACCGGGGCAACGGCCACAGATAAGGGGAATTATGATGAAACGGTTTTTTGCATTGGCGGCCGGGATGGCGATTGCCAGTGTCGCCCCTGCGGCATCCGCACCGGAACAGGAGATGGCGGCAAGCGAGTTCTCGGTGGTCGAGGCGAGTTTCGAAGATCTGCAAGCGGCGATGGCGGCCGGTAAAGTAACGTCGCGGCAGATCGTCGAGCAGTACCTCGCGCGCATCGTTACCTATGACGAAAACCTCCATGCGACATTGTCGGTCAATCTCGATGCGGTCGTTGACGCCGACCGGCTCGATGCCGAGCGCAGAGCCGGCAAGATCCGCGGACCGCTGCACGGCATCCCGGTCGCGCTAAAGGACAACATTCACACCACTGATATGCCGACTACCGGCGGTGCCCTGGCGTTCGAGAACTACGTGCCGCCTTACGAGGCCACGCTGGTGACCAACCTGCGCGAGGCGGGCGCGATCATCATCGCCAAGACGACGTTGACCGAGCTGGCCAACTGGGTCGCCACCGGCATGCCGAACAGTTACAACGCAATCGCCGGCTACGGCTACAACCCGTACGACCCGCGCCCGGATCCGCGGCCGGGTTTCAATGACGGGCGTGGGGTGATGGACACCGGCGGCTCCAGTTCCGGCATCGGTACCACGGCCAACCTGTGGGCAGCGAATGTCGGCACCGAAACCTCGGGCTCGATCCAGATCCCGGCCAATAATACGATGCTCGTCGCGATCAAGCCGACGGTAGGCCGGATCAGCCGCCACGGCATCATCCCGATCACGGCCGACCAGGACACGGCCGGGCCGATGGCGAAATACGTTGCCGACGCGGCCGCTTTGCTCGGGGCAATGGAAAGCAATGACGCTCGCGATCCGGCCTCCGGGGTCTGTGCGGCGGCGGGCGGCGATTACTCCTCGCACCTGAAAGCCGGGGCGCTCAACGGCGCACGGATTGGTATCCCGGTCGCGTTTTTCTACGAGCCGTTCACGCAACCCGGCGCGAAGGGGCCGGTCGGCGGGCTTAGCCCGGCGGAAGCCGCTGCGATGAAAGAGGCAATCAGTGTGCTGCGCGCCCACGGCGCTACCATTGTCGAGCCGGCCAACATTCCGAGCGTGATTGCCACCGAGCCGGACGACAACCAGCTGCTGTTCGGCAACTGCTACGACTATCCGCAGGGCAAGGGCGGCGATGACAATTGCTCGGTAATACTCAAATACGGGATGAAACGGGATTTCAATAAATGGCTGGATTCGCTCGGCGATACGGCGCCGGTGAAGTCGCTGACAGCCCTGCGCGAGTTCAATCTGGCTAACCGTGAGCGCAACGCGATCCGTTACGGCCAGGCCCAACTCGACATCTCGGACGAGATGAGAGTAGAGGGCGACCAGGCTCGTTGGCGCAGGGATCGCGACAAGGACATCCGGCTGAGCCGCAGCGAGGGTATCGACGCCGCATTGAAACAACGCGATCTCGACGCGCTGCTGTTCCCGTCGTGGCGTTCCGAGAATATCCTGAACAAAGCCGGCTACCCGGTCGTCATCGTGCCGTTCACGAAGGTGCCGAACCATCCCGATCCGCCATTGCCGGCCGGTTTCGAACCGCGGCCGATGCCATTCGGTGTGTCATTTGTCGGCACCGCCTGCAGCGAACCGCGCCTGATCGAGCTGGCGTATGCGTTCGAACAGGTCACGCGCGGACGAGTGCCGCCCGCGGCAACGCCATGAGGGCCGCGGCTTGAATCCGGCGCCGGTTTTCGCGGCGGCCTGCGCGGCACTATTTTGTGCGTGCGCTCAGGCACCGGCATCGGCCGCCGACTCCGGGACGCTCGAACGTGCACTCGATCGGGCATTCGCACGCTACGCGGACCTGGAGGAGGGCGAGGTCGCCGCTTACATTCCGGCGCTGGCCGCAGCCGATCCGGACCGGTTCGGGCTGGTCGCGATGACCGTCGACGGTGATCTGATCGCGCGCGGCGATACCGAGGCTCCGTTCGCGATCATGTCCGCCGCCAAGCCGTTCACGCTGGCGCTGTTGATGCAGCAAAGCGGGCCGGACATCGTGCGCGAGAGGATCGGTGTCGAGCCGACCGGGATGCCGTTCAACTCGCTGATCGGTATCGATCGCGGCCAGCGCCGTGGCCTGAACCCGATGGTCAATGCCGGTGCGATCGTCACCGTCAGCCTGATCGACGCCGCGACACCGGAGCAGCGCTGGTCGCGGATACTCGATTTTTATCAGAGCCTGGCCGGTGCCGAGCTGGAAATCATGGCCGACGTTTACGCTTCGGTCGGGGCGAGTAATTTCCGCAATCGCGCGATCGTCAACCTGCTCGAAAACAACGGCTGGCTGGGCGCCGACCCGGCCGAAACGCTCGACGTCTACAACCGCCAGAGCTGCGTTGCGGTCACCGCGCGGCAGCTCGCCACGATGGGGGCGACGCTGGCCAACGGCGGCATCAACCCGGTGACGGAGAAACGGGTGATGGATGCGGCCAATGTTGACGAGGTGCTGGCGGTAATGATGCTGGCGGGTATGTACGACGAGTCGGGGACCTGGGCCTTTGCTGCGGGCATCCCCGCCAAGAGTGGAGTTGGCGGCGGCATCGTTGCGATCGTTCCGGGCAGGATGGCGATTGTCGGGTTTTCGCCGCGGCTGTCGGCGACCGGTAACAGCGTTCGCGCAATGCGCGCGATTACCGACATCGCGCGCGATGAGAGCCTCGGTCTGTTTCAACCCTGATCGGTGATGCCACTATCGCCAACGCGGTGACCCTGGGGCATCGGCCGCTGCGGTAAATGGGAGGGGTGGCATACCCGGGTCGAATCCTGGCCGGCAGGCTGACTGCCGTTCCGGACAGATCCGCCGGCCGGTTCGGAATGGATGCCTGTTGCTTGCGATCCTGGGCGAAGTCGCGTCACGCGACGCCGGCGCTGCGGGTATTAGCTCTGACTCGTCAGCGCCGGGCGCCGCAACAGGTCGATGCCGATCCACAATGCCCACGGCGGCAGGATCAGGAAGTTTCCGGAGAAACCGATCATCGACAGGGTCGCATTGTCGAGCAGGCTGCCGAGGCTGTTGACCAGCATGAACAACCCGAACACCAGCGTCAGCGAGCCCAGCGCCGGGCGTTCGCGTCTGAGCAATCCACCCATACCGAGCAACCAGATCGCGCCGGGTACGTTCTGCACCAGTCCCTGCAAACCGTTTTCGATCGAACGGGTGATATTGACGAATTCCGTGGCAATCACTGCGCGATCAGTGCCGGCGGCGTTTTCGAAGTCGATCAGCATGTCGGGCCAGGCACCGACCAGGATGGCGGATGCAATGCCGCCGACCGCAAGAAACAACAACCCGGCGAGAGTATAAAAATCGGCAAATAGCGGGTTGGCCGGCCGCAGCCATCGCCACAGTAGCAGCGCGAGCGGAAACAACAACAGGTAATTGCCGAACAGGTTGCAGATCTGGCTCCAGCGGATGTAGGGGGTCGCGGCCGCGCCCGCGCCGAGGATCGCCTCGGCGCCGGAGAAGGCATCGAGCTGGTAATCCAGGCCGGCGAGCCCGATCCACAGGCTCGCGATTGCGAGCAGGCTTGCGAGGATCGTGGTCAGCCCCGCCATGCGTTGGAATGCGTGCACGCCTTTCATGTCTCGCTGCGTTCCTCGTCCCACGTCGAGCAGGAATCGTAATCCGCTGCAATTACTATGCGAATGCTTTTATGCTAACTCAGCGAGCCGGTAAGCTCGAGCCGAGCCGAGCCGAGCCGAGCCGAGCCGAGCCGAGCCGAGCCGAGTCCGGCTCA
>CAVOVJ010000003.1:227500-607214 GCA_963699835.1 uncultured Gammaproteobacteria bacterium | reverse complement strand
AAAAGCGGATCCGGCTCGGCCTGGGATGTCTGCGCCGGGATAACGACCGTGGCAAGTGAAATGGATGCTCCGCGCGGGTTGTCGTGACGCAGAGGCACATCAACGAATCCGCATTTCACCGTTTCCGGCGCATCGACAATTCCGAATTCATCGCATCCGCCCGGTTGCCATGCTGGCGGGGAAGAACTCTGGCCGAGCACAGGCGTCACCATGCCGGCCAGAACGGCCATTGCAACGATTCGCTGCCAGGTGCGACCCGGAAACGACAGCCGGGCCACGCAAATTGCGGGGGGGGTTGCCATAGCAATCATCCGGATCTTCATACGCGGAAAACCCATAGTCAATTCGGCGAACTCCAAATCATGCCTGTACTGGCAACGGCGAACGTCACATCTGCCGCCGCAGAGGCCGCTGATCACGCACAGCCATCGTTGCGGCATCAGCCCTGAACCCTCGTGGCCGCGGGCACTGCGGCCGAGCCAAACCTGCACCCGATTAGCAACCGCGATGAAAGCACAGACCGCAAGGATAGTCAGCCTGGCGCTCACCGACCTGGTAACGGACAACCAGTGCGGAGCGTTGTTGACCCCCATACGCAAAACGGGTCCGGGAGCCTGTGCGCTCCCGGACCCGGCAAAATGCGCCAATCAGCGGCTATCCGCCGCCCGGAGTCAACGAGTCCATCACCTGGTCGAGACTGAAGCTCGCTGCCTTCTGCCGCGGCGGGAACTCTTTGAAGGTCTGCAGGAACTGCCCGACGTAGGCCTGCGCCGGAACCAGCAGAAAGGCACGATCCAGCACCCAGTCGTAATAGGTGTTCGACGTGATCGAGGCACGCTCGTAGGGATCGCGCCGCAGATTGAAGATCAACGGCACCCGCAGTGGAACAAAAGGCTCCATCCATACGCGGAAAGTACCGACCGCTTTCTGCTCCATGAAAATGATCTTCCAGTCGTTGTATCTCAACGCGGTCAGATCGCCGTCATCGGAGAAATAGAAGATCTCCTTGCGCGGTCCCTCCTCGACCTCTCCGGTCAGGAACGGGAGCAGGTTGTAGCCGTCGAGATGCACCTTGTACTTGCGCCCAATGGCGCGTACATCGCCCTTCATCAACTCGTCCTTGATGTCGGGATTACCGGCCGCGGCCATGAAGGTCGGCAACCAGTCCATGTGGTGCGTGACTTCATTGGAAATCGATCCAGGCTTGATCTTGCCGGGCCAGCGCACTGCCGCGGGAACCCGCCAGCCGCCTTCCCAGTTGGTGTTTTTCTCACCGCGGAACGGCGTGGCTGCAGCGTCCGGCCAGGTGTTGTAATGCGGGCCGTTATCGGTCGAATAAAACACGATCGTGTTGTCGGCGATACCGAGACGATCCAGCGCTTCGAGAAACTTGCCGATGTGCATATCGTGCTCGACCATACCGTCGGCATATTCATCCTGCCCGGAGATGCCGCGCAGCTCCTCTTTGACATGGGTGCGGAAGTGCATGCGGGTACCGCTCCACCAGACGAAAAACGGCTTGCCGTCGGCGTGCGCCTGTTCCATGAAGCGGATGGCGCGATCGGAGGTATCGTCATCCACCGTCTCCATGCGTTTCCTGGTCAGCGGCCCGGTGTCCTCGATGCGGCCGTCGGCAAAACTGTGAATCACGCCACGGGGACCGAATTTCTCGAGGAAAGTCGATCCGTCCGGCAACACCATGTCGCGCGGAAAATCTTCGTTTTCCGGCTCTTCCTCTGCGTTGAGGTGGTAAAGATTGCCGTAGAACTCGTCAAACCCGTGGTTGGTCGGCAAATGCTCGTCGCGATCGCCAAGGTGGTTCTTGCCGAACTGCCCCGTCGCGTAGCCTTCGGCTTTAAGCAGACCCGCGATGGTCGGGTCTTCTTCCATCATGCCTTCCTTGGCGCCGGGCAAACCCACCTTCGACAGCCCGGTGCGGAAAACCGACTGCCCCATAATGAAAGACGAGCGGCCGGCGGTACAGCTTTGCTCCCCGTAGTAATCGGTGAACAGCATGCCCTCGTTGGCAATACGATCGATATTCGGCGTCTTGTATCCAACCAGGCCGCGCGTGTACGCGCTGATATTGGACTGGCCGACATCGTCGCCCCAAATCACCAGAATATTTGGCTTGTCCTGAGCAACCGCCCAGGGCGCAGCGAGCAGATACGTCACCAGCCCCAGACATGCGAGTAGTCTCTTTCTCACTCTCTACCTCCTTCCCTAGTCAAATGCGCCGACCGGTCTGCCGGGCGCAAAAATATCGAAAGCTGGGACATGCATAAGTGGGTGGCGACCAACCCTCGACAACGAGGCGAGCCATTACGGAGATGTCGCCGTAACAGCCGTCCGTCATTGAGTGTGCGTTTGCGCCGCGGCAGTCTCGCCGCCTGGCGCTACCCTCCTAATCCCCACGGCTATGTCGCCGCTTCGCTTACTTTTTTTCTCGTGCCGTGAACATTGCCCGGCAATGCCACGAGCGATGATCCGTCGAACCGATTTCGGACAAAAAGAACGTTCAGATTCCAACGGCAGCAGGTTTTTTTGGCAACTCGCGAGAGAAAACACGATCCGCACAAAAGGTGGACATCCCTGTCCCGAGCGCAATCCCTAGCGAAACCGCGACCGCTACCCGGATGTCCGGACTCGCGAACTGGAGCATGTTAACCGTCGGGTTTATATTCGTCAAATGCAAATTTAATGTAATTTTGATACGATTTTTGCATGCCAATGGATTTACGCAAAATCAAACACGCGCTTGCGGTCGCCCAGTACGGCTCATTTTCGCGCGCGGCCGAGGCTCTGGAGATCAGCCAGCCGACACTCACCCGCAGTATCCAGGCATTGGAGCGCGAGATCGGGGCACCGCTGTTCGACCGATCGCGCGCCGGCGTGATGACCACAGCGGCCGGAGATCTGCTAATGGAACGCGGCGCTGCTTTGGCCGCGTCCGCGATGGAATTGCAGCGTGACCTGCAATTGTTACAGGGGCTCGAACTCGGCAGCATTGCAATTGGTGCCGGGCCTTATCCGGCTGCCATTTCGGTCGGCCACGCAGTAGGCGAATTGCTCGCCCGCTACCCGGGGCTGGAAATTGACGTCACTGTCGGTAGCTGGCTAATCCTCCGCCAGCAGGTGCTCAGCCGGAAACTCGATCTGTCCGTAGCCGAATTATCCGGTCTGGCCGATGACGACCGTTTTGTCGTGGAACCCTGTGCACAACACCGCGCCGCGCTGATCTGCCGCAACCGTCATCCGCTGCTGGCGTCAAAGTCACCAACCCTGCAACATATCCGCAATTTCCCGCTGGTATCGAGCGTCCTGCCCGGAAGATTGCACATGCTTCCCGGCAAGCGCGCCTCGAGCCCGCTCAGCGGCGACCTGGTCGTTCCGACGGTGCAAGTCGACACCATGGGGCTGGTGATGGATATCGTCGCTGGCAGCGATGCCATAGGCATCGCCATGCCGGTGCACATAATCGACAGCGTCAAGCGCGGTGACCTGGCGGTCCTCGCGTTGGATCTGCCGTTTCTGAAAACCAACTACGGGATCATCCGCCTCGCCGGCCGTACCCCCTCGCCGGCCGCAGAAGCATTTACCCGGATCGCGCTCCGCTGCGATAATCAACAACAAAAGAAAAACGCGGCCGCTGAGCGGCAACTGCGAAAAAGCATAAACTCCCGGCCATGGGCCTGACCCCGCCGCGTACGAAATGCTTCCACCCGCAGTTACCCCAGCTGCTGCACGGGCGCCGCGTCACCATGCTGTTACGGTCAGGCGTCAGAGCTTCTTTGCATCATTCTGCGCTGCTGACGACCCCGCGAAGCGCCTCGTGCGAACCCCGCTTGCACCCCAAAACAGAGCTCCAAGTGCGGCCCAACCGAGCACCATGGCCCACTCGTAGGGCCAGACCAATGCGACCGGACTCCACGGCAGGTACAGCAGAGCAAGCAAAACACATAGCACTGTCGCAGCCACTCCGACGACTTGCCCGCTGCGCACCCGATACGGGCGTGGCATGTCGGGTTCGCGGCGACGCAGAAGCAGAAACGAAATCGCAACGAACAGATAGGCGATGACAACCGCAAAACTGCCCGCATCGACAAACCAGACCATCGTTGTTCGCCCGAAAAACGGCGCTATGGCTGCCAGCACTCCGATCAGCAGGACCGCCGCATACGGTGTTCGATGACGACGATGCAATCGCGCGAACAGCGGCGGCAACATAGCGGAGCGGGCCAGCGCGTAGATAGCCCGGCTGCCGCCCACGACAAAGGCATTCCAGCTCGACAGTATGCCCGCGATTCCAGCCAGCACCACGAGCTTTCCCACCCACGGACTGCCCCATCCGCGTGCACCGGCGTCCGCCGTCGCCAGTGAAGCGCTCGCGATGCCATCAGCGTCGAGGGTGAAGGCTACCGCGACGATAACCAGCACATACCAGGCGATGGCCATTACCACCGCTGCGATGAGCAGGACCCCGATCTGGCGCATCGGCAGATCGATCTCCTCGGCCGACTGCGGAATGACGTCGAAACCGACGAACATCATCGGCACCATCACCAGCACACCCAGCATCCCGGTCGCACCGTCGACAAAACGGGGAAGTTCAACCGATTGCAGCGGCGAAAACAACGCCCCGCTGGCGAGTAATATACCGGCAAAAAGAATGACTACAGTGACGATCGTCTGCACCGCAGCAGCGAGCCTGACACCGAACAGATTAATCAGCGTGATGACAACTGCCGCGCCGACACCGATCGCAATCTCGGTCGCATAGACCTGCCAGCCGCCTATGGTCCACAGCGGAAACTGCCTGATACCGGGCACCAGATACGCAAGCGCCGTGGGCAAGGCAACCGCCTCGAATGCCGCCACCGAGACATATGCAAGCAGCAACGCCCAGGTACAGACAAATGACCATCCCGGACCCAGGGCGCGCAGGCTGTAGACATGTTCGCCACCTGCCTCCGGCATGGCGGCCGCCAGTTCGGCATAGGTCAGACCGATAAAAATCATCGCCACGCCGCCGATGAGAAATGCGCCGGCAGCGCCAAGCCAACCGGCGCGCCCGATCCATTCCGCGGTCAACACGATCCAGCTCCAGCCGATCATTGCGCCAAACGCGAACGTCAGAACGTCGCGCCGTCCGAGTACCCTGACGAAACTGGATTCCGTGGTCATCGCAGGTGTAGTCTGTCACCCAGTAGACGGTCTTTATCGCACAGTGTTGCGGCAAGCTGAACTGTTTCCGGGTCAAGCTCATCCAACGGCAAAACGCTTGCTGGCACTGCCCGCAGCGCGAGCCGATGCGGTCGAGAAGGAGAAAACCCAGGTGAGCAAGAAAAAAGACGACAAACGCAAAAAAAGCGAACGCAAAAAAGACAGCGCTGAAACCTTGGGGCGCAAGGAGTACACGGCAGAACTGCGGAAACTGCAGGTGCGGCTGTGCGACCTGCAGGAATGGGTCAAACAGGAGAAGCTCAAGGTTGCGATTTTGTTCGAGGGTCGTGATGCAGCCGGCAAGGGTGGCACGATTCGGGCCATTACCGAAAAAGTCAGCCCGCGCGTATTTCGAATCGTCGCGTTGCCGGCACCTACCGAACGGCAGAAGACCCAACTCTACGGTCAACGCTACATTGAGCAGTTTCCGGCCGGCGGCGAGGTCGTGCTGTTTGACCGCAGCTGGTACAACCGTGCCGGGGTCGAGCCGGTAATGGGGTTTTGCACCCAGGAACAGACCGATCGTTTTCTCGAGACCACACCGGTGTTCGAGAAGATGATTACCGACGCCGGCATCATCCTGCTCAAGTACTGGCTCGAGGTCAGCAACGAGGAACAGGAACGCAGGTTCAAGCGCCGCATCAACGATCCGCTGCGGCAGTGGAAACTGAGCCCGATGGACCTCGAGGCGCGCGCCCGCTGGTATGCGTATTCACGCGCCCGCGACGAGATGCTCGCCGCGACCGACATGCCGTATGCGCCGTGGTACCTGATCCGCTCGGACGACAAACGGCGCGCCCGGCTCAACTGCATCCATCACCTGTTGAGCAAGATCCCGCACAAGGATATTCCGCACGAGAAAATCAAACTGCCACCGCGATCGAAAAAAGGCGCCTATGACGACCAGGCGTCGCTGGCGGAGCGCTATTTTATTCCGAGCGTGTTCTGACAGGCGTTGGTAGTCGCGCCGGATCGCTTCAGGCCGACATCACCGGAATCTTGCCGATCCGGCCCTGCCAATATTCAGGGCCGGTCTGGTGCACCGACGTACCGGTTGCATCCACCGCCACCGTGACCGGCATGTCCTCGACCGTCGAACTCGTGTATGGCTTCCATGCCGAGGTCCTCGAACGCGACGACGCGCGAGGTGCGTATCGCTTTCGACACGAGGTAGGCAGCACCGCCGACCGCCATCAGGTAGGCGGCACGATTATCGCGGATCGCATCGATGGCGACGGGTCCGCGTTCCGCCTTTCCGACCATCCCGATCAGCCCGGTCTGCTCGAGCATCATCCGCGTGAACTTGTCCATCCGGGTCGCGGTCGTCGGTCCGGCCGGGCCCACCACTTCGTCACGCACCGGATCGACCGGCCCGACATAGTAGATGACGCGGTTGGTGAAATCGACACCGTCAGGAAGCGCCTCGCCGCGGCTCAGAAGATCGGCTATCCGCTTGTGCGCGGCGTCACGCCCGGTCAGTAATTTCCCGCTCAGCAATAGCCGCTCACCCGCCTTCCAAGTTGCGATTTCATCCTTGTTCAGGTCGTCCAGATTAACCCGGCGAGCGCCTTCAGCCGCCGACCAGGTAATGTCCGGCCAGTCCTCGATGCGCGGCGGTTCCAGCGTTGCCGGACCGGAACCGTCGAGCGTGAAATGCGCATGCCGCGTGGCCGCGCAATTTGGAATCATGGCGACCGGCAACGAGGCGGCATGGGTCGGATGGTCGAGAATCTTGATGTCCAGCACCGTAGTCAAACCACCAAGCCCCTGCGCGCCAATCCCGAGCGCGTTGACCTTCTCGAACAATTCCAGACGCAATTCCTCGATCCGATTCGAAGGACCGCGTGCCTTCAGTTCGTGAATGTCGATGCGCCCCATCAGGGACTCCTTTGCCAGCAACATCGCTTTCTCGGCGGTGCCACCAATACCGATGCCCAGCATCCCCGGCGGGCACCAGCCGGCACCCATCGTCGGCACGGTCTTCAGTACCCAGTCCACAATGCTGTCGCTCGGGTTGAGCATGACGAACTTGCTTTTGTTTTCCGAACCGCCGCCTTTCGCGGCAAGGCGCACGTCAACCGTGTCGCCCGGGACCAGTTCGACGTGGACGACCGCGGGCGTATTGTCGCGGGTATTCTTTCGCGCGCCGGCGGGATCGGCCAGTATCGATGCGCGCAGGGTATTGTCGGGATCGAGATAGGCGCGGCGCACGCCTTCGTCGACCAGTTCCTGCACCGACCTGTCACTCGCGAAGGTCACCTGCTGGCCGATGCGAAGGAAAACGACCGCAATCCCGGTATCCTGGCAAATCGGCCGTGCCCCCTCTGCGGACATTCGCGAATTGAGGAGAATCTGCGCCATCGCATCGCGCGCTGCGTCCGACTCCTCGCGTTCATACGCCTCGGCCAGCGCGGCGATGTAATCGGGCGGATGGTAATAGGAAATAAACTGGAAGCCGTCGGCAATACTCTGGATAAAATCGTGCTCATGAATGACGGTCATGGTCGGCCTCGCTAGGTCAGGAAACACGTACTTACGGCCCCGATTTCGATCATTCCCGCGGGGCACGCCAGGCCCGCAACGGAAACCAGAAGGGAACACGCGGCCGGTGCGACGCTACGGGCCGTACTCGCGCGCCTCGAGCCGGTAGGTCGGACGTTCCCTGACGGTTTCGTAATAGGGCATCATCTGCGGAATCATCGCGGCCAGTTTTTGCTGGCGATTCTCGGGCGCCGGGTGAGTGCTCAAAAACTGCGGCGGACCCGATCCGCCGACCTGCGCCATTTTCTGCCATAACGTGACCGCCGCGTGCGGATCGTAACCCGCCTTTGCCGCCAGTTCTATGCCGATCCGATCCGCTTCGCTTTCCGATGTGCGGCTATTCGGCAATGTCAATGCCAGCATCGCGGCCGACGCCGCCGCTGCCGTGTACCGTGCGTCCTGACTGGTTACCGCCACCGCGAGAATTCCTGCCTGTGCGGCAATGGCCACCGACATCCGTTCCGCGGTGTGGTTAGCCAGCGCGTGCGCGATTTCATGCCCCATTACCTGCGCGATTTCGTCGTCCGTTGCCTCGGTCTTGTCGATGAGCCCGGTATATATGGCCATTCGGCCTCCCGCCATACACCAGGCATTAACCGTCTCCGGCTCTTCGATCACCTCGACACTCCACTCCCAGTTATTCGTATCCGGGCGCATGATAATCGCCTGTGCCACAAGCCTGCCGGTAATCTCGCGGACCCGCGCATTGGTCTTGATGTCGGTGGAAAGCTTGCCCTCCTGGTCGAGGCGTTTCATTTCCGATAGATAGGCCTGTCTCGACGAACTGATGGCCTGTTGCTCCGAAACAAGCATCAGCTGCGGGCGCCCCGTCGGGCTGGTCGCGCACGCCGCCAAAAGCGCCACGGCGAGTAACAATATTCCTTTGCATCGACTCATACGTCTTCTCCGGCCCGGCGCTCGCAGGGCAAGACAGAATAGTCGAAAACAATACTAAAACGACGGCGCAGTCGCCACGACCGTTGCGCGATGATCCTCTCCGAACAAATAGTTATATAGCTACCTTGTTACCGAGGTATTTTGCTGTATAATAGAATCACTTTGATCGGAGAACCCACAAATGAGCAAGAGCAGGCAAACCGATAACCGCAAATCCATTGAGCGCGTCCAGACCGGAATCCGTATCGAGAAACGCATGTTGAAGGTGCTGAAAGGCCTGGCCGAATGTCTCGATATGACGCTCGGTGACCTGGTCGAAGGCATTGTGCTGCACGCGTTCGAGGGTAAGGCCCCGTTTTCCAAAGACACGCTGGATCGGATCGAACTACTCAGGCAGTTGTACGGACTGGATCTTGAGGCACAAGACAGTCATCAGCTGGTCGAGCACGATCGCAAACGCAAGTGAGGTTGGGAAATGACAAGCCTGGAGCAGGACATGAATTTATTGCAGAAGTTCGAGAATCTCGAACTCGATGCGGATTCTCTCGGTCATCGAGAGCACCTGCGGGTGACCTGGACGATGATGCGACAATGGTCGCCGCATAAAGCGATGGATCGCTATATCGCCGCGCTCAAACGATTCGCCGAACACCATGGTGCGATCGAGAAATACCACGAGACGATAACGCTGTTCTATCTGTATGAGATCCAGCGGCGCATCGCGCAGCAATCGCGCGCAACATCATGGCATGACTTCGAAGCTGCAAATCCCGATCTGGCCGGTTCGCATCACGAGTTTCTTGGCCGCCACTACCCGGCGGCAAGTACTGGCATCCAACTTCGCCACGAATCACTTCCTGCCGCCCGACAATGCCCGGGAGTTCGTCACTCACTGAGCCTGCGTTATCGCGTCAAAACTGCGAACGCAGAACGGACTTACCTGCTTGCCGGACCGAGAGCCCGACCGTCAAAGCAGTTACTCCCAGTTCACCCGACTCGTGCGGGTCTCGGCGATCAGATCGCCATATTTCTGCTCCAGTACATCGCGCTTTATTTTCATCGTGGGAGTCAGCATTTCGTTTTCGATCGACCACTCCTCTTTTGCCACGACGAGTGCCGCCAGGCGCTCATGCGACTCAAGCAGACCGTTGATCGTAGCCAGGCTCGTCTCGAGGTGCGCTTCGATATCGGCTTTGGTCATAGCGGCCGCCGCCTCCGACAACACCACGACCGCGACCGGTTGCGGCAGGCCGGAACCCATCACGCACACCTGCTCCACCAGCGGGTTGGCCGCGAGATGCGATTCAATCGGGACCGGTGTCACGTACTTGCCCTTTGCCGACTTGAACAGGTCCTTGACCCTTCCGGTAATCCGAAACGCACCAAGCGCCTCGTCCCATTCCGCCTTGTCGCCGGTACGGAAAAAACCGTCCTCGGTGAATACTTCACGGGTCAAATCCGGCTGCTTGTAGTAGCCGCTGAACAGCCCGGGACCACGAAACAGCAACTCACCGACATCGGAAATCTTTATTTCCGAACCCGGGAACGGCAACCCGATCGTGCCGAGGCAGGATTGCCGAAACGGGCTGTTCATGCATCCGATCCCGGTGACCTCCGTCATGCCCCATGCCTCACTGATATCGATGCCAAGACGCGAATACCAATGCAGCGTATCGGCGGAAATCGGTGCGGTACCCGAACCCCACATTCGGGTGTTTTCGAACCCGAGCTGGGAGCGGATTTTTTGCGCTATGCGCTTGCCGACAAGCGGCAACGACAACAGGAAGTTGAGCTTTCGCGGCGGCAGCTTGGCATGCACGCCGGACTGGAACTTGACCCACAGGCGCGGCACCGAAATAAACATTGTCGGATCAGCCAGCCTTGAGATCGCGCTGGAAAGTCTGCAACGACTCGACAAAGGAGACCTTCGCTCCGGCGAACACCGCGGGCCCCTGGATCACTGCCCGCTCGGTAATGTGGGCGAGAGGAAGATACGAGAGCAGCCGGTCAGCGGCACTCATTTCCAGCGTATCGACGAGTCGTCTGACAGGCGTAACGGTAGGCAGCGCTCGACAGCATTACGCCCTTCGGTTTTCCCGTGCTACCGGAAGTATAGAGAATACTCAGCAAATCCTCGTCGTCCGGTTGTGCAGCCGCGGAACCGGCGCATGGGTATCGACGAGGTCCTGCCATTGATGCTGACAGGACATCGTCGGATACGGCATCGCAATACGTGTGATATCCGGGATCGAGCCCCGGCTCCTGTTTTTGCCAGCTGTCCAATGGCCCGACGAATACCGCGCGCGATTCACTGTGCTCGATTACGTAGGCGATAGTACCCGGCCCGGCCGTGGGATAGATCGGCACCGGGACCATGCCCGCGATCTGGATGGCCCAGTCCGCCAGAAACCACTCCGCGCAGTTTTTCGCCAGAATCGCAACGCGGTCACCCGGACCGAGACCAATCTCGCGCAACGCGCTCGCCATGCGGCGGCAGATATCCTCGCACTCGGCGAAGCTGTACTCCCTGCGCCCACCCTCAATCGGCTGCGACAGAAAAATCCTGTCCGGTGTTTCTTTCGCCCAGTGACACAGTGCCTGGACTGGGCCAGAAAACGTCCTCGGGTGATCGGCGCCATTGTTTGTATTGTTCACGTCGTATTGGCTCCACACGTTGGCGGATCCGCGCCGGACCCGGCAAAAGACCATAGACCCGTAGCGGCAATGCGGCAATTTGCACTGCAGCACACCGGCTGCGACACCGTCATCGCTGGGTAAAACTCAAATCGCCTCAGAACGAGAATGCCGCGCCGAGAAATGGTCCGCTCAGACTCAAATCGACACGATACACATTGCTGTCGTAATCGAGAGACAGGTAGCGCCAGCCGCTTTCAATGGATCCCCACGAGAACTCGTAACCGATGGTTGCAAACGCCTGCCAGCTCGCCTTGGATTCGCCGACTCCGTAGTCGGCCTGAAGCCAGCCATGCCAGTGCTCGCCAAAGCCATAGCGCCAGCGGGCACCGAACACCGCATCGGTCCAGGTGCGGGATGTCGACGACTTGATCGTGCTCGGCAGAATGCCGCCCTTGGCTTCCCCTTCCACCTTTAGATCGTAATAACGGGCGCCACCGTAAAGGGTCAGCGAGGAACGTTCCCAGTCAACCAGACGGTAGCCAAGCGCCAACTGATAAACATTGCCATCGATTTCCGCGGTGGCATCCGACGCCGGCAGCAGCCGGCCAAGCTTGATATCGGCGTCCTGTGACACATTGGCCCATACCGAGTCGAAAAACGCCATCCAGCGATCGCCGCGCCACTCACCATAGAACATGAAACCAATCGTTTCGAGTTCGTCCGAGACTTCGAAATCGACGCGGTCGAGAAATCCGATGCCACCACCCGGGTCGATTTCGCTAGCGGGTACGCCGACGGTGCCATCGAGACCGGCGAGCCAGCCGTAGGGGGCGATGGTAAACCCCGGTTCGCTGCCGGGGGCAGCGGCGCGCGCGTCCAGCGAAATGGCACCGGCAAATAACATCACAAACACGAGTGTCCCGGTTCGCAAACGCTCACTGCAAGACCAGGCCGCGTAAGCGGAAAATTTCAAATGCTCGTCCACACGTGAACGCGGGCTACAGAAATGAATCATTCATCTGGTCCTATTGATTGGTGGTCCGATTTGTGACCGTACAAGAATAGCCGGTTGCCGGCATGCAGGTCACCAAAAAAATGCGCCAGTCATCCGCGCGCATGCGAACACCGCTCCCTGCTCTGGCCGCTGCTACACTTTTACCGCCGGCTCGCCAGGCGCCGCGCGAGAATCCCCTGGCGACGCCGGTTGAGCGGATAGCGCCACGCCAGCAGCGCCATGGGCGCAAGCAATAAGACAGGCCAGGCGACAAACGCGATCTTGAGCCCGAGTACCGCGATGTCCGAGGGCATACCCTTGCCGCTGAAACCGAACAGCGTCGGTAAGGACAATGCAATCGCGCCCCCTACCCCCTGGTTCAGCTTCGTCACCAGTGCCTGGAAGGCAAAAAATATGGCGGCTCTTTCCTTGCGGTTGCGCCATACATCGTAGTCGACAATATCCGCGAGCAACGAAGGCAAAGCAATCGATGACAATCCGAGAAAAAACCCGAAACTCGTCATGATCGCCACCATCGGCAGCAGCGCGCCGGGCCCGGGGGCAATGAAAGGTACGAACGCTGAGGGTCGCGATCATACCGAGCGCGGCTATTGTCCAGGCGCGATGTTTATCGACCCGCTTCATCACCCGCAACCAGACCGGCATGCCGAGCGCCATCGCCAGCGTCATAGGCATTGCAAGATGCGGAATCTTCTCGGCGAGACCCAGGTACTGGCTTGCATAGATCACGAACAGGCTCGAGACCGCACCGGTCGCAAGACCGAACAAAATCTGGGTCAGCAGGAAGTAACGGAATGGCGGCGTCTGAGAAATGGCAAGCCACAGGTCACCGGGCCGTGGTCGCCGCGCACCCGGTCGGCGCTGCGGTTCCGCGACACGCCAGCACATAATCCGACAAACAACGGCAGGCTGATCAGGATGAATATCGCGATGCCGCGCATCACGCCGGGGGTAAACGCAGTACCGCCACCCGCGAGTATCAATGGCGAGGCCATGAACAAAAGACCGCCGAAGAATCCCAGCAACTGCCGCCACAAAACGACGCGCGAGCGCTCCTGGTAGTCCGGCGACAACTCGGCGGCCATCGCCGAATGGGGAATCTCGATCAGGGTCCAGCCAAGCGTGACAGCCAGATACCAGGCCATGAAATAGCCCATGCCGGAACTGAGCGCGGGGTTGTAAAGCGACCACGCGCTAACCGCGATAAGCACGGCGCCCGCAAGAATCCATGGCTTTCTCCGTCCCGTGCGATCGGAAAGAAACCCGATCAAAGGATCGGTGAGACCATCGAATAATCGTGACACAAGCGTTGCCGTCGCCAGACCCGACAGGGTGACGGCGCTGTATTCGAGGTAGAAATTCGGCAGTACCGCCGCTGTCGGCGACATCAGCATGGACAGCGGCAGGTTCAGAAGCCCGAAAACTATCAGCGTGGTTGTCGGTACGCGATGCGGCGGCGGCATTGCCAGTCAGTCCGGATTCGCAACGTGCCGAGTGTCGCACAACCCTGTTCCACTGGGTATCGTGATCGTTGCCTCAACGGAGTCAGCTTGCACCGGGCCTTGTCGCAATCAGCATGTAGTTGACGGCCAGCGACGACATCAGGCTAAAACCACGCGTCACCGGGTTGACTCTCACACCCACGCGGTCGCGTACCGACATTCCGCGGCTACTTAAAAGCGCCTCGATCTCAGCCGGCCTGGGGAAGCGCCGCCACTGATGGGTGCCGCGCGGCAACCAGCGCAATATATATTCCGCGCCGACGATGGCGAACACCCATGAAAGAAGTGTCCGGTTAATCGTCGCGACCGCCATCACGCCGCCCGGGCCGACCATTCGGGCGGCAGAGTCGACGAAAAGCGGCAGGTTTGCCACATGTTCGACAACCTCCATGTTCAGAACGATGTCGAACTGCTCGCCCGCGGCGGCCAGTTTCCTCGGCCGTAACGAGACGGTACTCGACATCGAGTCCGCGGCCTGCCGCATGCTGGCGCGCGACATGGATGTTTTTGTCGACGACGTCGATGCCGAGCACGGACGCGCCTGTCGCCGCAATCGACTCGGACAGGATGCCGCCGCCGCAACCGATATCCAGTACGCGCAGGCCGTCCAGCGGCCGGTCGGAAGATCCATCGCGCCCGAACAACTCGCAAAGGCGCCCGCGTAAATACATGGTGCGCAGCACATTCAGCCGGTGCAGTGGCCAGAACGGCCCCTCGGGGTCCCACCAGGTGGCCGCCAGTTTGCGGTAAAATTCGACCTCGGCCGGGTCGATGGTGGTTGCTGCTTCGCTCACTATGAATTCCTTGCGGCAACGCCGCGCCAAGCGCGACGGTATATTCGCCGTTGCGACAGAATTGGATACACGAAGAGTGCTGTCGCAAATCTGGACAGCGGGGCCCGATGAGGCTCACACTTGTTATTTCCGCTACAAAGAAGGGACCTCACTCAATGGCGAACCTACCCGAGATCGACGAACAGACACGGACGAAAATCGAGTCACAAGTCTACCGCAAGCTAATCGAGCATCTGCGCAAGAATCCCGAGGTGCAGAACATCGATCTGATGAACCTCGCTTACTTCTGCCGCAATTGCATTTCGAAGTGGTATAGCTCGGCGGCCGCAGAGCAGGGTATCGAAGTGGACAACCTGCAGGCGCGTGAAATCGTGTACGGGATGCCTTACGCCGACTACAAGGCGAAATACCAGGAAAAGGCGTCGGCGGAAAAACTCGAGGCGTTTAAGGAATCAGAGACAAAAGCCTCGACCTGAATCGCGCTTCCAGGCGGCGGGCCGGGAACCATCTGCACTCACAAGCGGCCCGGCGCAGACGCAACGCATTTGCGATGACCGACACGGAGGACAGGCTCATCGCCGCCGCCGCAACCATTGGCGAGAGCATCGCACCGACGACCGGATACAATACCCCGGCGGCGACCGGCACCCCGATACCGTTGTAGGCAAACGCGAGAAAGAGATTCTGCTTGATATTGGCCATGGTCGCCTGCGAGAGTTTTATCGCCCGAACAATCCCGCCGAGATCCCCCTTCACCAGCGTGACACCCGCGCTCTCCATCGCGACATCGGCACCGGTGCCCATCGCGATGCCCACATCGGCAGCGGCCAGTGCCGGCGCGTCATTGATACCGTCGCCGGCCATCGCCACGCTTGCCCCTTCTGCCTGAAGAGCCGTAATCAGGCTGGCTTTGTCTTCCGGCAAAATCCCGGCCCGTACATCGTCGATTCCCAGCTCCCGGGCAACTGCTGCGGCTGTTGCGGCGTTGTCGCCCGTCGCCATCACGATCCGCAGACCTTCACGGTGAAGCTCTGCGATAGCTCCAGCCGTGGTCGGTTTTATCGTGTCAGCAAGCGCAATGACGCCGGCGAATTCCCCGTCGACGCTGACGAACAGCAGAGTTTTTCCCGCTTTGCGCAATTTTTTAACTTCGGAGTCGGCGCGCGATATCTCGATTGAGATCCCCTCCATCAGCCGTTCATTGCCGACCGCGACCGTGTGTCCGGCAACCATGCCCGTCACCCCTTTCCCGGTGTGCGAGCGAAACGAATCGACGTCGACGAGCGTGACATCGCGTTGCCCGGCCGCGCCAACGAGCGCCTCTCCAAGAGGATGCTCACTGGCGCGCTCGAGGCTGGCGGCAAGCCGCAACAGTCCGGCCTCATCACCGTCGAATGCCCGGATATCTGTCAGCGACGGCAGACCCTCGGTAAGAGTGCCGGTTTTGTCGACAACGAGCGTATCGACGCCTGCGAGGCGCTCGAGCGCTTCCGCGTCGCGAATCAGGACACCGGCCCCGGCACCGCGGCCGATCGCCACCATGATCGACATCGGCGTTGCCAGGCCGAGCGCGCACGGACAGGCAATGATCAGCACCGATACCGCAGCGACCATTGCATAACTCAGGGCCGGGCTCGGCCCGACCAGCAACCAGGTCACAAATGCAGCAAGTGCGACCAGTACGACCACCGGCACGAAAAACCCGGCAACCCGGTCCGCCAGCGCCTGGACCGGGGCGCGGCTGCGTTGCGCCCGCGCGACCATCGAGACGATTCGCGCGAGCATCGTCTCGTCGCCTATCCGTACCGCGCGCATTACCAGACTGCCGGCGCGATTGAGAGTGCCGGCCGTAACCGTGGCACCGGCGATTTTCTCGACCGCGATCGGCTCACCGGTCAGCATGCTCTCATCGACGCTCGAACTTCCCCGCAGCACGACGCCATCGACAGGAATACTCTCCCCCGGGCGTACCCGCAAGTGATCGCCGCGTTGCACCTCGTCGAGACCGACCTCAGACTCGCTACCATCGGCCGCGATGCGCCGCGCGGTTTTCGGCGCCAGATCCAGTAGTGACCGAATCGCATCCCCGGTGCGTTCCCGGGCGCGCAATTCGAGGATCTGTCCAACCAGCACCAGAATGATGATCACTGCAGCCGCCTCGAAATAGACCGGTACGACTCCATCGTGAGTGCGCAGCGCCGACGGAAACAAGGTCGGGAAAAAAGTCGCAACAACGCTGTACAGATAGGCGGCGCCGGTGCCCAATGCGATCAGCGTCCACATATTCGGGCTATGATTGCCAATCGACTGCCAGCCACGCTGGAAAAAAGGCGCGGCCACCCACAGCACTACCGGAGTCGCCAGCGCAAACTGAACCAACACGAAAACCCGCGGCCCGAGCCAGGCGGCGAATGGCGCCCCGAGATGCGAACCCATTTCCAGTACCAGCAGCAGCAGTGCCAGCGGCGCGCCTATCCAGAAACGGCGCGTGAAATCGGCGAGTTCGGGATTGGGTCCGTCACCCGCTGCGGCAGGGTCCATTGGCTCGAGAGCCATACCGCACAACGGGCAGATTCCGGGTCCGTCGCGGACGATTTCCGGGTGCATCGGGCAGGTATAACGAGAACCGGCTACTACCGGCGCTGCCGGCTGCTGACACAGAAACGACTCCGGGCTGGCGACAAATCTTTCGCGACAACGGGCGGCACAGAAAAAATAGCTCTTGCCTTCCCATTCGCAGCGGTGTTGTGTACGCGCAGCGTCGACCGTCATGCCGCAGACCGGGTCAGTCACATTGTCCGTCATGGAGAATTCTCGCGCACGGATTAACAGCTACCGCGAAGTGGCAAAAGTAAGCCTATCGATGCCCGCAGCGCAAATTGTTCGCAACCGAAGCGACTGCCGGCGTCAAAGCTCGTTTTACCCACGGCAGCGCCATGATCGATGCTTACGCGCGGCAGACGGTGCTCCGGGCCCATCACGCGGACCGGCCTGCGGCGCGCGCGCAGGTCCGTGAGCTTTACAATCACGACCTAAAATGCGCCACATCGACCGCGCCTTTGTGCTAAAAGTCAGTTTATGAAAGCCGATACCCCGATCACCATAGGCTGGCGCGAATGGGTCGCCCTCCCGGATCTCGGTCTGAATCGCATTAAGGCGAAGATCGACACCGGCGCGCGTACCTCGGCACTGCATGCATTCCGTCTGGCTACGCATCATATCGAAGGCAATTTGTGGGTCGCATTTGCGATTCATCCGAAGCAACGCCGCCGCGATCTCGAAGTCGAGTGCGAAGCGCCGGTTTTCGATCAGCGTATAGTGAGTGATTCCGGCGGACACAAGGAGGAACGCTATGTCATCCGCACGATGCTCACCCTCGGACACCACCGGTGGCCGATCGAAATGACCCTGACTGACCGCGACGATATGCGTTTTCGCATGCTACTGGGCCGCAGCGCGATGAAAGACCGGCTCATCGTCGATCCGAGTCAATCCTACCTGTTGCGAAAGCCGCGGACCCGCAAACCATGAAGAACAAAACGATCACCATTGGCGGCGAAACCGTACCGCCCGGCATCCCGGCGCATCGTCGACCTGCCGGTGGCCAACCTGTACACGCATACGTCGCTGAACATGCCGGTGCAGATCGTCAATGGGCGCAGGGCCGGTCCGACGCTGTTCGTGACCGCGGCCATCCACGGCGATGAAATCAACGGCGTGGAGATCATTCGCCGGCTGCTGCAGCTGAAAACGCTCGCGAGAATCCGCGGAGCGCTGCTCGCCGTGCCGATCGTAAATGTGCATGGCTTCCTCGATCAGTCGCGGTATCTGCCGGATCGGCGCGATCTCAACCGCTCTTTCCCCGGCAGCGAGACCGGCTCGGTAGCGGCGCGACTCGCACACACGCTGGTCACCGAAGTCATCAATCAGTCGGATTGCGGGGTCGACCTGCACACCGGCTCGATGCATCGCTGCAATCTGCCACATATTCGCGCCAATCTTGGCGATCCACGCACCAGTGAACTGGCCCGTTTATTCGGTGTGCCGGTCCTGCTGAATTCGGGCATGCGCGACGGCTCGCTGCGCCAGTACGCTGCGGAACAGGGTGTTTCGATGTTACTCTACGAAGCGGGAGAAGCGCTGCGCTTCGACGAACTTTCGATTCGCGCCGGCACCCGTGGAATTCTCAATCTGATGCGCGAACTCGGAATGCTTCCGCGCAAACCCGTCCGACAGCCGCAACTCGAGCCGGTTGTGGCGAACCAGAGCAGCTGGGCGCGCGCGCCGATCAGCGGAATCGTGCGGAGCTCGGCGAAACTGGGACAAACGGTCAAAAAGGGCGATGCACTTGCCATTGTGAGCGATCCATTCGGAGAGATCGCAACGCCATTGCTGGCGCGCTACGACGGCATTGTGATCGGGCGCAGCAATCTGCCGTTGGCGCATGAGGGCGACGCTCTTTTCAATATCGCCCGGTTTGACGATGTCGAGGATGCGGGCGATACGGTTGAGGATTTCCGCATTGCACATGGTCAAAGCAGCGTTGATACGTGATCAGGAACGGAAGCGATGAAAATTGCGATTCTTTCGACGAACAGAAAGCTCTATTCCACGCGCCGACTGGTCGAGGCCGCCCAGTCTCTCGGTCATGAAACCCTCGTGATCAACCACAAGCGCTGTTATATGAACATCGCCTCGCACAAACCCGCAGTTCACTACGACGGCAAGGCTCTCACGGATATCGATGCGATTATTCCGCGAATTGGCGCTTCGGTGACGTTCTACGGCACCGCAGTCGTGCGCCAGTTCGAGATGATGGGGGTCTACACTATCAATGAGTCGGTGGCGATTACCCGCGCACGCGACAAACTGCGTTCTCTGCAATTGCTGTCACGCAAGGGCATCGGACTGCCGGTGACGAGTATGGCCAATTCCCCGGCGGACACCGACGACGTGTTGAAAATCGTCGGTGGCGCACCGGTAGTGATTAAACTGCTGGAGGGCACACAGGGTGTGGGTGTCGTGCTGGCCGAAACCAACAAGGCGGCAGAGAGCGTGATCGAGGCGTTTCGCGGCCTCAAGGCGAACTTCCTTGTGCAGGAGTACATCAAGGAAGCCGGTGGCGCCGACATTCGCTGTTTCCTGATTGGTGATCGTGTGGTGGCGGCGATGAAACGCCAGGCCAGGGCCGGCGAGTTTCGTTCGAATCTTCATCGCGGCGGCTCTGCGGAACTGATCAAGATTACGCCGGAGGAACGTTCGACCGCCGTGAGGGCGGCCAAGATCATGGGCCTGAATGTCTCGGGCGTCGATATCCTCCGATCGAACCATGGCCCGGTCGTCATGGAAGTCAATTCATCGCCGGGTCTCGAGGGCATCGAGACTGCTACTGGCAAGGACATTGCCAGCATGGTGATAAAATTCATTGATAAAAACGCGCGCCCCGGCCACACGAAAACACGCGGCCGGGGCTAGCACGGTTCAATGGTTGTGGCCCGCATTTCCTCGCAGATCGCGACTGTCCGCACTCACGCAGATAGCCGCAGGACACTGCAACAACTTGCTCTCAAGCGGCTCAAACGGGACTAACGATACTCTTCATCCCAGTCTGCCTCGTCTTCGAGGACTTCGTGGTCGTAGTCATCCCAGTCATACAGATTCCGCTTCAGGCGCCTCCGCTCGGCCATTTCTTCGCGAACCCGCCACGCCGATGCTCCGCGCCGCCGACGCGTGCGCGAGTGCTTTGCGTATGCCTGATCGAAGTCAAGCTCAGACTCCTCCTCGAAGGTCGTACCGTCGTCTTCGTAATCGTTAAACTCTTCGTGCGAATGGATAGCCATGATGTCTCACCTCAATTCGACTCTCCGGCCGAACACACCTCACTGGCCCGGACCGCTTGCTGATTCGGCCCTGCGCCACCCAATGGGTTTGCATACCGTTCAAAATACAGACCCACCTCATGGACCTGGGTCCACGCAATAAACAGAATGTCGCCGATCACTGCGAAATGCGCCGCTTTGGTCGGTGCCGCTATTCGCCAGTCCGGACCTGCTGGATGCACCCACCGCGCCCGGCATAGCGGCGTAGCAAGACCGGCCGGAAGCCGCAGCAGAACATCAAGGTCGCGAGTCAGGCGAATGAACACCTCCTTGCTCAGGTAGGTGTCGGCAGGCCCGCGCACAACCCACGGCGCGGGGCCAAACTCCGACGCGCCGCCGGATTCACCCAGAAACATCGCGCCTGGCAGGTCGAGAATGATAGTCGTCAGCACGCTCCGCGCGCCGGCAACCGGTCGGCGAGCCCGGGAAATCGCGCCCCGGCCGCCGGATCCCCGCGCACAGGCTTCGACCCCTCTTGCGGGCCAGGAAAAGACTGCCGACGGTGGCAACGCTGTCATATTTCACGCTCGGAAATATAATTCGATATCAAAATACATCAATTGGCGTCTTGGTCAAGTATTTTGATATCAAATTAACTAACTGCTAGGGTCGCGGCCATGGACACTGACGCGGTTGACAGATTGCTGGCACAATGGCGCCGTGAAAGACCGGAGGCCGACGTATCCGGGCTCGCGCTCGTGGTGCGTATCGAAATGCTGGCGAAGCTATTGCAGCGTGACACCGCGCGCAGCCTGTCCAAAACGTCGCTGAAAGCCTGGGAATACGATGTCCTGTCTGCTCTGCGACGCCAGGGGGCGCCGTTCGAACTACCGGCAAGCGACCTCGCCCGGGCATCGCTGCTGAGCCCGGGAGCGATGACCACCCGCATCGACCAACTGGAGGCGCGGCGGCTGGTCAAGCGCAGGCCGGACCCGGAAGATGGCCGAAGTGTACAGATTCGCCTTACAGCCGCGGGACGAAAGCTGATTGACGCAGCTATTCACAGCCGTTTCGATGCTGCCTCCAGCTTCGCCTCCGAACTGAAACCCGGTGAACGCCGCGCGCTGGAAAATACCTTACGCAAGCTCCTGTTGTCGCTGGTGCGCCAGGCGGATGGCTCTCCATAGCTCAAACAAAAAAACGGCATCGGTGGCGCCGCCACATCTCCGTTCTAGAAATTGTAGCGCGCCGCGAACTGCACCTGACTGGCGTTGCCTTCCTCGCCATCCTGGTTCTCGCGCTGCCCCCACAAAAGCTCACCGCCGAGCGTGATTCGCGGCGTCGGCGACCACATCAGATTTCCAGAAATGCGATACGTTTTCTTGTAGAAGTCACCCGCAACAAAACCGGGGTTATCCAGGCTCACAATGCCGAACGTCAGATTCGAACGCATTGTCTCTCCCCACCAGTGCTGGCCGGACACGTAACCGGCAAAGACATCGATCAGTTCGAGATTGCCATTCGCATCGAAGATGCCATCGAAATTACCTACACTGCGCAGATCGTTTATATAGCGGCCAATGCCTTTGCCGCCGTTGACCTGGAACAGTATGCTGTCGCGCTCGTCGAACCAGCCCGCGTCAAACCGGCCGCTAACCTGCATCCCCCACCCGGTCTGTTTCTCCGTGCTGCGCGGTGCTTCGTTCCAGTTCGCACGGACCTGGCGGTACAACCCGCCTACCTTGAGGTGAAGCCGGTTACCCCAGTTCAGCCGCGCCGTTGCGACGATGTCGGGGAAACGCGTCACTCCGTCGCCATTATCCACCAGCGGATTAGGATCCTCCGCGGAAAGCTCGAATTCATAGCGCTCGCCAATTTTCGGAAACAGCCGGATCTGGGCCTGGCGCACGTTGACCCTCCCGTTCAGGCCCTCGAAGTCAATTTCTTCCGGCGTCGAATCGGTATCGACGAAAGCCGACCAGGTTTTACCTGCAAGCGCCCGCTTCCATTGCCCGAATGCGTGCCGCAGCCGAAACTGTCCGCCGTTGTCGCCGCCATCGAAATCACCCTCGATGAAAGCGCGAAGAACGCCAAAATCGGTCGGCTCGCGCAAATCGAAATTCAGCCGCGACTGGTTAGCGGTAATGGCCGCCTCAGCCTCGGCCGCAGAACCCTCGTCGCGCACCGGTATCGAGCCGACGATGAAGCGGTCGGTAACTTCCAGAGGATCAAAACTATTGACGGTCGTTGCCTTGACGTATCCGCCGATTCGCAGAGCAGCGCGGGTGCCCGGCAATCTGAGCGATCCGACAAAGTCCCGCAACTCGTCCCTGGCCGGATCATCGCTTTGTGCCTTTTCGACCTGCTCGGTCGTTTCCTTCTTCTGATCGGACTCCTTCTCCTGCTCGGACTCCTTCTCCTGCTCGCTGCCATCCATTGCCACAATTGCCGGCGCGGACTCGGCATCGGGCCGGACCGCCGGTTGCAGAGGTTCATTGTCGACAAGGGCATCGATCTCGTTGCGCAACCGCACTATCTTGCGGTTCTGGTCCTCGATCAGCGCGCGTTGCTCGGCCAGCTCCTGTCGCTGAGCCTGCAACACCTTGACGATATCGCCGAGAGTAACGGTTCCATCCAGATCGGCGTCTGCCGTTCCGGCCTGCGCGGCAAAACTGCTGCCCGACCAGAGCAGAAAAAACACGGCATTCAATGACAATAATTTCTTCATTTTTCTCTCCCGTCCCTCGACACCAGTCCGCACTTCTCCGCCCGGGTCCACAGTTCCAGAAAAGCCGCAACCTAACGCCCGCATCGCAATTGCATGATGATTGCAGCCCGTTTTCACAAAGCTGAACATACGATTCTTGTTCAACGCTGCCAATGTTACTCTCCCGGTCAGGTCAGCCAAACCGGGCCTGGTTCCACGGTCCGGACAGTTCACATGCAACCGAAACCCTTATGCTGAAACGAAAAATCCTCTGGAGCGCTATCGCGATTATTACGGCGGCGCTGGCGCTTGGCGGCGCAGTCGACACTCCGAGCGAGCGTTATGCCGAGGCGGCACTGAAGCGTGCGCTGGTAACGTTTGCTGTCGCGCGCACGCTAAATGGCGTGATTTCTGTAGCCCAGGGCACCGAGGTGGCGGTCGAACCCGGCGGTGTCGGCGTCACCTTCACGCTCGGCCAGGTACTCGACCCGATCAATGACCTTGTCGAACAATTTTCAAGCGTAATGCTGATCGCGGCGAGTTCGCTCGGATTGCAGAACGTCTTGCTCGGCATGTCCGGCTGGTGGGGCATCAATCTGTTGCTAGTCGTTTCCTGCGTCTACGCGCTGGTCGCAATCTGGATGCCGGCGCAAGACGCGCGGCGGGCTGAACAGGCGAAACGGCTATTACTGCTGTCGCTGTTCGTGCGATTTGCCGTGCCTCTTGTTGTTATTGCCACCAATCTCGTCTTTGATACTTTTCTCGCGGCCGAGCAGGACGCTGCCACTGTGGCTCTTGACTCGACGAGAGTTCAAATCCAGGAGTTGAACAAAGCCGCTGCGCCGCGCCCGGAGGATGCGTCACTAGCCGATCGGGTGGGGGCAATGATCGACGACTCGGTATCGGCGATGAACGTGCGCGAGAGGCTGGATCGCCTCGGCGCCCGGGTTTCCGATACCAGCGAACACGTTGTCATGCTGATCGTGATATTCGTGCTCGAGACGATCCTGCTGCCGATTGGATTTATCTGGCTGCTGGCACAGGTCCTGAAACTTCTCGTCAGCCGGGCTACCGAGCGCAGAAACTGACATAAGCCGTATCGCGCGGCGCGCCACTGCGAGGCCGACATCGCATCAGGGAGTCATGCCATCGGGCACGCCTTGCGGGTACAGCTTGTCGATCGCCGCCTGGATCGTTGCCACGCGATTGCCGTGACTTGGGTGCGTGCTCATCCACTCGGGCGGTGCCTCACCACCGGAGGCATCCTCGAGTATTTGCATCACCTTGATCAACGAGCGCGGGTCATACCCCGCTTCGGACATAAACAGGACTCCCAGCGTGTCGGACTGCAGTTCGTCCTCACGCCCGTACTTCATGTTGATCATCTGCCCGACCATCGCTGCAATCTGGGCCTCACTTCCGCCTCCGCCCGCCGCTACCAGCACGGCGCCGGTCAGCCCCTGGGTCAATTGCTGCTTGGCCATTCGTTGCGCCGAATGGCGAGCGACAACATGGCCGATTTCATGACCCATCACACCCGCGAGCTCTCCTTCCGTTTCGAACCGGTTGAACAATGCGGCGGTAATAAACACCTGGCCGCCAGGCAGTGCAAACGCGTTCACCGTGCGCGGATCGGCCAGCAGATGAAAATCGAATTGCCAGCCGGTTTTACCGGCCTCGCTGGACTGCACCAGGCGTTGCCCTACCCGATCGACAAGCGCTTGCGCCTCCTTGTCCGGATGGAGGCCACCGTGTTGCGCAGCCATCTCCGGCGCGGCTTTGAGTCCAAGCGCGATTTCCTGATCCGGGGTAATCGCTATATGTTGCTCCTCGCCAGTAACCGGGTTGTATTCGGTGGAGCACTGGTACGAAAGAAACGCGAACGCGGCAAACGCCAGCCCGATCCACAACCGCGAATGCCCGCCACGCCGGCGTGCCGGCCCCATACGCATTTGCCGTTGCTGCCTGGACCGTGGTCCGTAAACGACTCTGGGCCTCATGCCTGCACCCCTTTCAGCGCGTCCTGCCGCTCGTAGCTTTCCACCTCACACAGTTCGTAAATCCCCCCGGCCACGGCACCGAACACCATGTGCACGAGGATCACAGACCAGTGGGCCATGGCAAAGAAGTAGGGGAAAAAGTACGACAGCGAGTAGTAGTTGATAGCAAAAAAGACCAGACCGAACATGGCACCGCCAAGAATGCCGGTCAGCATGCCCCAGCGATGCAATACAAAGGCAATTATCAACGCCATCAGAACCGCAAGTGCAAAATGGAAAGCGAGCGCCGCGACAAGGGCCGCAGCGCTGAAGGTAGCCGGCGGCGCAAGCACGTCCGAACCAAGCGGCACCGACGCTATCAGGCGGACGATGACCCAGGCGTTGCCGGCCCCCACGGCCGCCGGAACAAAAAACAAATAGAGCAGGAATGACACGGTGCCGGCGACGAATCCCGCCCAGATCGCGGCGCCCCAGTCCAGCGTTGCCGTCAGCGGCAATTCTCTTGTCTCGTCATCCAATGTGGCTCCCTCCACCCTTTTGTATCGCTGCGCCGCAAGTCGTCCGAGGGCAAAGAATGCACCGGCTGAAGTGCCCCTGTCCAGTGACGGGTTTGCTGCAGGCGCAGCACTTTCCAGGTCGGATGTTCGCGGTAGGCAGCTATCCCTGGGTCGATTCGAGTTCCTCCAGCGCCGCGCCTGCTGCCAGCCACTCCTCTTCCTGCAAGGAAAGCGCGCGCTTCACCTCACGTTGCCGGGCAAGCAGTGCATGAAGTTCCGACCTGTCCGCGGCATCGTAAAGACCGGTCTCGCTCAGCTTCCCGATGAGATCGGCTTCCTGCGCCTGGAGTTCAGACAGCGCGGTTTCCGCCTTTTCCAGGCGTCGGCGCAGTGGAGCAAGCTGCCTGCGAATCTCGGCTTCCTCGCGCCTGCGCTGCTTTCGCGCCGTGGCGCCGGATTCCGCGACCGACACGGCGGTATCAGCGCTCTCCCCGCGCGCCCGGCGTGCAAGCCATGCCGGGTAGTCATCAAGACTGTCCTCGAACTCCGCAACCCGCCCATCACTCACCAGCCACAGCTGGTCCGTCGTGACCCGCAGCAGGTGGCGGTCATGCGAAACGATCACCATTGCCCCGGAAAAGTCCTGCAATGCGACGGCCAGCGCCTGGCGCATTTCGAGATCCAGATGATTGGTCGGCTCGTCCAGCAAGAGCAAATTCGGGCACTGGTAAACCAGAAGAGCCAGCGCAAGGCGCGATTTCTCACCTCCGGAAAACGGTCCTGTCGGCAGCAACGCTTTCTCCGCCGAAAACCCGAATCCTCCAAGGAACCCGCGCAATTCCGCCTCCCGGGCCGCGGGATCGATTCGGACCAGATGCTCGAGCGGTGAGCTGCCCGGCTCGAGCTGATCGACCTGGTGCTGGGCAAAGTAGCCGGCCCGCAGGTCCCTGGCGGCTTCGAAGTCGCCCTGCAGCGGGGCGATAACACCGGCGAGCAGCTTTATCAGCGTGGACTTGCCGGCACCGTTGGCACCGAGCAAACCGATGCGATCACCCGGCACGAGGTCGCAGCGCACCGCAGCGATGACGGCCTTATCGCCATAACCCGCGGCCACGTTGTCGAGCCGTAACAACGGGCTCGGGATTTTCTCAGGTTGCCGCATACGAAAGCGGAACGGCGAATCAACATGGGCCGGCGCGATCAACTCCATTCGCTGCAATGCTTTCAGGCGGCTTTGCGCCTGGCGTGCCTTGTCTTTCTTGGCGCGAAACCGGTCGACGTAGGAACGGATATGCGCAATATCGCGCTGTTGCTTTGCGAACTGCGACTGCTGATGCGCCAGGCGCTCGGCGCGGATTCGTTCAAAAGCCGAATAGTTTCCCGGGTACAGCGTCGCCTGCCCGCGCTCGAGATGCACGATGTTCTCCGCGACGCTGTCGAGGAAATCGCGATCGTGCGAGATCAGCAACAGCGTACCCGGGTAGGCGCGCAGCCAGCCCTCGAGCCAGATCACCGCATCAAGGTCGAGGTGGTTGGTCGGCTCATCCAGCAGTAGCAGGTCGGACCGGCACATCAGCGCCTTTGCCAACGCGAGACGCATTCGCCAACCACCGGAAAATGTTTCAACCGGGCGCTCGATGTCTGCGGCCGCGAAACCGAGGCCGTGCAAGAGACGCGCACCACGACTGCGTGCAGTGTAGCCGTCGGCCGCATCGAGCCGGGCATGCAACGACGCAATCGCAGCATCGTTGGCTTCATGCTCTGCCGCCGCCAGCTCGTGCTCGATGCGCCGCAGCTCGCGGTCACCATCCACAACGTATTCGATCGCCGCACACGAACCGGAGGGTGTTTGTTGCTCGACATGGGCAATGACCCAATTTGCCGGCACCTCGCATTCACCGCTGTCCGCGCCGATCTCTCCGAGCAACAACGAAAACAGGCTCGACTTTCCGCTGCCGTTGGCACCGGTCACACCGACTTTCTGCCCGGCATGCACCTGGAGTGTCACGTCCTCCAGCAACAAGTTGGGACCGCGGCGCAAAGCGAGTCTGGCGAGGCGTAGCATGGGCCGGATTGTATCCAAATCGGCGCAAAACCGAACCGGCGCTTGCCGCCACACCCAACCGTGTGGGACCGAGATATGTGAACCGGATCATTGTCCGCGGCGGCGGACAAATGCGATTCTCGCGGTTGTAAGCGCGGGAGACCAGAATCATGTTGTTTTCGACACTCGCACTCGTTGCCGGCCTGATCGCCATCCCTACCGCCTTTGCGGTGCTGCGCCGCAGCAAACCCGAATCCACTCACCGCCCATCGGGCCGTGGCATGCAGACCACGGCAAATCCCGGCGCGGACAACAGTGCGGCACCCGATTCCGACATGCACGCCGTCTCAATTCATATGGGCCCTTTCCCCTGCGATGCGGTCCGCGGACTGCGGGAACAGCGCTTTCTCTCGGCCGATGCGCCGCCGCTGCCACGACCGGGCTGCGACAAGAGCCGCTGCGACTGCCGCTACCGCCATCACAGCGATCGCCGAACCCATGAAGAACGACGATTGCCAATACCGACGCTCAACGGCTTCGACCCCACGCATCAACACGGAGAAAGACGCTCAAGCGGCGACCGCAGATCCGTCGACTGAGCCATCGACAAAGCCGTTGTCCCGACTCCGTTCGCCACTCGCGTCGAGGTTACCGCCCGTCGGACATCTGGCCAGTGGCTCCCCTCCGGCGCAAAAAATCGACGCCCGCGCCGCGGCAGCAATGATATTCTCCGGTGTCAGACTCGCAGATAACGGTACGGGTCGGCTACAGGAAACAGTCCGTGCCCGGCTGGCGCCGAGGGAGAAACCATGAAGAAGTTCTCTGTTGTGGCATTAACGGTGTTTTTTTCATTGCCGGCGTGGGCGACCGACCCGGCGCCGATAAGGCTTTCCGAACCCGTAGCAAGCACCGCGGACTACGAGGTTTTTGGCGCGCCTGTGAACGCTCTTGACAGCGACCTCAGCGAAGCCAGGAGTCTTGGCGAAATCATCGCAAAAGCTGATCAGCATGATGGCGACCGGGTCCTGGTGAAAGCGAGCGTGGCCAAGGTCTGTCAAAAGAAGGGATGTTTCTTCATTGCCCGGGATGGAAGCAATGTCGCTCGCATCACTTTCGTCGATTACAGCTTTTTCGTACCGACGGATTCCGGCGGCAAAACAGTGACGATCGTCGGCACCTTCAGCAAGAACGAGCTCAGCGAGGAGAAAGCGCGCCATTTCGCCGAAGACGCCGGGGCAGACCCGATGGAGATATCCGGGCCGCAGGCAGAATACGGGATCGTCGCGACGACGGTGATAATTCCAAAAGGCTGACGGCGCAATCAGCCTGTCGAGCGCGGCGGACACCGGTGCTGAGCGCCGACGATTTCGCCAATGACTTTGCCGCTGACTGCCGCAACCGTACTCTTTAATACTCTATGCAGAGGCTGGCCCGGCATCCGGGGACCATCATGCAATCGTGATGACCGGGTCTCGTGGCCGACAAAAACCGATCGCACTGACGGCACAGTAAAAAGACGGCACAACCGCCAGGTGAACCGTCGACCGCCGCATCAAACAGACAGCCCAGGCGACGCTATTTCAGTTGGGCGTGTTCCGGCAGCGTGGCGCGATACACAGATGCAATCGGCCGCAAAGTACTGCAGCGAAACCATGAGCACTGCCGCTGAGACCATGCCGACTGATCCCGACGCGCAGCGCGGCAAAAAAGAAATTCCGCCACGGCGTCGTTCAGGCCGATGCCGGTTCCCCATATAGCCGGCCGCGGCGCAATAACGCTTTTTCGACCTCCACCGCCAGCAAAACCACTGCAGACACTGCCAAGCATATGAGCAGGTCGAACAGTGGCAATGGCATCGTTTTGAACACCGGATTCAGCGCCGGCAGGTAAATCACTGCGAGCTGCAGACCTACAGTCAGAAGCACCGCGCCCAGCAACGGAAGGTTGCTGACAACACCGCGACTGAACAGCGATTCACGTTCGCTGCGTACCGCGAGCGCATGAAACAGCTGTGAAAATGTCAGCACCGTGAACACGATGGTCTGCCAGTATGGCGCTTCCCGCGCGAGAGCCCAGGCCTGGGCTGCGAGCGAAAGCCCGCCTATCAGCAATCCGACCCAGATAATGTGCTGCCACATGCCATGCGCGAAAACGCTTTCCCGGGGATGCCTGGGCGGCCGTTGCATCACCGTCGGCTCGGCTGGCTCGGCGCTCAGGGCGAGCCCGGGCAAGCCGTCCGTCACCAGATTTATCCATAGGATATGGATCGGCAACAACGGAATCGGCAACCCGAGAAAAGGGGCGAGAAACAGCGTCCAGATTTCACCGGAGTTCGAACTCATCGTGTATTTGATGAACTTCCGGATGTTATCGAAGATGCGCCGGCCCTCCCGCACTGCGCTGACGATCGTCGCGAAATTATCATCCAGCAAAACCATGTCGGCCGCCTGCCGCGCGACATCGGTGCCCTGCTTGCCCATCGCCACACCGATTCCGGCACGTTTCAGCGCGGGGGCATCGTTCACCCCATCGCCGGTCATTGCGACAAATTCGCCGCGGTCCTGCAGCGCCTTGACGATGCCGATCTTCTGCTCCGGGTTGACCCGTGCATAGACATCGATGTCGCCGATGACGCGCGCAAACTCCGCGTCGGACATTTCCGCAAGCCGCTGTCCGGACATCACGTCTGCATTTTCTTTGGCAATACCGAGCCGAGCTGCAATGGCGGATGCGGTACCGGGATGGTCACCCGTTATCATCACCGGCTTGATTCCCGCCCCCTTGCATTCGGCCACTGCTTGCGCGGCCTCCGGTCGCGGCGGGTCAATCAATGCCACGAGCCCTAGTAACGTCAGGCCCTGCTCCGCGGCTTCCAGAGGTTGGGGCAGGTTATCGAAGCGCCGTTCGGCAAGCGCAAGAACGCGATATCCCTCAGTTGCAAGTGCCGAAGCCGTATCGAGTACTTCTTTGCCCGCGAGCGCGCGGACACCGTCTGGGGCCAATTCGTCGCGGCAGCGAGGGACCACTACCTCCGGGGCACCTTTGACGTATGCAACGATGCCTGTCGCGCTACGGTGAATGGTGGTCATGAGCTTACGGTCACTGTCGAACGGGATTTCGGCAACGCGCGGTTTTTCCTTTTCCAGCGCTGCTCTCTGATATCCGGCCTGCTCGGCCCAGAGACAGATGGCGAGTTCGGTCGGCTCACCCACAAAGTCTCCGCTGCTCTCCGCATGCACATCGTTTGAGAGCGCCATTGCGGTGCCCAGTTCACGCCGGGGGCGCCCATCTGCAGATCCGGAAGACTCCGTGTGGCGCTCGCCCGCTGTGACAACTGCCTCGACGGACATACGATTTTGGGTCAGGGTCCCGGTTTTGTCCGTACATATGACGGTCACGGAGCCGAGCGCCTCGACCGCGGGCAGATTTCGAACGAGGCAATTGCGACGGCTGAGCCGGCCCGCGCCGAGCGCCAGTGACACGGTAATTACTGCGGGGAGGGCTTCCGGGATAGCCGCAACCGCGAGACTGATGGCGGTCAGTACCATCAGCAGCGGTGGCTGGCCCTGCATCAGACCGGCCACGAAGACGATGACGCAAATCGCGATAACCGCCAGCGCCAGATATCGGCCGAATCGTGCCATCCGTCGCTGCAGTGGTGTTCTGACGCCTCTTTCTCGCGTCAGTAGATCCGCGATGCGCCCGAGTTCAGTCTCCATACCGGTCGCGATCACGACTCCGAGCCCTGTTCCTCGAGTAATATTCGTGCCTTTGAAACAGAGATTGCGCCGGTCGCCAAGCGGCAGATCGGGTTCGTCGAACCGGTCGCGGGTTTTCTCGACGGCCCGAGACTCCCCGGTGAGCGCCGACTCGTCGGCCTGAAGCCCGGCCGCCTCGAGCACTCTGAGATCGGCCGGAACGACATCGCCCGCCTCGAGTTCGACGATGTCACCGGGCACGAGGCCAGTCGCTCGAAGAGTGACAGTTTCGCCGTCGCGGCGGACCCTGGCGTCGGGCGCCGCCATCCGCCGCAGCGCGGCGGTAGCCCGCTCGGCCCGATATTCCTGAACAACGCCAATCACGGCGTTGAGCAACACGATGACAACGATCGCAATCGTATCGCGCGGTTCGCCAATTATGCCGGATACGACTGCGGCCGCGAGCAGCACCAGGATCATGAAATCGGAGAACTGGCGCACCACCATCGTCGGAAGCGTGCGGCGTGGGCCTCCTGAAATCTCGTTGCGCCCGAATCGTTGCTGCCGCGTTGCGACCTCCGCAGCCGAGAGCCCCAGTAACGCATCGCTGTCCAGCCGGGCCAGCGCTTCGCTTCTGTCAGCGCAATGCCATGCGCCGGCATCGCGCCGAATCTGCGTCACACGCTGCCTCCGAGCAGAATGATCAGCAACAATGTGATGAGCGCAATGGCCGCCGTCTTCAGTCCGCTACGCCACCACGCGATGCCACCTATCCGGCCAATCAGCGCCCCGAGCAGGAAGATAACGAAAAGCGCGGTAGCGATGGCAGCAGGCAATGGCGCGAGTGGCACTGGAACACCGGTGTGGTCAAGCCATAGGGGAGTAATGATTATGACCGCCAGGAGCACCGGAGCTAATCCGTTCGCCAGTGCGACGAACCCCGATACGAACCACACTGCACGTCCCTGAGCGGTCTCCGACAGATCGGTCATCATCGAATGCTCTAACCGGGACAACGCATGGCGCCGCTCCGCCGATTCGCTGAGATACGCGCTCGAGACACCGCTCACGCCTAGCGCGACTGCGGCACCGACGCATGCGCGGATTACGATCGCGGTATCTACGTCTCCGCCGAGATAAAAGCCGGTCAGCATACCCAGCATGGTCAGCGCCCCATCGAATCCGTTGACCACGAAATACCTGCGTGCAATCGCCTCGGAGCGCGACAAATGACGACGCAACTCAAGAAACTCGTTTTGCGCCATCGCCAGGTCCGGTGCAGCGCGTCAGTCAGAAGGACCGGACTCGCTCAGCACTTCTATTTCGTCGATGCTGTGCAGCGATGCCCCGAAACCAGTGATCGCCTCTTCGATGTTTGCAAAGTCGATATCATCCCCCTCGATCACGACCTGCAGCGTCTGGGTTGCGTCATCCATCTCCAGCATTGTGACCCTGACCCGGTATTCGCCCCGGCCAGCAATAAACCTGCCAAAATCGAGAATATTCGGGTCGTGCGGTTTGAGCACATCGAGCACAATTCGCTTGTTAGCGATCATCGCATCCTCGAAAGATCGCGCTGACCGCAACCCGTCTCGACTGCCGGGGCAAACCCCGCATCGGCACCCCGTCGGCCGACCGACCGGCGACCGACCGGATATGCTGCGCCGCCAGATCCATGACTCGTGCCGTCCACCGCCTGACCCTTAACAATCGTTGACAGATCGATTAAAAAACTCCGTGATCGCCATGTCCATCCCGGCATCTACCTATTCGAAACGCAAACTCGCTGGCGAGATGAGCACACCGAAATGCTCGCACCAGATCACAACGCTGCCGAACTTTGCGAGATCAACACCGTCGGGTATGCGATAAATCTGACTGCCGCGAAAAGCGCGCAGCCGCCCGAGATCGACGAACATGGCCCGGGCGACATCTGTGGCGGGAGTAACACTGGCATCGGGCACCAGGTAGACGTGGTAGGCCGGACCCGGTCCGACCTCGAAATCCTGATGCAACTGCACCACGCCGCGATAGACGGTCAGCCCGCCGCTGCCATAGTGGATTGGATCGGCAGGATTCGCATGGATAAATTCGCCCGTCGCAACAACCGTATCCATGTCGGCTGCATCGGGTCTTTCGTCGGCAACGATATCCGCAAGAAAAATATACGGATAGGCAAATATCCCGATGGCAAACCCAGCCAGTACGCCGAGAACGCCACCGACCAGTGCACCCAGAAAAAGACGTCGCATCATACCTCACCCTACCGCGGCGAAAACAACACCTCAAGGGTGGCGCTCCAACACTTTCTCCATTCCGGCGCACCGGTCTCGGGATTCAGGCGCACCCTGCCAGTGTTCATCGGTAAAACGGGGGCGAGCGGCAAGGCTGACGTCGTCCCGGTCGGCCATGGATTCTCGCCCGCACGGTGTGGTCGCCGGCCAACGAGACCGCGCTGGGATTATCCTTTCGCGCAACCTGATTGCCATGACGGAACCGGTATAACGCGCATCACGGCATCAAAACGGAACAGTCACGTGGCCAACCGCTACTCCCGTGAGACCACTTCCTCGGGAGTCGGGGCAAGGCTGACAGCCTCGTCGACCCAGCCACCGCCCATCGATTTGTAGACATCGATCAGGCTATTGAAAGTATCGACCTGTGCCCGCACTGCAATCAGCTCGGCATCGAAAAGCTGCTCATTCGCATACAGTACTTCAAGGTAACTTGCCGCACCGTTATCGAATCGAAGATACGCAAGCCGGGAATACTCGCGCAACGAATCCACCCGGGCCGCAAGCGCCGTATAGGTCTCCACCGACTTGGTCGATGAGATCAATGCATCGTTGACCTCGCGCAGCGCATTGAGAATTGTAAACTGGTAGCTCTGCAGCGCGGCTTCGCGCCCCGCTACCGATGAATCGACCTGACCGGCGATCGCACCCGCGGTAAAGATCGGACCGACAATATTGGCGCCCAGCGACCATGCCCGCGCCGACGAGTCGAGAAAGTCGTCGAGATCCTCGCTAGCGGCGCCATAACTGGCGGTCATTGAAATATCCGGGTAGTACAGCGACTTCGCCACGCCAATCTCGGCATTGGCCGCGATCAGGTTCTGCTCGGCCTGAACGACATCCGGACGCCGCTCGAGCAGCGAAGCCGGCAACGCCGCCGGCACATCAGGCCGCGCCAGCGCATCGATTTTGCGGCCGCGCAGAATCGGCCCGGGGTCGCGACCGACAATGATCGACAACAGGTTTTCCTGCGCGGCGACCTGTGCCTCGAGCGTCGGAATCTGCGCCAGAGCGCGCTGGTACTCGGAGCGTACCTGCGACAACTCGACCATTGATACGACGCCACCCTTATGCCGCAATTCGAATATTTCCAGCGTGCCGGCATAGTTTTCCAGCGTCGCGCGCGAAATTTCGAGCTGGCGGTCGAGACCGAGCAGTGTCACATAACTCGAGCGCAACCGCCGTGACGACGCGACAGAATGACACCGCGACGCGCCTGCTCGGTCGCATAAACGCGGGCCTGCGCCGCTTCGGTCTGACGCCGCACCCGGCCGAACAAATCGATCTGCCAGAATGCGCCGCCGGCCGCATCGTACTGGGTGAAATAGGGATCGACTCCGGCGGAACCAAAAGCGTCTTCAGAGATCCGATTACGGCTTACCCCACCCTGGTAGTCAACCTGCGGGAAAAATCTCGACCGCGTGGTACGCAGCGCACCCAGAAACTGCTCGACCCGCGCGGCCGCAATGCGAACGTCCTGATTCTCGCGCAACGCGGTCTCGATCAGCTCGGTCAGCACCGGATCATCGAAGTATTCCCACCACCGGGTATTGATCGCGGCGGCAGCTTCCGAATAGTCGAACCGCCACGATTCGGGCATATCGACTTCCGGTCGCTCATAGTCCGGTCCGACAGTACAGCCGACAATCGCCGCCGCCGTCAGTGCCGTCAACCAACGCGAGGGCCAGCGCATGTCAGGCACCCTCCCCGGCAGGATCGGCCGCCGTGGCCGCGTCCGTTTGCGCGTCCGCCTTGTGGCCGCCGCGGCGCTCGGAAAACGACTCGAGAATCACGAAGAACATCGGCACGAAAAACGAGGCGATAAGGGTGGACGCCAGCATCCCGCCGATGACGCCGGTACCGATCGCGTGCAGGCTGTTCGCGCCCGGGCCGGTCGCGATTGCCATTGGCACGCATCCTAGAATGAACGCCATCGACGTCATTACGATCGGCCGCAGCCGTACCCGGGCGGCCTCCGCCGCCGCTTCCTCGAGCGTCATCCCGGAACGGTAGTTGTCGACCGCGAATTCGGTAATCAGGATCGCGTTCTTCGCGGACAAACCGATCAACGTCACCATACCGACCTGAAAATAGACGTCGTTCTCGAAACCGCGGAACCAGGTAATCGCGAGCGCGCCGAGAATCGCAAACGGTACCGCCATCAGCACACCAAGCGGCAATGACCATTTCTCGTACTGCGCTGCCAGGATCAGAAACACCATGATGATGCCGAACACGAATGCGGTCGTGGACGTGCCACCGGCCTTTTTCTCTTCGTAAGCCTGGCCGGACCACTCGAACCCGTAGCCATCCGGCAACACCTCGGCCGCAACGGCTTCCATCGCCGCGATCGCCTGGCCGGAGGAGAAACCCGGTGCCGGGTTACCGGTAATCTTCGCCGCCGGGAATGCGTTGAATCGCGGCAGCACGTTGGGGCCTGCCACATAACGCGACGTAGCGACCGCGGACAGCGGTATCGTCTCGACCGGTAGTGGAATTCAGGTAGATTTTGGAGAAGTCTCCCGGGTCGTCGCGGTACCCGGGTTCCGCCTGGATAATTACCTGCCAGATTCGTCCGAAATCGGTGAATTGCGAGACGTATAGCGAGCCAAAATAGGCCTGCAGCGTGGAGTACACGGTTTGCACCGGAATTCCCAGCAGTTCCGCACGCTCACGATCGACGTCGAGATAGAGCTGCTGCTCCGTCGCCGCAAAAGTCGTTGCAACCCCCTGCAGATCGGGCTTCCCGCGAGCGGCCTGAAGAAACTTCAGTGTTACATCCTGCAAATCGCCGGGGCTACCGCCGGCGCGTTGCTGAATATAGAACTCGAAGCCGCCCGTAGTTCCGAGACCCGGTATCGACGGCGGGTTGATCGCAAACAGGAATCCGTCCTTGATCGAACCGAGCATTCGCCGCGAATCCGCCAACACGGCAAAAGACGAAAGCGATGCATCCTCGCGCTCGCTGAACGGCTTTAGCGAAATAAACAACAATCCCGCATTGGTCTTGTACTGCCCGTCGATAAGGCTGTAACCGTCGATCTGCGCCGTGTCAGAGACCGCCGGATGCGCGTTCATCGCGGCCGTCGCCTGGTTGTTGGCGGCCGTGGTTCGTTCGAGGCTCGATGCATCGGGCAACATTGATACCCCATACAGATAGCCCTGGTCCTCTTGCGGAACGAAACTGCCCGGCAGGATACGGAACAAGACGACTACGCCTGCGCATACCGCCACAAAGAGACCTATCGCCGACGATACGATGGTGAATCAGCCAGCGCACACCCAGGACATAGCGGTCGGTAATCCGCTCGAATGTTTTTTCAAACCACAGAAAGAAGCCTTTCTTTTCGTGCGAACCGGGTTTCAGGACCATCGCAGCAAGTGCCGGCGACAAGCGTCAATGCAACGATCCCGGAAATCGCCATCGAAATCGCGATGGTCACCGCAAACTGCTTGTACAGCGTTCCGGTCATACCGCCAAGGAAGGCTACCGGCAGGAACACGGAGGACAACACGAGCACGATGGACACCAGCGCACCGGTCAGTTCGTGCATTGCTTCCTTGGCCGCTTCCTTCGGCCCCATGCCCTTTGGTCGCCATCTTGTGCTCGACGGCCTCGACGACAATGATCGCGTCATCGACCACAAGGCCGATTGCCAGAATCATGCCGAAAAGCGTCAGCATGTTGGTCGAGAATCCCAAAGCGTAGATGCCGACGTAAGTGCCGATGATCGCGATAGGCACTGCAATCGTCGGAATAATCGTCGCCCTGAAACTCTGCAGGAAGAGGAACACGACGGCAACCACGAGAACGACTGCCTCGAAAAAGGTATGGACGACTTTCTCGATCGACGCCTCGGTAAACTGACTGGTATCGATCACGACCCGGTACTCGAAATCGTCCGGAAATCCCGGTGAGAGCTCTTCCAGCAACGCCCGCACCCGCTTGGATGTCTCGATCGCATTGGCACCGGGCTGCTGGTAAACCACAAGATGCGCCGCCGTGTTGCCGTTCATCTTGCTGGTCATCGAGTAATTCTGCGAACCAAGCTCCGCCGTGCCCACGTCCCCGACACGCACGATCGCCGCGTCACCCTCGTGACCGGTACGGACGATAATATTCTCGAATTCTTTCGGCTGTATCAGCATGCCCTGACTGGTCACCGGAAAATTCTGCCGGGTCCCGGCCGGTGCGGGGTCTGCCCGATCTGGCCGATGCCGAAGGCCTGGTTCTGCCCGCTGATGGCATCGGCGACCTCCGAAACGCTGATTCCCATCTGCGCCATCCGATCTGGTTTCAGCCAGACCCGCATTGCAACGTCAGGGACAGGAAACATCGTTGAAAGGTTGGCGCCGGGGACGCGTTTTACGCGCATCGAGCACATAGAGATTGACGTAGTTATTGAGATAGACCGGGGACATCGATCCTTTGGGTGAGTAGAAACTCACGACCATCATGAAGGCCTGCGATTTCTTCTCGGTCGTGACGCCCTGATCGCTAACCACCTGGGGCAATTCCGCCAATGCCTGGCTGACACGATTCTGCGTATTAACCTGTGCAATATCCGGATCCGTCCCTGGCTCGAACGTCACGACAAGAGTCATGTCGTCCGGACGAGGAACTGGTCGAGGTCATGTAGATCATGTCGTCGACACCGTTGACCTGCTGCTCGATTGGCGCGGCGACGGTGTTGGAGACAACCTCCGCCGTCGCACCGGGGTAGCGCGCCGAAACGGTAACGGTTGGCGGCGCCACATCCGGGTATTGCGCGATTGGCGTGACGCTGAGCGATGAGAAGCCGGCCAACACGATGACGATGGATATCACCGCCGCAAAAACCGGGCGATCGATGAAAAAGCTCGGCCCCATAACCGCGGCCTAGCCTTTTTGCCCGGCGGCCGGTTCGGGCGTCTTCGCTTTGCCAGGCGGCACCGGTTTGACTTCGGTGCCAGGACGCAGCCGCATGCCGCCGCCGACGATTACCGTTTCTCCCCCCGACAGGCCTTCCTCGATTACCCAGCCGTCCTCCACCCATTCACCGGTGATTACCGGGCGTTGTTCGGCCTTGTTGTCTTTGCTCACCAGCCACACCACCTGGCCGTTACTGGTCTGCCGCACGGCTTCCCTGGGAACGACAACCGCGTCGGGCCGGGTCGCGCCCAGAAGGTTGGCGGTTACGAACATCCCGGGCCGGAGTACGCCATCCGGATTGGCGACAACGCCACGCACCGAGAATGTGCCGGTATCCTGATTGAATGACGGATCGGCAAAGTCGAGAGTACCGGTGTACGGATAAATATCGCCGGTGGATAGTTCTATCTGCAATTGATACTTGCCTTCCGCGGGTACAATCAGCTTGCCCTGCGCCACCAGTTCCTGGTTTCTTTCCAGCTCGTTTTGCGAAACGCTGAAGTTGACCCAGATCGGATCGATTTTCGCGACATAGGTCAGGTCCGCCGAATCGCTGAATGCATTCAGATAGGCGCCTTCGCGTTGCTTGGACTGACCGGTCACGCCCGAGACCGGCGCCCGGATCGTCGTATAGCTCAGATCGAGTTGCGCCTGCGTGACGCTTGCGGTGGCGGCGTAGACCGCCGCCTCGGCTGCCTGCTGCTCACCGGTCGCCTGATCCAGGTCGCTTTGGCTCAGTGCGTCGGCCTCGGCCAGCGGCTTAGTGCGGTTCAGGTTTGCGTTGGCCGTCCAAAGACGCGCTTTCGACGCCTCGAGTTCCCCCTTTGCCGCATTGAGCCTCGCCTCGAAGGGTTTACGATCCATCAGGAACATCACGTCGCCTTCGTTGACGGGCGTACCTTCCACGTAAACGATTTTCTCCAGAAAACCGGACACCCGCGCAACGACCTCGACTTCCCTCGAGCTCTCTGTTTGCGCGACCCGGGAAAACATCACCGGTACCGAACGGCTGCCAATCTCGACGACCTCGACGACGGGTGTCGGCGGCGACGGCGTTTCGGTCTCGCTACAGGCGGTCAGCGCGCCGAGGACTAAGATCGTAACCAGAGCACGGCCAGACGGCGCGCGATCCATGCCGAAACTCTCGCAAAGCATAAACAAATCCATATCTGCTGCCGACTCGTCCTGCGCCAATATAGCGCACCCGCAGCATTATGTGTGGCAAACGCAGATCTGCTATTGCCGAAATCTACGGCGGACGGCGCCGCGGATCTGCCACCTGGCTGGTATCGACCGCAGCAGCGGATTTAGCGTCACCCAACCGATCTGTTATTTGATAACCGGAAAGTGAAAATTTGCACCCTCGCGAACGCCGCCAGGCCAGCGCGAGGTTACCGTCTTTAGCCGGGTGTAGAACCTGACACCCTCCGACTCCGTGCACCGCCGTGTCGCCGAACAACGAATGCTTCCAGCCGCCAAAGCTGTGGAAGGCCAGCGGTACCGGAATCGGGACATTGACGCCAACCATGCCGACCTCGATGCGGCTGACAAATTCACGCGCCGCATCACCGTCGCGGGTAAATACCGCCGTCCCGTTGGCGAACTCATGTCCGTTGACCAGTTCCACCGCCTCGTCGAAGTTCGCGGCACGCACCGTCGTCAGTACCGGGCCAAAAATCTCCTCCCGGTAAATTCTCATCGACGGACTGGCATGATCGAACAGCGTTGGGCCGAGAAAAAATCCATTGCGGCTCCCCGCCACCTCGAGTCCACGACCGTCGACGACCAGACGCGCACCCTCCTCGACGCCGCTTGCGATGTACGCGGCGACGCGTGCCCGGTGCTCGGCCGACACCAATGGTCCCATGTCCGATGCCGGATCGTTACCGGCTCCCACCTTCAGCGCATCGATCCTGGGCAGCAACTCGTCCATCAATTTGTCAGCGGCATCGCCGACCGGCACCGCGACCGAGATCGCCATGCAGCGCTCACCTGCCGAACCGTACGCCGCGCCGATCAACGCGTCGGCGGCCTGTTCCATATCGGCATCCGGCAAAATCACCATGTGATTCTTGGCCCCACCAAGCGCCTGGACCCGCTTGCCGCTCCTCGCACAGGTCTCGTAGATGTGCCGCGCGATCGGTGTAGAACCGACAAAACTCACCGCACTGACCCGCGGATCGTTGAGCAACACATCGACGGCCTGCTTGTCGCCGTTTACGACATTGAGCACACCATCGGGCAGGCCTGCTGCAGTCGCAAGCTCGGCGAGTCGCAACGGACAGGACGGATCCTTTTCGGAGGGTTTCAAAACAAACGTATTGCCGCACGCAATGGCCAGCGGGAACATCCACATCGGCACCATCGCGGGAAAATTGAACGGCGTGATCCCGACGCAGACCCCGACCGGCTGGCGCAGCGAGTAACTGTCGATACCCGGCCCGATCTGTTCGCTGAATTCACCTTTCATCAGTTGCGGAATACCGCAGGCGAATTCGACCACCTCGAGCCCACGCTGGACCGAGCCACGCGCATCAGTAATCACCTTGCCATGCTCGGACGTCACCAGCGCCGCCAGCTCATCCATGTGCTCGTCGAGCAATTGCTTGAACCGGAACATGACTCCGCGCACGCTTGACGACGGGGGTTCTGGACCATTCCGGCAAATGCAGACGCAGCCGCCGCAACGGCCGCCGCAACATCGGCATCGCCGGCGAGCGCAACCTGCGCCTGGCATTTGCCGGTTGCCGGGTCAAAAACCCTGCCGAAGCGCTCGCTCGTGCCCGCAAACGATTTGCCGCCAATCCAGTGACCAATCGTTGCCAGGCTGTCGTCCTTCAGGATTGCATTTGCCACTGCCGCTAGCCTCCAGACCGGCCTAGGCCGTTTTTTTCAGCACCCGCCCGATCGTATCGACGATCCGCGCTATCTGACTTTCGTCGATGACAAACGGAGGCGACAACGCGATATTGTCGCCGGTGGTGCGGATCAGTACACCTTCGTCCCAGCAGCCGGTAAACACCTCCATCGCACGTTTCATCGGCGCGCCCGGTGCGGGCTCGAGTTCCACCGCGCCGACCAGTCCGTAATTGCGCAGATCGATGACATGGGGCAGACCCTTCAGACTATGAATCGCATCTTCCCACACGGGCGCGAGTTCGTTGACTCGCTGAAGCAGCCCTTCCGCGGCATAGACATCCATGGTCGCCAGGCCTGCCGCAGCCGCCATCGGGTGTCCCGAGTACGTGTAGCCATGGAAAAATTCGATCATGTTCTCGGGGCCGGTCATGAACGTGTCGTAAATTTCCTTCGTCGCCAGCACCCCACCCATCGGGATCGCGCCGCTGGTAAGTCCCTTGGCACAGGTAATCAGGTCGGGTGTCACAGCGAAACTTTGCGCGGCGAAAGGTTCGCCGGTACGTCCAAACCCGGTTATGACTTCATCGAATATCAACAGGATTCCGTGCTTGTCACAGATCTCGCGCAATCTCTGTAAATAGCCCTGGGGCGGCATCAGCACACCCGTTGAGCCGGCGATCGGTTCGACGATGACCGCGGCGATTGTCGATGCGTCGTGCAACGTAACGAGGCGCTCGAGCTCGTCAGCGAGATGCGCGCCCCACTGCGGCAAACCGCGGCTGAAGGCATTGTGGGCGAGATCGTGGGTGTGCGGCAGATGATCGACGCCGGCCAGCATCGTGCCGAACATCTTGCGGTTAGCGACAATACCGCCGACCGAAATACCCCCGAATCCGACACCGTGATAACCACGCTCGCGCCCGATCAGCCGCGTCCGTGAGCCTTCGCCCTTGAGACGCTGGTAAGCGAGCGCGATTTTCAATGCCGTATCTACCGCTTCGGATCCGGAATTGACGAAGAAAGCGTGATCGATTCCGTCCGGCGCCATGTCGATGACGCGCTCGGCGAGCTGAAATACCTTCGGGTGCCCCATCTGGAAGGCCGTGGCGTAATCGAGCGTAGCGGCCTGCTCCTGAATAGCGGCAACGATAGCCGGGTGACAGTGGCCGGCATTCACACACCACAGACCGGCGATTGCATCCAGCACCTGGCGTCCGTCGGGAGTATAGAAATACATCCCCTCGGCGCGTTCGATCATACGCGGAGATTTTTTAAAGGCGCGGTTGCCGGTAAACGGCATCCAGTAGGCATTGAGATTCAGTTCGGCGGTCGCGCTGACCGCACCGTGCTTGCTGCTCATAGGGGCGCTTCCTAAAGACATGTCGATCGCGAACGTACAGGTTACACCCCGGATTAATTACTTAACAGACTTTAAACAGATATAATCAAGTGTATGATTTATAAACTTTTTTAAACTCATAGATTGTGAATTAATTAACGACTTAACACCTATGAATAGTCTCAACGAAGACATCGGCATTCGCCTTCGCAAAGTCCGCGGCGTCAATGGTCTGTCACAACGGGCCCTTGCGCGCAGCACCGGTGTCAGTAATGCGATGATTTCGCTGATAGAGAACGGCCGCTGCAACCCTTCGATCGGCATGCTGCGGCAGATACTGGACGGCATACCGATGTCGATGGCGGAATTCTTCGCGCTCGAGATCGAGGATGAACAGAAAGTCTTTTTCGACAGTGACGAATTACGCGAGATCGGTTCGCGCGCCATTTCCTACCGCCAGGTCGGGGTCGACCTGCAGGCACGAAAACTACAGATGCTGCACGAGCGTTATGCGCCGGGTGCCGATACCGGCCAAACGCTGCTGAGTCATGAGGCGGAAGAAGCGGGACTGATCATTTCGGGCCATCTCGAAGTGACCGTCGGCGATGCGACCCGGTTGCTTGGACCCGGCGACGCCTATCTTTTCGACAGTCGCATACCGCACCGCTTCCGCAACCCTGGCAAGATCGAGTGCGTACTGGTTTCGGCGTGTACGCCGCCGAGTTTTTGAGCACCTGACCCCAGCGGCTCAATAATAGCCCTGCGCAAACGCTGCGCGCAGGCCGCGCGACTACGGGGTGTACCAGATCGGCGAACTGTAGACTCGCTCCTGGATCGTCGCCGGGCGGTTTGTCGCGGCAACGTCGATGCCGAGCGCAATGGCATCGAGCAATGAATAACGCGGCGTCGGGATCTGCAATACCCGAACGTAATAAAAGGCCGGTTGAGAAGGATCGAAATCGGGGTCACGCCACAGCGCCGCCAATTCAGCAGCGCCGATCGTATTCGTGTACTTGCCGGTTGCCAGATCCACCGTGTTGCCAACCGGCACCGATCCGTCGCTGCGCTCATCGGACAGCGCGACATCGTAGATTTTCTCTCTGCTTCCACCATCGGCGCCAACCCAGCCTTTGATCACCTGGATGCGATCGAGTCTCGCCGCGTTCGGGTCCATCGTTGCCCGCATCAGAAAAGCCGGGGCCTGGCTACCGCTGGCGCCAGGCAGATCGCCGCCCATCGGTACGCCTTTGCGATACCCCACCGTCGCAAAGTCCGAAGCTGTGACATCGCCGGCGGCGAAATCATAGCCGCCGAAAAATCGCAGCCGGATTCGCGGGCCGGTCGAGGCATAGACCTCCTTGCGCCGGAAAGCGTCGAATATCCCGCGCCGGGTATTTTCGCTGGCCCAGACCGCGACGTAACCGGCCGCGCCCATGTCCCAGCCTTTGGAGGAGCCGAGCCCGGTCGGGTGCGAGCGATCCGACGGCAGCGCATCATGCTGGCCCTTGCCGGCGAAGCTGTGTTCCTCGACCGCCGACATTCCGGTATGCGCGTCGGTGCTGCCTATCATGCCAAACTTGAACGGATTCGCGCCGAGGCGCTGGCCGAGTTCCAGCCCGCGTTTAAGCCCGGAGCGGGCATAATCGGCCTGCGTCGGATCGGGGGTACGCCCATCCGGTGTTAATACAAACGGGTAAGTCTCGAAGTCGGCGAACTCATCGGTGGGAGACAACAATGGATGCGCCTCCGAATCGCCTTTGATCTGGGTCACCTCGACCACCGGCTCCCATTTCATCCGAGTCCGCGCATAGGCCGCGTCAACAGCGGCGCCGGACTGTGTCTCGAGCGGGAACATCCGACCGATGCTGATGTTGGGATTGTGCGGAATCGCTATGAACTCGGCCCCGGTTTTCGTGCTGACCCCGTCGAGCCATGCCCAGAGTTTTTCCGGATCGTCGCTTTCCAGCGTGCTAAACGGCAGGAACTGCGACGCGATGTCACCGCCCTGCGCGGTAAAAACGACGCGGTGCAGATTGCCGCCGCCAGGTTGAGCGCTCCATTCCCAACCGATCAGCGCGGTAAAAACCCCTGGCTCGTTGTGCCGTTCCGCCGCGGCGATCTGCTCGTCCCATGTGCTGCGGCGCTTCTCGCCGCCGTGCAGATCGGCATAAAGATCCTTGGGACTCAGGCCGTAGTCGTTATCCAGACCACTGCCGACATTCACGAGCAAATCGTAAACCGCCTGCAGGCTCTCTTCGCTCTGATCCGCGCCGATTTTCCTGAAGATCTTCCCGGTTTTCGTGTCCGCAAGCGCCGGGTCCCCGAAGAACAAACGCGGCATCGATCCCATCGCCTCGGCATGATCGGCGACAACGAGAAAATCGAGCGGTGTCTGCAATTGCCAGCGAGTCCCGGTCGTCGGGCTGACTACCGGCAATCCACGAGCGAACCTGTACGCCGTCTCCGGCGTCGCGTTGGCGGTACCAAACAGGAACACATCGAACGAATTGCTCGTATGAAGGTGAGTATCACCCCAGAACAGGCGGGTTTCCTCAGCCTGCGCGATCCCGCCTGAGAAGATCAAAACCGTCAGCAATATTCCGGTTTTTTGCTTCATCCGTCCCTGCCTCGCTCTCTCATCATCTCATTACAACAGGCTAGCAGCGGATAATGCCTGCGACTGTCCGGTATCTGACAGGTCGTCATACGCAAGCCGCGCTGAAACGGGAATAACGCTTTCGGTCAGCACCTGCCTGTGGCAGTCGCCCCGACCTGGTAGCGACTCATGCTCAGTGCCAGTGCTGGTGTTCCTCCGACCAGACTTTGCCCTGCTCCGCCGGAACACCGATATGGTCATCGCTGAGAATTGCAGTCAGGCCAAGCACAATCCCGCCTCCGACGACGAGCGCAATAACCAGCATCAGGAACTTCTGCGAAGCCGGCATAGAGGCTTTTTTCATCAGACAACATTGTTTGTACTTCTTGCCGCTGCCGCACGGACAGGGTTCATTGCGCCCGATCTTCATAATGCCCACCCTTGCAGTCACACCTACGTCTCGGCCATCCGATGCGTGGCACCGGTAGCGACCACCCACAGTGTGCAACGTTTAACCTTGTATGGGCAATCCAAACGATCACGGCAGGCAAAAGTTTGCCCGCAGAACAGCATCGCATGGCCGAACAGGACTTCAGTATTTCTTGCAACCTGCATAACTGCGTTCCAGACTTAGGGCGAAGCGGGTGCTGCGATAACCGTCAATAACAACAAGATGAGGACATCATCATGTCTGAGCATGCAAGTAACAAACCGACGCGCTGGTTCTGGATTCTCGCGATCGCTGCCATGGTTTGGAATCTTCTGGGCGTCATGGCGTATCTCATGCAGGTATCGATGACCGACGAGGCGCTCGCGCTTTTGCCGGATGACCAGCGCCTGCTTTATGAAACCGTTCCGGCGTGGGCTATCGCGGCATTCGCCATCGCAGTTTTCGCTGGCGCCCTCGGTTGTATCGCGCTGCTTCTGCGTAAATCGTGGGCCACGCCGTTGTTCGTGCTGTCCCTGGCCGGTGTGCTGGTACAGATGTTTCATTCGTTCTTTCTCAGCGACGCACTGCAAGTATACGGTGCCAGTGGCATGGTCATGCCAATCCTGGTCCTGGTCATTGCGGTGTGGCTCGTCGGGTTTAGCCGTTCGGCCGCGGCCAAAGGCTGGCTGGGCTGACGTTGTCCGCTGACTCCAGCCGGCGACCCGCCGTTTTGCCGTTAACGGTTGGCGGTTAGCCGTAAGCCACGCATTGGCAAACGCTAGCTCTCGGGCTGCACTTCAACCTGCACCTTAATGGTCGAACCCGGGTGCTGCTCGAAAATTCGTGTGTAGGTTTGCCCCTGGTACTGGTAGGTCACGCGGTACCCCGCGGGTTCCTCGCGATCAATGTGCTCGGATACCCAGCGGCATTGCTCGCTCTCAACCCGCGTCGCAAATGCATCGAGATCGCTGCTTATCGCATCGGCCAGCGACAATTCCGGAGCGATGAGACGCAGGTTGCCTGCGGCGCGCAAGTCTGCCGCCGGCATGTACACCGTGTCGCAGACTTCACGTTGCACCGGTACCCGAACCGGTTTGCTGATTGGCGCAACTTCGACGACCTCCGCTGAATCGGTGTAGAGCGCTGGCTCCGCCGTTACCGCAGCCGATAACAGGCCGGTCGTAATCAAAACCGAAACCCGGTATGACATAGTCACATGAATTCGTTTTTCGTCGTTTCTCATTTGCTAATCCCTCTAGTCCATTTCGAAACCCGCACCTGCAAGCCCGGCGCGGGCATTGGCCAGTTCGGACTCGCTCGAATACGACATTACCACCCTGAACCTGCCTGCCTCGACACGGAACCAGTCGAGACGCAGTTGCGGCGACGCTGCCTCCATCGTGTCGACAAATGCCTCGGCACGGTAGGGCGCGGCAAATTCAACCAGCAGGATCTTGCGTTCGGCATCGTAGGCAGTGCCGGACGGGACGGCACGGCTGCCGTCACCGAGTACATAACGGAGATGGCGGAAAATATAGCCGCTGTACCATTGCGCGCCCTGCGGGATCACCTCCGCACCGACCGGAATACGCCGTGGGCCATAGTTATAGGCGGCAAGCGCCAGGTGGAGGTCGCCGTCATAGCGCTTTAGCATTTGCTTCAGATAACGTGTCCCCGCATCGACGTTACGGCATGGCTCGTACAGCTCGGAGACGCGACTGAACCCCAAATCCTGAGCAGTGCCGGGCCACAGAATCTGCATCAGCCCGTGCGCATCGGCCTTCGAGCGCGCTGTCACGTTAAAGTCGCTCTCGCCGCGCGCGACCGCCAGAAGCAGCGTCACCGGCATCTCGTGGCGTTGTGCCGCCTCGTCAAAACAATGCTGATAGGGAAACCGGTAGGCCGGGCTCTGTTGCGCCGCGTCGCGGCTGTAACGGGCCCAGGCATCCGACAGCGTCGATTGCGGCGTTGCGCTCGCCGACGCTGTAAACAGAATCGCCAGCAGCATGCAAACGCCGGCGACGCTAAACAGGCGCATCATGGTTCTTGCTCCTGCCGTTCGAGTTCGAGACCGGTGACGGTCTGGATACGCTCGAGATGAGCCTGTCTCTGCCGATCGTCGAGGTGGGAAAACGCCACTTCGTACTCACCGACGCCGGCGCGTCGCACCTGGAAATCCAGTCCGGTAAGTTGCTCCAGGCGCGCTGCGAAACCGCGCGCCGAAACCGCGCTGGTAAATGGCTGCCAGAAACTGTGCCAGTGCACGGAAGATTGGGTTTCGGTTTCCGTCGCGGCGCTCACGAACCACGGTCGGTTGCAGCCGGCGTATCCGCGTCGTCCCGGGATGACACCTGCCAGGTATCGTCTTGCGACTGAATCTGCGCTACTGCCTCCGCCGCAGGCGTCCCTGTTTCGGCAGAGTCCTCGGCGAACCCTGCCTGACTTTCACTATCGGCAGATCGAACCTTCACCACTTGCCGCCGCGGTCGATGCAGCGTCGGCATACTCCGAAGATCCGGGCTTGGCCGGAATGAACAGGTCCGCGCTGCGGCCGACGCTCGTTGCCGGCGCCAGGTCCCAATCGCGGGGCCACGACCGCGATTGCCGCTGCGGCCGTTTGCGGACACGCCTGCCGCTCCATTCCGGCAGTGGCGCCGGTCCATACCCACGCTCCGACGAGCACCGCCGAAGCGACCAGGCTACCGAGCAATACTCCAATGAAACGCATGATCAGTACTCCTTGGGTTTCTAGCCGCTATGACGCAAGCGCAAAGCCTGCCAGGCAATCCGGCCGTCGAGATCGGCCAGCACCCGGGTGAGTGTCCCGAGCCACTCCTGGTCCGGTCGTGGACGCCCGCCCAGCCGCAGCTCATCCTCGCAGGCTGCGACCAGATCCGCGCCCAGGGCATGTACCTGGCGCGCTGCGTCTGCATCAGTCACTGCAATCGCATAGAAGGTTTCGATGCCTTGCCGCCCCATCCAGTTGAGCACGCGGTCCTCCGTGTTATCGCTCCATCGCAGTCGATCACCGGCGTCGAGCACGATTGCGCGAAGACTGCCGCGCCGACATTCGGCGTGACTCGCCGGAACCAATCCACGCGTCGGAGTGGTCACGTAACAGGAAGACCGTGACGGGCGTTTTCGCAACGAGTTCCAGGTCAAAACATTCGCCGGGTCCAACCTCGTGTGACGGGGCAGCGCTGCGGCTGCCACGGGCAAACGGGCGCCTTTCGGCGCACTGACCATCGGCGCGCGGCACGACGCGGTAAAACTCCGACAGAATGCCGGTGCTCGAAACGGGCGCTACCTCAACCCGCAGTTCCTGATTCGTGAACAGCGGGATCGCGGATGACCGTGCGACCGGTGCCGGATTTACCGCCCTGACGTAGGCCTGGGCCTCGGCGCCGGGTATAGCAAAACCCGGTTGCGCCGCACGCGCTGAGACCCAGATCGAGTTCGAGATTGTCTTCGATACTGTGACGGCGTAAACCAACACTGACGTCCGCCGCGTCAACCGCGGCAACTCGCGATAACCCACTGTCCGCCAAATAAGCCTCGAGCAAGGCAACGAGATCGCGGTCATCCCCCCGCAACGCTTTCTCGTCAACGTTGAACCGCAGCCGACGGTCTCCGAACTGGCACTTCAGATCTGCGGCAAGGGCCGCCGCCAACTTGTCGTCCTGGCCGGCGGCGAATGGATTCTCGCGACCGCCGCGCAGCGCCTCGGTGTTTTCCGTTTGCGCTAACGCCGCGCGCTCGTCGCGCCCGAGCCGGCCGTGCCATTCGTGCGCGATACCGGCAACCCATGTGCGCTCCTGTCGATCGAGCGCGCGCACCAGAACGCGGTGATCATGGCCGCCCGAACGACTGATCTCGAAACCGATCACGTAACCGACCTGCTCCGGAAGCGGACATCGCGATGCCGCATCCGACCATGCAAGGTGAACGCCGTTCTCGCCAGCCAGGTTGTTGCGCAACCTGTCACGGATGCTCGCGCTAAGTACATCCGGATGGTGCAACAAGCGCTCACCATCCAGCACGGCGATCATTACGGTCTCACCGGAGAACCGCGGATGACTTGCCAGTTGTGACGACAAAGCAGCGGTCAATTCGCCATCGATCCACTGGCCAAGATCAGATGCGGATTCGGCTGGATCCCAGCTCGCAGCGCCGGACGTCGAGCATCCGGCCAGCACCGCAAACAGCACAGTTGCCGCCGCCAGCAGCGGAATCCAGCGGCGGTGTGCGCAGGGTCGTCTGCTTGTTATTTCTGTGCGTAACATGCTGTTGCCCTCTCTACTCAAGTCGGACCCGGCCATCGGTCTGTATCGATAGCTGTCCGCCATCGGCATCGAGCATCGCAGCGGTTATGGCGGCGCGGGTCGACGGTGGCAGAACGACGCCCCAGCTCACGCTGTCGAGCGCGACGTTGACACGCCGGCGCAGCGCACGAAGCAGATCCGATGGCACCGTTGCGGGGGTCATCTCGTATATTTGTTGCGGTGGCGCGGTCGCATGAAAACTGTAGCGCCCGCTGCTGGCAGCCAGGCGCCATGCGGCGCTTTCCGCCAATGCATACAGGGAAACCGCACCGGACTCGACCAGTCCGAACATCGCATCGTCGGTTGCGAATCTCAGCGTGAATCCGTTTTGCTGATCCGCACTTCCCGGCAGCGTGGAATTTTTTTCCGGGCCTGGAACCGGTTGCGCTGCCGGCCCGACCGGGGCTTCTTGCACCGGTGCCACGTGATCGCCGGTCTCACTTTCCATCTCATCGCTGGTGGGTACTGGCGATGTACTCTGCACCGTCCCGTTCGCGGTCTCCGCCCCAGGTCTGCGCGGTAGCGCCGTTTGCACGACCTCGGGTTCGTCCGGTACCGGTGCAGGCGGATCCTTTTGCATCTGCCGAGCCGGTGTGAAGGTCCGCGGGGTGCCTGGTTTCACCACCTCGACCGGGCGCGGCGCCACCGCTGCCGGCACGCTGGCAACGGTCTGCTTCGGGGCGGCGGTCGATGACTGGCGCTCGGGTGCGGCCAGGGGTCCGGCAGCGGCGGGTGGGCTTTCTACGGTCGGGGCCTCGGGCGACCACGGCACGCTCTGCACCAACGCGAACACCGCGAGCAGGCAAAACGCGAGGATCGCCATAAAGCGCATCACGTCTGTCTCCAGCGCCTGCATGCCGGCATCATCGTCTGCGCGGCCGCCCCATGCCGGTCCGCCAATCACGATCCAGCCTCCTCGCGTGACCCGGCGGTGTGCAAACGCGCCTCGATGCGCTGCACGGCCGCGGCGAGTTCGCGGGTCGGAGCCATCATGACCTGGCCATAGTAGCGGCGCAGCGCGGCGCCGACAGACAGTGTTTTCACAACTCGCATCAGGTAGCCACCGATGCCGCCGAATATCGTCGTCGACAATGCGATCAGAATTCCGCCGTCAACGAGACGCCGTAGCATCTCGAATGCACCCGCCGCCATGCTCGCTTCGGGGTTGCCCAGCGCAAAGATCAACGCCTGGCGTAAACCGATCGCGGTCCAGATGACGCCCACGCCAAAAAACAGGCTGGTCCAGGTATCGGTCAGATGCTCAAGCTGCGCCACCTCGTCGATGGGAGCATCGCGTTCCAGCGCAGAAACCAGCCGCCCCAGGCCGCGAACAAAGAGCAGCAACACCAGCGCAAATACCGGGAGGGACAAACCCAGGTTGTGCCATGCCCAGTTCCACAACTCCCCGGGCGCACCCCGACCCGCTTCACGCTGATCCAGCCACAGCAGCAAACCACCGCCGGCCAGTACCGCGCCGAGCGCGCCGGCACCGAAACCCTGGAGAAAACCCGTACTTGCTGTGCTATCGCGGCTCATCGATTCGGCCTCAACGATTGGCACAAGCTGTGCAGGTAGCCTCGAGCACCAGTTCGGTTTCCTGGAACAGCCGGTCGGCCCGGTAATAGCTCGCCGAATCCTGGCTGACCTTGACCAGGCCAAGCTCCTTGTCGGTGAGCTCCGCCTCCATCGCGGTCAATACTCGCGTCTTGCGCGGGCAGGTCTGGGCACAGTTGTTATAATCGCCGGCAAGCGCCATGAACTTGACGTTGAAATAACGGTTGTAGAGTTTTTGCGCCTGTCGCCGGCTCAGAATTCCCTGGTCGGCTGACCAGCCCAGGAAGTCACTGAACTTCTGCTTGTTGGCAGGCTGCGGATCGCCCGCCGCGACCCCGAGCAACTGGTCGAAATACGAATCAAAGTGCGCTTCGCATCCGTCGGCGAGTTTGTTCTTCGCGTTCGTGAAGGCGCGATCGAGATTGCGTTCGGCGCCCAACTCGCAAGCGCCCGGCGTCGTCGCACAACCCGGGAACATCGCAAACCCGGCAAGAAAAAGTAGATATAAATATATTTTTTTCAATCCTTTAGCGTTCATTTATGAGTCCTCTTCTAGATATATGGGCGCAACGAGATCACATCTCCAATGGGCTCTTGTAAGGCTTTTCCTCGCTTCCTGGCGGTGGACCCGCCACTTGGTAAGGCGCCTCCGAGTCTCCGAACAGAATCGACTTGACCCCGTCGACGACCTGCTGCATCTCCGGCGTGATGGTGCCGAAGGATTGGTTGAGCTGCTCCATCAGGGTCGCCCGCCCGATCTCCTCCTGGGTCCGGGCAATCAGCTCCGATGCCTCGTTCATGTCGAGATAGATGTCAGAGGCGACGACAGCCATCGACTGGTTCGAGGCCCCTGCCCCGGAACTCGCGACCAGCTGGTAGTACTGCTGAAAACGCTGCGACAGCCGCATGCCGGAACGCCCACGCATGCGCGGCGCCGGCGTTGCGCTGCCGGCAGGGCGTATTGCCGAGCAGATTCTCCTGCAGGGTCCATGACGTCATCTTCTGACCAAGCTCTCCACGCAGACGTTTCTCGAGACTGCTCCGGGTTGCGTTGACCGCTCTTTCCATGTCGGGCAGGCGCTCGTTCATAACGTTGAGCATTTCCAGATAGGTGGCACCGAGCTGCTTGGCGATGCGTCCGCAACCAGGATCACCTTCCGCTCCGTCACACTTGCTGTCCTGGTACAACTGGCCCTGCTGATCCATCCGTGCGATGACGTCCTGCAGACCGGTCTCCATTTCCTCCGCGACATAGCCGGTCTCCTTGATATCCTCCAGCACCGAGGTCGGGAAAAGACGAATCGCCGGACCGCCCGCAGTGTCGGACCAGGCGGGGGCTATCAGCGTGAGACTCAATGCGAAGATCGCGCCAAGCGGAATCAGCCCCGCCACTCGCAGGTGCCTTCGCCGCATTGGCATGGGCGTGGTTACGTTCATGTCTGCTCCCTCCTTGCGGGTAGCGGGAAAAAGGCGCAGGCCGATGCACTGCGCGTTGGCAATCACAGTACGGGGAGGTGGCTGAACCGAAACTGAACGGAGGGTGAAACAACAACATGCAAGGCGTTAACGGGACAGCCGCGCGATGCGGCGCCCAGCGGCGAGACCGGAGCCAACGCCTACAGGTAAACGCCCGATGCCAAGCTGGCGCGACCGCGCGTGCCGGCAAGGCGTGTCAGTTGCGGTTGCCCCAGGACCCAGGCCGCGATACCTGCGCGGCCACGAGAATCACAATACGATGCTGAAGCTCGCCGAAAAAAAACGTCCGGGCGCAGTGTAGAGATCGAGCGCGTAGTAGTCGGCGGGCAGGCGGCTTACATCGGACCACTGCCAGTAGGTCTTGTCGGTCAAGTTGAAGATGCCCGCTCGAAGGCGCACCCGTGAACCCAGATCGTAACGGGCGAAAATATCGTAGACAGCAAAACCCGGTGCCTTGAACGCATCGATATTGCTGTTGTCCACCCGGTCCTGCCGGGCGACAAAAGTCGCGGCGGTTTCGAACTCCAACCGCCCTCCGCGGGCCGTGTAGACAAACCCCAACACGGCGGTCGCCGGCTCGACGGTTTGCAGCGGCTCATTACGTTTGTCGTCGTCGCCGCGCGCATATGCAAAGCTCGTCTTGAGCGCCACCCCGGACACGGCTGGCCACCACTTGCCAAGTTCCGCTCGCGCCCGCGCCTCTGTTCCCCAGATCGTTGCATGCTCCCTGTTCTGCGACTGAAACGTCAGCAAGCCGGTCTCCGGATCAACACCGAGATTGACCCGCGATTCGATCAGGTCCTCATAACGATTGAAAAAGCCGCAGAGCGAAACGGACAAAGCGGCACCGACTGCGCGCAAACCCAACTCGACACCGTGCGAGCGTTCCGGGTCGAGATCGGGGTTGGGAATCGCGATGAAATCGAACGCGGGAATTGTGAAGCCTATGTTGACATCTTCCGCCGGCGGCGCACGAAATCCGCGCGCGTACTGAGCAAACGCGGTCCAGTTCTCGCTCAAGCGGTACAGCCCACCGAGCTTGGGCGAGATGCTGTACTCGGTGCTGTCGGCAACACGGATGCCCGGATTGTCCTCGAGAAAAAGGCGATCGGGATCGGCATCGAGGTCGGTGAATTCGAACCGCACCCCCGGTATCACTACCAGTTGCGGATGCGCCGTCTGCATTTCGTCCTGCACAAAAAGGCCCGCCCGTAACGTGGTCGAATCCGGGAAGTCACGAACCGGCAGTGACTCGCCGGTTACAGTAGTGGTTACCGCCCCCGTCACCAGATCGGTCTGCAACCCATCGCGGCGCTCCTCTATTCGCTGACGCTGCAGTTCCGCGCCATACAGCAGCCCATGCTCTATTCCTGAAGCAGTTAGCGTCTTTTGTAGCAATACCGCGGCGCCATCGACCCGCTCTTCGTAGTCAAAGCGGCGATAACGCAGAGTCGGATTGGATTCGCGCCCACCGGCACTGCGTTGCTGGAAGGAGTTCTGGCGTGTTTCCGCGCTCTGATAATAGCCCCTGATGGAAAGGCTGTCGGCCAGTACCGATGCCAGCGCCATCTCATGACCCAGGTTCCACGTGTCGCGGCTGCGCCGGTCGTCCGCATCGAGTGCCGTGGTCGTGGCGAATTTTCCGGGACCGCCGACCAGTGATCGAACATCCGTCGTGGCTGTGTTTTCGGTATGCCCGAATGACAGCCTGGTTTCACCATGCCCCTCATCCGCGAACACGAGTTTCGCCAGCCATTGCTCGTCAGTGTAACTTGCCGGATTCGCCGGCGCCGCCGCTGCGTCACGCTGATCACCTTCCCTGCGCGAGTACGCCGCCAGTGCCGATACCGTACTGAACCTGGCCGCACCGGACACGGTCGCCTGCCAGCTTTCATCGTCGCCGTTGTAGCCACTCTTGAAAGCGGAGCCGCGGCCGCGGCCGCGCAGAATATCTTCCGGGTCCTTGGTGGTATAAGTGATCACACCACCCAGCGCATCGCTGCCATATAGTGTGGAAGCCGGGCCACGCAGTATCTCTACCCGTTTCAGCAACTCCGGGTCCACATAGTCGCGGCCGGCCGCGGCAAAACTGCCGATCGCGAACCCCTGCGGCAGTCGCACGCCGTCTACCTCCATGGCAACCCGATTACCGCCGACGCCGCGGATACTGACGTCGCCGACACCGAACCGGCCGGGATCCCTGCCGACCCCGATACCCGGTTCGTAGCGAAACAGCCCGGCCAAATCATGTGCGAGTTCGTCATCGATACGTCCGGAATCGATGACCGTTACGGTTCCGGCCACGTCACCAGGCTGACGTTCCGTCCTGGTACCAATCACCGTGACCACGCCAAGATCGGTCGGCTCGTCTCCAAAGCTCGCGACGGGAACCGCACAAAGCAGCAGCGCCAGTCCGATCAGCGAGTGAGCTTCACGCATCATTGCACCACCTCGTCGGCTCGCCGCCAGCAAATGCAAGGGGTCCTTGTCGGGCCATCGAATTGCAGGCGTGGCGATCGCCCTAGTAGATATCGTTCATCGTGTTATAAACATTGAACTTGCCGGTAGGCGTGACAATTCGTTTGTCCCTGATCACGGCCTTCAACTTACGGGTCCGGTCATCCACGACGACGATCGCCGACTGCTGGTCCTTACTGTTCCAAATCGAGAACCACACTTCGCTGCCGTCTTTGTTGTATTCGGGGTGCACCACCCGCTGCGCGCCTTCGCTGAGCCCCGCCCACTCGGCAATAGGCAGTACCTCGAAGCAGGTGTTGGTCTCACCGTCGCTCAACTGGTCGTCAGGCTTCCATGCCGGGCAATTGTCGAGATCGGCGATCGAAAACACGGCAACCGACTGACTCACCGCCGGATCCGGATTCAGAGGACTGTCCACCCACAGGTTCGATGAATTCGGGTGGGTCTTGACGAACAGCGAGCCGCCACCCTGGCCGCGCAGTACTTTGACCGGCTTCCAGGCGTTGTCCGGATGCTTTTCCGGATCGGTTCCAATTGCAGTGATCTTCGCGTTACCCAGCGCGCTGGTAACCCACACCGGTCCGGCTTTGCCAAGGGTGAGGTTCGCGCCGCGGCCTGGATGGGGAATACTGTCGACATCGACCAGCGCGGCCAGTCGCTGCTCCCTGGAATCGACGACCGCAATTTTGTTCGACTTGTTAGCGGCGGTCAGGAAGTAGCGCTTGGTCGAGTCCCAGCCTCCGTCGTGAAGAAAACGCGCGGCATTGATCTGGGTGATTCGCAGGTTGTCGAGATCCGAATAATCGACCAGCTGGATGTAACCGGTCTCCTTGATGTTGACGATAAACTGCGGGTGCATATGCGATGCCACGATCGCTGCGACACGCGGTTCGGGATGATACTCCTGAGTGTCAACCGTCACTCCTCGCGTGGAGACGATCTTTTTTGGCTCGAGCGTGGGGCCGTCCATGATGACGTATTGCGGCGGCCAGTAGGCACCTGCGATGGCATACCGGTCCTCGAAACCCTTGTATTTGGATGTCTCAACCGAACGTGCCTCTAGTCCTATTTTGATTTCCGCAACCTTGGTTGGGGTCTTCATCCACAGATCAATGAGATCGATCTTGCCATCGCGGCCAATCGTGTAGAGATACCTTCCACTATGCGACATGCGCGATATATGAACCGCGTAACCCGTCTTGATTATCGAGACGATGGCTTTACTGTCGCCATCGATTATTGCGATCTCGCCGGTGTCACGCAGCGTGACCGAAAACAGGTTATCGATATCGAGATCATTGTCTTTGCTCATGGGACGCTGGTCGACCGGCACATGCACCTTCCAAGTGGCAAGCATCTCTTCGAGACCGAACTCCGGCGGTAGCGGCGGCTCGTGCTGCAGGAACCGCGCCATCGCATCGATGTCGTCGGAACTCATCTCTCCCGAAGTCCCCCAGTTAGGCATGCCGGCGGGTGAACCATAGAAAATCAATGCTTTCAGATACTCGGTACCTTTCTCACGAGAAATATCCGGGGTCAGTGCCTTGCCGGTAGCGCCTTTTCGCAGCACACCGTGACAACCGGCGCAACGCTGAAAAAAGAGCTGGGCCGATCGTTCCAGTTCTGCCTGTGTCATCAGTGGAGCATCCGGCGTAACAAACATCTTCGCTGCGCCGACCGCGCTGGGCTGCCCTTCATAGGCGAGCTCCGCCGACCCTGCGCCCGGATGAGGCTCCTCGGCAGAGCGGTCGGTCGGCAACCCGAGCGCCGCGCGCGCTGCTTTTATTTCCGGCTCGGTCACCGCACCACCACCATTGCCCCAGCTATTGAGAACATAGGTAACAACGTCGGCCAACTCGCCGTCGGAGAGTTGCGACTGCGCTGGCATCAGCGAGTCATACGCAACGCCATTGACGGTCATCGGGCCGACAAAGCCCTGGAGCAAGCCGTCGATCATGCGGCCATGGTCGGCCGCGATAAAATCCGAAGCGGCAAGCGGCGGGAACGCGCCTTTGACACCCCGACCGTCTCCCTGGTGACATGCTGCGCAATTGGAAACGTAGACAACCTTGCCACGCTCGAAACTGGAAAGGAGGATTCGTTCGCTACTCAAGTCGTCTTCGTTATTAGCCAGCGCTGGCGCGCTCAACGCTGTACCGACTATCGCGACCGCGAGAACGGCCGTGCCAATAGCTATGCCCCGATGCCTGGTTTTTTCGTTGGTTCTCATTTCCACACTCCCCGATTGAGATGGCACCTGCCTGACTCAGACGCTAGCAAGTGCGCCGGGTGGCCACCTTGATATGAGTCAATCGAGGGAACAGCTGTGAGCAGATACAACCGATCAGGCCATACCTTGCATTCGCGGTGCAGCTGTAAAGTGCGTGAGAACGCTAGTGAATGTCGCCAATTTCCGAGCGCAGGCGCGGCAGGTCCAGCACCTTGATGGTCCGCCCGCTCACTTCGACCAGGTTTTCGTCCATCATCTGCCGCAGCAGCCGCGACAACGTCTCGGGCTGGACGCCGATACGCGACGCGATTACCTGGCGCGGGAGCTCCATCAACAATACCGGGCTCGCTGTATCCTCGTGCGGAAGCCGGGAAAGCAGGAACAACACCAACCGCTCCCGCGCGGAGTGGATCGCCTGATACTCGAGGTCGACCACCCTCGAATGCAGATGCTGGCACAGCCTCGCGACAAGCCGCAGACAGGCAGATACGTCATTGGCGAGCTGATCGCGGTATTTATCGCAGGGTATGTGAAACAACTCGATCGGGCCGAGTGCCTGTGCTGTGACCGGATATCTCGCCGGTGTCATGAAGGTCAGCGCCTCGGCAAAACTCTGTCCGCGCTGCAACACTTCGATGGTCTTTTTATGCCCGTCTTCGGCGATCGCATAGAGTTCGACCGCACCCCGGGAAACGACGAAGAAAGCCTGGGCGGTTCCGCCTTGCTGGAATACGAGTTCCCCATCGTCATAGCGGCGCACCGAAGACGCCGTCGCAATCGCCTCGAACAAACGATCCGACAGACCGCTGAACAAGTAGTGCTGACGTAGAGTATTCGCCTGCTGACCCACAATCCCCATAGTCTCGGGATTTAAGCACAGCGGTCCTTGCGGTGGTAGCGACATGCTTTATCGCCTCGCTGGAATACAAAACCGGATCGATCCGGACCACATTTAGACTGCGGCCTCCTGCCGCCGCGGCGGCGCCCGGCTGGCGCCGCCGCTGTGCTGCCGAGGACTGTGTTCAGGCCGGGGCCACCGCATCGCCCGATGCGAAGTGCTCGAGCGGTGTAATCTTCTTTGCGCTGCGAACCTCGCCCTTGCCGATGACCGCCAGGTCCCACAACAGGACCAGTACCCCAAGAGTCGTCACGACGCCGAACAACATGCGCCAGTGCATCGAACTTACGAACCACGGATGCACCTGTGCGGCGAAATACCCGCCCCAGGTAGAGCCACCGATTGCGCGCTCGATGAATGACTGCTCATAGCCCGCGATCAGCAACGCAACGGTCATGCCGATCACGCCGATGTGGGTCAGGGCCAGCGCCCATTTCCAGCGCCATGCTCCGGCAAGACTCTCCGACATCCATACATTGCCCCGCCACTTCTGCTGGGCAATGTAAATGACCGCGATGATAATCGTCGCGTAAGCGCCGAAAAACGCCAGGTGTCCATGCGACGCCGTCCACTGGGTTCCATGCGTATACAGATTAATCTGCGGCAGCGTGTGCATGAAGCCCCAAACGCCCGCGCCGAAAAAATTGCCGAATGCGTGCGCAATCAACCACGCCAGCGCCGGATGGTTGCTGCTCTGGAAACCGTGGCGGCCGGCATCATAGACCGCATGCACGACCATCGCGACCAGCGGTATTGGTTCCAGCGCCGAGAAGAACCCACCGATCGTGAACCAGTATTCAGGCGTGCCGATCCAGAAATAATGATGGCCGAGACCGAGGATGCCGGAACCGAACATCAGCGCGACTTCGATGTATAACCAGGTCGTAACCACCTTACGTCGCGCGCCCAGTGTTTTGATCAGGCCCCACGCCATCACGCAACCAACCAGCACTTCCCAGGTGGCCTCGACCCAGAGATGGATTACCCACCACCACCAGTGCTGATCGAGCGACACATTGGGAGTAAAAAACATACCCGCTACGTAAAGACCCGCAAGCGCGACCAGGTCAAGCACAAGCACTCCGGATATCCCGCTCCACTTCCCTTTCATGAACGTCGCCGCGACGTTGTAGAAAAATATCAGTACACAAAGAACGATACCTATATCGGCCCAACGCGGGGCCTCGATGTATTCGCGGCCCTCGTTAATAAACCAGATCGAAAACTTATCCCCGCTCCCGGTCTGCACGATCAGATAGACAAGCACGACCACCGTGACCGCCAGCGTCAGCACCCAAAAGTTCAGGTTAGCCAGTTTTGCGCCGACCAGCGTGGTTCCCGACTCGTCCTCGACGAGCCAGTAGACCGAGCCGATAAAACCGAACAGCATCCACACGATCATTGCATTGATGTGCACCATCCGGTTGACGCTGAAATCCAGCACTTCGTACAGAAAAGCAGGGACGATGAACTGAAAACCGGCGAGCAAACCGAAAATGCATTGCGCGAGAAACAAGACCATCGCGACCGTGAAATACTTTACCGCGACCTTCTGGCCGCTATTGAGATTGGAACTGTCGAGAATCCCTATGGCGCTCATTGGTCGCCCTCCTGTCGGATCGGTGTAAATCCCGCGGGAAAACCGTTGGTATCGATCGTCGACATCCACTTCAGGAAAGCGATAATTGCCCGCGCATCGTCTTCGCTCAGGTCGAGATTGGGCATGCGCCGGTTTGTGCCATAGGTTCGTGCGTTACCGCCCGGATCGGTCAGAAAACTCACCATCACCTGCTCCCTGACAGACTCCGCCGCCCAGCCTGGATCGAGCCATGCCTTGGTCAGGTCGGGGGCGTAATAGGCGCCATTGCCCAGCAGGGTGTGGCAATTCATGCAGTTTTTGGATTGCACAAGGAGTTTGCCGTGGGTAACAAGTGCCTCTGCTTCAGTAGCCGTAAGCATCTTGCCGAACAAGGGCGCCTCGTCACCGATTACCGGCACCTGGAAACCGCGCTCATCGTCATGCCGATAGTAGACCCGCTGATTGATCACATCGTATCCAGGCACCCGTTCGCCGCCCGCCACGATTTGAGAAACGGTGTCGAACGTCAGAAATACCAGTATCACTGCCATCGCGGCAGTCACCCAGATCGCGAGTTTCCGCCATACGTCCTCGCTGGACCACCAAGGTGCGTTGCTACTCATATCCTTCCCCTTTCGCCTCGCGTAATACCTCGGGCGTCAGACTCCGCACCTTCGATGCGGCGTTATCGGCGTGGGTTGCCACACATAGCCGCCAGATCGCCGGCGGGGCCACCAGGTAGCCGAACAGCAGCAATAGGATCAGCACCTGCCAGCGGCCCTCCAGGGCCAATGCCGATGCCAGCATCCACGAGGCCGCTATCAGGGCCGCGTAACAGGCGTACGCAATCCAAATCAGATGGCGGCTGTCGCGGAGTCGTCCCAAGCCAGCAAAGCGGCGTAGCCACCGCCAAACATCACGACCAGCCCGGCGGCTATCGTGCCCCAGAGGATCTGCTCAACCTGCATATGGAAACCGCCTCCTGTCCGTAACAGGAAGCCCGCGGTGCCATAGCAATAACACGACACCGCATCTTTCCCGCGCCGTCGCATGGCGACGCGATCCATTGGGTCACATCGTGCATCGGAATGGCCTTGATATGGATCAAGCCGGTTTGCCATCCGGCCCGCGGTCGTGCGCGCCGGACTCAGGACCTGGCTGCCCGGCGTCGCTTTTTCTTGTTCGCGAATCCGCCGAGGAACTCACCCAGCATCCGGAACTCCTCGCCACGGCCGCTGGCGCTGCGCCACAGCAGCGCGATCTCACGATACCCGCGCTCGTTCAGCGGAAAGGTCTTAACCCGCGTTTGTCGCAGCAATGCCGAGCCCTCTGCCATTTCCGGCAAAAATGTAACGCCGAGATCCGCATCGACCATTTCGATCAGCGTCAAGATACTGGTGGCAGCGAATCGGCTGACCGTGTCGGTGTTTCTGACCCGGCATGCGGCCATCGCGTGGTCGCGCAGACAATGCCCGTCCTCCAGCAACATCACCGACTCGGCATTCAGGCGGTTGAAGCGGTAATTTTCCGGGTCGACCAGGGTCGTATCGCTGCGGCACGCCAGCCGAAACCCCTCCCTGAACAGTGGCATTACCTCGACATGGGCCAGCTCGAAGGGCAAGGCAATCAGGATGGCGTCGAGATCTCCACGCAGCAATCGCTCATGTAATTCCAGGGTCTGGCCCTCGACCAGCAAAAGCTGCAACTTGTCGAAACGCCGCCGCAGCTCCGGCAACAATGGCGGCAACATGAACGGTGCAATGGTCGGAATGACGCCAAGCCTGAGACGACCCGCGAGAGGCTCGTCGTCGCGGCGTGCCATTTCGACCAGCGCCTCGACATCGCGCAGACACAGGCGCGCCTGGACGGCTATTTCCTGCCCGGTCGCGGTGATCGTGACACGCCGGTTGGTCCGATCCACGAGTTGTCGCCCCAGGGTCGCCTCGAGTTCCTGGATTGCATTGCTAAACGCGGACTGGCTGACGAAACACGCCTCCGCGGCACGACCGAAATGCTGCTAGCTCGACCAGCGCAAGAAAATAACGAAGTTGTCGTAGCGTAGGCTGGCGTGAACGATTCTCGACCATACAGGGATCTCCGGGTTGGCCTGACAAAACGCCGGGCATGAGTCGACAATGCCTCGAATTATAATCGTTTTTATAGATTACTATAACTTATTTATTCTGTTTTACATGTTAATCATCAAGCCCTAGCATCTTCCACACGCACATTAATCAGGAGACAGTGACATGACTATCGACATCGGAATCAGCGACGACGACCGCGTCAAAATTGCAGCGGGCCTGAGTCGGCTTCTGGCGGACAGCTATACGCTTTATCTGAAAACGCACAATTCCACTGGAACGTCACCGGCCCGATGTTCGTGACGCTGCATCAGTTGTTCGAGGAGCAGTACACCGAGCTTGCCCTTGCCGTGGACGAAATTGCCGAGCGCATACGCGCGCTGGGACACCCCGCTCCGGGCAGCTACGGTGAGTTCCAGAAGCTCACGTCGATCCGCGACGACGCCGGCACACACGACGCCCAGGCTATGGTTGCCGCGCTCGTGACTGCCCAGGAGACCGTGGCAAGAACCGCGCGCGAGGTATTCCCGATCGTTGAGGCTGCCGCCGACGAACCCAGCGCGGACCTCCTCACCCAGCGCATGCAGGTGCATGAAAAAAACGCCTGGATGCTGCGCAGCCTGATCGAAAAGGCCGCATAGATTCGACCATTGACATTTTGCTTAACTGAACAGGAGAACAAACCATGCTTGACAATATCGAAGGAAAACGAATTCCCGACGTCACGTTCCGCACCCGCCGCGACCACGAGTGGGTCGAAGTGACGAGCAAGGACATTTTCGGCGGCAAGACCATCGTCGTGTTCTCGTTGCCGGGCGCATTTACCCCGACGTGCTCATCCGCTCACGTGCCGCGCTACAACCAGCTGACTCCCGCACTGCAAGCGAACGGAGTCGACGAGGTGATCTGCGTCTCGGTCAACGACGCATTCGTAATGAACGAGTGGAAAAGAAGTCAGAACGCGGATCGGATTACGTTCCTGCCGGATGGAAACGGCGATTTCACCGCGGGCATGGGCATGCTGGTCGGCAAGGAAGATCTCGGTTTCGGCAAGCGCTCCTGGCGCTACTCGATGCTGGTGCGCGACGGCATCGTAGAGAAGATGTTCATCGAGCCCGACAATCCGGGCGACCCGTTCGAGGTTTCCGATGCCGACACGATGCTGGCCTACGTCGCTCCGGGCGCCTCGTCACCGGCCGACGTCACCGTCCTGAGCCGTGAGGGTTGTCCGTTCTGCGTTCGCGCCAAGGGCTTGTTGCGCGATGCGGGTATCGACTTCGAGGAACTGGTCCTGAATCGCGATTACACCGACACGACATTGCGTGCGGTAGCCGGGGCGACCACGTTTCCGCAGATATTCGTCAACGGCACGAAGATTGGCGGCGCGGACGACCTCGAGCAGTACCTCGCGAAAGAAAAGGCTGCCTGATCCGGCAGGGAGTTTGCCGATCGGATTGAGGAGCGGATCGCGGATCGCTATACCGGAAGTGGTCCGGGCACAAAAAAGCGCGTCGCCGAAACACGGCGACGCGCTTTGTCCTACACCGACTCAGAGGTCGGAAACGTTCAACCGCGACGGCGGACGAACGTAAAGCCGGCACCGATCAGCGCAAACAAACCACCCAGCAAACCAATCAGCGGAACCGGGCTCGCCGTAGTCGGCATCGGCTCGAGTTCGATGATCTCGATGGTCTCGACCGGGGTCATAACAACCGGCACATACACTTCATCTGCTTCTTCGAAGTGGATCGCCCAGGTATCGGTCGGCAAATAGATTCCGAGCTCCATGCCGCGCACGAGTTCCGACGGCTTGATCCGGTTCTCGCCTGAACCAGTTGGCTGTCGACTGTTCCGGCACACCACCAACCGGCAGCAGCGTGATATTCTGGTTTTCGTTCGGGTTGATCCAGTAACGGCCGCCATCCTTGAACTGCAGGTTGACATGTTTGCCGCCGCCACGCACGGCCAGGACCCTGCCAACAACCATGACATACTCTCTGCCGTCCTTGTACACGACAGCCTGACATGCGCTGGCAAGATCCGGGTACATCGAAAGCGCTTCTGGCGTGAAATCTATATCGCTACAGGTTCTGTTCTGCGCAATACTCGCCTGCGACATCCCCAGACCGATCAGCGCCGTAAGAGCGATGAGGCATCTGCTTTTCATTAATTTTCTCTCCTGTCCTGTTGTTTTCATAAACTCCCGCCAGCCCCGTATGTGCTAGTTCTCAGCGACCGCATTCGGAGCGGATTGAGCGAGATCCGTGGTTTGCGACGCCTCGGGATTCTCCTCGAGGACGGCGCGTACAATAAATCGTTTTGGGGCATGCCCGACAAAATAAAACGGGTAGCAGGTCACCAACGTCACTGTCGGCTCCGGAGTCGGGTCGAGCACGCTGTCATCCATTTTGTCGAGAACGAAGGTCTCGCTGACGCGGTAGGTCATCTTTCCACGCGGACTGTCGACGATGATCGCATCACCTTTCTCGATATCTTTCAGGACCCGGAAGTAGCCGTCGCGATGGCTCGACAACCCGGTATTGCCGCCCTTGTTAAGTCGTGCGGTTCCGTCGATAAGACCCACGCCGCGATTGAGCACAAGCTCGGTGGTTCCGGCATAAATGGGGACTTCGAGTTTGAGATCGGGAATTTCGAGGACACCACGTGGCGGCGCCATGTCGGCATCAAGACTGGCTTCGTAGTCTTTGACGCGCTTGGCGTTCCACAACGACTTGTCCGGCTCGGGAACGTTTTCATATTTAGCAACGTCGGCCTCGCCGGTCGCCGTCGATGCGTGGGCGTTCTGAAACGCAATAAGACCGCGTTGACGGCCGACTTCGCCATCGACACGAATCGCCCCATACACCAACATCAAAGCAATGCCGGCACCCCAGAATGCTCGCTCAATCCATCGCGTCATTAGTTTCTCGTCCTAACCAACTCGTGACCGGCAACGCAGCGCTATTTATCGGCCCCGCCCAACCTTACCCGGATACAACGACCCGGCCGCCCCCTAATCGACAGGACGCAAGTCTAACAGATGACCGGTAGGGCCGGTAAACCCGGCCGCGAAAAAAAACAGGGACTTACCATGCTCCCGCGCTGCCACGCAACTACTTGTTGATACCCGGAGCCGGCATCAGACGACGCAATAATGCCGGATATGCGACCGGAAACAGCCGGACAATAAGACTGATCATGCGCGCGTCTGCACCAATGAGGATTCGCTTAGTGTCCTTCAGGATGCCGCGTACTATCGTGGCGCCCGCCTCTTCAGCGCTGGTCCGGGCGAGCTTGTCGAAAGTGCCGGCGAGTTCGTTCTTTGCAGGCATCGTGCCAGAAACGCCGGGAACGCGCGCGTTGCGCACGATTGCCGTGCGTATGCCACCGGGACACACGCAGGATACCCGGATCGGCGTATTCGCCAACTCCTGGTCGAGCGCTTCCGTATATCCTCTCACCGCGAATTTGGACGCATTGTAGGCCGCCTGGGTCGGCATCCCGATCAGCCCGAATATGCTCGAGATATTGACGATATGACCTTCTCCGGCCGCCCTCATATGCGGCAGAAACGCGGTGCACCCGTAGACGACGCCCCAGAAATTGATGCCCATCAGCCACTCGAAATCTTCATACGGGATATTTTCCGCGCGCTCGGCAACCGCAACACCGGCGTTATTAACGAGGATTTGGGCCGCGCCGTGACGTTCGATCACCTCGCCAGCGAGCCGCTCGACCGCATCCCGCCTGGCAACGTCCACGATGTGGGTGGTGACGGTTACCGGCAAACCCAGCAATCCCTGGAGAGTCTCTGCAAGTCCTGCCTCGTTCACGTCAGCCAGCGCAACATGACATCCCTGACGGGCGAGCTCACCCGCGACTGCCCTGCCGATTCCGGACCCGGCTCCGGTCACCACGGCGACCCTGCCTCTGAGATTTTTCACGGTCCGTCACTCCCCGATTGCCGCGGAAAATTTCTTATACGCCGTCCCGGGATTGGATGCCGCCGCGACGATCCACTGCATACCCACCTGGCGGCTGTGTTGCAGACCTCAACAACCGTTAGCGCATCTGGTGCGCGGATACTATCATCTCCCGCGCAAGCATCGGCGCCACAGGAATGGCCGTTGCCGCAGACGACGGATCGAACCACGCCCGTGGAAAAAGCGGCCGCCCGGCAATAAGCCTGCCATCACTTGAGAACCGAAGACAAACCCCAATGAGTTCAGACGAATCCAGCGAAACCAGACATCTGTTGATCGTTTTTCACACTCAGGGCGTGAAAAACGAAAAAATGGCCCAGGCCGTCTACGAAGGTGCCACCGATGACGCGATTAGCGGAGTCGTCGTGCGCATGCGCCGTGCGTTCGATGCCGACGCCGAAGACCTGCTGTGGGCCGACGGCCTGATTCTTGGCACCCCGGAAAACTTCGGCTACATGTCGGGCGCGCTCAAGGATTTTTTCGATCGCACTTTCTACCCTTGCGAAGGCAAGACAGAAGGCCTGCCTTATGCGATTTTCATTGGTTGCGGCAACGACGGCACCGGCGCCCTGAACGCCATTCGCCGCATCGCTCCGGGTTATCGGTTTCGCGAGGTTGCCGAGCCGGTGATCGTTCGCGGCGAACTCGACCAGGCTGGCCTGCATGCCTGCAGCGAATTGGGAATGACGCTGGCCGCGGGCCTCGAGATGGCGTTGTTCTGAAACCGGGGTAGAAGGAAAAGGTGCTATTTCGGGCCCGAGCCGGTTCCCGCCTGCGACTCGTCGGCAGGATCGCGGCGTTTGCGGATGCTGGCAAGCAGGACGGTCAGCAAACCCATAAGAATTTCGTCGGCAAACGGGACCGCATCGGGCACAAACAGGTTGACCACAAACATAATCGCGGTCAGCGCAAACAGGTAGGGAAAGCGCAGGCGCCCGGCAAAACGCAGCACCAGCCCAACAAGTCCTCCACGGGCTACTATACTCATTCAGTTGCCTCCGTCCGCGTGCCGAGGTCGCAGCTTAACGAACATACCCGGCGACGGCCAGCAGCAGACGACATTCCGGCCGGTTAACCGAAAGTCGAATGGAATCGCATCTGCCGCCGGCTGACAATGGTGTCAATAACTCGAGGAGGACTTTGCCGTGACCGAAGTTGTCATAGCCGGTGCCGTGCGCACCGCAATCGGTGCGTTCAACGGAGCGCTCAGCACACTCAGCGCCGCCGAGCTTGGCTCGGCCGCTATCGTCGAAGCACTGCGCCGCGCAGGCGTCCAGCCGGATGACGTTTCCGAAGTCATCATGGGCCAGATGCTTACCGCCGGATGCGGTCAAAACCCGGCGCGCCAGGCGGCCATCAGTGCAGGGCATTCCGGCCGAACGCACCGCAGTAACGATCAACCAGCTGTGCGGTTCCGGAGTCCGCTCGGTGGCGATGGGCTACCAGGCGATACTCAACGGCGACAGCGACATCGTCGTGGCCGGCGGTCAGGAGAGCATGAGCCAGGCTCCACACGCCGCCCATCTTCGCAATGGCCGTAAAATGGGATCTCAGGAATTCGTCGACACGATGCTTGCGGACGGACTTCTGGATGCGTTCAAGGGCTATCACATGGGAACAACCGCCGAGAACGTCGCTGCCAAGTGGGAGATTTCCGCGCGACGCACAGGACGCATTTGCGGCGGCCTCTCAGGCCAAAGCCGCAGCCGCTCAGGCTGCCGGTCGTTTCGAGGACGAAATCGTTCCGGTAACCGTGAAAACGCGCAAAGGCGAAACGGTCGTTGCAGCCGACGAACATCCGAAACCCGACACCACGGTGGAATCGTTGGCGAAGCTCCGTCCGGCGTTCAGCAAGGAAGGCAGCGTAACCGCCGGAAATGCATCCGGCATCAACGATGGCGCCGCGGCTGTCGTTCTGATGAGCGCGGAAGAGGCCTCGCAGACGCGGAATAAAACCACTCGCGCGCATCGTGTCATGGGCAACCGTGGGCGTCGACCCCGCCATCATGGGCAGCGGCCCGATTCCGGCCAGCAGCGCCGCCCTGGCAAAAGGCCGGGTGGGACATTGGCGATCTCGAACTGATTGAGGCGAATGAAGCGTTTGCGGCGCAGGCCTGCGCGGTCAACAAGGAACTCGGCTGGAACACCGACATCGTCAACGTCAACGGCGGCGCGATTGCGCTTGGCCACCCGATCGGCGCCTCAGGCACTCGCGTGCTGGTGACGTTGCTCCACGAAATGGAAAAACGCGACGTCCACAAAGGCCTTGCGACGCTGTGCATTGGCGGTGGGATGGGTATTGCCATCTGCGTCGAACGATAGGCACGCAAAACCAGACAAAAACGAAAGACGAATCTCAAGGAGGCCGTCATGGGTCGAGTAGCGGTAGTCACGGGAGGAACCAGGGGAATCGGCGCGAGGGTCGCCGTGGAACTGAAGGAAGCCGGCCACAAGGTTGCAGCTACCTACGCCGGAAATGAGGAACGCGCGCGGGAATTCAGCGAGAAAAACGGGATTCCGGCCTACAAATTCGACGTCGGCAGTTTCGAAGAATGCCAGAAGGGTTTCGCGCAAATTGCGGAAGATCTCGGCGGACCCGTTGAAATCCTCATCAACAATGCCGGCATTACCCGCGACGGGGTCCTGCATAACATGACTCCGGAGCAGTGGCAGGATGTGATCCAGACCAACCTGAGCGGTTGTTTCAACGCCTGCCGTGCCGTGATTGGCGGAATGCGCGAGAGCGGCTTCGGTCGCATCGTCAATGTCGGGTCTGTAAACGGTCAGGCCGGTCAGTACGGGCAGGTCAACTATGCCGCGGCCAAATCAGGCATTCATGGCTTCACCAAGGCGCTGGCCCAGGAGGGCGCCCGCAGCCACATTACCGTTAACGCGATCGCCCCCGGCTATGTCGATACCGACATGGTGCGTGCGGTACCGGAAAAAGTGCTGGAGAAAATCATCACCCGCATCCCGGCCGGGCGACTCGGGCGCGCCCACGACATCGCGCGTGGCGTGATGTTCCTGGTAGCCGAAGACGCCGACTTCATCACCGGCTCGACACTGTCGATCAACGGCGGACAGCATATGTACTGATCCGGCGCGTTGATTCGCCGTCACAACACCCTCGCCGCAGCGGCCGGCGCGGGTGTTTTTCGTTGCACTCCCTGGTGCCTGATCGCCGCCGCCTTTTCGCTTCACCGAAATCAGGCCCGCAAGCACAGGGGAAACACAATGAGATCGGTTCTGATCACCACGCTCGCGGCGGCACTGACATGCGGCGCCGCTGCCCACGCCGACACAGCGCCGCCGGTCACCGGGCCGGTGATAACGGGATACGGCCCACACTACCCGGTCGCCGCGCCCGGTTTCGCCACCATCACCGACAGCGACTACCGCGTCGTCTTCGACGTTGCCCGATCCGACCAGGATGCCGACACCGTCAATCCGCGCATCGAAACGGCCGCGCGGTTTCTCAACATGCATGCCGCCAACGGCGTCAACCCGGCGCGGATGCGACTGGCACTGGTGATCCATGGCGCCGCCGCCAGCGATGTGCTGTCAGACAGCGCCTACAGGCAACGAAACGGAATTGCGAATCCCAATGCGCCTTTGATTGCGCAACTCACTGCCGCGGGTGTCGAATTTGTCGTCTGCGGGCAAACTGCCGCACATCGTGGGTTCTCCGCTGATGAATTCGCCCCTGACGTCGAGCTGGCGTTGTCCGCCATGACCGCGCTGGTTACATTGCAAAACAATGGCTATGCGCTGATTCAGTTCTGAGCTTTGCCGAACGCCCGCGGTTGCGGGTCTAAGCCTGGGTGCCGTGGTTGTCAGCCGCAGCGACACCGAGCGCAGCCAGTACCGCAGCGGGCGCTTCTGCCGGCACCCAGTGCCCGACATCTTCCAGTACGCGCACGTCATCGGTATGAAACAGACGCGTCGTCCAGCCGGGAATGTAGGGGTCGTGAGCTCCATGCAAGACCGTCAGCGGAGTCGAAGCTGCCAGGCGCCTGCAGTAAGGGCTGCCATGGCAATAACCTGGGCGGATTCAGCGAGCGGTAGAGTTTCAGCGTAACGAACCGGGTGCGGTAGTTTTCCTGCATCGCACTCCACAGCCGCGCCAGCCAGGCGTCATCGAGCAGGACCGACCCGCGGCGCATTTCGGACATGAACAACGGACGATTCATCAACAGCATCGACAACTCGCCGAGCACCGGGGTGCGCCACACCCGCGCCCATGGATGCCAGCGATAGAGGTGACTGAATATCGTATCCATCACGATAACCCGGCCGGCTCGCTCGGGATATTTGCAGGCCCATGCGAGCCCGAATATACCGCCCCAGTCATGTCCCACCAGCGTCAGCGGTTCGTCGATGCCCAGCGCATTGACGAGATCGTTGACCCACACCGCATAACCATCGAGCGAGAAAGTGAAATCCCGCGGCAACTGCGAGCGGCGAAAACCCGGCAAATCCGGCGCAATACAGCGATACTCGCGGCTCGCGACCCCGATCACCGGGCTCCACAGCTCTGCCGAATCCGGCACGCCATGCAGAAACAACGCCGGACCTCCTTCGCCGTACTGCTCCACGTGAGATGGCAGCGCCCTGCACGGCCACGACGTCTCTAGTCATATCAAGCCGCCGGGAGGAACCGGCCGAAACCGGTTTCAGTGCCAACCGCGGTCTCGATTTTGCCGTCCCGCCATGCCAGCCGCCCGTTTATAAGCACCGCATCGACTGCCGCATCGTTACGGTTGACCAGCCGCGAGATACCGCCCAGTTCGGCCATCGGCGCCTCGTAGTAGCCCTCGAGACTGTCGTCGAGTGCGGCGGGGTTGATCACCGCAATGTCGGCCCGGTCACCGAGCTGCAGACGCCCGGCGTCGATTCCATACCAATCCGCCAACTCCCCGGTAAGCCGCCAAACTGCCTTCTCCACCGGCATGATCGGATTGCCGTGAAGCTCGGCATCGCGCACGAGTCGCAGCATTCTGAGCGGTGAGTTATAAAACGCCATATTCCGTATGTGTGCTCCGGAGTCGGCGAACCCAATCAGCGCGCCGCGATCCGCGATGATCTTGCCGAGAATCCGCTCGTCATCATTGGCGATCACCGTGTACCAGCGCAGCGCGGTGCCATGCGCCACGACCAGATCGAGAAACGCATCGACCGGATGAATACCCTGTTCGTCAGCCACCTCGGCGAATGATTTGTCGATCACCGAGGCATCGGGGCAGGCCAGGATTCGTGAATCACGGAAATCGCGATGCCAGACACGGGGCCCGAAACGTTTATCGTAGTCGCGGCGGAACCAGCGCCGGTACTGCTCGTCGCCAAGCAGATGGTTGCGCTCAAGCGCGTCCTTCAGGTGCAGCGCCGCCTGACCCGCGCCAAACTCCTCGAATATGACAAGATCCATTCCGTCTGCGTACAGATCGAAGCGGTTGGGCAATGCCTGCCAGCGAAAGTCCGCATCGAATACCGTGTTGATCGTGGTTGCCAGTTTGCCGATCGTGCGCGCCAGCAGGCGATTGGACTTGACGTCCATCAACGAGATCAACGTCGTCTTCAGTGGCGCGCGAAACAAGCCCCATGCTCTGGCCGAAAAACAGGAACATGTTGTACTTGGTCACGATATCCGGTGCGCCCTGATGGACCCGGCCGCGGCGCCGCAGAATGCGATTGAGCCGTCTGAACTCGGACCAGCGTGCATAGGTAGAGGGCAGCGAAGCGGAACGATAACGATCGCCGTCGAGCTTGTCCCACCTGGTCGTCATCGTCGACATCCCGAGCATGCCCGCGTCGAGCGCCTCCTCGACAAAACCCTCCATTTTCACAAGCTCCGAATCGTTCGGCCGGACCTCGCGGTCAACGGCTCGTCCCAGCCCGAGCGTGCGAACGCGGATATCCGAATGGCCAATAAAGCTCGTCACGTTCGGACCGAGCGGGTGGCGGCCAAGGAACTCGACCCACTCGCCGGGCGATGACCACTGTTTGCGTTCGCGCAGCAGCGGCAAGACCTGTTCGCGCGGCACCGATTCGACCCGGGTAAAGAGATCGGCGCAATCCTCGGGCTGTGACAGCACCATGCTTATAGAACAACTGCCGACCGTGACGGTCGTGACGCCGTGGCGGACTGACTCCGTCAGTCCGGGTGCCGCGATCAGTTCCGCATCGTAGTGGGTATGCGTATCGATGAAGCCGGGCATCACCCAGCGATCGCTGGCATCGATTACCACGGGCGCAGCGTCTTCCGCGAATGCCTCGCTGGCTAAAGCCACCAGCTTGCCGTTGCGAACCCCGAGATGCACGTCCTGACCGGCTACTCCGGTGCCATCGAAAAACCGTCCGTTATTGATTACCGCATCGAATTCCATGGTCGGCGGCCCGCCGGAAAACCTGACGCTATTCTAACGCGCTTACTTCCACCGCAAATGGGTTGTCAGAACTGAAAGCAGTCAAACCGGGACAGACAGACGCAAACTGACGGGAGGTCGGCGTCAAAGCGCCTTGGCCGGACTCATCGCACATCCTTGTGCGCCGGCCCCCGTCCGTTAGGGGATAATCTGGATCGTCGCGCTCCCGCGCTCTCAGGCGCTGTTTCGCCGGCCGAAACCGTCCGCATTCGATGGCCCAGCTCATCGCACATCCGTGTGCGCCGGCCCCCGTCCGTTAGGGGATGATCTGGATCGTGGCGCTCCCGCGCTCTCAGGCGCTGTTTCGCCGACCGAAACCGTCCGGATTCGATGGCCCAGCTCATCGCACATCCCTGTGCGCCGGCCCCCGTCCGTTAGGGGATGATCTGGATCGTGGCGCTCCCGCGCTCTCAGGCGCTGTTTCGCCGACCGAAACCGTCCGGATTCGATGGCCCAGCTCATCGCACATCCCTGCGCGCAGGCCCCCGTCCGGTCGGGGATGAGCTGGATAGTTGCGTGCCCGCGCACTCAGACGATGATTTCGCCAATCGAAACCGTCCGGATTCAGAGGTGGTTTTACGATTGGCGGGGATGGGAAAAAGTCCCCGGGCGGCGATCGGTCGAACTCGCCACAAACCGGAGCTACTTACAGACCGATCAGCATACCTGCCGCGCACAGACTGATTGCAGCGCCGGCCAGCGCATGAACGTATCGTTCCATCCCGCCGAGCGGCAGGCGGGTCGCACCGAGACAACCCAGCGCGACTACCGCCGTCATCGTCGCCAGGGTGGCGGCGGCAAACACCGCGGCGACGAATCCGACCGCTGCGTAATTATGCTGCGCGGCCGGGTACATCAACAGCGGAATCAACGCCTCGCACGGGCCCAGAGCGAAAACGATAAACAGCGCCCATGGCGCAAACCGGCCCGCACCACGCCTGTGCGGATGGAGATGAGCTGCACGGTGATCGTGGTGGTGATTATGGATTGTGCCGTCAGCGTGCACGTGGGCATGCGTGTGGGCTTCCTTGCGTGCGGCCTGTTTAAGCCCCCACGCCAGATAAACCAGCCCCAGCGTCAGCATCAGCCATCCGGCGATATCGCCGCGTATTGTCTCGATCCGGACGAGACCCGCCAGGCTGCTGCCGAGAACGATACCGAGTGCCCCGAGTGCGATCGAACCGGCAACATGGCCGATACCACAAAAACCCGTCACCGCCAGTGTCTTACGCAGCGTCCAGCCCTTGCTGCGCGCCAGGGCGACGAAAGGCAAATAGTGATCCGGCCCGAGCAACGTATGAACGACACCTACCGTGGCGGCGGTTACCGCGAGTGCCACAACTTCAGTCGACAACCAGTCCATGCCGGTACTCTCCCGGTGCAGGCAACGCCGCCGCTCAACCCTGCGACAACAATGCCAGAAATCCTCGCGGGTCGCGGCTCACGGCAACACTGACGATGTAGGCCAGCGTTACCAGTGCACCTACAAATGCGATTCGTCGCACCTTTCTCGTGCCGCCGAATCGCAACGCGATCATGCCGAACCCGATGTAAAAAACCAGGCCGAGCAGTTTGGCCGCAAGCCAGGGCAGCGCGAATGGCGACAGCCCCAGCAGCCAGACCATTGTCACGGCACTTAGCAGCAAGACCGTATCGACAATGTGCGGCGCTAACCGCAGAACCTGCCACTTCCTCCAGTCGGCGCCTGCGGTTGCGGCGGCGCCACGGCCGACAAACAACAATGCGCTGAGTATCACACAAACAACATGCACGGACTTCGCGAGTCCGTACCCGCTCATCAAGCCCACGCCCGTTCAAACTGCAATCAGATCACCTTCGAGAAACGCGCCTTGTTCGCCTGTTCTCTCAGGTAGCGGTCAAACACCATCGCCACCGGTCGCAACAACAATCTTCCCGCGGGCGTCACCTGGAAACCTCTCTCGTCGAATTTGATCAAGCCATCATCGGCCAGCGGCGCAAGAGCTTCGAGTTCAGCGCCGAAGTAGTGACTGAAATCGAGTCCGAAACTCTCCGCAACGGTCGCGAAATCCAGCCGCCCGTGGCACATGATCGTCTCGATTACGCTGGCGCGCAGTTCGTCGTCCTCGGACAGTTCCAGGCCACGCTCGACGGGCAGCTGCCCCTGCTCCAGCAACTGGCAGTAACGATTGACGCTTTTAACGTTCTGGCTGTAGCAGTGGTGCACATGCGAGATCGCACTGACCCCGAGCGATATCAAATCGCAGCGCGCATGCGTCGAGTAGCCCTGGAAATTTCTCTGCAGTTCACCCTTGCGCTGTGCGATCACGAGCTCGTCGCTCGGCAACGCAAAATGGTCCATGCCGATGTATTCGTAGCCGGCCGCAGTCAGCTTGGCGATGGTGCCATGCAAAATTTCGAGTTTCGCCGCGGCATCCGGCAGGTCCGCCGCATCGATCAGGCGCTGCGCCTTGAACATCTGCGGCAGGTGCGCGTAGTTGTAGATCGCGAGCCGGTCCGGCTTCAGTGTCAGGACCCGATCGATCGTCGCATCGAAACTCGATACCGACTGGTGCGGCAACCCATAGATCAGGTCGAGCGACACGGACTGGAAGCCACTGGCGCGCGCGGCTTCTATCAGATCCCGGGTCTTTTCGAAGCTCTGGACACGATTCACCGCTTCCTGGACCCGCTGCTCGAGATCCTGAACACCGAGGCTCAACCTGTTGAAACCGAGCGCATAAAGCGGCGCCATACCTTCAGGCTCGATCGTGCGCGGGTCGACTTCAATCGAAAATTCCTGGTTACCGTCGGACTGCAGGCGGAAGCGCTCGCCGATACGGCGGATCAGCTCGCCGAGCTCATCGGTATCGAAATACGTCGGAGAACCGCCACCGAGATGGAGCTGCTCGACCACGCGCGTATCGTCGAACAACGCTGCCTGCAGGTCGAGTTCGGTATACAGGTGGGTCATGTAACGCTCAACCCGGGCGCGGTTGCGGGTCACCTCCTTATTACACGCACAGTAGTAACAAAGTGACTCGCAAAACGGCAGGTGAACGTAAACGGACAAAGGCCTCCGCTCGGGGCCGGTGTTACTCGCCGCGCACTGGCGGCGATATTCGGCCTCACCGAATCCGTCATGAAACTGAACGGCAGTGGGATAGGAGGTGTATCGCGGCCCCCGCCCCCCGTAGCGTTCGATCAAATCGGTATCAAATCGTATTTCATTCATAGTCACGCGCCATAAATTAGCAGCCCGTCAGGGCCGGGAACATAGGGGCTTTCCGCAGGAAAACGCTCATCTAGCCTCGAATATGCAACGAAAATTCGCCAACACCGTCGATACCGCCGCGAAGATGATCGCCCGGAACGATCGCTCCAACGCCTTCGGGCGTACCGGTAAAAATCAGGTCGCCCGGCTTGAGTTCGAACAACTCCGACAATCGCGAGATGACCTCGGCGGTATTCCAGATCATCGCGGAGATATCTCCATCCTGGCGAATCTGGCCATTGACCTCCAGCCAGATACGGCCGGCTTCCAGGTACCCGGTACGCTCGCGGGGGTACACCGCGCTGACCGGTGCCGCCTGCTCGAAGCTCTTGCCGCTATCCCACGGTCCGCCCACCGCACGCGCCTCCTGCTGCAGATCGCGCCGGGTAAGATCGATGCCCACCGCATAGCCGAAAACCATCTGCCGCGCTGCATCAACCCCGACATTGCGGCCACCCGCCCCGAGCGCAACGACCAGTTCCACTTCATGATGCAAATTCGACGTCGCGGGCGGGTAGACAACACCCCCTTCGATCGCTACCACGGTATCGGCGGGTTTGAGAAAAAAAGCCGGTGGAATACGCTCCGGGTCGTCGCCCATTTCGCGCGCATGGGCGGCGTAGTTTTTCGCCACACAATAAACCCTGTGCAACGGTAATCGTTGCTCGCTGTCGGCCACCGCGACAGAGGTCGGCTGCGGCGGATCGAATACGAATTGCATAAACATCTCTCGGTTGATCGGTGGTTGCCCGCGCAGTCTAATGCATCCAGGCGGACTAGCCAAATGCCGCCGTGGCGGCAACGCGACTGCTAAAATGATTCGCTTCGAGGTGGATCCGGTTTACGCTAGCTGCTTTCGTCACCGCCACCGGCCCGGATGGGCATGATCATCGGAGACACGGATGCTCGAGTGGCTGGACCAGTATCACGAATCGTTGGCCACCTACGGCGTGCTTGCGGGTTTCCTGTCGATCGGCAGTCTCGTTGTCGCCGCCGTGCTGCTTCCGCTGATCACGGTACAGTTGCCCAGCGACTACTTCGTCCGCGAGCACCGCGAGCCGGAACGCAAACACCGCCCTCATCCGCTCATAATCGGGCTGATCGTGGTCGTGAAAAACACCGTCGGCATTGCCTTTCTTGTGGCCGGCCTGCTCATGTTATTCATTCCAGGACAGGGCCTTCTGACCATGCTGATAGGGCTGATACTGACCAATTTCCCGGGCAAGTACCGGCTCGAGCAGCAACTGATCCGGCGCCCGGCGATTGCGCGAACGCTGAATCGTCTGCGCGAGCGTGCCCAACGCGAACCGTTCCAGATTCCGGACTGATGCTGTTCGCGACTTTGGCAACCTGGAAGCGTTCGAAGTAAGCTTCCGCACATCGAATTACCGTTTGCCGGAATTCCGCCCCGAAGGAGAGCGACAATGTCATTGACCTGGACCCGTCATCCCCGAATTCTCATTGCGGCGCTAGCTGCCGCATTGCTGCTGAGCGCATGCGAATCGACACCGCGCACGCGTAGCGACTACGACCCGACGGCCGATTTTTCAGCGTACCGGACCTTCGGTTTCGCCTCGAAACAGCCGGAACGCCAGGATGGCCAGTACACGTCGCTGATCACCCGTCACCTCGAAGCGACCTCGCGCGCGGAAATGGAAAAACGCGGTTATGTCTACAGCGATGACAACCCCGACCTGTTGCTGGATTTCCAGCTTCTGACCCAGGAAAAGGTCCAGGTCAATAGCTATGGCGGCAGCCCCTACTGGCGCGGCCGCTACGGTGCCTGGGGCGGTTACGACGTAGATGTGCGGCAATACACCGAGGGCACGTTACTGGTCGATGTCGTTGACGCTGAACGCAAACAGGTGGTGTGGCAGGGTGTTGCCCAGGGCACCGTCACCGAAGCGAAACTGAAGAAAATCGACGAGCGCGCGCCTATAGTCATGGCGGCGATATTCGCCGATTACCCGTTTCGGGCCGGGGACGGCCAGCACCATCTCGACGCGGTCGACTAGCACGCGATGGTCAATCAGCGGCGCGGTGCCACGGACCGCATCCCGGATCATTGCGGCAGAGGCCGATCGGCGTAGCCGGTCAGCTCCACGTAACCGAAGCCTGAAACCGGCACGGCCCGGCGTTCGCCGCGAACCTCTACCGCGCCTTCCCAGTAACGCGGGAAGGTCGCGAGCTCCTGATCCGCGAGACGTGGCACGACAGTGACATCCAGGCCGAGCGACGCGACCCGCAATGCCCAGCGCGCCGGGTAGATCCCGCCGCGCGGACTGGTCCAGTCGTCGAGGACTTCGAGTTCGACATCGGCCACGGTGACATGTGAGGACACGCCGTCAGGGTCAACGTAGGTTCCGGCGCTGTGCGGGTCGGTCGTGCCGTCATCCCGCCGCAACTGGTAGTACATCAACTCGCTGCCGTCGCTGAACTGCAATGCGAACCAGTCCCAGCCAACCTGGTCGTCGGCCAGCGCGCTGGTACTCCACTCGCGGTCCATCCAGGCGTTACCGGAAACGTCGAAATTCTCGCCATCGACCTGCAACTCGCCGCGCGTATCCAGTCGCGTCAGGCTGTAGTAGTGCGAGGCGTTTCCGGCTGCGCCCGACTTCTGGCTCAGCCCGCGATCGCCGTTCAGCACCGGCGGTTTCTGCGGTTGCAATTGCAACTCGATGGCGATTCCGGGATCCGCCGCGCTGATTGAAAAAGCACCGCTCGAGGGATCGTGATGCAGCGTCCAGTCCTCAAGCCACAACGAAAAGGGTGCGTTGCGGTAACCGGCCAGACCCAGAGCCACCCGCGAATAGCGCTGCGCGTAGCGGAACTGTTCGTCGTCGATATCGCTGATCGCAAAATGCGCCAGCAACAGCTGGTCGCTGCGCCATGCCGAGGACGACTCCGAGAGCATGGCGCCGCTGTGAGACCGATACGGAAGAAAGTCAGCTCGAAACCAAATGCGCGGCCGGCGCCGGTCGCAAGATTACCGGTGAAATACCACCACTCGTTGCGATAATCGGGATGCGCGGCATGATCGGCCGGAAACTGGAACGGATGCGGCCGGGTCGCACGGGTAAACCCGGCAATATCACCACCGCCAAGCAACTCCGCCAGGCCATCGGCCTCGTTCGCGGTCTGTGCCACCGCGGGGATGCCCGCACCGACGCCGAGCGCCACACACAACAAAACACCCGCGCAGACGGAAAAACCCCGCATCTGCCTATTCCTCACGCATTGCGCTGGCCGGCGCGGTGCGCGCCATCCGCCACGACGGATAAATCCCTGCCAGCGTCGCCGCTGCCACGGCCAGTGCCAGCGCACCCAGCAACGCGGACGGATTCAGACTCATGTCGATCTGCCAGCCAAACGCACGCCGGTTAATCACATGCAGCAAGATCCACGCCATCACCACACCCAGCGGCAGTGCTGCCAGACCTGCCAGCAGTCCCAGGCCCAGGGTCTGGACATTGACCAGGCCGCCCACCTGCCACGGCGTGAACCCCAGCGCACGCAACGTCCCGAGCTCGCGGATACGCTCCATCTGCAGCGCTGACAAAGCCCCGACCATGCCGACGAAAGCCACCGCCACCGTCAACAAATAGAGCACGTTGGTAATCGTGAAGGTGCGATCGAAAATCTCCAGCGACATTTGCAAAATGTCGCGATTGGATGTCACCAGCAACGACTGCCGGCCCGCCGCCAGCGCCTCTACCGCTTCCTCGAATGCTTGCGGTTCGACGCCGTTGGCAAGGTATACCGCAATGGCGGTAACCGCATCGTCCTCCCACCACTGGCGATAAAGATCGCGGTTCAGCATCACCGTGCCGCTGCCAGTATCGAAATCCTCATAGACTCCGCCAATACGGAAACCGCGAACGCCTTTTGCGGTGGGCAGCTCAATTTCATCGCCGACGTCGAGATCGTGCAGGAATGACAAAGGCTCGGAGATCAGCACGGCAGTGCCGCTATCGAAACCTGGCCCATACCGTGGCCGGATCGCCTCGCGGTCAGGCGGGCACTGGAACGATACTCAGGGGTCATGTCGACCGCCAGAAGACGGCGCACGCCATCACGCGCGACCACATCGACACTGCGCGAAACGCCGACGTGATCAACCTCCGGCAGAGCCACGATTCGCCGCAATAACAGCGGGTCGATCGCACGTTCGGCGCGGCCACCAGCGAGACGCGGTGGCGCAACATACATGTCGGCATTGACCGATCGCTGCAGCCACGCATCGACCGAACCGCGGAAACTTCCAACCATGACGTCCACACCGATCGTAGCGGCGACGGCGACCGCAAGCGCCGTTACCGCGATGCCGGTTCGGCTCAGCGACCGACCTATCCCCTGCACGGCCATGCGCCCGCTTAGACCGGCAATCCTGCCGACCGGACCGGCCAGACGACGGCTCAGAAACGCAACGATTCCCGGCACCAGTAGTGCCAGGCCGACGACGATCAGAAACATGCCGGCAAACCCCACGACCAGGGAGCGAGCCGTTACCAGTAAGGCCACTGCACCGGCTGCGGTTGCCGCGATCGCAGAGAACTCTACAAGCCCGAGTTTGTCGCTGACCCGCTGTTCCAGAGAGGCCCGCGCCAGCGCCTGCCGAGGCGGCGATTGCGCCGCCTCCCAGGCCGGCACCGCAGCGGCTAGCAGCGACGCGCCAATGCCGGCGACGATGCCCTTTGCCACAGACCAGGGCGACAGCTGCACAGACGCAGCGCCAACATAGTAGTAATGGTCGTTGATACTCTGGGTGACAAGACCGAGCAGTTCCCGCGACAAAAACAATCCAAGCGCAATGCCTGCCGCAACACCAACCACGCCGAGCAGCAGCCCCTCCGCCACAATGAGCCCGGCAATCTCTTCGCGCGTCACGCCCAGCGAGCGCATCACGCCGAGCAAGGGCCGGCGCTGAATTACCGTGAACGAAACACTGTTGTAGATCAGGAACACGCCAACGAGCACCGCAAGCAGACTCATCGCGGTCAGGCTTGTCGAGAACGAGCGGGTCATACCGAGAGTCTGCCGGCTGCGTCCCGCCGCCGACAGCAGCTGACTGCCCTGCGGCAGTAACGCAGCGACTCGTGCCGCCTCGACATTGGCGTCAATGCGCAGGTCGACTCGGCTCAGTCGGCCGTTCCAACCGAGCCATTCCTGTGCCGTCGCGATATCGCTGATCACAACGTCGCCGAGCCCGGGCCGGCCACCTTCGGTAGCAAGCGTGGCGGCCAGAAATCCCGGCCGCTGCTGGCCCGCAACCGTGACTACCACAGTATCGCCCACGCCCACGCCCAGCCTCGCAGCCGCCTGCTCGTCCAGTACGAAGGCACCCGGAAGTGACACCAGGTCGAGCCACGCTCGTCCCTGGCCTCCGCTCCCTATCCGGTAGTCGCGGAAACCCGCTTCCGCAAAAGGATCCACACCCAGCAGATTAAAAGTGCGCCCGGCAATACTGACAAAACCCTCGACTACCGGCGCGCTGGCGCGTACCCCGCCGTCCAGCCGCAGCGCGACATACTCGGTCTCGGCATAGCCAGCCGGGCCGCCGACAATCTGATGGGTTGCTTCGCCGTAGACGGCATCGACCGCTTGCAGGAAAGCCCGTTGAGCGCTCGAATTCGCAAGATCGACCGCGACGATCACGGCAACACCGAGCGCGATTCCGAGCAGCGCCACGGCAAGCTGCCACGGATGCCGCGGCAGGTAACGGAGGCTGGTTTTGGCGAGCAAATTCACCGCGGATTGCCGCCTTCCTCTATCAGGCGTCCGTTTTGGGTCCGCCACACCCTCTGAGCGATTCTGGCCACGCTCGCGGCTGTGAGTGGCAAGCACCATGGTCGCACCCTGTTCAACCAGCATTTGCCGCAATACCGCCAGCACCTGCTCACCGGTCTCCTCGTCGAGATTCCCGGTTGGCTCATCCGCAAGCACCAGCGAGGGCGCATGCGCCAGCGCCCGGGCAATCGCCACACGCTGCTGTTCGCCTCCGGACAAGCGCTCTGGAAAACTCGACGATCGGACCGCCAGGCCGACGGCATCGAGCAATTCCATGGCGCGCCGCTCGGACCCGGATGCATCAATGCCATTGAGCTCGAGTGGCAGGCGAACGTTCTCGACCACGGTCAGGGTCGGCAACAAATTGAAAAACTGGAAAACGAAGCCGAGATTACGCCGCCGGTAAAGCGTTCTCTCACGCTCATCAAGCTCCGTAATACGGGTGCCGGCAAGTTCGATAGCACCGGCATCCGGCTGGTCGATTCCGCTTATCAGATTCAGCAGAGTCGATTTGCCGGAGCCGCTGCTACCTAGCAGTGCGATAGTCTCACCGGCCGCCACCTCGGCACTAATGGCGTCGAGAACGACATGTTGGCGCTCACCTTCCCGATACGATTTGCTGACATCGCGCAGCCGGATCGCGGTGGGCGCGTTTGCCGGTCCGCTGCCAACGGCTGCCTGCTCCATCAGGTTCCGTACTTGACCGAGCAGCCATAGGGACGCGATACCGGTGTCCGCACATCCAATCCGCTGGCAATATCCGCAAGCGCCGCGCGCACGTAATTGTTGGAGCCGTCGATATCGGCCGGGTCCGACGTCGGCTTGTCGTCGATGCCGCCCTTGTAGCGCAGCACGCCCTCGGCATCGATGATGTACATGTGCGGCGTGGTTCGCGCGCCATAGGCCTTGCCAATCGCGCCGTCGGGTTCGAGCAGCACCGCATGCGGAGCGGCATTTCTCGACGTAGTCAGTTCATTCGCCTTCGCCGGATCGACATAGCCCTGCTTCCCGGGCGCGGACGAAATGACGGTCAGCCAAACGACGTCTGCCTCGCGGGCCTCGTTCTGCAATGCCTGCATATTACCGGCGCTGTAGTGTTTGCGGACATAGGGGCAGTCATGGTTGGTCCATTCGAGGACCACGATCTTACCGCGATAATCGGCGAGGTTATGGCTCTTGCCATTGCTGTCGGTCGCAGAGAAAAGCGGCGCCGGTTTGCCGACTTCGGGCTCTCCAGGTGCCGCCAACGCAGCCTGGGCGAAAACCAGCAAAGCCATAATCGAAATTTTCAGTTGGGTGGATAGTTGCATCGGGTTTCTCCGGTTGAGTGACTACAATAGCTCAGGTAGCTTCGCCGATTTGGTCGAGCGCTCCCAGCGCCTCCAGCAGCGAGGATTCAGTCAGGATCTGTGGCAGTACCCGCGGTGCGCCATCCCCCGGCGGGTAAAGAACATACAACGGCACACCGGCTCTGCCGAACGATGCGAGGTAACGGGTGATCGCCGCATCGCGATTGGTCCAGTCGCCTTTCATGTAGACGACATCGCGGGCCGAGAGGGCATCGCGTACCGCCCTGGTGTCGAGCGCAACTCTTTCGTTCACGAGACACGTAATACACCATGCCGCGGTCATATTGACGAACACCGCGCGACCCGATGCACGAATCGCGGCGATGTCGTCCTCGGCAAACGGCACACTGGAGGAATCCGTCACACGGACCGCCGGTTCAGGTTTGCGCACCGACGTCACCCCCAGCACCAGCGCCGCGACCAGTGCAGCAATCGACATCGCGGTAGCCACCTGGCGCGCCGCGCCCTCCTCCCTGCGCCACACCGAATACAACCACAACGCCAGCGCCAGCAGCAGCAGCCCGAACAACAAACGCACCAGGCCGTCGATACCGACTTGCTGTCCGGCCACCCAGAGCAGCCACACGACGGTGGCGTACAACGGAAACGCAAGGCCCTGCTTCAGCCGCGACATCCACGCACCCGGTCGCGGCAGCCAGCGGGTCCATGCCGGAACGAAAGTAAGCAGCACAAACGGCAATGCCAGCCCAAAGCCCAGCGCCAGCATGATCGTCATCGCCACCGCGGCAGGCTGGGCCAGGGCAAAACCGATTGCCGCGGCCATGAACGGCGCAGTGCATGGCGTTGCGACGACCGCGGCAAGCGCGCCGGTGAAAAAACTTCCTGACAGGCCGCCGCGACGTGTCAGCCCGTCTCCGGCACCGGCCAGGCCGGCGCCCGGGTCCAGACCCAGCGACAACACCAGCGCCATCGCAAACAGCATATAACTCATCGCTGCGACAAAGCCGGGCGACTGCAGCTGGAATCCCCAGCCGGCAGCCTCGCCGGCCGACCTGAGCCCGACCAGGATCAGTCCGAGCAGCGCGAAGCAACACAAAACTCCGGCCGCGTAGGCAATCCCGCTGCGTCTGAGCTCGCTGCGTGTGCCGCCATGCTCGACCAGGCTTAGCGCCTTGATCGACAACACCGGCAACACACACGGCATCAGGTTGAGGATCAGCCCGCCGAGGATTGCGAACGCGACCGCCTGCCAGACACTCATTGGCATCGCTGCCGCTTGCGCCGGTTCGGCAACCGCCGCTGCGGTATCAACGGCACTAATTCGTAGCGCCTGCCGTTCACCCGAGTGGATAGCGGTGAATACCGCTATGCCAGCGAATTCGCCCGCCGGCGGCGCCGGACCCGGCGCCATCCGCCCAACCAGTTTTTGCCCGCGATATGACCATGTCTGCGGCGTCGACGGCTCGATCCAGCCCCACCGATCCGGGAAAAAGAACAGCGTCTCCGCGGCAGCGTCAATATCGCCGCGCGCCAGCTCGATTTGCAGCGCTCCATCCGCGACCGTGAATGCGCCCGACAGCGGCAGCGCGACCGGCGTGGCGGCGCGCGCCGCGGCGAAGATCCCGGCCACCGGTTCGGCGGCCGGTTGAGCGGCAAGGGCCACCTCCAGGTCCAGCCCGAGTGTAGCCTCCTCGGGGATACAGATCTCCTCGCACACCAGCCAGCTCGCCAATACCTCCACGCGAAGCGGCTGCCCTACCGGCCAGTCATCGGCAATATGGAGCTTGACAAGGTGCACCGGGGCGCCATGAAAACCAAAGTTGACGAATGGCCCGAACGGAATTCGCTCCGGCGCCGGCCAAACGATCTCACCGGGTTCGACGCCGTCGGGGACGCGCCACTCGAGCCGCGTTGCCTCTCCCGAATCACCCGGATTTTTCCAGTAGGTATGCCAGCCGTCATCGAGAGTCAGCCGGAGCGCGAGCCAGGTACCGTCACCGGCCGCAGCCACGGCATGCTCCGCGAACAATTCGGCGCGCGCGTGCCCGGTCGTAGCCTGAGCCGGCGCGGCGGCCTCGGCTGTCGCGCTCGCAAGCCAGATGGCTGCGGCAAGTATCGATAGCAGGCGGGTCATGACGGGCGGGGCCGGCTCCGGGTGCTGCACAAAGGTGGTGAAATTATCAGGAATAGTCCAAGATTTCGCCCCGTGAAATCGCGTGGATTCAGTACCCGGCTATTCCTGTACCGCGGCCTGCTTCTGGCTGGCGCCGTCAGCGGCGTGCTGTTATTCGCCGCGCTCAACCCGGCACCACCGGCGCCAACCTGCCGGGTTGCGCCGCAGTTTGCCGAGACGCCGCATGGTAATGCCGGTTGTATGATCCGAATCGACGACCGGATGCTGATGGTGCGCGACCGCTTCAGCGGCAAACTGGGGTTCCCGGCCGGAATGGGCAACCCTGGCGAAGCGGCGCAGTGCACGGCCCATCGCGAGACCTGGGAAGAAGCCGGTATAGATGCCGAGGTCGGCCGGCTCGTGCTGGTCTTCGACAACGGCTTCCGCCTCTATGCCTGCCTCCCGGCCGACCCGTCAATCCGCCCCGGAACCGAACCCGGCGTACCCCAATGGGCATGGACCGAGGTCAGCGAGATCGACTGGGTCGATCCGGAATCCGTGTTTGCCGAAGACTGGCGCTATCCGGAGCAGTGGCCGCTCGTCCTCGAGAAATTTCGCGAACTCGGCGCCACTACGCAAAAAGGGCCGCGATCCTCGTTGTGAGCACCCGCGCGCCGACACGACGCTACTGCCCGAGACACTGCTCGAAAAATAACGCCGTCGAATTCAGATAGTAATCCCGGTTGATCTTCTTCCTGAACCCGTGGCCTTCGTCACGAGCCATCAGATACCAAACGTTCTGGCCGTTGCCTCGCATCTCGGCAAGCATCTGTTCCGATTCGCCTACCGGCACGCGCGGATCGTTATAACCCTGAACGATCAGCATCGGCTTCGTTATCTTTTCGGCATGATTGTTGGGTGAGATGTCCTCGAGAAACTCGCGCATCTTCGGGTCGCGCTCGTCGCCGTACTCGACCCGGCGCAGATCACGGCGGTATTCCTTGGTGTTTTCGAGGAAAGTAACGAAATTACTGATACCGACTACATCGACACCACAGGCCAGGCGATCGTTGTAGTCAACCATCGACGCCAGCACCATGTAACCGCCATAAGATCCGCCAAAGACGGCGATCCGCTCGGGGTCGAGTTCCGGCCGCTCCCCGACCCAGTCGAGCAAGGCACCAATATCTTTGACGGAGTCCTTGCGCTTGAAGCCGTTGTCTAGCTTCACATACTCCTTGCCATATCCCGTCGAGCCGCGGACGTTTGGGCGGATCACCGCGTAGCCGCGTTCGCTTGCCAGGTACTGGTAAAAGGAGGAAAACGCCGGCCGCGACTGGCTCTCCGGCCCGCCGTGAATCACGATGACAACCGGGAACGGTCCGCCCCCTTCAGGGCGGTAATAAAACGCCGGGATGTGCTCGGGCCCGCCACTTTCGCTGTCGAACGTCGGGTAGCGCACCAGCTCCGGCTCGACGAAACGACCGCTGTCGAGTCCGCCAACCTCGCTCTGCGTCCATCGTGTCAAGGCACCGTTCTCGATATCGACACTGAATACGTCGTCGGGAGACAGCGGTGAGTCAACAGTCAACCCCAGCCTTGCCCCGCTATGATCGAAGTCCATGCTGCTGATGACCCCGACCGGCACATTGTCGATCCGGCGCCTGCTGTCGTTGGCGGTATCCATCAGGTAAAGGCGGCTCACGCCGTCTTCATTAACGGAGAATGCCAGGCGCCGGCCATCGTCGCTGATTGCAACCTGCTCGACATCCCAGCCAATGTCCGCGCTCAGGACGCGCTGTTTGCCACTCGACAGATCGTAGTGACGCAACTGGCGAAAATCGCTGCCCTCGTCTGATGTCAGGTAGATGCCCTTGCCACGGCGATCGAAGGCGGCGGCGCCATAGGCAATTTTTTCAGTCGAGGGATTGACCGGCTGTAACGACCCCGATTCGACATCGAGCACGGAGTAATACGTCTCCGTCACCGAGACATACTTCATCGCCAGCAACCGGTTGTCATCGGCCGACCAGTCAAGCGGAATCCACGTTCCACCCTCGGAAAGAACCATTTTTGCCGCCTGCGGATTCCTGATGTCAGCCACGTACAGGTCCCAGTCACGCTGGTTGCGCCGGGTGCTGTAATAGGCAAACCGGTCGCCGCCATTGGACCAGACGACGGAACCATTGCGTGATTCGCCATCGCTGAGCTGAGTTACGCTGCCATCTGCCTGGTCGAACATGAACAATTGATAGAATTCGCCGCCACCGACATCTTTCGGGAAGACAAAAACGCGTCGATCCCCGGCCGGCGGCGGCGCTGCTGCCGCGACGGGTTCGTCGAAGAATGTGAGCTGCCGCCTTGCGCTGCCTGGCCTGGCGACATGATGCACCTGGCTGGTCTCGCCGAATCGGGTCGTGACATAGATTCCGCCACCGGCCTCGTCCCAGCCCTGAAAAATGGCGTACCGGCTTTCACGGTACTGGCGCAGGCGATCCGAGATCCGCGGCGGAATTTCAGGGATGTTCTCGATCACCAGATTGCCACGTTCGACCCGCTCGACCTCTGCGGCCGCAGCGACTGCGGCAGTCATCGTCAGCAGGGTAAGCCATACCCCGGTCGCAATTCTCATGCTCTCGCTCCTGGCACAATCGGCAGAGCGGAAAACATACCCGTAGCCGCCATTAACTGCCAGCGTAGCCCTGCAAACAGATACCGGTTGACAGCGCTCATGCCCTGTCCTGACTTTGCGTCCGCGCCGATTTGAGAGTCAGCTTGCGGGCGCATGAGAAATACGGCTAAAGCGACCATACCCATCGTATGACGCCCCGCATTTCTGCCCATGCTTTCATATCCGCGCTGCCCGACGGCAGGATTTCGCATTTTTAACGCGCGCGGGAGCCAACTATGCCGCAGCAATCGATCACGGTACTCAAATTCGCCAGCTCGGTGCTGCGCACAGCCTCGGACTACCTGATTGCCGTTGCCGAGATCATGCGCCATCGCGAACGCGGCCATGCGGTTGTCGCGGTCGTTTCCGCGCTGGGTGACGACACCGACGCGCTTCTGGCGCGCGCCAATGTAGTCGCCACAACGCACGACGAGGGGTTGCTTGCGGAACTGCTCGCCTGCGGCGAGCACCAGTCAAGCCTGTTGCTGACGCTGGCACTGCAACAGGGCGGGCATCCGGCAAAGAGAATGGACGCCAAAAGCGCGGAACTGGTAACTCGCGGTACGCCAATGCATGCACGGCCCCACGCGCTGGCGACCGCTGCAATCCGCGAAAACCTGGCTACCGCTACGGTAGTTTTACCGGTATTCACCGGTATCGATGCAACCGGACGGACCGCGCTGCTCGGTCGCGGCGGATCGGACCTGACCGCGCTGTTCGTCGCCGAACGCCTGCAGGCCGACCGGTGCAGGCTGATCAAGGATGTCGACGGTATTTTCAGCTCCGATCCCGCCGTGGCGGCAACCACGCCGCGGCGCTTTAGGCGGATAAGCTGGGACGACGCGCAACGCGTAGGCGGGCGGCTGGTACAGGCCAGAGCCGTTCGATTCGCCGCGGACCGCCGTTTCAACTTCGAGGTTGGCGCACTCGGCTCCGATGGCGGCACGGTCGTTTGTGCGGGACCCAACCAGTTTTACGCTGACCGCGCTAACGCGACGGCCGAGGATCCGAGAAGGGTCGCTGTTGGTTGAATAATCGGTGGCCGCGGCGCGCGAGATAGTCAATCCAGAATGTCTCGCGCCGGGCAACCAGGCCACATGGACCGCCCGGCCAGCATTCGCAGACACCGCCGCAGGCAACACGCTCGACAACACGCATTTCCAGCGCATCGGCGTGTTCCATGCGTTTTGCCAGCCATTCAACCAGCCGGGTCGGCTCATTGGGTGGCCGGACGTTGACGAAATTAGTCATTGCGGGCAGCTGCAGATCCAGCTCCAGCTGATTTTCGCGCGCGTCGCGCGGCACGCGCACGCGCAACTGGCGGAGGTATAAACGCGCCGCGGCGCGATGACCGTGGTAGCGGCGGCGTGGGCCGCTGGTCTGACCCACATAGCGATATTCGTCGCTTGCGCGGCCGCGCAGCAGATAAATATAGGCCCCCCGTGTCAGTTCAGCGCAATCGGCCAAATCCACCACCGGGCTCAGGCGTAGGCAACGCCGCCACTTGTAGCGGGTAGTACCCGCCGCAACACTGCGACGACGCGGCGGGACAAGATCCGCAGCAATTCGATGAACCGGTCGAGAAGATAGGCGAACGTCTCGAACCAAATCTCGCTGCCAAGCACGATTGCGCGATCCAGGAGATATTCGAGCTCGAGCAATCCGCGTTCGAGTTGACTTGCATCCATGGCTGACTCCGGATTTCGGCGAGGCGGCATAAGAGGCCTCAATATTAACGCAGCTAGTCGCGGATTTCGCAATCGGCCGCGACCGTTTACTCGCCGCGCCAGTCGCAGAGTCAGGCGAGAATCTGGTCGAAGAATGCGTTGAGGAGACGATCGTGCGGATCGACCCTCTTGCGCAACTTGGAGAAATTGTCGAGCCGTCCGGCATAGGCACGACGCGCCTGGTCGCGGCTCAAACCACGAGTCTGATTGAACAGCGGCCGTCCCCCGTGGCGGCTGCAAAAATCATTGAAATCGACCAGGAAATCGTTCCAGCCTTCATCGGCGGTCGACCGCGGCTCCAGGGTAAAAACCGGCCCGTCAAAGGACACTGACAAAAGAGACTCGTTATCCGCGGCAATCAATTCACAGGCTGTTGGCAGGTTGCACCGATAGCCACAGCTTTCGAAATGAGCGCGGCAGAAATCCACGTACTGCCTGAGCACGTCGGCAAAGCTGACGGCCGGGAATACCCACACGGTCTGCCTGACCCGCTTGTTGCCTGGCCAGCGCACGATGCGATCGCCGGTTGTGATGCCCGCCCCGGACAGCGCTCGGCCAAACCCGGCATTCAGCGCCTGATTGACCCCGTCGATCAGGCTGTAGCGAACCGACCGAAACGGTATCCGGGCGAGCCATCCGCCGATATGCGGCTGCAATTGCTGCAGCGCCCAGCGTTGCAACCGCCACAACAGCCGGCGCGAGCCACGCCCAGCAGCGTGTTCACCGCGATGCTCAACGGCAACCCTCCTGCGAAACGGGAACACCTGCAAACCCAGCGATACCGCTTTGTAATCCAGTGCGGTCAGCAACTGCAGGACCGTATCCAGTGGAAGCTGATCGAAACGCAATTTCAAGGCACGCTGCGGCCTTACCAACAGCGTTATCTCGTAGACCAGACCCAACAGCCCGTAGCTGCATCGCAACAGACGCAATAATTCAGGCTTGGCGTTGTCGACTTCGAGAATTTCCCCGGCCGGCGTAACCAGCTTCATCGCCACTGCATAGGACGACAGCTGCCCGCTCTGCCCGGGCATGGCCGGAGCCAGCGTCGCGCCGCAGGCGGCGCTCCCCATGCTCATCACCGACGGCCCCGGGCTTGCCGCAAACTCGAGCCCGCGTCTTTGCAGTTCGCGGGCTACTTCGTACAGGCGCGCTCCGGCCTGGACCCGAATATATCCCTCGCCGAATTCGAGAATCCGGTTCATTTTCCCCATATCGACCACCGTCCCGCCATCGGCCGCGGCGCACCGGGTCGTCGCACTGAATGCGCCGACCGCGCGCACCGGAGACGGATACTTTTTGCCGTTGGTGATAACCGAGATGAGTTCCGAGACGTTGGCGGGACTGACCCGCACCGCCGGCCGGCTCGTTATGCTGCCATCCCAATTCCGCATTGATTCTGCTTGTCTTCCCATTCAGGGTCCCCTGGATAGTGATATTCGGCTACGAACATTCTGGACCGTTCGGACACGGGGAAGCCGGGAACCAATGGGTGATGCCGCGATTCCGGTCGCGCTTTGCGCCGGGCCGCCGGATTCATCATTGCATTCCTGCGATTGGAGGAGGTCATAACGTGCATCGCTTTGGCAACCCCGCTGTCCGGAACCCCGGATCGGTGGCTTTGCGCCCCTGCCTCTCGGCAGGTTTGCCCTTGTCAGTCCAGCGACCCGAATATCTCCCAGACCGGCGCCGCGCACAAGTGCTTATGTTCAAAACTGTGAAGTAGGTGCACTGAGCCCGCGACCACACGATCTCATCCGGTCACTGACGTGTTGACAAGCGCTGATGACGGGCCGCCTTGATGCAGTGCCTAATCCGTTCTAGGGTTGTGCAATTGATGCCGACGGGTCGGGAAAACGCGACATACCGGCTCGCGGTAACCCCGCGCCGGTAGCAGCGCCCGCGAGGGGCATTCGAGTTTTAGCGAGCCGGAACGGCGACAACAGGAACACACGCTTATGCAACTGACCGAAGAACATGCTGAATTGCGGCGTTCACTGGAGAAGTTCATCGACCGGGAGATCAACCCGCAGGTTGACGCCTGGGAACGCGAGGGCCGTTTCCCGGCCCACGAACTGTTCCGGAAAATGGGTGAACTCGGATTTCTCGGCATCAATAAACCGGAGGCCTATGGCGGCCTCGGCCTGGACTATTCGTATGCGGCGGTGTTCTGCGAAACCTTGGGACGGATCAAGTGCGGCGCGGTGCCCATGGCGATCGGCGTGCAGACCGAAATGGCAACACCGGCGCTCGCGCAATTCGGCTCCAACGAACTGCGTGAGGAGTTTCTTGCCCCGTCAATTGCCGGTGACAAAGTCGCGTGTCTCGGGGTGTCGGAAGTGGGTGCCGGCTCGGACGTTGCCAGCATCTCCACGACTGCCGTCAAGGATGGCGGCGACTATGTGATTAACGGGGGCAAGATGTGGACGACGAGCGGTGCCCAGGCAGACTGGATGTGTCTGCTGGCGAATACCGGCGATGGCCCCGCGCATCGAAATAAATCGCTGATCTGTCTGCCAATGAACACGAAGGGCGTGACCGTGGCAAGAACCCTGGACAAACTGGGTATGCGCTCATCGGACACGGCACAGATCCATTTCGAGAATGTGCGGGTTCCGCAGCGATTCAGAATTGGCGAGGAAGGCATGGGTTTCGCCTACCAGATGGCCCAGTTTCAGGAGGAGCGCATGTACGCCGCATTGTCGTCGCTCATTTTCATGCAGGACTCGATCGACGAGACCATCGCTTACACCCGCGAACGGAGAATTTTTGGCAAGCCGGTGCTGGATCACCAGGTCGTGCATTTTCGCCTCGCCGAACTGCAGACCGAGCTGGAATCGCTACGCGCTCTTACCTGGCATGCAGTCGAACGTTATTGCGGTGGCGAGGACATGACGATGCTGGCTTCGATGGCGAAACTGAAATCCGGGCGGCTCTCGCGCGAACTCAACGACGCCTGCCTGCAGTACTGGGGCGGCATGGGTTTCATGGAAGAGAACCCCATTGTCAGACGCTTCCGCGATGGGCGCCTGGCTTCCATCGGCGGTGGCGCCGATGAGGTCATGCTGTCGATTATCAGCAAGCATATGGGTACGCTGCCCGGGCGCAGCGGCTGAAGCGAACATGAGGCTGTGCAGCCCAGGGCTGCGGAGCGCCGGGTAACGCCGGGTTATGAAACCCGCCGGATCATCGGGTGACGCTTACCTTCCTGCTCGAGAATTACGTCAATCTGCCCGTCTTTTTGCGACCACATTTGCGCCAGCCACTGCTGGAAGCGGAGTCTGAATCCGTCATTGTCCTGGTAATCGCCCTGCAACAACCAGGGTTCGATCGGCTGACTGCTGATCCGAACAACCACGCATCTCAGTTTGCCGCAACACAGATCCCACATGCTCGGTGCGCCACCGGGGTAGACAATCGATACATCGAGCAAATCGTGCAGCGTGTCGCCCATGGCACCGAGCACAAACGCAATCCCGCCGGCGCGTGGTGGCAACAGGTGCCGATAGGGCGATTCACGCTCACGCTGTTTGGCCGGCGTTACCCGGGTGCCTTCGACGAAGTTGATGATCGAGGTCGGGATACGCTCGAATTTCTCGCAGGCCGTGCGCGTCGCTTCGAGATCCTTGCCGCGCATCTCCGGGTGCTTCGCAAGGTACTCGCGCGAGAAACGCCGCATAAACGGCATGTCCATCGCCCACCAGGCAAGACCCAGAAACGGCACCCAGATGAGTTGTTGCTTGATGAAGAACTTGAGAAATGGAATGCGGCGGTTGAAAACCTTTTGCAACACCAGAATGTCGACCCAGGACTGATGATTGGAAATCACCAGGTACCAGCCGCGTCGCGCAAGGCTGGTATTACCTTCGACATCCCAGGTTATCGACTGGGTCAACCCAAGAATGAGCCCATTGCATGAAATCCAGTTCTCTCCGAGCGTGCTGAGCCAGCGGCTCATCAGGTCGCGCCATCCCTGTACTGGTATCAGCAGTTTGGCCAGTCCGATGAAAATGATCGGAATGAACCAAAACACGACATTCAGCGTAAACAAGCTGATCGTAAAAGCACCGCGAAGGTGAGGAAGCGGATTCAATCCCATGGTCGGGCATTATCCCGGCAAACGCCTGGAGCGCCATTCTACCCGTACCGGGACGGCAACACCCCCCGGCAAAAGTCGCACCCGCAACAAAGTCCAGGCAACCCGCCGCACTAGCCTAACGGGTCGATTGCAGCAGCAGTTCGCGATAAAAGCGAATCGCCTCGGCGAAATTTGAGATCGATATTCTCTCATCCACACCGTGGATCCGGGCGACATCCGCAGGCCCGAGGCGAATCGGCAGAAAGCGGTAGACGTCCGTGGAGACCGCGGCGAAATGGCGCGCATCGGTGGCGCCCAGCACCAGCGCCGGAGCAACGATCGCATCGGGGAATACCTTGCGAATCGTGGCATGAATTTCCCGAAAGGCTACCGATTCGGTTGACGATACCGGCGAAGCCTCGCTGTTCAGTCCCGGCAATATCGCGATCGAGACCCGGTCGTCGCCAATCACCCGGCGCACATGATCGATGACATCATCAATCCGGTCGCCGGGCCGGATTCTGAAATTTACGACAGCCCGAGCCTGCGATGGCAACACGTTCTCCTTGAGACCGCCGGAGACGGTAGTTACTGCCTGAGAGGTGCGAATGGACGCATCGGTGCGCGGCGAAGCCGCCATCTGCGCCTCAACCAGCGGTGCAAACAGCCACAGGTTGGCAAACAGGAGCCGCCGCACCGACGGCATTTCGGGGGCCAGCCACCGCAGCATCTGACCCGTGACACCATCGATACTGGCGGCCATCGGATGGTCCTCGAGCCGGGCCAGCGCCGCCGCGAGGATACCTATCGCAGTTTGCCGGGGAGGCACCGAGGAATGCCCCGGCGCAGCCCTGACATCGAGTTCGACACTGACGATTCCCTTCTCGGCGATACCGACCAGCGCCACCGGCTCCACGACGCCGGGCAGCAGCCCCTCCGTAACGAAAAACCCCTCGTCAAGTACGAACTCGAAATGCACCCCGAGCGCGGAAATCTCCTGCGCGATCCGGGCGGCGCCGTTTTGCCCGCCGACTTCCTCATCATGGCCGAACGCAATGTAAATGCTGCGGCGCGGGCGGTAGCCGCCATCCAGTAATGATTCCAGCGCCTCGAGGATCGCAAACGCGCTAGCCTTGTCATCCATGGCGCCGCGGCCCCATATGTGCCCGTTGGCAATGCTCCCGGCGAACGGCGGTCGGGTCCAGCCCGCCACCTCCTCCGGTGCGACTGGCACCACATCGAGATGCGCCAGAAGAAGAACAGGGTCCAGCGTTCCATCGCTCCCTTTCCACACATATAGCAGACTGCCATCGCCGATCGTCCGGGGACGCAACATCCGTTGCGTGGCCGGATAGGTCTGCGCGATGTAATCGATCAGGCCGGCCAAGGCGTTTTCGTCGACTGGCGTTCCGGCCGCCCCGGATACGCTTGGAAACCGCAGCGCGCCGGCCAGACGGGCAGCGGCGGCAGCGGCATCGACCTCGAATCGCGATGGTTCAACCGCCTCGATCTGGCGTGACTGGAGACGCACGGCATTGGCGACGATCACGGCCAGCAATACAAACACCGCGACTCCGGTAAACCGCAATATTGCCTTCAAATCCGGACACCCCCGTTACCCCGTACAGCAACCCCGATAACGCCAGGCTAGCGTGTAGGGACGAAGCCGAGTTGACGCGCGGCAAGATCGCGCAGGATTTCCTCCGAGCCCCCCCCGATCGCGTTGACCCTCACCTCGCGATAGATGCGTTCCACCCGCCCACCGCGGATATAACTCGCGCCCCCCAGCACCTGGCTCGCCTCGCGCGCGCAAAACTCCATGGTCAGCGTCGCGTCCACCTTCAACATCGCAATATCCGCAGCGCAATGCTCCCCCCGCTGCATCCGCCATGCGGTGAGGTCGAGGTACGCCTGTCCGGCATTGATCCGCCGGCTCATCTCGACCAGTTTGTGGCGGATAACCTGGTGTTCCACCAATCGCTTGCCAAAAGTCTCGCGCTCGCCGGCCCACGCCGCAGCATCCTGCAAACAGGCCCTCGCCGCGCCGAGCGCGCCTGCCGCCATCATCAGGCGCTCGCGGTTGAGATTGTGCATTATCAATGCGAATCCGGTGCCCTCGGCTCCGATGAGGTTGGCGGCGGGCACGGCAATGTCATCGAAATGCAGTGTCGCGGTATCGGATGCCCACCAGCCCTGTTTTCGCAGCGCCGTCGCGGAAAACCCCGGCATACCGCGCTCAATCAGCAACAACGACAGACCGCCCGCGCCGTCCTCGCCGGTCCGCACGACCGTGGTGACGAAATCAGCGTTCATGCCGCCGGATATGAACGTCTTGCTTCCGTCCACCCGGTAAAAATCGCCATCGCGCCGGGCCCGCGTGCGAATCGCCGCGACATCGGAGCCCGCGCCTGGTTCGGTGATCGCAAGCGCCATGATTTTTTCGCCATCGAGCACTGCCGGTGCGATCCGCCTTTTCAGCTCCTCACTCGCGGCCGCGATCAGCGGCGGCAGCGCGATATCATGAGTCGACAGCGCCGTCGCAACTCCGCCGGCACCCATCCGCGCGAGCTCCTGCGCCTTGATGACAAGATGGAACACATCCGTGCCTTCCGAAATTCCGCCATACTCCTCGGGGTAGCCGAGACCCGTCAGACCGAACCGGGCCGCCTCGCGATGCACCACACGCGGAACCTCTCCCGCCTCGTCCCACGCGGCGACATGCGGCATCAGCCGGTCGTCGATGAATCGCCGCAGCGAGTCACGCCAAGCGCGATGCTCATCGCTGTAAAACGGCGCATCGAGACGCGCGTCGAAGGGGCTCTCCATCACTCGTCACCGAGCGCTTTTGGCCGGATGTAGCGGTGAAACCCCTGATATTCGGTGACATTGCGCGCGGGTGGCTGAGGAAAAACCGGCGAGGCGAGGCTCGCGCCGCCGTCTATTGCGAGGTTGACCCCTGTAATGAATGCCGCCGCATCGCACAACAGAAAACAGATGGCGGCGCTGACCTCGGCTTCGGTCGCAAGGCGCTTCAGTGGAACGCCTTCACGCAAACGCGGGATAACTGCCCGTATCGCCGGATCATCGTAGGTATCGAGTCCGCTTGATGCAACCCAGCCCGGTGCGACTGCATTGACCCGGACACCTTCGGGTGCCCATTCGACCGAAGCGCTCCGAGTGAAATTATCCATGCCGGCGCGGGCGGCACCCGAATGTCCCATCATCGGCATGCCGCGCCAGAAATCCGCGGTGACGTTGACAATCGCGCCACCGTGCTGGCGCAGCGATTGAGTATAGACTTCGCGGGCAAAGACGAAGCCGCCAACCAGGTTGGTCCTGACCACAGTTTCGAAACCCTTCTGAGTGATGTTCGCAAGCGGTGAGGGATACTGACCGCCCGCATTGTTCACGAGCGCATGAATACGCCCGCGTTCGGCAACGATCGCGGCAACGGTATCCCGTACATTTTCTTCGATGCGGATATCGCAGACCGCAGTGCCTGCGCTGCCGCCGTCCTCGGCAATCTCGTTCGCAACGCCGTCGAGCTTCTTCGGGTCCCGGCCGACGACAACAACGTGTGCACCGAGTGATGCCAGCTCATGCGCCACACAACGGCCAATCCCGCTGCCGCCGCCAGTAACAATCGCCGTTCGATCGGCGAATGCGCCGGGCCTGAGAAAAGACTGGTACCCCATTTCAACTTCTCCTGTGAACTGCCGCACGAAACGCCGCGAAACGGGATCGCCCCCTACAGTGACAGGTAGCGCCCGATTGTTGCCCGAAACACAACGTCGCCGTATGGTAAGGGACGGGGCGAATCGGGGCGAGCGCCAATGACCAGCATATCCTTGCTCGACTATGCAATGTTCCTGACGGAGACGCGGGAGAGTCCGCGCCATGTCGCCGGACTTTCTCTTTTCGATCCGCCACGAGATGGCGGCAAGGACTTCGTCTCCCGGCTGGTCGAGGACATGCGCGCCGTGCCGCCCTGTCCGCCGTTCAACTGGAAACTGGGGTCGCGTCTCGGTGCGCTTCCGGTATGGGCGGACACCGAACCGGACATGAAACACCATGTCCGCCACCTGGCGTTGCCCCGCCCAGGTGGCTACAACGAACTGATGAAACTGGTGAGCGAACTGCATGGAGAATTGCTGGATCGCAGCCGCCCGGTATGGGAGTTCTACATCATGGAGGGTCTCCCGAAAGGCCAGTTTGCGTTTTACTCGAAAGTGCATCATGCATACGCCGACGGCGCCACAATGAGCCGCTGGCTCGACCAGAGCCTGAGCGCCGATCCCCGGAGCGATAAATTCAAGCCGATGTGGTCGATCGCTGCTGCAGCGGGGCGACGCCGGCGCCAGCAGAGCCTGACCCAGGTTCTGGAAGAGTTCGGCAAAACGGCGGGAAGACAGCTGATTTCGGTAGCAGAACTCTACACGATGCTGCTGAAGCACAGCCTGAAGGCCTTGCGTCTGAGCGATAGCAAGGTCCCTATTCCGTTTACCGCGCCACGGACGATGCTCAACCAGAAACTGACCGCACCACGCAACATTGCAACCGCGATGATCGACCTCGAGCGCCTGCGCCGTGCGGGCAAGGCGGCGGGCGGCACCATCAACGACGTCGTTCTCACACTTTGTGATGCAGCGCTCACGCGTTACCTCAGCGAGCGTGGCGAGCTGCCGTCGAAACCCCTGGTCGCGGAAATGCCCGTTGATCTGCGCGCCGAGCAACATGAGGGCGGCGGCAATGTCATTTCGATCTTGCTGGTCGAAATGGCGCGCGGAAACATGGACGTGCGCGAACGTTTCGACTGCGATTCGCGACTCGAGCCATACGGTAATACAAGGAATTTTCGGGGCTGAGCAATGATGCGGTAATGACCTACACGCTGGTCGTGCAGGTGCTGGCCCAGTTGGGCGACAGCCTTGGCCTCGCCGACAGACTGCCGCCACTCGGCAACCTCGTGATCTCGAATGTGCCCGGACCGCGCCATGCGTTGTATCTGCGCGGCGCGCGGATGACTGGCATCTATCCGATAAGCACGGTCGCGCCTGGCACGGTAATGAACATTACCGTGTTCAGTTACGCCGGCAAGTTGCTGTTCGGCCTGGTGGCCGGACGCGATGCGATACCGGACCTGCAACAGCTCACCGCATACATTTCCGAGAGCATGGCCGAGCTGGAACAATCGCTGGGGCTGGCCGACACGGTAACCGGGGACAAGGAGGCGACCAGCCGCGGTAAATCCACAGCCGCGAAGAAGTCGGCAAAACGCAAGACCGGCAGCAAGAAAAGGAGCACCGCCCCGGGTTCTCCCGGCGGGGTAAAAAAAACCGCGGCGAGGAAACCCGCCAAGACAAAAAGCGGCACTGCAAAAACCAAAACAGGCAGTAAAAAGGCGCCACCGCCCCCAGCAAAAAGACGCGGCAAAAAGCGCGAAGAGCCCTAGCTCGAAACGCGTCCGGCAACCCCCAGGTGGCGCTGCAGAAATGCGCTCTGCAACTCGACGTTACGCTCGAACCAACCGTCCCGATAGGGTTCGAAATGATTACAGTCGAATTCCTCCAGCTGGCAGTCCGGCACCCTGCCCGCCATTTTGCGAACCGCGGCTATAGGGATCAACGAGTCATTGCGGCCGGCCACAATCAGCATCGGGCATCTGATATCGGCGGCGTAGGAACCGGGGTTGTACAGCGGCAGCAGCAAACCGCTCAGCGCGGGCGTCGTGTTCTCCCACCTCGATTGCTCCGGCACCAGCGCCATGTAACCGTCATAACACTCGGGGGTGGTCATCACTGCCACGTCGCCGGGCCGCCCGACCAGGCCGATTCGATACGGTGCACGAAATGTCAGGAGACGCACAAGGTCGCGCAGACCTGCCCAGCTCAAACGCATGACATCGAATGGCGACTGCGCCGCCAGCGTACTGATGCCACTGACAAACGGAACCTGTGCGACCACCGCGGCGACCCGGCGATCGCGGGCCGCGGTAACGGTGACATGCCCGCCGCTGTAGGACGACCCCCACAATGCGATCCTGGCACTATCCACCTGCTCGAGACCACGCACATACGCCAGTGCATCGCGCCAGTCCTGCAGATGCCGCCACGGATGAACCAGCTGACGCGGATACCCGTCGCTGGCGCCAAAGCCGCGGTAATCGAACAGGTAAACCGCGATTCCCGACGCGACAAAACGCTCCGCGAAAGCCGGTAATCCGAACGTGCGTTCGGCGCCGAATCCGTGCGCCATGATCACAACCGGCGGTCGCGGGTTATCGTCGGGCAACCACAACTCGCCATCGCAGCGCGGCGCCGCTGTCGAGAAACCCGCGGACAGTTTCTTCACTTGCCGTCTCCACAATTTCTGCGCTCGGACCTATCAGCATGCTCGCAGCCGACACTGCGCGCAAGCCGCGATGCCTGCGTCAGGTGACCCTACCCGTTGGCTTCGTGAGCTGGCGAATCAGGCACATCCTCCAGATCCATATTGCCAGGATCACCACGGCCGACACCGGGCGGCACCATGACGGCAATCCAATCATGATGAAGTCGTACAGACCATGCAGGAAGGCGGCGACGGCAAGACCCGTGGCGGCCGCAACCGGCAGGCTCGTGCCATCGATTTGTGCCCGGCTGCAGCTGTAGCCCCAGATCGAGGCAAACATCACGTGGACGAGAGGCGCGGCAAAACCGCGCGCGAGCATCTCGACGCCGTCCACGTAATCGAGATATAGCAGGTTCTCGTAGGTGGCAAAACCCAACGCGACGAACGACGCATAAATTATCCCGTCGACCGGCTCGTCAAACTCGTGAAAGCGGATGCCGACCAACAGGAACGGCAGGAACTTCACCACTTCCTCAAGCAGTCCGATCACGAGGACAGCATAGGCGAACAGCGCCATGCGGCTGTGCCCGGCAAGCGCATAGGCGTCATAGCGCAGATCAAGCAGTTCCAGCGCGCCATACAAACGCAAACCAAGCCAGCCGGAGGCGATGCCCAGCAGATAGGTAAGCACAATATTGACTGCCGGCTCCGGTTGGTGCCGGTCTTTGTAAAGGTGGTAGGCGCACCAGAATCCCGTGGGTGCGATCAATCCGACAACGACGTTTGTCATGTTCATGTCGGTCATTCCTGGTCACCGCCGCAGATGACCGTTGCGCCGCCACCCACGGCAAGCCATCGTTGCCGCAGACCTTAATGGCGCGGCATGGTCGACGCTACGACAGGCGTCGCGTTTTGGTACGAATCCGCAGCTCCCGGAATGGCAGCATCGGCCCGTCTTGAGAACCTCGATTTCCGCCGCAACAGAGCACTTTTATGCGCAGTCGCGACCATCCATGGCAATGCCCGCTACTTAAGTATTTGTGTAGGAGAGAGCTACAACCATCTGACCGTTATGGATTTGCACGGAACAAAATTATCATTTAGCCGCGTTTTAGCAGCCGCCGGCACCGGATCGCTTGACTTATTCACATGACTATGGTGCCAGAATATTTCAGAAATGCGACAGCGCCCCAACTTAGCAAAAACCATTTAACTCATTGATTATGATAATTTTTTTGATGACTAAAAAACCACCAATCTGAACCAAATCCTAGAAAATCAGGCCTCAAATCGGGTTCCGCCCAGAGTTATCCCCAAGCTTATCCACAGCTTCTGTGGACAACTGTCGCAACCCGCAGACAGGAGCACCAATCGAGTGCGCGAAGGGACTGAAATGGACCCGCGACCAGCCGCAGAACGGTACCCCTGTTTGCGCAGCAACGCTGGCCGGACCGCTAATGGACATGACGCAAAAATCCAGTCGCAGAAATTGCACTCATCCGCGATTGGGTCGCGCCGGACGGATCAGGATGGTTCGAACTGCAGCAATTCCCAGCCCTCTTCCACCGTTTCGTTCACTGCGTGGTGGACCGTACCGATCGTTCCCGCGGCCGGCGCAAGCAACGTATGCTCCATTTTCATCGCCTCGAGGACCACCAGTGCCTGGTTTTTCTCGACAATGTCGCCCTCCGCCACGAACACCTGGACGATCTTGCCGGGCATTGGCGCGGTCACGGTATCCGCGCCGGCTTCGATATCACCGGCACTCAGCAGCGGGTCGATGAGTCCGAGGCGAACGCTGCGGTCAGGCGTAACGATGAGCAGCTCGCCGTTGTCCGGCAACACACTTGCACGCGTACGCAAACCGTCCAGCGTTGCGACGAGACCGCCGTCCTCCTCGCGATACGCCTCAGCCTGGTAGCTGCGGCCATCGGCAACGATCTCGAACCCCGCGGAGAGATATCTAACAACCACGTCATGCTGAACGCAGTCGAAACTGAAGCTCAGATCTTCGTGGCCGGTATCGTTCAGACGCCAGCCATCGCAAACCTGCCACGGCGAGAAGGGATCCGCGCTCGCGCGTGCCTGCGCCGCCGCCTGCTCCATTCGCTCGGTCAGCGTATGCAATGCAGCGAGGCACAGCACATTGCCATCCAGATCAGGCTTGACGATCAGACTGTCGCGGTTTCTCGCGATAAATCCGGTGTCGTAGATTCCAGCGCGAAACTCCGCATTGGCGGCGAGGGTGACGAGAAAGTCCAGGTTGCTGGTCAAGCCGGTCAGCTGGGTCTGTTGCAACGCCTGAAGCAAACGCCTGCAGGCACCGTCACGATCGCGGTCCCAGACAATGACCTTCGCGATCATCGGGTCATAATGAACACTGACGACATCGCCCTCACGGACGCCACGGTCGATTCTCAGAGTGTCGCTTTGCGGCGGGAAGCGGAGCCGCGACAAGGTCCCTGCCGCCGGCAGAAAATCGCGCGCCGGATCCTCCGCGTACAGCCTGACCTCGATCGCATGGCCGTCGGCACGAATTTCGGCCTGGCCCAGTGGCAGGCTGTATCCCGCAGCCACCTGCAATTGCCACTCGACCAGGTCGATCCCGGTAATCATCTCGGTCACCGGATGCTCGACCTGGAGGCGGGTGTTCATCTCCATAAAGAAGAATTCGCCAGCACCATCGACAATAAACTCCACTGTACCGGCGCCGCGGTAGCCGATTGCGCGCGCCGCATCGCAGGCCGCCGCTCCCATAAGGGTCCGGGTCGCGGCCGAGAGACCGGGCGCCGGCGCCTCTTCCAGTACTTTCTGGTGACGTCGCTGCATCGAACAATCGCGTTCGAACAGGTGCACGACATTGCCCTCGTTGTCGGCAAAAACCTGCACCTCGATATGACGCGGATACTGTACATAGCGCTCGAGCAAGACATGATCGTCGCCGAATGCCGCCATCGCCTCGCGCCGTGCGGCGGCCAGTGCAGCGGCGAATTCCGAGGCCCTGGCGACCTGGCGCATACCCTTGCCACCACCGCCTGCAGAGGCTTTGATCATCAGCGGAAAGCCGATTTCCGCTGCATGACGTTCGAGTTCCGCGGCGTCCTGATTGTCACCGAGGTAGCCGGGCACCACCGCAACACCGGCATCCGCCATCAACCGCTTGGCCTCGGATTTCGAGCCCATTGCCCGTATCGCTGCCGCGGGTGGGCCGACAAACACAATACTGCTCTCTGCGCAGGCATCCGCGAAATCGGCATTCTCCGACAGGAATCCATACCCGGGATGGATCGCCTTCGCGCCACTTCTTCGCGCCGCATCGAGAATTCGGTCGATACGCAAATAACTGTCCGCCGCCGCCGCGCCGCCAAGCAGATACGCCTCGTCCGCCATGCTCACATGCAGAGCAGAGGCATCTGCTTCTGAATACACAGCGACCGTGCGAATCCCCATTGCCCGCGCGCTGCGAATAATCCGGCATGCGATCTCGCCGCGATTCGCGATGAGGAGCTTGTCGAACATGGCGGATCTCCCGCTCACCATTACATCCTGAAGACGCCGAAGCGAGTCGGCTCTTGCGCGGCGTTCAACACTGTCGACAACGACAATCCGAGTACGCGCCGCGTATCCGCCGGATCGATGATGCCGTCGTCCCATAAACGCGCACTCGCATAATACGGGTTGCCCTGGGTCTCATACTGTTCGCGAATCGGTCGCATGAATGCCTCCTGCGCGGCCTCCGGCCACCCTTCTCCGCGTTTCTCGAGACCGTCGCGGCGGACCTCTGCGAGTACGTTGGCCGCCTGTTCACCGCCCATCACCGAGATTCGCGAATTGGGCCACGTCCAGAGGAATCGGGCACCGTATGCCCGACCGCACATTGCGTAGTTTCCGGCGCCGAAACTGCCGCCGATGATGACGGTCAGTTTCGGCACTTTCGTTGTCGCGACCGCGGTAACCATCTTCGCACCATCTTTGGCGATGCCGCCGGCCTCGTATTTTCGTCCGACCATGAACCCGGTGATGTTCTGCAGGAAAACCAGCGGAATGTTGCGTTGGCTGCAGAGCTGGACGAAATGGGCACCCTTCAGTGCCGACTCGGAAAACAGGATGCCGTTGTTGGCGATGAGGCCAACCGGGTAACCGTGAATCCTGGCGAATCCGCATACCAGCGTCTCACCGTAGAGCTGCTTGAACTCATCGAATTCGCTGCGATCGACAATCCGCGCAATGATCTCCCTGACATCGTAGGGTTTGCGCGCATCAGCGGGAACGACACCGTAGACTTCCGCGGGATCGTAGCGTGGCTCCGCCGGTTCACGCAGGTGCACGCGGACATTCTTGACCCGGTTCAGCCCGGAAACGATACGCCGCGCCAGCGCCAGCGCGTGCATGTCGTTGGCCGCGTAATAATCGGTGACACCGGAGGTGCGCGAATGAACATCCGCGCCGCCGAGTTGTTCAGCGCTCACTACCTCGCCCGTGGCCGCTTTCACCAGCGGCGGACCAGCGAGAAAAATCGTCCCCTGCTGGCGCACGATAATCGCCTGGTCGCACATCGCGGGAACATAAGCGCCGCCGGCCGTGCACGAACCCATGACTACCGCAATCTGCGGTATGCCGCGGGCCGAGAGATTAGCCTGGTTGTAGAAAATCCGGCCGAAGTGATCGCGGTCGGGAAAGACCTCGTCCTGCATTGGTAAAAACGCTCCACCCGAATCGACCAGATAAATGCACGGCAGATGATTTTCGAGCGCGATCGCCTGCGCCCGCAGATGTTTCTTTACGCTGATCGGATAATAAGTGCCGCCTTTTACCGTCGCGTCGTTGGCGACGATCATGCACTCGACTCCCTCGACCCGGCCGACGCCGGCAATGACCCCGGCACTGGGAACATCCGATTCGTACATCCCCCAGGCGGCGAACTGGCCGATCTCGAGAAATGGCGAGCCGATATCGAGAAGCTTGCGCACGCGATCGCGCGGCAGCAACTTGCCGCGGGCCAGATGTTTCTCCCGCGCCCGCGCGTGACCACCGAGCTTTACTATTGCGGTGCGCTCACGCAACTGTCCGACCAGCGCCGACATCGCTGCGGCGTTCTCGCCAAACTGCGCCGAACGCGGATTCAGGTTGCTGGACAGTACTGTCATCACATCACCCTTGTGGCACCCAGGGGTGGCCTCAGGCCGTCTCGGCGAACAATTCGCGGCCAATCAGCATGCGCCGGATCTCACTGGTGCCGGCGCCGATCTCATACAGCTTCGCGTCGCGCAGGAAGCGGCCGGTCGGGTACTCGTTGATGTAGCCGTTGCCGCCGAGGGTCTGGATCGCCTGCAGCGCCATCTGCGTCGCAGCCTCGGAAGAATACAGGATGGCGCCCGCCGCATCCTTGCGCGTGGTTTCGCCGCGGTCACAGGATCGTGCAACGCTATAGACATAGGCACGGCAGGCATTGAGCTGGGTATACATGTCAGCCAGCTTGCCTTGCATCAGCTGGAATTCGCCGATCGCCCGGCCGAACTGGCGCCGTTCGTGGATATACGGGATCACTACATCCAGACACGCCTGCATGATACCGAGCGGTCCGCCCGACAACACGACGCGTTCGTAGTCGAGACCGCTCATCAATACTCGCACGCCTTCGTGCAAATTCCCGAGTACGTTCTCGGCCGGAATCTCGCAATCTTCAAATACCAGTTCGGAAGTGTTGGAGCCGCGCATGCCGAGCTTGTCCAGTTTTTGTGCAGCATAGAAACCGACGCGGCCCTTCTCGACGATGAACGCGGTGATACCGTGCGACGCGGCGCCAGGATCGGTCTTCGCGTAGACGACTACGACATCGGCATCGGGCCCGTTGGTGATCCACATCTTGCTGCCGTTCAGAACAAACCCGTCGCCGCGTTGCTCCGCTTTCAGCCGCATCCCCACGACGTCCGAGCCGGCGCCGGGCTCGCTCATTGCAAGGGCGCCGACATGCTCGCCGCTGACGAGCTTCGGCAGGTAACGCTGTTTTTGTTCCGGATTGCCGTTGCGCCGAATCTGGTTGACGCAGAGATTGGAGTGGGCGCCGTAAGAAAGGCCAACCGATGCCGAGGCGCGGCTTATCTCCTCCATCGCCAGGACATGCTCGAGATAACCCATACCCGACCCGCCAAATTCTTCTTCGACAGTCAGGCCGAGCAGTCCCATATCGCCGAATTTGCGCCACAGATCCTGCGGGAACGTGTTCGCTACGTCGATCTGGGCCGCGCGCGGCGCAATCTCGGCCGCCGAAAAATCGCGGACCGTTTCCCGCAGCATGTCGGCGGTTTCCCCGAGACCGAAATTCAGGCTGCCGTAGGCGAGGGTGTTCATCGCTCTATCTCCTGCTTGCAGGCGGCCCGGGCGGGCCCCTGTTCACATTACTAATTTACCTTTACGTCAACTTCACGTAGTAACCGCAAAGCGAACCCGAATTTTGGGAAGACTCCCGTCAGACCGCTCGCGCGCGTTCTTCCAGATGAGCCCGGCACAGCAATTCAATTTCATCCATGGCCGCAAGGGTGGCCTCGATATCGCGTTGCTTGTCCTCGAGCGCCGCTCTGTGATCACCGATCTTGGCCAACAGGTATTGCAACTGGTCAGACTCGTTACCGACGATAGGGTTATACATCTCTATGATTTCTTTACAATCATCGACTGAAAAGCCGAGTCTCCGACCGCGCAGCGCAAGCCGTAACCGGACCCGGTCGCGTTCCGAATAGACTCGTCTCCGACCGACCCTATCGGGCGCGAGAATTGCCTTTGACTCATAAAATCGTAGCGTTCGCGGGGTAACGGCAAACTCCTTTGCGAGCTCGGAAATGGTGTAGGTCCGACTCATTTGATGGCTCCGTTCACGCCGGTGCGACTAGACGGAATCCTAGCCCAAGTTGACGTTAACGTAAACTATGTTCTCGCCATGTGATCCGCCGCACAGATCGGGACGGCTAATTCCCCGTGCGGCCGAGCAGCACGTCGATCCGCGCCAGCGCCTGTGTATCCGTGCTGCCGGAACGGCGTGCGATCGCACTGGCCGCAAGCCCGAGCGCGCGATAACGCGTGGCGACATCGGGCAAGGCCTGCTCCAGCGCCGCGAGTTGCGCCGCCACCAGCGCGGCATCGCCGCGGGCGATCGGACCGGTCAGCGCGTCTTCGACGCCATAGTCGAGTGTATTGGTGACGGTTCCCAGCAACAGCGGCCGCAGCAGCTGCGCAGCCTCGTAATCCGGAATGCCGGCCGCGTTGACTGCCGCCAACGCATCGCCGAGCAGGACGACGACAAAGTTGCTCGCGAAAACCATTCCTGCGTGGTAGACGATCTTCTGCGCGGGATCGATTTCGAGCATCGCTGCGCCGAGGGCGGCAACGAGAGGGGCGAGCACATCGATCGCCGCGCTGTCGCCCTCGACCACACAGCGGCAGCCGGCCATGGCGTCCAGAGACCTGCGCGGGTCGGCAAAACTGTGTGCCGGATGCAGGCTGGCGCACCAGGCACCGACACCGCGGCACGCTGCAAGCTCATCAGAGGCGTGCGCGCCGGACAGATGAAACACGATATCGCCCGGCCGTAACCGGCCCGACGCCGCAAGCGCATCAGCCACGGACAGGATCCGGTCGTCGCCAACCCCGAGCATCCACAAGCCGGCACTTGGCATCTGCGAGAGGTCGTCAACGGCCTCGCCGGCGCCGACAAACTCGGCCGCCTCACCTGCGGAACTGGCGGAACGGTTCAGGATAGCGGTTGTTTCGAGGGTGCCGGTGCGTTGCCAGACCGCGGCGAGTGTGCGGGCGGCGCGGCCGCAACCGATGATGTTCATCCGCCGACCAGGCACGGATATTCCGGGGATTCTGGTGCAGTGGGGCGGGGCGGTCTGCGCATTGCCGAGGGTGACTTTAAAGGTGGAGGGCCGCCACAGGCGGAGGATGGTGGTGATGGGTGGACTTGAACCACCGACCTGCGGGTTATGAATCCGCCGCTCTAACCACCTGAGCTACATCACCATCGAGCTCCGACCCGTCGGGGAAGGCGCGAAATTCTCCGCGCTGTTCCGGTTACTGTCAAGGCGCGCAGCGCGACCGGCCGCGAACGTCACCGCGCGCGCCTGCATCAGACGTTGAATCTGAAATGCAGAACGTCCCCTTCGGCGACCACATACTCCTTGCCTTCGAGGCGCAATTTGCCGGCTTCTTTGGCGCCATTCTCGCCATTGCATGCAACGAAGTCATCATAGGCAACTGTTTCAGCACGGATAAATCCGCGCTGAAAATCGGTATGGATCACGGCCGCCGCCTCTGGCGCCGTCGCCCCCCGCGCCACCGTCCAGGCGCGAACCTCCTTTTTACCGGCGGTAAAAAACGTCAGCAGTCCGAGCAGGCTGTAACCCGCGCGTATGACCCGGTTGAGCCCCGGCTCGCTTAGACCCAGCTCATCGAGAAACACCGCACGATCATCTTCCCCGAGCTGGATCAGCTCAGCTTCGATTGCGGCGCAAACCGCCACGACCTCCGCCCCTTCCGCGTCGGCGAGGGCGCGAACCGCGTCCAGATGCGGATTGTCGGTAAATCCGTCCTCGCTGACATTCGCCACATACATCGTCGGCTTGACCGTCAAAAGATGCAGTTCCCGGATGGACTTCAGTTCATTGGCGGCGAGGCTCATGGACCGTACCGGATCGCCGGCATCCAAATGATCGGCAATTCGCCCTAGCAGGTCGCGGCGCGCGGCCGCCTCCTTGTCACCGGTCTTGGCGGCCTTGGTCGCCCGATGGAGATGGCGGCCGACGGTTTCGAGATCGGCCAGCGCGAGCTCGGTACTGATAATCTCGATGTCGCCGACCGGATCGATTCGCCCGGACACATGCACAACGTCATCATCGCAAAAACAGCGCACGACATGGGCGATCGCGTCGGTTTCGCGAATGTTGGCAAGAAACTGGTTACCAAGGCCCTCCCCCTTCGATGCACCAGCCACCAAACCGGCAATGTCGACGAATTCGATAGTCGTTGGCAGGACCCGCTGCGGCATGACGATTGCCGCCAGCACATCGAGACGCGGGTCGGGGACCGGCACGATCCCCACGTTGGGGTCGATCGTGCAAAACGGGTAATTCTCCGCCGCGATTTCCGCCGCGGTCAACGCATTGAACAGTGTCGATTTACCCACGTTTGGCAAACCCACGATGCCGCATTTGAAGCCCACGACTACTCTCCCTGTTGCGGACGGCTGCCCGCTTTTTCGGCGGATTCCGCCTGACCGTTACGAGTATGCAGACGGGTCATGGCGCGTTCGTCACCATGCCCGAGCAGAATCGGCATCACTTCGACCGCCTCGGCAATCGCTTCGCGCAGCGCGACCTCCTCGCGCGCGGACGGCCGTGACAAAACATACTCAATCACCATGTCACGATTACCAGGATGGCCGACCCCGAGACGCAGGCGGAAAAACTCGCGTCCGATTTGCGCTACTACGCTGCGCAAACCGTTGTGACCGCCGTGACCGCCTCCTCTCTTCAACCGCGCCACTCCCGCCGGCAGATCGAGTTCGTCATGCACCACGAGCACTTCGGCCGGTGCAATCTTGAAATAGTCGCACACCGCCTGAATGGACTGGCCGCTGCGGTTCATATAAGTCATCGGTTTCAGCAGCCGAACTTCGTTGTTACCGATTTGAATCCGGCACAGGTCGGCGTTGAATCTGCGCTCATCCTTGAATCGCGCACCAAGGGACTCGGCAAGCAAGTCGACGAACCAGAATCCCGCGTTGTGGCGGTCCAGTTCGTGTTCCTTACCGGGATTGCCCAGCCCGACGATGAGCTGGATGGGACGATGCTCCATCTCGAATCCTCAAAGACCTGACTCCCGTTTGCTGCGAGCCGTGCTTGCGGGGAGAAAAAATGGGCCGCCGGTAACCCGGCGGCCCACTCGTCCAGACGCTACCATTACTCGGTGCCGGGGCCTTCCGACGGCTCTTCGTCCCCGGTGGTGGGAACCGCGCCGGCATCCACCTCTTCGGCCTCTTCCTCTTCGATCGTAACGACCTTCACCACATGGATGCTGAGAATTGACGGGTCGTTATCTTCGGTCGGCGGGGTAGCGTACCGCACACCTTCCGGAAGCGTAATCTCGGAGAGCTTGATGCTCTCGTCGAGTTCCACCTCTGCCACATCGACCTCGATGCTTTCCGGCAAGAAACGCGGCAGACACAGCACTTCGACCTCGTTGACGGTATGCGAAATCGTACCGCCCGCCTTGGCCCCCGGCGCCATCTCTTCGTTGACGAAGGACAGCGGCACCGACATGCGGATCTCCTGATCCTCGAGAATCCGCTGCAAGTCAATATGCAACACCCGGCGTTTGGCCGGATGACGCTGCAGATCCTTGACAATCGCAGCCTGCTCGACGTCACCGACCTTCAGAGTCAGTACCGACGAATAGAACGCCGGGTTGCTCATCTCGTGCACGAGCGCGTCGTGATCGAGCGTAAGGGCACGTGGCGGCTTGCCGCCACCGTAAACAATCGCGGGGACTTTTCCGGTCCGACGCAGGCGGCGGCTCGCACCCTTGCCCTGATCATCGCGGAATTCCGCCGAGAGTACAAAATCACTCATTTGTCTGGCTCCTGTATCAATTACCAAGCACGAAAACCGGACCCACGACCAGGTCAGCGGCATCGCACGCGGGATACCGGCACTCGCCGAATCCCTACCCAGCGGTGAAACGCATGCGCCGCACCGCAAAAAAAATCAAAACTGCAACACCTTTAAGGCGTATCAATCCACGTATAGCGAACTCACCGACTCTGAATCGCTGATTCGCCGGATCGTCTCGGCCAGCAATGTCGCTATCGAGAGCTGGCGGATTTTGTTACAGCCCTCGGCCTCGGGTTTCAGCGGGATCGTATCGGTTACAACAAGCTCATCGAGCACCGAGGCGGAAATCCGCTGTACCGCCGGCCCGCTCAGAACCGGGTGGGTGATGTAGGCGCAAACCCGTTCGGCGCCATGCTCTTTGAGTACCCTCGCGGCCTCACATAAAGTTCCCGCCGTATCGATCAGATCGTCGATGATGAAACAGGTTTTGCCGTCGACCTCGCCGATGATATTCATCACTTCCGAGACGTTGGCCGCCGGACGGCGCTTGTCGATGATCGCAAGCTCCGCATCGTTTAAACGTTTCGCCAACGCCCGCGCTCTGACGACACCGCCGACGTCGGGACTCACAACGATCGTGTGATCGTCCATGTGCTTCCACGCATCGCCGAGCAACACCGGCGAAGAATAGACATTGTCGACCGGGATATCGAAAAAACCCTGAATCTGGTCCGCGTGCAGATCCACGGTCAGAACCTGGTCGACCCCGGCAGCCGAAATCATCCGCGCCACCAGCTTTGACGAAATCGCGACCCGCGACGCACGCGAACGCCGGTCCTGACGCGAATAGCCGTAGTACGGTATCACCGCGGTGATCCGGCCCGCCGACGCGCGGCGGCAAGCATCGGTCATCACCAGCAGCTCCATCAACATGTCATTGGTCGGCGGACATGTAGGCTGCACGATGAAAACATCCCGGCCACGGACGTTTTCCATAATCTCGACATTGACCTCACCGTCGCTAAAGCGCCCGACATTTGCTTTGCCCAACGGCAAGCGCAGATGGCGGGCAATTGCCTTGGCGAGATCGGGGTTGGCGTTGCCGCTGAACACCACCATGCTGGCCAATTCCATGCGAGATCCCCTTAAGTGAAAAACGGACCCGGCAGGTCGGAATCCGCAGTGACGGAAAACTGGCTGGGGTGGCAGGATTCGAACCTGCGCATGGCGGGACCAAAACCCGCTGCCTTACCACTTGGCTACACCCCAGTTGAACTCATCGCCGTCGCGCGGCGCGTACGGCCGCAAGACGCGTTTCGAGAGGCGATTCGTTTACCCCGAGGGCAACAAACGCGCTCTGTCCCGGCGGGCACGCCGCAAGCACACGCCGCGCCCCTGTTTCGGTCTCGAATCCGGCAAATACCGCCGATCCGGTTCCGGTCAGACTGGCCGGCGCAAATTGCCCAAGCCACTCCAGCGCCGCCGCAACCTCCGGATAGCGGCTGCGGACAACCGCTTCGCAATCGTTGTGGCCACCCTGCGCCAGAAAACCGCGTATTGTCGTAGGGGGCGTATTGCGTGTCAATTCGGGCGCCGCAAAAACGTCGCGTGTTGCAACCCTGCAGGCTGGAACGAGAATCAGGTACCAGCGCTGCGGCAAGACCATCGGCGTCAGCAATGTCACCTACACCCTCGGCCCAGGCGCTATGGCCGTGGACAAAGACGGGGACGTCCGCGCCGAGCTCCAGTCCCAACTCCGCCAGATCTGTTCGATCGAACCCGATACGCCATATATGGTTAAGGGCGACCAAAGTCGTTGCCGCATCCGAACTGCCGCCACCCAACCCCGCACCCATCGGTACCGATTTACGCAACCGTATCCGGACCCCGCCCGGATACCCGCTCCGCGCCTTGAGCAGGCGCGCCGCACGCACACACAGATCATCATCAGCCGGCACCCCCTCGAGCTCTCCGTCGCGCTCAATGATGGGATCCTCGCGCGCCATGAACTGTAATTCGTCGCCGAAGTCGAGCAGCTGGAAAACCGTCTGCAGACGATGATAACCGTCGTCGCGGCGTCCGACGACATGCAGCATCAGGTTGAGCTTGGCCGGTGCCGGCCACGTCGATGCGCTGTCGCGATGCGTCACTGGCACCCGACCGGTCGTGACATAGTCAAGGCGCCAGCGGTCGACCGCGAGGCGCAACCGCACACCGGGCTGCTCGACCACCAGTTTGTGCGGCAGCCATTCGTCCTGCACCTGCTTGTAGTCATCGAAACTCACGACCCAGCCCTGCTGATCCAGCCGCCGCAGCAAGCCGTCATCGTCGAATTCGAGATCCGCTGGCGCTGCCGGATCCGGCAGCGCCAGCATCCAGAACCGCATCCCGGGCAGCGGTACCGACCAACCGATGCGCTCGCGCAATTCCTGCCGTGGACGCGCCAGTTCCCACACGTCGCCATTCGACATGTCGAGGACGATCCGCTCATCGTTGCCCACCAGACGAAAGCCGCCTACGCCGAGTGGTCCGCGAAACGATAAAGAGACAAAACTGCCGGCCTGCGTCCACACCACCGAACCATTGAACGCGTCGGAATCGGTCTTCGCGGCGAGGCGGCCGTGGACGACCCATTGGTCGAGGGCCTGCAAACGGTTGGCCCGATCCTGCCACTGGCCCGGCAACGGCGCGGGCCTGGGTAATCCCGCGCACCCCGCCACGACGAAGATGACGAGGATCAGAACGGCTCCGCGCATCATGAATCGAACTGTGCTGCCACGGCCTCGATGACGTCACTGTCAGGATATTCGCGCCGCGCCGATTCGAATACCTCGCGTGCCTCCGCGCGGTCGCCGGTCGCAAGCAGCACTTCACTCAGGTGCGCGGCGATTTCGGGATCGCGCGAAAGTACCCGGGCGCGGCGAAGAAAGCGGATCGCCTCTTCCTCGCGACCGCGCCGATACAAAACCCAGCCCATGCTGTCGAGAATCGCCGCATTCGACGGGTCGAGCTTGAGCGCGCGCTCGATCAGTTTTTGCGCCTCGCGCAGGTTGCGATCGTTGTCGGCGAGCGTATAACCCAGCGCATTCAACGCGATCGGATCGTCAGGACTGTCGGCAACAATACCGCGCAACTCGCTGATCGCTTCATCTGTCCTCCCCAGCCGTTCGAGCAAAAATGCATGCCCGTAGCGCAACTCGCTGGCGCCATCGTGCTCTGTAATTCCCTGCGCATACAACGCCAGGGCCGCATCGTTGTCGCCGCTCTCGGCCAGCAAATCCGCTTCCGCAGCAAGCGCCGACACCGCGTAGTCCGGGAACGCCCGCGCAAGTTCGCCGAAGATGCTGGCGCCCGCCCTCGATATCGCCGCGCTGGAGAAAAATATCCGCGATATCTATCTGCGCCGAAAGAAAATATTCGCTCGGCTCGACCGAGCGGTAATAAACCAGTGCGTCGTCGTACATCTTCTGTTGTCGCGCGATACGGCCGAGGTAGTAGTAGCCCTCATCGTAGTATCCGGTAGTGACCAGCCAGCCGAAGTACTTTCGTGCGGTATCGAAATCGCGCACTTGCATCGATACGAGTGCCAACGCCCGGACTGCGTCGTTCTCCCGTGAACCCTCGGCCCGGACAGCCTCGAACTGCAACAACGCCTCGTCGTAACGGCCGAGACCCGCCAGCATGCCGCCATAGTCGAGCTGTACCGCAGGGTCCTCGGTAGCGGCGGCAACACGCGCCCCCTGGCTGATACCCTCTTCGACCTCACCGCTGGCAATCAGGGTGCGCGCCAGCAGCATCCCGGCGGCATCCCAGTCCGGGCGCATTTCCAGCGCTCGTCGCGAACTCGAGCGGGCCAGTTTCAACTGCGAAGATTGCAACGCCAGCGCCGCGACGGCATAGCGGCCCTCGGCGGTGTCCTCTTCCTTGACCAGCTTCTGCATCGCCGCGGTCGCCGCGGCGTGGTCCTGCTCCTGCAGCAACAAGGCCAGTAAACCCAGGTCGGGTTCGGCGCCGTGGGTGCCGTACGCGTCGCGGACCATGCGCAGGTGAGGCAAGGCCGCGTCGACGTCGCCGTCGCGCAATTCGATCAGCGCCAGGAACCTGTGGGCCGAATAATTCTCGGGTTCGACCAGCAACCAGCGGCGCGCACACACCCGCGCATCGTCATAGCGCTCGTAAGCGAAAGCCAGCGACGTCGCGCGCTCGATCAGGTCGGGATCGGTCGACAATTCCGCGGCCCGTCTGAATTCGTTGACCGCGGTATCGTACATTTCTCGTTGCAGCGCGATCTCGCCGAGCATCGCGTGGTAGGTCGCCTCACTGGCGTCACTGGCCAGCGGCTGTTCTTGCCGCACACCCGTTTGCCCCGGGTCGGATTGCGGACTCGACTGCTGGCTTGCGCAGGCGCCGAGAGACAGCGCCAGAGCAAAGCCGAATAGGCTGACAGGGATATGCATAGAGCGGGCCGGGAATCCTTGATCGGGCAAATTAGCAGTATACGGACTGCCGAAGCTTGTTATAAGGCCACTTGTGCCGGAAAATCCGCCTTTCCGTGGATACGCAGCCAGTCATGGCCCTCAACATAATCGGTATAAATCACCGCACCGCACCGGTCGCTATTCGCGAACAGGTCGCGTTCGGCCCCGAGCACCTGCCGCCGGCACTGACCGCATTGTGGCAGCTCGAAGGCGTGGAAGAGAGCCTGATCGTGTCGACCTGCAACCGCACCGAGCTATACTGCCACCTGAACGGCACCGAAGCCGCGGCGATAGAAGCGTGGCTCCTGAACCAGCGAAGTATGGACGCGTCGCTTTCCAGGTGCATCTACTCTTTGAACTCGGACGCTGCAGTCCATCACGCATTCGCCGTGGCTTCGGGGCTGGATTCGGCCATCCTCGGCGAGCCGCAAATTCTCGGGCAGATGAAGGACGCCTATCGCCTCGCCCATGCCGCGGGCACCACCGGTCCGGTCCTCAATAGTTTGTTCCAGCACGCATTTTCGGTTGCCAAGCACGTTCGAACGGACACTGATATCGGCACCAGCGCGGTATCTGTCGCGTACGCCGCAGTCAGCCTCGCACGCCAGATCTTCGCCGGATTCGAGCGCCACAGCGCGCTGCTCGTCGGCGCGGGTCAAACGATCGAACTGGTCGCGCAGCATCTGCACGGCCATGGCATGAAGCGGCTGATCATCGCCAACCGGAGTATCAACCGCGCGCGCGATCTCGCGACACCGCTATCGGGTTTCGCCATCTCCCTCGACGAAGTCGGCACCCACCTCACCGAGTCCGACATCGTTATTTCCTCGACCGCGAGCCCGACCCCGATAATCACCCGTGACGCGGTCGCAGCAGCGCTCAAGGCACGCCGGCGCCGCCCGATGTTCATCGTCGACATCGCGGTACCGCGCGATGTCGAACCGGAAGTCGCCGAACTGGACGATGTCTACCTGTACACGGTCGACGATCTGCAGAGCGTGATCGAAGAGAATCTCAAATCGCGCGAGGCCGCCGCCGAAGAAGCCAATGAGATCATTGGTGCGGAGGTCGCGCGCTACCAGTTGCGCCAACGCGGTCTGGACGCCGTACCGACCATTCGCGAGCTGCGCGAAAATGCGCGGTCGGTTCGCGCGCAGGTTCTGCGCCAGGCGCGGCGGGCATTGCTCGCGGGGCACGACCCGGACCAGGTGCTGGAAATGTTGTCTCACAGCCTGGTCAACAAGCTGATGCACTCGCCGACCATCATGTTGCGGGAGGCCGCCGAGGCCGGCGATCGCGAGCTTCTGCGCGTTGCACGACTGCTGTTCAACCTGAATCGCGGGGAACGGGACGTAACCCCGGACGAGGATGCAAATTCATCGTGAAACCGTCCATTGCACGCAAACTCGATGCTCTGCAGGAACGCTTCGAAGAGGTATCCGGGTTGCTGTCGGACCCGGCGGTAATTGCGAAGCAGGATCAGTTTCGCGAGTTATCGCAGGAATATGCACGCATCGACCCGGTGGTAAAAACCTACGACGCCTATCGCCGCGCGCTCGATGACCTGGCCGCAGCCGAGGAACTGAGCAATGACCCGGAGCCGGAGATACGCGAACTGGGGGACGAGGAGCGCAAGGATGCGGCACAGCTTTGCGAAAATCTGGAACTCGAACTGCAAAAACACCTGGTGCCCAGGGATCCGAACGACAGTCGCAACACATATCTGGAAATTCGCGCTGGCACCGGCGGTGACGAGGCCGCGCTTTTCTCGGGCGATCTGTTCCGGATGTACTCGAAGTATGCGGAGCGACGTGGCTGGCAGGTAGAAATAATGAGCCAGAGCGAGGGCGAGCATGGCGGATTCAAGGAGATCATCTGCCGCATCGTTGGCCGCGGCGTCTATTCGCATCTCAAGTTCGAGTCCGGCGCCCATCGGGTACAGCGTGTCCCGGCGACCGAGTCGCAGGGGCGCATACATACCTCGGCCTGCACCGTTGCGGTCATGCCCGAAGTCGAGGAAGTCGACGAAGTCGATGTCGCGACCGGGGATCTGCGCATCGACACCTATCGCGCTTCCGGCGCCGGCGGTCAGCACGTCAACCGAACCGACTCGGCCGTGCGCATTACTCACCTGCCGAGTGGTATCGTTGTCGAATGCCAGGATGAGCGATCGCAGCACAAGAACAAGGCGCGCGCGATGTCGCTGCTGAAAGCGCGCCTGCTCGCGGCACAGCAGGAGAAACAACAGAGCGAACAGGCACAGCAGCGGCGCCTGCTGGTCGGTTCCGGCGACCGCTCGGAACGCATCCGCACCTACAATTTCCCGCAGGGCAGGATAACGGATCACCGCATCAACCTGACTCTGTACAAGCTGGATGAAGTACTACAGGGCGATCTGGACCAGATCGTCGGGCCCCTGACCAACGAGTACCAGGCCGACCAGCTTGCGGCACTCGGCTGAACGGAAACCACGAGACCTACCATGGACGTAAGAACGAGCGTGCTCGAGTGCATTGGCAATACCCCGCTGGTACGGCTTTCCGCCGCATCGGCGGCAACCGGTTGCGAGATTCTGGGCAAGGCGGAATTCATGAATCCGGGCGGCTCGATCAAGGACCGCGCGGCGCTCGGTATCGTCCGCGCCGCCGAGGCCAGCGGCGAACTGCGCCCGGGCGGCGCCATCGTGGAAGGGACCGCGGGCAATACCGGGATCGGCATTGCGATGGTCGCCAATGCGCTGGGTTACCGCACCGTCATCGTCATGCCCGAAACCCAGTCGAAGGAAAAAATCGACACGCTGCGCGCATACGGCGCCGAACTGCACCTGGTGCCGGCGGTCCCATATCGCAATCCGGAAAACTACGTTCACGTCTCTCAGCGGCTCGCCGAGCAACTGGCCGCCACCGACCCGGCGGGAGCCGTCTGGGCCAACCAGTTCGACAACACCGCGAACCGCGATTTCCATGCTGTTACGACCGGTCCCGAAATCTGGAACCAGACCGGCGGAAAAGTGGACGGGTTCGTCTGCGCGGTCGGAACCGGCGGCACGCTGGCCGGCGTGGCGAGCGCGCTGCGCGAGCGCAAACCAGAGGTCCGGATCGCAATTTCCGATCCGGCCGGTTCTGGTCTGTATCAATACTACGCCCACGGTGAGATCAAGGTCGAAGGCAATTCGATCACCGAGGGCATAGGCAATGGACGTATAACCGGCAATCTTCAGGACGTGGCGATCGACCATGCGTTCCGGATCGAGGATTCCGAGTCGATACCACTGGTGTTCAGCCTGTTGCGCGAGGAAGGCCTGCTGCTCGGCGGTTCCAGCGGAGTCAACGTGGCCGGTGCCATTCGCCTCGCGCGCGAACTCGGACCCGGCCATGTCATTGTCACGATCCTGTGCGATTCCGGGTTGCGTTACCGCGGCAAGTTATTCAATCGCGAATTTCTCGCGGCGAAGGGCCTCGACGTGCCTGACTGGCTGGAGACTATCGCAACCGGCTAGACCGCAGCGCGACCTGACGACGCTTTAACCTGCGGCCGCCGTGAGCGCCGCGTCAAGGTCCGCGATCAGGTCATCGACATCCTCCACGCCGACCGACAAGCGGATCAGCGAATCGGTGATGCCCAGCGCAGCGCGCGCTTCGGCGGGCACGGATGCGTGGGTCATGATTGCGGGATGATCGACAAGGCTCTCCACCCCACCGAGACTCTCCGCCAGTGCAAACAAGCGGCAGGATTCCATGAACTTGCGCGCCGCTTCGAGTTCGCCGCGAATACGAAAACTCACAATGCCACCGGCGCCGTTCATTTGCCGTTGCGCAAGCTCGTGCTGCGGATGGCTGGTGAGTCCAGGGTAAATGACTGATTCGACTGCAGCCTGGCGCGTGAGCCATTCGGCAATGGTCTGAGCATTGTCGTTATGGCGCTGCATCCTCAGTGCCAGCGTCTTGACTCCACGCAAGGCCAGGAAACTGTCGAATGGACCGGCAATCGCACCGACGGAATTTTGCAGGAACGCCAGTTGCTCGGCGAGATCCGGACGCGCCGTGACGGCAATACCTCCGACAACATCCGAATGGCCGCCAAGATACTTGGTGGCGGAATGAATCACTATGTCGCAGCCCAGTTCAAGCGGCTTCTGGATGTAGGGGGTTGCAAAGGTGTTGTCGGCAACCACGAGAATATCGCGGTCCTTTAGTCCGCTCACTATCGCTTCAATGTCCACAAGCTTCAGCAGAGGATTGGAAGGAGTCTCCAGCCAGACCATGCGCGTGTCCGGCTGCACGGCGCGCGCGAGTTGCTGCGGGTCGCTGAGGTCGGCGAATGTGAAGGACAGGCCGGCGCTGCGCCGGCGTACCCGCTCGAACAGGCGCACCGTGCCGCCGTAAAGATCGTCGAGCGCGACTACGTGGCTGCCACTGTCGAGCAGTTCCAGGATCGTCGCGATCGCGGCCATGCCCGAGGCAAAGCCGAACGCCGCGACACCTCCCTCGAGATCGGCAATACAACGCTCATAGGCGTGGCGGGTCGGGTTCTGGGTTCGCGAATACTCGTAGCCCTTGTGAACGCCGGGACTCTGCTGCACATACGTCGAAGTCGCATAAATGGGAGGCATGATCGCACCGGTACTCGGATCGGGGGCCTGACCCGCATGGATCACCCGTGTGGCGAAAGCGTCTTTCCGGTCTTTGCTCATGATTGTCTTATCGTCCCGTGTTGCACTTGCTTGCGCAGTTGGTTGAGTACATCGGCGCGCGTAATCAGTCCGTAGAATGCATCTCCGTCCATCACCGCCGCATAAGGCTGGGCATGCAGGATCGAAACCAGGTGCTGCAACTCGAGATCCTTGCGCACGCTGACGAATGAGGTCTGCATCGCATCGCGGACCGCCGCGTTCATCAGCTCCGGGCGTTCGAAAACATAACGGATAATGTCGTCCTCGGTCAGAACGCCGACCAGGCGCTCATCCTCCATCACCGGGAGCTGGGAAAATCCGGCATTGCGCAAACGGTTGTGGGCGGTAGTTAGGATATCGGTCGGCCCGATCGTCACCGTCGCCCGTTCGTCATGCGGGCGTCCCACCAGGTCGCGCAGGTCACCGTGCTGCTCGCGCTGGATAAATCCCTGGTCCTCGAGCCAGAAGTCGTTGAACAACTTCGACAAATATTTATTGCCGGTGTCACAGGCAAATGTTACGACGCGTTTGGCGCTGGTCTGTTCGCGGCAATACTTCAGCGCCGCCGCGATAACCGTTCCGGAAGAGGAACCGACCAGCAGGCCTTCCTTGCGCAATAATTCGCGCGCGGTCGCGAACGACTCGGCATCGGTAATCGTATAGGCTTTGCTGACCCCGGACAGATCGCAGATATCGGGAATGAAGTCCTCGCCTATCCCCTCTACCAGCCAGCTGCCGCTGGGACCGATTTCGCCGGTTTCGATAAACCCGGCGAGCACCGAGCCCTGCGGATCGGCGAGCACGATATCAACGGTTGGCGCCTCGCGCGCAAAGTAACGCGTCAGTCCGGTTATCGTGCCAGAGGAACCGACACCGACGACAATGGCGTCGAGCTCATGATCCATGTCATTCCATATCTCCGGCGCGGTGGTCTCCTCGTGCGCTTTGGGATTGTCGGGATTGCCGAACTGGTTGATGAAGTAGGCATTCTTCGCGGCGGCGATACTCGCGCCCAGATCCTGGTAATACTCCGGATGGCCCTTGGCCACATCCGAACGGGTCAGCACGACCTCGGCGCCCATGGCGCGCAGGTTGAAAATCTTCTCCTGGCTCATCTTGTCGGGAAGCACCAGGATCAGCCGGTAGCCTTTTTGTGCCGCCACCAGTGCGAGCCCGAGCCCGGTGTTGCCGGCCGTGGCTTCGACGATGGTATCGCCAGGCTTGAGATCACCACGTTTCTCGGCCTCTGCGATCATGCTCAGCCCGATGCGGTCCTTGATAGAACCGGCCGGGTTTTGCAGCTCCAGCTTCAGGTAGAGCTCGCATACACCGGTGTCGAGACGACTGACCCGCAACAGCGGCGTATTGCCAATCATTTCGAGCGTGTTGTCATAGATCATCGCCCCCTCTCCTTCCTCAATGCTGCGCGTATTCTACTGAAAGGCCGGGTAATATATCGCCATGTCCGCGATCAATGTCCTTCTGCCGTGCGTCAGCGCGTTACTTGCCGAGGCAGGCGACGACCTCGCCGCGACCAGCGATACACCGCGCCTTGATGCCGAATTGCTCCTTGCATTCGTACTACAGGTACCGCGTAGCTATCTTTTTGCCCACCCGGAGGAACGCCCCGGCAAGGAGGCTTTTGCGATCTTTCGTGATCTCGTCAGCCGCCGCAAGGCCGGCGAACCCGTTGCGTACATCACCGGTCTGCGCGAATTCTGGTCGCTGGACCTGGTCGTCAACCGGCACACGCTCATTCCTCGCCCGGACACCGAAACGCTGGTCGCGACCGCACTGGATCTGATCACGGGCTGCTGCGAGCCGCATATCGCAGATCTGGGTACAGGCAGCGGCGCAATCGCGCTGGCGCTGGCGCACGAGCGGCCCGACGCAAACATCATCGCCACCGATACCAGCGAAGAGGCCATCGCGCTGGCCCGCTTCAACTGCGGTCGGCTGGGACTGGGTAATGTCGATTTTATCTGTGGCAACTGGTTCGCTGCAGTGCCCGGCGGGAAATTCGACCTGGTGGTCAGCAACCCACCCTATGTTGCCGTCGACGACCCCCATCTCCTGAACGCCGATATCCGCTACGAACCGATAAACGCGCTGGCCGCGGGCCGCGACGGACTCGACAGCATCAGGCATATCGTTGCCACGGCACCCTCGTATCTGCGCCCCGGAGGCTGGCTGGCAATTGAGCATGGCGACCGTCAGGGCGAAAGCGTGAAAACCCTGCTGGCAGCGGCGGGGTTTGAGCAGGTCGCCACCGGCAAGGATTTTGCCAGCCGCGATCGGGTCGGCTATGGCCGTGCCTCGAGGAATGGCGGATGAACGCACCGTCGCGCGCCGAGCGCCGACGTCAGGACATTGCGCGGCTGTTGCGAGACAATCCGGGCCTGTCGCTGACATTGGGCTACATCGCGGCCTCCCTTATCGGGCTGCTTTTTAGCTGGTCGCTGCTGCGCCGGTTCGGTCTCAATATCCTCGACTACACCGAGGTAACCGACTTCCTTATCGCCGCGCTACGCGAGCCGCTGACTTTCGTCGTCGCCGCATCCGCGATCCCTGTCGTCTATTTGCTGCGCTGGCTTTCCGGGAAGGAACGGGAATACTGGCTACGCCATCCGCCCAAATCCCGGTTGATGCAGCGGTACTGCAATCTGTCGGACAAGGCTTATCGCGACCCGTGGGCGGAAGTCTTCATCCTCGTCGCCTACGCGTTTCTGTTCATCGCACTGTACAGCGACTGGAAAGCCGAGCGGATACAGGCCGGGCACGGTCAGCGCGTCGACGTCGAGATCGGCTGGGATGACGAGGCAGAAAGAATGAACCGGATACTGGTCGGTGGCACTACGCGCTTCCTGTTTGTTTACGATGTCGAGGGCCAGCGCATGGAGGCGATTCCGCACGAATCCGTGCTCCGCGTTCTGTCCATCCCGGCAAAGCCAAAACCCGAGCCGCCGACCGGACGAGACCCGGCGGCCGCAACTGAGGAAAAAACGTGACAACCGTAACGATTGCTACCACCCGCGGAGACTTTCGAGTCGAACTGAAAACCGAAAAGGCTCCTATCAGTTGTGAAAATTTTCTCCGCTATGTCGACGAGGGCTTCTACGACGGCACCGTATTCCACCGCGTCATACCCGGATTCATGATCCAGGGTGGCGGGATGGGTGAGAATCTCGAGCGCCGTCCGACTCATGAGGCGATCAAGAATGAGGCTGACAACGGGCTCAAAAACCTTCGCGGTGCCGTCGCCATGGCGCGCACCGCGCAGGTCGACAGCGCCACGACGCAGTTCTTCGTCAACCTAAGCGACAATGCCTTTCTCGACCATGGCGGCCGCGATTTCGGCTATGCGGTGTTTGCCGAAGTGGTGGCCGGCATGGATATCGTCGATGCTATTGCTGGCGTCGAAACCGGGCGCCGCGGCATGCATGACGACGTGCCGCTCGATGCCGTGTGCATCAACAGCGTGAGCCGCGACGACTGACCGTGGCGGAGGTTCGGAAACGGGTCGCGGGAGTTTCGCACTACGCGGCGTTGGCTTTCAAGGTCATAACCGGCGCGAGCCAGCGCTCCGCCTCAGCGCGGCTCCATCCCTTGCGCTGCGCGTAATCCTGCACCTGATCATCGCTGATTCGCCCGATCTGAAAATACCGCGACTGCGGATGCGCAAAATACCAACCGCTAACGGATGCTGGCGGCCACATCGCACAGGATTCGGTCAGCTCGATACCGATCCTGTCAGCGACGCCAAGCAACTGCCACAACGTGCGTTTCTCCGTGTGATCCGGGCACGCCGGATATCCCGGCGCAGGGCGAATGCCACGATAGCGTTCTCTGATCAACGCGTCGCCTTGCAGATCCTCGTCCGCGGCATAGCCCCAGAACTCGCGCCGCACACGCAGGTGGAGATATTCGGCGTAGGCCTCCGCCAGCCGGTCGGCCAGTGACTTCAAAAGTATCGCGCTATAGTCGTCGTGCGCCGCCTCAAACGCGCCGGCCTGCTGTTCGAGCTCCAGACCGGCTGTCACCGCGAATGCGCCGATGTAGTCTTTCACACCGGTAGCACGCGGGGCGACGAAATCGCTAAGACAATAAGCAGTCGTCGCATCGCCGCGGACCTGCTGCTGGCGCAGATTGAACAAGCGGGTTGTCTTCCCGTCGCGACCCTCATCATCGAAAACGACGATATCGTCGCCATCCGAACAGGCCGGGAAGAAGCCGAATACCGCGCGCGGCTGCAACCAGCCCTCGTCTGCAATCCGTGCCAGCATCGCCTCGCCATCGCGGAACAACTCGCTGGCGGTCGCGCCGCGATCGGGATGGCTAAGCACCTCAGGAAAACGTCCGGGCATCTCCCATGCGGCGAAAAACGGCGTCCAGTCGATATAGGACGACAACGTATCGACATCCGTATCCAGTGTCTGAATACCGTCGACGGCCGGGCGTTGCGGTGAAAAGCCGGCCCAGTCCGGCACGAAACGGCGCGCGCGGGATTCGGCCAGCGCCAACATGTCGCCGCGCCGGTGCTTGGTCGCATGCAACTCCGCGTCTGCGGGCGCAATCGGCTTTGATTTCACTCACATAAGCCGCTGCGGACGCCTCAGTGACAAGACTCTGCGCTACCGCCACGGCACGCGACGCATCCTTTACATAAACAACGGGACCATCGTATTCGGGATCGATTCGCACCGATGTGTGCGCGGGCGATGTCGTCGCACCGCCAATCAGCAGGGGCATCTCGAAGTCGAGGCGTCGCATTTCTTTTGCGATCTGCACCATTTCATCCAGCGACGGCGTGATCAGTCCGGAAAGCCCGATCATGTCGGCGTTCTCACGCCGTGCGGTCTCGAGGATCTTCTGCCCTGGCACCATCACCCCGAGATCGATGACCTCGAAGTTGTTGCACTGGAGCACGACGCCGACGATGTTTTTGCCAATATCGTGGACGTCACCCTTAACGGTGGCCATGACGATGCGGCCTTTCGACGAAGATCCGCCTTCGCGCGCCTCCTCGATGAACGGCACCAGGTGAGCAACCGCCTTTTTCATCACTCGCGCTGACTTGACGACCTGCGGCAGAAACATCTTTCCGGCGCCGAACAAATCACCGACCACGTTCATGCCCTGCATCAGCGGGCCTTCGATCACGGCCAGCGGCCTGTCCGCGGCAAGCCGTGCCTCTTCCGCGTCTGCCACCACGAATTCGTCGATACCCTTGACCAGCGCGTGTTCGAGGCGTTTTTCGACCGGCCATTCGCGCCACGCGAGGTCGTCGCGTTGCTCGTTTCGGGTCGACTTGCCGCGCAAGGCAGCGGCGACCTCAAGCAAGCGCTCGGTCGCATCGGCGCGCCGGTTTTGCACGACATCCTCGACCCTTTCGCGCAGATCTGCGGGAATTTCCGCGTAAATCGCAAGTTGTCCGGCGTTGACGATTCCCATGTCCATGCCGGCCGCGATCGCATGGTAGAGAAACACCGAGTGCATCGCCTCGCGCACAGGATTATTGCCGCGGAACGAAAAAGACACGTTCGAGACCCCGCCGCTGACCAGCGCATGCGGCAGTTCGGCCTTGATCCGCGCGGTCGCCGCAATGAAATCCGCCGCATACGCGTTATGCTCTTCGATCCCGGTAGCCACGGCGAAAATATTGGGATCGAAAATGATGTCCTCGGGAGGGAAGCCGACTTGGTCGATAAGCAACCGGTAGGCGCGTGCACAGATTGCAACCCGCCGTTCCACGGTTTCCGCCTGACCTGATTCGTCAAAGGCCATCACGATCACGGCGGCGCCATAACGTCGCACCAGCCGCGCCTGCTCGAGGAACTGCGTCTCGCCTTCCTTCAGGCTAAGCGAATTGACAATACCCTTTCCCTGCAGGCATTTCAGACCCGCCTCGAGCACACTCCATTTCGACGAATCGAGCATGAACGGCACACGCGCGATATCCGGCTCCGATGCGAGCAGATTCAGAAAGCGAACCATCACCGCCTCCGAATCGAGCATGCCCTCGTCCATGTTGATATCTATGATCTGCGCTCCGGCCTCGACCTGCTGCCGCGCTACTTCCAGTGCAGCCGCGAAATCGTCCGCTTCGATGAGTTTGCGAAACCGTGCCGAGCCGGTGACATTGGTCCGCTCGCCCACATTCACGAACAGGCTGTCGGGACCGATGTTGAAAGGTTCGAGTCCGCTCAGCCGGCACGCGGGCGGAATCTCGGGCACCTTACGCGGCGCGCGCTGCGCGACCGCCGCGGCAAGCGCCTCAATATGCGCCGGCGTGGTGCCGCAACACCCGCCGACCATGTTCAGCAGCCCACTTGCCGCAAACTCAGCCAGCAACTCCGCCATCTGTTCCGGCGTGTCGTCATAGCCGCCGAATTCGTTGGGCAAGCCCGCGTTGGGGTGGACGCTGACATAGCAGTCCGCCACTCTCGAGAGTTCCAGCACATAAGGACGCAGCTGCTCGGCGCCAAGCGCGCAGTTCAGCCCGACCACCAGCGGTCGCGCATGGCGGATCGAATTCCAGAAAGCCTCGGTTGTTTGTCCGCTGAGCGTGCGTCCGGAGGCATCGGTAATCGTCCCCGACACCATCAGCGGCAAATCGCATTCGCCGCTGTCACGCAACGCTCCGTAGGCGAAAAGTGCGGCTTTCGCGTTCAGCGTATCGAACACCGTTTCGACCATGACCAGGTCGGCGCCACCCGCCACGAGGCCACGAATCGCATCGCTATAAGTGGCGACCAGCGAGTCGAAATCGATGTTGCGAAAGGCCGGGTCGTTGACGTCCGGGGACAGTGACGCGGTGCGGCTGGTCGGGCCGAGCACGCCGGCGACAAAACGGCGCCGGCCGCTGCGCCCGCCCACATCTTCGGCCGCCTTTCGTGCCAGCCGCGCAGCTTCGTGATTGAGCTCGTACACCAGCGCCTCGAGCCCGTAATCGGCCTGCGACGGCGCACTCGCGTTAAACGTATTCGTTTCCACGATATCGGCGCCCGCCTCGAGATAGGCGCGATGGATCCCCTCGATCAAGTCGGGGCGCGTCAGCGACAGAAGGTCGTTGTTGCCTTTCAGATCGGTCGGCCAGTCGGCAAAGCGCTTGCCGCGATAATCCGCCTCGCCGAGCTGATGCTCCTGAACCATCGTCCCCATCGCGCCATCGAGCACTGCAATCCGCCTGTTCAGCAGCTCGGCCAGTTCCGCTCCCACTGTGTTTGTCATCAGTCCTGTCCTAACCCGTTGCCACCGCGGCGGATGCCGGTCTGACGCCGAGTGCATGGCAAATCGCGAACGTCAGTTGCGAGCGATTCAGGGTATAAAAGTGGAAGTCCTCGACACCCTCGCGCTGCAACTGCCGTACCTGGTGTATCGCGACATTGGCAGCGATCATGCGGCGGGTGTCGCGATCGTCATCCAGCCCCTCGAACTCGCGCTCGAGCCAGCGCGGAACGCTCGCGCCGCAAGCCTTCGCGAAACGTTGCAGTTGCGGGAAACGGGTGATCGGCAGTATCCCCGGCACGATCGGTACGTCGATACCGGCCGCCGTGCAACGATCGCGAAACCGCAAATAAAGCCCCGCATCGAAAAAGAACTGGGTGATGGCGCGGCTCGCACCGGCGTCCAGCTTGCGCTTGAGATTGTCGATATCGAACCCGGCATCCGGCGCCTCCGGGTGGGTTTCCGGATATGCCGCAACCGAAATATCGAAGTCGGCAACCTCGCGCAAACCGCGCACCAGGTCGGCTGCGTAGGCATAGCCGTCGGGGTGGGGCCGATACGCCGGCTGATCCTGTGGCGGGTCTCCGCGCAACGCGACAATATGGCGTACACCGAGATCCCAGTAGTCACGGGCAATGGCCCTGATATCTTCACGGCTCGCACCGACGCAGGTCAGATGGGGAGCAGCGGTCAGATCGGTCTCGCGCAACAACCGGCTTACGACCCGGTGAGTGCGGTCACGGGTCGAACCGTCCGCACCATAGGTTACGGAAACGAACGTCGGGCCGAGCGGAGCAAGGTGCTGGATCGACTGCCATAGCGTCGCTTCCATTTTTTCGCTGGCCGGCGGGAAAAATTCAAACGACACACGGACGGGTCGACTCGAGTCAGCGCCGAAAAGTTTGCCGGGTTGGAATGCGGTCGAACCTGCCATGGTGGATTCCTCTTGATTTCAGGCGGCGGGACGCCGCACGTCGCTAAGCTGCACCAACATCGCCACCAGCGTCGCCGCGGCAAGTTGCAGCGGAACGCTGCGCAGGGGTTGCAGGCCGAGGTGGAGAAGCTGGGCGGCGAGATCGCCGGTGTCGAGGCCGGGCTTGTCACCCGCTACCCGGTCGACGATCAGAATGCGCCCGCCGGGCTTGAGCACCCGCGCCGCTTCTGCAAGCGCCCGGTCGGGGCGCTCGGCCACACTCAGCACCTCGTCGAATGTCACAGTGTCGAACGCCGCGTCGGAGAACGGCAGCACATACATGTCGCCCTGCCGCAACGTGCAATGCCTGAGGCCGGCACCATGCAAAACTCCACGCGTCCCGGACAGCGCCCGGGCAGAAATATCCAGGCCGACCGCTTCCCCGGCGCGCCGCGCCAGCAGACGCAGCATCCGCCCGGATCCGGTACCCACATCCAGCAGCCGGCCCACGGGCGGATCCCCGAGAAGATTCAGCACGGCCCAGCGTATCCGGCCTTCGTCCGCGGCCGAACCCGCACTCCCCGTCCAGCTCCGGTCACGCCCGAACTCCTCACCTGCGAAGCTGACCCGCTCCTCGAGCACGCGCCGAAGGTTGTTGACATCCTTTCCTCTGGCGGCTTCATCGGGCTCAATGCTGGCCAGCAGTTGTGCAACCAGCGCGGAGAACTGGCCGTTTGCAGGAACCCGGTAAAACACGCTGTGGCACTCACGAAAGCGCTCGAGCAGCCGTGCGTCACAGAGGATTTTCAGATGCCGGGATACCCGCGGCTGGCTCTGACCGAGGATGCGCGTGATTTCCCCGACCGTCAGTTCGCCACTGTGACACAGCAGCAACATCCGCAGTCGACTGGGCTCGCCAGCGGCTTTTAAAGCCTGGATCAATTCGGGGGAGTTCATAGCCGAGCAAATTATAATTATATAAAGATATCTTTATATATTTTTCGAATACGGGTTGCAAGCGATAGACCATGCTCACCGGGAATCAGTGCAGGGTGCGCGAACCCGGGCTCGTTTCACCGTCGAGAAACAGGCGTTCCACATCGATCGGATCAAACGTATAGGGCTTGTTGCAGAACTCGCAGCAAACCTCGACGCTGCCTTTCTCCTCGATGACCCCGCTGATCTCGTCGCGACCGAGCATCCTGAGCACCGACTCGACCTTGTTGCGAGTGCAGCTACAACGAAAAGAAACCGGCAATCCCGAGAACAGCCGCACGTCTTCCTCGCAGAACAACCGCCGCAACAAGGTTTCGTCTTCGAGACGCAGCAGCTCCTGGTCGCTCAACGTCTCGGCCAGCATGCTCACTCGTGGCCAACCATCGGCATCCCCCTCTTCTCCACCATGCTCCGCCGGCAGTTTCTGCAGCATCATGCCGACTGCCCGCTGATCGTCGGCGGTGAGCCACAATCGCGTGGGCATCTGCTCGCTTTGGGCAAAATACGCCTGCAGACACTCCGCGATGCCAGCGCCATCGAGCGGCACGATTCCCTGGTAACGCCGTTGATCCGCCATTTCTATCGTGACCGACAAACGTCCGCCGCCCGTCATTTGCTCGAGGTTGCCCGGTGGCACGTCGTCGCGCCAACGCGCCAACCCGCGCAGCGCCAGTTCGCTGCTGCACTGGACCAGCACCAGGCTGAGCGGACCGCTGCCCTGCATCTGCAAAGTCAGCTTGCCGTCGAACTTGAGGGTAGCGGCAAGCATCACCGTAGCGGCCATCGCCTCGCCCAGCACCTCCCTGACGGCCGGAGGATAATCGTGGCGCTCGAGCACGGCCTGCCACGATGCGTCGAGGTGCACCAGCTTGCCGCGCACCGGGAATTGCTCGAACAGAAAGCGATGCAAGATATCTCGGTCTTTCATAATCCGTCACATTGCTCAACGAAAGCGCGTTTGCCAGTTCGCCGCGCCGCGGTTGACGGTGGTCGCGAAGAGGTCCGCCCCGGCCTAACCGGCCAGCTTCGTGCGAAGCAGCTGATTGACCTGGGCCGGATTGGCCTTGCCGGATGTGGCCTTCATCACCTGACCGACAAAAAAACCGAAAAGCTTGTCCTTGCCGTCACGGTACTGCCCGAGCTGGTCCGGAAATTCAGCCATCACTTCGTCGATAATCATCTCGATTGCCGCCGAGTCGGTGATCTGGGTCAGTCCGCGCGCCGCGATGATTTCATCCGCGCTGCCCTCACCCTCCCACATCGCCTCGAACACTTCCTTCGCAATTTTTCCCGAGATCGTGTTGTCCGCAATCCGGCGCAGTAAATCGCCGAGCGCCGTCGAACTGACCCGACTGTCGCCGATTTCCAGCCCGGCCCGGTTCAGCGCGCCGGACAACTCGCCCATCACCCAGTTGGCCGCAAGCTTGGGGTCGGCGGCGAAACTCTCGGCAACATGCTCGAAATAGTCGGCGAGTTCGCGACTCGTGGTCAGTACATCCGCATCGTACTCGGACAATCCGTACTCGGCACAGAAGCGTTGCCGTTTCGCCGCCGGCAATTCCGGCAATCCGCTCGCAACCTGCTCGAGAAATACATCATCGAGAACAACCGGCAACAGATCGGGGTCGGGAAAATAGCGATAGTCGTTCGCCTCTTCCTTGCTTCGCATTGGCCGCGTCTCGTCCTTGCCCGGATCGTACAACCGCGTTTCCTGACTGACGCTGCCCCCCGACTCGATGATGTCGATCTGGCGCTCCACCTCGAAATTGATCGCTTTTTCGATAAACCGGAACGAATTCAGGTTTTTCAGCTCAGCGCGCGTGCCGAACGCATGCTCACCCCTGGGTCGAACCGAGACATTCGCATCGCAGCGAAACGAACCTTCCTGCATGTTGCCATCGCAAATATCGAGATAGCGGACGAGCTGATGAATGGTCTTCATATATGCGACCGCCTCGCGGGCCGAGCGCATGTCGGGCTCAGAGACGATCTCGACGAGTGGCGTGCCGGCGCGGTTGAGGTCGATACCACTCATACCGTGGAAATCCTCGTGCAGGCTCTTGCCTGCGTCCTCTTCCAGGTGCGCCCGGGTAATCCCCACGCGTTTGCGGGCACCGTCTTCGAGCACGATTTCGACTTCGCCACCCTCGACGATCGGCAGCTCGTACTGGCTGATCTGGTATCCCTTTGGCAGATCGGGATAAAAATAGTTTTTGCGCGCGAAAACCGAGCGGCGCGAAATAGTCGCGCCGACAGCCAGCCCGAATTTGACCGCTTTACGGACCGCCTCGACGTTAAGCACCGGCAACACCCCCGGATACCCGAGATCGACCAGGCAGGCCTGGGTATTCGGCTCTGCGCCATAGGCGGTGGCGGCGGCTGAGAAAATCTTGCTGCTGGTGTTGAGCTGGGCATGTATTTCCAGCCCGATTACCGTCTCCCACTCCATTTCAGTGCTCTCTGCTAATTGATTGATGGCGCTGGATCAGCGGTAGTCCGCGCCGGGAAGCTGCCGGTGCCAGTCGGTTTCCTTCTGATAGGCATGCGCGATCTGCAACAACCGGGTTTCGGCGAATGCCGGCCCCATCAGCTGCAAACCGACTGGCAGCCCGTCAACCAGGCCACACGGGATAGACATGCCCGGCAATCCGGCGAGATTGACGCCGATCGTGTAGATATCGTTCAGATACATCGTGATCGGGTCCGCGGTCTTGGCGCCGATCTCGAACGCCGGCGTGGGTGTGGTCGGCCCCATCAGTACGTCAACCTTCGTGAAAGCGGCCTTGAAATCTGCACTGATCAGCTGCCGGACCTGCTGCGCCTTGAGGTAATAGGCGTCGTAGTAGCCCGCCGAGAGCGCATACGTCCCGGTCATGATGCGGCGCTTGACCTCGTCGCCGAATCCTTCGCCACGCGATCGCGTATACATGTCGAGGAGGTCACCGGATTCTTCGCTGCGGTAGCCGAATCGCACGCCATCGAAACGCGAAAGATTGGAAGAGCATTCAGCCGGCGCCACCACATAGTAAGTCGGCACCGACAACGCGAGATTCGGCAGGCTGACCTCGACGACCTCGCAGCCGAGGTTGCGATAAACATCCAGCGCCTGCTCGATCCGCGTCCGGTTCTCACCGGCCAGGCCCGCATCGAAAAATTCGACCGGGATACCGATCCGCAATCCGGCAATCGAGTCGTTGAGATGCAGGGTGTAGTCGGGCACCTCGTTGTCGACACTGGTCGAGTCGTTGCGATCGAACCCGGCCATTGCGCCCAGCAGCAGCGCCGCATCTTCCGCGCTCGCGGTAAGGGTTCCGGCCTGATCGAGGCTCGAAGCAAAGGCGATCATGCCAAACCGCGACACCCTGCCGTAGGTCGGTTTCAGACCGGTGATACCGGTAAGCGCCGCAGGCTGGCGGATCGAACCACCGGTATCCGTGCCGGTCGCGCCCGGCGCCAGCCGCGCCGCGACCGCAGCCGCGGAGCCGCCCGACGAGCCACCCGGCACGCGCGCAGTGTCCCACGGATTGCGAACCGGCCCATAATAGCTGGTCTCATTGGACGATCCCATCGCGAATTCGTCCATGTTCGTTTTGCCGAGCATGACCACGCCGGCGTCTTTGAGCCGTGCAACGACGGTCGCATCGTAAGGCGAGACGAAGTTGTCGAGCATCCGCGAGCCGCAACTCGTGCGAACTCCGCTGGTACAGAAAATGTCCTTGTGCGCGATCGGGATGCCGGTCAACGGCCCGGCCTCGCCGGAGGCGATCCGTCGATCGGCGGCGGCGGCGGCGGCCAGCGCCTCGTCCGCCGTTACGGTCACAAAGCTGTTGAGGGCCGGATCCAGCTGCGCGATCCGCTCGAGAAAATGGCCGGTCAGCGCCTCGCTGCTGAATTCACGCGCCCGCAAAGCGGCGGAGAGCTCGGCCAGTGTCTTGGTATGCATGGGTCTATTGAAATCCCTGTAGATTTTGCTTCGTCCGGGCAGCGTCCTCCGCGGCGCCTGCCGCGGCAACACCCCGGGGCGGGCTGAAAATTACTCGATGACTTTCGGCACGAGGTACAGGCCGGCCTCGACGGCCGGAGCATTTGCCTGGTACAGGTCGCGCTGATCCTGCTCGGTTACAGCGTCGTCGCGCAGACGCTGGACCATTTCGAGCGGATGCGCCATCGGCTCGACGCCGGCCGTATCCACCGCCTGCAACTGATCCACGAAATCGATAATCCGCGACAGATTTTCGATCACATTCGACAACTCGTCGTCGCCCAGTCGCAGCCTCGCCAGATGGGCGATATTTTCCACCTCAGCTTTGCTCAATGACATCGGTCGGCCTCCACGGCTGATCGGCAAAACGGCAATGATAGCGCTTGCTTGCCGCAAGTCCCACCCGTTGTTACAGTACCGCGTTATTTTTGCCAAACCACCTTCCGGGCCACGAAAACCCTATGTTCAAAAACCTGTTGGGCTACTTCTCCAACGATCTGTCGATTGATCTCGGGACAGCCAATACGCTTATTTATGTTCGCGGCCGGGGCATCGTTCTGGACGAACCGTCGGTCGTGGCCATCCGCGAACAACCGGGCCGCGGCGGTCGGGTTATCGAGGCAGTCGGTTCGGACGCCAAGGGCATGCTCGGGCGCACTCCCGGCAACATCACCGCAATTCGGCCTTTGAAAGACGGCGTAATTGCCGACTTCACGGTGACCGAGAAAATGCTGCAGTTCTTTATCAAGAAAGCCCATGGCGGCCGCTTTATCCGTCCAAGCCCGCGGGTGCTAATCTGCGTGCCCTACGGCTCGACCCAGGTTGAGCGCCGGGCGATCCGCGAATCGGCGGAGGGTGCGGGCGCACGCAAGGTCTATCTGATCGAAGAGCCGATGGCGGCGGCAATCGGCGCGGGCATGCCGGTACAGGAAGCGCGTGGCTCAATGGTGCTGGATATCGGTGGCGGCACCTCCGAGGTGGCGGTGATTTCGCTCAATGGCATTGTTTATGCTGCCTCCGTGCGGATTGGCGGCGACCGTTTCGATGAAGCCATCATCAACTACGTGCGCCGCAACTACGGAATCCTGATCGGCGAGGCGACGTCGGAGCGCATCAAGCACGAGATCGGTTCGGCCTATCCCGGTCAGGAAGTGCTGGAGATATCGGTCAAGGGACGCAACCTGTCGGAAGGCGTGCCGCGCAGTTTTACCCTGAACAGCAACGAAATTCTCGAGGCGCTGCAGGAACCGCTGCAGGGTATCGTCGGCGCAGTCAAGGCGGCGCTGGAGCAGACTCCCCCGGAACTTGGCGCCGACGTTGCCGACCGCGGTATCGTACTTACCGGTGGCGGCGCGCTGTTACGCGATATCGACAAATTGCTGATGGAAGAAACCGGTCTGCCGGTAGTCGTTGCCGATGAGCCGCTCACCTGCGTCGCGCGTGGCGGTGGCAAGGTCCTGGAACTGATGGACAAGCACGGACCGGCCATGTTCGGCCTGGAGTGATCGCCAGGCGGGACTGGTCCGCAGACGTCCTGACTACGCTGACTACATGGAACTGAGAGGCACCGAGACCCGCCCACTGTTGACCAGGGGGCCCTCCCTCGGCGTTCGCGCCTTGCTGCTGTGTTTCCTCTCGGTGCTGTTGATGGTGCTGGACCACCAGCAGGGAACGCTGGCGAATCTCAGAAACGGTATATCCGTGGCGGTCTACCCGATCCGCTTCCTGGTTAATCTGCCGTTCTCGGTAGCGCGCTGGGCAGACGACAGCCTGGCCTCGCGCGACCAGCTGATCAACACCAACGCCACGTTGCAGAGTCAGCTGCTGCAGCAGAACGCGCGTCTGCAGAAGCTCGCCGCACTGGAGGCGGAGAACCGCTCACTCCGGGCAATGATGCAGTCATCCTCGGAAATCGCCGACGAGGTCAAAGTCACCGAGATCATCTCCGTGGCACTCGACCCGTTTCAGCACCGGGTCGTTATCGACAAGGGAACGCTGGAAGGCGCCTATCAAGGGCAGGCGCTGATTGACGAACAGGGCGTGATGGGACAGATCACGCGGGCTGAACCGTTCAGTTCCGAGGTCATTCTGATCAGCGACCCAAGCCACGCGATCCCGGTCGAAATCAATCGCAATGGTCTACGCAGTATCGTCGTCGGATCGGGCGAGGTGGAGCGACTGACGTTACCGTTTCTGCCAAACAACGCGGACATCAAAGCCGGTGACCTGCTGGTTACCTCGGGACTCGGAGGCAAGTTCCCCGCAGGCTACCCGGTAGGCATCGTCGAGACGGTCGAGGTCAAGCCGGGCGAGCCGTTCGCGCTGGTCATGGCCCGCCCTACCGCCGCGCTCAACCGCAGTCGCAGGATGCTGATGATCTGGCCGACGGAGCTGCCCGAGCCGACGTTGCCGGAGACCGAACTCGGCCTTGAGGCGGGCCAATTCTCCGAACCCGACGCGGCTGACTCTGAACTCGGTCGGGCACGGACCCGGACGTCGACACGGCGGCTGACGCCGCCGCCGTCGCACCGGACGCTGCGGAGGAGCCAGAGTGAACACGCGTCGCGACAACCGCAGGTGGCCAATATACCTATCGCTGTTTGCCGCGCTGATGCTGACAATCATACCGGTCCGGCCCGAGATTGCGGTGTGGAACGCGGACTGGGTGGCGATGGCGCTGATATTCTGGGCCCTGGCCATGCCGGCCCGGGTGGGTCTCGGCACCGCATGGGTCGCAGGCCTATTGCTCGACGTGTTGAAGGGCGCGGTCCTGGGGCAACATGCGCTGGCACTGACGCTGATGTGCTATCCGCTGATGCGCTTCCACCTTCGTATCCGCGTATTCCCTCTACCGCAACAGTGCTTTACCGTCGCATGGTTACTGCTTTTCTACCATTTCGCGCTGTTCTGGATCGACGGGATTCTGGGCAAACCGGTCGGCCAGGCGGCACGCTGGTTCCCGGTGATCACCAGTACCTTGATCTGGCCACTGGTATTCGAGGCGCTGAAGCGCCTGCGCCGCCGGGCAGCGGTAGACTAATGCGAATCGGCACCATGGGTCCCGGCTTATGATTGGCAACATCCCACTGAAGGATCACTGGGCGGAAAAACGCCTGTTCCTGTCGCGCGCGATCGCGGCCGCGGTGGTGATACTGGCGCTGGTCGTGCTGGTTGCGCTCCGACTCACCCATCTACAGGTAGTCGAGCACCAGCATTTCGCCGACCTGTCGCAGGGCAACCGCATCCGTCTCGAACCGATTCCGCCGATTCGCGGTCTGATTTTCGACCGCAATGGCAACATTCTCGCCCAGAACCTGCCGGCTTATCAGCTCGAACTGACCCGCGAAGAGGTTCCGGACCTGGAACAGACGCTCGAGCGGCTGCTCGCACTGGGTCTGCTCGAGACGGAAGACCTCGACACCATCCGGGCAAGACTGCGCTCCAAGCGGAAGTTCGAAGCAGTCCCGCTGCGCTACCAGTTGAGCGACGAGGAAGTTGCCCGATTTGCGGTGCAGCGCCAGGACTTTCCCGGCGTCGACGTGCGCGCCCGCCTGATCCGTTCTTATCCGTATGGAGCAGACGCCGTGAACGCAGTGGGTTACGTCGGCGCAATCAGCGAACAGGATGCGAAGCGGATCGATGCATCCGCTTATGCGGGCACCTCGCATATCGGCAAGCTCGGTATCGAAAAACAATACGAGGACCTGCTCCATGGCGCGGTGGGCTACCGTCAGTCCGTGGTCAATGCGGAGGGGCGGAGCCTGCAGACCCTCGTTGAGGAATTGCCCACGCCCGGTCGCAATCTGACTTTGAGCCTGGATATTGACCTGCAGCTCGCCGCGAATGCCGCGCTCGAGGGCTGGCGCGGCGCGGTCGTGGGCATCGACGTCCGCGACGGCGCCTTACGCATCCTGACCAGCACCCCGTCCTTCGATCCGAACCAGTTCGCCGCTGGAATCTCGCAAAAGGACTACAACAACCTCCAGACCGACCCTGACAAACCGCTGTTCAACCGCGCGCTGCGCGGCCAGTATCCCCCGGGATCGACCATCAAACCAATCCTCGGGCTCGCCGGAATGGCGCTGCTCGGCAAAGATCCGGAGGAACAGCATTTTTGTCCCGGGTATTACATGCTGCCGGGGCAAACCCATCGTTATCGCGACTGGAAAAAAGTCGGCCATGGCCGGGTCGACCTGGTCGAGTCGGTCGCCCAGTCTTGTGACATCTACTACTACCAGCTCGCGGTAGATCTCGGCATCGACCGCATGCACGAAATCATGACTGCTTTTGGTATCGGCCGTCTTACCGGGATCGACGTTCCCGGCGAAAAACCGGGACTGATGCCATCGCGCGAATGGAAGAAACGCGCGTTCCGGCGACGCGCCGACCAGGTCTGGTTTCCCGGTGAGACAGTCATCACCGGCATCGGCCAGGGATACATGCTGGCGACACCGCTGCAACTGGCCTACTCCACAGCCATCATCGCGGCGAAAGGCGCGCGATTCCGGCCGCACCTGCTGGCCGCCTACAGCGATCCGGTCACCGGCGAGGAAACCGTGCTCGACCCGGACCCGCTCACGCACCTGGAATACGGCGATGGTTATGCGTGGCAGAAGGTTCACGAGTCGATGATCGCGGTGATGCATGGGCCGACCGGCACGGCGCGGCGCAGCGCCGCGGACGCGACCTACCGGTTCGCCGGCAAGACCGGAACCGCGCAGGTTTTCAGTATCGGCCAGGAGGAGGAATACGACGCCGAGGAGGTTGAGGAACGGCTCCGCCATCATGCGCTGTTCGTCGCCTTTGCCCCCGCGGAAAACCCTGAGCTCGCGCTCGGCATCATCGTCGAAAACGGTGGCGGCGGCAGCAGCACGGCGGCGCCGGTAGCCCGCCGTATTTTCGATCAGTATTTTGCCGGCGCGGAAAATTGATGTTTGCTGACGCCCGGACTTCGAACCCAAGCGCAAACTGACGCTGGCGGCGCGCCTGCTCGGCAATCTCCACCTCGACGGTCCCCTGCTGGCGGGCCTGCTTGCGGTCGCCGGCGCCGGCCTGGTCATCCTGTTCAGCGCCGGCGGGCAGAGCGGGGATCTGCTAACCCGCCAGGTGGTGCGAATCGGTTTTGCCTTCGCGGTCATGCTTGCCGCCGCCCAGATACCCCCGAACTTTCTGCGCATGTGGTCGCCCTGGCTGTATTTGTTCGGCATCGTTCTGCTCGGATTCGTGCTGGTCGGCGGCGATGTCGGCAAGGGCGCGCAACGCTGGCTCGATCTTGGCGTCATCCGTTTCCAGCCCTCAGAAGTCATGAAACTCGCTGTTCCGATGATGGTTGCCTGGTTCCTGCACCGGCGCCCGCTGCCGCCACGGCTGTCGGAACTGATCGTGATGGTCGTCCTGATCATCGTGCCGACGTTGATGATCGCGGTACAACCGGATCTCGGCACTTCGTTGCTGATCGCAAGCTCGGGGGTAATCGTCATACTGCTGGCGGGCCTGCGAGTCCGCATCATTGCGCTGCTGACGCTGCTCGCGGTCGGTGCCGCGCCCGTGCTGTGGTATTTCATGCACGACTACCAGAAACAACGCGTACTGACCTTTCTCAACCCGGAAAACGACCCACTCGGATCCGGCTACCACATCATTCAGTCCAAAATCGCGATTGGCTCGGGTGGGATCTTCGGCAAGGGCTGGTTGAACGGTTCGCAGGCCCAGCTCGAGTTTTTGCCGGAGCGATCGACCGATTTTATTTTTGCCGTGGCGGGGGAAGAATTCGGCCTGCTCGGGCTGTTGTTTCTGCTGGTCCTGTATCTGTTCGTCGTCGGTCGCGGCCTGTACATCGCGGTGCAGGGTCAGGACACCTTCTCGCGGCTGATCGCCGGCAGCATCAGCCTGACGTTTTTCGTCTATCTGTTTGTAAATACTGGAATGGTAACGGGACTGCTGCCCGTCGTAGGGGTACCGCTGCCGCTGGTCAGCTATGGCGGAACGTCGATGGTGACCCTAATGGCAGGATTCGGTATCCTCATGTCCGTCCACACCCACCGCAAGCTGCTGCCGACCTGATGCCGACAAATTCAAAGACCCGCGCGAAACTACGCACACTCACCGTGGCCACGGCGCTGGCGCTGGCGCTGCCGGCCGCCCACGGACTCGACGATCCGCAGGTCACCGAGTTCGTCAGCGAAATGAATTCGCAACACGGTTTCGAACTCGAGTGGCTCAACAACCTGTTTGCCGGGGCCGAGACGAAACAGAAAATCCTCGATGCAATCAGTCGCCCGGCCGAGCGCACCAAGCCGTGGCATGAGTACCGCGAGATTTTTATCACGCAGAAGCGTATCGATGCCGGTGTCGAGTTCTGGCGCGAGCACGAGAAACTGCTGCAACGGGTCGCGCAGCAAACCGGCGTGCCTGCCCGCACGATCGTGGCGATTCTCGGAGTCGAGACTTTTTACGGGCGTATTACCGGTGGTTACAGGGTGATCGACGCACTCTCGACTCTCGCCTTCAGCTACCCGCCACGCGCTAAATTTTTCCGCTCGGAACTCGAGCAATTTCTGCTGCTTACCCGCGAGTCAGCAGTCGATCCGCTTGCCGCGACCGGCTCTTACGCCGGAGCCATGGGTGCGCCGCAGTTCATTCCGTCCAGTTTCCGCGCTTATGCCGTTGACGCCAACGACGACGGTCGCATCGACCTCTGGACGGACTGGGAAGACGTCACCGCGAGCGTGGCCAACTATTTCAGTGAGCACGGCTGGCAATCCGGCGAACCGGTTGCGGTAACCGCACAGATCGACAGTTTCGATGGCGAACCGGGCAAGAACACGCTCAAGCTGACCGACACCGTTGGGTCGCTGCAGCAGCGAGGATTCGCTTTCACGACCAGCCTCAGCGACAGCGCCAAGGCGATGCCGATCGTGCTCGAGGGCAGCGCGGGACCGGAGCACTGGATCGGTTTCAACAACTTCTATGTCATTACCCGCTACAACCGCAGCGCAATGTACGCACTGGCCGTTTTCCAGCTCGGTGAGGCAGTGGCAGCGAAATTCCATACCGAGGCAAGCGTTGCGCCCTGAACCAGCCTGGCTGGTTATGCTGGCTCTTGTGCTGGCCGGCTGCTCACCCTTGCGCGATCAGGATGGCGCACCCACAACCACGGTGCCCCCGAGCGCCACCAGCGGCACCTGTCACGACGAGCCGCGCAGCCGCTCGGGGAATCCCCCGTTCTACGAAGTATTCGGCGAGCGCTACCATTTACTGCCCTCCAACCGCGATTATCTCGAACGCGGTGTAGCCTCATGGTACGGCACGAAGTTTCATGGCAAAGCCACCGCCACCGGCGAGGCGTATGACATGCATGCGATGACCGCTGCACACAAGACGCTGCCGTTGCCGGCCTGCGTCGAGGTGGTCAACCTCAGCAACGGACGACGGATTGTCGTGCGCGTCAATGACCGCGGACCGTTCGTCGACAATCGCATCATAGATCTGTCGTATGCAGCCGCGCACAAACTCGACATGGTGCGCGACGGTACCGCGCTGGTGGAGGTCAGAAGTCTTGGCGGATCGGCCGCTGTCGACACCGCCACAGCCGTGATCGAGACCGCGCCGGCGCGCGCGATGTACGTGCAGGCAGGCGCTTTTTCCCAGCGCGCCAATGCCGATCGCCAGGCCGAGTGGCTAAACCAGTACGATCTCGGAACGGTCCAGATCCGCACCGTCAAACGCGGCGATGGCACGCTCGTCTATCGGGTCTGGGTTGGCCCGGTTCCCGATGTCGCCCGGTTTGATACGACTGTCGCCAGACTCGACGAACTGGGAATTCGCGACGCCCACCTCGCTGTGGATCCCTGACGGCGCAAAGCCAGACTTTGGGCGCAGCGGCGGTGCCGGTTACAATTGTCCTTTTCCCGGCCAACCCCATTCGCAAGAGAGGAACCCGCGCTCAATGAGGACGCGACACCCCCTTTTTTTCCACTCGCTCGTAACAGCCGCTGTCTGGCTGTTCAGCTTGTCCGCATCGGCCAGTCTGCCGATTCCCGCGGCCCCGGCCATAAACGCCAAGGGCTATATCTTGATAGAGCATGGTTCCGGCCAGGTCCTCGCCCAGAAAAATCCGGACGAGCGGCTCGAACCAGCCAGTCTCACCAAGATCATGACCGCTTACGTGGTTTTCGGCGAACTCCGTAGCGGCCGGCTCAGCCTTGACGATGAGGTAACGGTCAGCGAGAAGGCATGGAGAACCGAGGGCTCACGGATGTTCATCGAGGTCAATTCCCGGGTCAGGGTCGAGGACCTGATGCAGGGGATGATCGTGCAATCGGGCAACGACGCCAGTGTTGCACTGGCTGAAAGAGTCGCCGGCACCGAAGAGACTTTCGTCGTGATGATGAACCAGGCGGCACTGGCCATCGGCATGACCTCGAGCAACTTCCGCAATGCAACCGGGCTGCCCGCCGCCGACCATTACTCGACCGCGCGCGACATGGCACTGCTCGCCCGGGCCCTGATTGCCGAGTTCCCCGATTACTATGGGCGCTGGTACTCGCAACGCGAATTTACTTACAACGACATTACGCAGAGCAACCGCAACGCATTATTGTGGCGCGACAGTACCGTTGACGGGGTCAAAACGGGCATGACCAAAGCGGCCGGGTACTGCCTGGTTGCCTCGGCAAAGCGCGACAATATGCGGCTCATTTCCGTCGTCATGGGCACACCGAACGCCAATGCACGTGCCAGTGCCAGCCAGTCGCTGCTCGGCTACGGCTTCCAGTTTTACGAGACTCACAAGCTGTTCGCGGCCGGGGAACCGTTGACGTCAGTGCGGGTATGGAAGGGAACGAAAGAACGCGTCGATCTCGGTCTCGACGACGACGTTTTCGTCATTATCCCGCGCGGGCAACGCGACAGTCTCAATGCCGAAATGGATCTTAATGCCCAGGTTGTTGCGCCGATAACCAGTGAAGACCAGCTTGGAACGGTGCGGGTCTCGCTGAATGATGAAATTGTCCTCGAGAAACCGCTACATCCGCTGGAGGCCGTCGCATCCGGCGATTTCTTCGATCGCATCATGGACGAGATCCTGCTCTGGTTCGAATAATCATGCCCTTATGGCCGACCCCTACGACATCGCATATCTGAACGGCAAATACGCGCCGCTATCCGGCCTCAGCCTGCCGGTACTCGATCGTGGATTTCTGTTCGGCGACGCGGTCTACGAGGTCGTCCCGGTCTATACAGGCCGTGTATTTCGCGCGGACAGCCATTACGACCGGTTGCAACACAGCCTCGACGGGATTCGCCTCGACAACCCGTTGCGCCGCGAAGACTGGAATGCGCTGCTCGCAAGTATTGTGCAGCGAAACGGCGCGGGCTCCATGGCCGTCTACCTGCAAGTCTCGCGTGGCGCAGGCGCCGGGCGCGACCATCGGATCAGGCCCGGCCTCACACCCACCGTGTTCGCGATGGCGATGCCGCTCGCCGACCGCAGCGCGGCGCGCGCGAGCGGCGTCACGGCGATCACCGCCGACGACATCCGCTGGGCGCGCTGCGACATCAAATCGACGGCGTTGCTCGCAAACGTGCTGCTCGCCAGCGATGCCGACCATGCCGGCGCCGAAGAGACCCTGTTGTTGCGCGATGGTCTGCTTCATGAAGGGGCCTCGAGCAGTGTGCTGATCGTGACGAACGGCTGCGTGCGCGTGCCGCCCTACAGCCATCGCCTGCTGCCCGGCACGACCCGCGATCTGGTGGTGGCGCTGCTGGCAGCCGACGGCATCGACATTCGCGAACAGGACATTCCGGAGCAGACTCTGCGTTGTGCCGACGAAATCTGGATTGCCAGCGCCACCCGCGAAGTGCTGCCGGTGACAATACTCGACGGCCAGGCAGTCGGGGATGGGCGCCCGGGTCCGCTCTGGGGCCGGGTCCACGAGCTCTACCAGCGTTGCAAGGAAAACGGAGGCGAGATCACGTGAGCGACAACGAACTCATGGAGTTTCCTTGCGAATTTCCGATCAAGATTTTCGGCGCGGATGACGCCGAACTGCGCCGCGAAGTGCGTACGATCATCGCCCGCCACTGGGGCGAGCTGGACGCCAGCCGGATCAGCGAACGGCGCAGCAGTGGTGGCCGGTATGTTTCCATTACCGCCACGATCGTAGCGCAAAACAGGGCCCAGATCGACGCTATTTACGAAGATCTGACCGCCAGCCCACATGTGGTAATGAGCCTGTGACCGAACCGGTCAGCCTGCGCTGGCTCGGCATGCGGGATTACGAGCCGACCTGGCGCAGAATGCAGGCGCTCACCGACGTGCGCGATGCGAATTTTCGCGACGAAATCTGGTTTTTGCAGCACCCCCCGGTGTTTACCCTCGGTATGGCGGCCAGCCGCGAACATCTCCTCGCGCCCGGCACTATTCCGGTCGTCCCGATCGATCGTGGAGGCCAGGTGACCTATCACGGACCGGGACAGCTGGTTGTCTATCCACTGATCGATCTGCGCCGGCAGAAACTCGGGGTGCGCGACCTTGTCACCGCACTGGAAATGGCCGTTTGCGATACGGCTGCCGGCTATGGCATCGAGGCGTGTCCGCGCGCCGATGCGCCCGGCGTCTACGTGGATGGTCGCAAGCTCGCCAGCGTCGGCCTGCGAATCCGTCGAGGCTGCAGTTATCACGGGCTGGCATTCAATGTGGCGATGGATCTCGAGCCTTTTGCCCGTATCAACCCGTGTGGCTTCGCAGGGCTCGAGGTCACCCAGCTGGAAGATCTCGGTGGCCCGGCGGACCCGCGCCAGGTAGCCGCAGACCTCGCACCGCACCTGTTGCAACGACTCGGCTATCCGACCGGCCTCTGCCTCAAGTAGGCGTCGAGTTCGGCAAGCCGCTGCGGGGTTCCTACGTCGCGCCATAAACCGCTGTGCAGCAGGCCGCCTACCCGGCTCTCGGCCATCGCATCGCGCAGCAGCGGAGCCAGCGGGAACACCCCCTCCTCGCAACCATCGAACAACGCAGCGCGATACATCGCAATACCACTGAAAGTGAGGCCGTCGCCGGCATCGTCGCGGAGCCGACCGTCGCACAACGCAAAATCGCCAGCGCGATTGTGGGACGGATTCGGGACCATCACGAGGCAGGCGACATCGTCCGGTCCGAGCGTGAGAAGAGAGATATCGAAATCGCAGAAGATATCGCCATTGACGACGACAAACGGCTCATCCCCCAATTTCGCCAGCGCGCGAAAAATACCACCGCCGGTTTCGAGCGCGCCGGGCGGTTCGGGCGAGTAATGCAGTCGCAGTCCCCACTGGCGGCCGTCACCGAGGCGCGCCCGGATCTTTTCTCCAAGCCAGCACAGGTTAATCACGACGTCGCTGACTCCGACCGCGGCGAGCCGCTCCAGGTGCCAGACGATAAGAGGTTTTCCACCGACCTCGAGCAGTGGTTTCGGTACCGTATCGGTCAGCGGCCGCATCCGCTCGCCCCTGCCGGCGGCAAGTATCATTGCGCGCATCGACCCTGCCCTCGTCGCAACGGCATTCCGCCGCCCTGTGATCGGGTCCGGGCGGAGCCCTTATTGTCGTTATTCATCGTTTGCTTTGCAGTCATTGCAGCCACCCGGCAACTGTGCCATCGTACCGCCGCCGCATGAAGTCTTCGAATCGAATCGCTGCCGCGTTGGCGTTGGGCCTCGCCGCTCACGCGGCCGGAGCCCAGGAGCTCTGTCCTGTCAGCGGCCCCGCAGAGCGCGAATGGACGCTGGTGCCGTCGGAGCTGTTCGACAGCATCGTGATCACAGCGGACCACGCCGAACTCTACCGCGACGGACGCGCAACCCTCGAAGGCGACATTGAAGTCAGCCAGGGCGAGAGCCGGTTGCGCGCCGATCTCGCTACCTTCGACCCGGTATCCGAGCATTTTGAGTTATCGGGGCACGTACGCCTGCAGCGCCCCGGGGTCGAGTTGCGCGGCGACAGCGCAGTTTATAACAGCCGGACCCGGCATGCGCGGCTGTCCGGCGCGCAGTTTCTGATTCCCGATCGCGGCATCCGCGGCTCTGCCGCGACGCTGCGCAGCGGCGTTGAAGAATCGATCAAGCTCAGAGATGTGGCTTATACGACCTGTCCCGAGGACAAAGAGGACTGGGTACTGAATGCCGACAAGATCGAACTCGACCGCGAGGCCGGACGTGGCGCTGCCCAGCAGGCCATGATCAAGTTCAAGCGCGTGCCGTTTCTGTACCTGCCCTATTTCACCTTTCCGCTCGACGAGCGGAGAAAATCCGGGTTTCTGATTCCGGAAATCGGCAACTCCGATCGCAGCGGCTTCGAGCTGCGCACGCCGATTTACTGGAATATCGCGCCCAACTACGATCTGACCTTCTCGCCACGCCTGATGACCAAGCGCGGCATCCAGTACAACAACGAATTCCGCTATCTGTTCGGCGAACCACAGACTGCCGGGGAAATTCAGCTCGAGTACCTGCCGAGCGACGACGAACGCGACGGCGATGACCGGCATTTCGCCTCTATCCTTCACCAGACCCGTTTCGACAACGGCTGGTGGGCCAACATCGACGCCTCCGATGCCAGCGACGCCAACTATTTCGAGGATCTCGGCAGCAATGCCGCGTCCACCAGCCAGACCCACCTTGAGCGCGCGCTCGAGTTCGAGCGCAACTCGCCAAACTGGTCGCTGCTGGCGCGTTTCCAGAATTTCCAGACCATCGACGACACCATTGCCCGCGTTGACGAGCCCTACGAGCGTCTGCCGCAACTGATCGCCCAGGGGCGCTGGCCGCAACAGTGGTTCGGGACGACCCTCGGTCTCGATTCGGAATTCGTGCATTTCGATCGTGATACCGGCGTCACCGGCCAGCGACTGGACCTCTATCCACGCGCCGAATTACCACTGGAACGTGGCGGGATGTACCTGCGTCCGGCCGCCGGGTACCGCTACACCATCTACAGCTTGTCCGACATTGACGGTGATGCTGACGTCGACGACACGCCAGACCGCGCCGCGCCGATCTATTCGGTCGATGCGGGGATGCGTCTCGAGCGCGAGGCCGGCAAGAAAAGGGTCGTACTGAACACGCTCGAACCGAGGGTCCAGTATGTTTATATCCCGCACAAAGACCAGGACGACATCCCGATATTCGACACGCTCGAGCCGGACTTCAATCTCGTTCAGCTGTTCCAGGTCAATCGCTACGCCGGGCCCGACAGACTCGGCGATACCAACCGGATCGCGATGGGATTGACGACGCGGGTTTTCGACCCTGAGACGGGGCGCCAGTTTCTGTCGGCAACAATCGGGCAGCAGTATTTCTTTGAGAACGAATCCGTGTCTCTGCCCGGCGAGACCCCGAACAGCAGCGGCAGTTCCGACGTCATCGCCGAGCTCGGATTCGGCCTCTACAACGCCTGGAACGTCGACCTGGACGTGCGCTGGGACCAGGACAAGGACGAATTCGAGAAGGCCGCGGTACGATTCCAGTACCGGCCGAAGGCCGACCGGGTCGCGAACCTGTCTTATCGGCTCATCGAAAACCAGCTCGAGCAGATCGACTTCTCGACCGCATGGCCGCTGTCGAAGCGCTGGCGCGCGATTGGCAGGTATAATTACTCGATTCGCGACGACTCGGAACTCGAGCGGTTTGTCGGACTCGAATACGAGAACTGTTGCTGGGCGCTGCGCGGGGTGTATCGCCGCCTGATTACCGACCGCGAGGGCGACAGGGATACGGCATTCATGCTGCAGCTGGAACTCAAGGGACTTGCAAGTGTCGGTTCCAGCGTAGAGTCGCTGTTACAGGACGGCATTCTCGGTTATCAATAAGTCCGAGAAAACATTACATTTACGGTGCAATGAAAAAATTCATTCTGATCGGCGTCGCCGTGGCGGCGCTTGGCTGCAATCAGGCCATCGCGCAAACCCGTGAGTTATCGACATCGGGACAATTGCTCGACCGGGTCGTTGCGATCGTCAACGACGGCATCGTGCTGCAGAGCGAACTCGAGGGACAGATGCGCCTGATCTCGCAGCGGTTGCGGGAGCAGGGCGTGCAACTGCCGCCGCGCGGAGTATTGCGGCAGCAGGTGCTCGAACGCCTCGTCATCGCGGAAATTCAGATGCAACGGGCCGCCCGGCTGGATATCAGGGTTACCGAGGAGCAGCTCAACAGCACGCTTGCGCGGATCGCCGCCAACAACAAGGTCTCGTTCGAACAGCTGCCACAGGTGCTGGCCCAGCAGGGTATCGACTACGCTGACTACCGCGAGGAAATGCGCCGCGAAATGACGATCTCACAGCTGCGTCAGCGGGATGTCGATGCGCGTGTCAATGTATCCGAACGCGAACTGGATCAGCTGATGGAGGAGCAGACCTCCGGGGCCGGCGCCGAGTTCGAAATGTCGCATATCCTGATAAGCATCCCCTCGTCTGCCACGCCTGAGCAGCTCGAGATCGCGTCCGAGAAAGCCCAGACCGTGTATCGGCGCCTGCTACAGGGCGAGGAATTCAACGAGATGGCGGTATCGTATTCGGATGCCCAGGATGCGCTCGAGGGCGGCTACCTCGGGTGGCGCAAAGGCGCCCAGCTACCGACGATTTTTTCGGATATCGTCCCCGCGATGAAAGCCGGGCAGATTTCCGAGCCGATACGCAGCTCGAGCGGTTTCCATATCATCAGGATCAACGAAGTCCGCGGCGTGGACCCGGTGTTCGTAACCCAGTCCCATTTTCGCCATATCCTGATGACGGCCAACGAATTAAAGGACGACGCCACGGTCGAAACCGAACTGCAGGCCGTCCGCCAGCGAATTCTTGATGGCGAGGACTTCGGCGCCGTGGCGCTTGCGGTATCCGAAGACCCCGGCTCGGGCTCCGACGGGGGCGATCTCGGCTGGACCGAACCCGGCACCTTCGTCCCCGAGTTCGACGCGGTCGTAAAAGACCTGCAGATCGGCGAAATCAGCGAGCCGTTCCAGACCCGGTTCGGCTGGCATATCGTCGAACTGCTCGAAGTTCGCGAGTACGACAGCACCCAGGACAAGCTTCGCAACGATGCCTACATGGCGATCCTCCAGCGCAAGGTGGCCGAACAAAGCGAAATCTGGGTGCGGCAATTACGTGACGAGGCCTTTGTCGAATACAAGCTCTAGCGCTGCATAGACGTGGCGCTCCCTCGAATTATCGTCACGGCGGGCGAACCCGCGGGCATCGGCCCCGATCTTTGCATCGCGCTGGCCGCGAACCCGCTCCCGGCGCGATTGCTGGTGGCCGGAAACCTCGAGCTTTTTGCCGAGCGCGCCCGGCGTCTCGATGCTGACGTTGCGCTTACAGCTTTCAACGGCGGTGCGATTCCACCGCACCGTCCCGGGCACCTGGTGGTTGCGGATCATCCGCTGGCCGCAGCGTGCCGCCCCGGCCACCTCGATCCGGCCAATGCCGCCCACGTGCTCGCGTTGCTCGAGCAGGCAGCCGCCGGCTGTCTCGACGGGACCTTCGACGCCATGGTGACGGCGCCTTTGCACAAGGGCGTGATCAACGATGCCGGCTTTGCGTTCACCGGCCATACCGAATACCTCGCCGCTGCCACCGGCAGCGATCGGCCGGTGATGCTGCTCGTCGGCGGCTCGATGCGCGTGGCGCTGGCAACGACTCACCTGGCGCTCTCACGGGTCAGCGCGGCGATCACCCGGGACTCGCTGCGGGCCGTTATTGGCGTACTGGAACGCGACCTGCGGCAACTGTTCGGACTCCGCCAGCCGCGGATCCTTGTGTGCGGCCTGAACCCGCACGCGGGCGAAGGCGGACATCTTGGTCGCGAGGAGATCGAGACGATCGGACCGGCGCTGGACGAACTTCGGGCCGAGGGCATTGACGTTGTCGGACCGATACCGGCTGACACCGCATTCACTCCGGCGCAGCTGGCTTGCGCCGATGCAGTGCTCGCGATGTATCACGATCAGGGTCTGCCAGTGCTGAAACACGCCAGCTTCGGCCGCGCGGTCAACGTCACCCTTGGCCTGCCGATCGTGCGAACGTCGGTCGATCATGGCACGGCACTGGACCTGGCCGGTAGCGGACGCGCTGACTGCGGCAGCCTGGTGGCCGCGCTGGGTCTGGCGGCCGATATCGTAAAACGTAGCGGAACGACGTCCTGATGCTGTGGCTGCGCAGGCGATGGCGGAGAGTCGTTTCGACTCCCTGAGCACTGTTGTCAATGATGGCAACGAGCAGAAAACCGTTGCATCACCGCCCCGAAAAAGGTTCGGTCAGAAGCCAAGCCCGGAGTGGTTTCTCCGCGGATTACGTGGAGTTATCGATATTGGGATGAGGGCTGCCCGCGATCTCGGTGACAGTCTGATCCTGAGCGAACAGCGGTCCCAACAGAGTCGCCGTAACGGACCGCAAGGGCTCTCTGCGCCGAAAAACCCGGGAACGGGCGCTCGCGGCCGATACGCCTCATCCGCGCTGAATCGGGGCCCGCTGTTGTCAATAGCCTCGACCTGCCAGACCGTGCCTTCGAGCATGGACAGCGGGGTTGCCGCTGTCGTGCTTTTCTTCGTCCTGGCGGTGTCGTCTGAGCAACCGGACAGCACAATTGCTGCCACCGCCAGCAATGCGGCCCGCGGCTTGGCCTTCGTCATCTGGTTGGCCGTGAAATTCAGATCATCCGCAACTATTGCAGGCCGGTCACACATGACCCTTCGCTATTTTGCGCGGCCGGGGGCGAGATGTTCACGCCGTTACCGCAATGCGCCGCTCAATCGGGGTTTGCAGGGTATATGGTTTTGCCTTCCTTGATGGTCTGGAGAACCTCGATCGTGTCGATTTTCATCGGATCGAGTTCCAGCGGGTCTTCGGAAAGAATCACCATGTCCGCCAGCTTGCCAGTCTCGAGCGAGCCTTTGCGATGCTCCTCAAAGTACTGCCAGGCTGCGTCCTTGGTCACCGCGCGCAAGGCTTCGTAAGGGGTGATAGCCTGCTCCGGGCCGAGCGATTCTCCGCTTGTGGTACGCCGGTTCACCGCAGCGGAAATGACGTTCAGGATGTTGATGCCGGCCACCGGAGCATCGTGATGCAGTGTGATCTTCATGCCGCGGTCGAGCGCAGAGCGGGCCGGGTTGATGCGCGCGGCGCGCAGCGGTCCGAGAAAGATGTCGCGATGTCGGTCGCCCCAAAACTGGACGTGAATGGGAAAGAATGACGGCACCAGCCCCTGGTTGGCGGCGACATTCAATTGATCCTCGCGCATGGTCTGGGCGTGAATGATGACGGAGCGTAGATCGGGCCGCGGACGCTCCGCTCGAACCGTGCGCAACGCCTCGATCAGCATATCCGTCGCGGCGTCGCCGTTGGTATGCGCGAGGAAGGGAACGCCGGCCTCGTCCGTCAGGCGGACCCACTTGACCACCTCCTCCAACGACATGTTCGGATATCCGCGGTAGTCTTCCGAAACCTCTGACCCCTCGTGCGCTTCATAGGCGCTCTCGATTGAGTCGCCACCGAGAACCATCTTCATACCGGCGTCGGAACCGCAGCTGTCGGCCTCGACTTTCGCGTCGGAGCCGGGCTGGACGTGATAAGGCTTACTTAGAAACGCCGTATATCCCTGGATCGATCCGTCCAGGACAAACTTGACGCCGCCCATACGGTAGCGAGCGGGCTCGTTCCAATGCTTCGCGATCCGCTCGAAAGTGGTGTCGTCGAGCGTCGCGAATACCGGGTACGAGACGATGTCGATGGGCAGTATTCCTGCCTCGGCGCCGCGCTCGAGCAAGCTGAGCATGCCCGGCACGGCACCGCCCTCCTGTGCCGTCGTGATACCCGCCTCGGCGTATTTGCCGAGGCCGAAAGAGAGCATTTCCAGAGCGCGCTCCGGCGACGGCGCTGGGATCTTTGCGAGCAAAAACGCCATCGCCGTCTCTTCCAGCACGCCGTTCGGCTGGTTGCTCCCGGGCATCCGCTGGATCTTGCCGCCGTCTGGGTCCGACGTATCAGCGGTTATGCCCGCGAGTTCAAGGGCCTTGCTGTTTGCTGCCATCAGGTGGCTGGAGATGTGCATAAGTAGTATCGGGTGGTCCGTCGACACCGCATCGAGGTCATCACGCGTTGGATGCCGCCGCTCCGCCACGCCGGTATCGTCGTACCCCCAGCCGAAAACCCATTTGCCTGGCTCGGGGTTCGTCTTCTTTATTCGCTCACGAAGCTTGCGCTGGATGTCGGCGATAGTCCGGACATCTCCGATCGGGTAAGGATCGAGATTCACCACGGCGAACTTGAAGGTTGACTGCACTACGTGGGAGTGGGCGTCGATGAACCCCGGCAGAAGCGCGCGCCCCTTCAAGTCAAGCATCCTGGTGGTCGCGCCCTGCAGGGAAAGGACGTTCGCTTTGTCACCGCTTGCGACGATAATCCCATCGCGTACAGCAAGGGCCTCGACCCTGTCTCCATCGCGAATCATCGTGACAATGGGACCGCCGAAATAGATCGTATCGGCGAAGTCATCCGCTGCGACAGTATTCGGCCCCGACAACATGGTGGTTGCAGCCAACATGGCCAGTACGATGTTTTTATTGTTCATTGCCCCGTCACGCCTCTGTCGTGTTGGATAGCTTGGCTGACCTGCGCGGCACCCGCTTACATGTTGTCCAGCTAAAAGCTTAGCTCTCGCAAGTCAGACGTTCCAGATTTCTTAAGAACCTCCCTGGAGGGTTTATCTGCAACTTTGGTTCAAGCCCGTTGTCACGGACGCTTGCGCAAAGGCCTGGAGTTCCCACTTTCACCTGACCGACTGATCCCCGTGGGCATTCTCCACCCACTACTTCATAATCGTCGGAAATCTTTCAGAAACGCCAGGACAACCGCTTGAGCCACCGTCCCAGGAAAAGGTTCGGCCAGCATTTTCTCCACGATCCCGGGATCATCCAGCGGATCGTCGATACGATTGGCGCCACCGCGGGCGAGCGCCTCGTCGAGATCGGCCCCGGCCTCGGTGCGATCACGCAAAGGTTGCTGCGCCAGACCGGCAGCCTCGATGCGGTGGAACTCGACCGTGATCTGATTCCACGCCTGACCACCAGGTGCGCCGGGCTGGGAGAACTGCGCATCCACCAGGCGGATGCTCTCGAGTTCGATTTTTGCGCGCTTGCGGCGGCGCCGGAAAAGCTGAGGATTGTCGGCAACTTACCCTATAACGTTTCCACTCCGCTGCTGTTCCGGCTCGTCGAACAGCGTCACTGCATCCAGGACATGCACTTCATGCTTCAGAAAGAGGTGGTGGAGAGAATCGCGGCCGCACCCGGAAGCAAACGCTACGGACGCCTGACGATCATGCTTGCGATCTACTTCGAGGCCAAGCCGCTTTTTCACATCGGCCCGGGAGCATTCAATCCACCGCCACGGGTGGATTCCGCGTTCCTGCGCCTCGCGCCGCATACCGTTGCGCCGCCCGCCCCCTCCGACCCGGACCGTTTTGCCAATGTGGTGCGCCAGGCGTTTTCGTTCCGCCGCAAAACCCTGCGCAATGCGCTCGCCGGCTTCGCCACCCCGGAACAACTCGAGCAACTGGACATCGATCCCGGCGACCGACCCGAGCGGCTCGCGCCGGGCGATTTCGTGCGGGTCGCGAACCTGGCCCCGGCTGGCGGAGCCTGAAAACGGTTTGCGGCCAGACAGCGGCGCGACTCGGTATACTGGGGCTGGTGCAATGGAGCGGTGGCATCAAATGTCTGACTACAAGCGAATTCTGGCCGTTGTCGATCTCACCGGGGACAGCGATATCGTGATCCGCCGGGCCAACCAGGTGGCGCACCGGCTCGGCGCAGAACTGGCACTGCTGCATGTCGTCGAGTACGTGCCGGTCGAGCCCATGGGCGAAGCGTTGATGCCGGCGATCGATATCGAAAAGGACCTTGTCCGCAACGCCAGGGAACGACTCGCTGCGCTGTCGCGAAGCCACCATCTTGGTGAAGCACGCGAGCGCGTGGAGGTCGGCAGCATCAAGGGAGAGGTCATGCGGGTCGTCGATGAAGACGCTATCGACCTCGTCGTCGTTGGTAGCCATGAACGTCATGGTCTTGCCGTGCTGCGCCACGGCACTGAAGACGCTGTTCTGCGCGGCGCCCCATGCGACGTGCTGGCGGTCAGACTCGATGACTGAGCGAAAGTAAGGGAGAAGCATGAGCGATAGAAAGGAATTGGGATACGACGTCGACGTCGCGGTCAAAACGCAGTTTATCCGCAACCAATCCGACCCCGATTCACGTCGTTTCGTATTTGCCTACACCATCACGATCACCAACAGCGGCGAGGTGCCGGCCAAACTCCTCACCCGTCACTGGATCATCACCGACGCCGACGGCCGCAAGCAGGAGGTCCGCGGCGAGGGCGTGGTCGGCGAGCACCCGCATCTGCGACCAGGTGAGTCTTTCCGCTACACCAGCGGGGCCGCTATCGAAACGCCGGTTGGCAGCATGGAGGGCAGTTACCAGATGCTCGCCGATGACGGGCATCACTTCGAAGCGCAGATATCTCCGTTTACGCTGGCGGTGCCCGGCACCCTGCACTGACGGTCACGGCTTTCCCCCATCGTGAGCATTTACGCTGTTGGCGATATCCAGGGTTGTGCGACAGCGCTGTGTCGACTGCTGGATAAAATTCGCTTTGATCCGGTCGCCGATCAATTGTGGATAACCGGCGATCTGGTCAATCGCGGCCCTGAATCGCTGGAAGTATTGCGCGTCGTTCGCAGTCTCGGCGACAGTGCGACAACCGTGCTTGGCAATCACGACCTGCATTTGCTCGCAATCGCCGCCGGAGTCAAATCGCTGGAGAGCCAGCCTACCCTCGCTCCGGTAATTGCCTCCGCAGATTGCGATGAGTTGCTGCAATGGCTGCGCCAACTGCCGCTTGCCCACTACGATCCGACAGTCGGGGTCCTGATGGTGCACGCCGGTCTGGCACCGCAATGGTCGCTGGAGGCCGCCCTCGGCTATGCCCGGGAGGTCGAGCGGGAACTTGCCGGACCCGCCTATCCTGACCTTTTGCAGCATATGTACGGCAACAAGCCAAACCGGTGGAGCGACAAGTTGCGCGGATATGACCGGCTTCGCTTCATCATCAATTGCTTTACGCGGCTGCGCTTTTGCGATCGCAAGGGGCGTCTCGACCTGGGTCCGGCCTGCGCCCCCGCGGATGCACCGTCGCGACTGGTGCCATGGTTTCGGGCAGAAGGCCGTGCGAGCGCTGACACGCCGATCGTTTTCGGCCACTGGTCCGCACTGGGACTACTCCAGGAACCGCGCCTTCTCGGGCTCGATACCGGCTGCGTGTGGGGGCGAAATCTGACTGCCGCGCGGATTGATGCGGACGGCGTCGGCGGTCTCTGGTGTGTCGATTGTGCCGGTCTCGGCGCCGCAAACGCCCGTTGAGGGCGACGCATCGGGATAACTCAGCGGCGCATTCGGACATGATCCGGCCTCGGTGCGTCCCTAGTATCTCCTCCACCAGGAACAGCCAATCGCGGCTGGATGGAGCGAGGAGACACGACCATGAACAGATTTCAGATGGCCGAAGTGCTCAGCCACTGCGCGGATTGGCTGTTCGGCGATATCAAACGCATCAAGGACGAGTTCATCGAACTCGAGGCCGGACTCATAGACTTCCTGATCGAGCGCCGCGAGAGCCCGTTACTTGCGGTGAAAATCAACAGTGGCATTGCATCGCCGCTGATAGTCGACGAAGCGCGGCGCTGCGCCGTGGAGTTACAGAAGCGCATCGGTCATCCGATCTCGCCCTGCGTCGTCGCAAACAGCATCCCCGCGAGCGTTCGCAGGCACGCGATAGCGCACGGGGTCGAGATGCTCGCGGTGCCGGTGCAGCAGTTCGAGGCACTCGCTGTGGAGACCGGGCTAAGGCAGCCACGCGCAGCCTGAGCATTTCCCGCCAATCCGGCCGCCCGCGAAGTCAATCACGCTTTCGCGGGCGGCTGCTATTACAATCAGGGCTCAGGCTGTTCGTGCCCGCCCGGCGCGTCGCCGTCACAGGAGTCCTGCAATGCGCGAGCTAAAGGCTTTCAGTTTTCAGGGATGGATTGACGCCAACCGCGAGGCACTGAAGCCACCCGTCTGCAATAAGCAGGTTTTCGAACAGTCCGATTTCATCATCATGGTGGTGGGCGGGCCCAACACGCGCAAGGACTATCACTACGACCCTGGCGAAGAGTTTTTCTACCAGGTCGAGGGCGACATGCTGCTCAAGACAATGCAGGACGGGCAGCCTGTCGACATACCAATCCGCGAAGGTGAGATTTTCCTGCTCCCGGCCGGCATCCCCCATTCACCGCAGCGTTTCGCCGATACAGTCGGGCTGGTTGTGGAACGCAAACGTGAGGCAGACGAGACAAGACGGTTTCATGTGGTTTTGCGAAAACTGCAATGCCAGGCTTCACGAGGAGTATTTTCATTTGAGCAACATAGAAACCGAACTCAAGCCCGTATTCGATCGCTTCTATGCGGACCAGGCACTGCGAACCTGCGACCAATGCGGCAGCATTCTCAAGCCACCGGTTACGTAGTGAAGATAGATATCCACACCCACATCCTCCCGCCGGACTGGCCGAATCTGAAAGAACGGTATGGCTACGGCGGTTTCGTGCAACTGGAGCGGCACGGGCCGGGTTGTGGCCGGATGATCCAGGACGGCAAGTTTTTTCGCGAGATCGGCGCGAACTGCTGGGACCCCGAAATCCGGATTTCCGACTGCGAAGACCACGGCGTCGATGTACAGGTTTTGTCTACTGTGCCCATCATGTTCAGCTACTGGGCGAAACCGCAGGACACTCTCGACCTGTCGCGCCTTCTGAATGACCATATCGCCGCGGTCGTAGCGGACAATCCGCGGCGTTTTATCGGTCTCGGCACCGTGCCGATGCAGGAGCCGCGACTGGCTATTCCCGAACTAGAGCGCTGCATCGGACCTCTCGGTCTCGCCGGGATAGAAATTGGCACTCATATCAACGGCTGGAATCTCGACGATGCCCGGGTGTTCGAGGTGCTGGAGGCAGCCGAGGAACTCGGCGCCGCCGTGTTCGTTCATCCTTGGGAAATGCTCGGCCGCGATCGCATGCAGAAATACTGGCTGCCATGGCTGGTGGGCATGCCGGCAGAAACCGCTCTTTCGATCTGCTCGATGATATTCGGCGGTGTCTTCGAGAAACTGCCACGCCTGAAGGTTGCATTCGCCCATGGCGGCGGTGCATTTCCGGCGACTCTCGGGCGCATCGAACACGGCTTCCAGGTGCGTCCCGACCTGTGTGCCGTCGATAATCAACGCAATCCGCGTGACTACGTAGGCCGATTTTATGTCGACGCGCTGGTCCATGATCCGGATATGCTGCGCTACATGATCAAGCTGATGGGCGCCGAGTCGATTGCGATGGGTAGCGACTACCCCTTCCCGCTTGGCGAAAGTGTGCCGGGCGAACTGATCGAGTCGATGCCGGATCTCGACCCATCCGTCCGCGACCGACTGCTGGCCGGTACCGCGCTCGAATGGCTCGGGCTCAAGCGCGAGCAGTTTGTCTAGAAATGTTGCAGTCTTCAGGTCGGCGGACAATTCTGGGAAGTCGATCCGCTTGGTTGTGACATTGCGATCGTATTGCATCCGGACGGCGATCAGCCAAACCACTTCGGCGCGGCACCCGCGACCAGCGAGCCATTGAATGCCGGTTCATTTACCGGAGACACCCGCTTAGGCGGAAGTTGCAACTGCGAGACGCTGACGCTCACGCCGCATTGCAACGGCACCCACACCGAATGTGTCGGTCATGTCACCAATCAGCGCTTCGGCGTCGATCGCATAGCGAGCGGATTTGTCGGCGCCGCGGCGTTGATAAGCGTAGCCCCGATACTCGCCAGCGACAGCGACGAATACGCCGGGCCGCACTCATCCGCCGAAGATCGCCTGATATCGGCGGCCGCGCTTGACGCCGCATTAATGGACATCTGGAATCCCGACTGCGCATCGCTGGTTGTGCGGACGTTGCCGAACACGCCGGCAAAGCAGTCCGCGATCTACCCGCCTGACCAACCGTGTCCGTATCTGACCGCGGATGCCGCGGCTCTGCTGGTAGAGCTCGGCGTCCGCCATCTGCTGGTGGACCTGCCATCGATCGACCGGCTGCTGGACGGGGGCCACCTGGCCGCCCACCGCATATTCTGGGGGCTGCCTCCGGGCTCTCGCGAGCTGACACTGGCAACCCGCAGCGACGCGACGATTACCGAAATGGTGTTCGTTCCCGACACAATTTCCGACGGATGCTACCTCCTCAATCTGCAAGTGCCCTGCCTCGCCAGCGATGCCGCGCCGAGCCGTCCGGTACTGCACCCGCTGCGTGCGACCGCGTCGCGCTGAAACCGGCCATCGCGAAAATCGACGAATCGTCAGAACGATTCAATTTCTATACTTCATTTAATGCACTCAAAATAATTACAAACTACTGTTTATATTAATTATTATTTGACTGTTTGAATGCGAGGTAAGCGCGTGATCAGCGCTGCCGCCGGATCAATACCGGGCGCGGCCGGACACGGTCCGGGTAACGATTTGCTCGATGCGGCCGGCGCTGGCACAGTTGCCCGGAGGTCTCCGACATGAACCCTTCTTTCACGCTCGACAGCGCCAGACACGCCGACGCCACCGACCCACTTGCGGAATTGCGCGAGCGTTTTTTCCTGCCGGAGGACGACGCAGGCAATGCCCTGATTTACCTGTGCGGTAACTCACTCGGCTTGCAACCGCGCGCTGTTCCCGGGTTGATTGCGGAGGAACTCGAGGACTGGGCACGGCTCGGCGTTAACGGCCACTTCGATGCACGGCGGCCATGGATGCCGTACCACGAAAACCTCACTCCACACATGGCGGAAGTCGTTGGCGCGCAACCCGACGAAGTCGTCACGATGAACACCCTTACCGTCAATCTTCACCTGATGATGGTGAGCTTTTACCGCCCGAACGGTAAGCGATTCAAGCTGCTGATCGAGAAACCTGCATTCCCGTCGGACCGCTATGCGGCGGAGAGCCAGGTCCGCTTCCACGGCCTTGACCCGGCCGAGGCGTTGCTCGAGATCGGCCCACGCGGCGGAGAACACGTGATCCGCGACGAAGACCTGCTGGAGTTGATCGAACGCGAAGGCGAGTCCATTGCGCTGGTAATGTTGCCGGGGGTTCAGTATTACTCGGGACAACTTTTCGATATTGCGGCTGTCACTGCGCTGGCGCGGCACAAGGGTTGTGCAGTCGGGTGGGACCTCGCGCATGCCGTTGGCAACGTACCACTAAGCCTGCATGACGCCGACGCCGACTTCGCCGTGTGGTGCAATTACAAATACCTGAACGGCGGACCCGGCGCGATAGGCGGGTGTTTTGTCCATGCCCGGCACGCCGACGATGCCGGCCTGCCGCGTTTTTGCGGGTGGTGGGGACACGACAAAACGAGCCGCTTTCGGATGGGACCGGAGTTTCGCCCGATTCCCGGCGCGGAAGGATGGCAGTTGTCAAACCCGCCGATCCTTGCAATGACATCGTTAATTGCGTCGCTGCGACTTTTCCATGAAGCCGGAATGGCAGATTTGCGCGCGAAGTCACGAGCACTGACAGGTTTTCTGGAACGCGGTATTCGCGAACGCCTGAGCGATGCGGTGGAGAGCATCACCCCGCCGCAACCGGAGCGGCGCGGATGCCAGCTCTCGCTCAGACTCGGTGGCAGCAATGGCCATGCAGTCTTCGAACACCTCGAGGCTGATAGTGTGGTGTGCGACTGGCGCGAACCGGACGTGATACGCGTCGCACCGGTACCGCTTTACAACAGCTTCGTCGAGGTTTACCGCTTCGTCGAAAAATTGCGCCGCGCCGTGGAGGCGACATCATGAGCGAATCGCGTAATGAAATCAGCATTCTCGGCGGCGGACTTGCGGGCAGCCTGTGCGCACTATTACTGGCGCGGCGCGGGCTCGCGGTTGACGTTTACGAGTTTCGCGCCGACATGCGCAGGGAGACGATACCGGCCGGGCGCTCGATAAACCTGGCTCTCGCGGCCCGCGGCATCGAGCCATTAAGAAGGGCCGGCGTTTTCGATACCGTCCAACCCATGCTGATCCCGATGCGCGGACGCATGCTCCACGACGGCGACGGCACCACGCAAATGCTGCCATATGGACAACGTCCCGATGAATTGGTCTATTCGGTAACCCGTGGCGGTCTGAATGCGCTGCTGATGGACGCCGCCGAAGCAGCCGGCGCCCGTTTCCATTTCCGTCAGCGCTGCGTCGCCTGCGACTTCGAGAGCTCACGCCTGATCATGAGTGACGAACGCTCAGCCGCCGAGTATCGGCTGCCGTTACAGACTGTCATCGCTGCGGACGGCGGGGGCTCGGTTGTACGCCGCGCACTGTCGGCGCAACTGGGATACCAGGCAAGCGAGGAGCTTCTCGATCACGGCTACAAGGAATTGACGATCCCCGCCGCGGCGGGCGGCGCACACCGCATGGAAAAACACGCGCTGCATATCTGGCCGCGCGGCGAGTTCATGCTGATCGCGCTGCCAAATCCGGACTCGACGTTCACGGTAACACTGTTCCTGCCGAACACGGGCGAACCCAGTTTTGCCAGCCTGACTGACGAGGCCGCACTGCTCGAATTTTTCGGCCAGACATTTCCCGACACGCTGGCTCTGATCCCCGACCTTGCCCGGGAGTTCTTTGTCCAATCCAACCGGCGAGCTCGGCACGGTACGCTGCTGGCCGTGGCACTATCGCGACAAGGCGCTCCTGATTGGCGACGCGGCGCATGCCGTCGTTCCATTCCATGGCCAGGGCATGAACTGCGCGTTCGAGGACTGCGCGATACTCGATGACCTCGTAGCGACACACGGTGAAGATTGGGAGGAAATCTTCGCCACACTGTCCGAGAGCAGAAAACCCAACGCCGATGCGATTGCCGACATGGCGCTGGAAAACTATGTCGAAATGCGCGACACGGTTCGCGACCCCGGTTTCCAGTTACGCAAGGAACTGGCGTTCGAATTGGAGCGGCGCTTGCCCGATCGCTTTATCCCACGCTACTCGATGGTGATGTTTCACGCGGAAATTCCCTACGCGCAAGCTAAACAACGCGGTCAGGTACAGCTCGAGTTATTGCAGTCGCTGACCCGGCATGCCAACACGCTGGCAGAAGTCGATATGGACGAGGCCGAACGTCACGTCCGCGAGAAACTCAGCCCACTGCCCTAACCTGCATGGCAACGGAAAACTCAGTCTTCGCCATAGTAGGCGCGCCAGCTCGTTAGCCCCTCCGGGATATCGGCCGGGGCCGGCTCAGCGTAGGCGCGCATCCGCTGCGAGTCGGCCAGCAGGCGCGGGTAGTCGGCAATGTCGAGGTAATAGAAAAACGACAGGAGGCGGTCACTAAACCGCCAGCGGCCGTCGCCGTCGCGACGATAGCAATCGCTGTAGCGCAGCGCGGTCAGCATCGGCACGCCATGGCGTACTACCTCGGCATGGGAATTGACGAGCCCGGTGGCTTTATCGTGCTCGTCGCACCCGAACTCGATGATGCAGTCATGAGTGAAATGATTGCTGGGGCCGAGCACCGCGAACCGGCCGCGGAACTGTTCCAGAATTGCCTCCCGGCCACTTGCGTCGAGCACGCCATCGCGCGAACGAAAACGGCCGTCGCGGCAAAAACAATCGCCAATCGCGTTCATGTCGCGATCGTCAATCGAAAACCCGTAACGGGCGATCAGTTCGCGGATAGCGATGCGGTCCTCCAGCCGGCGCACACGCGCCTCCAGCGATTCCGGCCTAGTCATCCGCGCCGCCTCTGTCCGCACTCTTTCGCCGCTGCAAGGTCACGAAAGAGAATGGATACGCGTTTTTCTCATCCGCGGGATGGTCGGCGCGGGCAGTCTCGTGCCACGCGGCCGGGTCGATTGCCGGGAACAGGGTATCCCCTGCGATGATCGCGTGGACCAGGGTCAAATAGATCCTGGTGCTGCGCGGGAGCAGCTCCCGATACAATTGCGCGCCACCGATCAGCATGACTTCGGCGGCATCGGCGCAGGCCGCGAGCGCCGCATCTACGGACAGCGTGACCATGCAACCCTCGGCCTGGTAACCGCGCTGGCGGGTCACAACGATATTCTGCCGCCCCGGCAGCGCACGTCCGATCGATTCGTGGGTCTTGCGCCCCATCAGTATCGGCTTGCCCATCGTCAGGGTCTTGAAATGGCGCAAATCAGCCGGCAGATGCCACGGTAACTGGTTGTTGTTTCCAATCACCCGGTTCTCGGCCATTGCGACCACGATGCTGAGTTCCAATCCTCGTCTCCCGTGCGTACGACCGCTCATTCTAGGCAATTCGAGGCGCGTGTCAGTGGCGCTTCGACGCGCGGCCACCAAAGTGGAACAGATGCCGCACCGCCGCAAGCAATGTCGACGTGATGTCAGCGCTCTTTTTGCGCCATAATCGTCCGGCACGCAAACACAGGGAGTCGTGATGTCCGCGCCGTTGCCGAGCCACCCGCAGTTATCGGGCAACTATGCCCCGATTCGTATCGAATGCGACGCCACAGATCTTACGGTCGAGGGCGATCTTCCGGCGCAGCTGAGAGGCTCACTGTACCGGGTGGGCCCCAATCCGCAGTATCTGCCTACCGACGAATATCACTGGTTTGGCGGCGACGGCATGGTCCATGCGTTCCACTTCGGCGATGGCAGGGTGGACTATTGCAATCGCTGGGCGCGCACGCCGAAATGGATGCTCGAGCACGAGGCCGGTCGCGGGCTGTTCGGCCTGTTTGGTAACCCGATGACCTCGGACTCCTCGGTCCAGGGCAAGGACTGCGGCGTCGCCAATACCAATATGCTGTGGCACGACGGCCGGCTGATGGCGCTGGAGGAACTGCATGCTCCATTCGAACTCGACCCGTTGACGCTCGAATCAGCCGGCTACTATCGATTCGACGGCAAGCTGCCCGGCCATATGACCGCGCACCCCAAGATCGACCCGAAAACAAAGGAATTATTGTTCTTCTCGTATTTTGCCCGCGGTCTCTTTACCCGTGAGATCGGCTTTCATGTCGCCAGTTCGTGCAGTGAGCTGGTCTGCAACGAGATCTTCGAGGCACCCTACACAGCAATGGTGCATGACTTTGCCGTGACCGATTCGCATGTGATTTTTCCGATCTGCCCGCTGACCGGCAGCATGGAAAGAGCGATGGCGGGACGTCCCGCATTCGCCTGGGAGCCGGAGCTTGGCACAAGAGTCGGCATTATGGAACGCGCCAACACCGTCGCTTCGATTCGCTGGTTCGAAAGCGATGCCTGCTTTATGTTTCATCCAATGAACGCATGGTCGGACCACGGAGTGGTCACACTCGATGTGATGCAGTTCGAAGCCGCGCCGCTTTTCAGCTATGCCGACGGCACGCCGGTGGAAAGAGCGAAAAGCAATGCACGGCTGTGCCGCTGGACTTTCGACCTGAACAGCAATGGCAACAGCTTCACCCGCACCTACCTTGACGATCTGATCGGCGAGTTTCCGCGTATCGACGAGAGATTTGGCGGCAGCGCGTATCGCCACGGTTTCATCGCAAGCACGTATGCACGGGTAAAGGGCGACCAGGGCGTTTTCAATCAGATTACCCATTTCGACCTGCACGAGGGTACCCGCGAGATCTACCAGGTTCCCGACGGCGACGCGGTATCCGAACCGGTCTTCGTCGCCCGCGCTGCGGACGCGGCCGAGGGTGATGGTTTTCTGCTGGCGACGGTATTCCGTCCGGCACAGAATCGCAGTGACCTGATCGTGCTGGATGCCATGCACGTCGAGTCAGGCCCGATCGCCACTATCCAGCTCGACCACCGCATCCCGTTTGGCTTCCATGGCTGCTGGAGACAGGCGGAGGGCTGACGCCGGCACGGATAACGGCAGAAACGACAACGCGCAGGAGTTAAGACCATGGTTCAGACCCGTTTCAAATCGCTTTCCGAGAGTTCCGCCGCGGACTGGCAGGCTATCGTCGCCGAACAACGCGTGTACATTGCCGCCCTGCCCGACCGCATCATCGATCACATGCAACTGCTCGCCGGCGACTATGGCGGCTTCCCGATCGACCGTCTGCAGCATTGCCTGCAAAGCGCGGAGCTCGCCGCGGAGGCCGGCGAAGATGACGAATATGTGGTGTGCGCCCTGCTCCATGATATTGGCGACACGCTCGGAAGCACCAATCACCCGGATGTCGCGGCCGCGATTCTTTATCCGTTCGTGTCCGAGGCGAATCACTGGATGATCAAGCATCACGCGATTTTCCAGGGCTATAATTTTTTCCATCATCTCGGCATGGACCGCGACATGCGTAAGCGATTCCGCGACTCGCCGTACTACGAGCAGACCGAGCGATTTGTCCGGTTGTACGATGATCCCGCATTCGATTACGACAAACCGGCCCTCTCGATTGCGCCTTTCGAGTCCGTGTTGAGAAAGGTATTCAGCGACCCGAAAAACTCGATCTACAAGAGCCTCATGGAGTAGCCGTGTGCGGTGACCTATGCGCATGGGTCTTTCCGCCGCATTGGCGGATTTCACAGCGCCGACTATCTTTAGGTTGACGGCGGTTGCCGCGCGCTGAAGAACACGGCACCAGCGCACGATGCTTGCAAGAATCGACAAATAGGGAGTATTCCGATGATTGGCTATGTCACGCTTGGCACGAACGATATAGAACGTGCCGCCCGGTTCTACGATGCGCTTTTTGCCGAGATTGGCGCCGGAAGATTCATGGAAGGGGACAACTACGTTGCCTGGGCAGTTTCACCGGAATCCCCGGCCCTGGCGGTAATGAAACCGCACGACAAGAAACCGGCGACTGTCGGCAATGGTGTCATGATTGCCCTGGTCGTCGATTCAACAGAAAAAGTCGATGCGCTGCATCGCAAGGCGCTGGAGCTCGGCGCAACCGATGAGGGGGCGGCCGGCCCGCGCGGCGACGGTTTTTATGCGGGCTATTTTCGTGATCCCGATGGTAACAAGTTGAATTTCTTCCATATGGGGTAGACGCGATCCGGAACGACGCGAGGCTGAGGCAACGAACCATGTACAGAATGCGGGCCGCCAGCATGGCTGAAATCCAGGCACTTGCCGCCACCTCCTGCGACCAACCCGCGGTGACGGTATTGCGCGCCGGTGAGTGCCTGTCTCAACCTGCACCTGGCGGGATGGGAGGCATTATCAGCCGGCGCACCGGGGGAGCCGATAGTCTCGGCACAACCGGCGGGTTGACTTTGATCAAGAGTGCCGCCGCTTTCACGATACCGGCCTTCAACGTACGCACGATCTCGGAACGTAGTGAAGGCACTGTCCGGCACTACGCGGAGGTTCAGCGGACTACCAGTGAGGACGCGGTTCACGAGAGCTTCTTCCCCGCCGCCGGAGACCATCTGCGACCGGGCATGACCCACCGCGCCCGCAACCGTGTGTATCGTCATTTCTGGCGCGTCAGCAGCATGACTTCGCGCCTTATCAGGCGCGGCGAAGAAGAGCACCTTGCGGATGCGCGACGGGCATATGAGATCACCTACAAGCTCATCGCCGACACTATAAACGCGATGGCCGGGCAGAGATTCGGACCCGCGTCGACACCGAGTGCGGCGCAGGCAATGGCCGATGCGCGCCTGCAGACTGAACTCCCGAGCGCGCTTGGCGCCAATCCGCGAGACTGGGTGACAACGCTGGACCGGTTGTTGCTACAGACCAAGATACGGGACAGCAATGGCTGGCACGGGATAAGCGTGGATCCGCCAATCACCCGCGGCACCGACGTTTTCCACCCGGTCGTCGCCACGGCCTCTACCAGCGTCGGCGCCACCGCGCCGGCCGAAGTCGTCAACTACTGACTCGGCAAGAGGCACTAAGACCCGACACATAGCGCCCTGCCAGTTCCGCGCAGCCGACGAGAGACAGGATGACCAAGCTGAATCCCGCCTATGTGGACGCGTTGATCAAGACCGTCAACAGCAGTCCGTTTCCACGCCATATTTCCATGCGCCTGATCGCGGTCGAGACCGATCACGCCGAGATGGAACTCGACAGTGGGCCGAACCACATGCAGCCATTCGGGATCGTGCACGGCGGCGCGATTGCGTCTTTGATCGACACCACGACCTTCTGGTCAGCATTCATGCGGGTTGCGGAAGACTGCGGCATGGTCAACATCGATTTGAAACTGAATTATTTGCAGGCCGTGACCGACGGAAACTTGTACGCAGCGGGACGGTGCATACGCGCCGGTCGCAGTATCAGCTACACCGAGGCAAGCATTCGTAACGGCGCCGGAGAACTGATTGCCCACGGCACGTCGACACTCATGTCGCTTCCGGGCAAGGGGCTCGATCTCGGTGTCCCCAAATTCCTTCAGCGTCCGCTGCCGCCGGGAACGCCAATCCCGGCATAACGACGGGAAACGCAACACCGGGCGCATGTCCGGGCAGGAGCAAGACCATGAGCGAAACAGGAAGGGCTGCATTCTTGCAATCCGCATTGCTTATATTTGGTCTGATCTTCGTCATCGGGCTGCCGCTGATGATGCACCTGTGGCCAGCGGGATGGACCTGGGAGCCGCGCCAGCCAGAATACGAGCAGATGATGATGGGTATCTACGGAACACTGGGCATCTTCCTGATCATGGCGTCACGCAACCCGCAAAAACACACCAGCCTGATCTGGTTTACGATCTGGTCGAGTATCGTCCATGGCGCGATCATGCTGGTACAGGCGCTTCGCGATGGAAGCGAACGCTCCCACCTGCTCGGCGACGTGCCGGCGCTGTTCATCGTCGCGGCGGTTTTGTGGATACTGATGCCGGCAACACGCCGCACCTGACCGGCCGCGCTGTCGCGCAAGCCATTTACGCTAGACTAGGGGCGAAACGGCATGGAGCGAACAAGATGAAATGCCCACGTACCGGCACAGATCTGAAACCCCTGCGTATCGCCGGTATCGAAGTCGATGTCTCGGAGCACTGCGCCGGTGTGTGGTTCGATCGCTTCGAACTGGACAAGTTCAAGACACCCAATGATGCGATGGGAGAAGCACTGGCGCAGCATCTTTCCCAGTTCGATTCGCCGCTGCTCGATCTGGCGGCACGCCTGCGCTGCCCGCGTCATCCCGAAACCATGATGATGCGGCGCTTTTTCGGCAAGGCGCGCAAAGTCGAAATTGACGAATGTCCAGAGTGTGGCGGTATCTGGCTGGATGCCGAGGAACTGCAAGTAATCCGCGAACTGGTCAGCCGGGCCGGGCCAGTCACCGCAGCATCTGAACCCGCGGACACTCATGTCGATGTCATCGACGATGCGATGCGGCGCGATCTGCACCGAATTGCGAATGCACTGGGTGCACCCCGCCCCGTACCCGGCTAGACGCCGTACCGCGCAAGGAAAACCCGGTCACCACCGCGCTCTCTGTCCGCTTTCCTAAATCGCGACGGGCGCCTTGATATGCGGGTGACTACGATAGGACACCAGCTCGAAGTCCTCGAACCGATAGGAGAATAAACTCGACGGCTTACGCAGAATTTCCAGCTGCGGCAAAGGGTTCGGCTCACGCGACAGCTGGATCTCGGCCTGCTCGAGGTGATTGGTATAGAGATGGCAGTCCCCGCCCGTCCAGATGAAATCACCGACGTCGAGACCGGCCTGCTGCGCGACCAAATGAGTCAGCAACGCGTACGATGCGATATTGAATGGCACGCCGAGAAAGATGTCGGCGCTGCGCTGGTACAGCTGACACGAGAGGCGCCCCTCGGCCACCCAGAACTGAAAGAAAGCATGGCACGGTGCGAGCGCCATATCGTCCAGATCGCCCACGTTCCATGCGCTGACGATAATTCGGCGTGAGTCGGGATTGTTGCGTAACTGCGTGAGCGCCTTTTTCATCTGGTCAATCGGATTGCCATCGTAACCGCGCCAGAAACGCCACTGGTGACCATATATCGGGCCCAGCTCGCCGTTGTCATCCGCCCACTCATCCCAGATCGTAACCCCGTTGTCGCGCAGGTATCGGGTATTGGTGTCACCGGACAAAAACCACAGCAGTTCGTGCACCACCGATTTCCAGTGGATTTTCTTGGTCGTCACCAGGGGGAATCCGGCACCAAGAGAGAACCGCATCTGGTGCCCGAAGATACTGAGCGTGCCGGTTCCGGTCCGGTCTTCCTTGTGCACGCCGGTGTCCCGGACCAGCCGCATCATGTCGAGGTATTGCTTCATGTCGCCGCTCGCTCTTCGAGTCCGGGCCGGCGATAGGCCAACCAGATCAACAACCCCCCGAAAACGATCATCGGTATCGTGAGCACCTGCCCGAGCGTCAGCCATCCCCCCGCGAGGTAGCCGATATGCGCATCCGGCAGACGGACGAATTCGATCGCGAATCTGAACACACCATAACCGAGCAGAAAAAGTCCCGACACCGCCATCCGTGGCCGCGGCCGCGCCGAGAACCACCACAGGATCGCAAACAAGACGACCCCTTCCAGAAATGCTTCGTAGAGCTGACTGGCATGCCTGACTTCGCCGTTTACGTGGAAACCGATCGCAAGATCGGTGGGTTTGCCCCAAAGCTCGCCGTTGATGAAGTTGCCAATACGGCCGGCGCCAAGACCGATCGGCACCAGCGGCGCCAGGAAATCGGTGACCTGGAAAAAGGTCATGCCCCTGCTGCGGCCAAAAAACCACATTGCGACAAGGACCCCGAGCAATCCGCCATGAAAACTCATGCCGCCTTCCCAGATGCGAAAAAGCGAAAGCGGATCCGCGCTGAAGCTGGCGAAATCATAGAACAGTTTCGAACCGATGCGGCCCCCGGCAATGACGCCAACGGCCACAAAGAAGATCATGTCGTCCACCTGCTGCGCCGTCCAACCCTTGCGTGGCGCGCGACGCCGCCCGAGCCACCATGCGGCGACGAACCCGAGCAGGTACATCAGCCCATACCAACGCACTTGCAGTGGCCCCAGCGCGACAGCGACCGGGTCGATCTCGGGATATTTCAGCATGGCGCGCTAGTTTATCACCGCTGTGGCCGCTGTCATGGTTGCGTCACGCGACAAAACAGCGACTTCAGATAGCGGGTCTCCGGGATTGCCGGGTGCACCGGGTGATCAGGCGCCTGCGAACCAAACGCGAAAACCTGGATGGTGCGATCGAGATGGCGCCCGGCGTCGCGCAACACCCCCAGCAGCTCGTGCTCGGGAAAATGATACGAACAGGAACAACTCACAAGGACACCGTCACGCGCCAGCAGGCGCACCGCAAGCTCGTTGAGCTTGCGATACCCGGCCCGGCCCTTGGCCAGGTCCTTCTTGCGCTTGACGAAGGCGGGTGGGTCGATCACGACGACATCGAAGCGGCGCCGTGCTTCTGCGAACTGGCGCAGCGCGGTGAACGCGTCAGCCTTATGCGTTTCCAGGTCAAAGCCATTGATTCTGCCGTTGCGCTCGCAATAAGCAAGCGCACGCGCCGAATCGTCGACGCAACATATCTCTGTCGCGCTACCGGCGCCGGCCTGCACCGCCCAGCCGCCGACATAGCTGCATACATCGAGCACCGTGCGGTTTGCGGTCAATCCTCGCAGGCGCTCGCGGTTCTCGCGCTGGTCGTAGAACCAGCCGGTCTTCTGCCCGGTTGCCACCGGGACGATAAAACGACATCCGCCCTCCTCGATCTCGAGCTCGTCCGGCACTTCCCCAACCGCCACCTTCACCTCGCGTGGCAGCCCTTCGAGCTCGCGCGCAGCGGCATCATTGCGCAACAGGATCCCACGTGGTCGCAGCTGTTGTTCCAGTGCGCCGAGGATGTCACCGGCGCAGCGGTCAATACCGGCGGTGTGCATCTGCACGACGAGGTAATCGCCATAACGATCGACAATGAGGCCCGGCAGGCCGTCGGACTCACCATGGATCATGCGGTAGAAAGGCGCCGCAAACAGGCGCTCGCGCAGCTCCAGGGCGACACGAATCCGCGTCGCGAAAAGCCCGGCGCCCGGCTCGGCATCCTTGCGCCGCGACAAAATCCGCGCGCAGATTAGTGTCGACGGGTTGGCGTAGGCGTAGGCAAGGAAGCGGTCGTCGGCTGTGGTCAACGCCACCACAGTACCGGGCTCAAGACCCTGCAATGGTGTGGCCGCGGTGTCGATCTCGTTGCTGAACACCCACAGGTGCCCGGCCTTGAGCCGTTTCTCCTCACGCCTTTTCAGGCGCAGCCGGGGAAACCGGCTCGTGATGTCAATTGCTGACTCGTTCATCTTTCTGTCACCACGGCGGCGTCCGACCGGCTTCGGTATAGTGTCGCCATTGTAATCGTCAGCGCGGTCGAACAAGGACATTTTTCGTATGCAAATGCCTGTGTCACGAAATCGCCTCAGCGAAGAGACCAGCCCTTATCTCAGGCAGCACGCGGACAACCCGGTCCACTGGCTGGCATGGAACGAAGAGACCCTCGAACTCGCCCGTGCCGCGGATAAGCCGTTATTATTGTCGATCGGTTACTCCGCATGCCACTGGTGCCACGTCATGGCGCATGAATCATTCGAAGACGCCGCAACCGCGGCGCTGATGAATGAGCTGTTCATCAACGTGAAGGTCGATCGCGAGGAAAGACCTGACCTGGACAAGATTTACCAGACCGCGCATCAGTTCCTCGCGCAAAGAACCGGAGGCTGGCCACTGACGATGTTCCTGACACCCGACGACCAGACACCGTTTTTCGGTGGCACCTACTTTCCGCCGCAACCGCGTCATGGCCTCCCCGCGTTTGCCGACGTACTGCGCCGGGTCGCCCAGTACTACAGCGAACACCGTGACGAAATCCTGCGTCAGGCCAGCGCCATTCGCGCAACCTACAACAAGCTGGTGCCGCCACCGGCCGCGGAAGGGCAAGAACTGGACTCGTCGGTACTCACCAGGGCCAGAGTCGCGCTGGAACGCGATTTCGACCGCACCAACGGCGGCTTCGGCGACGAGCCCAAATTCCCCCATCCAACCAGCATCGAAAGGTTGTTGCGGCACTGGCGCGCCAGTGCCGCCGGCGAGGAACCCGATGTGCAGGCGTTGTTCATGGCAACGTACACCCTGCAGAGCATGGCAAAAGGCGGTCTTTACGATCAGCTCGGCGGAGGCTTTTGCCGTTATTCTGTCGATCGCCGCTGGATGATCCCGCATTTCGAGAAAATGCTCTATGACAACGGACCGCTGCTCGCGCTGTATGCGCAGGCATGGCGCGCCAGCGGCGACGAATTTTACCGTGACATCGCCACCGCGACAGCCGACTGGGTGATAGCGGAAATGCAGGCCGCGAACGGCGGTTTCTATTCGACGCTGGATGCCGATTCCGAGGGTGAGGAAGGAAAATTCTACGTCTGGCGCAAGGACGAAGTCGCCGCACTTCTGGATGCCGGGGAATACCCCCTGTTTGCAGCGCGCTTCGGTCTCAATGCCGCACCCAATTTCGAAGGCGCCTGGCACCTCCACCAGGCCGTGGACACGGATGCACTGGCAAGGGCCAACGATCTGACTCCGCGACACGTCGAGCAGCTTCTGGAGTCGGCACGCCAGCGCCTGCTGCAAGCACGCGCGCAACGCGTTCGCCCGGCCCGGGACGAAAAAATCCTGACCGGATGGAACGGCCTGATGATCCGCGGAATGGCCATCGCCGCACGCTCTCTCGAACGTCCCGAACTCGCCGAATCAGCACGCCGAGCAACAGATTTCCTGCGCGCGAAGCTGTGGCGCGATGGCCGCCTGCTGGCGGTTCACAAAGACGACCGGTCACGCTTTCCCGCCTATCTTGACGACTATGCCTACCTGGCTGACGGTTTGCTCGAACTACTGCAGACCGGGTGGCGCAGCGAAGATCTGGAGTGGGCATGCGAGCTTGCGGACTGCCTGCTCGAACACTTCGAAGACAAAATCAATGGCGGCTTTTATTTCACAGCGGACGATCATGAGAAACTGGTGCATCGGCCGAAGAGTTTCAGCGACGATGCGACGCCCGCCGGGGCAGGAATCGCGGCGCGCGTCCTGGTGCGCCTCGGTCACCTGCTTGCCCGCAATGATTACCTGGTCGCGGCCGAGCGCACCCTGCGCGCGGCATGGGCCGCTCTCGATCACTACCCACACGCCCATTGTGCGCTGCTGAATGCACTGGAAGAGCTGCTCCAACCGGGTGAGACCGTCATCCTGCGCGGCGACCCATTACAGCTAACTGACTGGCGCGCGGTAGCAGACATGCTCTACTCGCCCCGGCGCATGGTGTTCTCGATTGCCGCCGATGCACCACGACTCCCGGCCGCCATCGCGCAGCGCGCAGCGCGCCCGGAACCGGTCGCCTACATTTGCCGTGGCAGTTATTGCTCGGCCCCTATCACGCGACTGGAAGAACTGGCGGTGGAGCTTGCCGATCCGGCATGACCCGTCGCGCCGCTAGCCGGCACCGGCCTCGGGCACAATTCTCTCGCGTTGATAGTCCAGCAACAGGCGGGTGACGACATCGAAGGAAAACGCGTACGCCCGCGGCGCCTGGCTCTCACGCGGGCCGGCAATATTGAGCACGCTGACACAATGCTTATCGGCAAAAGCAGCGACCAGTTCGGCGCTGCGCTCACGCGTATGTTGATCGCAGTCGATGAGCACGTAGGGTTTATCCGCCTTGCGACAGCAGGCCGCGGTCAGGTGACTGCCTCCGGTCAACAAGCCGAAATGCAATATTGCGGTGCCATCGCTATCGATCACATTGCGTAGCGTCCGTCCGCTGTAGCCGGCCCCCGGCAATGGCTCGAGCGGATAGATGGTCGGGATCACACCGTCTTCGGCCTTGCGTCCGTCCGGGCACCATCCACCGCAGGCAAACCCGATCTTGAGCGCCGCATCCAACGCACCGCGATCTACGCCGGTCTGCCCGCCACTGACGATTTTTGTTATCAGATGCACGCCGATCATGCCGTCCTTTTCGCACCAGGGTCGCATCAGGATACATCAACCCGCGTCACTTTCTCGATCCCTGAATGGCGATAGTTCGCATGCTCCGGTGACGGAGCGGCTACCCGTACCGGGCGTTCCCTGGCTGAGTAAATCTCAGTTGCGATCCGGGCCGCGATAGACGACCCCGGACGTACAGGTCTCATGGATGACGACCTGCGACAGCCCGGGCAGCGCGTCGGCCAGACGCTCCCAGATCCAGCGCGCAATATTCTCTGCGGTCGGATTCTCGAGACCGGTTACGTCATTGAGATAGCGATGATCCAGCTGATCGAACACCGGCTGAAATGCGCTCTTGATGTCCGCAAAATCCATGACCCAGCCTAGTTCAGCGTGCAACTCACCGCTGACGTGGATCTCCACGGCATATGAATGCCCGTGCAGGCGGGCGCACTTGTGGCCCTCCGGCACATTCGGCAGCCGATGCGCCGCCTCGATGTGAAATTTCTTGTAAATATCCATGCTATCCATCCGCGCGCCGCATTGTAGCACCACCCCCGTGCGGGCTCCGGGCCTGGTCCCGTTGCGCGATTCCCCGGCCGGTCACAGTAGCGCCAGAAGTTGCTCGGGCCGGTCTATCAGCCACGTCGCTCCGCTTCGACGCAGCTCCGATTCGGGGCGAAACCCCCAGGTGACGCCTACGCCGCTCATTCCCGCCGCCCGAGCCGTCTCCATATCAATACCCGAGTCGCCGACAAATCTGATGGCCGCCGGTTCCATCCCCAGCCCTGCCGCTATTCGCAACGCACCCTGCGGGTCGGGCTTGGCCGGCAGCGCAGCGGCAAGCCCGAGCACGATTTCGAAATGCCAGTCGCCAAGCAGGTGAGCCACGCACTGCCCGGCGAATTCATCCGGCTTGTTGGTCAGCACCGCCAGCGCCACATCGCGCTCACACAATTCGTCGAGCAGCGCGGCAACCCCTGCATAAGGGTCGGCTATTGACATGCCAGCCATCCGCGTACGCCGCGCGGAAGCGCTCGACTGCAGTGTCTATAATGCGCCTGTCGGCCGCGGCAGCCGGCGGCAACGCGCGCTCGAAAAGCACATCGACCCCCGAGCCGATGAACGTCCTGAACGCAGCCGTCGGATGGGTCTCGAAACCCAGCGAGCGCAGCACGGAATTAGCGCTAACTGCGATATCCTCGAGCGTATCGAGCAAGGTTCCGTCAAGATCGAATATCACTGCCGTCGTTTGCATCGGACTCTCTGCGGAAATCCGGGCTTGCGTGCCCAGCGGGCATGGTGTTAACTAACGCGCAGCCGCACAGCATCGAACTACGGTCACGCACCCAAATGAGCGCCGCAATACTACATCCTAATTGCTCCGGCAAAACACTCCGCCGACGCCACAGGGAATAGCCTGAGGCCGGGTCGCGTACGGAACACCTGAGTAATCTCCGACAACCCCGCCCGACAGGCTGGGTTTTTTCATTTTGCAATCGCGGAATCAGACAACGAGGTCGAATGGCGTGAGACATTTCCTTACTACCGAGGACTGGAGTCGCGACGAGCTGCAACAACTGCTCGACGATGCCGCCGCGCTCAAAAGCGGTCAGGTCAGCAGTGCCCTCGCCGGCAAGACAATCGCTTTGATGTTCTTCAACCCCTCATTGCGGACCCGATCGTCGTTCGAAATCGGCGCGCGTCAGCTCGGCGGACAGGCGATCGTGCTGGCGCCGGGGCGGGACGCCTGGCCGCTGGAGTTCGAAACCGGCGCGATCATGGATGGTGAGGCCGAAGAGCATGTCCGCGAGGCGGCCCGGGTGCTGTCCCGTTACTGCGATCTGATCGCGATCCGGGCGTTCCCGAAATTTCACGACTGGTCGGTGGATCGCGAAGATCGGCTGATTCGCGCCTTCGCCGAGCATGCCGAAGTCCCGGTCATCAATATGGAGACAATTACACATCCATGCCAGGAACTTGCGTTGATGCTGACGCTGCAGGAACATCTCGGTTCCGGCGCTGGGCGCAAATTCGTGCTCACGTGGACGTATCACCCGCGCCCGCTCAATACCGCGGTGGCCAATTCCGCATTGCTGATCGCAAGCAAATTCGGCTATGACGTCACCTTGCTCTGCCCCGGCAACGACTATGTCCTTGATTCGCGCTACATGAAAGCGGCGGAGGCCAACGCGGCCGCCGCGGGCGGCAGTGTCTCATTGAGCCACGATATCGAATCGGCGTATGCCGGCGCCGACTTCGTGTATGCGAAAAGCTGGGGCGCACTGCCGTATTTCGGACGCTGGGATCAGGAACAACCGATCCGCGACCGCAATCGCCACTTTATCGTCGATGAACGAAAAATGGGGCTCACCAACAATGCCCGGTTCAGCCATTGCCTGCCGTGCCGGCGCAATGTGAAAGTTACCGATGCGGTCATGGACGCCGACTATTGCACCGCGATCGACGAGGCCGAGAATCGTCTACATGTTCAGAAGGCGCTGATGGCCAGGCTGGTCGGCCTCTCCCACTCGAAATAACTGGACGAAGGTAGCAACATGAGCAACAAACAGGTCGTGCTCGCATTCTCCGGCGGTCTGGACACCAGTTTCTGCGTGCCGTGGCTGACTGAACAGGGTTATCAGGTGACGACGTTGTTCGTCGACACCGGCGGCGTCACGGCCGAGGAACGCGCCTATATCGCCGCTCGCGCCGATGAGCTGGGGGCGATTCGTCACGAGGTCGCCGACGCCGGCGGGGAGGTCTGGGACGAGGTAGTACTGCCGATGCTTTGGGGCGGCTGTTTCTACCAGTTTCAGTATCCGCTATTGTGCTCCGATCGCTATGTGATCGTAAAAAAAGCGCTGCAGCTATGCGATCGGCTCGGCACCCGTAATTTCGCTCATGGCTGCACCGGGATGGGCAACGACCAGGTGCGCTTCGACCTGACCGTGCGCGGACTCGGCAACTACAACATCATCGCCCCGATACGCGAAATCCAGCAATTGCAAACCAATGTCCGTGACTATGAGCAGTCTTATCTCGAGCAACACGGCTATTGCCGTGCGCGCCAAGACCTCGACCTACACGATGAACGAGAACCTGTTGGGTGTGACGATCTCGGGTTCGGAAATCGATCGCTGGGAGACACCGGGCCCCGCAACCTGGCAGTTGACGAGTCCGGCAGCGCGAGTGGCCCGATGAGGCTTTGCAGGTGCGTATCGGCTTCGAACAGGGCGTACCGGTTTCCGTTGACGGCGAGAGACTGGCGGGGCCACGGATACTCGCGATGCTGAACCGGCGCTTCGGCGCCTACGGCGTTGGCCGCGGCATGTACACCGGCGATACCGTCATCGGCTTGAAGGGCCGGATCGTGTATGAGGCGCCGGCACTCACCGCGCTGCATGTCGCTCACCGCGCGCTCGAGGAAGCGGTGTCGACCCGTCATCAGAACGGGTTCAAGCCGATCGCCGCCATGAAGTGGGTGGAACTGCTGTACCAGGGATTTTTCTATGAGCCGCTCAAGACCGACCTGGAAGCCTACCTGCAGTCGTCACAGCGTGTCGTCAACGGAGAAGTAACGCTGCAGTCCACCGGGGGCGCGGTCGATGCCGTCGCTATCGATTCGCCGCATATTCTGCGCTCGGCCGGCGCAACCTACGCACAATCCGCCGACTGGTCGATCACCGAAGCCGAGGGATTCATCAAGCTATACGGTCAAAGCTCATCGTTGTGGACAGCGGTGAACCCGCCATCCGGGACCGACTCCCAGCCGATGAACACGGTGCACCGTCAGACCGTCGCCCATCTCGAGGCGCTCGTCGGATTCGACACGCGCAACCCGCCGCGCCTGATCACCGAGGCGGGCCTGTTCGCTTACCTGCGCGGCAATCTGGGCGGCTTCGCCTTTCACAGCGAGGACCACGGCGACGGTTGCATCAGCTTGCTGGCCGTGCGCGGCTCGCCCGACACGGTCTTCAATTTCCATGTCGACACGGTGCCGGCCGCCGACGGCTGGCATGACGACCCGTTGGCGCTGCGGGTTACCGCCGGACGCGCGTACGGGCTAGGCGCCTGCGACATTAAGGGCGCCGCGGCGTGCATGCTCACTGCGGCTGCGCTGACCGCGGGGCCGCTGGCTTTGCTGTTCACATCGGATGAGGAAGCGGGAAACAGCCGCTGCGTGCGCCGGTTTCTCGGTACCGGCCACGGCTTCAAGAATGCCATCGTCGCGGAACCGACCGGCGCCAAGGCGGTGCTCGCTCATCGCGGCATCGCCACCGCGACGATCAGTTTCAACGGTATCGCCGGACACGCCTCGGCTGCGCGCGCGCTGGACGACAACGCGATCCACCGCGCCGTCCACTGGGGAACGCGTGCGTTGGAGTTTGCACAGCAGAGGCAACAAATGGAATACGCGGGATTGACAGGTATCCGGCTTAACATCGGGACCATCAGTGGCGGAGTGAAACCGAATGTGATCGCGGCCGAAGCTTCGCTGCGATTCGGCATTCGACCGTTGCCGGATCAGGATGGGCGACGGTTGCTCGAACAACTGCGGCGGCTCGCACCCGATGCCCATGTCGCCGGGTGGCATGAGGGTTTCGTCGGCCCTGCCCTGCCGGGACCCGGCGCCGAACGCGAGACGGCCGCACGGCAGCTTGCACGGCGTTGCGCGCTGCCTGTCACCGCCGCGGTGAATTTCTGGACGGAAGCATCGCTTTTTTCCGCAGCCGGGCTTGCTGCGCTAGTGTTTGGTCCGGGCGATATCGAACAGGCACACTGCGCTAACGAATGGGTCGCGCTTGAGCAACTGGACGCGGTTACCCAGCATTACCTCAGGCTAATCGATCATGACAACGGATAAACAAACCAGGCAGATCATCGTGCGGCTACTCGGAAACTTCGGTAGCCAAAAGGAAATCCAGCAGTACCTGCGTCGATTTTCCAGTATCGAGAGCGAGAAATTCGCCGTCGTCAAAGTCGGCGGCGCCACACTGCATACCCAGCTCGGCGGGCTCAGTTCGTCGCTCGCATTCCTGCAGCAGGTCGGGCTGACGCCGATCGTCGTCCATGGCGGTGGGCCGCAACTCGACCTTGCGCTCGAGGCAGAAGGGATCGAAACGGGGCGAATGGACGGATTGCGTGTCACTCCGCCCGCGGTTCTCAAAATCGCGAGAAAAGTATTTCAACGCGAGAATCTGCGCCTGGTAGAGGCCCTGCGCGAAACCGGAACCCGCGCCACCTCCATCACCAATGGCGTGTTCGAGGCCGAATTGGTCGACCGGGACCGGCTCGGTCTGGTTGGCGCGGTCACCCAGGTACACCTGGAAGCGGTCCGGGCATCGCTGCGCGCGAACATCATCCCGGTTATCTCGCCATTCGGCGAAACCGCTGACGGCCAGATCCTGAACATCAACGCGGATGTCGCGACCAACGAACTGGTTCGTTCGGTCCAGCCTTTCAAGATCATCTTCCTGACCGGGACCGGCGGCATTCTCGATCGCGAAGGTGGCGTCATTTCGTCGATAAACCTGAGCACCGATTACAAAATGCTGATGGAGCAGGACTGGCTCGCATTCGGGTATGCGACTGAAGCTCGAGCAGATCCACGACCTGTTGAAAGACCTGCCCTTGTCGACCTCGATCTCGATCACCAAACCCACTCTGTTGGCCAAGGAGCTGTTCACATATCGTGGTTCGGGCACGCTGGTACGCTTCGGCGAGAGCATTCACGTGCACCGCAACTGGGACGAGGTCGATCTCGGGCGGCTCAAACAGTTGCTCGAGACGAGCTTCCAGAAGACGCTGAGCCAGGACTATTTCGCTAATGCCGCGGTAGAGGCTGTCTACATCAGCGACAGCTACCGTGCCGGCGCGGTGATCACCCGGGTCGGGGATGTCGCCTATCTCGACAAGTTCGCCGTCACCGAGGAAGCGCAGGGCGAGGGTCTCGGTCGCGCGGTGTGGAACCGGTTCCGCCAGGACTATCCCAGCATTTTCTGGCGGGCGCGCCCGAATAACCCGGTCAATACGTTCTATTTCCAACACGCCGACGGTTGTATCAAGGGCAGCGAGTGGCACGTATTCTGGTGTGGCATCGAGGATTTCGGGCAGATCAGCCACTGTGTCGACATGGCCATGCGTGCGCGTGCGACATTGAGGTAACGACGTGACCCTGGCGGCAAAAAACCGTTGCGCTGATCGGCGCCCGCGGCCACGTCGGCGCTGAGTTGATGCGCTTGTTGTTCGCTCACCCCGGATTTGATCTGCGCCTGGTCAGCTCGCGCGAATACGCGGGCCAGGCAGTTGCCGCGCGGGTCGAAGGCGCGCCGGACAGCTTGCTTTTCGAGGCAGCCACCGCGGCACAGGTTGCTGCGCGCGAACCCGACGTCTGTATACTGGCGCTGCCAAACGGTTTGGCCGATTCTTGGGTAAAGGCGATCGACTTACGGTGCCCGCAGACCGTGATCATCGACGTTTCCGCAGACTATCGCTTCGATCCGGGCTGGCATTACGGCCTGCCGGAGCTGAACGCTACTCCCGCGGCGGGCAACCCGGATATGCGAACCCTGGTTGCTACGCAACGGCGATGCAGCTTGCAATCGCTCCGGTGGCCGCCATTGCCGCCGGTCCGCCTCATTGCTTCGGAGTCTCCGGATACAGCGGTGCAGGCACGGCACCGTCGCCACGCAACGACCCGCACGCGTCTGCGCGATAACCTGATGCCGTACCAACCGGTCGGGCATTTGCACGAACGCGAAGTGAGTTTCCACTTGCCGACCGCGGTACGGTTTACCCCGCATGTCGCGGCTTTCTTTCGTGGCATTTCCATGACGGTTGGCGTGGAACTCGACGGCAGCTATGAACTCGGGGCGATCATGGAAAGATACCAGGATGCCTACGCCGACGCGCCATTGCTGCGGGTGTCATCGGCAATCCCGGAAGTCGCCGCCAATGCCGGGCGCCATCATGCCTGTGTCGGTGGTTTCCAGCTCGATGGCGCCGGCCGCTATCTCGTGACGTTCGCCACACTCGATAATCTGTTGAAAGGTGCTGCCACCCAGGCACTGCAAAATCTCAATCTGGCTTGCGGTTTCGCCGAACTCGAGGGAATTCCTCATGGCTGATTTTCTGTGGCAAAAGCCCGGGACTCGCATCGACGAGCGAATTATGCGGTTCATGGCCGGCGCCGACGTGGAACTCGATCGTCATCTGTTTCTCTACGATATTCGCGCCTCGCGCGTGCACGCTGCGGGGCTGGCAAGAATCGGGGTACTGAGCGAGGCAGAGGCGAGCGCGATCCGCGCCGAACTCGATAGGCTCGCCACAAGTTTCGAGGATGGCGAATTCGTGCTCGACCAGCGCTTCGAGGACGGCCACTCGGCGATCGAGGCATGGTTGACCGAACATCTCGGCGATATCGGCAAGAAAGTGCATACCGGACGCAGCCGCAACGACCAGGTACTCGTCGCCAGCCGCTTGCTGCTGCGCGACAGCCTTGGAACGCTGGTCGATGTATGCGAACAAACCGCAAGCGCCTGTCTCGAGCAGGCACGCAGCTACGGCGACACGCCGATGCCAGGCTACACCCATCTGCAACGCGCCGTCGTCTCATCCGTCGCCACGTGGTTCGCCGCGTTTGCGGAGAGTTTTATCGACAACGGCCGACTCGCGGTGGACTGCACGCGCTGGATCGATGCCAATCCCCTGGGCACTGCCGCCGGATTCGGTGTCAACCTGCCGCTCGATCGCGCTTTCGCGACGTCCGAACTGGGGTTTTCGCGAATCCAGATCAACCCGATTTATGCACAGAACAGCCGTGGGAAATTCGAACTGCAGGTACTGACGGTGCTGGCACAGGCACTGCTCGATGTGCGCCGCTATGCCTGGGACCTTTCGCTTTTTACTACCGCCGAATTCGGCTTCGTCAGCCTGCCGGACGCTTTCACGACGGGCTCGTCGATCATGCCCAACAAGCGCAATCCCGATCTAGTGGAACTGCTGCGAGCCAGCTATCCCGTGGTACAGGGTGCAATGACCGAATTGCAAAGCCTGTTGTCTCTGCCCTCCGGTTATCACCGCGATCTGCAAAATACCAAGGGGCCGATGATTCGTGCGCTGGTTCATGGTCTGGATGCGATGGCGCTGATGCCGGATCTCGTACGCGGCACGCAATTCATAAACGAGCGCCTTGAGGCCGCGCTGGAGCCGTCGATGTATGCGACCGACCGGGCGATCGAGATGACGGCCTCGGGCATTCCGTTTCGCGAAGCCTACCGCCGCGTCCGCGAGGAATGCGACAGCCTGGCTGAACGCACCGCCGCCGGCAGCATCGCTGCACGCGTATCGCCCGGCGCCCCGGGCGATCCGCGGCTCGGAGTCCTCGACGAACGGCTCGAGGCACTGCGCAAAAGCCAATGCTCGGGCACGCCCGCATGAGCACACCCGGCGCCGCGTCTGGCAACTGCTTTGTCTGCGGCAGTCGCAATCCCATCGATCTCGGGATCGACTTCCGCCTGGTCGATGGTTGGTGCCTGGCCGGGTTCACGCCGGATTAGAATCACATCGGCTGGGACACGGTGGTGCATGGCGGCATCCTGTTCGCCGCGCTCGACGACGTCATGGCCAACTGGCCATACCTGCAGGGACTGCACGGTTTTACCGCGCGCTGCGATTTGCGCTTCCGTCGCCCGGTCCAGGTGGGTGCCAGGCTCGCGTTGAGCGGCCGGCCGCTGCACCCACAGCGCGGGCAATTGGTAACGATGCAGGGGCGCGTCGAGGATGCGCGTGACGGCACGTTATACACCGAGTGCGAGGCACGCTTCATGATCCCGCGCGATGCCGTGGTGAAAGCTGCAGCGTTGCTGACCGGCACAACCGGCGCAGAGAGCTGAAGCTCGCGCGGCTGTTCATCCGAGGCGGTGTCGCAACATACTGAGATGCCGCCGCGTGCGGTCGGTTACCGCGCGCACGAAGTCGGCAAACTCCGGGCGCGCCGGCAGATGTACGAGATGACTCTCGCAGCCGCAGTCGCTCGAACCGAATCCTCGTGCCGGCAGTTGTGCGCCGGGCAGACCGGCTGCGACCTCGGCCCAAAGGTGCTCGAGACGCTCCGGCTCCTGGCTAAACCAGAACTCCGTCATCGTTACATGAATGCGCAAATAGTCGATATGCCAGTGCAGACGAGTGCCTGAGCCGAGATGGCGGCGCAGACGCGCGGCCAAACCGCCATAGCCGAAGGCGCTGCCTGCATAACCGGCCCAGCCCGTGTCTAGCCGCACCGTTCCGAGCGCGCCGCACTCAAACTCGAGTGCCTCGTCGAGGCGGAACCAGACAAAGTAACTGCCTTTGCCCCGCGGCAGGAATTGCGCATTCACTGACTCTGCGCTCGCCCGCCTTATCACATCGGGCGATCTATGCTAGGGAGAATCGGCGCGATGATCGACGCTACCAACGGCAATGGCAGGTGCCGTTCCGATCAGGTTGCGTCGCCATTCGTCATCGACCCGGCGCAATTCGTAGGCCGGCCAGTATCTCTCATCGATCTTGAGAGTCAGTACTTCTATCTGATCGTTCCAGGTTACGGTCTTGATACGTACCGATTCCCGATCTGCCTTGTGACTGACCGCGGCAACAAACGCGTCCAGGTCCGGGGTCGGCTGACCATCGATTTCCAAAATCCGGCGTCCGGCCCAAAGCCTGTAACGGCTGGCCGGAGAGCCATAGGCGAAATACGCGACATAGACACCCTCAGGCAAAATGCCACGCTGCGCCGGCAGAGCCCTGTGCGGCGCCTGCAGAACTGCACCCGCCCAGTACACGATGCGGTCAATGCCATGACCGGCGAGCGTCTGGGTCCGCAAGGTCTCGCTGATTTCCTCGCCGTTACGCCACAACGCGACGGTTACCTCGTCCTTCTGCACGCGGCGCTCCACCTCGCGGTAGGTATTGACGATTTCGCCATCGATGGCCAGCAACAGATCGCCAGGGCGCAACACCCCGGCCGCCGGAGAACCCGCTACCGTGCGCACGACCTGCAACGCCTGACGTCGCTGTGGGCTGTGCTTTTCCAGGCTCTTTATCCGTTCAGCCGGCAGGCCGAAATCGCGCGTAGTTGCCAATGGCAACAGGCGAAACTCGGTCTCGAGCGAATGCAACTCGCGACCTTCGCGGACGAGGGTCACCATTTCCTCGACGATGTCGCCGGCGATCCCGAACGTGACCTGCTCCATTTTCTTGTCGGGTCCCTCGTAGGCAAAACTCGACCAGGTCGCCATTACCCGGCCCTTGGAATCAAGCAGGACCCCATCGACGTTGCCGGGTGCATTGACGACCGCAATGGTCTCAAGGTTGGTATCGCGAAACCGCAACGTTCGCGACAATGGAAAACCGACCGCATCGACCGCCGCGACCTGGCTTTTCTGGATGAACGGATTGCTGTTGCCCTTGAGTCCCGCGACCCAGATCTGGTCACCTTCCTCGGCAACCTCAGGACTGAACACGGCTGATTTCACCGGTGTATCGCCTATCAGCTCCGGGCTATAGGAAATGACGGCAAGATTGTGCAGGGGGTGAATATATTCGACCCGGCCCGGCACCTCGACCGTACCGGCAAATGTTATCTTTACGTCTCCCATCGCGACCGGCACGGTATTACGGTCGACGACGATGAGTCCACGCTCCGCGTCCACCACCAGTCCGGTGCCGTGATAGTGCCGCTCGGACACACCCGAAATAATGTAAGGCATATCGAAGTTCACCAGCACCAGCGACGGCGCGATTTTCCGCGCCCGCGAGTCGCCATTGGTAACGAACTCGGTCGAAGCAGGGGCCGGCGGCGCAGCTCGACCCACTTCCGGCAACGGCTCGCAAGGCCAGTAACCGAGTTGATCATCGCGGCGGCAGTAGACGGGCCGGATACCAGCGCCGGTCGATACTGACGCTGCGCAGCTTGGTGGTCTGCGGATCGTCGAAAGTGAAATAGCGGATGGTTGCCTGTTGCCCGTCCGCGAGCTCGCGGATCTTGCCGACAAAGGTATCCAGGTCGGCAACCGGGCGGCCGTTCAACTGCGCAATTACCGCGCCACGCGGGACACCGGAGGCACTGAACATATAGCCCGGATTCGCCACGAAGACACCCATCGCCGGCATGTTGAGATGACGTGCCTGTTGATACGAGACGGTGTGGAGTACCGCGTCGCTGATTTCGAGATAGGCCGCGGGCGTGATCGATTGCAGGTCAACGACAGCGAGCGAGAATCCGAAGCGCTCGCCGCCACGTTGCACCTCGACCGTGACGTTGTCGCCGACCGCATCGTCCAGCAACGACTCGAGCGCGGCGAACCGGGTAATCAGTTCGCCATTGACCGCGATCAGGATATCGCCAGGTTCAAGCTTGCTTTGCGCCGGCGAGCCGGGAACGACCTGCTGCACCACCAGCATGCCGGTCTGGTCCGGCTGGGCCGCGCGTGCCCGCGCCTCGATGTCCTCAGTCAGGCCGAGACGGCGCAATTCGCCGTAGGAGGTGTGCGCGAATATTGTCATCAACGTGCCGCGGGTGACGATCCCGTCGCCACGAACGATGTCGACCGCGCGCCGCACTCGCTCCAGCGGCAGGAAAAAGCTCGACGCTGCCTGCGCACTGCCGCCGGCATTCAACGCCACGGCATTGCCGTCGACATCCACCACCGGAGACCCGGACGAACCGCCCGACGTTCCCGATGCCGCCTGGATATAAAAGGTATTGAAATCGTTGTATTTCCCACGGCCGTAATTGGGTGCGCCGCGATCCAGCTTGGCAATCGTGCCGGCCAGTATGGACAGTTGTTCGCCAGCATCGTTGCCAACAACCCGGATTTCCCGGCCGACCTGGGCGCGGTCAGGTCGCAATGGAAACTCGTAGGGCTCGATAAACTTCAGCGCGGACGGGTCAAAACGATACAGCCCGAAATCGTGAACCGGATCTCTGTAGACCGGCTTCAGATCGACCTCTTCGTTGTTCAGAAAAACCGCCTGGGCAGTCACCGGACCGGAGGTCACAACATGACGGTTGGTCAGAATAAGGCCCTGCTCGCGGTCGACCACGAAACCGGTCGCCTGGGTCGTCTGATTCCACTCGGTGTCGAAGGCTCGCACCCCGTCGACCTTGATCGAAACGACGCCGGTCGAAATTTCCTCGAGAGTGCGCCGCCAGGCACCGGTTTCCTGAGCAAACCCGGCAGCGGCAAAAAACAGCAAAAAAAGCGTGGCAATCGGTCGCATCATGTCACTTTGAGTCAAAATCATATGTGCAGTTCCCTGGCAAAACTCTTGCGGAAGCGCTCGCGAAAGGCGTCGAGGGAAAATGTGTGGTTTTGGGTCCCGTACGACTCTATCTTGATCGCGCCCATCAACGACGCTATCCGTCCGGTGGTCTCCCAGTCGCATTCGTTCATCAGACCGAACAGCAGCCCGGCGCGATAGGCATCGCCGCACCCGGTAGGATCCAGCGCCTCGGCGATCGGCGCGGTCGGTATGTCGTGACGATTGCCCTGCAAGTACACGATCGAACCCTTGTGGCCGCGGGTAATAAGCAAGGCATCGACTCTTGCCGAAATTTGCGCCGGCGCGAGCCCGGTGCGTTGTGACAATAGTTCGCCCTCGTAGTCGTTTACTGTGACCCAGGTCGCGAGCTCGATGAGTCGGCGCAGCTCCGGGCCATTGAACATCGGCAATCCCTGCCCCGGATCGAACATGAACGGAATACCGGCGTCGGCAAATTCCTCCGCATGGGCGAGCATGCCGTCACGGCCATCCGGCGATAACAAACCGATGCTGATGCCGGCATCGGTCGGTACGTGATTGAGTTCGGAACGGTTCATCGCGCCCGGATGGAAAGCGGTAATCTGGTTATCATCGAGGTCCGTCGTGATATAGGCCTGGGCGGTAAACTCGTCGTCGACTTTGCGAATGTACCGGCGGTCTACTTCGCAACTTTTCATCCAGTCCGCATAGCTGGAAAAATCCTTGCCTACGGTCGCCATCGGATATCCATCGCCGCCAAGCAGTTTCAGGTTGTAAGCAATATTTCCGGCGCACCCGCCGAATTCGCGACGCATCCGCGGCACCAGAAACGCCACATTCAGCATATGGATCTTGTCCGCGAGAATGTGCTCGCTGAATCGTCCCGGAAAAACCATGATCGTGTCATATGCGACCGAGCCGCAGATTAGTGCCGTCATTGGAATTCCTCGTAGGTGAGGCTAGAACAGAACGATAATGGCCCAGACCAGTCCGGCGAGGATCGTGGCAAACATCACCGACGTCGACGCGACGTCTTTTGCCATACCCGACAACGGATCGATCTCCGTGCCGATACGATCGACAACCACCTCGATGGCAGTATTCAGCATTTCGACGATAAGAAGGATAAGCAAACTGGAAATCAGCAATGCCCGCTCGACCTTGCTGACATCGAGCCAGAACGCCAGCGGGATCAGGATCATCGCAGGCGATCGCTTCCATGCGGAAAGCTTCCTCGCTGCGAAAAATCGCCTTTAGCCCGCGCATCGAATTGCTGATCGCCGAGATCAGCCGGGCGAGGCCACGATGATTGTGTACTTCCGGTCTCACTGATTTGCCTGCGGGTCCCACGCAAGATCGAGTTGGCGTGCCGCGCGGACATCGTCGAGACGGCGCACCGGTGTCGAGTAAGGCGCGCCCTTCACCAGATCCGGGTCGTTCCTCGCCTCTTCGCGTATCGCCGTCAGCGCGGCGACGAAACCGTCGAGGTCTTCCTTGGCTTCGGTCTCCGTCGGCTCTATCAGCAAACACTCGGGAATCAACAGCGGAAAGTACGTCGTTGGTGCGTGATAACCATAGTCGAGCAGCCTTTTCGCAAAGTCCATCGCCGTGACGCCGAACTCGCGCGCCTCGCTTTTGAGCGTAACGATGAACTCGTGACTGGCGCGGCGATCCGGGACAGCAAGGGTGAAACCGGCTTTCTCGAGCCGCCTGGCGAGATAGTTGGCATTGAGCGTTGCAAATTCGCCAACCCGACGCATCCCGTCGCGCCCAAGCATGCGCATGTAGACATAGGCTCGCAGCAATACGCCGGCATTACCCATAAACGCCGATAGCGGACCGATCGTGTCCGGACGCTCGGATTCGGTAAGCCAGTGGAACCCGTCGTCGTCGCGCGCGACAATCGGGACCGGCAAAAAGGGCAACAGGCGTTCACCGACGCCGACCGCCCCCGAACCGGGACCACCACCACCATGCGGTGTGGAGAAGGTCTTGTGCAGGTTCATATGAATTACATCGAAGCCCATGTCGCCGGGCCGGGCCTTGCCGAGAATGGCGTTGAGATTGGCACCGTCGTAGTAGAGCAGACCACCGGCATCATGGACAATTTCGGAAACCTCCGCGATATGCCGTTCGAATACGCCGAGGGTCGACGGATTGGTCAGCATGATCCCCGCGGTTCGCGGCCCGACCGCCGCCCTGAGCGCATCGAGATCGACATCGCCATCCGCCAGTGTCGGCAACTCCTTGACCTTGCAGCCGCACATTACCGCGGTCGCGGGGTTGGTGCCGTGCGCGGCCTCCGGAACCAGGATCTCGTCACGTTCGTGATCGCCGCGGGCGTGGTGATAGGCCTTGATCATTGCAACCCCGGCAAACTCGCCCTGGGCGCCGGCCATCGGGGTCAGAGACACACCGCGCATGCCGGTGACTTCCTTAAGCATCTCCTGCAACTCCCACAGGATCTGCATGAAACCCTGACCATGGCTGACCGGCCCGAGCGGATGGCGCGACAAAAACTCCGGCAGCATTGCCAGCGTGTTACAGGCGCGCGGGTTGTACTTCATCGTGCACGACCCCAGAGGATAAAAGTGGGTATCGATGGAGAAGTTCTTTTGCGATAGCCGAGTGTAATGGCGCACCGTCTGCAACTCCGACACGGCAGGCAGCGCCGGCGGAGTCTCGCGCCGCAGATGCTCCGGCACGCCAGCGTCGGCCAGCGTGAACGGTGCCTGCGCGTGTGCACTCCGGCCCTCACGGGAGTATTCGAAAATCAGTTTCGCTTCACTCATTTCCTTGCCATCCTGATCGTCAGACCCACGCTCAGCCAAGCGCCTTCAAAGCCGACTCGTAATCGGGCTCGTCGCCGATCTCAGGGACGAGTTGGGCATGCACCACGGTATCGTGCTCGTCGATCACGATGATCGCGCGTGCACACAAGCCGCGCAGCGGCCCTTCTTCAATTCGGACACCATAGTTGAGGCCGAATTCCGGCGCCCTGAAGGTCGAGAGATTCTTGACGTCTGCAAGACCCTCCGACCCGCAATAACGATTCTGCGCGAATGGCAGATCGGCCGACACATTCAACATCACTGTGTCAGCGTGCCCGCTCGCTTCCTCGTTGAACCTGCGCGCTGAAGCGGCGCAAACCGGCGTGTCGATGCTCGGGAAAATATTCAGCAATTTGCGCTGACCCGACCACTGGCCAAGCGTGTACTGCGCAAGATCGGTACCGGTCAGTTCGAAATCCGGTGCCTTGCTGCCGATCGCCGGCAGCGAGCCGGCGGTGCGTGTCGGTTGGCCCTTGAAAGTGATTCCTGCCATTGGTTTTTTCTCCAGTCTTTATCAGGCTACCTGTGCCCGTTGCAGGATGTCGGCAAGCGCCTGCGCGTAATGCCGGATGTCCTGGTCGGTTTTGGTTTCGGTCGCGCATACCAGCATGCAATGCCCGAGTTCGGGAAAATCTGCGCCAAGATCAATGCCGCCGAGAATATCGCGTTGCGCCAACGCATCCAGCACCGGTTTTACGGGGCGGTCGAGGCGCAATACCGCCTCATGAAATCCCGCGCCGGTAAACACCGGCTCGACACCGTCCAGCGCGGACAATGCATTCACCAGCGCACGGGTATTTGCCACGCTCGCCGCGGCGACCCGCGCCAGCCCACCGGCACCGATCAGACTCATGTAGATCGTCGCCGCCGTCATCACCAGGCCCTGGTTGGTGCAAATATTCGACGTTGCCTTGGAACTGCGAATATGTTGCTCGCGCGCCTGCAAAGTCAACGTAAAACCGGGTTTGTCATCGAGATCGACAGTTCGGCCGACGATTCGTCCGGGCATTTGTCTGACGAACGCCTGTTTACAAGCCATAAACCCGAGATAGGGCCCGCCAGACGACAACGGTACGCCGAGCGGCTGACCCTCACCGCACGCGATATCAGCTCCTTCGCTGCCCCAGTTGGCCGGGGGTCTGAGCAACGCCAGCGACGTCGGATTGACCAGCCCGACGGCCAGTGCACCATGCGCATGTGCCCAGTCGGTCAATGCATCGACATCCTCGTAGCGGCCAAAGAAATTCGGTTGCGGAATTACCAGCGCAGTAATGTCGCTATCGTCCCACGGCGCAAGCGCGGACAGCGGGGTCGTACCGGATTCGCGGTCGAAATCGACCGTCGTGAAGGTCACACCCTGATTGCCCGCAATGCTTTCGGCCACCCGGAGGTAGCGCGGGTTGACGGTCCGCGGCACCAGCACCGACGCGGACTTCGATTTGCGGTTGGCGCGAATCGCCATCAGGCTCGCCTCGGCGAGCGCCGAGGCACCATCGTACAGCGACGCATTCGACACATCGAGCCCGGTCAGCGCGGTGATCATGCTCTGGAACTCGTAGATCAGCTGCAGCGTACCCTGGCTCGCCTCCGCCTGGTATGGCGTGTAGGCGGAGTAGAACTCTCCGCGGGTCGTAATCTCCCAGACTGCCGCCGGGATGTGGTGCTCATAGGCGCCGCCGCCAAGAAAACTCGACGGGCTGCCATCCCGCGCGGCAAGCTCGCGCATCGTCCGCGAGATAGACATCTCCGGTACCGCCTCGGGAACACCGTCCAGCACCGCCGCCTTGAGTCCGGCCGGTATTTCGCTGAAAAGATCGTCGATATCATCGACGCCGATCTCGGCAAGCATCTGCGCGATGTCTTCTTCAGTGTGCGGAATGAAAGCCATACCCGTATTCTCCCCGGGGCCGGTCAGCCCGCTTCGTCCAAAAATGCCTGGTAGGCATCGGCATCCAGCAACGCGTCCAGTTCGGCGCTATCCCCGGGCTGCATCGCAAACAACCATCCGTCACCATACGGATCCTGATTCACCGTTTCCGGCGCGTCGGCCAGTAATTCGTTTGCGGCAGTGATCTCGCCACCGATCGGGCTGTAAACGTCGGAGGCCGCCTTGACCGACTCGACCACGGAGCAGCTGTCGCCGGCGGCCACCGTGCTGCCGACTTCGGGCGGTTCGATATAGACCAGATCGCCCAATGCGGTCTGCGCGTGATCCGTGATACCGATTTTGACCGTGCCGTCATCCTCGACACGCACCCACTCATGATCCTTCGTGTATTTCAAATCACCCGGCAGTTCGCTCATGATTGCCTACTCCAGATAAACAGAATCAGAAAAGCCCTGACGCCATCACAGTTCTACGCGGATTTTCCCGTTGCGGACGAATGGCGGTTTTACGATTTTCGCCGGCAAGTGCTTGCCGCGAATCTCGACATGACAATCGCCACTGGCCGCGGCGGGCACCCGCCCCATGCCGATCGCACGCCCGATCGTTGGTGAAAACGTGCCGCTCGTGACCTCACCGGCGTCTTCACCGAAAATGATCTTCTGATGACCGCGCACGACGCCGCGGCCCTCCAGCAACAACCCGACGAATTTCCGCGGCACGCCTTGTTCGCGTTGATCTTCCAGCGCAGCGCGCCCTATGAACGATCGCTCGGCCGGCTCCCACGCAACCGTCCAGTCGAGCCCGGACTCCAGCGGACTGGTGGACTCGTCCATATCGGTGCCGTAGAGATTCATGCCTGCCTCGAGGCGCAACGTATCGCGGGCACCGAGACCACAGGGACGAACGCCGAGTGCCTCGAGGGCTTTCCATGCGGCGGCGGCGGCATCTTCGGGCAAAGTGATTTCCCAGCCGTCCTCTCCCGTATACCCGGTTCGCGCCACCAGCCACTCCCCGATTTCCATCGCATGAAACGTTTTTGCCGCAAGGGCCGCCTCGCGTGCGGCTTCCGGCAGTATCTGCGCGGCACGCTCACGCGCGGTCGGGCCCTGTACAGCGATCATCGCGAGATCCGCCCGCTCGGCCAGCGCCACATCGAAACCATCACTATGTTGCCTCATCCACGCCAGGTCCTTTTCCCGGGTCGCGGCATTGACCACGGCGCGGAAGCGTCCGGGCGCGAGGTAGTAAACAATCAGGTCATCAATGATCCCGCCCGCTTCGTTGAGCATGCAGGTGTACAGCGCGCGGCCCGGCGTCTTCAGCCTGGCGACATCATTGGCCAGCAGGTGCTGCAAATAGTCCGATGCGCCGTCGCCCTCGAGGTCAACAACCGTCATGTGCGAGACGTCGAACATACCGGCATCGCCGCGGACGGCATGATGCTCGTCGATCTGCGACCCGTAGTGCAGCGGCATATCCCAGCCGCCGAAATCGACAATGCGCGCGTTAGCGGCGACGTGACATTCGTATAGTGGCGTACGCTGTTGCATGCTGGCCTCGCTCTTTGTTGCAGGTCTGCGCCGGACGATTACAGGTGGCAGGTCGGCACCCGCCGCCCCTCTGTCCTGAAACCTGAGAGATTGGATGCTGCGACAGCGCCATCCGGCCCCTTCGGTGGGCCGCTCACACGGCCGCTCTCCAGAGCCAACCAGCCTCTCCCGGTCCGTTTGCCTGAGCGTTTCCGGGCGGGTTGCGCCTTCGGCGCCCCGGTTTTCCGTTCCGGGGTCTCTCCCAGGGGAGGCTATGGGTTGGAGCCCGAGATAATAGCCGATCGTCCGGCCGGTCTCCAACCACGATGCTTGCGGCCCCGCAAATTGGCGGCGACAATTACGCGCCTGCAAAAACCGGAGTGTTCGGAGCATGAATCCGATCCGCCTTCTACCCCTGTTCCTGGTCGTTGTGGCCGCTCTCTCCCCTGCGCCCGTCCGCGCCGACTCGGCAACCGCGGTCGCTGAATTGCACGCGATCTTTGCCGACGCATGGGAACTCGACCTGAAAAACAACCCGCTTTACGCGAGCTATCTGGGCGACAGCCGCTACAACGACCGGTGGCCCGATTTGCGCATGGAGGAGCTGGAACGCCAGCATCTGGAGAACGGCGAAATTCTCGTCCGCCTGTCCGAAATCAGCTTCAGCGATCTGCCTGACTCAGAGAAGCTCAATTACGAGTTGTTCAAGCGCGAATACCAGGAACGTCTCGAAGCGTACAAATATATGACATTCCTGCAGCCACTCAATCAGCGCAGCGGCGTGCAGACGGCGAACCAGGTATCCCAGGCATTGAGTTTTTCCTCGCTCGAAGATTATGCGGACTGGATTGCGCGGCTCGCGGCGCTTGGACTGTATGTCGACCAGACGATCGAATTGCTGCGCCAGGGTATCAGCCGCGGCATGATCCACCCGCGGGTCATCATGCAGCGGGTGCCGGCCCAGATTGAAACCCAGTTGGTCGCGACGGCCGAGGACAGTCCGTTTTTCGAGCCATTCGACAATTTCCCGACGACGATCGGAGAACAGGAACGCGAACGTTTGCGCGAACTCGGGGCCCGCACGATCCGCGAGGTCGTGGTACCAGCCTATCAGCGGCTGTACAGTTTTTTTACCGAAACCTACCTCCCGGCGTGCCGTGAAACCGTCGGGGCCTGGGACTTGCCGGCCGGACGGGAGTTCTATGAGTTTCGGGCCCGGTCCTATACGACCACCGCATTGACTCCGGATGAGATTCACGAAATCGGCGTAGCCGAAGTACAGCGGATCCGCGAAGAGATGCAGGCAGTGATCGAGGAAGTCGGTTTCTCCGGCAGCTTCGACGAGTTTCTGCACTTTCTGCGCACCGACAGCCAGTTCTATTTCGACAATCCGGATGATCTGCTGGAGGCCTACCGTGCGACCAGCAAACGTATCGATCCGGAACTGGTCAAATTATTTGGCCGGCTCCCGCGGATGCCGTACGGGGTGAAGCCGATTCCGGCCGCCTCCGCACCGGACACGACCACCGCCTACTACAGCCGCCCGGCTGCCGACGGCAGCCGGGCGGGCTTCTATTACGTCAACCTGTACCGGCCCGAGGTTCGCCCGAAATACGAAATCGAAGTGCTGACCGTGCACGAGGCAATGCCTGGTCATCATCTGCAAATAGCTCTGGCGCAGGAACTCGGTGATCTGCCGAATTTTCGCCGCTATTCCGGTTTCACCGCATTTGTCGAGGGCTGGGCGCTATACAGCGAGAGGCTTGGCCCGGAACTGGGCCTGTATCAGGACCCCTACTCGCGGTTCGGTCAGCTCACGTACGACATGTGGCGCGCGGTTCGTCTCGTCGTCGACACCGGAATTCACTTTCGTGGCTGGAGCCGCGAACAGGCGATCGAGTTCTTCAAAAGCAATGCGGCGAAAACCGAGCATGACATCATAAATGAGATCGATCGCTACATTGCCTGGCCGGGCCAGGCTCTGGCTTACAAAATCGGCCAGCTGAAAATTCTGGAACTGCGCGAACGCAGCGAACTCCGGCTCGGCGAGAATTTCGACATCAAGGCATTCCATGACACTGTGCTGGGCAGCGGCGCGGTTCCGCTCGACGTACTTGAATCGAATGTCAGCAAATGGATCATGGACACGCTCGCCACGATAGAGTGATGCGGGCGACGGAATACACAAGGAGCAAAGTGACCACCAGAAGGACAACGACCGCGGTGCCGGTCGGCAGTGTATTGATTGGCGGCGGCGCCCCCATCGTCGTCCAGTCCATGACGAATACCGACACCGCCGATGCGAGAGCGACGGCGGACCAGGTCGCGAGCCTCGCCCGCGCCGGTTCCGAACTGGTGAGAATTACGGTCAACAACGAGGATGCGGCGTGCCAGGTGGCGCGAATCCGCGATCTGCTAGCGCGTGAGGGGGTCGAGGTGCCGCTGGTGGGCGACTTCCATTTTAATGGTCACAAGCTGCTGACCCGCTACCCGGACTGTGCCGAGGCGCTCGCGAAGTACCGTATCAATCCGGGCAATGTCGGCCGCGGCAGCAAGCGCGACTCCCAATTTGGCGCGATGATCGAAGTCGCGTGCCGCTACGACAAACCCGTGCGGATCGGGGTCAACTGGGGCAGCCTCGACCAGGAATTGCTGACCCGCCTTATGGATAAGAACTCGGAGCTGCCGACGCCACGCGAGGCTACGGCGATCGTTCATGAAGCGATGATCCAGTCGGCTATTGGCAGCGCGGAACAGGCCCGTCAGCTGGGACTCGGTGCCGACCGTATCGTTCTCTCGTGCAAGATGAGTGGCGTGCAGGACCTGATCGGGGTCTACCAGGAGCTGGCACAGCGCTGCGACTATGCATTGCATCTCGGCCTGACAGAAGCGGGCATGGGGTCGAAGGGAATCGTTGCCTCGACCGCGGCGCTGGCGGTACTGCTGCAACAGGGAATCGGCGACACGATTCGTATCTCGCTGACCCCCGAACCCGGCGGAGACCGCAGCCGTGAGGTGATCGTCGCCCAGGAGATTCTGCAGACCATGGGACTGCGGGCGTTCACGCCGATGGTAATCGCCTGTCCCGGCTGCGGACGTACCACCAGTACTTTTTTCCAGGAGCTGGCGCGGGACATTCAGACACATGTCCGCGAGCGGATGCCGCAATGGCGGCGCGAGTACTCCGGCGTCGAGACGATGACGGTCGCAGTAATGGGCTGCGTGGTGAACGGACCGGGAGAAAGCAAGCACGCCAACCTCGGCATCAGCTTGCCGGGGACAGGCGAGATTCCGGTCGCACCGGTCTACGAGGACGGTAAAAAAACAGTGACACTGAAGGGTCAGGGCATTGCCGCTCAGTTCCAGCAACTTGTCGAGGACTATGTCGCCAGACGTTACCCGCGCCGCGAACCCTGACAACCGCGGCAGACTGGCGCGACGCCCACTGCTGTATCCGGAGAACGAGCCATGAACCATCTGCGAGACAAGCACTGCAAACCCTGCGAGGGCGGCGTCGAACCGCTGGATCGCGTCCAGGCCGAGGACTACCTGGACAAGCTCGCTACCGGCTGGACTATCGACGCAGCGGGAAAAGTCATCGCAAAAGAGTTTCGCTTCGCCGATTTTCATCACACGATGGCCTTCGTCAATGCGCTGGCCTGGATCGCCCACGGCGAAGATCATCACCCGGACCTGGAGCTTGGATATGGGCGTTGTTTAGTCCGCTATAGCACCCATGCCATCGCCGGCTTGTCCGAGAACGACTTTATCTGCGCGGCCAAGACAGACGCGCTCGGTGCCTGAATTGGCCCGTCACCAGCGCGCCGTCAGGCCGAAATACCAGCCGTCGGCCGCAACCACCGCCGTCACGTCGACATTATTTTTGCGCGGCGTCACGAATGCATGGGTCAGCGCGGTGGCGAGCGCAGCACCCGCCAGTACATCCCAGCCATCGTGTTTGTCGGCATCGATCCGGGTCCAGCCGACATACCCCGCGAGGATATAAGCCGGCGCGCCCACGCGCCAGCCGTAGCGGCGCTGAATGAACGACGCGCCGGAGAAAGCAGTAGCGGCATGACCCGATGGGAACGCATCGTCGTCGCCATCGTCGTCGGGACGTTCCTTGTCGATGGCTGACTTTAGCAGCAGTGTTGCGGCCACCGTCGTGCCGAACGCCTTGTAGAACTGCAGCCGGCCCGGTTGGTCATCGCGTTGAAAAGTCACTCCCCAGGCTGCAAGCGGCAATGCGATGCGCAGGATATCGCCGGACGATTCGACCGCGTCGGCGGCACCAGCCGGGCGCGGTCCGGCAAAGGCGCATATCAGCAACGCCAGAAGCGGCAGCCACTGCCGGGGCATACCCGGTTCAGATCCCGAGTTTGTTCAGAACGTCCATGATGCGACCGAGGGTCAGCGTCAGGGTAGGATGCGAGTCTTCGAATTCGTCGATCGCCTGGCGCACGGGCTCCACAAGACTGCTCGAACCGGATGACGCTTCGGCCTCACCGAGACGCGTCTCGATGGTCGTCTGCAATTGCTCCAGACGTTGTTTCAGATCGCCGTCCAGGCTGTCGGCGCCGGCAATCTGCCGATCCAGTTCCGCAAGTAATTCTTCGAGTCTGTTCTGCGGCATCATTTCTCCGTTTCGGCTTCGCTTGTCAGTGCAGGACTAGTTTACGCCGTTGCCGCTGTCAGTGTGCGACCAGCCCGCGGCTGCCGGGTCATCGCGCGCCCAGCGCGGCAGGTCGCCGCCGACGCCGGTCGCTCGGAGCATGAAAAACCGCTTGATCAACGCGCTGCTGTCGATGAACCCGAGTCCCTTTGCACGCAAGCGTCCAAGCGGCGCAGCCTGAGCCGAAAACAACCGATGCAAAAGGTCGATCGACCCGGCCATCGCCAGATTCTCGCCTTTGCGCCACCGTTCGTAGCGCCGCAGTGGCCGGCTGTCACCCGGGTCGGCGCCGCGCTCAATCGCTTCCGCCAGCACCTCTGCCAGTGCCGCGGCATCCAGAAATCCGAGATTCACCCCCTGTCCCGCCATCGGATGGACCGCGTGCGCGGCATCGCCGATCAGGGCGAGGCGCTGGCCGGTGTAACGCTGTGCATGCAGTGCACGAAGCGGAAAACTGGCGCGGCCGGAGACGGAAACGACCGATCCAAGCACGTCATCGCTTGCCTTTTGGAGCGCCGCGCCAAATTCCTGCCCGGTAGATTCCAGCAGGCCTTGTGCCGCTGCCGGTGTCGTCGACCAGACGATCGAGCACTGCCCGTCCGCGAGCGGTAAAAACGCAAGGGGACCATCGGGCAAAAATCGCTGCCACGCCGTTTGCCCATGGGCGCGTTCGGTGGCAACGGTAGCGACGACCGCATGCTGATGGTAGTCGCGTTGCCGGGTCCGGATTCCCGCGATCCGGCGCACCGACGAATTAGCGCCATCCGCGCCTACCAGCAACCGCGTCGTGATCGTGTCACTGCCAGTCAGCGATACAATCACCTGATGCGCCTCGGCATCGAAAGCCTCGACCCGGCCCGGGCATATCCACTCGATTGCGCAACGGCCGGTCAGCGCGGCAAACAAACCGGCCTGAATCGAACGATTCTCGACAATATGGCCAAGCTCTGAAGCGCCCAGTTCCGCGCTGTCGAAACACAGAGACGCGTCACCGTCCGGGGAACCTGTGGAATCCCAGACCACCATGCGCCGGTACGGCGACAGACGCGCGGACGCAATGTGCTGCCACGCCCCCGTCGCCTGCAAAATATGACGCGAGGCGCCGGACACCGCCGACACCCGGTTGCTCCAGTCGGCGCCCGCCGCGGGCATTGGCTCGGGTTGGCGGCCTTCCACGACCGCGATGCGCAAACCCGGCAAAGCCGCTGCAGCGAGATTGGCCAGCGTGGCACCGACCATGCCTCCGCCGGCGATGACCACATCATAATCGCTCATACCAACGGTACCCCGCGCGCGAGCCGCGGCAACTTCCCGGCGCGACCCATCGTGTGGCGGGCAAACAGGCGTTTCGCTGCTGGCATCAGTTCGAACATAATCAGACCCGCATTCCGGGCACCGCGTACCGGTGCCAGCGGATTGGTAAAGAGCCTCACCAGCCCATCGGTAAACGCAATCACTTTCTTTTGATCGGCGCGGCGCCAGTCATCGTATTGCGCGAGCCCTTCCGCCCCGCCGGGATCGTCGGGATGATCCGCAAGGGTTTCGGCCAGTGCTGCGACATCGCGCAGACTGAGATTGAATCCCTGTCCCGCGACAGGGTGCAGTCCGTGTGCCGCGTTACCCAGCAGCACCGCGCGCGCGCGTGTTTGTTGTTGCGCCTGCACAAGGTACAAAGGATATGCAGCACGCCGGGCGACCCGCTCGATCGCTCCGAGGCGAAAACCGAACTGCTCCTGCAGCCGCGCGATAAACGCATCGTCGTCCCACCCAAGCACGATTTCGCAGTTCTCGCGCGCCACCGTCCAGACGACACTGCAGCGATTATCGTCGAGCGGAAGCACTGCCAGAGGTCCGCTGTCGGTGAAGCGCTCGAAGGCGGTACCAAGATGGGGTCTTGCCGTCGCAATCGTCGTCACCACCGCGTTCTGACCATAATCGGAAACCTCCGCCTGCAAAGCCAGCGCATCACGCAACCGCGACCGCGCCCCATCTGCCGCAACAAGCAGTCCAGCGCTGATACGGCGCTGACCGTCATCGGTTGTCACGCTGAGACAGGGTTTGTCGGCGCCGATATCGACGTTCTCGACCGAGGCCGGCGCGAGCACTTCAATATTCGGCGCACGCTCGAGCAACGGCCACAGAGCGCGGCCGATAACGCGATTCGGTACCACGTAACCCAATGCGGGGACACCCTGCTCATGTGCCGAGATACGCGATATCCCCGGGCGTCCGCGCTCCGAGATATGGATCGTATCGATAGGCGTCGCCTGCGCCGCTATCGCTGTCCAGCACCCAATCGTTTCGAGTATCACCCGGCTGCCATACGCGACAGCCGTACACCGTTCATCGAAACTCGGCTGCGCGGCCGTGTCAGGCAGGTGGGCCTCGACCACGGCAATCCGAAGATCCAGCGGCGCCAGCGCGGCCGCGAGACTTGCGCCGACCATACCACCACCGGCAATGACTATGTCGTAGTGCCAGTCCATCCTCGTATCAGGCCGCCATCAGCGCCTCGATTTCCGCAGCGGTTTTGGGCACATCCCGGCTCAGCACATCGGGTCCTTTGGCCGTGACCAGCACGTCATCTTCGATGCGCACGCCGATGTTCCACCATTTGCGCGCGACGTTTTTGCGCCCACCCGGAATGTAAATGCCCGGTTCCACCGTCAATACCATGCCCGGCTCGAGCACCCGCCACTCGTCACCGACTTTGTAATCACCGACATCGTGGACATCCATTCCAAGCCAGTGACCGGTGCGATGCATGAAGAATTCGCGGTACTTTTCCTCGCGAATGAGTTGCGCCGGCGTCCCCTTAAGGATTCCGAGCTTTTTCAGTCCCTTGGTGATCACCCGCACCGCGGCGTCGTGCGGATCGTTCCAGTGATTGCCTACCCGGACCTGGTCGATAGCGGCAAGCTGAGCCGCGAGCACAATGTCGTAAATCAAGCGCTGCTCCTTCGAGAATTGCCCTCCGATCGGAAACGTGCGCGTAATATCGGAGGCGTAGTAATCGAATTCGCACCCGGCGTCGATCAGCAGCAGATCGCCGTCCCGTAATTCCGCATCATTGGCCGTGTAGTGCAGTGTGCAGGCGTTGCCCCCGCCGCCGACGATCGGCGCGTAGGAGACATCCGTGCCGTGGCGGCGAAACTCGTGGATCAGCTCGGCCTCGACCTCAAACTCCTTCATACCGGGGCGGCATGCCCGCATCGCGCGGCGATGGCCATTGGCCGCGATGCATGCGGCACGGCGCATGGCACTGACCTCGGCGCGACTCTTGTAAAGGCGCATATCGTGCAACAAATGATCGAGCGCCACGAACTCCTGCGGGGTATGCATACCCTTTAGCGACTGCGAGCGCAGTTGCCTTACCCACCCGAGCACCTGCTGGTCAAAATCGGGGTGCACACCGAGCGTGTGATAGATACGATCGGATTGCTCGATCAGACCTGGCAGGATTTCATCCATATCGGAAATCGGGAATGCATCGTCGGCACCGTAGTCGGCGACCGCGCCGTCCGGGCCGGCCCGGGCCCCGTCCCAGGTCTCGCGCTCCGGGTTGCGTTCCCGACAAAACAGGATGTACTCGGCCTGCTTGCGTCCCGGAACAAGCACCGCTACCGCCTCCGGCTCTGCGAATCCTGTCAGGTAGTAAAAATCGCTGTCCTGCCGATATCCGTATTCCACGTCGCGATTGCGCAACTTGACCGGTGCCGCCGGCAGAACCGCGATGCCGCCCTGCCCCATCATGCGCATAATCTGACGCCGTCTTTTGGCAAATTCCTTACTGTTCAAGCCCTGTCCTCAATGCAAGCGGCCGGGCGACACGTCGAGCCGTCCCGAGTCCATCCCCTCGAAAATTGTCTGCACACCGACACGGACATACTCGACGATTTCTGTCAGCGCCGCCTCCACTTCTTCCTCGTCGCCGGCGCTGCCCGGGTCCGCGCGGGTAATCTCGGCAAAGTCGTTCAGCAACTCACGAACATCCTCCGGCAGTGGTTTGTCCGCCGCCAACTGGCCGCGGCCAAGACCGTGGAGGAAACCCTCGCACCATTGCGCCAGCGCCTCCACACGCAGCTGCTCGTCGTAATCATCATCCGGCAACAACAGGCGAAATGACAGTTGCCCCGATGCCAGATCCTTGCTGCAGCCGCGGTCGAGGTCGGCAAGCAGGCCGGCGAGCGGCTCGCTGTCGGCATTCCGTTGACCCGAAGGGTAGAGGTAGTCGAGCAGACAGTTGAACCGTTGCTCGACACCGCCACAAACGAGCCCGACGACCACGCCATGCAGTTCGGCCGGGCTAGCCTCGGCGCCGGCAGTCTCGAGGAGCGCAACAACGTCGGTGTAATCGGGTAATTCCACTGGATGAGCCATGCTCCGGGCGGAAGCTAATGCTAACACTCGATATCGGCATAACCCAGCTGCGAGGCTCTGACCGATTGACCGTCCCACAGACCGGATCTATAGTTGCGCCATGACTGATACGAGCCCGCAACATGAATTCGAGACTGAACTCAAACGTCTTGAAAGCCGCCTGGACGATCTGGTCGATATTTGCTCGCAATTAAAGGAAGAGAATCGCTCGCTGAAACAACGGCAGGACGCCCTGACCGCTGATCGTGCGTCCCTTCTGCAAAAAAACGAGCAGGTCAGAGCCCGTGTCGAGGCAATGATCAGCCGCCTCAAAGCCATGGAGAACGGTTGATGTCCGCAGATATCGTACGTGTCACGATCCGGATACTGGAGAAGGAGTATCAGATCTCCTGCCCGGTTGATGAGCGCCAGGCCCTGCTCGATTCGGCTGACTTGCTGAATAGTAAAATGCTCGAGATACGCGAAGGCGGGCGGATCGTCGGGCTCGACCGGATAGCGGTGATGGCCGCCCTCAACCTCGCCCACGAAGTAATCAATGCGGGAGGCAGCGGCAGCAGTCAGATTGACGACTCGTTCGGCCGGCGCCTGAAAAATATGCGTGAGCGCGTCGAGACTGCACTGGAACACGGCCAGCAACTCGAATTCTGAGCGCCTGCATGCAGGCTCACGTATACTAAAGGGCAAGCAAGACTGGCGCTTCCTGCAGTGTTCGGCAGCAGATCGGGATCCCTTCGAGCCTAATCTGTTACATCGGGACATTACGGCTGAGTGTGTCGTTGAGCAAACCCGCTTATGGCGGGGAGCCTGAGACCAACCGCCGTGTCCCACCTATCGCTCTGGTTCGAGAGCGATGATCTGCACCGGCACAGGCGGGAAGCGCCTCTTCCCAATACCTGATCGTTGCTTCCATGGATAAATCCCAGTTGCGGCGGCGCATGCGCAAGACGCGCCGATCGCTGGACGTGACCACCCGTTTCGAACTCTCGGCCCGCTGCTGCGAGGCACTTCGCGGTAGCCGTTTTTACCGGCGTGCGACGAACATAGCCTGTTACATCCCGTTTGACGGAGAGGCCAGCCCGCAACCGCTGATGGCCCGGGCCGCGGCCGACGGCAAGAGCGTCTACCTCCCGCTCGTGGGACCGCGCAGGCTCCAACCGCTGCGCTTCGCCCGCGTTGACGCGACAACCGAGCTTCGTAACAACCGTTACGGTATTCCCGAGCCCGATCCGGCAGATGCCCGGCTGATCGATCCGCGCCGGCTCGATCTGGTTGTTGTGCCACTGGTGGCTTTTGACAAGACCGGAAATCGCCTCGGGATGGGCTCTGGCTACTACGACCGTACGTTTCATTTTCTGGCGCACCGGCGTTTTTGGCTGAAACCCAGGCTGGTCGGAATCGCGTTTGATTTTCAGCAGGTCTCCACACTGCGGCCGTCCGCTTGGGATATCCCGTTGGCCGCAGTGGCGACAGAAACGGGTCTCGTGCTTTGCGCGCGCAACTGAAACAACGGCTAATCAGGGAGTAGCAGGTGAAATTCTGGCTTATGAAATCCGAACCTGAAGAATTCGGCATCGATGATTTGAAACTTGTTCGCAGCGAACCCTGGGACGGTGTTCGCAACTACCAGGCGCGAAACATGATACGTGACGAAATGAAAAAGGGAGACAAGGCTTTTTTCTATCATTCGAACTGCGACGAACCTGGCATTTACGGTGTGATGCGCATCAGACGCGAAGCCTATCCGGATCACACCGCGTTCGATCCTGACGACAAACACTACGATGCCAAAAGTGATTCTGAAAATCCGCGTTGGTTTATGGTCGACGTTGGTTATGTGCGCAAATTCAAACAACCGGTATCGCTAAAAACAATGCGTGACTATGCTCAGGACGAACTCAAAGACCTTGCGCTGCTACGTAGAGGAAATCGACTTTCCATCATGCCGGTTACTCCTGCGCAATGGGACTTCATTCTGGGACTAAGCAAGTAAAACCCTTTATTTGCAGTGTTTGAACAATGTCTGCAATGAGCATGTGCGCGCTTCGCGTCAACAGATGCAATGACAATTTCAAGACTCGCGGCGTTGTAGCCATAGACGCGCCGATGTGACAGAGATCGCAAAAAACCCTTGTGGGTAAAGTAGTTGCTGGAATTTTGAATACTCTTGTATATACTCGGTCGCGGACACCCTGACACGGAGACACACATGGCTACGAGAAAGAAAGCCGCTTCGAAGAAGAAAGCCTCGACGAAGCGGAAGACCACTGCGAAGAAACGCGCGACCAAGAAAAAGGTCGCAACGAAAAAAAGAGCCGTTGCACGGAAGGTCGCCAAGAAAAGAGTGGTGAAGAAAAAAGCGGCAACAGCCAAGCGCAAGGTGAAGAAGAAAGTCGCCAAGCGTAAAGTCAAAAAGAAAGCTGCTGTTGCCAAGCGCAAAGTGAAGAAAAAAGTCGCCAAGCGTAAGGTCAAGAAGAAAGCTGCCGCTGCCAAACGCAAGGTGAAGAAGAAAGTCGCCAAACGCAAGGTGAAAAAGAAAGTCGCCAAGCGCAAGGTGAAGAAGAAAGTCGCGAAGAAAGCCGTGGCGCGGAAGAAAGTAGCAAGCGCCAAAAAGCGCGCCGCAAGCAAAAAGCGAGCGGTTTCGAAGAAAGGCTGAGACTTTTTCGATCCGTGCGTCGGGGCGCCGCCCTGGCCTGCGTACCGAAAGTGCCCGCATTGGCGGGCACTTTTTTTTGCCTGCCGTCCGCCACTGGAGTCGGGAGCAATCTCGGGTTATTGTTGCCGCCGCAGTGCAACACAACCGGTAAATGAGGGAGTGGCGTGGACCAGAATGAGAAAAAGCGGCTCGTGGCAACGGCGGCAATCGATCACATAGAGGAAGGCATGTTGATAGGGGTTGGCACCGGCTCCACCGTCAATTTCTTTATCGATGCCCTGGCCACGATGAAGGAGAGCATTCGCGGCACCGTATCCAGTTCCGCGGCATCTACTAACCGGCTCGCCGCTCTGGGAATCGAAGTGGTCGAGCTGAACGATACCGGAGCACTGGATATTTACGTCGACGGCGCTGACGAGGCCGATCGCAACCTGAATCTGATAAAGGGCGGCGGTGGCGCGCTGACACGAGAGAAAATAGTCGCGGCAGCATCGAAAAAGTTCGTCTGTATCATCGATGACAGCAAGTTGGTGGACGTGCTTGGCCGTTTCCCACTTCCCGTTGAGGTCATTCCGATGGCCCGCAGCTATGTCGGGCGCCAACTGATAGCAGCGGGAGGCCAGCCCGAACTACGGACAGGCTTCATTACCGACAATGGCAATCAGATAATTGATGTCCACAATCTGCGGCTGAGTGACGCGGCGGCCATGGAATCCAGGTTGAACCAGATTGCCGGCGTCGTCAGTGTCGGGATTTTCGCCCAGCGTCCCGCCGATTTGTTGTTGATCGGTGGCGACGACGGGATTCGCTGCATCGAACGAAACGCCGGATAGACCGCTCGGGTGTCACCCCTGGCTCGCTCCGAATGAATTCGCGTAACCTGCAAGGACGCTGACCACACGCCAAAGCAGAAACGTGGCGCACCACACCATTCCGATACGCAGCCACGACTGACCACCAACCTCGCGCAGGAAAAACCCTGTAACCACTGCACATGCATATGCCTGCACTGCAACATATGTCGTCATTGCAATCGGTCGGTCAAAGCCCGTTCTCAGCGCGTAGATCAGGACGGCAATAACAAGCAAAGTGGCGAACACCGCGGCGCGCGCAATGGCACGCGTCGGGTTCGGTGCAGCCTTCGCGCAATTCATACTTGCGTCAGCCGTCACCGCGGGTCAGCGCGCGCCACCACTCCCTGTGGGCAACTGAGCTGGCCTCGCGCGACACGCGCATCTCGATCAACATTGGTCCGGGCCTGCACAGCGCCCGATCAAGTACTACTTGCGGATTTTCGTCGGTACCGATTCGGTGGTAGCTGAGTCCGAACAAGTCGGCAACCCTTTCGAGGTCCAGGCCTGGCGGCGTGAGCCAGCCGTGTTCGAACTCCGGTAACTGTTTCTGCGCCAGGTAACCGAAGATCGCGCCGCCACCGTTATTGACCACGATCAGTTTCAATTCGTGCCGGGCCGCAAGCGCGACACCGTTCAGATCGTGAAAAAGCGCGACATCGCCGACAATAGCAATGGTTGCCTCCGGCGCAGTGGCGGCGATTCCCGCCGCAGTCGAAATGTTGCCATCGATACCACTCACGCCGCGATTGCCGAAAATCGCAAGTGGCGCATCGCGACCGATCAGAAACGAATCCGCGTCTCGGATAATCATGGAATTGCCAAGAAACAGCGATCCGTTTTCGGCGATCGTCGCACTGACTGCCTGCATCAAAGCAGCCTCTGCTGGAAGTGCCGCCGCGTCCACGCTCCATATTTCGTCGTCGCTGCGCCGCCAGTCATCCGTCCAGATTGCATGCGATGCGACTGACACCATGTCGCAGAGCATTTCAATCACACGTCCGGGATCCGCATGGACAACAAGACCCGCCCGCAGTGCCGGATCAGGCCATGGCGGGTAGGCTGCGACGATCATCGGCTGCGGCATCTGCGGCTGCGCCAGCCATCGCCGCAACGCCCCCGAGGTAGGCGTGCCACCGAACTGCAAAACCCAATCGGGATACCCAGGTGCCTGCCCGCGTAAAAACGCATCGTAGCCGCTGATCACAGCGCGTTTTGGCCACGCCCCGCAGCGCAGCCCCGACAATGGATCGGCGAGGATCGGCGCAGCACACTTTTCGGCCAGAGTGACCAGCGCCGAAGGATCGATTTCACCACTATGACATGGGCCGCAAACAATAATGCCGCGCCCTCCCGACATCGCCTTGTCGATCTCACCGAGCGCCCATGCATCGGGCTCGAGAACGGGCCGCGCGACGTTCGCCGGCTGTGCCGGCCGCGGTACCGCGTTATCCGCGAGCTCCGTGCCGACCACGACCAGCGGTTCGCGGAATGGCACATTCACATGTACCGGCCCGGGACAGGGCCACAGCGAGAGATCCGCCGCACGTGTGCCGACGCTGCTCGCATGGACGTAATCGATGGCACCACCGCTGGATGGCCCAAGCGCCAGAAAAGCACGAACCCGATCCCCGAACAACGCGTTCTGCGTCGTGGTCTGGTTGGCGCCGCAATCGAGCAGCTCCGGCGGACGATCGGCGCTGACAAATACCAGTGGAATCCTGTCCTCATGGGCTTCGATGAGAGCCGGGTACCAATTGGCCGGTGCAGAGCCGGACGTTGCAACCAGCACAACAGGCCGGCACGATTTTCGCGCCACGCCAAGCGCAAAAAACGCGGCTGAGCGCTCGTCGATAACAACCTCTGTAGTGAGCCGCTCGTGACGCAGGCACGCCAGCGCCAGAGGAGTGGAGCGCGAACCGGGCGATACCACCGCCTGCATGACCCCACCCTGCACGAGGCCCGCAATGAGCGACTGCGCCTGGCGCAGCCCCGCGAGCGCCTGGTCGTCAGCCAATGGCGAGCGCCTCGCGCAATGCATCCAATTTCCAGCGCGTCTCGTCGAGCTCGGCCTCAGGCACCGAACCCGCCACGATGCCTGCACCCGCGAACAGATCGGCGGTGGCACCGTTGAGCAGACCACAGCGCAGCACCACGGAAATCTCGGCGCCGTTGCGGTCAAGCCAGCCAACCCCACCGGTGTACCAGCCCCAACGGGTTTCACCGTGATCTTCAAGCCAGGTCAGGGCCCGTTCGCGCGGTGTGCCGCCCACGGCGGGCGTCGGGTGAAGGCGTGCAATCAGCGACAGCGGGCGCACGCCCTCGCGCAGCTGTCCATGCACCTGGCTCCACAAATGTTGCACGGTGGGAAGCTTGAGCAAGCTCGGCGCCTGGCAGGCACTGATGCTGACGCAATCCGGTTTCAGCGCACCGATGATATCGTCCACGACCACTGCATGTTCGTGTTGAGCCTTGATTTCCTTGAGCAGCATCTCGCCGGCAACACGATCTTCCTCGGGCCGACTAAGGCGCGGAGCAGACCCGGCCAGCGCGTCGGCCAAAACCGCGCCGTCGCGAATACTCAACAACCGCTCTGGTGAGACCCCGACCAAAGCCATATCCGACTCACGGAAGGAAAATAGCGTGCAGTCATTGTAGCGATCGCCAAGCCAGGCCAGCACCGCCCCGGGGCGCAACGGCCGCGACGTCAGCATCCTGATACGCCGGGTCAGAACGAGTTTATCTACATTGCCGCTGTGGATTTCGGCGAGCGCCCGCCCGACCCGAGCGAGCCAGTCAGTCTCGGCGCCCGGAATCTCACGCAGCACGATCGGCGCCGGATTGGCGACTATCGTCCGCGGATCGAAAGCGCGAATGATCTCCTCCGCCCCACTGCACCACTGCGCCATGACATCGTCGCGGTCTTCGTCGGCACGGCAGGAGAAGGTCAGGCGGCACCCGAGCGGCCCGCGGTCAATCACAACCCGTGGCACCAGCGCAAGCGTATTGGCCAGTGGGGCCCAGTCGCGCTGTACTTCCTGAACCGGGCTGAAAGCAAACCCCAGGAATACCCCTGGCACATCATCGCCGCGCGACCAGTCGGCTTCCAGTTCGCGTAATCGCCGGTCGAGTTTCTCGAAGCGGTCGACACCGGCGAACGCCAGCCGCAGCGCCCGCCCCACGCCCAGTCGGTAATGACCCTGGGCAGGCCGCGACCAGAAAATCGAATCGTCCGGCAGCTCAACCGGGGTTGGAAAATCCGGCATCGGCGCGTCGAGCGTCACGCTGGTCAGGTAACCACGTTCGGCCGACGCGAGCGCAGCCTCCAATCGGGTCGGCAACTGGAGGAGGAAATGGTCGACAACGGGGTGTTTGGCTGGGTGCGGAGTCACGTATCGCCTGGGGGCAAAGTCACCGCTGAAGTGTATCACGCAGGCACCCCGGATCGCCCGGCGCCGCTGCCGCGGTTGATGCAGGCAAGCGCCCGCGTACAATAGCAGCGCCCATTCGCCGGAGACCTCCCCATGCAGTTCAAGCCCGTGCCCGCCAAGAACTTCGAGGAAATCCTCTACGACCATGCCGGAGGAATCGCCCGGATCACGATAAACCGGCCGGAGGTCCGCAACGCCTTTACGCCGGAGACGATCATCGAACTGCGAGAGGCTTTCCACCACGCTCATCTGGATCCGGACATCGGCGCCATCATTTTGACCGGCGCGGGTGACAAGGCTTTTTGCTCCGGCGGCGACCAGCGGGTACGCGGAGAGGACGGCGGCTATGCCGACAAAAGCGGCGTCAACCACCTCAATGTCCTCGACCTGCAAATGCAGATCCGTCGTCTGCCGAAACCAGTGGTCGCGATGGTGGCCGGATATGCGATCGGCGGCGGTCATGTGCTGCATCTCGTGTGCGACCTGACTATCGCCGCGGACAACGCGGTTTTCGGTCAGACCGGACCCATGGTCGGCAGTTTCGATGCCGGACTCGGCTCGGGGCTGCTGGCACGCACGGTCGGGATGAAAAAGGCGAAGGAAATCTGGTTCCTGTGCCGCCAGTATGGCGCCGAGGAGGCACTGCAGATGGGGCTGGTAAATAAAGTGGTGCCGCTGGCGCAACTGGAGACGGAGACGGTGGAGTGGTGTCAACGCATGCTCGAACTCAGCCCGATGGCGTTGCGCTGCCTCAAGTCCGCGTTCAATGCCGATACCGACGGACTCGCCGGAATCCAGGAACTCGCTGGCAACGCAACAGGCCTGTTCTACCTGAGTGACGAGGCGCGCGAGGGCCGCAACGCGTTCATCGAAAAACGCAAACCGGATTTCGCTAAATTTCCGCGCCGCTCCTGAACCGGAAATCCAAACGCGTGCCGCAACACTGGATCGCAGCGATACGGCCGCGCACGTTGCCGGTCGCGGTGGCGCCGGTCATTGTCGGTACCTGCCTGGCATGGGCCGACGGTTATTCGCTGTCGCTCGCCGTGGTGGGTGCGGCAATACTCGCCGCGACGATGCTCCAGATCGGCACCAACCTGCACAACGATGTGGCCGACTTCGAACGCGGCGGCGACGACCCGTCGACCCGGCTCGGACCGCGGCGCGCGACCGCCGAAGGGTGGCTGACTGCGGCTGCCGTACAGGCCGCTGCGCGTTTGAGTTTCGCCGCGGCCGCATTATGCGGCGCCTACCTGATCTCCGTGGGTGGCTGGCCAGTCCTGGTCGTCGGCGTGTTATCAATCGTCGCGGGATATGCCTACAGCGGTGGCCCGCGCCCGATCTCCTACACCCCACTGGGCGAATTTTTTGTGTGGCTATTTTTTGGGGTCGTCGCGGTAGCAGGCAGCTACTACCTGCAGACCATGTATCTGCCACCGCGCCCCATCATTGCGGGAGCAATACTGGGTCTCCCCGCTGCGGCGGTTCTCGCGGTCAACAACTATCGCGATCTGGACAACGACCGGAGTGTCGGGCGATCGACGTTTGCGGTGGTGTTCGGGCGCAACGCCAGCCGTGTCGAATATGCATTGCTGATGGTGCTTCCCTTCGCTGCGGTGCCATTGCTGGCGCCACTGTCATCAGCCTGGGGCTGGCTGCCATTCGCCGTCCTGCCCTGGGCGCTGGTGCTGGTGCGACGGTTCTGTGTCGATGAGCCGGGGCCGCGTTTCAACGTTCTGCTCGCCAGCACCGCAAAGTTTCAGCTGGCACTGAGCGCGCTTATCGGGGTGGCGGTCACCGGCGGAGCCAATCCGGTTGGGTGATCGACAGGCAACGGTGCTCGAGGCCACATGGCAGGCGTATGCCCTGGAATTACGCCGGTCCTGGACCTCCGCGCGCGGCACAACCTCGGTGCGTACCGGCTGGTTGCTGCGCCTGCGCGACAATCATGGCCGGCTCGGGTTTGGCGACTGTGCGCCGCTGTCCGGCGCAGGTACCGAAACCCACGATGCGGCAAAAGAGGTGTTGGCCGAGACGGCGAAAGCACTGCTCGGAGAACCGCTCGCCGCGGCACTCGACTCGCTACCGGCGGCCCCCTCCGCAACCCCCGCCGTCCGTTGCGCCTGCGAAACCGCGTTGCTTGACCTTCAGGCCCGCGCGTGCAATCTCCCCTTGCACCAGCTGCTTGCGCCCGGCGCCAGTCGCGCGGTGCGGGTCAACGCGATGATCGGCGCACACCTGGACTGGCCGACCCTCGCCCGGCGTGCGGTCGACGCGGGTTTCGACGTGTTGAAACTGAAACTCGGCACCGCCGCACCGGAGACAGAACTGGCCGCACTTCACTCGCTGCTGGCACAGCTTCCGCTGAACATCCGGCTGCGCCTCGATGTTAATCGCGGCTGGACGCTGGCCACCGCGCGGTCGATTCTGCCCGCCCTCGATGAAACCCGGATCGAAGCTGTCGAGGAACCGGCTTCTGACGCAAGCTGCGAGCAGTTGCGCGCGCTCCAGGCGGCAGTGCCGTTTGCCATCGCACTGGATGAGTCGCTGCATCGAGGCGGCATCGGGGTGCTGCCGGTAAGACGCCAGGTACTGAAACCCATGGCCGTGGGCGGTCTGCTACCGATCATTGCGCTCGCAGCCGCAACCGAGCATGAGACCGTCGTCACCACCAGCGTCGACTCGGCAGTAGGCGTGCGCGCCGCTTGCCATGTCGCCGCGGCACTCGATAACGGCCTGGCTCATGGCCTGGCGACCAGCGACTGGCTGCGTACCGACTTCGCCCCGCCACTGTCGATCGCCCGCGGTCTGCTGCATTTGCCCGCCACGGCCGGACTCGGACTCGACCCGGATCTTGCGCCGTTCGCTTCAGGCTCAACCATCGCGCGCAAGACGCCGTAGAATCTCGCGTTCGAGCTTGCCGCCGCTGTTTCGCGGCAGGACCGGCAAGCGCAAAAAGCGGCGCGGGCGTTGTGCCGGTTGAAGATGCTCGCGGCACCAACGCTCGACATCGGACTTATCGGCGTCACCACAGAAAATCGCGACAAGCAGGTCCCCCCATCGCGGGTCGTCCACCGCGGTCACGGCGACATCAGCGACACCGGGACATTGCCCGAGCAGTCGTTCTACGCTTGCCGGATGCAGATTGACGCCACCACTGATCAACACATCGTCCGCGCGCCCAAGCAGGTGCAGCTTGCCCTGGTCGTCTATTCGGCCGAGATCGCCGCTGACAAATACACCGTCGACATTGGCTACCGCACCCGACCCCTGCAGGTAGCCGTCCATTACGACAGGACCCTCGATGCGTATCGGGCCCGTTCCGGCGAACGCAACACCGGTTTCCTCGTCGATGGCGATACGAACGCCTTGCAGTGGCCGGCCTACCCGCCCGGCTTCCCACCCTTCCGCCACCGCCTCGAAAGTCACGTGTGAACCGGTTTCGGTCATGCCGTAGGCGACCCACACCGGCCAGCCGGCGGTGCGCGCGCGCTCGGCGATAGCCGGGTGCAGCGTGGCACCCCCGATCAGCACGCAACGCAGCCGCCGCGGCGGTCTCACCCCGTCTGCATAATCCAGGACCCGATCCAGCATCGCCGGCACCAGCGACAGATGGGAAACCTCCCCGGCCATTATCGTTTCGACGATCCGATGCGGATCGAAAAATTCATGCAACAGCGCACACGCGCCGGCAAGGGCACAGCGCGACAGGACCGCGAGCCCGCCAATATGCTGCAACGAGATCGGCGTCAGCCAGACATCGCCCGGGCCGAGCCCGGTCGCGGAGTTGCTGGCGCGCGCGTGAGCGAGAATCGCGGCTTGCGAGAGCCGTGCGATCCGGGCGGGTCCTTCAGTTCCACTACTCGCCACCAGCCAGCCTGCCTGATTGGTCATTTGTGCTGCATCATCTTCCTGATCTGCCTCGACCGGGTCGTCGAGCCATGCGCATGGCAGAGTCACCCATGGCCCTCTGAACTCACCCTGCCCGGCGAGGACCAGCGCCGGAGCAATGCTGCGGAGAACCGTATCGAGATCGCCACGGTCGGGGTCGAGTATCGCAACATCGCGACCGCTGGCCGCACCGAGCCAGACCGTCAGCGCGCGCCGCAACGGATTCCGGTTCACGATCACCACCGGGCCGTCTTCCAGCCCGGCCATCGCGGCGAGCCTCCCGGCGAGGTGGTTTACACGAAGTCGCAGATCGGCATAGCTAACTGCACGCCGACCATCGTCCAGCGCGGCAGCCGCGGGGGCGGCCGCGTCGATCAACCGTGCAAGCGCGGCAACTTCAACCCGCATCGTCCGGTCGGGAGCCAATATGCAGACATGCAATACCGAAACTGTAATTACGGTAATAAACGTCCGTGAATTGCCGGGCTTCTAGCAGACTCTTCATTTCTTCCTGGTCCGGGAAACGCCGGATCGACTCGATAAGGTAGTGATAGGCGTCGGGATGACGTGCAACCATCGCCCCGAGACGCGGAATCACATGGCGGTTGTAGGCCTCGTAAAAAGGCCGTATCGGCGCCGCCGGGGTCGAAAACTCGAGACAAAGAAGACGTCCGCCCGGCTTCAGCACGCGCCAGATTTCCGCCAGCGCGGTATCGATATCGGTGACATTGCGGATTCCGAATGAGATCGTCAACGTGTCGACGGAGGCATCGGGAAGCGGCATCGACTCCGCAGTGCCGGCAGACCAGTCCACCAGCGATTTACGACTGTCACGGCCGGCCCGCATCATCTCGACGCTGGGGTCGATTACGATGACCCGCCGGTCGGCGCCCATGACCAGGCGCGCCACGTCCCCGGTGCCGCCGGCGAGATCCACGATCAACTGCCCCGGGCGCGGGTCCACGGCCCATGCGAGGCTGCGCTTCCACAGCCGATGGATACCGAAGCTCATCAAATCGTTCATCAGGTCGTAACGATCGGCAACCCGCCGGAATACGCTGCGAACCAGCGCTTCGCGTTCGGGGGGTGCGACTTCTCGCTCACCAAATGTTTTGGACAGATTTGTCACGCAGTACCTCCGCAGCGCGTCAGTTTACAATAGGAACCACTCGCGGTGCCGTCAGGATGCGTCCGCGTGCGCCGCGCGGACGAAACCACAAACATGAAAACGACGATGTACTACGACAGCGGCTGCCCTGTCTGCATGCGCGGGGTCCGCCACTACCGGCGCATGGACTGGGCGCGGCGACTGGCGTGGACCGACCTGATGGCCGAACCGGAGGCGCTTGCCGCCGAGGGCGTTTCATTCGCTGACGCGATGGAGCATCTCCATGTGCGCGACCGCCATGGCCGTCTCCACGCCGGTGGCTATGCATTCCTGGCGTTGTGGGACGAATTACCCGGCTACCGCCGGATCGCCTGGCTGATCAGATCGCTGCGTTTGTGTGCATCGTTCGACCAGGTGTATCGGCGCATCAGCCGCGGCCGCTACCTTAAGCGCTGCGAGTCCGGCGTCTGCTTTGTCGAGAGCAAAAACCCGTGAGGCTGGCGCATTGCCGTCCCTGGCAGCGCCCGCCCGCCACATATCACGACGCCTTTGCCGCCACCGCCACCGGCAGCAACAGCTTCGAAATCCGTTTCGATAGCGAGTAGATACGCTTGAGCGCATCGATGACTTTGTCTTCGATCCGAAACGCCCGGATCAATTCCGGATCGGTCGGTGACACCCGCTCGGCCTGGTAATTCAGCGCGTCTTCGATCAAGCCGTTGATCTCGCCTTTCATGTTGATCACGTTGTTTGCCCGGTTCGCATCGAGCTCGGCGATTGCGGTTATCGCTTCCTGGACCGAATCGCAAACCCGCCAGTAGAGCGCATCCAGGGTGTGGCGCGTCGTATCGCTGGCCTTGAGGTTCTCCGCAATCAGCGTCCGCCCGATTGCAATGATCTCTGACCCGACCACTTCACCGATCCGCTCGACCTCGTCCGCACCGCGCATCAGGCGCAGGAATGCGTCCGTCTGCCCCTCGGTCAGTTCATGGCGCCGAACCTCGCCGAGATAATCGATGATATGCGCATGCAACAGATCGACCTGGTCGCCGAGACGCTCGAGCGTCTCGAGTTCTTCGTTGCTGCGGTTGCGGATCGCGGGCCCGACCTGGTGCACCATTTGCATCGCGATCTCACCGAGATGCTGTACCTCCATGCGCGCCGCATTCAGTGCAAGCGTCGGCGTGTCTAGCAATGCCTCGTCGATGTACTTCGGCCGTATGATCTCTTTCGTGCTCTCGGGCCTCTCGGGAACGATTCGTTCCACGGCCTTTGCGAACCAGCCGGCAAAGCCGATAAAGAGAATCGTATTGATAACATTGAATGTCGTGTGAGCATTGGCAATCTGCCGCGGCACTTCGGCTGCCATCCGTGCCGCCCCCTCGAGCTGCGGCGCCGACGGCGAAATGTCGACCACTATCCCGGCCAGCAGACCAATAAATGGTATCCAGATCAACACGCCCAGTACGTTAAACAATACATGTGCTGCCGCGGCTCTGCGTGCGGCGACCGGTTTACCGATCGCGGCCAGCACCGCCGTCATGCAGGTGCCGATATTGGCGCCGAGCGCGAGCGCAATACCCGCCGGCAGCGACAACAGCCCTTCGGCAGCCATCACAATTGCGATACCGGTAGTCGCCGCGGATGACTGTACAAGCGCGGTAAAACCCGCGCCAACCAGAATGCCCAGCACGGGGTTTTCCATTTTCGCCATCAGGTCGAGGAAGGGCTGATAGCTGCGCAGCGGATACATGCCCTCGCTCATGATGCCCATCCCGCCAAACAGCAGACCGAGACCGAACAACATCTCGCCGGAATGCTTCATCCGGTCGGTTTTGCCGAAAAAAATCATCGCAAACCCGATCGTGACCGGGATCAGTGCGTACTGGGTAACGTTGAAAGCCACGATCTGCGCGGTCATCGTACTGCCAATATTCGCGCCCATGATTACACCGATGGATTGCGGCAATGTCATGATCCCGGCGGTGATAAAGCTGACAACGAGCACCGTGGTCACCGAAGATGAGTTCAGCACCGCTGTAACGATCGCCCCGGTCAGGGCGCCGAGAAAACGATTCCGGGTCATTCCGCCAAGAAGACTCGCCATGCGTTGACCGGCAACGGCTTTCAGACCCTCCGACATCTGGTCGATACCGAAGAGAAAAAGCGCCAGCCCGCCGAACAGACTCATCAGCAGCGTGAACCAGTCGATATCCGCGGCTTCACCGCTCTCGGCCGCGATGGCGGTAGCGGTTACCAGGCCAATCAAGAGGACCCAGAATGCCCGCCCGGTCCTGAACCGTGAAAATCCGGTGGCGATGCGACTCATTATCGTCAACTCCTTGCGTCTGCTGCCCGACCAGCAGCGGAGCGCCCTGGTAACGGCGAAATCTGCGCCCGATAGCGGCGCGCGAGAACATGCTGCCCATTCTAAGCGCGAAGTGGCGCCAACGGCGGGGCAAACGCGCTGAATCTATGCGTCTCGCGTCGGGCGTCGGTCTCAAGCGCAACGCTCGAGATCCCGCCATCGGCTCCGTTAACTCGACCCGAGCGTGTCAGCCACAAATTGCGCGGCAAGGTTTTCTGTCCCGGCGAGAGGCAGGTTGCGTGATGACCAGCGCAAGGATTCGCGGTGAATGCCATCACTTTGCCGCGACGATAGTGTGGCCGAGGATAAAGCGGGGTCGATGATATGATCGACGCCACTCTGCATCCAGCGATTGGGGTACGAACCATTGAAACGTCTATTTTTGCTGTCTGTTCTGGCTTTGAGTATTACCGGCTGCGGCAAACCGGCGGATGAACCGTCGTCGCAAGACAGCCTGACCCCGGCCGTGGATGTCACTGACGCGGGCCTCGCCGCGATCAAGCGTGAGAACCTCGAAGCTCATCTGAAATTTCTCGCCGACGACGCGCGCAAGGGAAGAATGAGCGGCGAACCGGGCTACGATGAGGCAGCCGAATACGTCGCCGCCCGGTTCGAGGCGCTCGGATTGGAACCGGGCGGACGCGACGGCTGGTTTCAGCCGGTGCCATTACTGACCCGGCGCCTCGACATCGAAAGCGCCGCGGTTACAGTCCACGGCGATCTCGGCGACGGCGATCTCGAGTGGAAAAAGGATTTCGTGATGGGTGGCGACCCGGTCCGTGACGAGACCAGCGTGCGCGCCGAGGTCGTCTATGCGGGCTTCGGTGTGCATGCGCCGGAACTCGGCTATTCCGACTACGATGGTGTCGATGTCGAGGGCAAAATCGTCGCGATTTTTGGCGGGGCACCGGCAACCTTCCCGCATAACGAGCGTGCGTTCTATTCGTCGGGCCGGACCAAACGCGACGAGATGGTGAAACGCGGCGCGGTCGGCTACATCTCGATGCGTTCGCGGACCGACCAGAAACGCCGTGAGTGGGAGGTGGTGACGCTAAACGCTGGAGTCACCGCCGGCATGTCGTGGATCAATCTCTCCGGCCATGCCGCCGATCATCACCCGGAACTGGAGGGAAGCGCCGCAATCAGCGAGATGGTGGCCCCCGACATTTTCGAGCTCACGCCTATCAGTTTCGAAGACGCGCTCGATGCAGCTGACTCGGGCAAGCCCATGTCAACGCCCCTGGGGATCGAGGTGACACTGCGCCAGAAAAGCGATCACAGTGAGGTTACCAGCCCGAATGTCATCGGTATCATCCGCGGCAGCGATCCCGAACTTGCCGACGAATATGTCGTCTTTTCGGCGCACCTCGATCATATCGGCGTCGGCACCCCGGTAAATGGCGACGATATCTATAACGGCTTCTACGACAACGCCGTCGGAGTGTCGTTATTGATCGAGGCGGCACGGGCGTTCACGACGATGGAGAAACGGCCGCGGCGCTCGATCCTGATCGTGGCGGTAACCGGCGAGGAGCGCGGCCTGCTGGGCTCGGACTACTTCGCACATTATCCGACGGTGCCGTCGGATTCTATCGTCGCCAACGTCAATCTCGATATGCCGTTGTTGCTATACCCGCTGGCGGACGTTATTGCGTTCGGCGCCCAACATTCCTCGCTCCAGGCGCCCATCGGGAAAGCGGTTACGGTCGAGGGTCTGGCGCTGACGCCGGATCCAATGCCGGAGGAAGTGCTGTTCATCCGCAGCGACCAGTATTCGTTTGTGCGCCAGGGCATTCCGTCGGTGTTCCTTGTTCCGGGCTTCAACTCGACGGACCCGGAAATCGACGGCCAGGCGCTGTTCCGTGACCATCTCGCCAAACACTATCACCGGCCGAGCGACGACCTGACCCGCCCGTTCGACTGGGATTCGGCGCTCAGGTTTGCCCGTGCGAATGTACGAATTGGCCAGGAAATCGCCGATGCCGACGCCCGCCCGACCTGGAACGAGGGTGACTTTTTCGGCGACAAATTCGGCAAACCCTAACTGCGGCTGGTAATCCCGGATCGATGACGGAGCGCAAACACAGCGTCACATTGAAGGAAGCGCGCTCTGACAATCGCGAGGTCAGTCTGCTCGAAGCTTATTTCGACGAAAATGGCGACCTCGTGCTCGCAGGCTACGATCTCGGCGAATCGGTCAGGGAGATGTGGGGCGATTCCGATTACGAGTACTGGCGCCGGGTCAAGGCCGAGCATGTGCCGGAGGTCCTGCTGCAATTGCTGACAGAGCGCTTCCAGGACGACTCGGAATTCCGCCGGTGGCCTGAAACGAAAAAAGGCATCAGTACCGATTAGCGTAGCTGGATCTGATCGGTCGCCCGGTAACCGGACCGCGTACTGATGGGTCGAGGCGGCAGACGTGTGTCTCTTTACGTCAATCTGCCCGCCGCGGACCAAAGCTTGCCGACGACGCGACCAAATTCAGGCGGTTGCTGCCTTGTGTGCCGTCCGCGGCAGACGCAACCGCGCGACGAGTCCCGGATTTCCGTCGCCGAATTCGAGCCGCGCACCGTGCTGCTGTGCCACGGCCGCGACCAGGCTAAGACCCAGGCCGTTGCCTTTTTCGCCACGGGCGCCATCAACACGGTAGAAACGCCGGGTCACTTTGTCTTTATGCGCATCGGAGATTCCCGGCCCGGAGTCGCGCACCTCGACGCAGCAGTCATCCCCATCAACCGTAACCGACAGCGTTACCGAGCCGCCCGGCGGCGTGTACTTGATGCCGTTGTCGACCAGGTTGACCAGCGCCTGGAACAGCAGGTCGCGATCACCGGCAACCGTTACCGGGACCAACCCGGCCTTGAGCGTAACGTCCTTTTCTTCCGCGACCGCCTGGTACATCCCGACAACATCATCGGCAAGCTGATCGAGTGCGACGAAAGCCGCTTTCCGTCGTCCGTGAGATTCGATGCGAGCGATCCGCAACAGGGCGCTAAACGTCTGCAGCAGCTGGTCCGACTCTGCGATGCACTCCGCGACACCGGCTGCGTCCAGTTCACTGCCGGCGCTAGCCTGGAGCATCTCGAGACGTGTGCGCAGCCGGGTCAGCGGGCTGCGCAGATCATGCGCGATGTTGTCCGTGACATGACGTACGCCCTCCATCAACTCCTCAATGCGATCGAGCATCGCATTCAGCTGTTCGCTCAACTTGTCGAATTCGTCGCCGCTGCCGCGATCGGGGATACGACGGGAGAGATCGCCGTTCATGATCTCGCGGCTGGTTTCGTTGATCGCCTCGATGCGCCGGTTGATACGCCGGCTCATCAGCAGCCCGCCAAGCAGGCCCAACGCCACGCTAAGAGCAAGCCCCCAGATCAGTCCGCGCCGGATCATTGCTTCGGTGCGGACCAATTCGCGGATGTCGCGCCCGACCAGCAAATGCAAACCGTCGCGCAACACGAACAACCGCGCGCGCGCCGGCACCTCGCCGGCCACGGTGTCCTGGCGCGGGAAGTTCAGCCAGCCGTCTTCATCCGCCACCAGCGGTGGCCACTGGTCGAGATTGCCGGCGAGCGGCTTGTAATCGGGCGTTGCAAAAAGATAAATAGACGAACCGTCCGGATCGGCTCGCATGCGTTCGGCAATGACCTCGCCGAGACCGTTCAGGCCACGCCTCCGGTACTGTTCCGCGAGGCCTATGATTTCGGCTTCGATCGTCTCGTCGGTCTGCCGCGCCATGAAGCCCGCGGTCATCCAGTAAATCAGCCACAACAGCAGTACCACCGAGATAGCGAACAGCACCATGTACAGCGCCGCGAAGCGGAACGTCGAGGTACGCCAGATCCGCGCCGGCATCGGTTTACCGGCGCTTTGCGCGCGCGCCCGCTCCACTTCAGTCGTCACCGAGCTTGTATCCGGCGCCACGAATCGTGTGCAACAGGGGCCGCTCGAAACCCTTGTCGATCTTCGAGCGCAGGCGGCTGATATGTACGTCGATCACGTTGGTCTGCGGATCGAAATGATAGTCCCAGACGCCCTCGAGCAACATCGTGCGGGTGACGACCTGGCCGCGATGACGCATCAGGTATTCGAGCAGACGAAACTCCGTGGGCTTGATCTCGAGCAGCCTGCCGCCGCGCCGGACCTCGCGCTTCAGCAAGTCGACTTCGAGGTCGGCGAGTGAAAGCTGGTCGCTTCGGCCGTTTCCGGGTTTGCGCGCCGTAGCAACGCTTCCAGTCGCGCCACCAGTTCACTGAATGCGAACGGCTTGACCAGGTAGTCGTCGCCGCCGGCCTGCAGCCCGGCGACGCGGTCATCGACTTCGCCGAGCGCGCTCAGGATCAGCGCCGGGGTACGATTGTCCGAGGCCCGCAGCGTGCGGATGATCGACAGGCCATCCAGCCCGGGCAGCATGCGATCAACGATCAACGCGTCATAGGATTCGCTTGCGGCCATGAACAACCCGTCCTTGCCGTTCGCGGCATGGTCGCTGGTGTGTCCCGCCTCGCGCAGTCCCTTGCCAATGTAGCCGGCGACGTCCTGATCGTCCTCGATTACTAGCACTCGCATGGCAAGACTCTAGCAGACACCCGGCGCGCCCGGAAAACATGAAATTTGTTTAATCCGGCCGCAATCCTTCGGCAAGAGCATGACCGGTACTGTGGTCTCAAGCCAGACAGGCCACATACGCGTAACAGGAGAACATTTTATGACGATACGTCGCCCGCTACTCATCCGGCGCCTGCCCGTTGCCGCACTGGTAGCCACGCTCGTGCTGGCTCCGCTTGCCGGCACGATGAGCGCGCAGGCCGCAAACGAGCGGCCGCAGTTCGCCGATCTGATCGAGACCAATCAAGCCGCTGTGGTCAACATCCGGACCGCAATGAGAGTGACTGCCGGGGAACCGCGCATGCAGGCACCGCACGGCAACATGCGGGGCACGCCCTTCGATGAATTCTTCCGCCGTTTTTTCGAGCAAATGCCGCAATCGCCGCATGGTTTGCAGGGCCCGGCAATCGGCCAGGGTTCGGGGTTCCTGATCTCGGCCGACGGACACATCGTGACAAATAATCATGTCATCGAAAACGCGGACGAGATCAGCGTCATCACCAACGACGGTGAAACCTATATGGCAAAACTGGTCGGCACCGACCCGCGTACCGATCTCGCACTATTGAAAATCGACGCGGACGAGCCGCTTCCCTATGTCGAATTCGGCGACTCCGACAAAGCGCGCACCGGAGACTGGATAGTGGCGATCGGCAACCCGTTCGGACTCGGCGGCAGCGCCACAGCCGGCATCATCTCGGCGCGCGGCCGCGATCTGCAGGCCGGACCCTATGACGACTTCATCCAGATCGATGCACCGATCAACCGCGGCAATTCCGGCGGTCCGGTATTCAACACCGATGGTGAGGTCATCGGCGTCAACACGATGATCTACTCTCCCAACGGCGGCAACGTCGGCATCGGATTTGCCATACCCGTCGGCACAGGTCACCGAAATCGTCGCCGACCTCCAGGCAAACGGCAGCGTCAAGCGCGGCTGGCTCGGTGTACAGATTCAGGGCCTGAATGAGGAGATTGCTGCGAGCCTCGGGCTTAAAGATAACAGCGGTGCGCTGATTGTCGATGTCCAGGCCGACAGCCCCGCCGACAAGGGAAAACTGAAATCCGGCGATGTGATCCTCGACTTTGACGGCAACGAGATCGAGTCCACCCGCGATCTGACCCGGCTGGTTGCAAAGACCAAGGCAGACGACTCCGTCGAGATCGGGGTCTGGCGCGAAGGCAAGCGGCGCGAACTGGATGTCCGTATAGGCGCGCTCGAGCCGGATCCGGCGCAGGTTGCCAGCACCAGCGAGACCAGCCAGGGCAAGCTCGGGCTGGAACTCTCGGCGCTGACCCCGGACGCCCGACGCCAGTTCCGCATTCCCGAGGAAGTGGACGGCGCACTGATTGTGGCAGTTGACCCGCGAGGACCCGCTGCAAGCAATGGTGTGCGTGCCGGCGACGTGATCTCGATGGTCGGGCAGAAGCCGGTTACATCGCCCGACGACGTCCGCAAGCAACTCGACTCCGCCATCGACGCCGATCGAGATCATGTTCTGTTTCGAATCGAGCGCAACGGCAACGCCAGGTTCGTCGCGATGAAACTCGCGTAAACGGCAACTGAATTGCGGGAACCCCGCGCGACACCCCCCTGGTCGCGTCCCGCAAAAGCATCGACCTCCCCCTCGATGCGGCATGGCCGGCTCCGATTCGGAGCCGGTTTTTTTTATCCGCCGGCCGATCTGCTTACCGATCCGGGCGAATCATGTTCTATTCGTCCGAGTATTCGAGGAATGATGTGGGAGGGCGATACGACCCGGCATGATGTCGCGTCGGTCCCAACCAGGTGACTCGCTCAAACCAGGCATCACACGGCTATTCAAATCCGCGCGACAAGGCCACATTGCGCACAGTGACGGGAGTACAATTTTCCCATATCCGCAAAGACGGCAATGGCGGCGGGAACACGCACTCATCGCCCAGATCCTTGCCTCAAAAACAACTGGACATGAGGCGCGTGAAAACCGCAGCCAGTGGCCTCGCGTAGCTATCGGATTCCTGCAAGCGATGTTGCGCGGTTAAACGCTGTCAGTGTTTGCGCAGACGTCGAAGCAGGCCGCTGCGGGCCGTGCGGCCATGCGCCTGACTGGTACTCGAGCGCGCAGCCTCCTCGAGCAGAATCCGCGAGCGGGTTTCGGTCACCTGTTTCTTGAGTTCGCCAAGTATCGCCGCCATCGCGAATTCCTCGTCCCGGGTTTCCTTGATCATCGCCTGACAGTAGAGCGCGAAGTAGGCGTTATATACGCCGAGATAGTCGCGGTACCATTCCTTGTGATCGATGTCGCCCAGTTTCATTGCAAGGAATCGGGCACACAGCCCGGAGGCCTCGGCGCTGAGATAGTCATCATGCGCAACCAGAATGGCCTCGTTGTAGTCGCGGGTCGTGCCAAATGCCTGCAGCAGCATTTTTCTGTCGTCGCGATCCGGCTTGTGGCGCTGGAAGAAGGCGAAGAGCGCGGCCTTCGGCACCTGGTTGAGTGCCACTTCCCTGAGCGCGATCATCTGTTGCATCGTGGTGCGCGCTTTCGACGGTGCCCGCATGGCCTGTTGGTGACACTGGCGCCACCTGCGATACCGTCCTGGGTTGTGCAAAACCGCCTGGGCGATGTCTTTCTGCGACACCGAACCGGATGTGCCGGCGTGCTCGAGCAACGCACATGACTCATCCATGAGCTGGCTGTGGCTCAGGATCCAGGTGTAAATACGTGAAGTAACTCGCGACATTCCCTCGCCGGCTGACTAGTGGTTTGCTGGGGCATCCAATCGCCGCTAAAGCGCGATCCAGAAAATGATGTTAATGATGAACGGTTTCGACGCAAGCGGAAACGCGAATTTCCGGCGTAAGCCTCTGTAAACACAGCGCGAAGCCGCTACTACCCTGCCGAAGCGAACCGCATTGTGCGCAACGGTCTCGTTGACAGCATGAAATTGGAGTGGCCGACCTTCCCGATCGCATTCAAATTGATATTTTACCGGTCACATTAACCCCGGAGACAACACAATTGGCGGGTTTGCAAGCACAGCCGGTCGAAGCCGGGCCCGCCACAACGGACAAGAGTCCAATCCTGTGGTCCATCTGAACCGTATTTGATCATTTCCGTTTTCTCGCCGCGCCTTTTGGATTTCGCAATGCATTCTGCCCGGTGTCCGTAACCTTTACTGCTCTCGCCGAACCTCGTTAAAGCAGACATCATCACGCAGCAATATTCTCCGCGACACTTTCTTGCTTAGAACGAGATACCGGCCCAACTTGCGCGGCGACATCCGTTGAACTACACATTAGCAAGCAAACCCGGATCGATTTACCAGGGTGGCGGGCAGCGCGGCAACCCGGAGGAATGTTTTTTCGACGGGTCGCAAAAATCACCACTTTCCATAGATACGCGTGTTTGCCGAGCCCGGATTCGTACCGGGCACCTGCCCGGGGAAACCGGATCAGCTCATTGCCGGGGAGCGAGTCCCGCAGACGGCGCCGCTCACGGCCCAGGAGAGCCAATCATGAACAAGGAATTCAGCTTACTCTGTATTGCCACGATCGCCTTGGCCATTGCATCTGCCACAGCGAAGGCGGACCGACCAACGAATCCACCGAACGACACATCCATACCAAAACGTGTCGTCCGGCTCGAGTCCAACGTCGCCGATTTGCTGAAAAACGCCGAGGCTCAACAGGCACTGATCAACGATCTGATAAAGGAAAACCTGGAACTGCGGAACCGAGTCGCCTGCGTGGCCGCCGCCAGTGGCACGAACGACTTCATCTTCGATGGCTGCAACGTGCATATCCGAAACGGAGCAGGATCGACCGACTCCGTTAACGGTTACGGTAACCTGGTCGTCGGCTACAACGCGGCCCGTGCGAAAGACAGTGACAAAACCGGCTCGCACAATTTCGTCGTTGGCGATAACCACAACTACAGTAGCCATGGTGGACTGGTCGCGGGTTTCCACAATACTGTCTCGGGCGCCTCGGCGAGTGTGAGTGGCGGAGCCGAAAACACCGCGAGCGCCCCATACGCCAGCGTCAGCGCCGGGCAGAGCAACCTGGCCGAGGACTCCTATGCAAGCGTAACCGGTGGATGGGCCAATTTCGCAAGCGACCTTCATGCCAGCGTGAGCGGGGGCGTTGCGAACAGGGCTTTTGGCCCTTCATCGAGTATCAGCGGCGGTGAGAACAACGAAGCCCGTACCCTCAGTTCCAGTATTTTGGGCTCGGCTGGCAAGGTAACCATGGTCCAGGGCGAGACCATTCCACCGACGCCGTAGACGTCATGAGTCGGTTGGCGGGCGAGCCGTTACACTTTCCGCCCAACCGGCAACTCCGCGTCCATAAAACAGATTGGACAAAAAAATTTTCGCCTTCCCGATCCGCTTTGGAAATACAAGCGGCGGTATATGAAGCAGGTCGTGGTCTGGTCCTCCATCATTGCCACCCGGCCGGCCATTGCAGTAGACGATCGTCAAACCACTCGTATGCATTTCGCAACGTGATCCCTGACTTGTTTCGCGTCAGAACCCGTAACGAGATACTATTTGCTGACGGCAATAATCACTCGATAACACGCGGAACAAACGAGACTCTTCATGATGCAACGACTTCTTGCCATGACGGTGGGCCTATTTTTAATGGTCTCTGCGCAGGCGCAATCCGATCTGCCATTCAACGTAGAGCCCGTCACGTCGTTTGACGAGCCATGGGCGCTGGCATTTCTGCCGGACGGCCGCCTGCTCGTTACCGAAAAAAAGGGGAGCCTTTTCATTGTAACGGTGGACGGGGAGAAATCCCGGCCGGTCCGGTCGATGCCGGACGTCGATTATGGCGGTCAGGGCGGCCTTGGCGACGTTGCCGTGCACCCGGATTTTCCGAGCAACAAGCTCATTTACCTAAGCTACGCCGAGTCCGGCCCCGGGGACACTCGCGGAGCAGCCGTTGCCCGGGCGATTTTGAACCTCGACGAGCGCGGCGGCTCGTTGTCCGATGTCGAGGTCGTCTGGCGCCAGTATCCAAAGCAGTCGGGACGCGGCCATTACGGACATCGGATCCTGTTCGATAACGACGGCTACCTGTGGATCTCCTCCGGGGATCGGCAGAAATTCACCCCGTCCCAGGATATGCAGTCCAACATCGGCAAGATTCTGCGTCTCAATGACGACGGCACAATCCCCGGGGACAATCCTTTCGTCGACTACTTCAGCAAGAATGCGCTTGCCGATGACGAAGGCGTGTATGGAGAAATCTGGTCGCTCGGACACCGCAATCCGCTCGGCATTGCGTTTGACCTCGACGGTCAGCTTTGGGAAATCGAGATGGGTCCGGCCGGAGGGGACGAGCTGAATCGTATCGTCCGCGGCGGCAATTACGGGTACCCGGTGGTCTCCAACGGCGACCACTATGACGGACGTGAGATCCCCGACCACGACACCCGGCCGGAATTCGAAAAACCGGCAGTCTGGTGGACCCCGGTCATCTCGCCGGGTGACCTGATGTTCTATCGCGGCGATCTGTTTGCTGACTGGCGTGGCGATGCCCTCGCAGCGGGGTTGTCATCGCAGGCCATCGTCAGAATCGAACTCGACGGTGACACGGCCCGCGAAGTCGAGCGCTACCCCATGGGGTCGCGGATTCGCAGTGTGGTTGAAGGCCCCGACGGCGCGCTGTGGGTACTGGAAGACGAACGCGGTGATAGCACCGGCCGCTTGCTGAAGCTGACGCCGAGAGATTGAGCGGCCCGCGAAGCGGCCTTTTTTTCCTGAACCCGATGAACCGGAAGTCCGGGACGCGTTTTTGCGCCGCATCGCGCCCCTGACCAGTCGTTGAAACACCCCGGTCGCCGGTGGCGGTATTCAGCCATCAATTGACATCCATCGCTGGTCAACCTCATGTCGATCGGCATCATCATTGGGTTCGGGCGCATCGGCCGGAGCAAACAACACAGAAAACAAGTCGAGGTAGTCCTCTGCGGGAAAACGAACCCGATAATCGGCGCGGCCTCGACCGCAAATACTGCCTAGTGCTTTTGACCCTCCGGCAGCTCCAGGTTTTCCTGCCGCTGCCTGGAATTCACGAGATATGGCTGCAAGTAGTCGTCCATCGACCTGCCGTCGATGCGCCGGTCGAACACGGCCGAACAATACTCATCATTGAGTTGGTCCTCAAGATACGTGATACCACCCTGAGTCTGTTCCTTGTCAATGCGACCGCTTTCGACCGCCGCCTTCAATTCCACCATCGCACGGGCCATGCTTTCCTTGACCTTGGGGAGCGCCCTGTTATCCGCGTCGTAGTCAAACCACTCAATGAGTCGTTGTCGGTTTGCCTCGAAATCATCTTGTTCCGCACCCGAGTCGAGAAGGTGTTTCCAGTAAAAGCGAATTGCCCCAACCAGCGACTTCTCAAACTGGTCCCCGTTGCGCGCCATAAACGATCTGGTAACACTGGAATCCTCACCCGCCGAGGCCGCGACTGTAAGCTTCAGATACTGGATGGCAGTCCAGCAATCGACGAATTCATGGGCGATCCTGATATCCGGAATCGGCCGCTCTTCTTCGGCTTGCGCCGGCGGCAGCGCCAGAACCGATAGAAGGATCAGCAGAACTATTCTCATTGCCATTGTTTAGGTGCCCCCCGGCGTCATTGCCGTCAATTCTCGCGCAGGCTCAGCCGCTAACCCGCCGAACATTTCCTTGCAAGAAATTCACACCATCACCGCCAGAGCTCAACCCGGAACAGTTGCAGTGACTAGCAGAGGAAGAGTGGCGTTGGCGCCAAGCTCGTTTTGTGTTGCCATCGCAGCGAAGTGTTTTTGTTTTGATTGGCGCAAACATAACAAAATTTTGCGATTGAGTGTGACCGCAGAATGACGCCACAACAGGCGGCAAGTCTATTGTGCGCAGACAAGATCCCTTATCAAAGGGCAATTTTTCACGGCCTGCGGCGGTCCGGGAAACCGCGGCTATTCGCCGCTTCAATACCGACGGACACAAGGCCGTCAGCGCTGCAGCAATAGCGATTGCCCGGCGCGCCGTGCAGCGTCCATTCGAACCCGAGGTTCTCTTCCGGGCCCCTCGCCACTAAAACAAAAACAGGGCCCCGATGGGGCCCTTTCCTTGTGTGGCTGGGGGACCAGGATTATTCGCCGCTTCGCGGCTCACCCCTTCGGGGCCGTCATCGCTAACGCGATGACGTTGGTCGGCCCGCTATGCGGGCCTCCATTCGAACCTGAGGTTCTCATCCCGGCACCACGCCAACGACACAAAAAAAGGGCCCCGAAAACGGGGCCCTTTCCTTGTGTGGCTGGGGGACCAGGATTATTCGCCGCTTCGCGGCTCACCCCTTCGGGGCCGTCATCGCTAACGCGATGACGTTGGTCGGCCCGCTATGCGGGCCTCCATTCGAACCTGAGGTTCTCATCCCGGCACCACGCCAACGACACAAAAAAAGGGCCCCGAAAACGGGGCCCTTTCCTTGTGTGGCTGGGGGACCAGGATTCGAACCTGGGTTGACGGAGTCAGAGTCCGTAGTCCTACCGCTAGACGATCCCCCAAGTAATCGTTTCGCGAGACTCGGTCAACGCTTGGAGTACTGGGTCGCGCGACGGGCTTTACGCAGGCCGACTTTCTTGCGCTCGACTTCACGCGCATCGCGGGTGACAAACCCGGCCTGGCGCAACGGCTTGCGCAGCGTCTCGTCATACTCCATCAGCGCCCGGGTGATACCATGGCGAATCGCGCCGGCCTGGCCGGTGTTGCCACCGCCGGTAACCGAAACCGTGATATCGAAGCGATCTTCGACACCGGCAACCTGCAGCGGCTGGCGCACGATCATGCGGCCGGTTTCGCGGCCGAAGAAGGTATCCAGCGGACGCCGATTCACGGTGATATTGCCGCTGCCCGGACGAATGTACACGCGTGCCGCAGAAGTTTTGCGGCGCCCGGTACCGTAATAAACGTTGTCAGCCATAACTACTCTATATCCGTTAGTTGCGTGCGCCGGCTCAGATGTCGAGCGGCTTCGGCTGCTGTGCTTCATGCGGATGCTCGGCACCCGCAAAAACACGCAGTTTCTTGTACATGGCCCGACCCAGCGGGTTTTTCGGCATCATCCCCTTGACCGCATACTGGATCGCCCTTTCGGGCTTTTCGGCCAGCAGCTTCTCGAGGTTGGTCGACTTCAGGTTGCCAATGTAACCGGTGTGCCGGTAATACATCTTGTCCTGCAACTTGCGGCCGGTAACCTTCACGTCGCCGGCGTTGACCACGATGATGTAATCGCCCGTATCGACATGGGGCGTGTATTCGGGTTTGTGCTTGCCACGCAGGCGCCGCGCGATCTCGGTCGCCAGCCTGCCGAGCGTTTTGCCCGAGGCATCGACCACATACCAGTCGCGCTTAACCGTTTCGGGCTTAGCGGAAAAAGTCTTCATGACGGCTCCGGGCAAGACTGCCCCTAGAGAAAGACGCGGAATTTTATAGGAGCTTCGCGGCTTTTGCAAATACTGGGCCGGACCTAGGACTATATCATTAAGTTATTGAAAAATATTTAATTTCTAACTGACGTCGTATACGGGACAGCGTCAACGGCAGCCCCAGACCAGTGTCGTGGGCACGGACGGCTCACCAACGCCTGAAAATGGGATTACCTGAGCGCCCTGCCGTGCCTGTGATTGTAGTCTGCCCTGGGCTGCCTCCGACACCGACCGAAGGACATGAGGTTACCTCCGGCACAGTGTGGGCGCGGCACGGGGCAATAGGTACAATACGTGACTATGAATTCACCTCCGAAAGATTTTCCCGACGCACTTGTGAACCAGGTCGACCGCGTCCTCCGCTCTTTGCTGGCCGTGGAGCGCAAGTCCGCGCGCGGCAACCCGGCCAGCGACCGGGGCGAGGCCGGGCTTTCCGCGGATCAGCGCCGCCATGCCGCCGCACTGATGCGGATCAACCATGCCGGCGAGGTCGCGGCGCAGGGTCTCTATCACGGCCAGGCGACCACGGCCCGGCTCGGCGAGGTCCGCGCGGCCATGGACGAGGCGGCGGAAGAGGAATTTGAGCATCTCAAATGGTGCGAGGAACGACTCGAGGAACTCGGCAGCCGGCCTAGCCTGCTCGGCCCGTTATGGTATGCCGGCGCTTTCGCGATCGGCGCCGCCGCCGGGATTGCGGGCGACCGCTGGAGCCTCGGCTTCGTCGCGGAAACCGAACGCCAGGTCGTGCGCCATCTCGATGAGCACCTCGAGCGCCTCCCCGAGAATGACGAGCGCAGCCGCGCGATCCTCGAGCAAATGCGCGACGACGAGGAGAAACACGGGGCAACCGCCAGCGCAGCCGGTGGCGCGGATTTACCAGCGCCAGTGCGCGGACTGATGACGTTGACATCTCGCATCATGACCCGATCGGCCTACTGGTTCTGACGCACTCTCACCTGAACTGCCCTGTCACGCCGCACGCTCACTGGCCCGGTGCAACTTGCGAGCTGGCGCTTTGTGTTATAAAAGACGGCATCTCATTGACATAACGCAAACCGGCACTGGGGGGTCGCATGCAAGAAGCGGTCGACGCCAACGGGGATATCCCCGCGATCAGCAAGTTCTTAAGTTACTGCCGCATCCGTACGATTTCACCGAAGTCGGTAGTCATTCATGCGGGCGACCTGCCGGATACGTTGTATTACATCGTTGACGGCTCGGTCGAGGTCATGATCGAGGACGAGGACGGCAACGAGATGGTGCTGTCGTATCTCAACAAGGGTGAGTTTTTCGGCGAGATGGGGCTCTTTTACGAGCGCCCGACGCGCAGCGCGTGGGTCCGCACCCGCGGCGAATGCGAAATTGCCGAAATGACCTACCCGCGTTTCCGCCAGTTGTCGAACGAAAGCCCGGCGCTGATTTTCGAGCTCGCTACCCAGCTTGCAACCCGCCTCAACCGGACCAATCGCAAACTCGGCGATCTTGCGTTTGTCGACGTAACCGGTCGCATCGCACACACGATCATGGACCTGTGTAACGAGCCGGATGCGATGACTCACCCCGACGGCATGCAGATCAAGGTCAGCCGCCAGGAACTGAGCCGGCTGGTCGGCTGCTCACGCGAGATGGCCGGACGGGTGCTGAAAGTGCTCGAGGAACAAGGGTTGCTCACCGCGAAAGGCAAGACCATTGTCGTGTTCGGTGCGCGCCGCAAGCCGGGGCTGAAACCGGCTCGTCCAACCGGCTGACGACGCGGGCTCAGGCCCGCGTTTTTTCCAGCTCCTTGCGCATGGCGGCGATCGTCGCCGCGTAATCGTCGCTGCCGAAAATCGCTGAACCCGCGACGAACGTATCTGCGCCGGCCGCGGCGATCTCGCCGATATTGTCCACCTTGACCCCACCATCCACTTCGAGCCGGATATTGCGGCCGCTCGCGTCAATCAGTTCGCGCGCGCGCGCGCAGCTTGTCGAGCGCCGATCGGATAAAGCTCTGCCCGCCAAAACCCGGATTGACCGACATGATAAGGACCATGTCGACCTTGTCGATCACGTATTCCAGCCAGTCCAGCGGAGTCGCCGGGTTGAACACCAGGCCGGCCTTGCAGCCATTGTCGCGGATCAGCTGCAGGCTGCGATCGACATGCCCACTCGCCTCGGGGTGAAACGTAATGTAGTTGGCGCCGGCGCGGGCAAAATCCGGAATCAGCCGATCCACCGGGCTCACCATCAGGTGGACGTCGATATCGGCGCTGACGCCATGGCGGCGCAGCGCCTCGCAGACCAGCGGACCGATCGTCAGGTTCGGCACGTAATGGTTGTCCATCACGTCGAAATGGACGATATCGGCACCGGCGGCAAGCACCGCATCGACCTCCTCGCCAAGTCGTGCAAAGTCCGCGGAGAGTATCGAGGGTGCTATCAGAAAATCCTGCATCGATTCGGTTCCGTAGTGGGGTCGGGCTAAAACTCTACCTAAGCCGGCGCACTTGCGCAGCCACGGCGTTTACTTGATCTGGCGCACGTCTCGTATTGTTTCGTAAGCGCCGCGTATCTCGCGGGTCCGCTCCTCGGCGACCGACTGCATCGACTCGGGCAGCCCGCGTGCGACCAGTTTGTCCGGATGGTGCTGGTTCATCAGCCTGCCGGTAGGCCTTCTTGACCTCGAGGTCGCTGGCTGACGATTCGATACCGAGCACTTTGTAGGCCTGCTTCAGCGCATCGCGCCGCTGCGGCACCTGCTGTCCGCCGGCAAAAGCCTGATGCGCCCGCGCCATCGCCTCGATCTGCGCAAACTCGACCCGGGAAATATCGAGCGCCTGCGACACTCGCCACAGAAGCTGCCGCACCTCCTTGTGGATCTGCCCGTCAGCGAGCGCCGCCCGCAGCTGCATATCGACAAAGGCACGGCACAGATCGTGGCGCCCGCCGCACTCGCGGCGCAAACGCATTAGCGCGTCATCCAGCGCATAGTCGCGGCGTTTGCCGTCGTTGAACTGGGCGATGGCGCGCTGCACCTGCTCCGGGCGAAGTTGCATCTGGTGCATCAATGCCCGCGCCGCGCGGATTTCGTTCTCGGACACCCGGCCATCGGCCTTGGCAATATGCCCCATCACGGCGAAAGTCGTGTCGAAGAACTGCTGACCGACCCGCGCGCTGCGCTCGCCGCCGAGACCGGGCCGGGACCCGCGCGCTCGCGACTCCGCCGCGCCGCGGTCGAACTGATGGCCGAGCAGCACGCCGACAACACCGCCGACCGGACCGAGGAAAATCAAACCTCCGAGCCCGCCAATCAGCTTTCCGAGTGTGTTCAAGCTGTCCTCCGGCGGCAACCTCGACAAGACGGCATCAAATTGACGGCTGTCGATGCCACTGCAACAATTCGCGCTCGGTCAGGATCCTGCCCCGCGAAAGCGGCTATGTTACCAGCTGCATAGGGGTCGAACCGATTCTCCGCGGCAGCGAATTCAAAGGAAATATCCGATGTCCAGTGCGCAACCCTTGTTCGAATCGACCATCGAAAGCCTGGAACTGATCCATCGCGGCAAGGTCCGCGACGTCTACGCCATCGATACGGAAACCATGCTGATCCTTGCGAGCGACCGGCTTTCCGCGTTCGATGTCGTGCTCCCCGACCCGATCCCGGGCAAGGGCGCGGTGTTGACTGCGATATCGAAGTTCTGGTTCGACTGCACTTCGCACATCGTGCCCAATCACTGCCTCGACATTGCCATCGAAGACGTGCTGACCGATGCCGGGGAAAGACGCCAGGCGGCGGGACGATCGATGGTGGTCAAACGTCTCGAGGCCCTGCCCATCGAGGCCGTCGTGCGCGGCTACATTATTGGCTCGGGGTGGAAGGACTACCAGCAAACCGGCGCGATTTGCGGCATCGATCTGCCGCCCGGCCTGCGCCTTGCAGACAGGCTCGACACGGCGATCTTCACTCCGGCGACCAAGGCCGCGGTCGGCGATCACGACGAAAATATCAGCTTCGGAGCGGCGTCCGCTGCCATCGGCGCTGCGAATGCCAACCGCATGCGCGATGTCGCGCTCGAGCTATACCGGTTTGCGTCGAATTACGCCCGCGAACGCGGCATCATCATCGCCGACACCAAGTTCGAGATGGGGCTGGACGTGCATGGCGAACTGATCCTGATCGACGAGGCGCTGACCCCGGATTCCTCGCGTTTCTGGCCGGCCGACCAGTACCGCCCTGGCAGCAGCCCGCCAAGCTATGACAAGCAGTTCGTGCGCGATTATCTCGAGACACTGGATTGGAACAAGCAGGCACCTGGCCCGGAACTACCGCGGGAAATTATCGCGAAAACGGCCGAAAAATATCGCGAGGCCCTGACACTACTGACTGGTTGAACGCTCGCGTCGCGCCCATGCGGAAACGATTCGATGTAACGACTCGACCCCATCGGTAAGAGCGGCCGGCCCCGGCTGCAGGATCAGCGGCGATTTGATTTCGTGGAGCTGGTTGTCACGCACCGCGGCGATCGCATCCCAGCCGGCGCGCTCGCGCACTTTCGGCGGAGCGAATCTCTTGCCGCACCACGAGCCGACAATAATATCGGGATTGCGCCGGATCACCTCGCCCGGGTCGGCAATGATGCGGTTCTTGCCGAGCGCCTCCCTGGCAAGCTCGGGGAAACAGTCGTCTCCGCCCGCAACGCCGACAAGTTCGGAGACCCATGAGATCCCGCTGATCAGCGGATCGTCCCACTCTTCGAAATACACTTTCGGGCGGCGCGGAAGCCGGCTCGCCTGCTCCGCGATCGCATCGAGCCCGCGCTCGAGATCGCCGACCAGTTTCTCGCTCTTGTCCACGCAGCCAATCATTCCGCCGAGCACCCGAATCATCCGAAATATCTCCGCCACGCTGCGGTGATTGAATACATGCACCTCGATGCCATGACGCACCAGCTCGGCCGCAATATCGGCCTGGAGGTCGGAGAATCCGAGCACGAGATCGGGCTCCAGCGCGAGGATCGTGTCGATTTTCGCGCTCAGAAACGCCGAGACCCTGGGTTTCTCCCGCCGCGCACGCGGTGGCCTGACGGTAAATCCGGAAATGCCGACAATGCGCCGCTCTTCGCCTAACAAATAAAGCGTTTCTGTGGTCTCCTCGGTAAGACAAACGATCCGTTCGGGGTATGATCCGGCAATCATTGCGGGGCGGCTCACGCGTTAGAGTCGCTAACTGTACAATCCATGTGCATGGCCGGCCACATCGGGGCAGCACGCTGCGGACAAATATGTTTCCCGACCTGAGCGAAAAATTCGACGCATTTCTCTGGGATCATCGCTGGGACCGGGGCCGCAGCCTGACCGCGCTGGGGGTGCGCGGTCTGCGTTATCTGTATGCGCTGGTCGCGCGACTTTGTCAGCGGACAACTGACGTTGCGCGCGATGAGCCTCGTCTACACCACGCTGCTCTCGGTAGTGCCTTTACTTGCGATCAGCTTTGCCCTGCTGACCGCGTTCAATTTCCATCTGCGTCTCGAAGACATGATGGTGCCGTTTCTCGAACCGCTCGGCGGCGAACAGCGGGCCCGGGAAATCGTCGACAAAATCATCGGCTTTGTCGACAACACCCGCTCCGGTGCACTCGGTACCGTGGGCCTGGTGTTTTTCCTGTACACGGTGCTGTCGATGATTCAGAAGATCGAGGAAGCGTTCAACTATGTGTGGCAGGTTGGTACGCCGCGAAGTCTCGGCCGTCGTTTTAGCGAGTATCTCAGCGTGCTGCTGATTGGCCCTGTGCTTATGGTCATTGCGATCACGCTGCTCGGCTCGATGCACAACCACGCGCTGGTTCAGGCACTGAGCAAGGTGCAACCTTTCGGGCACGCGATAGTGCTGATCGGGACGATGATGCCCTACATCGTCGTCATCACCGTGTTTACGTTCCTGTACGTCTTTATTCCGAATACGCGTGTCCGCTTCGGCGCGGCGTTGTTCGGCGGGGTAACCGCGGGTTTTCTGTGGGGTGCGACCGGTGCATTTTTCGCCACTTTTGTCGCCAACTCCGCGCGCAACAACCAGATCTACGCGGGTTTCGCGATCGGCATCGTTGCGTTGATCTGGCTTTACCTGAACTGGTTGATCCTGCTGATCGGCGCTCAGCTCTCCTACTACCGACAGCACCCGGAAACGCTGCGCCCGGGTCACGTCGATGTGCGCCTGTCCAACCGCGGCCGCGAAGGCCTCGCCCTTGGCGTCATGGTGATGGTCGCGCGAGAATTCATTCGCGGCGGCATAGGGCTGGAATACCAACGACCTTGCGTCGGAAATCGGCCTGCCCGCGGCGACGCTGGAACGGATTCTGAAACAGCTCGAGAACACTGGCTTGCTGCGTGTTACCGAAGATGAGCGATTCCTGCCCGGCCGCTCGCTCGACCATATCGGCCTCGAAGAAATCACAGCCGCGGTCCGCGGCACGGAAGAACTCAACGCCACTTACACGAGTTCCAATCTGCGGCCGGCCGTCGAGGTCATGCGTGATCTCGATTCGGCAATCCACGCGAAACTGGACGGGCGCAACCTGCGTGACCTGGTAGACGACGCCGAGGCGACCGAATACAAACAGGCCGAGGTACCGGCCTAGGCTCAATGCGTCACTTTCCGGCGAGAGTCATTTCCCCGACAAGAATCGATCCGCAGCGCACGCCGCCACGACAATCCAGATCGGCCCCGGCGACCTCGATGTTCTGGTACATATCCAGCAGGTTGCCGGCGATCGTGATTTCTTCCACCGGGAACTGGATTTCCCCGTTTTCGATCCAGAATCCGGCCGCGCCACGCGAATAGTCGCCGGTCACGCCATTGACACCCTGGCCGATCAGCTCGCGCAGCAACAGACCCTTGTCGATGCCCGCGATGATCGACTGCAGATCCTCATCACCGCCGGTCACCGTCAGATTGTGAACGCCGCCGGCATTGCCGGTGGTTTGCAGGCCCAGCTTGCGCGCCGAATAACTCGATAATACGTAGCCGGTCAACACGCCCTCATCCACCAGCACCCGCTCCGCGGTCGCCACACCCTCGCCATCGAACGGCGCACTGCCCATCGCGCCCGGCAGATGCGGATATTCGGTCATCGATATGAACGCCGGAAATATCTGCTTGCCCGCCGCTTCCAGCAAGAAAGAAGAGCGCCGGTACTGGCTCGCACCGCGGATCGCGGCAACGAAATGCCCAACCAGTCCACGCGCGAGTTCGGGAGGGAACAGCACCGGCACCCGGCAGGTGTCCACCTGGCGCGAACCCAGCCGCGCCAGTGCCCGCTCCCCGGCGATGCGTCCAACTTCCTCCGCCGGGCGCAGCGCGGAAAAATCTCGCGCCGACGTATACCAGTAGTCGCGTTGCATGCCGCTTTCGTCCTGACCCAGCACGGCGCAACTGACGCTGTGACTGGTGCTCGGGTAGGCACCAAGGAATCCGTGGGAATTTCCGTAAACGTGCAGGTTCGCATGGGTCGCGACCGACGCGCCGTCCGAGTTATTCAGGCGCTCATCGAGATCGAGCGCCGCTGCCTCGCACCGTTGCGCCTGCTCAATCGCCGCATCCGGGGTGAGCTCCCACGGATGATAAAGGTCGAGTTCGGGCACCTCGCGCGCCATCAGTTCGGCATCGGCCAGGCCCGCGCAGTCGTCCTCGGCCGTGAAACTCGCAATGCTGCAGGCCTTGTCGACGGTCTCGACAATCGCGGCCTCGCTCAGATCGGCACTGGAGGCCGAGCCCTTGCAGGTACCGAAGTAGACCGTTACACCGAGACCACGATCGCGCTGGTATTCGATGGTCTCGACTTCGCCGAGCCTGACATTGACCGACAACCCGGTATCGAGGTTGGCGCCGGCCTCGGCGGCGCTCGCGCCTTTTGCAGCGGCCCGCTCCAGCACCCGCGCAACAACGTTGCTGAGGCGCTCGCCCGCGGCGAGAATTTCATCTGCAGAGTTCTGTTTCATTCGTGGCATCGGTTGGCTGGCGAAGCCGCGATTCTACCCTACCCGGGACATCGCAGGCCGCCACGCGACAGACCCGGTTTGCTGTGCGCCCGTGATAACATGAGCGGTTTACCGTACCCGGCCAAAACTAATGTTCCAACTGATAAAAAACGCGCGGGTTTTCGCCCCGGCCGAACGCGGCGAGTGCGATATCCTGACCGCCTTCGGCTCAATCGCCGCAATCGGGGCCGGGCTCGACACACCGGTCGGCATCAAAACAAACGTCGCCGACATGGAAGGCCGCATGGTCTTCCCCGGTCTTATCGACGGACACGCCCATATTGGCGGCGGCGGCGGCGAATCGGGTTTTGCCAGTCGCGTGCCGCCGCTTGCGCTTTCGCGCTTCACCCGGGCTGGCGTGACCTCGGTCGTCGGGGTGCTGGGCACCGACGACTGCACCCGACACACGCGGGAACTCGTGGCGCAGTGCCTCGGCCTGCGGGAGGAAGGTATCAGCGCTTGGTGTCATAGCGGTGGTTATCACGTTCCGGTCGCTACGCTGACCGGCAGTGTCCGCGACGATATCGTGTTTATTGATCCGATTATCGGCGTCGGCGAGCTGGCACTGAGCGATCACCGGTCCAGCCAGCCCACGCTCGATGAACTGCTGCGTATCGCATCGGAAGCGCACGTCGCAGGCCTGTTAACCGGCAAGGCCGGCATCGTCCATTTGCACCTCGGCGACGGCGTTCGCGGCCTCCAGGCAGTGCGCGATGCGCTCTCCACGAGCGAGCTGCCGGCGCGGGTATTCAATCCCACTCATGTCAACCGCCGCAAAGCGTTGTTCGACGAGGCCATCGAGCTGGCCGGCCGCGGCTGTTTTATCGATATCACCGCCTTCCCCGTGGCCGAAAACGAGGACGCATGGAGCGCCGCCGAAGCTGTAACACGCTATCTCGAAAGCGGTGCTCCCGCAGATCGGGTCACGGTCAGTTCGGACGGCGGTGGATGCCTGCCCGAATTCGACGAGGAAGGACGGCTATTGCGCATGGATATCGGCGATCCCGGCGCGCTCGCGGACACGCTGAAGGTTTTGCTGCAGTCCGGCATCGCAGCGGAAATTGCCATCGCCCCGTTTAGCCGCAATGTGGCGAGGCTGCTGCGCTTGCCGCAAAAGGGAGAAATCAGGGTAGGCGCGGATGCCGACCTGATCAGCCTCGATCAGGAATTTCGTATCAACGATGTCATGGCCCGCGGTTGCTGGCATCTGCGCGATGGCGAATTGCATCGCCGCGGCCGTTTCGAAGGGGAGAATTGATGGCGCCCTCAGCTGGCAGCGACAGTTCCGAACGCGGCTACATCGTCCCGATTGGCGGCGCCGAGGAGAAGATGCGCGATGCGGATATTCTCAGCCGTTTCGTGTCGTTATGCGGTGGACGCGACGCCCGCATCGCGGTAATCCCTACCGCCTCGGAACTCGAGGACACTGGCAGCCGCTACCGCCGGCTGTTCAGGAAAATGGGTGCGGGCGATGCGCGCGTGCTTGACTACAACAGCCGGCGCGATTGCGAGAACGCGAGGGACATTGATTATCTCGGCGAGGCCAGCGGCGCGTTTCTGACCGGCGGCAACCAACTGCGCCTGTCCACGACCCTGGGCGGAACAAAAGTGGCACAGACGCTGCGCCGGCGCAACGCCGACGGCATGCACGTTGCCGGGACATCGGCCGGCGCGGCTTTTATCCCCGAACACATGATCGCCGGCGGCCGCGAGGGCAGCACACCGAGCCCGGACATGGTGACGCTGGCGCCCGGGCTCGGTCTGTCGAACCGTATCATCGTCGACCAACACTTTCGCGAGCGCGACCGCCTCGGCCGACTGCTGACCGCGCTTGCCTACAACCCGTTCGCAATCGGAATCGGTCTCGATGAGGACACCGCCGCATTCATCGACGCAAGCGACCGGCTCGAAGTCGTTGGCAGCGGCGGCATTTCGATCGTGGACCCCTCGAACCTGGAATTCTCGTCCATGGATTCGTCGCATCGCGACGAGCCGGTAAGCCTGATCGGCATAAAAATGCATATCCTGGTTTCCGGAGGACGATTCGACCTTACCACGCGCATCGCCAGCGCCTCGTGAAACGGCCGTTGCAAGGAACGACGCCATGAAAATCATATCGACAAACGTCTATGTTGGCCCCAACCCCTACGCCCACTTCCCGGTCATTCGTCACGTCCTCGAACTTGGCGAACTCGAGGAGTGGCCCACCGTGCGGCTTGGCGAGGACTACATCGCCGGCTTGCTCGACGCGCTGCCGGGTCTGCACCAACACACCTGCTCCTATGACACGGCCGGAGGCTTCGTCCGGCGCATGCGCGAAGACCAGGGAACATGGCTCGGCCATGTAATGGAACACGTCGCAATCGAACTGCAGAATGTTGCCGGTTCGGACGTGAGCTTTGGCCGAACGCGCTCTACCGATACTCCCGGCGAATACAACATGGTTTTCCAGTACAAGGACGAGGCAGTCGGTCGCGAAGCGAGCCGCTTGTCGCTGTCCCTGCTGCATTATCTGCTACCGAAAAATCTGCAACCGGAGGATGCCCCGGCCGAAAACTGGGACTTCGGCGCCGAGCTGGAAGCATTTATTCGCTATGCGCAGCGCCGCGAACTGGGACCGTCCACGGCGTCGCTGGCAGCCGCGGCCGATGCGCGCGGCATCCCCTGGATCCGGCTCAATCGCTACAGTCTGCTGCAGCTCGGCCATGGCAAGTACCAGAAGCGGATCCAGGCGACTACAACCGGTAACACCAGCAACATTGCGGTCGATCTCGCCTCGGACAAGGAGGAAACCAACGACATTCTTCGCGACCTCGGGCTGCCGGTTCCCGCTCAAAGGCTGGTGCGGACCGCGCGCGAGGCCGTTCGTGCGGCCGAGCGTATGGGCACCCCGGTCGTCATCAAGCCGTTTGATGGGAATCACGGCCGCGGTGTATCGGTCAACCTTCGTACCGCGGAGGAAATCGAGGTCGCGTTCGACAAGGCGCGCGAGCACAGCCGCTCGGTGCTGCTCGAGAGTCATATCCAGGGATATGACCACCGCATACTGGTAATCGCCGGCAAGGTCGTGGCCGCGGCCAAGCGGGTCCCGGGACATGTGGTTGGCGATGGCCGCCACACGATCGAGGAACTGGTCGACATCGTGAATGAAGACCCGCGCCGTGGTGTCGGTCACGAGAAGGTCCTGACCCGAATCGAATTCGACCACCAGGCCGATCGCCTGCTCGCGCAGAAGTCGTACGACCGCCAGACGGTGCCGGAAGCCGGTGAGGTCGTCTACCTGCGCACGACGGCCAATCTGTCGACCGGTGGTACCGCGATCGATGTCACCGACATCATGCATCCGGATAACAAACGAATGGCCGAGCGCGCCATCGCCGCGATCGGTCTCGATGTCGGCGGTGTCGATTTCCTGACCACCGACATTGCAGACTCCTATCGCGATACCGGTGGCGCTATATGCGAGATCAATGCCGGTCCCGGGTTTCGCATGCATGTTGCGCCCAGCGAAGGCGAACCGCGGGACGTTGCCGGGCCGGTGATCGAGATGCTGTTTCCGGAGGGTACTCCGGCAACGATCCCGATCGCATCGATCACCGGCACCAACGGCAAGACCACGACCTCGCGGATGCTTGCTCACATCATGAAAATGGCGGGCTACACCGTCGGCCTGTCTTCCACCGACGGCGTTTATATCGATGGCCAGCTGAGCGTCGAGGGCGACATGACCGGGCCGGTGTCCGCGCGCATCATTCTGCGCGATCCGTCGGTAGACGCGGCGGTACTGGAAACTGCGCGCGGCGGCATGCTGCGCAGCGGTCTGGGCTTTCGGACCTGCAACGTCGCCGCATGCCTGAACATCAGCTCCGATCATCTCGGCCTGCGAGGGGTGGAAACGCTGGAGGAACTTGCAACGATAAAACGCCTGCCGATTGAAGTCGCTACCGATGCGGTCGTGCTAAACGCCGACGACCAGCTCAGCCTGGAAATGGCCGACCATACCGAGGCGGAATCGATCTGTTACGCGACGATGAACCCGCACCATGCCCTGGTTCGGGAACACATTCGCGCCGGAGGCCGGGCGATCGTGCTCGAGGAAGGCATCAACGGCCACATGATCACGATCTATGACGAAGGTCATCACATGCCACTGCTGTGGACCCACGTTATCCCGGCGACGATCGAGGGCCGTGCGTTACACAACGTACAAAACGCGATGTTCGCGGCCGCGCTCGCCTACAGCCTGGGAATCAATCTGGAGAACATCCGCCATGGCCTGCGCACGTTCAACACCAATTTTTTCCAGGCCCCGGGACGGCTAAACGTGTTCGACGAGCACCCGTTCAAAGTCATACTCGACTATGCTCACAACCCGGCCGCGGTCGGCGCGATGTGCGATCTTGTCGATCGTCTCGAAGTCGAGGGCCGGCGTATCCTGGTGCTGGCCGCACCCGGTGATCGTCGCGACCAGGACATCACCGAGATCGGTACGCTCGCGGCCGGGCATTTCGATCATTACATTTGCCGCAGCGACGACAATCCACGCGGCCGCGAACCAGACGAAGTACCGCGAATGCTGAAACAGGCGCTGCTCGGCCAGGGGGTGAGCGAAGCGGCGATCGAGATGATTGCTGACGAACAGGCAGCAGCCAATGCGGCGCTGGAAATGGCGCGTCCGGGCGATCTCGTCGTTGTTTTTGGCGACGCGATCAAGCGTACCTGGAAGCAAATCATCTATTTCTCCAGCGAACGCGGCAGCGAGGAACAAACCAAGACCAAAACTTTCAAACTGCCCTCGCTGGCAGATCAGTTCAGCCTCGGCGAAGACGTGCAACTAATCCGGGACGAGCGTGGAGTGCGGATCGCGCGCGAGGAGTCGGATTGATGCGGGCACAGGGCTGAGTCGCGGCCGCGGCCATGGCGGAGTTGTATGACTCACGCAGACTGACCGGTCCCAGCGCCCTCGGCGACCTGCCGGGTGCGGTCATCGACGTGCGGTTGGAGAAATCCGAGGCGGCAGCGCTGGTGGCGCGCTGGCAGGCCGAAGTGCGGACGCTGCTCGATGCGGTCGGCTGGAGCGACTCAGAGACGTCTGTACGCAAGGTCGTCGGCGGTGCCAGCCTCGCATTGACTGCGCCCATCGATGCGCTGTATGCGGCAACCGAGTTGAATGAACTGGCATGGCAGAGAGCGAACGGGCAGGTCCGCGACCCGTCTGAGGACGAGGCGGCGCTGACGCGCGTGCGCAACGCCATCGCCAGCGAGGCGAATCCGGCCCTGCTCGCGCTGGCCGCGGCGGCAAAAGCAAATCGATATACCCATACTCACCGACGATGACGCCGTGTCGCTCGGATTCGGTGCTCGCGGGCAGACCTGGCCGGTCGCCGAGTTGCCCGCACCGGGCACGCTCGACTGGTCGCGTTTCGGGCGAATCCCGATCGGGCTGGTTACCGGCACCAACGGCAAAACCACGACCGTGCGGCTGAGCGCGACGATTGCGCGCGCCGCAGGACACTGTACCGGCGTGTCCACGACCGACGGGATCTGGGTCGATGACGAACGCGTCGATGCCGGCGACTACTCCGGCCCGGGCGGGGCACGCAGCGTACTGCGTGACAACCGGGTCACGATGGCGATCCTCGAAACCGCGCGCGGCGGCATGCAGCGCCGCGGCTTGGGCGTGACCCGCGCCGATGCCGCAGTGATCACCAATATCGCGGCCGATCATCTCGGCGAATTCGGTGTCGGCAATCTCGAAGAACTGGCCGAAATAAAATGGGTCATCACCCGCGCGCTGGATACCGGCGGCACGCTGGTTCTGAACGCGGAAGATCCGATCTTGCGCCGGTTGGCAAAGTCCTGCCAACGACGGCCGTACTGGTTCGGCCGCGATCTGGCCGAGCCGTTTTTGCGCGAACACTTCGCCACCGGGGGGTCCGGTGCCTGTTGCGAGGATGGCCAGATCGTCCGCTATGAGGCGGGCCGGAAGCATTCGATCGTGGCAGTGACCGACGTCCCGCTGACACTGGGCGGCGCAGCGCTACACAACGTCGCAAACGCGCTGGCCGCGACTGCGCTGTGCAACGCGCTGGGGATCGACGACGACGCCATCGCGCACGGTTTGCGCGGCATGCAGCCCAACGACAATCGCGGACGCCTGAACGTCTTCTCGCTGCGCGGCGCGACGGTTATCGTCGACTTCGCACACAACCCTCACGGTGTCGCGGCGATCGCCGATCTCGCCGCAGCGCTGCCGGCAAAACGCCGCTTGCTGGTGATGGGACAGGCGGGTGACCGCAGCGATGCGGCAATGCGTGACCTCGCCACCGCGGCATGGACATTACAACCCGATCGAATCCTGCTGAAAGACATGGCCGATTACGCCCGCGGTCGTGCGCCGGGCGAAGTCGTCTCGATATTGCGTGGCGCGCTGATCGATGCAGGTGCCGACCCTGCGCGGATCGACGTCACCGCCGACGAAATCAGCGCCATCGAGGCAGCTCTCGAGTGGCTGCAACCCGGTGACCTGATCATCCTGCTGGTCCACGAAAATGCGGCCCGGGCGGTCGCCCGCGTGCGCAAGGCCTGCGCAGAGGACAACGCATGAACATGGACATTCCCGAACTGGACATACAATGGGTGCGCCGGCAGTTTCCGGGGCTGGAGTCCGGATGGGCATTTTTCGACAATGCGGGCGGAACGCTGCCGGCAGTCAAAGTCATCGATCGCGTCAGCGAATATATGCGCCAATGGCCGGTGCAGCTCGGCGCAAGTTATGCGGTGTCCCGGGAGGCGACGGCACGTCTCGAGCGCGCGACCCGGGCCATGGCCAGACTGATGGACCACGGCGACGGCCGCAACATCGATTCGTCGCAGATCATCTGGGGAGCATCCACCAGCGAGCTGTTGCAACGTCTGGCGAGGGCGATGAGTCCGCGCCTGCGGCCGGGCGACGAGATCATCGTTACCGATACCGATCACGAGGCCAACAATAGCCCGTGGCGGCGTCTCGCCGATCTCGGGGTCGGCGTGCGCGAATGGTGCCTGAACCGGGACACGCTGCGACTCGAGCCCGATGACCTCGCACTGCTGCTGACCTCGCGCACGCGCCTGGTGTGTGTGACCCAGACCAGCAACGTGCTCGGGACAATTCTGCCGCTAGAACGAGTCACCCGAATGGTGCATGGCAGTGGCGCCCGGATTTGTGTCGATGCGGTCGCCTACGCGCCGCACCGACTGCTCGACCTGACCGGCTGGGACGTCGACTACTACACCTTCAGCCTGTACAAGGTTTTCGGTCCGCATATTGCGGTGATGTACGGCAAGCCAGCGGCACTGGCCGATCTGAGCAACATCAATCACCAGTTCTTTGCCGATGGCGACATGCCGTGGAGCCTGATGCCCGGCGCGTATCCGTACGAACTTGGCTACGGCACGCTTGGTGTCACTGAATACCTCGAAGCACTCGCTGGCCATCACGGTTACGCAACGGATCGCGCGCCGCTGGACATTGCCTACGGATTAATCGCCGACCACGAAACCCGCCTGTTCGCCCCGCTGCTGGAATTCTTGCGCGAGCGTCGCGGCATTACCATTTATGGCGAACCACGAGCCGACGCCGACGCGCGCCTGCCGACCGCATCGTTCGCCGTAGACGGCGTGCCCTCCTCCGCGATTCCGCCGCGCCTGGACCCGCACCGGATTGCTATCCGCTGGGGCGACTTCTACGCACCGCGTCTGATCGATGCACTTGGTCTGCGCGGGCGCGACGGCGTGGTCCGGATATCCCTGGCCCACTACAACGCGGCAGCCGAAGTCGAGCGGCTGATCACCAGGCTGGACGAGATTTTGCCGTGAGCCGCGAGGACAAAAGCAAGTCGCAACTCAAACGCGAGGCACTGGCAGCTCAGAAACTCGGCGAGGAACTTATCGCGCTCAGCCCGGAAAAGCTGGCCCGGTTCGATTTGCCCGACGCGCTGACGATGGCGATAGAGGCGGCGCGGAACATACGCCAGTACGGCGCGCTGCGCCGGCAGAAGCAACTTGTCGGAAAATTGATGCGCGATATCGACCCGCAACCGATCAAGGTCGGGCTCGAGCAGTTGCGCGAACCCGGCCGGCGCGCAACCGGACAGTTACATGCGACCGAAGCGTGGCGCGACAGGCTGCTCACAGAGGGCGACGACTCCTTGCGTGCATTCGGCGAGGCGTTTCCGCAGGCCGACCTCGAATTCATCGCGGAACTCGTTTTCCGTGCCCGGCGCAATCCAGGCGACAAGAAACCCAGGCGGACATTGTTCCGACAGATCAACGAATTGATGCAGGCTGCAAATCGCGCCGCCAAACCAGTAGAATGACTCGATGAGCGCACTGGTTGGAATCATCATGGGTTCGCGGTCGGATTGGGCAACCATGTCCCGTGCCGCAACCACCCTGGAGTCGCTGGGCATCGAGCACGAGGTTCGGGTCGTCTCAGCGCATAGAACCCCGGATCTGCTATTCGAATACTGCGACAGCGCCCGCGACCGCGGTCTCGAGGTGATTATCGCCGGGGCGGGCGGCGCCGCACATCTCCCTGGCATGGCGGCGGCGAAGACCTCGCTCCCCGTGCTTGGCGTGCCGGTCAAATCGCGCGCACTGAGCGGCGTCGATTCACTACTGTCGATTGCCCAGATGCCTGCCGGCGTGCCGGTCGCCACTCTTGCCATCGGCGATGCGGGGGCCACCAATGCCGCGTTGCTCGCGGCCGCGATACTGAGCATCAAGCATGCCCCGGTCCACGCCGCGCTGGAGGCGTTTCGCAGCAGCCAGACCCGGCGGGTCCTGGACGACCCCGACCCCCGACTCGATCCGCCCCGCTGATATGCGTATCGGCGTCATAGGTGCCGGCCAGCTCGGACGCATGCTGGCCCTCGCGGGTTATCCGCTGGGTATGCGATTCATGTTCCTCGATCGCAGCGATGACACTCCGGCCGCGGCGCTGGGAGGAAACGTCATCGGCGCCTTCGATGACCCGGCGAGCCTCGCTCAACTGGTCGCCGGCTCGGACATCCTGACTTTCGAATTCGAAAACGTCCCCGCCCCGGCGCTCGAGACGTTACCGGATGACCCGCCATTGTGGCCGCCGGCGAGCGCGCTGCAATTTGCCCAGGACCGGCTTCACGAAAAAAACCTTTTCGCCGAACTCGACATTCCCAGTGCGCCGAGCCGTCCGGTCGATGACATCGGGGGTCTGCGCGCTGCAGTGACCGAGTTGGGTCTGCCGGCGGTGCTGAAAACCCGTCGTCTTGGCTACGATGGCAAGGGGCAGACGGTGTTGCACGAGGAAGCCGATATCGATTCCGCGTGGGAAATGCTGGGCGATGTGCCGTTGTTGCTGGAGAGTTTTATCCCGTTCGACTTCGAGGTGTCGCTGATAGGCGTGCGCAGCAGCACCGGTGAAACCGCGTTTTACCCGCTGACACGCAATCACCATGAGGCCGGGATCCTGCGCTATTCGCTCGCGCCGTTCGATGATGAGGCGCTTGCGGCCCAGGCCCGCGATGCCCTCGATGCGATCATGCGCAAACTCGGTTATGTCGGTGTCCTGACCGTGGAGTTTTTCGTCCGGGACGGAGAACTGCTCGCCAATGAAATGGCGCCGCGGGTACACAACTCGGGGCACTGGACCATCGAGGGCGCGGTAACCAGTCAGTTCGAAAATCATCTGCGCGCGATCGCTGGGCTGCCACTCGGCAGCACCGCGGTGACCGGGCACAGCGCCATGGTCAATTTCATCGGCCACATGCCGCAACCCGAACGCATACTGGCATTGACCAACTGTCATCTTCATGATTATGGAAAATCGCCCCGCCCCGGCCGCAAGCTGGGTCATGCGACCGCCGTCACCACCACTGTCGAGGCTCGCGACGAAGCGCTGCGGGCACTGAATCGCCTCGATGTGAACTGAACCGGTATACTGATGTAACGGATACACTATATAGTTACTTAATGGATTCGGGATACGGTAAAGGATTATGTATCTTCAACATTTTGGTCTGACGGAACCTCCGTTCCGGCTGTCGCCCGACCCGCATTTTTTGTTCCCCAGCAAGCACCACTCGCGCGCGAAAGCGTACATGGAGTCCACGGTGCTGCTGCAGGATGGCTTCGTTATCATCACCGGCGAGATCGGGGCCGGGAAAACAACGCTCATTAATTCGTTCGTCGAGGAACTCGGCGAGGACGTCGTTCTTGCTCATGTCTCCCAGACCCAGCTGTCCCCGGTGCAGTTCCTGCAGACCGTCCTGGCCGACTTCGGCCATAAGGCATTTCAGAAACGCAAGGCGGAATTGCTCGATCTGCTGAACGACTTCCTGGTAGAGCAATACGAGCAGGGCAAGAAATGCGTACTGATTGTCGATGAGGCGCAGAATCTTTCGCCCAAGGTGCTCGAGGAAGTACGTTTGCTATCCGGCATAGAAACAACCAAAGAGAAGGTTCTGCGCATCATTTTGGCCGGCCAGCCCGAACTCAACGAGAAACTCGAGGGCATGGAGCAGCTGACGCAGCGGGTGCGGCTGCGGTTTCATCTCGGGCCACTGACCCAGGAAGAAACCAGCGACTACATCAAGCACCGCCTGACAATTGCCGGAAGTCCCGACGGCGCGTTGTTTGAGGACGAGATTTACCCGCTCATTTATCGTTACTCGGGCGGGATCCCGCGACTGATTAATACGCTATGTGACACTGCAATGTTATGTGCTTTCGCCGAGGAACACACCAATGTCAGCGTTGACGATGTCGAGGCCGCGCTGGACGATCTGCAGTGGGATGAGTTCGCGGAACGCACCAACAAATTCCGGCTGCATGGCATTCGTCACCCGCGCTTGCGAATCCTGCACGACGGCGAGTGCACCGACGAACTGCGGCTGGAGAAAGGCCGGCTTATCATCGGCCGAACCTCGGACAACGACATACAGATAAGCAGCAAGTATGTCAGCCGGCACCACGCACAGCTGGTCACCGATGCAAGCAGCACGTTTATCGAGGATCTGAACAGCACCAACGGCATTTATCTGGGCAAGAAGCGCTTTAAGAAACGCACGCTGCAAGACGGCGACATCATTCTGCTGGGCAAACACTCGTTGCATTATCTGGACAGAGCCATCGAGGAAGAGGATGAGGACGATCTTGACGAGGATGCCGAAGAGCTCGAGAACGAAACGGAAGACGAGATGACCGACAAGGAACGAGCCAGCGGCAGCCTTGGCTGAACGCGGTCAGGCTCCCTTGTTCATGTTCTGGCGGTAATCACGCCGCTTCAGCCAGATCACGAGCCCACCGGTAAGGCAGGAAACGCCGAGCACCAGGCAGATTATCGGCCAGTACCAGAAATCCACGAAGTACGAAGCCACCAGCGCGAGTACCCCGGCTACCATGTAGTAGTAGGGAATCATCTCGTAGATTGGTTTGGACAGCCACATCAGCGGCACTCTCTCCAGTATCAGTCTTCCGGCTCCGCAGCGATATTTTGCGAGTGAATCAGTGGCAATTGCAAACCGCGATCTCCGCTGCCGGCCGCGACAGCCTTCGCCCGACCGTAAAAACCCCGCCCGCTTCGGGTACCGCAACCCGCGCCGGAACGAAATCCGTTCATAGAAACGCGGGTCGCCGCGTTTTTACAAATACACCGCCGAAATTGCCGTTTTCGCCTCTGCGCCGGGTCGCTAGCCTTTACCGTCCGGGTCGAAGCCAGGGCGCCGGCAGCTCGACCCGGCAACCCCACCCGCCGGCAAATACAACTGCAAGGAGAGAAACAATGCGGACCTTGACCCAGCATGAGCTCGCGCAAGTCAGCGGTGGCGATCTGTTCAGCGAAGCAAACGTTGGCGCAGCCACGCGCCTTGTGCGCGGCATGAGCTATCTCGGCATGGCATTTTCCACCGGCTACGCAATCGGGACGTTCATTTACAACGCCGGACTCGACGAACTCATCGCCAACCAGCTCGACGACTGACACCGAAGCGCGAGGGTGGCCGGGAGTCATGCTCCCGGTTGCCCCAAAGGAGACTCAACCGATGCCATTCCGCAACCGCCGTTCTGTGACAATTCATGCCATCGCACTGAGCAATGCCGTGCTGGCGCTGACCCTGGCCTGGTCCGGTGACATGCATGCCGCCCTGCTGCCCGCGTTCGCGGCCGCGGCTGCGCAGAGCGCTGCCAGCGACCCCGGCTTCCTCGACCTTTCGCCGGCCCGGGTATTCACGTTGCAGCCGCTATCGGGCGACAGCGACGCGCCGGTGCGCAGCGTAGCCTGGTTGCTGTTGTCGCTGATGTTCCTGATAGCGTGGTTACTCGCCGGGGCGGAACCGCTGCGCACGTTCTGAAGCCGTACCGCGAGCCCCACTTCGATGGCCGAGACCTCCTCCGCGCTGTTCCGGCGTGATGCGGTGGCGGCATTCGCCCGGCGCGGTTTGGGCGCGGCAATCGGCATTCAGCATCGGCTCGGACTGGTGGCCGGAATGTTGCTTTTACTACCGATGCTCGGGCTGGTAGTCATCGCGGCCGCCGGCACCTACCAGCCACGCATGACGGTATCGGGGCGAATTATCAGCGGCAGCGGCCAGATTGACGTCGCCGCCGACCGCTCCGGCGTTGTCAGCAGCCTGCTGATCGGCGAGGGTGACCCGGTGGAGCGCGGCGATGCGCTGATGGCGTTCGGCTCGATAACCGGCGCCGCAAATCGCGCCAACCTCGATACCGCGCAAAAGCGAACGCTTCTCGCGGAACTGGAAAATCTTAATAGCCTGCGCGATGTGCTCAATGACAAGTCGGTCAGCTGGCTCGAAGGATTCGAACTAGCCGAACAGTCTGCGCGTCGCGAACTCGCGGTACTCGAGTCGCTGCAGAAATTCGCTGCCAACCGTGTCGAACTCCTGGCGCTGGCCCACGCGCGAGCCAGCCGTCTGAGCGAAAGCGGGCATGCACCGCGTACCCAACGCGATGCCAGCGAACTGCAATTACTGGATGCACAAATGGACGCTCGCGGGCTCGAACGCGAGCAGCTCGCGCTGCGCACCCGTGTTCGCCAACAACAAGTCGAGCGCACCGCTGCAATGAACCGGTTCCGCGATCAGGAGCTCGATCTCGATATCCGCAGCGCTCAGCTGCACAGGCAACTGCTCGAGCTGGAAGCGCGCGCCGAGTCAGTATTGCTGAGTCCCGCCAGCGGCCGCGTCGGCGTGATTTTCGTTCGCAGCGGCGCAAGTGTCACGGCCGGACAGCCGGTGATCAGCATCGTACCGGCAGATCCGGAGCCGCGCGCCGAGCTGCTCGTCCCTTCAGCGCATATCAGCCTTGTTGCGCCCGGCCAGAAGGTACGCCTGCGCTATGCGGGTCTGCCGATGCAGCGGTTCGGGACCTTTCCGGGAAAAATCGCTGACATCGGCGCCAGCCCGGTGAGCCGATCAGCCGAACACGGCCCGCTCTACCGGGTCCTCGTAGATCTGACGCACCCCCTGCCCACGCAGGACGGTCGCAGCCTGCGCCTGTTTCCGGGCAGTACTCTCGAGGCAGATATTCTCGGCCCAAAGACCGCGGTATGGCGCCGCCTGATCGCACCCCTGCAACGCTCCGGACTGTTGCCGTGATCTCCAGCGCCCTGTCCCGAACCACACTGCTCGGCCGACGTCGGGTACCGGTATTGCTGCAGGATTCGCCAGCGCAATGCGGTCCCACCTGCGTGCGAGCGATTGCCGCTTATCACGGGCAAAAACTCGATGCGAATTTCCTCCATCGTTACGGCACCGGATCGGCACGCGGCTATGACCTGCAACGCCTGATGTCGCTGGCCAGGTCAATCGGCCTAAGTCCCCGCGCAGTGCAAGCAGACACGCATGAACTTGACCGGATCGCCTGCCCCGCGATCGCCCATTGGTGTTTCGATCACTTCGTCGTTATCGAACGGGTTACCCGGCGCGGGTTCGTCGTGATGGATCCGGCGCTCGGCCGGCGCCAAATCCTGATCGACGAATTTCGCCGCTGTTTCACCGGCATAGTGCTCGAGTTGCGGCCGGACCGCAGCTTCACCCGGCAGGATCAACGCCGCCCACTGCAACTTGGCCAATTGCTGGGTGGGCTTCCGGGCTGCGGTGCGGCCATCGCGCAGCTACTGGCCGTCTCGCTGAGTGTGCAGGCGTTGACCCTGACGCTACCGTTTTTCACCCAACTGGTCATCGACGACGTCGTCTCCAGCCACGATCTGAGGCTCCTCAACTTACTGGCCATTTCGTTTCTCGCGCTTGGACTGACCCAGGTCGCGATGGGCCTGCTGCGCGGCTGGTTCGCAATGCGGTTCGGAAGCCGGATTCAGCTCCTGGTGTCTGCGCGCGTCTTCCGCCATCTGCTACGTCTGCCACTGCGTTTTTTCGCCCAACGCCACCTCGGCGATCTGATGTCGCGTTTCGACTCGCTGCAGGCAATTCAGCAGCTGCTGACACGCACCGCGGTCGAGGCCGTGATGGACGCGCTGATGGTGGTCCTGGCTCTGACACTGATGCTCGTCTATTCGCCTAAGCTCAGCGCTATCGTTGTTTTCGTCGTCGCCTGCCACGCTTTGCTATGCGCGGGTCTGCATCCGCTTCTGCGCCTGCGAACCCGCGCCGCGCTGGCGCAGCAGGCACGTTGTCAGAGCGGATTTCTCGAATCGCTGCGTTGTCTGCAGACCCTGAAAGTCAACGCGCTGGAGGCGCGCTACGAGGCGGCCTGGCTGAACCGTCTCGCAAGCGCGATCAACGCATCGCTCGAACTCGGCGTGACCGGACTGTGGCAACAGATCGCGAGGCAGGCACTGACGATCGTGGAAAAAATTGCGGTCGTGTGGTTCGGCGCGCGCGCGGTGCTCGACGGCACAATGACGCTGGGCATGCTGGTCGCCTTCCTCGCGTACCGCCAGTACTTGCTGGACAAGGCGTTTGCGCTGATTCAGCACGCCGTCGATTTCGGCACCAGCGCGGTCCACCGTGACCGCCTTGCCGACATCACCCAGACATCGCCCGACCCGGAGCCACCCGCGCACCAGGCCATTGCTGGCGGCCCGTTCCGGTGTCTGCAAGCCGAGGGCCTGTGGTTCAGATATTCCGACGATGACCCGTGGCTGATTCGCGATCTGGATCTTAGCCTCGAGCCCGGCGGATGCATCCTGGTTACCGGGGTATCCGGTTGCGGCAAAAGCACGTTGATCAGGATCCTGCTTGGGCTGATCATGCCGACCCGCGGCAGAATCACGCTCGACGGCCAAGATCTGCGCCATGCCGGCGGCCGGCTCCGCGCGCTCGCCAGCGCGGTCATGCAGGATGACACGCTGCTGGATGGCACTATCGCCGACAACATCAGCGGCCTCGACCCGAGTCCGGATTTCGATCGAATCGCGCACTGCGCGGCACAGGCCTCGATAGACGCAACGATCTGCCGTCTGCCGATGGGATACCTGAGCCGAATCGGAGATTTCGGCACGACCTTGTCGGGCGGGCAAAGACAGCGTCTTCTGCTCGCCCGCGCGCTGTACCGAGAGCCGCAAATCCTGTTTCTCGACGAGGCTTTCAATCAGCTCGATCAGGGCAATGCCGGCGCCTGCATCACGGCGATCCGGGCCAGTAGAATTGCCCATGTTGCGGTCAGCCACCGCGACGACGGTCTCACCGGCGCCGGTCTGGTTATTCGCCTGGGTACCGGCTGACACCGCCCCGCAGTTGGAGAGGTCGGTCACAGTTTGACATATCGCTGCCAGATATACTCCGGCAATGGTCCGTCATTCTCATAAAGCGTTGCTCCGCGCGCTCGTCGCGCTGTCGTTCCCACCCGCAACTCACGCGGCGCCTGATACATTCTTCTCGCCCGAACCGGATGCGTATTTTTCCTGGTCAGCCTTTGGTTTCAGTTTTGCCTTCGTTATTGCCACCGGGCTTGGCGCGATTGCCATATTTCGGCTGCTGCGCCGTTTCTTGTTGCTCCATCCCGGCGTCACCACGCGGCGTTACGCGGCCAGCGTCGTCGTCCTGTCCACGTTCTATATCGTAATGACAGTACTGGAGAACACACTCCTGGCGCCGTCCGCTGCGCGACTGCCATTCGAAGCGCTGCCGCTGGCAGTCATCGTGCAATGGCTGCATGCGCGCGCCTACGCGAGCCAGGAACCTTCAGAGCTGCTCGCCGGCGTGGCGCTGCTGCTAGCGGGCGCCATGCTCGGCATTGCCTGCCAGTTCAGCGATCTTGTACAACCGCGACCAGGGCAGTGGGTGGCGATATTTTTTGCCGTTGCCCTGACTGTGTACACGCTCGGTCGCAATGCCCGCAGCAAGCGTGCGTTCTTCAAAGAGACCAGCGCCGTAGAGGCAAATAATATTCCGACGCGCCGAGATCCGCGCGCCGGCAAACCATGGTATTCACTGCCCCAGGCGGTTGCCGTAGTGGTCGCCAGCATCGGCGGCGCCGTATTCATGCAAGTGGTTGCGGGGCATGGCCTGACGGAATTACTTTTCATCGATATTGTCATCGATGCCGCCTGCATTCTGGGAATTACCCTCGCGGCGAGTCTGCTGCCGGCGCTATTGTTCCGGCTCAGGCAACGCCAGCGCCTACCCGATTTTGTCTGGCTTGTCTGGCTGATCTGGGGAACGGCGACTTTCGGCACCGCCTATCTGCAGATGCTCTATCACGGCTAGCGCAGACCGGGAGTCATCCGGTGCCGCATAACGGGAGTCATCCGGTGCCGCCGACCGTCAGACCATCGACCCGCAAAGTCGGCTGGCCGACCCCAACCGGAACACTTTGACCGTCCTTGCCGCAGACACCAACGCCGGTATCGAGTTCGAGATCCGTACCCACCATCGACACCCTGGTCAGCACATCCGGTCCGTCGCCGATCAGCGTAGCGCCCTTGACCGGATGGGTCAGTCGGCCATTTTCAATCAGATAGGCTTCGCTTGCCGAAAACACGAACTTTCCGGAGGTAATGTCGACCTGACCACCACCGAAATTCTTCGCATACAGGCCCTTATCGACCGAGGCGATGATTTCGCCGGGGTCGTGCGGGCCCGGCAACATGTATGTGTTGGTCATCCGCGGCATCGGTAAATGAGCGAAGGATTCACGCCTGCCATTGCCGGTGCACGGAACACCCATCAGGCGGGCGTTGAGCTTGTCCTGCAAATACCCTTTTAAAACACCGTTTTCGATCAATGTGGTGCACTGGGTAGGTGTGCCCTCGTCATCGACACTGAGCGAACCGCGGCGGCCTTGCAACGTGCCGTCATCGACAACGGTACACAAACCGGATGCGACCTTTTCACCGAGACGACCGCTGAATGCAGAGGTGCCTTTGCGGTTGAAATCGCCCTCGAGTCCATGCCCGATCGCCTCGTGCAGCAAGACTCCGGGCCACCCTGGTCCCAATACGACATTCATGGTTCCGGCAGGAGCTGGCACCGCTTCGAGATTGACGGTGGCCTGGCGCACCGCGTCGCGGCAGTATTCGGCAACCCGGTCCGGCGTGAAATAGTCGTATCCGGAGCGCCCTCCGCCCCCACTGTAACCCTGCTCACGGCGCTCCCCATCCTGGCAGATCACTGCAACGTTTAGTCGAACCAGCGGCCGCACGTCGGCGCTCATCGTGCCGTCGCTGGCTACTACCAGCACGACTTCGTGAACACCGGCAAGACTTGCCATTACCTGTATGACGCGCTTGTCAATTTGCCTGACGTGGTCGTCGATACCCTGCAGCAACGCAACCTTGTCGGCATCGCTCATCGTCGGCAGCGGATCCAGCGCGGGATACAGTGCTCGCGCGGACGGCCTCGACCATGCCTGGACCGCGCCTTGCTGACCGGCCCGGGCGATCGCACGCGCCGCCATCGACGCCTGCTCCAGCGCAGGCAGCAGGATTTCATCGGAGTAGGCAAATCCGGTTTTCTCACCGCTGATCGCCCTCACGCCCACACCCTGCTCTATGCTGTGCGAGCCTTCCTTCACGATACCGTCCTCAAGCGACCAGGCCTCGGTGCGACTAGTCTGGAAATACAAATCGGCATTGTCCACGGCCCTGCCCATGATGCCGCCAAGTACTTTGCCCAGATGGCCCTCGTCGAGACCGGCCGGTGCCAGTATCCTGTGTTCCGCGATCTCGAGAACATCATTCCTCATAGTTGTCACTTCTCATCCGTGTCGTAGTCCGTTGCCGCACCGGCTCGGCGCCTTCGATGAGCCAACGCGGGAAATCTTTCTCGTATTTGCCTTTGCCGCTGCAAATCCAGTCGTGCGAGCACGATGCCCTCGCCGTCTCCCGCCCGGCCGAGTATCTCGCCCCAGGCATCGACAATCATGCTGTTGCCATGGGTTTGGCGGCCGCCCGGGTGAATTCCGCATTGCGCCGAGGCAAGCACGAAACCGAGGTTTTCGACCGCACGTGCGCGAACCAGAACATCCCAGTGCGACTGCCCGGTGCGGGCAGTGAACGCCGCAGGAACCGCAAACCCGTCTGCTCCACCTTCCTGCAAGTCGCGAAACAGCTCCGGGAATCGCAAATCGTAACAGACTGCGATACCCAGCCGCCCGCAAGGGGTATCGATCAGCGCGGGACTGCTGCCGGCACGGATCGTGGCGGACTCGCGATAGGACTCATTTCCGTCAGGCAAGGCAACGTCAAACAGATGGATTTTGTCGTAACGGCCGACCCGCCGGCCGTCGCGATCATGGATCAGGCAGGTGGCAGCGGGCAGCGCTGCGTGCCGATCCAGCAGCGCGAGCGTCCCACCAACCAGCCATATTCCGTGCCGAGCCGCCTCACCCGCGAGGAAATCCTGTACCGGGCCGGTGCCGTCCGGTTCCGCGGCCGCCAGTCGTTCCGCATCGCTCGCCGCCATGAACGCGAAATTCTCCGGCAGCACGGCCAATTCCGCACCCCCGCCGGCCGCCTCGGCGATCAGCTGCGACGCCCGCGACAGGTTGCACGTGCGGTCCGCACCCGTATTCATCTGAATCACCGCCGCCAGAGTCATATTATTGCTCTTCGAGGCAGGTTCTCAGCCTTCATCACCCGAGGGCAGAGCAGGTTGAGCGACCGCTTCCTCGGCCGCGGGAGAAAACGACTGCCGCTCGACAAGGGGATCCGCCCAGCTGCCGGTAATGCTGTATTTCGCCTGGGCAATGCCTTTCAACGGCTCCTTGAACACCTCACTGAAAATCCATAATCCGAGACCGAGCGGCGGACCGCCGAGAACGGTACCCACGATGGGCAGTGACGAACCGACATTGGCATGGACGATAGCAGTCTGGTCATAGTCTTCAGCGGCAATGCCGACCCGACCGGAAATTCTCACCCCGGCCGCAGGCCCGTCCATGATCAGATTGCTGGTATAAGCGTTGCCGTCGGACAGTGTAAAGTCACCCTCGATCTTGTCGAAAGTCAGGCCCTTGCCGAAGACGTCGGTAAAATCAAGCGACAACCGACGCGGCAACGCGGTGATACTGAGCAATCCGACCGCGCGGCCCGCGCCCGGATTGACGTCCTGTAGTACTCCGTCCTTGAGCTGAACCGAAATCCGGCCGGCAATCGTTTTGGCAAAGTGACGATCCGGGCCGCCGCGCCAGTTGAGATCGAAGGTACTGTTGCCACGCCCTTCCTCGATATAACCGGCATGCCCCAGCCAATCCAGCGTGCTGCCCAGGTCGGTGCTGTTCAGGGCACCCTTGACCGTTGTTCTTGGCCCATCCGCGGTGTTGGTCCATGTTCCGGTGGCGCGGAGCGAGAAACTGGGCGCACTGGTATCAAAACGACGGATCAAAAGGCCAGTCGGAGTTTTCTCGAGTTGTGCATTGAGCATACCCAGGCGCCGGTCGAGAAGAACGAATTCCTCGGAATTGACCGTCATCGCCGGCAGGGTTGCCGGATCGGTCGGCTGCACGGGTTCATCCGATGTCTCCCAGTCGACCAGACGAAGTCGCTGCATATCGAGAATCAAGGGGCTGCCATCGGCAAGCTGGTATGGAATCGCTATCTGGCCCGCCACGTTTTCGCTGTCGATAGCTGCAACCCACCCGCCCGAAGATGGCTCCAGCTCGAGCCGACTCGGCCCGAGCAACAGGCCGAATACAACGAAATCGTCTACCCGCACTTCCACGGCGCGCAAGAAATCCTGCAACCGGAATGCACTATCGCCATCGCCGCCGAGATCGAGCCATGATTCCAGTCGAGTGCGAGGTACGGTCCCCGAAACCTCCACGCCTGGCATCTGCGGGACCCGCGCCTGTCCGCCACCGAATACCACAGCGCTGCGCGCCGATTTATCCAACTGACCGGTGTAGCGCAATATTGCGCTGACCTTATCGTCAAGACGCAGTTCCCAGTCACGCCGCCCGGACTGGAACATACTCAGAGTGATTTCGAAATCGCGCACATCAACGGCGGATTTGGCAAGCGGTTCAGGCAAATCCAGCGCGAGGCCGCCAAGCACCGAGCGAAGCCTGACAGTTACCGGCTCATCACTCGCGCCACCCGGAAACCGCGCGACCGCGAACCAATCGGTTTCACCCTCGACATGGCGCTCCAGGTAGGGAGCAAGGACGCCGATACTCCGCGCATCCGCCCAGCTGTTGACGATCATCAGCGTAGCCGGACTCGCCCCGCGCCGATCCGCATCCAGGTCGACACGTACCGGCTTGCCCAGCAGCATGCCACTGACATCATCGGCCTGCATCGTACCGTCCGCCAGCAGAACGTCGCCTCTCAGGCTCTCGAAACTAAATGGCAATGCGACTGTACCGACGCTGGCGTCGTCAAGACCGATTACCAGGCGAACATCAGTTTTCTCACGCTCCCGGATTGGCATTGTCATCGCGATGTCCGCACTGGCATCACCCGCCACCACGAAATCGCGCAGAAAGTCGTACCGCTCGATCAGCGGACTGTCGATTGCGAAGCCCAGAATTCGTCCCAGTTCGCTCGATGTCGTCGCCGTCAGTTCCAGCACGGGCGCACGCAGATCCGCAATTCGGGCACTCCCCTCGGAAAACTCGTTGGCCCTGAGCGATCCGCCCAGAACGGTGACTTCCATGCCGGCATTGACGAACGCGATCTGAGCCCGAAGATTCTCCGCGGGTGGCCACCCGCTCGCATACTGCAAAGTGCAATCTTCGATCAGGAAGTCGACCCGGAACTCGCCGCCGCCATCTTTGAACGGGAAATCGCCGAGCGCGCCACGCCAGACCGCCGTGCCTCGACTGGCTTGTCCGCGGACGATCGCCGCGTCGAGCCAGCCGAGCAGATTCTCGGACAGCATCGGCAGCGGAAGATAACGGCTCTTGGCAGAGGCGTCGAAGCGGGGAATATCGAGTTTCAGATCGAGATATGGAGACTCGTCGGCCCCTTGCGGCAAACTCAGATTGAGCTGGCCCGATACAGCCAGATCGGAATTTTCCAGCCGCAGGTCCTCGCCGCGAACCTCGATGCCCTGGGCCGAGCGGGTCCAGCTGAGATTGATTCCGCCGACGTCGAGAGTTACCGGCTCACGCAGAAAACCCGGAATCATGATCGTGTCGACATTCTGCAAAAGCAGTCGGCCGCCCGCATTTTGCGCCGCCAGTTCGGCCGTCAGACCGGCAAAACCCGGCTGATCTTCGAGAGCGTCAAGGCCGGCATTCTGGATTGTGGCCTTGACCGAATAATTGTCCGCGCCGCCGCCGACAAAATTGATGTTGAGCCCGCGCAAATCACCATGGAGACCGCGCGCCGCTAGCTGGTACTGGAGTTTGTCTCCCGGCAACCATGGCTCGAAAACGACCAGATCCTCGAGGCGGATAAAATCTGCGGTGGCATAGTAAACTGCTCCTTCATCGCGCTCGACATGTTCGACGCGCACTGAGCCCGCCGGCCAGATTTTATTGTTTCTTGCAATCTGCAAATCGTCGGCATTGAACTGCCAACCCGCCGGATTCCGGCTCCAGTCGAAATTTCCGAAAATCAGATCGAAAACATTATCTTCTACCGGGGCTGCGGCGGTAACCGGCGGACCGACAGCGCGCAGATCGACTTCACCGCTGGCGCTGATAATGCTCGAACCGCGCGTCGCGATAAAAAGGCTGATGTCGCCGTTGCCGGTGCGCGGTATCAGTAATTCATCCGGTGCGAACCCGGCCCACACATCGAGATGAACGTTTTCCAGCCCCAGCGCCATGCGTAGCTCGACGTCATCGGGTCCGCCCTTATCCAGACGCTCCAGCGTGTAGTGGCCGTTGCCACCGAGTTCTTCCGGCAGTTCGAACCGCGAAACTATTTCGATTCGAGATCCCTTCCGCTCCACATCCAGACTGACATCGGTAAACCGAAGATCGCGCGCGCCGGACGCATGGTCGATCAAGTCAACCTGCGCATTGCGTATCAGCAATCTGCCCTCGGGCAGCGCGTCCAGCGGCACCTCCGTGCGTTTGGCCGCGCCGGTGGACTTGCCCAGAACGCTGAATTCACCGTCGGTACTGCGCTCGACGATCAGTCCGACTCCCTCGAAAAGCAGACGCTTGATCGCGAGCTGGCGCTTGCTGATCATTTGTAGCGGGCTCAACACGATCGTCACCGAGCGCGCGGTCAGCAACAGCGTCGAGCCATCCGCGGTCAGCACTTCGGCATCGTTCAACAAAACCTGCGGCCCGCTCAGGCCGAGACGCGCGTCGATCGATCCGACCCGCAGAGGCGAGCCCAGCGCCGTACTCGCCCAGGCTTCGATTTGTGGTTTGTACTGCGGCAGTTCCGGCACGACCATTCGAAACAGGCCGAGCGCAAGTGCCAACAGGATAATCAGGCTTCCCGCAGCAGTGACGAGCGTGCGGCCGATGCTTCGCAATGTCGCTTTCAACGCCAGCGCCCGCCGCGATCCGCATGCGCGCCTGATGCTGCGGCAATGCTCACATCAGGACCACGTCATATTGTTCGGGGCTGTACATCGATTCTGTCTGCAACCTGATTGGCTTGCCAGTTGTCACCTCCAGTTCCGCCAGACCCGCCGACTCCTCGTCCAGCAACAACTCGATCACCTCGGGATGCGCAAGCACCATCAGCTCCTGGAATTCGAATTGCCGGGTCTGGCGCAAAATCTCGCGGAATATGTCGTAGCAGACGGTCTCCGGCGTTTTGATCGAACCCCGCCCATTGCAGGTTGGACAGCCCTCACAAAGCACATGTTCCAGGCTTTCGCGGGTTCGCTTGCGGGTCATCTCGACCAGACCCAGTTGCGACACCTCACAAATATGACTTTTGGCGTAGTCGCCGGCCAGGCTGCGTTCAAGCGCCTGGATCACCTGATAACGATGCTCCGCATCCTCCATATCGATGAAATCCAAAATGATAATACCGCCAAGATTGCGCAGTCTCAGTTGCCGGGCTATAGCGACCGCCGCCTCCAGGTTGGTCTTGAAAATCGTCTCTTCGAGATTCCGATGTCCGACATAGGCGCCGGTATTAACGTCGATTGTCGTCATCGCCTCGGTCTGATCGATGATCAGGTACCCGCCCGACTTGAGCTGGACTTTCCGCTCCAGGGCTTTCTGGATCTCTTCTTCGACCCCATACAGATCGAAAATCGGCCGCCGCCCGGTATACAGCTCCAGGCGCGGTACCAGGTCGGGAATAAACTTCTGCGCGAAAGCCTGCATCCGCTCGAATGTCTCGCCGGAATCGACCCGTACACGCTCCATTTGCTCACCCATCTGATCGCGCAGAATTCTCAGGGGCAGGGGCAGGTCCTCGTGCACCAGGTTGCGGGGAGGTGTCCGCACCGCCTCGCTACTGACCACTTCCCAAAGCTTCTGCAGAAACATCATGTCGGCACGCACTGCATCGAAGCTGGCACCCTCGGCGGCCGTGCGAATAATGAAACCACCCTGCTGTTCGCCAGCGACAAAGGTCTCCAGATACTCGCGTAGCCGGCATCGTTCCGCTTCGTCCTCAATACGTGCAGAGATTCCGATGCCCTGGCCCTGCGGCATGTAAACCAGATAACGCGACGGTATCGTCACGTACGTGGTGAGCCGCGCACCCTTGCTGCCCAGTGGGTCCTTCAGAACCTGGACGAGAATTTCGCCTCCCTCGCTGACCAGCTCGCGGATGTTTCCCGGTCGCGGGCTCTCGATACCGTTTTCCACCGGTGCCGCATGGGCAATGTCGGAGACGTGCAGGAAAGCAGTGCGCTCGAGACCGATGTCGACGAACGCCGCCTGCATACCCGGCAGGACCCGCGAGACCCGTCCCTTGTATATATTGCTGATGAGCCCACGCCGGCCCGCCCGTTCGATATACACCTCATGCAATACGCCATTCTCGAGCAGCGCTGCGCGCACCTCCCGCGGCGTCACGTTGAGCAAGACCTCCTCTTTCACACACTCTCCTCGAACTGGGACCGCGCAATCCGCAACAAGCCCCTGGACTGCAGCATCGCTGCCGTCTCGAATAGCGGCAAACCCATGACGCCCGAATAGCTCCCTTCGATTCGCCTTACGAAAACCGCGCCAAACCCCTGAATCGCATAAGCACCCGCTTTATCGCGCGGCTCTCCTGAGCCCCAGTATGCCAGCCGCTCGGACTCCGGGATCAAACGAAACCGTACGCGGCTGCGGCTGTAGCGTATGTCCATTCCGTCGCAATGGCGCAGCGCCACTGCCGTCAGCACCACATGGGTACGACCAGACAAACGACCCAGCATGGCAACGCAGTCCGCGCTGTCACGGGGCTTGCCGAAAACCGCATCGGCAAGAACCACCACGGTATCGGCGGCGAGTACGCAAAGCTTCTCCGCACCACCCAGTTCGCGCCATGCCTCGTTTGCCTTTTCGCCGGCGATCCGCTGAACGAAATTCAGCGCCGGTTCATCGCCTGTCCGGCTCTCGTCGACTTCCACCGGATAACTGCGAAAACTCACGCCGATCTGACGCAGCAACTCGGCGCGGCGCGGAGAGGCGGAGGCAAGACAAAGTGTGGCCTGATTCATCCTGCCGATGTTAGTTCCCCGGCTGCTGCACCGCAAAACACAACCCCGGACTCAGGCGCGATGATAGGGGTGGTTCCTGAGAATACTGGCAGCGCGGTAGAGCTGTTCGGCGACCATCACGCGTACAACGGTGTGCGGGAATGTGAGTGGCGACAGCGACCAGCGCAGATTTGCCCGCTCGAGACATCCATCGCCAAGCCCGTCCGGTCCGCCAATCAGAATTACCACGTCGTGCCCCGCGAACATCCACTCCTGCAGCTGGCGCGCCAGCTTCGGCGGTATCAAACTGTTTGCCGGCCACATCCAGCGCGACCACGTAGTCCTCACGCCGAATTGCCCGCAACATCCGTTCACATTCGTCGGCCTTTGCCTTATCCGCGGCATCCGATCGCCCTCCCAGGGCAACCTCAAACAACTCGAGGCGACACTCACGCGGCATTCGTTGCGCGTATTCGCGATAACCCTGCTGGATCCATTGTGGCAGCTTGGTCCCTGCCGCAAGCAACTTCAAAAGCATCGACTCGTTCCTGCTACGCCGCCTCGCTCATCGCCCTGACAAGGCACTGAATTCGGGCGCTCAGCCGGCGTGGATCAAAACGGGGCCGTCGCAGACTCGCGCTGGCCTTCGGTCACGCTCCAGAGCTTTTCGAGGTTGTAGAAGTCCCTGACTCGCGGCAGCATCAGGTGGACCACGATATCTCCGAGATCAACCAGAACCCAGTCGCCCTGGTCGGCACCCTCGACACCGAGGGGACGCGCGCCGCTGGCCTTCATTTTTTCGACCAACTCGTCAGCAATGGCTTTGACATGTCGATCCGAGGTTCCCGAGGCGACAATCATCGAATCGGTGATACTGGTCATGCCGCTAACGTCGATAACGCTGATATCCCGCGCCTTCATGTCTTCCAGGACTTGGGTTACTTTTTTCAACAGCTCTGTGGTTTGCATCAGGGTTTTATTTCCTCCTCGTTGCCTCCGCGCCCGTAGCAACCGGTTTCGAGAATGATATCCCGGACCGCGTCAGGCATCAGAAATCTGGGATCGCCCTGCGCCGCAACAAGGCTGCGCACTGCCGTGGACGAAATTTCGAGCTGGGTGACCGCGTGGATGAAAATCCCGCCGGCCCGCGCATCGTGCAAATCTTCGATCCGGGTCGTCCCGCGATCGACAACCAATTCCCCGAGCGGCCCGTGATCGGGAGCGCGCCAGCCCGGCCGATGCGCGACAATCACGTGTGCAAGTTGCAGTATCTCGCGCCACTGGTACCACTTCGGCAAACTCAGAAACGCGTCCATTCCGACAATCAGGCACAGAGAACGATGCGGATATTCGGCGCGCAGGTCGAACAGCGTATCAACCGAATATGAAGGTCCTTCGCGGCGCATTTCACGATCGTCGACGATAAACCCCGACTGGCCCTCGGTTGCCGCCCGCACCATCGCCAGCCGCGTCTTCGCATCGGCCACTGGCTGGCCGCGGTGTGGCGGTGTACCGCAAGGCATGAACCTGACCTCGGAGAGCCGCAATGACTGCATCAACTCGAATGCGGTGCGCAAATGACCGTAATGAATGGGATCGAAGGTACCGCCGAACACGCCTATAGGATTCATGCCTGAATTTCTCTGCTGCGCCGCTGCCCGGGGACAGTCCGCTTCATGCCACCGCTGCCGCCACTTGCAACGCCTGCCCGGACAAACCCGCAATAATGCGCTGAAGCTCGTCCCATGCGCGTCCGCGCCGAGCGCCCTTGATGATCTGATCAGTGGTGGCGAGCGCAACGAGCAATGCCTGAATCGCACGCCACATCGAGACGTTTCAGCACGCCAGCCACAATCGGCTTGCGTTTCTGCCAGACCCGCGCCAACACCTGTTCCGGTCCTTGCCCCGCGCCCGAGCTCCCACGCCATCGATTCGAGCCCGCGCAGTTCGCGCGCCAGCGCCCAGCTCACGAGAATCGGCTCGACTCCCTCGCCGCGCAATCCGCCAAGTATTTTCAGCGCGCGCCGGGTCTTCCCCAGCAAAGCGGCGTCCACAAGCTGAAACACGTCATAATGCGCACTGTCGGCCACCGATTCGCGCACCGCTTCGGCATCGACCGGGCCTTCACCGTGGAGCAACACCAGTTTGTCTATCTCCTGCTGAGCGGCAAGCAGATTTCCTTCCACCCGCTCGGTCAGAAGCTGTGTGGCCTCGCGATCCGGGACCAGACCAGCAGCACGCATGCGAGCGCCGATCCATGCGGGCAAGCGCGCCGAATCGACCGGCCATACCTGAACGACGCAGCCAGCCTTGTCGAGCGCCTTTGCCCAAGTCGTTGCCAACCCCCGTTTGTCGAGTTTCGGCGCGATGATGAGCAACACGGTGTCCTGCGGAGGATTCTCGGCAAGGTCAGCCAGCGCGCGGCCGCCCTTGTCGCCAGGCTTGCCGGTCGGCAAGCGAATCTCGATGATCCGACGCTCGGCAAACAAGGACAGGCTGTTCGCACCCGCCAGCAACATATCCCAGTCGAAACCCCGTTCAGCGACGTGAATCTCCCGTTCGCTGTATCCCTGCTCGCGCGCGCTGCGGCGGACTGCGTCAGCCGCCTCGGCCGACAGCAGCGGATCATCACCGGTTACGAGATATACAGGAAGAAGCGCTCGCTTGAGCTCGGCGCCGAGCCTGTCCGAACTAGACTTCACTTAATGATTTGCGGGGCTGCATGACCTCAATGATAACGGCCCAGGCGGTGAGGCACCAGACGATGACAGCCCCGGTAGGCAGGTCGAATATCGCCGACAGTATCAACCCGGTCGCATAACCGAGCCCCCCGACCGCATAAGCGACCGCCAGACCGTGACTGGCATGGCGCGACGCCAGGGCCGGGAGGATGAGGCTGGCAAACACCAGAAATACGCCAACCAGCTGGACCGAGACCGTCACACTGAGCGCGAACAGCAGGTAAAAGCCGACACCCTTGACGCGCTGCCCACCGAACGCCCAAACGGCAAGCACGAATGCGCTGATCAGGACAGCCGGCCAAAGCGTGTGGGCATCCACCCACAGAATCTGACCCACCAGCAAATCCTTCAATTCCTCACCGCCCCGCGGGTTGTTCGCCAGCAACAGAATGCCTCCGGTTGCGGCCAGCACGAACACTACGCCGATAACCGCCTCTTGCGACTCCTTGAAGCGCCGCTCGCACCCGTACAACAGCAATGCGCCTATCGTCGCGGCGGCAAAAGCGGACAACTGCGCCGCAAAACCGTGGACTTCCCAACCCATTGCTGCTGTCGCAATGACACCCAATCCGGCAATTTGTGCGACCGCGAGATCGATAAATATGATGCCGCGGCGGAGTACTTCCCGGCCGAGCGGCACATGCGTGGAAAGCACGATGAGTCCCGCCAGGGTCGCCGGTCCGAGGATGCTCCAGTTCAGTGCGGGGGACGTCACGGCGCAACACTCTCGAGGCGGTCGAGCATGGTCTCGTAGACCGCGAACAGATCATCCACGCCCTCTACCGCGCCAACGGTGTGCGGCAACACCAGCGCGGGAATACCCGCGCGGCCCGCCAGCCACTCCGACGGCCGCGCGCTCTGGTAAGCGGAGCGAATGATCGCGCGTGGATTATGCGAACCGATCTGGGCGAGCAACGCAGCCAGGTGTCCGGCGCTCGGCGGCACTCCCGGCTTCGCCTCGAGACTGCCAAGCTGGTCCAGACCGAGCCAGGCGTTCATGTAAATCCAGCTGCTGTGATGGACGACGATTTCCATACCCGCGAGCCTGGCGGCACGCGCCTGCCAGGCGTCGAGTGCCTGGAGCCAGCGGCTGCGAAAGTCCTCCAGCAGACGGGCATACTCCGCGGCTCCGTCCGGGTCGATGGTGCTGAATCGCGCCGAAAGCTCCTCCGCGACCGGGAGGATATTGCGCGGGTCCGTCTGGATATGCGGATTGCCGAAAGGATGAATGTCGCCGCCAGCACGGTCCACCGTCACCGGAATTTCGAGCAGCGTGACAAAGTCGGCTGCCGCGAGAAACCCGGCCTGTCCTGGCTGCACCCGCGGGTTGTTCGCCTGGCGCAGCAGCAACGGCAGCCATGCCACCTCAAGATCGGCGCCGGTGCAAACGACCAAATCGGCATTGCGAACTCGCGCGATAAGACTTGGCCGCGCCTGGATGAAATGCACGTCCTGGGCGCCGCTAACCGCCGCGACCGCCTCTACCCGCGTACCACCCAACTCGCCGGCAAGCGCCGCCCATTCGGGTTCGCACGTGAAGACCGCGAGATCGGCACGCGCCGGCGCCGAACCGAGCCAGGCGGCCAGCGCGAGAACAGATACAAGCCTCTTCATACCGCCCCCTAAAAGCTGTGAGCGCCGTGGGCGCCCAGGCTCATGATGTACTGCAGGAAGATTTGCGTATCGTCATTGGCGCCAGTGTCCAGATAGCTCGCCTGCAACCGAAAACGGCTGAACTCACTGTGTGAGAAGTCGATCATCGTACTAAACCGGTATGGATCGTCACCGTCATCGAGCAGCGTCGGTTCCGCGAACCCGTCGACGTCGTTCGAGGCCGTCAGATAGTCGTAGCGCAGGCCGACCCGCCATCTTGGGCGGAACTGATAGACCGCCTGCGCGTACATACCGTTCTGATCGCCATCGTAGTCGCCGTCGCCGCTGCCGTCGATTGCAACGTCGCCATTTTCCTTGCGGTACATGTACTCGGCAGCAACCACCAGATTACGCAGCTTCGGATTTCCATTCTCCGCCCATTTCCAAACGAAATCGACCATATACAGGTCCGAATCCCCGTCGAAGGTCAGGTCGCCCTCGCCGCTGTCGCGATCCTCTGCATCCGCCGACAACAGCGACACGCCGAATCGCCAGCTCTGCGCAACGCCGACATCGCCACCAGTGCGCGCAAACAGGGCAAACGCGCCGGCGCCATCGTTGGCGGCACCGTTGGCCGGAAACGAATCACCGCGGAAAATCTCGCCACCCAGTTCGATAAAACGCGTGGTCGGCGCTACCCAGCGCAGCTGAGCGCCGACGTCGCCATAGTTGCCACCGAGAAATACCGAGTAGGCAAGCGGCGCATCCACAAAATCCCAGGTATGCGGGTGCTTTACGTTGTGATAGCCGATATCCGAATAGAATTTCCCGGCCTTGACCCCGAGTCCGTAAGGCAACGCCAGAGTCTGGATCCAGGCCTCCTCCAGCTCGATCTCGGTATCGCCGCCCTCGTCCTCGATCGCGGCGGTGAAAAAACCGTAGAACTGATCATCGACATTGGCGCTTATCACCAGCTCGCTTTCGCCAAGGGAAAGTCCTTCCTCCGGTGGCCCTATCTCCTCGTCGGTAAGAAAACCGGGCAGCACGAGATCGTCCGGATCTTCTGAATAATTCGAATACTTGCCGTCGAGAATGAGACTGATAGACGGATTGAACGCGTTACCGGACACCACCCCCTGGGCGGCCACTTGTTGCGGATATACGAACAGCGCCAAAGGCAGCGCCAGAACAAATAAAGCAAACAGGATGCGGTTCATGAAATCACCTTCGCCAGGCAAACTGAAAAGCCGCCGCGGAATCGCGGCGCAGCACAGATCTTTCAGCAGCGACGAACGGGCGGCGCGCGCACCGCGGGCAGACCCACCACTGCCATCGATTCAGGCGGGCGCTGGGACCCCGCAACGGGCAGGGACCCGCCTGCCGGCAACGGGGCGCCGCCACCAATGTCGGCGGAGTTGCAGGCGCCGTAATGGAGCATGACGAAACAGCCGTCGTCGTAGGCATGGCCGGGTGCCGTCGCGTCGTGGCCGCTTGTCGCCAGCATACCGACGAGCAGCGCGACAATGAGCAACGCGCTGACAAATCGACTCGGATGTTTCAGGCTGGGCATCGGCGAAGGCTGAGGATTGCAAACGGGAGCTTTGGATACGACAGCGTTTTTTACTCCTCCGCCGGGCTATTGGCAAGCAGCATTAAGACCGCTCGCATATGGCCTCGGCCACCGTTGAGACGCTATCATTCGCGTTTGAGCGAATTCCCCGGAGTAATCGAATGGTAGTCATCCGCTTGCCTGATGGCTCGACACGCGACTTTGACGGTCCGGTGACCGGTCTCGAGCTAGCCGAGTCGATCGGACGGCGTCTCGCGAAAGATGCCGTCGCCGTGCGTGTCAACGACGAACTGTGGGATTTGAGCCGGCCGATAGCAGCTGATTCGGACGTGCAGATCGTGACCCGCGAGGACGCTGACGGGGTAGAGATTCTGCGCCACGATGCCGCACATCTGCTCGCCGAAGCGGTCAAGGAACTGTACCCGGAGACCCAGGTCACGATCGGGCCGGCCATCGACAACGGCTTCTACTACGATTTTGCCCGCGAGGAACCGTTCCGGCCCGAAGATCTCGAGCAAATCGAACAGCGCATGCGCGAAATCGTGGATCGCGACGAGACCATAAACCGCGAACTCTGGGATCGCGACGAGGCGGTTCGTTTCTTCACCGATCTCGGCGAGCACTACAAGGCCGAGATCATCGGCGCAATCCCGGCCGGCGAACCGATCACACTGTACCGCCAGGGGCAGTTCATCGATCTGTGCCGGGGACCTCACCTGCCGAACACCGGCCGGCTTGGCAAGGCATTCAGGCTAACCAAGCTTGCCGGCGCCTACTGGCGAGGTGATTCAAATAACGCGATGTTGCAGCGAGTCTACGGCACTGCCTGGCCCGACAAGAAAAAACTGGACCAATATCTGCATCAGCTCGAGGAAGCGGAACGGCGCGACCACCGCCGCCTCGGGCGCGAAATGGACCTGTTCCATTTCCAGGAAGAAGCGCCGGGATCGGTGTTCTGGCATCCGAAAGGCTGGAGCCTGTTTCAGAGCCTGATTAATTACATGCGCGCACGCCAGGACGAGGCAGGATACCGCGAAATAAATACCCCGGAACTGATGGACCGATCGCTGTGGGTCAAATCCGGTCACGTCGAGAAATTCGGCGACAACATGTTTGTAACGCGGACACCCGACGAACGGGTGTTTGCGCTCAAACCGATGAATTGCCCCGGCCATGTCCAGGTATTCAAACAGGGCATTACCAGCTACCGCGAACTGCCGCTGCGCCTGTCGGAATTCGGCAGCGTGCATCGCTACGAGCCGTCCGGCGCATTGCACGGACTGATGCGGGTGCGCTCGTTTACCCAGGACGACGCGCACATTTTCTGTACGGAAAAACAGATAACAGAAGAGTGCGTGACCGTCACCAAGCTGATACTCGACATCTACCGTGATTTCGGATTTGACGACATCCGTATCAAGTTCGCCGACCGGCCGGAAAAACGGGTCGGCGCCGACGGCGTCTGGGATGAGTCCGAGCGGGCGTTGATGACGGCGCTCAAATCAACCGGATTGCCGTACGAGCTAAACCCCGGCGAGGGTGCTTTCTATGGCCCCAAGCTGGAGTTCGTTCTGACCGACGCAATCGGTCGCGACTGGCAATGCGGCACTGTTCAGGTGGATCTGAATCTGCCCGAACGGCTCGGGGCGAGTTATATCGGCGAGGACGGACAAAAGCATCCACCGGTGATGATTCACCGCGCACTTTTCGGATCGCTCGAACGCTTTACCGGCATCCTGCTCGAGCACTATGCGGGGCGATTGCCGTTGTGGCTGGCCCCGACCCAGGTCGTCGTGGCGACCATCACTTCGGACGCGGATGACTACGCGATGGAGGTTGCGGCGACACTGCGCCATCACGGTATTCGCGTGGAAACAGACCTGCGCAACGAGAAGATCAACTACAAGGTGCGCGAACACAGTCTGGCCAAGGTTCCGGTAATGTTCGTGGCGGGGAATCGCGAGGCTGACAATCACAGCGTCTCCATTCGCCGGCTCGGGCAGAAACACCAGACCAGCGCACCGCTGGCGGGCGCGGTTGCAGATCTCGCCCGCGAGTGCGCGCAGAAACGCGCGCTCGACGACGCGGCGGCATGATCCAGCGGTTTTATTCGACCGAGGCGAGTCGCCGCAGCATCAGGCGTACGAGGTCTTCGGCGAGTGCGGCACGAATGACCTCTTCCTCCCGGCGTTTGCCGAGCACGTCGGTCTCGTCATAACTGTAATCGCGGGTCACCGTCATCGGGCGCGCTTCGAGACGCGACTCACCATCAGTCGAGAGCTCGTAACTAACTGTGTAATAAACCTCGTATTCCTGCGGGACATTGTCCGCCGATACCGAGAGCAGGCGCTGGCCGGTATCGTCGCGCAACAGCGTCAGGACAGCGCCGGCTTCACTACGCTCGTCGGTGACCGTTATCCCGGCTGCGCGCAGGCGCCGATCCAGCGCTAGCGATAGCACGCTGTAGGGGTTACGCGATTCGACGTAGGTTATATCCATGACTTCTGGCAGTGCATCGGGCGCCTCGAGACGATAACCGCAGCCCTGCAGCGTCACTGCACTCGCCACGAACAGCCCGATCCAGACGACGGCGTTACGCCCGCCAACGAATCCGCTCATTACACGACCACGTTTACGAGTTTGTCCGGCACGACCACCACTTTGCGGATCGCTTTACCGTCGATGAATTTCTGCACGTTGGCCTCGGCCAGCGCCGCGGCCTCGATCGCCTCGCGATTCGCTCCCGCAGACATGACAACCCTGGCCCGCAACCGGCCATTGACCTGCACTACAATCTCGACCTCGGAGCGACCCAGCGCGCTGTCATCGACCGCCGGCCATGTCGCATCGATCACCGCGCCTTGCTCGCCAAGCGCCCGCCATAGCGCATGACAGGTGTGCGGAATAATCGGCGACAACATCATGACGATAGCGCGCAATGCCTCGCGCATGACTGCACGGCCGGCGGCGGATTCGTCATTGAACCGATTCAGCGCGTTTAACAATTCCATCATCGCCGCAATGGCTGTGTTAAAGGTATAGCGTCGACCTATGTCGTCGCCGACTTTGGCAATTGTTTCATGGGTCTTGCGCCGAATATCGCGCTGCATGCCGTCGAGTGACGCAATATCAAGCGTTTCTGCGGAGCCAGCGGAAACATGTTCTGCAACGCTGCGCCATAGTTTTTTCAAAAAGCGGAAGCTGCCTTCGACTCCTTCGTCCGACCACTCGAGACTCTGCTCGGGCGGCGCCGCGAACATCATGAAAAGCCTGACGGTGTCCGCACCGTAGCGCTCGATCAACGCTTCGGGATCGACGGTATTGCCTTTCGACTTGGACATTTTGGCGCCGTCTTTCAGCACCATCCCCTGAGTCAGCAGATTGGCGAAGGGCTCACCGACGTCTACGCTGCCCTCATCGCGCAACAATTTCTGGTAGAAGCGCGCATACAGCAAATGCAGAATGGCGTGCTCGACTCCGCCGATGTACTGATCGACAGGCATCCAGTAATTCGCCCGCTCGTCAACCATTCCACTCATCGCATCGGGACAGGCATAGCGCAGGAAATACCACGAAGACTCCATGAACGTATCGAACGTATCGGTCTCGCGGCGAGCCTTCCCGGCGCAGGCCGGGCAGGTCGTTTCGTAAAACTCCGGCATCTGGGTCAACGGCGACTGCACTCCGGTGAAATCGACCCGCTCCGGTAAAATTACCGGCAGCTGGTCCTCCGCCACCGGCAGCGCGCCGCATTTCTCGCAGTTGACGACAGGGATCGGTGCACCCCAGTAGCGCTGACGCGAAACGCCCCAGTCACGCAGCCTGTAATTGACCTTGCGCCGGCCCATACCGCTCGCCTCGAGATGGGCGGCGAGTGCGTCAAACGCTTCCTCGGAACGCAGACCGGTATGGGTCTACGAATTTACCAGCACGCCTTTTTCGACAAACGCGGCCGTGCTGATGTCAGCCGTGGTGCCATCGGCCGGCGCGATCACCTGGCGGATTTCCAGCCCGTGCTTGCGCGCGAAATCCCAGTCGCGCTGGTCGTGCCCGGGCACCGACATCACCGCTCCCGTTCCGTAACTCATCAGCACGAAGTTGGCGACCCAAACGGGAACGGCCTCGCCATTGATCGGATTGATGGCAACCCGCCCGAGCGGCATGCCCCTCTTCTCCATCGTTTCCAGTTCCGCCTCGGCGGTGGCCGTGCTGCGGCATTCCTCAATGAAACGGGCCAGCGCCGGATCACTCTCCGCTGCCTCCCGGGCCAGCGGGTGTTCGGCCGCGACCGCCATATAGGTCACGCCATACAACGTGTCGGGCCGGGTGGTGAACACCTCGAGTGCCTCACCGCCGTCGACATCGAAACGGATCTCGACCCCTTCGGAACGTCCGATCCAGTTCCGTTGCATCGTGCGAACAGCTTCAGGCCAGCCCGGGAGACGCTCAAGTTCCTCAAGTAATTCATCAGCATAGGCAGTAATGCTCATAAACCATTGTGGAATCTCGCGGCGTTCGACCAGCGCGTGGGAGCGCCAGCCGCGACCATCTACAACCTGCTCATTGGCGAGAACGGTTTGATCTACCGGGTCCCAGTTGACCATGGCGTTTTTCTTGTACACCAGGCCCTTACGCATCAGCCGGGTAAAAATGAGTTGTTCCCAGCGGTAGTATTCCGGTCGGCAGGTCGCCAGCTCGCGCGACCAGTCATAGGCAAATCCGAGGCGCTTGAGCTGCTCGCGCATGTAACCGATGTTTTCGTAAGTCCACTGTGCCGGCGCAACGCCACGTTCGATCGCGGCGTTTTCCGCCGGCATGCCAAACGCATCCCAGCCCATCGGCTGCAAAACGTTCTTGCCCTGCATGCGCTGGTAGCGGCTGATTACATCGCCGATCGTGTAATTACGCACATGCCCCATGTGCAAGCGTCCGCTGGGATAAGGGAACATGGACAGACAGTAGAATTTCTCTTTGTCGGAGTCCTCAACGACCGCGAAGGTCTGGTTCTCCTCCCAGAACTTCTGCGCCTCGGGTTCGATTACTTCGGGCTTGAATACCGGGTCCATTGGCTATCCGACCTGCCTCAGATCAAAACCGCAAGCATACCTCAGCGGCGTCGCTGCGACACGACCGCGCGCCGTCCCAACAGGATTCCCGCAGCAATCAAAATCAGGGCGAGTGCAACGACCGCGCTGTTGCCGAAACGGACAAACGGAGTCGCACCCGAGCGCGCCGACACATCCGCGCGCAATACACTGACCTGGAACTGGGGTGACCGCACCAGTAACTCTCCACGGTGGTCGATCACCGCAGAAATTCCGGTGTTCGTGGCCCGCAGCGTCGCCCGCCCCGCCTCGACGGAACGCATACGCGCGATCTGCAGATGCTGGTGCGGCGCAATGGAATCGCCGAACCACGCATCGTTGCTGACGTTGACCAGCATGCCCGCCTGCGGCAGGAATTCGAGCATCTGCTCGCCGAAAGCGTCCTCGTAACAAATACTCGGCGCCAGCGCCGCGACGGCAGTTTGCAGCACAGGCTGGCGCGGGCCGCCAACACCGAGGTCCGAGTAGGGCAGACTGAGCAGGCGCATCCAGTCGCGAACGAAACCGGGAACCGGAAAGTACTCTCCAAAAGGCACGAGATGACGCTTGTCGTAGATCTGCGGTGTGTCGCCAAGTACGACGATGGAGTTGAAAACCGGCCCGTCGCTGCGGGCGCGTCGCAGTATCCCGAGGACGATTTCGCTGCCCTCTTTCTGAGCGGCAGCCGCCAGCGCATCGAGATAGCCCGCGGCGCGGTGCATCAGCAACGGGATCGCGGCTTCCGGCAACACGATCAGATTCCGTCCAAGCTCGGCGTCGACCAGTTCTCGATACAACTTCAGCGTCGGCAGCCGCTCTTCGACGAGCCATTTTCGATCCTGGCTGATCGCCCCCTGAATCAGGCTCACCGACACGGGCTCGCCCACCGGCACAGTCCACTCTTTCGCGCGCAACACTGCGCTGCCACCCCATAGCGCCACCAGCACCGCTATAGCTGCAATCCCGGCCGGAGTCGTCGGCCGGCGCAGCAGCAATATTGCCCCTCCACTGAGTGCGACCGCGAGGCTGACACCGAAGACCCCGAGCAGCGGGGCAATCCCGAGCAGCGGCGTTTCGAGCTGGCTATAACCGAGAGAGAGCCATGGAAACCCGGTCAGCACCCAGCTCCGCAGCCACTCCGACAGCACCCATGCCGCCGGCCACAACAACAGCATGGCAATGCCGCGGTCCGGGAAAAGCCAGCGCCGCACGACATAGCCAAGACCGGCGTAATACAAAGCCATCAACGCGACCAGCCCCAGCATCAGGAAAACTGCCAGCGCGGCCGGCGCCTCGCCAAACACGCGGATACTGATGAATGTCCAGTACGTGCCGCCGAGAAAAAGGCCGCAACCGTAAGCAAACCCGGCCAGTGCCGCGGCCCGCGGCAGAAGCCTGGTCCAGGTCCAGAACAGCGCAGCGACCGCAACAGGCGCGAGCCACGCCTGATCGAAGGGAGCGAATGCCAGCACGGTGACGATGCCCGCAACCAACGCTACCGCATATGGCAGCCGCCGAGTCAGCGCCGCGCGCGCCGTTGCCGGAGTCACCGGGCACGCGCTGTCAGGACCCGGGCTCGCCTGGAACCGCCCAGGTCGCCGGCGGCGTAACCTGCAACGCGTCGATGCGACGACGATGGGCACGCGTGACACGGAACTCGCACCCTTCCAGCTCGACTTTCTCTCCGCGCCGCGGCAACCGCCCAAATTCGCGACTGACCAGGCCACCGACCGTATCGTATTCCTCGTCATCGAGCTCACTGCCGAAGTACTCGTTGAAATCCTCGATCCGGGTCAGCGCGAGCACTGCATACTTGCCGTCGCCCTCGGCGACAATTTCCGCCTCGCCCTGAATATCATGCTCGTCGTCGATGTCACCGACGATCTGTTCCAGCACGTCCTCGATCGTCAACAGCCCCGAAACGCCACCGTATTCGTCAACGACGATAGCCATGTGGTTGTGACTGGAGCGAAACTCGCGCAACAGCGTATTCAGACGTTTGCTTTCAGGTATAAAAACCGCCGGGCGCAGACATTCGCGTATATCGAATTTCTCACTGGCTCCCTCGGCATAGAAGCGCAGCAGGTCCTTCGCCAGCAGGATACCCGCGACCTCGGAAATGTCGTCGCCGACAACCGGAAAACGCGAATGCCCCGACGCGATGATGGCACGCATCAGTTCTTCCGGGGGTTTGTCGCGCTCCAGAACAACCATCTGCGAGCGCGGAATCATGATATCGCCGACCTGGGTTTCCGACACCTCGAGCACACCCTGAAGCATGGTCTCTTCTTCGGCATCCAGCAAACGCCGCGCTCGGGCCGCTTTGAGTTGCTGTTTGAGTTGTTCGCGATCCCGGGGCTCGGGGCCGAACAGATTGCCTAAACGTTCGAGCCAGGAGGGATTTCCGGGACCGTTGGGACTTGGAGGTTTATCTGCGGACATCAGGTATTCCCCGTACCTCAAACCGTAACAGTATACGGATCAGGATAGCCGAGATGTGCCAGCACGGCGCGCTCGGCATCCTCCATCTGTTTAGCGTCGTCCGGCTCCTGGTGATCCATACCGAGCAGGTGCAACACGCCGTGCACGGTCAGATGGGCCCAATGCGCAACCGCCGGCTTGCCCTGAGCTCGTGCCTCCGCGTCAACCAGTGGCGCACAGATTACGACGTCGCCAAGCAAGCGTACGCCAGCCTCATCGGCCATATCGGCGACGAACGATAAAACATTGGTCGCACCCGGCTTGCCACGATAGCGCTCATTCAGGCCTGCGCTTTCTTCGTGATCGACAATGCGCACGCAGACTTCCCAGTCGCGCGCGCGCCGACCGACCGCGGCATCGACCCACGACTTGAACTGCACCGCGGCCGGAACCTCGCAGCCCGACACCGCAACCTGGAGTTCGACCTGGCTCACTCGCCATTCTCCGCGGAGCCATTCGGCGCAGCGTCGTCATTCGCCTCGTACGCCTCGACGATGCGCTGGACCAGCGGATGGCGCACTACGTCCCGGGCAGTGAAGTTGGTGAAGCTGACACCCTTGACCCCGCGCAGGATACCCGAAACATGGCGCAGACCCGATAGCTTTTTGCCTGGCAGATCCGTCTGCGTGATATCCCCGGTAACAACGGCACGACTGCCAAAGCCGATGCGGGTCAGAAACATCTTCATTTGCTCGATAGTCGTATTCTGCGCCTCGTCGAGAATCACGAAAGCCTCGTTCAATGTGCGCCCGCGCATGAAAGCCAACGGCGCGACTTCAATGACATGGGTTTCTATCAGTCGCCCGACCCGCTCGAACCCGAGCATTTCGTACAACGCGTCGTACATCGGGCGCAGGTAAGGATCGACCTTTTGCGACATGTCCCCGGGCAGGAATCCAAGCCGCTCGCCCGCCTCCACCGCCGGCCGCACCAGAACCAGCCTTCTTACCGCATCGCGCTGCAATGCATCGACCGCGCACGCCACCGCGAGATAGGTTTTCCCGGTACCTGCCGGACCGATCCCGAAACTCAGGTCGCACCGGTTGATCGCGCGCAGATAACTGCGCTGGTTTGCGCCGCGGGCGCGAATCATGCCGCGCCGGGTCTTGATCTGATATTCGCCATCGACATCCGCCGCGGACCGCCGCATGCCAGCCTCGCGAACTGCCATATGGACCCGCTCCGGGTTCAGTGTTTCGCTGGCGGTCTGCGCGAAACAGACTTTCCAGCACCGCGACTGCGGCCTGCACCGCTGGTTGCTCGCCGCTGACCCGAAACCGGCTGGCGCGATTGCTGATAGTCACACCGAGCTGCTCTTCAACGAAACGCAGATGTTCATCGAACTGCCCGCACAGGTTGGCCAGACGGCGATTGTCGGCGGGCTCGAAAACAATATCCCTCGATGAAAGGTCAATGCTCAATGTCGACGCCGGATTGATTCATGAAGGGCTCAGACCGCAGCTGCCGCAGGTTCATCCCGCAGACGGCCACGCAACGAGTTCGGCAAGGCCTCGGTGATCACCACATCGGCGAAGCTGCCAAGCAGAGCCGACGGGCCGTCAAAATTGACCCAGCGATTGTTTTCCGTACGGCCAGCCAGTTGCTGCGGATTCTTCCTGGCATGACGTTCCACGAGTACGCGTTGCACGCTGTCCACCATTCCCGTCGCTATCGCCGCCGCCTGCTGGTTCACGCGTTGCTGCAACAATGCGAGACGGCGGCTCTTTTCCTCCGCTGTCACATCGTCGGGAAAAGATGCCGCCGGCGTACCCGGGCGCTGGCTGTAGATGAAACTGAATGACTGGTCGAAACCAACCTCGGCAATGAGATCCATCGTGGCCGCGAAATCGCGCTCGGTTTCGCCGGGAAACCCGACAATGAAATCGGAAGAGATGCTGATGCCGGGACGCGCTTCACGGAGCCGGCGGATTTTCTGCTTGTACTCGAGTGCCGTATGCCCGCGCTTCATCAACGACAACACACGGTCCGAGCCGCTTTGTACCGGCAGATGGAGGTACGCGGCGAGCTCGGGCACGTCGCGGTACGCGTCGATCAATGCGTCGGTGAACTCGACTGGATGCGAAGTCGTAAAACGCACCCTTTCAATGCCGCCTACCGCTGCAACGTAGTGAATCAGCGTGGCAAGATCCGCATGGGTCGAGTCGTGCATCGGGCCACGGTAAGCGTTGACGTTCTGGCCCAGCAGGTTGATCTCTTTCACGCCCTGTTCGGCCAGTTGCACCACTTCGGCAATCACGTCGTCAAACGGGCGGCTGACCTCCTCGCCACGGGTGTACGGCACCACGCAGAACGAACAGTATTTGCTGCAGCCTTCCATGACCGAGACGAAAGCGGTTACACCGTCGGCACGCGGCGCTGGCAACGCGTCGAATTTCTCTATCTCGGGGAAACTAATGTCGACCACTGCGCCACCGCGCGCGCGCGCCTGGTCGAGCATTTGTGGCAAACGGTGCAGTGTCTGCGGCCCGAAGACGAGGTCGACCTGGGGTGAACGGCGCACGATGGCCTCGCCCTCCTGGCTGGCGACGCAACCGCCAACCCCGATCACAAGTTCAGGTCGCGCCTGCTTTAAATGACGCCAGGTGCCCAGCAGCGAAAAAACTTTCTCTTGCGCTTTCTCGCGGATCGAGCAGGTATTGACCAGGATGACGTCCGCATCGTCCGCGCGATCGACGACCTCGAGGCCATGAGACGCGCCGAGTACGTCCGCCATTTTGGCGGAGTCGTAATCGTTCATCTGGCAACCGAAAGTTTTGATGTAGAGCTTGCCGCTCATCCTAAGTAATCTAGTCGCGAGCCGCGATTAATCAAGTCGGGGAAATCGGGGCCGCCCGCAGGCGGCCCCCCCTTCCTAGCGGATGTAGCCGAGGCTTTCGAGCTTGACCAGCATGCGCTGGGCAGCCTCTTCCGGACTCAATGTAGCGGTATCGATGGTCATCTCGGCCTTTTCCGGGACCTCGTACGGATCGCTGATCCCGGTGAACTCCTTGATCAGCCCTGCACGCGCTTTCGCATACAGACCCTTGCGATCACGCTCCTCGCAGACCTCGAGCGAAGTAGCGACATGCACCTCGATAAACCCACCGAATTCCTCGATCGCGTCGCGAACGTCGCGCCGCGTCGCCGCATAGGGTGCAATCGGGGCGCAAATTGCAATGCCGCCGTTTTTGACGATCTCGCTTGCCACATAGCCGATCCGGCGAATGTTGAGGTCGCGATGTTCGCGCGAGAAACCGAGCTCACTGGAGAGGTTCTTGCGTACGATGTCGCCATCGAGCAGTGTCACCCGACGTCCGCCGAGCTCCATCAGCTTCACCATCAAAGCGTTGGCGAGAGTCGATTTTCCGGCGCCGGAGAGCCCGGTGAAGAACATGCAGAACCCCTGCTGATGGCGTGCCGGGTGGGTCCGCCGCAGCTCTGCGATCACATCCGGGTAGGAGAACCAGCTCGGTATCTCGAGCCCTTCCTGCAGGCGCCGGCGCAGCTCGGTGCCGGAGATATTCAGCACGGTCTGGTCGTCGCTGGTCTGATCGACCGCAACGTACTGCGCACGCTCGGCGACATAGACCATCATCTTGAAAGGCACCATCTGGATCTCGATTTCGTCCTCGTATTGGCGCATCAGTTCCTGCGCATCGTACGGGCCATAAAAATCGTTCCCCTGGCTGTCCTTGCCCGGACCCGCGTGATCGCGGCCAACAATGAAATGCGTGCAGCCATAGTTCTTGCGGATCAGCGCGTGCCATACGGCCTCACGTGGCCCGGCCATACGCATCGCCAGCGGCAGCAACGACAGCGAAGTCGTCTGCTCCGGGTAATGCGACAACAGATTCTCGTAACAACGAACGCGGGTGAAATGATCGACATCGCCCGGCTTCGTCATGCCGACAACCGGGTGAATCAACAGATTAGCCTCGACATCGCGCGCAGCCCGGAACGTCAGCTCCTGGTGGGCACGATGCATCGGGTTGCGGGTCTGGAAGGCAACGACCTTGCGCCATCCGAGCTTGGAAAAACGATCGCGCAGCTCCTGCGGGGAATCGCGCAGATGACGAAAGTCATAATGCAGCGGCGGTTCGATCCCGCGCAGACGTCCGCCAACATAGACCGGGTTGGCGCGATTCATCAGGAAATGCACACCCGGATGCGTCTCGTCAGTGCTGCCGAACACGCCCTCAGCCTCGGCCGCCTTGTCCGCAGTCCAGATGTCCTCGATATCGAGCATTGCAATCAGCACGCCTTCCTCGTCGCGCAGTGCAATCGCATCGCCGTTTTTCAGATTGGTGGCGAACGCTTCGCTGACATCGAGAGTGATCGGCATCGGCCAAAGCGTGCCATCGGCCAGGCGCATTTCCGCGACGACGCGGTCGTAATCAGCCTTGCCGAGAAAACCGGTCAGCGGTGAAAACGCGCCATTCAACAGCAGTTCGATATCACATAATTGCCTCGGGGTGAGATCCCACGACACGACATCGCGTGCGGCCAGTCTGGCAGCCTCCGCTTCGTCCGCGCCCAGATACAAATCCTTCAGCTCCCCTCCATGGGGTCTGATCAAGTCGCTCATCTCAGTAGTTCCTCAGGAAAAACGAAAATAGTAGCGCGCGCCGGACCCGGCGCGCCGTGCAGTGATTCACGTTCGTGGAGACCTAAAAGGGAATGTCGTCGTCGAAATCGTCCGCTGGAGCCGGAGCCGAGGACTGCCCGCCCGCCGCGCGCGACGAGGTCGCCGGCGCCGACATGCCACCGCCACCCTTGCCGCCGAGCATCTGCATCTCGTTGGCGATCACTTCCGTGGTGTAGCGGTCGTTACCCTGCTGATCCTGCCATTTTCGGGTCCGCAGCCTGCCCTCGACGTAGACCTGCGAGCCCTTGCGCAGATACTCCGCTGCAATTTCGGCAAGCCGGCCAAAAAAAGCAATATTGTGCCATTCGGTGCGTTCCTGCTGCTCACCGGTCTGTTTGTCCTTCCAGGACTCGGAGGTCGCGATGCGAATGTTCGTCACCGCCGCACCGCTGGGCATATAGCGTGTATCCGGATCGGCGCCCAGATTACCCACCAGAATTACCTTGTTGACACCACGCGCCATGACAGCTCCATTACAAATAAGGCCCGGATTTCCGGGCGCTTCAACGAAAACCGCTAATTGTAAGCTCTGGCGCGGCAAAGCGCACCCACAAAACGGGGTGATTGAGCCGGTTTTAACCTGCCGCGTGGGTCTTGTCGGGCGCGCCGCGCAAGGGCAACAACGCCACCAGCAGCCACAACAGCGCCACCGCACCCGCGCCGGCAAAAACCGCGTCAATCCCCGCCGCACCCATAATCGAGCCGGCAAAACCGCCACCGAGAAACGCCCCGAAGAACTGAGCGCTGGCGAACAACCCCATCGCTGCGCCGCGGTGCTCGGCCGGCGCCGTCTGCGACAGGACCGCGGGCAGGCGTGCCTCGAGGAAGGTAAATGCCGCAAAATACAGAATCATTAGCACGACGATCTGCCACAGGGTTGAGTGAAATCCGCCGAGGCCGAACAGCGCCAGCGCCAGCAGAGCAACCGCAATCGCCAGGGTCTTGTCGCCGTGCCGCCAGCGTTCGGCAGTCAAAATCAGCGCCACAGTGCCGGCCAGAGATACGACGATGACGAGCAGGTAGACCTGCCAGTGCCTGGCTTCGGCAAGTCCGGCAAAATCGCGCAACGCAAACGGCACCGCGACGAATAGCGCGGTAATAGTCAGGTGCAGGCCGAGCACGCCGACGTAAAGCCTCAGCAATGCCGGGTCGCGCAATACAATCGCAAATCCGCCCGGCGCCCGCGCAACCGGGGCCGCCTCACCCGGCGCCCGTTCACGCAGCGCGAGCATCATCAGAATCGCCGCCACGCCGAGCAACGCGGACAGCCAGAACATGCCGCCGACGCCGATCCATACGTTCAACACCGGGCCAAGCACCAGCGACAACATGAACGACATGCCGATACTCATGCCGAGAAAAGCCATTGCACGCGTGCGCACGTCAGTCCGGGTGCGGTCCGCAAGCATCGCCGTCAGCGCCGCCGAGATTGCACCCGCGCCCTGCAGCGCGCGGCCACCGACGACGCCCCAGATCGTATCGGCGTACGCGGCGACGATGCTGCCGACGATAAAAACGGACAGGCCGAACAGGATCACCGGCCGCCGCCCGATCCGGTCCGACAGCCAGCCAAACGGAATCTGCAGCGCAGCCTGGGTCATGCCATAGGCACCGACCGCGATACCAATCAGCGTCGGAGTCGCCCCGTCCAGCCGCTCCGCATACAGCGCAAGCACCGGTAATAACATGAAAAGTCCGAGCAGCCGGAGCGAAAACACCGACGCCAGCACGGCGACGCTGCGCTTCTCATGCGGCAACAACGCGATTTTTACGGATTCCTCTCGGTGCAAGCCAGGCTCCTTTTGCGCCTCGGTCGAAAGGCGGCGTATATTACCAGTTTGCCCAGCGCTCCGACCCGACACTCTATGATGCAGTTCATTAGTATCCGCGGCGCCCGCACCCATAATCTGCAAAATGTCGATCTGGATCTGCCGCGCGATCAGTTGATCGTGATCACCGGGCTGTCCGGTTCCGGCAAGTCGTCGCTCGCTTTCGATACTATCTACGCGGAAGGGCAACGCCGCTACGTCGAGTCCCTCTCCACCTACGCGCGGCAATTCCTGTCGGTAATGGAAAAACCGGATGTCGACCACATCGAGGGGCTGTCGCCGGCGATCTCGATCGAGCAGAAATCGACCTCGCATAACCCGCGTTCAACGGTCGGAACGGTCACCGAAATCTATGATTACCTGCGGCTCCTGTTTGCCCGTGCCGGCATGCCCACCTGCCCCGAGCATGGCCAGCAGCTCGAGGCGCAGACTGTATCGCAAATGGTCGACCAGGTACTGCAGCTGCCCGAGGGCACTGCAATCCTGCTGCTCGCGCCCGTGGTGCGCGAACGCAAGGGCGAACACGGCAAGCTGCTGGCCAGCCTGCGGGCGCAGGGCTTCATCAGGGCGCGGATCGACGGCGAGGTTGTCGAACTCGACGCGCTGGAAACGCTCGATCTGCGCCGCCGCCACACCATCGAGGTCGTCGTCGACCGGCTTCGCGTTCGTCCCGACGCCGCGCTGCGGCTGGCCGAGTCATTCGAAACCGCGCTGGGTCTCGCCGACGGCCTGGCGGCGGTCGCGTTTATGCACGGCGATGCTGCGGAACTCGCGTTTTCCGACCGGTTCTCCTGCACTGTCTGCGGCTACAGTCTTGCCGAACTCGAACCGCGCCTTTTCTCGTTCAACAACCCGGCCGGGGCCTGCCCGGCCTGCGACGGCCTCGGCACCCGCGACTTCTTCGATCCGGAGCGGGTGATCGTCCATCCCGAGCTGAGCCTCGCCGGCGGTGCGATTCGCGGATGGGACCGGCGCAACAGCTATTTCTTCCAGCTGGTGCGGTCGTTGTCGCAGCACTACAAATTCGATATCGAGAAGCCGTTCCGGCAGCTGCCCGAAAACATCCGCCAGGTGGTGCTGTTCGGCAGTGGTGACGAGCGAATCAATTTCACCTATCTCGATGGCCGTGGCGGCAGCGTGGAGCGCAGTCACCGTTTCGAGGGCATCATCCCGAACATGGAACGGCGCTACCGCGAAACGGAATCCTCCGTCGTTCGCGAGGAGCTCGCGAAATACCAGTCGGTGCAGGCATGCAGCGAATGCGGCGGCCACCGTCTCAACAGCGCCGCGCGCAACGTGTTCGTCGCGGATCTGACCCTGCCGCAAATCACGGCAATGTCGGTCGATCATGCGCTGGCGTTCTTTCTGTCCATGCAACTGGACGGATGGCGCGGCGAAATCGCTCGCAAGGTAGTCAAGGAAATTGGCGACCGGCTGCGGTTTCTGGCCGATGTCGGGCTCGGATACCTGACGCTGAACCGCAGCGCGGAAACGCTGTCCGGCGGTGAAGCGCAACGAATCCGTCTTGCCAGCCAGATCGGCTCCGGGCTGGTCGGCGTAATGTACATTCTCGACGAACCGTCTATCGGCCTGCATCAGCGCGACAACCGCCGTTTGCTTGAAACGCTGTTCCACCTGCGCGATCTCGGCAATACCGTGATAGTCGTCGAACACGACGAAGAGGCGATTCTCGCGGCCGATCATGTTGTCGATCTCGGGCCCGGCGCGGGCGTACATGGCGGCGAGGTCATTGCCCAGGGACAACCCCAGGACATCTGCGACAACCCGGCCTCACTCACCGGGCGTTACCTGAGCGGCAGTCAGCGGATCGCGGTACCGCCGCTGCGCACTCCCGTCGATGCAAAGCGCATAGTGACGGTGCGTAATGCGCAGGGCAACAATCTCAAGGGCATCGACGCGAAGATCCCGGTCGGACTAATGACCTGCGTCACCGGCGTATCCGGATCCGGCAAGTCGACACTGGTCAATGACACGCTCTACGCGCATGCCGCGCGCGCCATCAACGACTCCGCAATCGCGGCGGCGCCCTGCGAAGGTGTCGACGGACTCGATCATTTCGACCGGGTGATCGATATCAGCCAAAGCCCGATCGGGCGGACACCGCGCTCGAATCCGGCCACCTACACCGGCTTGTTCACGCCGATCCGCGAACTGTTTGCCAACACCCAGGAGGCTCGCTCGCGCGGGTATCGCAGCGGCCGGTTCAGCTTTAACGTTAAAGGTGGGCGCTGTGAGGCCTGCCAGGGCGACGGTGTCATCAAGGTCGAGATGCACTTTCTCCCGGATGTCTATGTGCCGTGCGACATCTGCCAGGGCCATCGCTATAACCGCGAGACCCTGGACATCCGCTATAAGGGGCGCAATATCCAGGAAGTGCTGGAACTCACAGTAGAGGACGCGTTGCGGTTCTTTCACAACGTCCCGGTAATAGCGCGCAAGTTGCAAACGCTCGTCGATGTCGGATTGTCATATGTCAGGATCGGGCAAAATGCGACCACGCTCTCGGGCGGCGAAGCGCAGCGGGTAAAACTGGCGAAGGAACTGGCAAAACGGGCCACAGGGCGCACACTGTATATCCTCGACGAGCCCACGACCGGATTGCACTTTCACGACATCGCGCACCTCCTGGAGGTCCTGTTGCGGCTGCGTGACCAGGGCAACACAGTGGTAGTGATAGAGCACAATCTTGATGTCATCAAGACGGCGGACTGGATCCTCGACCTCGGCCCGGAAGGCGGAGACGGCGGCGGTCAGCTGGTGGCGGAAGGCACGCCAGAGCAGGTCGCCGAGGCCGCCGGATCCTACACCGGTGAGTATCTCCGCCGTACGCTTGAACGGGGACAGCCCGACGTATGCAGTGCGGCCGCGGAACGCGCCAGCTCACGCTGAGCCGATCGGATTGCAGCCAGACCCTGCCACCTGCTGATTGCGGCCACGTTTCCTGCGGGCCTTGCGGCGCCTCAATACCCTGCGGCGTGGCCGTCTTTGCGCGATTCCGACGCGCCTATCCACACGCCGTTGGTGGCGTCGCGGGCGATCGCCTGATAACCGCCATATGCCTGGCCACGGACATCGATGCGATGCCCGCGCCGCTTCAACTCGGTCATGACAGCGGCATCGAATCCGCTTTCCATCCAGATCTCACCGCCGCCATCGGCGGGCTTTCCGGTCGGCTGGGCGGAACCGACGTGGCGAATCCGCGGGGCATCCCCGGCCTGTTGTAAATTCATGCCGAAGTCAATCAGGTTGACCAGTATCTGCACATGGCCCTGCGGCTGCATCGCACCGCCCATGACGCCGAATGCGAGCCACGGTTCTCCGGCGCGCGTGACGAATGCGGGAATGATCGTGTGGAACGGACGCTTGCCCGGCGCATAGACGTTGGCATGTGCCGGATCCAGACTGAACAGTTCGCCGCGATTTTGCAGAACAAAACCGAGGCCAGGCGGAGTCATGCCGGAGCCCATACCGCTAAAGTTGCTCTGTATCAGCGACACCATATTGCCATCGCGATCCGCCACGGTCAGGTAAATCGTATCACCATGTTCGATCGGGGCCGCACCCGCCTCGACCGCGTCTGCCGCACGGCGCATGTCGATCAGCGCGCGCCGTTCCGCGGCATAGTCCTGCGACAGCAACCCGTCGACCGGCACGTCGTGGAATGCGGGGTCGGTGTAGTAGCGGGCGCGATCCGCATAAACCAGTTTTTTTGCTTCGACCAGTACATGCAGGTAGTCGGCGTTGCCAAACCCCATCGCGGCCAGATCGTAATCTTCGAGAATGTTGAGCATTTGCAACGCCGCAATACCCTGGCCGTTCGGCGGCAACTCCCATACTTCGTAGCCACGGTAACCGGCAGAGAGCGGTTCGACCCAGTCGGACTTATGCTCGGCCAGATCCGCCGCGCTAAGGAAACCGCCGTTGTCGGCCATGTAGCGTTCGATCGTCACGGCAATTTCGCCGCGGTAAAAAGCATCGCGACCCCCCTCTGCAATCCTGCGGTAGGTGTCGGCAAGACGCGGATTGCGAAACACTTCGCCCTTTGCCGGCGCTTTCCCGGCGGGCATGAATACCTCGGCGAAACCCGGGTAACCGCGCAATATTCCGAGCGTTACGCGCCCAGTGCCACGCAATCACCTCGGTCACCGGGAATCCGTCACGCGCGTAGGCGATCGCCGGCGCAAGCAGGTCCTTCATGGGCAGACGGCCGAAACGGGCATGCAACTCGAACCAGCCATCGACCGCGCCCGGGACCGACACCGGCAGCGGGCCGCGCTTGGGAATACTCTCCAGGCCCTGTTCGCGAAAATAGTCGAGACCCAGTGCGCGCGGCGAGCGGCCGCTGGCATTGAGCCCATGCAGGCTCTTGTCAGTGCCATCCCAGACGAGCGCGAACAGATCACCGCCGATACCGCAACCGGTAGGCTCCATAAGTCCGAGCGCCGCATTGGCCGCAATTGCCGCATCCACCGCTGACCCCCCGGCCTTCAGGACATCCAGCGCGATTTGTGTCGCCAGCGGCTGGCTCGTCGCAGCCATGCCATGCGGCGCAATCACTTCCGAGCGCGAGGCAAACGGGTCGTCGCCCTGCCTGTCGAAACCGTCGGCCATGTCAGTGATTGCGACCAGCACGGCAAGCGCACAAAGACGCGCCACTACAGACATACTCATTGCAGTACTCTCCCGGACCCATGGTGGAGATACTCTCATATCCGCGCCGTCCATCGCCAAGGCCAGAGGCTTGTGAGCCTGCACCAGCCTCGTTATGCTGCCGCAATCGCCACGCAGCACCGGAATCAACATGCTTATTCGAGATGCCAGTCATTACGCCGCGCACGTCGCCCGGCAACAGCAGAATTTTGCGGCAGCGCTTACAGCCGGCGGATACGACCATGCCGTGATCGCGGCCGGCCGGCCGCATGAGGTCTTTCTCGACGACAATGCCTATCCGTTCAGGGTCAACCCGCATTTCAATGTCTGGGCACCGCTGACCGCCAGTCCCGAGTCGTTTTTGCTGATCGTGCCAGGCGAAAAACCGCGCCTGGTTTTTTACAGTGCCGATGACTACTGGCATGCCGCGCAACAATCACCCGAAGCCGCGATTGTCGAACAGTTCGAGCTGCACCAGGTCAGCTCGATCAGCGAGATACCCGCGTTGCTGAAGGCTCCCGGGCGCGGCGCGTTCCTCGGCGAGTGGGAGCAGAGCTACGAGGACTGGAACATCGGCGATCCGAACCCGGTGGCGGTACTGGACTGGCTGCACTATCACCGCGCATGGAAAACCGATTACGAACTAGATTGCATGCGCGAAGCGGCCCGTCTCGCGGCGCTGGCACACATCGCCGCGCGCGATGCATTTCTTGCCGGCGACAGCGAGTTCGACATCAACTCGGCTTATATGCAAGCCTGCCAATTGAACGAATCCGAACTTCCGTATGGCAACATTGTGGCGCTCAACGAACATGCCGCCGTACTGCACTACCAGCATCTCGATCGCAGCACTCCCGGCGGCGATGCGCGTCGGTCTTTCCTGATCGACGCAGGCGCGACCTACGCCGGCTACGCCAGCGACATCACCCGCACCTACGCCGCCCGCCCGGGGATTTTTGCGGACATGATCGCGGCAATGGAATCAGCGCAGCAGGCAATGTGCGCCGAAGTTATGGCTGGCACCAGCTTCATCGATCTGCACCTTGGCGCGCATCGGAATATTGCCGCACTGCTGGAGGATTTCGACATCGTCAGGATGAGCGCCGAAGACATTGTGGCAACAGGCGTCTCCAGCATTTTCTTCCCCCACGGACTCGGCCATTACCTCGGATTGCAAGTCCACGATAGCGGCGGCCTGATGGGCGGTCCCGACGGCAGTGTAATAGAGCGCCCTGAAGGTCATCCGTTTTTGCGCCTGACCCGCACACTCGAACCGGGACAGGTAACGACGATCGAGCCGGGACTATACTTCATCGAGAAATTACTCCGCGAATTGCGCGAAATGCCCGCAGGCGGGCGAAGTGAACTGGGACCTGGTCGCACAACTCAAACCGTATGGCGGGATACGGGTCGAGGACGATATCGCGGTCGGCACCGAAGGACCGGAAAACCTAACCCGGGATGCGTTCGCCGCACTGGTGTGAAACGCGCGCGGAATAACGCGGAATAAAAACGCCGGCGTGAACCGCCGGCACAATTACCCACTGGGCTATGAGGGAGGATTCGGTCAGCCGGTCGTGTTGGCCGTGTGAGTCGGGTGATGTCCGGGCGTCGCAGTGTGGCCGCTGCGCGGCGGCTGCAAATTCGCCGGCAACCGCCAGGCAATTACCATCAGGGCAATTCCGATCAGGAGCGCGATCAACCAGCCAGGCAGGCCCGCGACCAGCGCCGGGTAGGCTTCGCTGCCCGTGGCCGCAACGGTGACCTTGCCACCGGCGATCGGATCCAGGATCCCGCTTTGCTCGAACCACGGGAAGGCCAGCATATAGGCGAATGCTCCCACCAGACCGCCGCCGATGAAATACCAGGCGTCCCTGCGGCCGGCACCGGCGGCAACCAAACCGGTGCCCGGGCAGAATCCCGAAATCGCCCAGCCGAGCCCGAGCAGACCGCCTCCGGCAATCACCCCGGCATAACTGGCTTTCACCGACACATGGCCAACGTCGATGAGGCCACTGGCGAGGCCGAGAAACAACCCGCAGGTGGCCAAGCCGATAGCGAAAATAATCGTCTTCATCAGGCGCAGGTCTTTGAGCCGCAACATATCGATGATGACCTGCGGGCTGGCTGCAGAAATGCGATGCAACACAAATCCGAACAGCAGTCCCAGCAAAACAGCAAGAAAAATCTGCATGACTCAATCTCCCGCCTGGTGGCGTCCGAATACCAGCATGGCCGTGGGTATGGCCACAGCAAACGCTCCCAGCGCAAACAGGTACCCGGACAGCGAGGTCTGCATCATCCCGCTCATCATATGACCGCTGGTACAGCCGCCGGCCAGACGAGCGCCGAATACCACCAGCGTGCCGGCCGCAAACGCTGTGCCCATGCGCAACGCACGATTGTGGCCAAACCTTTGCGACCAGACTTCGGGGACTTGCGGCTCACGCGTGCGCGCACCGAGGCGCGATGACAGGAATCCGCCGGCAATCATCGCAAGCACGAAAACGAAACCGTAGTTGATCGGGTTTGCCACGCTTTTTGCGTATTTCCCGCCGCTCTTGTCGAGATAGGCGTTGTGGCTGGAAAAACCGCTTTTCGCCGTGCTGTCGGATGTCACGAGATCGCGATCGAACAAACTCCATATCAGCCCGTCGGCGATAACGAACTGGGTGGAGACGCCGATCGGTTTTACCAGTGTCACCGCAAGGAGGAAGGTGAGCCCGAGCGCAACACCGCCTTTTAGCCAGCCCCATTGCCCCTGCATTGCTGCAACCTCATATTAATCCTGAAACGAGGATGTGATTATACATTAGATATTCCTAATGTAGCAATCGTAATTATTACTGATCATTCCAGGGGCTCGAGATCGAAGGAGACGCTGATGCGGTTCTCGCCGCCACGGAAGGCGAGAGTCCTGTGGTAGAGGTATGACGGGAACAGGATCAGCATACCCTCCTCCGGGCGGAGGAGACGCAACTGGGGTTCGCGGCTGACCGGGATTTCACGGGTCGGACGGCCAAACTCTATCCACCCTTCATGAGTGGTTGCGGATTGCTCCGCTATCACCCCGGGCAATGACACGTAATAGGCACCGGACAACCACGATTGCTCATGAATATGGGTGTCGATGACTCCGCCCTCCGGCACCACACAGGCCCAGCTGTTTAGACGGTAGCGGCGCGGCAGCCGCTTGAGGAACGGATGCTCCGGATCCGCCTTCAGGCGGCCGATCAAACCGTCTATCGCCGCGCGCAGCAACGCCTCCCAGCCGAGAATCGCAGGTGTCGGCGACAGCAGCAGATTCCCGGTCAAGGATCCGCCGCGCGCGGCCAGACCCAGCGGTTCCCATTGCAGGCTCGGGTGGGCCAGAATGTCGCGGCCGAGATCGGCATTGAAAGCAGCGATATTATTCCAGCCCGGCGGCGGCTCGGGCCGCAACGGGAAAATAAAACGATCCATTCCCTTGAGCCGCGCGGCCGCCTCGTATTGCCCGAGTTCTTCCATCGCGACCGCGAGATGCGCGACCGTACGCTGATCGAGCATGTCGCGGCCGTAAGCGGCCTGCAAGGCCACGAGCGCGGCATCTGCACGGCGTTCGCGCAAAAGAAAAATCCCGGTTTGGCGGTAAGCCGCCGGCCGCTCCGGAAACGTTTCGATAGCCGCGCCAAGTACATCGAGAGCCGCGCTGCGCCGACCGGCATTTTCCAGCGTATCGGCGAGATTGATCCGGGCCTCATAGGACTCGCCGTCCAGCTCCACCGCCCGCTGCAGAGAGGCAATGGCAAGTTCCGGTCGATCAGTTTTCGCCGCAATCAGACCGAGACAGGCGTGCGCAGCGGCATGACCCGGATTCAGTGACAATGCGCGCCGCGCTGCGGCCTCGGCACGGTCAAGGTACTTGTTCTTCTCGAGATCCGAATAGACGGCCGCGAGGTTGTACCAGGACTGAACCGATTGTGGATCATGCTCCACGACCGTTTCGAGAATCGTGGCTGCCTCACTCCCTTCGCCGATCCGGTGCAATGCGACCGCGAGCCCGTTCGCCGCATCGTTATCATTCGGGTGCGCGCTTTCCAGCCGGCGAAAATGGCTGACGGCTTGGTCACCGTCGCCGTGGGACAGCAGCAGGCGCCCCAGCGTCAGCCCGACGTCGCGATGTTCCCCGAACGTGGCCAGGGCCTGGCGGCACTGCGCGATCGCGGCATCGACCTGCCCCCCGGCGGCAAGCGCCCGTGCGAGTTGGTCGTGTACTCGCATATCGCCGGGCGATGCTGTCAGCAATTGTTTGCACAAATCGATCGCGGCCGCGCAATCTCCGCCATCGACCAAAGCGCCCGCGAGACTGATCGCAACCCGGCTATCGGCGGGATGCCGGGCGCGGCAGGCACGCAGCACCTCGACCGCTGCAACAACCCGGTCCTGGCGTAGCAATAGCCGCGCCAGGTTACAGCTCGACTCGACCTGGCCCGGCATTATCGCAAGTACCTGACGATACGACTCGAGTGCCGCATCGACCTGGCCAGCGCGGTCCTGGGCAAATGCGAGGTTGTAACGGACATCGGCGCGCCCGGGCTCGGCCTCGACGACTTTCCCGAGGCAATCCAGCGCCTGCTCAGTGCGGCCAAGCTGCAGCGAAGCAAGACCGAGAATCAGCAGCGCCTCGGAATGCACAGGTTGCTCGCGGAGAACGGCCTGCGCCGCCTCACAGGCATCCTCGTGGCGCCGCTGTTGCAGAGCGGTTGCGGCCTGAACCAATCGTTGCTGGAGGGACATGAAACGGTTTTCGCCTGGTCTGCGCCTATCCGCCGGGCACGAGACCGGTGGCCAGATCCCGCCCGATGGCATCACAAAGGGTTGAATCCACAGATTATCCGTAAACAGCGCACGGCGTCACCGCAACAAGGCAAAAAAAACCGGGCAGAAGCCCGGCTTTTCGCATAATTTCCGACGTCGGACGGCTCAGTCGTTGTCACCCGGCTGATCGACCAGCTGCACCAGCGCCATCGGCGCCGCATCGCCCGGGCGATGTCCCATCTTCAGGATGCGCAGGTAGCCACCCGGGCGATCCTTGTAACGCGGGCCGAGTTCATTGAACAGCTTGCCGACAGCTTCCTTGTCACGGAGCCGGTCAAATGCCCGACGCCGGCGCGAAACACCGTCCTCTTTCGCCATCGTGATCAACGGCTCAACGACACGGCGCAGCTCTTTCGCTTTTGGCAGCGTCGTCTTGATCGTCTCACTGCGCAGCAACGAGACACTCATATTGCGAAACATCGCATGTCTGTGAGAGCTGTTTCTGCCGAGCTGGCGGCCGGATTTTCTATGTCGCATGGTCTATCCCCAAAAACGATGTCAGCTGCCCGTTCAGGCCGTGTGCCGCTGTTCTTCCGGACGCAGAATCGCAGGCGGCCAGTTCTCGAGACGCATGCCCAGCTCGAGGCCATGGCTGATCAACACTTCCTTGATCTCGGTCAGTGACTTCTTACCGAGGTTCGGTGTCCGCAGCAATTCCACTTCTGTGCGCTGAACCAGGTCACCGATATAGTTGATGCTCTCGGCCTTCAGACAGTTGGCGGAACGAACGGTCAGTTCCAGTTCGTCGACCGGGCGCAGCAGAATAGGCTCGAACTGCGGCTCTTTGCTCGGCTCGCCGGCCTGCTCGCCCTGGAGATCGACGAATACGGCAAGCTGATCTTTCAAAATCGCGCCGGCACGGCGAATAGCCTCTTCCGGATCGATCGTCCCGTTGGTTTCGATATCCACGACCAGTTTGTCCAGATCCGTGCGCTGCTCGACACGAGCCGACTCGACGTTGTAGGTCACGCGCCGAATGGGGCTAAACGAGGCGTCGAGCAAGAGCCTGCCGATCGGGCGGCTCGCCTCATCAAATGACGCCTGCTGCAACGCTGGCTGGTAACCGCGCCCGCGCACCACTTTGAGGCGCATGCGCAGATCCCCCGCCTTGGTCAGGTTGGCGATGACCAGCTCGGGGTTAACGACCTCGACGTCATGCGGCGTCTCGATGTCACCGGCAGTGACCGGCCCCGGGCCTTTCTTGGCAAGGTTCAATTCGACTTCGTCGCGACCATGCATGCGAATCGACACTTCCTTGAGGTTCAGCAGAATATCGACGACATCCTCCTGCACCCCTTCCATGCTGGTGTACTCGTGCAGCACGCCGTCGATGTCCGCTTCGACGATTGCCGAACCCGGCATCGACGAGAGCAAAATACGTCTCAGCGCATTACCCAGGGTATGGCCGAAACCACGCTCGAACGGTTCGATCGTGACCTTGGCACGTCGATCGTTCAGGCCCTGCATGCGCACGACACGCGGCTTGAGAAATTCGCTGACTGACTGAGTCATCAATGTGTACCCCTGGTCTTACTTCGAATAGAGCTCGACGACCAGATTCTCGTTAATATCGGGGAGAATCTCGTCGCGCTCGGGTAGCGCCCTGAACGTTCCGGTCAGCTTGTCGTGATCGACATCGACCCAGTCCGGAACGCCGATCTGCTGTGAGATAGAGATCGCGTTCTGGATGCGCTGCTGTTTCTTCGCCTTGTCGCGGATAGCGATACTGTCGCCGGCCGCAACCTGGTACGAAGCAATGTTTACAACCCGGCCGTTGACCGTGATTGCCTTGTGGCTGACCATCTGGCGGGCCTCGGAACGGGTTGCCGCAAATCCCATGCGGTAGACCACGTTGTCGAGCCGGCCCTCGAGCAGCTGCAACAGGTTCTCACCGGTCGAGCCTTTCTTCTGCGCAGCCTTCTTGTAGTAATTGCGGAACTGACGCTCCAGCACACCGTACATGCGGCGCAGTTTCTGCTTCTCCCGCAACTGCAAACCGTAGTCGGACAAACGGCTGCGGCGCTGCGGCTGAACGCCCGGAGGCGTATCGAGCTTGCACTTCGAATCAAGCGAACGGACACCGCTCTTCAGAAAGAGGTCGGTACCCTCGCGACGAGACAGCTTGCACTTCGGTCCAATATACCTGGCCATCAGATAACCTCTTTACACCCGGCGCTTTTTTGGCGGACGGCAGCCGTTGTGGGGGATCGGCGTGACATCGGATATCTGCATTACGCGGAACCCGACAGCATTCAATGCACGAACTGCCGACTCGCGTCCGGGACCGGGGCCCTTTACGCGGACTTCTACATTCTTGACACCAAATTCCTGGGCCGCGCGTGCCGCCTTCTCCGCCGCAACCTGCGCTGCGAACGGGGTGCTCTTGCGCGATCCGCGGAACCCGCAACCACCGGACGTCGCCCACGACAACGCATTGCCCTGCCGATCGGTGATCGTGATGATGGTGTTATTGAAAGAAGCATGGATGTGCGCTATCGCATCCGATACCTGCTTCTTTACCTTCTTTTTCGTCCGTGGCTGTGCCATAAAAAATCAACCCGCTCTTGAAGCGTTACGTTTGCTGAAAAGGATGCCCGATTACCTGCGAATCGGACGCCGCGGCCCCTTCCGGGTACGCGCATTGGTGCGTGTGCGCTGGCCGTGCATCGGCAGCCCGCGCCGATGACGGATACCACGGTAACAACCGAGGTCCATCAGCCGCTTGATGTTCATCGACACCTCACGCCGAAGATCGCCTTCGACCGTGAGCCTGGCGATTTCGCCGCGCAGTTTCTCCACCTCAGGCTCGGACAGATCCTTGACCTTGACAGTGGGATCGATACCGGCGCCTTCGCAGGCGGCAATCGCAAGCGTCCGCCCTATGCCGTAGATCGAGGTCAACGAGACCACGACATGCTTGTTGACCGGGATGTTGATCCCCGCAATACGGGCCATCAGATAAGCCTCCGTCTATGGGCCGCAGCAAAGCCAGCCAGTATAACCTGAATATTCATTAAACCCAATGCCAGCAGACCGGGCGACTAGCCCTGGCGCTGCTTGTGGCGCGGGTCGGTACAAATCACCCTTACCACTCTCTTGCGGCGGATGATTTTGCAATTGCGGCAAATCTTCTTCACCGATGCACGTACTTTCATTGCCCTGATCCTCTCGTCTATCCGGCAGCGCCTAGCGCACCTGCCCTGCCCGGCCATAGCCACGCAGATTGGCCTTCTTCATCAACCCATCGTACTGATGCGACATCATGTGCGCGTTCAGCTGCGCCATGAAATCAATGACGACAACCACCATGATCAGCAGCGAAGTACCGCCGAAGTAGAACGGCACCTGCCAGTACAGGATCATGAACTCGGGGAGCAGGCATACGCTGGTCACGTAAATTGCGCCCCAGAACGTCAGTCGCGTCAGCACCCTGTCAATGTATTCGGCGGTCTGTTGCCCCGGGCGGATGCCGGGGATAAACGCGCCCGACTTCTTGAGATTGTCCGAGGTCTCGCGCGAATTGAATACCAGCGCCGTGTAAAAGAAACAGAAGAAGATGATCAAACTGGCGTACAGCAGAATATAGATAGGCTGTCCCGGCGACAGGCCGGCAGCAATGTTCTGCAACCAGCCGAAGCCTTCACTGGTACCGAACCACTGTGCAATCGTGGCCGGAAACAGGATCAGACTTGACGCAAAGATCGGCGGAATCACGCCCGACATGTTCATTTTAAATGGCAGATGGCTGGTCTGTGCCGCATACATCTTGCGGCCCTGCTGTCGCTTGGCATAGTGCACCGGGATACGGCGCTGGCCGCGCTCGACGAATACGACGAAGGCGGTAACCGCAATCACCAGGAAGATCAGGATCAGCGCCAGCGCGGGTGGCATCTCGCCAGTGTTGACGAGTTCCAGCGTTCCGCCAATTGCAGCCGGCAGCCCCGACACGATGCTGGCCAGAATAATCATCGAAATACCGTTACCGATGCCTCTTTCGGTGATCTGCTCACCGAGCCACATCAGGAACATCGTGCCGGTAACAAGCGTTACCGCAGCAGTGAAAACGAAATGCGGTCCAGGACTGATAACCACGCCCTGGTTCTGCAATGCGACGGCCGCGCCAATCGACTGGAACGTCGCAAGACCCACGGTAAAGTAGCGGGTGTATTGCATGATCTTGCGCCGTCCCGACTCGCCTTCTTTCTTCAGCGCACTGAGACTCGGCAGCACCACGGTGGCCATCTGAATGATGATCGACGCGGAAATGTACGGCATCACACCGAGTGCAAAAATCGACAGCCGCTCCAGGGCGCCACCGGAGAACATGTTGAACATGCTCAGAATGGTGCCGGACTGCTGTTCGAACAGTTGCGCGAGCGCCTCGGGGTCGATTCCCGGCACCGGCACAAACGTGCCAATACGGTAAACGATCAACGCCCCGATCAGGAACAACAGCCGCTGACGCACCTCGGTAAACTTCGCCGCTTGTCCGAGACCCGCTGCCGGGTTTGCGTTTCCTTTAGCCACTGCTAGTTACCCACCTGTCATCGCGAGCGTTATTCGACCTTGCCGCCGGCCGCCTCGATTGCGGCACGCGCACCCGGAGTCACGCCAATACCCTTGAGCGTCACTGCCTTGTCGATCACGCCAGAGGCAATGACCTTGATTTTCTCCGCCCGTGGCGGAACGACACCAGCCTTTTTCAGCGCCTCGGCGTCAACGACATCGGCCTTGACCAGCGCGAGCTCATGCAGCCGGACCTCAGCTGAAAACCGCGCCTGGCGCGAACTGAATCCGACTTTCGGCAAGCGCCGCTGCAGCGGCATCTGACCGCCTTCGAAACCGGTCTTGTGATAACCGCCCGAGCGCGCGTGCTGACCCTTGTGACCGCGGCCACTGGTCTTGCCAACCCCGGAGGACATGCCACGACCGACCCGCTTGGGCGCACTTTTGCTGCCCTTGCCCGGCTTGAGTGAATTGAGGCGCATCTCAGACCTCCTCGACCTGTAACAGATAGGAGATCCGGTTGATCATGCCCCGGTTCTCCGGTGTATCCATGACCTCTACGGTCTGGTGCATCCGCCGCAAACCCAGTCCGGCAACACAGGCCTTGTGATTCTTCAGCCGTCCGAACTTGCTCTTTACGAGCGTGACGCGCAACTTGTTGTCTTTCGCTTTAGCCATGGCTTTATCCCGCGATATCGTCCACGCGCTTGCCGCGTTTCCGGGCGATGTAATCCGGCGAACGCATATCAGTGAGCGCATTCATCGTTGCGCGCACCACGTTGATCGGGTTGCGCGATCCAAAACTCTTGGCGAGCACATTGCGCACGCCGGCACACTCGAGAACGGCGCGCATCGCACCGCCAGCGATTACGCCGGTACCATCGGATGCGGGCTGCAGGTAGACCTTGGTCGCACCGTGATATGCGGTGAGCGAATAATGCAGCGTCGTATCCTTCAGGGCGACATTCTGCAAACCCTTGCGCGCCGATTGCATGGCCTTCTGGATGGCAATCGGTACTTCACGCGCCTTGCCATAACCAAATCCGACCCGACCATTACCATCGCCGACGACGGTCAGTGCGGTGAAGCCAAACTGACGACCACCCTTGACCACCTTGGCCACACGGTTGACGGTGACCAGCTTCTCTATCAGATCGTCGTTATCGGCCGACTTGTCCATTCTAGCCATGTACTTGCTCTCCGGAGCCTAAATCAGAATTCCAGGCCGTTCGCGCGCGCGGCATCGGCCAACGCCTTGATCCGCCCGTGATACTTGAAGCCCGAACGATCGAAAGCCACTTTGGTGACTACCTTCGCTTTTCGCCTTCTCGGCAATGGCCTTGCCGACCGCAGCCGCTGACGCGACGTTGCCTGTATAACCGGTCGCATCGCGCACATCCTTCTGCAACGTGGAAGCCGCTGCAATGACCTTGTCGCCGTCCGGGCCCGATAACCTGGGCATAGATGTGGCGCGGCGTGCGATGCACGCTCAAGCGATGCATCCGCAACTCGCGAATCTTGGCACGGGTTTTTCGCGCCCGGCGCTGCCGACTCGTTTTCTTGTCCATCCGAGAAATCCTCTCGTTCCTGTCACGGCGTTACCCGCCGCAATAAAAAACCGTTACTTCTTCTTCGCTTCCTTGATCACGACCCGCTCATCGGCATAACGCACGCCCTTGCCCTTGTAGGGCTCCGGTGGGCGATACTGGCGGATCTCGGCAGCGACCTGACCAACACGTTGTTTATCGATGCCCTTGATCACGATTTCGGTCTGGCTCGGAGTCTCAATCGAGATTCCTTCCGGCACCGGGTAGTTAACCGGATGCGAGAATCCTAGGGTCAGATTCAGGTTGTTACCCTGGACCTGGGCACGGTAGCCGACTCCGACCAACTGCAGTTTGCACTCGAACCCTTCGCTGACCCCCGTCGCCATGTTGGCGATCAGAGCGCGCGTGGTACCGGCCATCGCGACGACATTCTTCGCCGCGGATCGGGCTGCGATTTGCAAGCTCTGCTCATCCTGCTCGATCCCGACCTGCGGGTGCAGCTGCAGTGACAAGGTGCCTTTCGGACCCTTGACGGTAATCTCACCATCGTTGTCCCTGAACTCAACGCCTTTGGGCAGTTCGATGGGCTTTTTCGCGACTCTGGACATCGTTCTGAATACCTTTCGATTACTGGACGCAGCCTAGGCCACGACGCAGAGCACTTCGCCACCTTCGCCGATTTCCCGCGCGCGCCGGTCGCTCATAACGCCTTTCGACGTCGAGACGACGGCGATGCCGAGACCACCGAGTACCTTCGGCAACTCGCCCTTGCCGCGGAACACCCGCCGGCCCGGACGACTGCTACGCTCGATTCGCTCGATGACGGGGCGGCCTTCGTAATAACGCAGCTTGATGATCAGCTGGCGCTTCGCGCCTTCGCCTTCAACGGAAACCGCATCGATGTAGCCCTCTTCCTTCAGCACCTCGGCTACCGCCGCCTTGATTTTCGAGGCCGGCATTGCCACCGAGGGTTTACCGGAGGTCTGGGCATTGCGGATTCGCGTCAGCAAATCCGCGATGGGATCGGTCATGCTCATATCAATAGCGCCCTGTTTACCAACTTGCCTTCCTCAGACCCGGAAGATCACCGCGCATCGTTGCCTCGCGCAGTTTGTTCCGACCGAGGCCGAATTTGCGATAGAAACCGTGCGGCCTGCCACTGACGGCGCAACGATTACGCAGTCGCACCGGCGATGCATCGCGCGGCAGCGCCTGGAGACGCGCCATGGCGGCCATCTTCTCGTCGTCGCTCGACTGCGGGCTGCGGATGATCTCCTTCAGCTCGGCCCGCTTGGCGGCATACTTCTGCACCGCCTTGCGCCGTCGCACCTCTCTTTCCAGCATCGATTTCTTAGCCATGCCTGTCCTCGTTTACTTTCTGAAGGGAAAGTTGAACGCCTGCAACAGCGCCCGTCCTTCCTCGTCATTTTTCGCACTCGTCGTAATCGTTATATCGAGCCCGCGGATGACATCGATCTTGTCGTAATCGATCTCCGGGAAAATGATCTGCTCTTTTACGCCGAGACTGTAATTACCGCGGCCGTCGAACGCCTTGGCGCTCAGACCACGAAAATCGCGCACACGCGGGATCGCGACATTAATAAGACGGTCAAGAAACTCGTACATACGCTCGCGACGCAGCGTCACCTTGCAACCAACCGGAGACCCCTCGCGGAGCTTAAACGCCGCCACCGACTTCCGCGCCAGCGTCATCAGCGGTTTCTGCCCCGCAATTTTGGTCATGTCGCCAATCGCATTATCAATGATCTTGCGGTCTGCCAGGGCCTCGCCGACGCCCATGTTCAATGTGATCTTCTCGATCCGTGGCAATTGCATTTCGTTGGCGTAGCCGAGCTGATCCTTCAACTGAGGGATGACCTGGTCGCGATAAAATTCCTGCAGTCTGGACATGATCCTCTAACCCTCAGACGTCAACGACTTCATTGTCAGACTTGTAGAATCTGACCTTGCGGCCATCATCCAGCGTCTTGAAACCCACCCGGTCGCCCTTTTTCAGCACCGGATTCCACAGCATCACATTCGATGCATCGAGCGGCATCTCGATTTCCACGATCCCGCCAGCCACACCCGCGTTGGGATTTGGCTTTTGATGCTTCTTCGCGATGTTGATGTTTTCGACGACGACTCGCTCATCGTCGAGCACGCGCACGACGGTGCCGCGGCGGCCCTTGTCACGGCCGGCAATCACGACAACTTCGTCACCTTTTCTGATTCTCTGCATGACCCACCTCGCCCTTACAGCACTTCCGGCGCCAGGGAAATGATCTTCATAAAATTGCCGGTCCGCAGCTCGCGAGTAACCGGCCCGAAAATGCGAGTGCCGATCGGCTCGAGACGAGCGGTCAGCAGTACCGCGGCATTGCCGTCGAAGCGGATCAACGACCCATCGGGGCGGCGAACACCCTTGCGTGTGCGCACCACGACCGCATTGTAGATCTCGCCCTTCTTTACCTTGCCGCGCGGAATCGCGTCCTTGACGCTCACCTTGATGATGTCACCGACTCCGGCGTAACGACGTTTCGAGCCACCCAGCACCTTGATGCACTGGAGGCGACGCGCCCCGCTGTTGTCCGCGGCATCAAGAACTGTCTGCATCTGAATCATGGTCGTATTTCCAACTTGCTCTGTAAGAAAACGGGCTCAACGCCTAGTCGCGCGACGATCCCCGTTCCACAATATTGACCACCTGCCAGGCTTTACGCTTGGACATGGGGCGACATTCGGCAATGGCGACCTTGTCACCCTGCCGGCATTCGTTACTCTCATCGTGCGCGAGCAGCTTGGTGGTGCGGCGAATATACTTGCCGTACATCGGATGCTTCACCAGGCGTTCGATGGAAACCGAAACGGTTTTGTCCATCTTGTTCGACACAACCCGACCGGTAACGGTGCGCTGCTTGTGCTGTTCCTGCTTCTCACTCATGACGTCTCACCTGTCTGACGCGTCAATTCGGTAATAACCGTTTTCACCCGGGCGATGTTCTTGCGAACCTTGCCGAACTGATCCGGACGCGCCAGCTGGCCAGTTGCCCGCTGCATGCGCAGATTGAATTGCTCCTTGCGCAACGAGAGGAGTTCCTCCTCGAGCTCCGCAACCGATTTCTCTCTAAGCTCACTCGCCTTCATCACATCACCTGTCGCGTCACGAACGTCGTGGCAACCGGCAGTTTCGCCGCCGCCAGGCGAAACGCCTCGCGCGCCACTTCTTCCGACACCCCTTCGATTTCGTAAAGCACGCGCCCCGGTTGTATCTGGGCCACCCAGTACTCGACGTTGCCCTTGCCCTTGCCCTGGCGGACTTCCAGCGGCTTGGTCGTAATCGGCTTATCGGGGAAGATACGGATCCAGATCTTGCCACCACGCTTGACGTGACGCGTCATCGCCCGGCGCGCCGCCTCGATCTGGCGCGCCGTGATGCGGCCGCGCCCGACGGCTTTGAGCCCGTATTCTCCAAACGACACCGAGCCACCGCGCAGCGCGAGCCCGCGATTACGGCCCTTCATCTGCTTGCGGAACCTGGTTCTTTTCGGCTGCAACATCCGGGTAACTCCTAACTTGCCTGCTGCTCAGCCGATTCGGCGGCAGTCTCGGGCCTGTCGAACTTCTCGCCCTTGAAAATCCAGACCTTAATGCCAATCACACCATAGGTCGTGCGTGCTTCGGCAAAGCCGTAATCGATATCGGCGCGCAACGTATGCAGCGGCACCCGGCCCTCGCGGTACCACTCCGAGCGCGCGATCTCCGCGCCGTTGAGGCGCCCACCGACCCGCACCTTGACGCCCTGTGCACCGATTCGCATCGTATTGGTCACGGCACGTTTCATCGCACGGCGGAACATCACTCGACGAACCAGTTGCTGAGCTATCCCTTCCGCCACCAGTTGCGCGTCGAGCTCCGGCTTGCGAATCTCGGCGATGTTGATGCGCACGTCGCCAAGCGGCATGCTCATCATCTTGGCGACGTCACCGCGCAGACGCTCGATGTCCTCGCCCTTTTTGCCGATCACGATGCCCGGACGTGCCGTATGAATCGTGATATGCGCCTTCTTGGCCGGCCGCTCGATCCCGATTTTGCTGACCGACGCGTCGGAAAGCCGTTTCTTCAGGAAGTCGCGAATCTTCCAGTCCGTTGCGACGTACTCCGGGTAGTTGCGCGAGTCCGCGAACCATTTCGACTGCCAATCATGTGTGATTCCCAGCCGGATCCCGATTGGATGTACTTTCTGACCCATTACGGCTCCTCGCGCCTACTCGTCCGAGACTTTGACGGTGATGTGACTGTTGCGCTTGATGATGCGCGTGCCGCGGCCTTTCGCCCGCGCCCGAAACCGTCGAAACGACGGCGCCTCATCAACGTAAACAGAGCTGATTTTCAACTCGTCGACGTCCGCACCATGATTATGCTCGGCATTGGCAATGGCCGACTCGAGCACTTTCTTGACGATACGGGCACCCTTTTTCGGGCTGAATGCCAGCGTCTTGCAGCGCTTTCGCCACCGACTGACCCCGAACCAGATCCGCCACCAGGCGGCATTTCTGCGGCGAAATCCTGGCGTATCTGAGTTGTGCAGCCACTTCCATCGTCATCTCTCCTACCTCGCCTTGCGGTCCGCCGCATGCCCGCGGAATGTGCGGGTAATTGCGAACTCGCCGAGCTTGTGCCCCACCATGTTCTCGGAGATCAGTACCGGAACATGCTGGCGACCGTTATGCACGGCAATGGTCAGTCCGACCATGTCCGGCAAAATCATAGAGCGCCGCGACCAGGTCTTGATCGGCCGGCGGTCGTTATTTTCCGCCGCCTTGATCACCTTGTTCATCAGGTGAGCGTCGACGAAAGGACCTTTCTTAACAGAACGTGGCACAGCTGCTACCTCTCAAATCACTTTCTGTTGCGGCGCCGGACGATCAAACCGTCAGTGCGCTTGTTGTTTCGGGTGCGATAACCCTTGGTCGGCGTACCCCACGGGGAAACCGGGTGACGACCGCCCGAGGTGCGGCCTTCGCCGCCACCGTGCGGGTGATCAACCGGGTTCATCGCAACGCCACGCACGGTCGGGCGGACTCCACGCCAGCGCTGGGCGCCGGCCTTGCCCAGTTTCTGCAAGTTGTGCTCGAAATTACCGACCTCACCAATCGTCGCCCGGCACGCGATATGCACCTTGCGCATCTCGCCGGAACGCAACCGCAGCGTTGCATACTGACCCTCGCGCGCGACCAGCTGGGCCGATCCGCCGGCGCTGCGGACGATCTGCCCGCCCTTGCCGGGCTTCAGCTCGATGTTGTGCACCAGAGTACCGACCGGAATACTGCGCAATGCCATCGCATTGCCCGGCTTGATCGGTGCCTCGCTGCCAGCCATGATCGGATCGCCCGCCTTCATACCACGCGGCGCGAGGATGTAACGGCGTTCGCCATCCGCATACAACACCAACGCGAGATTGGCACTGCGGTTGGGATCGTGTTCGATCCGCTCGATGCGACCAGGCACGCCGTCCTTGTTACGGCGGAAATCGATCTGCCGGTACCGCCGTTTGTGTCCACCGCCGCGGTGGCGCACGGTAATGCGGCCGAGGTTGTTACGGCCACCGCTGCTGGAGCCTTTCTCCAGCAACGCTGCGTGCGGTTCACCCTTATGCAGATCGGGACGCTTGATCTGAACGACGAAGCGGCGTCCTGCAGAAGTCGGTTTGGTTTTGATTACCTTTGCCATCGCTGATTCTCTTTACTCGTAGCGCCGGGCATTACTCACCGCCGAGGAAATCGATGTCCTGACCTGCCTTCAAGCGAACGTAGGCCTTCTTCCAGTCCGAGCGCTTGCCCATCGTCCGGCCGAAACGCTTTTGCTTGCCGCCCTGGTTGAGGATCTGAACACCCTCGACCTCTACCTCGAACATCATTTCCACCGCACGGCGCACCTCGGTCTTGCTGGCGTCGCGGCGCACGCGGAAAACGATCTGGTTGTGGTCATCGGCCACAGTGGTGCTCTTCTCCGAAACATGCGGGCCGAGCAGGACAGTCATAAGTCTCTCGCGGCTCATACCAGTTTCTCCTCAAGCAACTTCACTGCCGGCACGGTCATGATCACGTTGTCGTAGCGAATCAGACTCACCGGATCTACCGCGCTCACCTCGAGCACCTCGACATGCGGCAGGTTGCGCGCGGCCAGATACAGCGCCTCGTCAAACGCCTCCACGACGATCAATGCGGATTTGACGTCGAGCTCCTTCAGCCGGGTGGCAACCAGCTTGGTCTTCGGCGCCTCTACCGAGAATGTATCGACTACCTTCAGACGATCCTGCCGAATCAGCTCCGAGACCACCGCGCGAATCGCAGCGCGGTACATCTTGCGGTTGACCTTTTGCCCATGGTCGCGCGCCTGCGCGGCGAAAGTCCGCCCGCCACCGACCCAGACAGGGCTGCGGATCGTTCCGGCGCGTGCCCGCCCGGTTCCCTTCTGCCGCCACGGCTTGGCGCCGCCGCCACGAACCTGGGCGCGCGACTTCTGCGCCTTGGTGCCGGCGCGACCGCCAGACAGATACGCCGTCACGACCTGGTGCACCAGGGCTTCGTTGAATTCACTGCCAAACGCGGCTTCTGAAACCTCGAGGGAGGCATCGCCGCCGGTGGCACCAACAACTGTCAATGTCTTGGCCATGCTCGTTCGTCCCCTTCGCCCTAGGCCCTGGCCTTGACGGCCGGACGCACGATGACATCGGCGCCGCGCGCACCCGGAACGGCACCCCGGATCAGGAGCAGGTTGCGCTCCTGGTCAACCCGCACGATTTCCAGGTTCAGATTCGTGGTCCGGGCGTCGCCGAGATGACCCGACATCTTTTTGCCCTTGAATACGCGGCCGGGCGTCTGGTTCTGACCGATCGAGCCAGGAACACGGTGCGACAACGAATTGCCGTGGGTGCTGTCCTGGCCACGGAAATTGTGTCGTTTGATCGTGCCGGCAAAGCCCTTACCGATGGAGGTGCCGGCAACGTCGACTTTCTGCCCGGGTTCGAAAAGCTCGACCGTCAGTTCGGCGCCAGTTGCGAGATCCGCGCCTTCGTCGCCGTCGAGACGGAATTCCCAAAGCCCACGCCCTGCTTCGACGCCCGCCTTGGCAAAATGCCCGGCCTCGGACTTGGAAAGCCGCGAGAGTTTGCGCGAGCCCGTGGTCACCTGCACGCCACGATAACCGTCACGCTCGGCATTGCGAACCAGCGTGATGCGATTGGGAAGAGCCTCGATCACCGTCACCGGGATCGACTGCCCTTCGTCCGTAAATACTCGCGTCATGCCGCACTTGCGGCCGACCAAGCCGATAGCCATGTTGTCTGTCCTCTATACACCGCACCGACTTCGATTGGCCGGCGCTGACTCATGCTAAAACCCACCCTCAAGAGCGACGCGCTGGCCACTGTCGGGGAGGGGGAACGGCAAAACAGACCCGGCGAAGATCACGCAGTGATCGCCGCCTCACGCGGCCTGTTCTGACATGGAAACTCAAGGCCCGGCACGAGATTTCCCGTACCGGGCCATAAAGAGCCGAAAATTATAGCAGGTTTTGCGTCTAGTTCAACTTAATCTGAACGTCCACGCCTGCGGGCAATTCAAGTTTCATCAGCGCGTCCACGGTCTTGTCCGTGGGCTCCATGATTTCCATCAGGCGCTTGTGGGTGCGCAGCTCGTACTGATCGCGTGCATCCTTGTTCACATGCGGCGAAATCAGGACCGTAAAACGCTCCATCTTCGTCGGCAACGGCACAGGACCCCGCACCTGCGCGCCGGTACGGCGTGCCGTATCGACAATTTCCCGCGCCGACTTGTCGATCAAGCGATGATCGAAAGCCTTGAGCCTGATACGAATATTCTGATTTGTCGCCATTTCCTGGTACCGCTAGTAGTAAGTCGGCGCCCGGGAAGGATCCCGGACGCCCGGTTCAAATTACTCGATGATTTTGGCGACGACGCCGGCGCCGACGGTGCGACCGCCCTCGCGGATCGCGAACCGCAGTCCGTCCTCCATCGCGATCGGCGCAATCAGCTCCACCACCATCTGGATGTTGTCGCCCGGCATCACCATCTCGACGCCCTCCGGCAACTCCACCGCCCCGGTCACATCCGTCGTGCGGAAGTAAAACTGCGGCCGGTAACCCTTGAAGAACGGCGTGTGTCGCCCTCCCTCTTCCTTGGTCAGGATGTACACCTCCGCCTCGAACTTCGTGTGCGGCGTGATCGACCCCGGCTTGGCCAGCACCTGGCCACGCTCCACGTCGTCGCGCTTGGTCCCGCGCAGCAACACACCCACGTTGTCGCCCGCCTGACCCTCGTCAAGCAGCTTGCGGAACATCTCCACGCCGGTACACGTCGTCTTCGTCGTCTCTTTGATACCGACAATCTCGATCTCGTCGCCCACGCGCACAATCCCGCGCTCGATACGCCCGGTCACCACCGTGCCGCGACCCGAAATCGAGAACACATCCTCGATCGGCATCAAAAACGCACCGTCCACCGCACGCTCCGGCTCCGGAATGTACTCATCCATCGCCGTGATCAGCTTCTCGATCGACGGAATTCCAATCTCGCTCGTATCCCCATCGAACGCCTTCAGCGCCGAGCCGGTCACGATCGGCGTGTCGTCGCCCGGGAACTCGTACGTCGACAACAACTCGCGTACCTCCAGCTCCACCAGCTCCAGCAACTCCGCATCGTCAACCATGTCCGCCTTGTTCAGGTACACCACGATGTACGGCACACCCACCTGGCGTGCCAGCAAAATGTGCTCGCGCGTCTGCGGCATCGGCCCGTCCGCCGCCGACACCACCAGGATCGCCCCGTCCATCTGCGCCGCACCCGTGATCATGTTCTTCACATAGTCGGCATGCCCCGGACAATCCACATGCGCGTAGTGGCGCACATCGCTCTCGTACTCCACGTGCGCCGTCGCAATCGTGATCCCACGCGCCTTCTCCTCCGGCGCGTTGTCAATCTGATCGTACGCCTTTACCTCGCCACCGTGCTTCTCCGCCATGCACTTGGTCAGCGCCGCCGTCAGCGTCGTCTTGCCATGGTCAACGTGACCGATCGTGCCCACGTTTACGTGCGGCTTCGTACGCTCAAATTTCTCCTTGGACACCGTCTTTACCTCGCAAATTTCAAGATTCTCAGGATGCCTTCTTAATCACCGAATCGGCGACACTGTTGGGCACTTCGTGGTACTTGAGGAACTCCATCGAGTAGGTCGCGCGACCCTGGCTCATCGAACGCAGATCGGTCGCGTAGCCGAACATTTCCGCCAGCGGGACCTCGGCGCGAATCACCTTGCCGGCCGGAGTATCGTCCATCCCCTGAGGCAGACCGCGGCGGCGGTTGAGATCACCCATCACATCGCCCATGTAGTCTTCGGGAGTAACGACTTCGACCTTCATGATAGGCTCGAGCAAAACCGGATCGGCCTTCTGCGCGCCTTCCCGGAAGCACATGGAGCCCGCGATCTTGAACGCCATCTCACTCGAATCCACCTCGTGGTACGAGCCGTCGAAAAGGGTTACCTTGAAATCCACGACCGGATAACCCGCGATCACGCCGTTTTGCATTTGCTCCTGAACGCCCTTGTCCACCGCAGGGATGTACTCGCGCGGCACGACACCACCGACGATGGCATTTTCGAACTCGTACCCGGCGCCCGGCTCGCGCGGCTCGATTCTGAGCCAGACATGACCGTACTGACCGCGGCCACCCGACTGGCGCACGAACTTGCCTTCCTGCTCGATCACCTTGCGAATGGTCTCGCGATAGGCGACCTGGGGCTTGCCGACATTCGCCTCGACCTTGAATTCACGCTTGAGCCGGTCAACGATGATCTCGAGATGCAATTCGCCCATGCCGGAGATAATCGTCTGCCCGGACTCCTCGTCCGTGTGGACACGGAACGACGGATCTTCCTTGGCCAGTTTGGACAAAGCCATGCCCATTTTTTCCTGGTCGGCTTTGGTCTTCGGCTCGACCGCAACCGCGATCACCGGCTCCGGAAACTCCATGCGCTCGAGAGTAACGACCTGCTTCAGATCACACAGCGTGTCGCCGGTGGTGACGTCTTTGAGACCCACCGCGGCGGCAATGTCACCGGCCCGGACCTCTTTCAATTCCTTACGGTCATTCGCGTGCATCTGCAACATGCGGCCAATCCGCTCTTTCTTGCCTTTGACCGGGTTATAGACGGTGTCTCCCGTCGCAAGAACGCCCGAGTAAACGCGGAAAAAGGTCAACGTACCGACAAACGGGTCGGTCATGATCTTGAACGCAAGCGCGGCGAACGGCTCATCGTCACCCGGCTTGCGCACGGCTTCCTGCTCGTCCTCGGTGATTCCCTTGATCGCAGGCACATCCACCGGCGACGGCATCAGCTCGACCACCGCGTCCAGCACTGCCTGCACGCCCTTGTTCTTGAAGGCCGAGCCGCACATTACCGGCACGATTTCGTTGTTCAGCGTCCGCAAACGAATGCCGCGCTTGATCTCGTCGTTACTGAGGTCGCCGTCTTCGAGGAATTTCTCGAGCAGCTCCTCGTCACCCTCGGCAGCCGCCTCGACCATCTGCTCGCGCATCTGCTGACAATCGTCGAGCATATCGGCGGGAATATCCTTGGCCTCGAAGGTCATGCCCTGGCTGTCCTCATCCCAGAAAATCGCCTGCATCCTGATGAGGTCGACGACGCCGAGGAAATTCTCTTCGGCTCCGATCGGCAACTGCAGCGCCACCGGATTGGCGCCGAGCCGGTCTTTCAACTGCTCAACGACACGCAGGAAATCGGCGCCGGCACGATCCATCTTGTTGACGAAGGCAAGCCGCGGCACGCCATACTTATTGGCCTGGCGCCATACCGTCTCGGACTGCGGCTCGACACCGCCAACCGCACAGAAAACGGCAACCGCGCTATCGAGAACCCTCAGGCTGCGCTCGACTTCGATCGTGAAGTCAACGTGCCCGGGGGTGTCGATAATATTGATGCGATGCTCGTCGAATTGCTGCTCCATGCCACTCCAGAAACAAGTGGTCGCAGCAGAGGTGATGGTGATGCCACGCTCCTGCTCCTGCTCCATCCAGTCCATAGCGGCGGCGCCGTCGTGAACCTCACCGATCTTGTGCGATACACCGGTATAGAAGAGCACACGCTCGGTAGTCGTCGTCTTGCCCGCATCGATATGGGCCATGATGCCGATATTTCGATAACGGGTAATGGGAGTGGTACGTGCCACGGAACTAGCCCTCGATGTGAATCTCGTTCAACAGCTGGAAGCGAGAGTTACCAGCGGTAGTGTGAGAAAGCCTTGTTGGCCTCAGCCATGCGGTGCGTGTCTTCGCGCTTTTTCACTGCCGCGCCACGGTTCTCCGCCGCATCGATCAACTCATTCGCCAGCCGCGCGGCCATCGACTTTTCGCTGCGTTTGCGCGCCGAATCGATCACCCAGCGCATTGCGAGCGTCTGCCGTCGCGCCGGACGCACTTCGACCGGAACCTGATAAGTAGCACCGCCGACGCGCCGCGACTTCACCTCGACCGCCGGCTTGACGTTATCGAGCGCCTGCGCAAGCAGCTCGAGCGCCTGCTCTTCACTGACCTTGTTGCGGTCCGAAATGCGGTCGATCGCGCCATAGACGATGCGCTCCGCGACTGATTTCTTGCCGCGGTTCATCATCATGTTGATGAATTTCGCCAACATATCGCTGCCGAACTTCGGATCGGGCAGTGCTGCGCGTTTTGGTGCTCTTGCTCTACGTGACATTGGTCAGACCTGTGCTGATGCTGGACCCTATTTGGGTCGCTTCGCTCCATATTTGGAACGGCCCTGCTTACGCTCGTTGACGCCTGCGCAATCCAGCGTGCCGCGAACGATGTGATAACGCACACCGGGGAGATCCTTGACGCGTCCGCCGCGCAGCATCACCACCGAGTGCTCCTGGAGATTGTGGCCTTCACCGCCGATGTAGCTGGTGACTTCGAAGCCATTCGTCAGACGCACACGCGCAACCTTGCGCAAAGCCGAGTTCGGCTTCTTCGGCGTGGTCGTGTACACCCGGGTGCACACCCCGCGACGCTGCGGTGACGCCTCCAGCGCGGGGACGTTACTTTTGGCCGTTTTGCTCTTGCGCGACTTGCGCACCAGCTGATTGATCGTAGACATTCGCTATTCTCTATTTCGCTTGTGGTAGCGTGCGCGGATTCCGCGTATGCCGCCCAGAGTAGAACCGGGCCGCCATACCATGGCGGCCCGGGTCGAATTCCCTATTCGGCGCGATTGGGAAACGCTGCCGATGTAAAGCCGGGCATTCTAGATTCGCCCCAATCCGGTGTCAAGAAAGGCGGGGCGGCAAAATCCGCCACCCCGCGCTGTTTTCTAGTCCTCGATGGCCGTCTCGGGAGCTTCCTCGGCCGGCTGGTCATCGTCCTGAACGCTCTCCAGGGCAGCCTGAGCCTGCTCCAGCGCCAGCAACTCTTCCTTGGCGCGGTCCTCGTGGCTGCGCCTGCGCTCGGCGTGGTAGGCGAAACCGGTGCCCGCCGGGATCAACCGGCCAACGATGACATTTTCCTTGAGTCCGCGCAGATCGTCGCGCAGGCCGCGTACCGCGGCCTCGGTCAGAACACGAGTGGTCTCCTGGAAGGAGGCCGCCGAAATAAACGACTCGGTAGCCAGTGAGGCCTTGGTGATTCCCAGCAGCATCGGATCGAACACCGCCGCCTCCTTGCCGGTGACCGCCATGGCCTCGTTCTCTTCGAGTGCCCGGGCACGATCGACCTGCTCGCCACGCAACAGCTTGCTGCCGCCGGACTTGGCCACCTCGAGCTTGCGCAGCATCTGGCGGATGATCACCTCGATGTGCTTGTCATTGATCTTCACACCCTGGAGGCGGTAGACATCCTGGATTTCGCGCACCAGGTAATCCGCCAGCCGCTCGACGCCCTGCAGGCGCAGGATATCGTGCGGATCGGGCTCGCCCTCGGCAATCACCTCGCCACGCAGAACCTGCTCGCCTTCGAACACGTTCAGGTGGCGCCATTTCGGGATCAACGTCTCGTGTTTCTCACCGCTGTCGTCGGTAATGATCAGGCGACGCTTACCCTTGGTTTCCTTACCGAAGCTGGCGGTACCCGAATACTCGGCGAGAATCGCCGGATCCTTGGGCTTGCGTGCCTCGAACAAATCGGCGACACGCGGCAGACCACCGGTGATATCGCGGGTCTTCGAACTCTCTTGCGGGATACGTGCAATGACGTCTCCAACCCCGACTTTTGAGCCATCGTCCATGTTTACCACGGCACCCGACGGCAACGCGTATGACGCCGGAATGTCGGTATTGGCGAAGCATATGGGCTTGCCCTTGGTGTCGACCAGCCGCGCCGTCGGGCGCAGGTCTTTCGACCCGCCGCGATGCTGCACGTCAAGCACCACGATGGCGGCGAGTCCGGTGATCTCGTCAACCTGACGGGTAACGGTCACGCCATCGATGAAGTCGTCGAAGCGCAGCTTGCCAGTCACCTCGGAGACCACAGGGTGGGTGTGCGGATCCCAGTTGGCAACGACCTGGCCGGGCTCGACCGGCGATCCCTCGTCAACGGCAATCGTCGCACCGTAGGGGATCTTGTAGCGTTCCCGCTCACGCCCGAATTCGTCCATCACACCGATCTCGCCGGAACGCGATACGGCGACAAAATGACCGCGCTCGTGTTTCACCGTCTTGATGTTGTGGAGGCGGATGACACCGGAACCCTTGATCTCGACACTGTTGACCGCGGCCGCACGCGAAGCGGCACCGCCGATGTGGAACGTACGCATCGTCAGCTGGGTACCCGGCTCACCGATCGACTGCGCCGCGATGACACCCACGGCCTCACCGATATCGATGCGGTGACCCCGGGCCAGGTCGCGACCGTAGCACTGCGCGCACACGCCGTAGCGAGTCTCGCAGGTGATCGGCGAGCGAACATGAACCTGGTCGACAGACAGTTCTTCGAGCGTATTGACCCACTTCTCGTCGAGCAGCGTACCGGCCTCGACAATCACTTCCTCGCTGCCCGGCTTCAGAACCGGCGAGGCGACGACTCGTCCAAGCACGCGCTCGCGCAGCGGCTCGACAACATCGCCCCCTTCAACCAGCGGAGTCATCATCAGGCCGCGTTCGGTACCGCAATCGACCTTCGTGACCACCAGGTCCTGGGCAACGTCGACCAGGCGCCGCGTCAGATATCCCGAGTTTGCAGTTTTCAAAGCCGTATCGGCCAGGCCTTTACGCGCGCCATGGGTCGAGATGAAGTACTGCAGGACGTTCAGGCCCTCGCGGAAGTTGGCAGTGATCGGCGTTTCGATGATCGAGCCATCCGGCTTCGCCATCAGGCCGCGCATACCGGCGAGCTGACGAATCTGGGCCGCCGAGCCACGTGCGCCGGAGTCGGCCATCATGAAAATCGAATTGAACGATTTCTGATGCTGCTCCTTACCGGCCGAATCGACAACATTTTCGCCGCCGAGCTTGTTCATCATTTCCTTGGCCACTTCTTCGTTGGTCCGTGACCAGATATCGACGACCTTGTTGTAGCGTTCGCCGTTGGTAATGAGACCCGAAGTGTACTGCTCCTGGATCTCTTTGACCTCGTCCTCGGCGGTCGCAAGGATACCGGCTTTTTCCTCCGGCACGACCATATCGTTGACACCGATGGACACACCGGCCTTGGTCGCATAGTGAAAGCCCGTGTACATCAACTGATCGGCGAAAACCACCGTGCGCTTCAGTCCGAGCGTGCGATAGCAGGCATTGATCAGACCCGAAATCGCCTTCTTGGTCATGTCGCGATTGATCAGATCGAACGGCATACCCTTGGGCATGACTTCGGCGAGCAGGGCCCGGCCAACCGTGGTTTCCACGATATGCCGCTTGTGCTGAACCTCGCCTTCCTCGCTGAGGAAAGAGTCCTCGATACGGACCCTGACCCGCGCCTGCAGATCGACCTGGCGCGATTCATAGGCGCGATGCACCTCGGCGACGCCGGAGAACCGCATACCCTCGCCCTTCGCTTTGACGCGTTCGCGGGTCATGAAATACAGACCCAGCACGACATCCTGAGACGGCACGATGATCGGGTCGCCATTGGCCGGTGACAGGATGTTGTTGGATGCCATCATCAGCGCCCGCGCCTCGAGCTGAGCCTCGATCGACAACGGCACGTGGACTGCCATCTGGTCGCCGTCGAAGTCTGCGTTGAACGCGGTGCAGACCAGCGGGTGCAGCTGGATGGCCTTACCCTCGACCAGTACCGGCTCGAATGCCTGGATCCCGAGCCTGTGCAGCGTCGGCGCACGGTTGAGCATCACCGGGTGCTCACGAATGACTTCCTCGAGGATATCCCAGACTTCCGGACCCTCACGCTCGACCAGGCGCTTGGCGGCCTTGATCGTCGCCGCCTCGCCACGCAACTGCAGCTTCGAAAATATGAACGGCTTGAACAGCTCGAGCGCCATCTTCTTGGGCAGACCGCACTGGTGGAGCTTCAGCGTCGGCCCGACTACGATGACCGAACGGCCCGAGTAATCGACGCGCTTGCCCAGCAGGTTCTGCCGGAAACGACCCTGCTTGCCCTTGATCATGTCGGCGAGCGACTTGAGCGGGCGCTTGTTGGTGCCGGTAATCGCCCGTCCGCGCCGGCCGTTGTCGAGCAGCGCGTCAACGGCTTCCTGCAGCATGCGCTTTTCGTTGCGCACGATGATGTCCGGCGCGTTCAGCTCCAGCAGACGGCGCAGCCGATTGTTGCGGTTGATGACCCGGCGGTACAGATCGTTCAGATCCGACGTCGCAAAGCGGCCGCCATCGAGCGGCACCAGCGGACGCAGATCCGGGGGCAGCACCGGCAGCACGGTCATCACCATCCACTCCGGCTTGTTGCCGGACTCCTGGAACGATTCGAGCAGTTTCAGACGCTTCGACAGGCGGCGAATTTTGGTCTCGGAATTGGTGCCGGCGATTTCCTCGCGAACCTTGAGGATCTCGGCATCGAGATCGATGGTACGCAGCATGTCGTAGACCGCTTCCGCACCCATCTTCGCCTCGAATTCGTCGCCATGCTCCTCGATGGCCTCGAGATAGGTTTCGTCAGACAGCAACTGACCGCGTTCGAGCGGCGTCATACCCGGCTCGACAACGGCGAAGGCCTCGAAGTAAAGCACCCGCTCGATCTCGCGCAGCGTCATATCCAGCATCAGGCCAATGCGCGAAGGCAACGATTTCAGGAACCAGATATGTGCCACCGGGCTGGCCAGCTCGATATGACCCATCCGTTCGCGACGAACTTTCGCCTGGGTTACCTCGACGCCGCATTTCTCGCAGACGACGCCGCGGTGTTTCAGCCGCTTGTATTTGCCGCAAAGACACTCGTAGTCCTTCACGGGGCCGAAGATCTTGGCACAGAACAGGCCGTCTCTTTCCGGCTTGAAGGTCCGGTAATTAATGGTCTCCGGCTTTTTCACCTCGCCGAAGGACCAGGACCGGATCATATCCGGCGAGGCCAGGCCGATGCGAATGGCGTCGAAGTCCTCGACGGGTACCTGTTGTTTGAAGAGCTTGAGTAGATCTTTCATCCTGCCACCTGTTTGCTTGGGGCTCGTCGTCTAAACACGAGTCGGTTCAGCCGTCCTGATTCAGTCCTGGTCGAGCTCGACATTGATGCCGAGTGAGCGGATCTCCTTCACGAGCACGTTGAACGACTCGGGCATGCCGGCGTGCATCTCGTGCGTGCCATCCACGATGTTCTTGTACATTCGGGTACGACCCTGCACATCGTCGGACTTGACCGTGAGCATTTCCTGCAGCGTGTACGAGGCACCGTAGGCCTCCAGCGCCCAGACTTCCATCTCACCGAACCGCTGACCGCCGAATTGCGCCTTGCCGCCCAGCGGCTGCTGGGTCACGAGGCTGTATGGGCCAGTGGAACGCGCATGCATCTTGTCATCAACGAGGTGATTGAGTTTCAGCATGTACATGTAGCCGACGGTCACCGGGCGATCGAATGACTCACCGGTGCGGCCGTCGAACAATGTAGTCTGGCCCGAAGTCGGCAACCCGGCCAGCTCCAGCATGCCCTTGATCTCGTCCTCGTTGGCACCATCGAATACCGGCGTCGCCATCGGCACCCCGGCCCGCAGATTACCGGCAAGCTCGGTCACCTCGTCATCGTTGAGTGACGCGATGTCGGCACCCTGACCGCCGGATTCGTTGTAGATCTGGTCAAGCAGCTTACGCACGTCCGTCAGCTTGGCCTGCTCATCGAGCATTCGCCCGATTCGATGTCCAAGCCCTTTTGCCGCCCACCCGAGGTGCGTCTCCAGCACCTGGCCGACGTTCATTCGCGACGGCACACCGAGCGGGTTCAACACGATGTCCACCGGCGTTCCGTCTTCCAGGTAGGGCATGTCCTCGACCGGCACGATCGACGAGATCACGCCCTTGTTGCCGTGCCGGCCGGCCATCTTGTCACCCGGCTGGATACGGCGCTTCACCGCGAGGTAAACCTTGACCATCTTGAGCACGCCCGGGGCCAGTTCGTCGCCCGCCGTGATCTTGCGTTTTTTCTCGTCAAACCGCTGATCAAATTCCTCGCGCTGCATCTTGAGGCGCTCTTCCGCCTTCTCCAGCTGATCCTGGGCTTCGTCGCTGCGCAGACGGATCTGGAACCAGTCTTCCTGCGCCAGTTCGTCGAGATAAGCCTTCGTGATTTTGCTGCCGGCTTTCAGCTTGTTCGGGCCGCCGTCGGCAACCTTGCCCAGCAACATGCGCTCGACGCGCTGCAAAACATCCTCTTCGAGAATGCGCAACGTGTCATCGAGATCCTTGCGGACACTTTCGAGCTCCATTCTTTCGATCGAAAGCGCACGGCTGTCCTTCTCGACGCCATCGCGGGTAAACACGCGGACATCGATCACGGTTCCGTCCATGCCGGGCGGCACACGTAACGACGTATCTTTCACGTCGGAGGCTTTCTCGCCAAAAATCGCCCGCAACAGTTTTTCTTCCGGCGTCAGCTGCGTCTCGCCCTTCGGCGTGACCTTGCCAACCAGGATATCGCCGGCCTTGACCTCGGCGCCGATAAACGCGATTCCCGACTCGTCGAGTTTCGCCAACGCAGCGTCGCCGACGTTGGGGATATCCGCGGTGATTTCTTCCGGACCGAGCTTGGTGTCACGCGCGACGCAGGTCAGCTCCTCGATATGGATCGTCGTGAACCGGTCCTCGTGCACCAGTCCTTCGGAGATCAGGATCGAGTCCTCGAAGTTGTAACCATTCCACGGCATGAACGCGACCAGCAGGTTCTGCCCGAGCGCCAGTTCGCCAAGATGGGTCGAAGGACCGTCGGCCAGCACGTCGCCACGGGCGATCAAATCGCCCGCCTTGACCAGTGGGCGCTGGTTGATACAGGTGTTCTGGTTGGACCGGGTGTACTTGGTCAGGTTGTAAATATCCACGCCCGGCTCGTCCGGTGTCGTTTCGTCATCCGCAACTCGAACTACGATCCGCGACGCATCGACCGAATCGACCATACCGCCGCGGCGCGCGACCACTGTCACGCCCGAGTCCACGGCGACGGCACGCTCCATGCCGGTACCTACCACCGGGGTCTCGGCACGCAGCGTCGGGACAGCCTGGCGCTGCATGTTCGAACCCATCAGTGCACGGTTGGCATCGTCGTGCTCGAGGAACGGGATCATCGACGCGGCAACCGACACAATCTGCTTCGGGCTGACGTCCATGTATTCGATCTGATCCGCCGTCGCCAGCGTGAATTCGTTCTGGTGGCGACACGAGATCAGGTCGTCGGTAAAGGCTCCCTTTTCGTCCAGTTCCGAGTTGGCCTGGGCGATCACATAGTGACCTTCCTCGATCGCTGACAGATACTCGATCGAGTCGGTGACGCTGCCGTTGCTGACCTTGCGATAAGGAGTCTCGAGGAAACCGTAGTCGTTGGTGCGCGCATAAACCGCGAGCGAGTTGATCAGACCGATGTTCGGCCCCTCAGGGGTCTCGATCGGGCAGACCCGGCCGTAATGCGTCGGGTGCACATCGCGTACTTCGAAGCCGGCGCGCTCGCGCGTGAGGCCACCCGGGCCGAGCGCCGAGACACGACGCTTGTGGGTAACTTCCGAGAGCGGATTGTTTTGATCCATAAACTGCGACAGCTGCGACGAACCAAAAAACTCCTTGACCGCAGCCGCGACAGGTTTGGCGTTGATCATCTCCTGCGGCATGAGTCCTTCCGACTCGGCGAGCGTGAGACGCTCCTTGACCGCCCTCTCGACCCGTACCAGGCCGATGCGGAACGCATTCTCGGCCATCTCACCGACACTGCGTACACGGCGATTGCCGAGATGGTCGATGTCATCGACCGTACCGCGGCCGTTGCGGATTTCGATCAGCGTGTTCAGGGCATCGACGATATCCGAGCGGTCGGATCCGTACTTCTCGAAGTATTTCTTCGACTCTTCATCGTTGCGGCTGCCGAAATAGCGGCCATCGTAAAGAATCCCAGGACCCTCGACGCCTTCTCGCCCGACCCTGCGGTTGAATTTCATCCGCCCGACGGCGGACAGGTCGTAACGTTCCGCATTGAAGAACAGGTTGTGAAACAGGTTCTCTGCAGCTTCCTTGGTCGGCGGCTCGCCCGGACGCATCATGCGGTAGATTTCGACCAGCGCCTCGAGACGATTAGTGGTTGCATCGATGCGCAACGTATTGGAAATGTACGGGCCACGATCGAGGTCGTTCACCCACAGCGTTTCGAGCTTGTCGATGCCGGCCGCGATCAAAGTTTCTACCGTTTCGGCCGTAAGCTCGTCGTTGGCCGAAGCCAATAGCTCACCGCTATCGGTATCGACGATATCGTGGGCGAGGATCTTGCCTTCGAGGTAGAGGTTCGGCACCTCCAGCTTCTTGACCCCCGACTGCTCGAGATCACGGACATGCCGCGCTGTGATGCGCCTGCCCTCCTCGACCAGCACTTTACTCTTGACTTTGACGTCAAATGTCGCGGTTTCGCCGCGCAGACGCTCGGGTACCAGGTCCATCTCGATCTTCTTGGCGGAAAGATGGAAGGAAATCGTGTCGTGGAAATGCGCCAGCATTTCCTCGTTCTCGAATCCGAGCGCGCGCAGAATGATGGTCACCGGCAATTTCCGGCGACGGTCGATACGGGCAAACATCGAATCCTTCGGATCGAACTCGAAGTCCAGCCACGAGCCGCGGTACGGAATCACGCGAGCCGAAAACAATAACTTGCCGGACGAATGTGTCTTGCCTTTGTCGTGATCGAAGAACACGCCAGGCGAGCGATGCAACTGCGACACGATGACACGCTCGGTGCCATTGATCACAAATGTTCCGTTATCGGTCATCAGCGGCAATTCACCGAGATACACTTCCTGCTCGCGAATGTCCTTGACCGGCTTTTTACTGCCCGACGCTTCCTTGTCAAAAATGACGAGGCGCACGGTGACACGCAGCGGCGCTGCATAGGTCAGGCCGCGGACCTGGCATTCCTTGACATCGAACACCGGCTCGCCAAGGCGGTAGCTGACGTACTCGAGCTGAGCGTTGCCGGAATAGCTGACAATCGGAAAAACCGACGAAAACGCGGCATGCAGCCCAATATCATCGCGGTTGTCCGGCGCGGCATCGGTCTGCAAAAACTTGCGATAGGAAGCGAGCTGTATGGACAACAAATAAGGAACTTCAAGAATGCCCCTGCGCTTGCCAAAGTCCTTACGAATTCGCTTTTTCTCTGTAAACGAGTACGCCATCGGTATTTCCTCGCCGAAGCTTGGCTATATTTCCTTCACGGAGCGCATCACTGACGCGCCCACCAACCTGCGCCGGGCGCAGGCTCTCGCAAAATCAAAACAGCACCAGGCCGGTGGCTTTCGCCACCAGCCGGGAGCTGTAAAACGGGCCGAAGCCTTGCATCAAAGTCTTACTTGACCTCGACGCTGGCACCGGCCTCTTCGAGCTGTTTCTTGACGTCTTCGGCTTCGTCCTTCGACACGCCTTCCTTGACCGGCGCAGGCGCACCCTCGACCAGGTCCTTGGCCTCTTTAAGGCCCAGACCGGTGAGCGCGCGCACCACCTTGATGACGGAAACCTTGTTGCTGCCGAAGCTCGTCATTACGACGTCGAATTCGGTCTGCTCTTCGGCCGCGGCGGCGTCGCCACCGGCGGCGGCGCCAGCCGCTGCAACGGCTACCGGAGCAGCGGCGGACACGCCCCACTTATCTTCCAGCGCCTTGACCAGCTCGACGACCTCCATGATCGGCTTGTTGGAGAGTTCCTCGATCAGTTCTTCGTTACTAAGTGCCATGTTCATATCTCCTTAAAAAATCTACCCAAACTTGCCCACTACCGAAAAAGTGCTGTATCAGGCTGGCTGCTCCTGATCGGCCCGGGACTGCATCACGCGCGCCAGCATCGCCGGTGGCTCTGCCAGCGTGCGGACGAACTGCGTCAACGGTGCATGTAAAACACCGAGCAGCATTGCCCGTGCCTGATCGAGGGTCGGAAGGCTGGCCAGACGCTCCAGATCCGAGGCGGGGTACAGCTGACCGCTGATCGCTACCGCCGTCGTCACCAGTTTGTCGTTCTCTTTGGCGAAATTCTTGACGACGCGTGCAGCGGCGCCCGGATCCTCGCGCGAGAAGGCCAGTACCAGCGGCCCAGTGAGAGCTTCCTGAAGACACTCGAACTCAGTACCTTCAACGGCCCGTTTCGCCAAAGTATTCTTGACCACGCGAACATAGACATCCGACGCCCGCGCTTGCTTGCGGAAGTCGGTCATCTGCGCTACCGACAGACCGCTGTATTCAGCGGCAACAGCAGACAGCGAGTTCGCGGCAACCTCGTTCACTTCGGCTACCAGGGCCTTTTTGTCTTCAAGCCTCAGTGGCATTTCTTCCTCCTGGTTATCAGGATCAACACGTCCCGCATCTTTCGCGGAAACGCCATGCGACGGTGATCCCTAGCCAGGTTGAGCTGATTCGGGTAACACCACCTGCGCAGGTAGCCAGTCTGTCGGCGATTAAGCCAGGTTTTCGCAAACCCGGCGCCTGCGGTCTTCGATGCAGGCCGATGCTCCGGCCCGTTTTGTCCCACCTTCCCTGGTGGTACGCCTCGCCTCACCGATTCAGCCGATGTGCGCCCGAATCGCCGCTAAGGCGTAGGTACTCTCCTAAATGTTCAGTGTCGCCTGATCGACCGCGACACCTGGTCCCATCGTTGACGACACCGTCAGACGTTTCATGTACTGGCCCTTGGCCGCGGCCGGCTTTGCCTTGCTCAGCGCGCCCAGCAGAGCCTCGAGATTTTCCTTCAGCGCATCGACCTCGAACGTCACATTGCCAATCTGGCAATGAATGATGCCGGCCTTGTCGGTGCGATAACGAACCTGCCCGCCCTTGGCATTTTTCACCGCGGTCTCGACGTCCGGCGTTACCGTGCCGACCTTGGGGTTCGGCATCAGGCCGCGCGGACCGAGAATCTGGCCGAGCTTGCCGACGACACGCATCGCGTCAGGCGTGGCAATCACGACGTCGAAATTGAGCTCGCCCTTCTGGATCTGCTCGGCGAGATCCTCGAACCCGACGATGTCGGCGCCCGCCTCCGTGGCCTTTCTCCGCGTTCTCACCCTGGGCGAAAACGGCGACCCGCACCGTCTTACCGGTACCGTTCGGCAACACGGTCGAGCCGCGCACGACCTGGTCCGATTTGCGCGGGTCCACGCCGAGGTTGACTGCCACATCAACCGACTCGGTAAATTTCGCCGCAGCCAGCTCCTTCACCAGCGACAGCGCTTCCTCGATGGCGTAGTACTTGCCGGCTTCGAGCCGTTCGCGGGCGGTTTTCTTGCGTTTGCTCAATCTGGCCATGTCAGACACCCTCCACGTCGAGACCCATGCTGCGGGCCGTGCCTGCAATGGTTCTGACCGCGGCATCCATATCGGCGGCAGTCAGGTCGGGTTCCTTCGCTTTCGCGATCTCCTCGAGCTGCGCGCGGTTGACGACGCCGACCTTGTTCTTGTTCGGCTCACCGCTGCCCTTCTTGATGCCCGCTGCCTTCCTCAGCAATACGGCCGCGGGCGGCGTCTTGCTGATAAACGTGAAACTGCGATCCGCGTAAACGGTAATCACGACCGGAATCGGCAGACCGGGCTCCTGGCCCTGGGTCGCCGCGTTGAAAGCCTTGCAGAACTCCATGATATTGACGCCCTGCTGGCCCAGCGCCGGCCCAACCGGCGGGCTGGGATTAGCCTGCCCCGCAGGAATCTGCAGCTTGATATAGCCCTGAACTTTCTTTGCCATGTGTATCGATCCTCGTTGGGTACCAGCGCCTGGCAGGCTCCCCTCTGCGTCCTTTCCGTATCAACCGTGACATCCGCCGCGGCCGCATCCTTGCCTGTTTCCGTCGTCAGGCCTTCTCGACCTGACTGAAATCCAGCTCCACCGGCGTCGACCGACCCAGGATCTGGACCGCGACACGCAGCTTGCTCTTGTCGTAGTTGACCTCTTCAACGACACCGTTGAAGTCGTTGAACGGGCCATCGACGACACGCACGATCTCGCCCGGCTCGAACAGCACTTTCGGCCGCGGCTTGTCGGCGCCTTCCTGCACGCGCTGCAGAATCGTATCCGCCTCGCGGTCGGTAATCGGGGCAGGCCGATCGGAACTCCCACCGATAAACCCGAGCACCTTCGGCACTTCCTTAACCAGGTGCCAGGTCTCGTCATCCATCTCCATCTGCACCAGCACGTAGCCGGGGAAGAATTTCCGCTCGCTTCTGCGCTTCTGACCTTCGCGCATCTCGACCACTTCCTCGGTCGGAACCAGGATGTCACCGAATTTGTGCTCGAGGCCGGCAAGCCTCACTCTGTCTTTCAGCGATTCGGCGACCTTGTGCTCGAAATTCGAGTAGGCATGCACCACGTACCAACGCATCGTCATGCGCTCAGCCCCCCTGCCCGGTCAGAAGCCGGGTGGCCCACAGCAGAAAAAAGTCGAGTCCCCAGAAAAACACGCCCATGATCAGCACGAACAACAGCACGGCCCCGGTGGTGGTCAGCGTCTCCTGGCGGTTCGGCCAGACCATTTTCCGGACTTCGGTGCGCGACGTAACGATAAATCGCCATAACTCCTGCCCGGGCTGACTGCGCATCGCGACGGCAATTGCCGCGGCGGTTGCACCAACGACGATCAGCGCCCGCAGCAGAACCGACCAGGCCGGGTAGGCATAGAAAACCACTATGCCGCCAAGCACCAAAGCGATGGCTGTCAGCAACAGCAGCTTGTCAACGGCTCCGGAGCCGGATTCAGTATTTGCGTTCATCGTTGCTTCAATCTTTCGGGCAAAGCTTCACGGGCCATGCTCCTCACCGCCGCACAGCCCGGCGAGGTGGCAGGGCAGGAGGGAATCGAACCCCCAACCTGCGGTTTTGGAGACCGCCGCTCTGCCAATTGAGCTACTGCCCTATCTGCCGTATTTGCCCGGGTCATGGCCGCCGCTTTACGACAACCGTTATTTCCAACCAGCAACGGCCCGCCCCGAAGGGCAGGCCGATCCCGGTAGCTATTTAATTACTCGATGATTTTGGCGACGACGCCGGCGCCGACGGTGCGACCGCCCTCGCGGATCGCGAACCGCAGTCCGTCCTCCATCGCGATCGGCGCAATCAGCTCCACCACCATCTGGATGTTGTCGCCCGGCATCACCATCTCGACGCCCTCCGGCAACTCCACCGCCCCGGTCACATCCGTCGTGCGGAAGTAAAACTGCGGCCGGTAACCCTTGAAGAACGGCGTGTGTCGCCCACCCTCTTCCTTGGTCAGGATGTACACCTCCGCCTCGAACTTCGTGTGCGGCGTGATCGACCCCGGCTTGGCCAGCACCTGGCCACGCTCCACGTCGTCGCGCTTGGTCCCGCGCAGCAACACACCCACGTTGTCGCCCGCCTGACCCTCGTCAAGCAGCTTGCGGAACATCTCCACGCCGGTGCACGTCGTCTTCGTCGTCTCTTTGATCCCGACAATCTCGATCTCGTCGCCCACGCGCACAATCCCGCGCTCGATACGCCCGGTCACCACCGTGCCGCGACCCGAAATCGAGAACACATCCTCGATCGGCATCAAAAACGCACCGTCCACCGCACGCTCCGGCTCCGGAATGTACTCATCCATCGCCGTGATCAGCTTCTCGATCGACGGAATTCCAATCTCGCTCGTATCTCCCTCGAACGCCTTCAGCGCCGAGCCGGTCACGATCGGCGTGTCGTCGCCCGGGAACTCGTACGTCGACAACAACTCGCGTACCTCCAGCTCCACCAGCTCCAGCAACTCCGCATCGTCAACCATGTCCGCCTTGTTCAGGTACACCACGATGTACGGCACGCCCACCTGGCGCGCCAGCAGAATGTGCTCGCGCGTCTGCGGCATCGGACCGTCCGCCGCCGACACCACCAGGATCGCCCCGTCCATCTGCGCCGCACCCGTGATCATGTTCTTCACATAGTCGGCATGCCCCGGACAATCCACATGCGCGTAGTGGCGCACATCGCTCTCGTACTCCACGTGCGCCGTCGCAATCGTGATCCCACGCGCCTTCTCCTCCGGCGCGTTGTCAATCTGATCGTACGCCTTTACCTCGCCACCGTGCTTCTCCGCCATGCACTTGGTCAGCGCCGCCGTCAGCGTCGTCTTGCCATGGTCAACGTGACCGATCGTGCCCACGTTTACGTGCGGCTTCGTACGCTCAAATTTCTCCTTGGACATCCCAAGATCTCCCGAGACAAATAAATAAAAAGACGCGAGGCCATCCGCTCCAGTCGATCAAGCCGAAACCCGTTGTCATCTTTTCCCAAAAACTGGAGCCCACAACCGGACTTGAACCGGTGACCTCTTCCTTACCAAGGAAGTGCTCTACCGCCTGAGCTATGTGGGCGTATTTCGTTAACCCGAAGTCCCCGTCACCAGTCTCACCGCCAAAACAGATGGAGCGGGTGATGGGAATCGAACCCACATCATCAGCTTGGAAGGCTGAGGTTCTACCATTGAACTACACCCGCAAACCCCGTCTCCCGCAGCCGAGTCGCTCTCCGCCAACAAGAGCCGGCGCGGCACATACATTCCTGATTCCGCAGACAGCTCACCAAGCACGATCCTGGTGGAGGGGGGAGGATTCGAACCTCCGAAGGCATAAGCCAGCAGATTTACAGTCTGCCCCCGTTGGCCGCTTGGGTACCCCTCCGCGCATCAAGCCGACTATTGTCGTTGCCGACATATCGGCTGTCAACACGGAAGGGGGCAACCAGTACGAGAATCTTCAGTAGCCGCACATTGTAGCGCAGAATCCGGCCGAATGCTTGCCGGACCGGCCCGCCGGCACACCACCGAGCCGCGTCGGTGCGCGCGATTCCCGACAACCAGGCGTTACACCGAGCATTCTGCGGATCCAGAGCGCAAATTCCGTCACCGCGGCGCGTGATCGGGTGACGGGCCGCAAACCCCGGCAAACACTGGCTTTGGGGCGGATCGGTCGAATTCGGGCTGGCGGAGTCTGGGAACCGGGCTAAAATTTGCTTGAGGATTATGTCGTCCGGCGCAATATGCCTGACTTCCTGGGTGCATAATCGCGCCACAACAATAATAGACCTCAACCAAGTACGTGCAAGGACCTCACATGGAACGCCGCCTGCACACCAGACACCATGCAGCGACCCGCGTCTACCTGTCGGCGCCGGGCTACGGGTTCTGGCGTTGTCACGCCCAGAATGTCAGCTCTGCCGGCGTCTTTCTCGAGGATGGCCCGGCGGAACTGCCGCGTGGCACCGAAGTCGAGCTGATTTTTGCCGTGTCACTGGGTCGAATCACCCGGATACATCGACGCCAGGCCGTCGTCGCCCATATCTCGTCAAACGGCACCGGGCTGAAAATGAAAGGGTACAACTCGAGCCAGACCCAGAAGCGCAGCCGCAGGGCGGCCCGCTCGAAGGCCTGAATGCGCCGCTCAAAACGCGGCGATCAGCCCCAGAAAGACCTCCCCCTGCTGGAAACCGCTGGCCTCGACCTGCACGGCGCAGCCGCCGGAGCAAAACAGACGCGTATCGCTATCGAGTATCGTGAGGTAACCCCGCGCCTCCAGCCGGACCCCGACATTCTCGGTGAAGAAGGCTTTCACGCCGACCCCTAGCGACAAGGACACATTAGTTTCCGTGTCCAGTCCGGAACGGTCCGGGTCGAGATGGGTCAACCCGATCCCGCCCGATACGAAGGGGCGCCATCTCTTGCTCGCGCCCGGCGCGAAAATCCCGCCCAGATGCAAATAGTGGATATCGAGATCCAGTACCGGGTCGCCGACAAATCGCCCGCCCGAGTCGATTTCCGTTGACTGGAAGCTGTAGAGCACTTCGATCTGGCGCTGATAGTCCTGAGTCCAGCTGACGATCATGCCGTAACTGGTGGAGTCATCGATGTCGTAGTCATCACCGGTTTCGGAATCGTCGAAATCGCCGCCAAAACGCCACCCGACATACGGCGCCAGCTCCCATTGCTGCGCCTTGGCCGGCGCCGCCAGCAAGCAAAGCAGCGCGAGTGCCACAGCGGTACAGCGCTGCATTCGTGAAGGGTTGCGCATGGAAATTTCCGTCATCGGTATCGTCCGCCGGTGTCACGGCCGGCTGCAGTAGTTGCCGGGCATGGTACCCGGCCGACCCGGTTTGCGCCCGCCAACGCAACTATTGCATGCGGCGAGAGACCCGAGCCGTGAACCGGTTCGCACTGGAACCACCTCAGCTCGGGACACAGTCGACGAGGATCCGGGTAATCGCGTCAATATTGACTGCATGGGCCGGTTTCATCAGACACGAGCGCAGACAGGTTACGCGGTCCTCGTCAAAATCGACCTCCGCCCAGAACGGCGCCAGCATTTGGCGCGGTAACTGCGCGAGCGCAAGATGCAGACCGCCTTCGGCGGCCCTGTCAAAGAGCACCCTCGACCTGCGCGAAATCTCGCTGGCACGACCCGCTCGCGGCGCCCAGACCACGATGTCGAGTTCAGGCGGGAAGATCGTCCAGAATTCGGTGTGGCCATCGACAAACCGCCACAAGGCAAGCGCTGCTTCCCTGCAGCGTCGCAGGTCCGCCGCGAATCTGCCGCCCGGCACTGGTGGCAGCAGGCGCTGGGTCGCCCACAGCGCGACGGCCGCGGCACCCGGGCGAGAGCATTCAAGGCTGATCTCCCCGAGGTGCAGGTCGGACGAGGTGAAATAGGTATAAGCGGAGTCATGAACATAGAACTTGCCTACGCCCGGATCGGCAAACAGAACGCAACCGCAACCGTAAGGCTGGAGCCCGTGCTTATGCGGGTCCACGACAATCGAGTCGGCATCGCGAATCCGGGCAAATGCGTCACGCGTATCTGCCTCGAGATTATCGACGAGCGAAAAATAGCCGCCGTACGCGGCATCGACATGGACCCGGCAACCATGATCGGCGGGCGAGTTCGATAATCTGCGGTAACGGATCCACCGCACCGGTAGCGGTCGTCCCGAGCGTCGCCACCACCAGCCCGATGTCGCCGCGCCCGAGTCGCTGCTCCAGCGCCGTACAGTCCATACGCCCGCGACGATCGGCCGGCACCGACTCGTACGGCAATTGCAACACGCTCGAGATCCGGCCATGCGTGTAATGTGCCTGTTCGGACGCGAGCACCGTCGTACCGGGGTGCAGCTGCCCCGCGACCCACAACGCCTCGAGGTTGGCCATCGTGCCGCCCCCCGTGAGGTGACCGAGATAACAGGTCCAGCCGAACATCCGCGCCAGCTCGCCCACCGCCTCCTTCTCCATCGCGGACGAGGCGCGGCCACCGTCCAGCGCATGATTGTTGGGATTGACCTGTAGCGCCAGCTCGTAGGCGACCCGTGCCACGGGATGCGGGGGCTTTAACATCTGTCCCGCATACAAGGGCTGGTGATACGGAAAATTATCAGCGAGACGGTCGGCAACCTCGCTGATCACCACATCGATAGCGTCCCATTCGCCCGCGCCAAGTTCGACCGGCAAGCCGGGGAGATGTCCCTCCAGCCTTCGCACCGCCCGTTCCAGTATCCGCAATTCGCAATCGCTGCCTGTCACTTGCCTCCCTCCGGGGATGATCGTCCGGCACCGTCTGCCGCGGTGCCGCTTGCAGTAAACTACCGGCTGCCCTGCTTCAGGTCCACGCCCCGATGATGCGCAGTTTCCCGTTGATCGTTCTGCTCGCGGCCCTTGCGCCGGTTGCGCTGGGCGCAGGGCCGGACACGGTCACAACCGGGACGCTTCCGGACCTGCCACGAGCGATCAGCAACAACGCGGTGGCCGCGCTCGTGGCGGACGCGGGCATCGCCTACTTCAGCTTTCTCGGCCTGGGCACGGGAAAACACTGGAGCGACGCGTCATCGGCTGCGTTTGCACTGGCGCCAGGCGCGTCGGCATGGCTGGAATTGCCCGAGGTGCCGGGCGGCCAGGGCCGCCTCGGCGGCAGTGCCGTTGCCGTGGCGGGCCGGGTCTATATCTTCGGCGGCTATACGGTGGCTGCCGACGGTAGCGAAAAATCCATGCCCCATGTCCATGCTTTCGATCCCGAACGCGGTGACTACAGCACGCGGCAACCGATGCCGGTTCCCGTCGACGACAGCCTAGCCGTCGCGCACCGGCGACCGTTTCATCTACCTGGTCTCGGGCTGGCACGACCACGGTAACGTCAACCTTGTCCAGCTCTACGACACCGTTGGCGACAGCTGGTCGCAGGCTACCCCGTATCCCGGGACACCGGTATTCGGTCATGCCGGTGGCGTGGCCGGCAATACGCTGGTTATCTGCGACGGCGTGGCCATCAGGGTCGCGGTCAGCGAACGCCGTCGCTACCAGAGTTCCGCGGAATGCTATCGCGGCGAAATCGACACACAGGACCCGCGCAAGATCGAATGGTTCCGGCTGGCGCCCCATCCCGGCGCCGCCCGCTACCGGATGGCGGCAACCGGGGTCGCCGCCGACGGTGGCTGGGTGATTTTCGCGGGCGGCAGCGACAATCCATACAACTACAACGGCACCGGCTATGACGGCCGCCCGGCGGAACCGGTTGCATCTGTTCTCGGCTACTCGCCGGCGCTCGGGGAGTGGCGCCGGCTCGGCCGGCTCGACACGGCGACAATGGATCACCGCGCGCTCGTCGCCGCTGGCGGCCGCTTCGTCCTGATCGGCGGTATGCGCGAGAATCAGCAAGTCAGCTCTACCGTGCTGACCTTCCAGCTTGCGCTGCCGTGAGCCCGGCGGAAAAAAACCGCTCGGGACCGCCTCTGCCCGATCGGCACGGATATGACCGCGGCGCGATGTACTCGCTGCTGGCCGGCGCCGCGATGATCAGCACCTCTGCGGTATTTGTGAAACTGACCACGGTACCGCCGACCACCAGCGGATTTTACCGGGTGCTGTTCGGCGGTCTGATCCTGATGCTTCTCGCATGGCGGCGTCCAGAATCGCGCCCGCGAGGGTCACGCGCGTGGACCGCTCTGACTGGTCGCCGGTGTGTTCTTCTCCCTGGATTTATGGTTCTGGCATCGCAGTATTCACTACGTCGGACCCGGCCTGTCGACGCTGCTCGCCAACTTCCAGGTATTTGTTCTCGCGCTCGTCGGTGTCCTGGCTTTTGGCGAAAAGTTGCGAGCCGAGCTGTTGGTTGCCATTCCGCTTGCGCTGTACGGGCTGTCGCTGATCGTCGGTTTCCAATGGCATGGGCTCGCGGAGGATTACCGCGCGGGCGTGCTGTTCGGACTGCTCACAGCGGTGTCGTATGCCGGATACATCCTGTCGCTGCGCTATGCCCGCACCGGCGGCAGCGGTGGATCGCCGGGCGCCGATCTGGCCGTCGTGTCACTCTGCACCGCTGTGTTTCTCGGTGCGAGCGCACTTGTCGAGGGCGTCAGCCTCGCGATCCCGGGCTGGCGCGATGCCGGGTTGCTGATCGGTTACGGCTTTGTCGCTCAGGTGCTCGGGTGGATGTTGATTTCGCGCGGCCTGTCCGGCGTCACCGCGTCACGAGTAGGCCTCGTGCTGTTGCTCCAACCGCTGCTCGCCTATATCTGGGATATCGCCTTTTTCGCGGGACCGGTCGCCGCGGCCCAGCTGGGAGGCGCCGCCCTGACAGTATTCGCCATATGGCTGGGTTCGCGCCGTCGCGGGTGAAACCAACCCGGGACCATTGCAGCTGTGTGCGGATGTTACAATTCCGCGCCTGTTTTCGGCGGCGGCGGACGCATGCTTGAACTGGGCCTGAAAATTCTCGCAAGCTACCTGCTGGGGGCCGTAAACGGCAGTTTGCTGATCGGGCGGCTGCGCGGAGGTATCGATATCCGCGAACTCGGGAGCGGCAACGCCGGGGCGACCAACGCGTTGCGCACCCAGGGAATCTGGTTCGCGTTGCCGGCGATCGCGATCGACTTCTGCAAGGGCCTCATCCCGGTAATGCTGTTTCCGACGCTGATGCTGCCGGGTGTCGGCCTCGACCCGGCGGTTGACCGCGAGTGGCTGGCGGTCGCCTGCGGCGCGGCCGCAGTGGTCGGTCATTGCTATCCGTTGTGGCACGGATTCGCCGGTGGCAAGGGCGCGGCCACCATGGCAGGCGTGCTTTTCGCAATTGCTCCGAACATGTTGTTGATCATCGTCGTCATCTGGGCGGTTGTACTGCTGCTGACCGGCTACGTGGGGCTGGCAACGATGACCGCCGGACTCTCGCTGCCGATTGCGGTGGCAATCTCCGGCGATGCACGATTTTCCGATCCGTTTTTCGTGCTGACGATCGTTGCGGCGGCGTTCATCATATTCACGCACAGGATCAACATCTCCCGCTTGCGCGACGGCACTGAACAAGCTATCGGGCCGATCACGCGGCTCGGCCGCCGCAAGCCCAACCAATGATCCGCTCGAACGGCCCAACGGCAGACGAGAGCCTGCTCCGTGAACTGGCCGACGGTGAGCTTCATTCAGGCAGCCGTCTTGCCAGCCGCCTGGGCATTAGCCGCACCGCGGTATGGAAGAAAATTCACGCGCTCGGTGCGCTGGGTCTCGACGTTACCGCCACCGCCGGACATGGCTACCAGCTCGCCGGCGGGCTGGATCTGCTTGATCCGGAGCGCGTTCTCGCAAACGTCGGTGCCACCGCACGAGCCCGTCTGGATCGGGTCGAGTTTCTCGCGTGCACCGACTCGACCAACAAGCGCCTGTATGCCTGCTCGCCACCCGCGCCCGGTTTTGCCCACCTGTGCATGGCCGATTTTCAAAGTGTCGGGCCGCGGACGTCGTGGACGGGCCTGGGTGGCTCCATATGCGAGCGGATTGTGTCTTTCGCTGGGCTGGACGTTTCCCTCGCAGCCACCGGAATTTTCGGCGCTGAGCCTGGTCGCCGGTGTTGCCGCGTGCCTGGCGCTGCGGCAAACGGGACTGCAGAACCCCGGTCTGAAGTGGCCGAACGACATTGTCTGCGGCGGTGCGAAACTCGGCGGCATCCTCATCGAGATTCGCGGCGAAGCGGATGGGCCGGTCTATGTCGTGGCCGGCCTGGGCCTGAACGTGACGCTGCCGGAAGCGGCGCGGCGGGATCTTGCTGCGACTGCCGCGTTACCGCCCACCGACCTCACAGCCTGCATGAACGGAGCGCCTGCTCGCAGCGAGATTGCCGGGCTGATGGTCAGGCACCTGATCACTGCATTCGAATCTTTCGGCCGCGAAGGGTTCGCACCGTTCTCGCCGCAGTTCGAGAAATTGGACGCCGCCGCCGGCAAGTCCGTTTCCCTGCATTGCGGTGACGATGTAACCGAGGGTATCGCCGCGGGCGTCGATCGCGATGGCGCTTTGCTGCTTGAGACGCGCCAGGGCCGTAAACGGTTTTACGGCGGTGAGATCAGCCTGAGATTTGGTCAATGATGCTCCTCATCGATGCCGGCAACACACGAATCAAGAGTGCCCTGCACGGTGCGGACGGTATCGCGAACATCAGTGCGGTCGATGCGCGACATGAGGGTGCAGTGCGCACGATTGTCGAGGCCGCGGTGGCGCAGACCGGGCACGGCCTGGCACGGGTGGTCGTCGCGAATGTCGCGGGCGCGCCGTTCGCCCGATCCCTGATCGCGGCCTGTCGTGCGACCGGCGCCCCCGAGCCCGAGTTCTTCGGGTCGACAAGGCAACTCGGCGGTGTCACCAACGCCTACGCCGATCCCGCCCAGTTAGGCGTCGATCGCTGGATGGCAATTGTGGCGGCCTTCGCCATGCAGCGCGCCGACCTGTGCGTCATCGACGCAGGATCCGCACTGACAATCGACGGCGTCGACCGCAATGGTCGCCACCAGGGCGGGTGCATCGCGCCCGGACTCGACATGATGCGCTCGGCACTGCTGCGGGAAACCAGCGATCTCGCCCACCTGAGTCGGGACGGCGGCGAAGCGAATGGCGACTGTTTCGTCACTGACACCCGCGCCGCGATTGCCAGTGGCTGCCGCAACGCGGTTGCCGGCCTGGTCAGGCAGGCGGTCGCCGATATGGCCGCGCGCACCGGCGCCCGGCCAAGTATAGTTATTACAGGTGGCAATGCCCTTGCCGTTAAATCGACAACCCGGCTCCCGGCCAGTCACGTCCCCGACCTCGTTCTGCGTGGCCTCGCCGTAGCTGCATTGGAGAACCCGTGAAACTCCTGTTCCTTTCGCTGCTTCTGGCGAACGCATTGATTTTTGTATGGACCCGCTGGTTCGAGTCTCCGCCCGCGCCCCCTGCCGCAACCCGAGTGGCGGCACCGACGCTCACACTGGCATCCGAACTGCCGCCCCGCGCCGAAACCGCTTTGGTCGAATTGGACGACGGCGCGGCCGTTGACCCAATTGCTGCCGCCGAAGCGCCACAGCCGGCCGGTTTGGCCGATCAACGCGCCACAGCCGGCGCGGTCTCACCAGAAGACGCAGCACCGGTTGTTGGCGCCTTAAATGGTGAGGCCGAACCGACGGCGGCGCGCGACGAGGCTGTCCGCGTGGCCGACGCCGCCGACATCACTGCGCCGCCGATGTGCCTGAGTCTTGGTCCGTTTGGTATTGAGAGCGATGCCGGCGACGCAGCCGCGCGTCTGGAGGCTGAAGGGCTCGCACCACGCCAGCGCAACGCCGAAGCCGTCGTCGGCGGCGGCTACTGGGTTCACCTCCCGCCCTATCCGACCCGGGCAGATGCGCGCCGCGCCGTTGCAGAAATCAATCAAAAAGGCGTACCCGATGCGTACATCGTTCGCACCGGAGAAGATATCAATGCCATTGCCTTGGGTATGCTGACCGAACTCGATCGGGCACAACGGCTGGCGACGCAGGTGCGTGCTATCGGTTTCGATGCGCAGATCGCCGAGCGCACCCTCACCGATACCGTTTTCTGGGTCGATGTCGATGTCGACAACGTGACGCGGGTCGACCCCACGGCTTTCCAGTCATCATCGCGCCGCGTCGCGCGGCTCAGGGTCGAGAACTGTCCCGGTCCCGATGCGGCGGCGTTGGACTAGATCGGGCTTCGACCCTAAACTACGCGGCCAGCGCTAAAGCCGGAATAGCTCAACTGGTAGAGCAACCGCCTTGTAAGCGGTAGGTTGGGGGTTCAAGTCCCTCTTCCGGCACCAGTGCTGCGGTACCCTGCTCCGTCTCCCCTCATCCGCCACACCAACCCGTCCCTGTCGGCACCGATACCCGACAACTCAGGGACCACGCGTCAGCGGCTAATGCCGGGACTGCGGCCAATACGCACTCCGTCTGGTTCTCGTCACGGCTACAATCGGTACAGGGAAACCGAACCCGCACGAGTCGTGCAAGTCGTTTGTCGCGCAGCGATTGCCGCCATCGGTCGGGAGGAACCCGGCTCACTCGGCCGCTGATGTCTGTCAGCGGATTGGCAACTCACATCCAGCGGGACCCGCGAAATGCGCCGCGACCTTATCGAGGAAATCACCGAGGAAGTTCGTCTCACCAGCCGATACCTGGACAAGGACGCCCTCGACCCGCGAGTGTTGGATGCACTGGCCCGGGTACCGCGCCATGAACTCGTCCCAGCCTTGTGCGTGAGCAGTCGTATGGCAACTACCCGCTGCCGATCGGGTTCGGGCAGACGATTTCGCAGCCCTACGTAGTTGCGGTGATGACCGACCTGCTGGATATTCGCGAGGGTGACCGGGTGCTCGAAATTGGCACGGGTTCGGGTTATCAGGCCGCTGTCATCGCCGAACTCGGCGCGACCGTCTACAGTGTCGAAGTCATCCCGCAACTGGCAACGCGCGCCGCCGCCAACCTTGTCCGCCTCGGTTACGACACGGTGCATATCCGCGAGGGCGACGGCTACTATGGCTGGGAAGAACACGCCCCTTACGATGCCATTGCCGTCACGGCGGTCACCCGCCATATACCGCCACCGCTGATTCGGCAGCTGCGCCGGGGTGGCAAAATGATCCTCCCGCTGGGCGGCCAGTTCACGACGCAGCAACTGGTGCTGGTCGACAAGGATGCGGATGAGCGGATTTCGACCCGACAAATTCTGCCGGTACGCTTTGTACCGCTGACCGGCAGGCACTGACCGCATTGATGCCAGAACCGGCCCCGGATCACGATTCCCCCAGCGGTTTTTTCGCGAGTCTGCGCGATGGGCGGCGGCCACCATTGTGCGAGAGCTCGTGACATCGGGGGCGCCCAACGGCGCCGCGCAGTTATTCAGAGTTTCGGCGCCGATACCGCAGAACCACGAGAAATAGTGCAGGATGGGCCGTGCGGGCTCCTGAAGTTTCTCTGGCGAACACCCCAGGAATACAGCGTCAGCGCGCCCAGCGACTACCCAATCAGACTTGCGCCAACTACACTGGAACGCGTTTGCAAAATCGGAGACGGGAAAAATGCGGGAACAACTTCGTCAAAAATACGGATCGGCTCTTGCTGCCGTCGCAACGATGTTTCTCAGCTGCGGGCTGCGCGACCACTGATTCCGGGACGCTCGAACCGGTCTGGGGGCCTTTCAGCGAGCGTCAGCCGGTGCCCGTCCTGCAAATTACCGCGACAATCTCCGGACCCGGCGGCGACATAAGTCTCACTACCCCGGACGGAGTGACCTGCAGCGGCACGCTGGAGCCGGCAGGCGGGCGGCCAGCCGCTGTTCTCCGAAAGCAGCGTTACAGGTGGCAAGGGCCTGGAGTTCTATCGCGCCTGGTCGACCTACACCGGAAGCAGCAATCTCGCAACTGCCACTGCAACATGTTCTGACGGCTCGAGATTTTCGGCTGAGTTTCTTGCCGTACGCGGATCGCCCGGCGTGGGTATCGCGGGCGACAGCAACGGCAACGTATATCGCATCACTTTCTAAGAACTGTTGCGGCCAGCCCGGCGGCGGTTGCGAATGCGATACCGGCCGGGCGCCTCGCCGGTCCAGCCGCGGAATGCGCGATTGAAATTGGCCGGATCACCGAAACCCAGCCGAAAGGCGATTTCCGCCACCTGGAGCTCGCTATGGAGCAGCAGGTCAACCGCCAGCGCCCGCTGCACGTCGTCGAGAATTCTCTGGAAAGAAGTGCCGGCGCGTTTGAGGCGGCGAATCAGGGTTCGCGGGGAAATGTACTGCGAGCGCGCGACATCCGCCAGCTTCGGCATTTTGCCGCGCGCAGCCAGCAGTTCCGCTCGGACAGCGACCTCGATATCCGACTCACCGGTCACCCGCCGCAGAAGTTCGCGACAGCGGCTCACCGCCGCACGATGCAACTGATCATCGAATAAGGCACAGGACTCGTCCAGCCATTCGGTCGGAAGATGCAGACAATGGCCTGCTCCGCCAAATCGGATCCCGCCGTCGAAGGCCTGCTGCAATGCCCCGCGGTATACCGGCGCGTCGTACGCCAGCTCGAGGCGGGCACCCTCCAGTTGGCGGCCGAGGATCCCGGCCACAATCGACTGGATCGCCAGAAACATAGTCTCCAGTAGCAATTCCCGCGCGGGCCCCAGGTCGACCGGTTCGACCGCCCTGATTGCGTAGTAATTAGCGCCGGGTTCACCCGTAAGCCAGGCGAACGGAGCGCGGATCTCGATGTAACGCAATAGCACATCGATAGCAGTTCTCAGGTCCGGCGCAGTCGCAGCAGCCACACCGAGCGGTCCGTGCGATGTGAAGAGAGATGGGCGGCGAGCCCCAGGTGCCAACCTGGCGTTTGCAGACGACGTGTCAGGTTATGCAGCAGGTCGCGCATCGTTTCGAGGCTGACGTAGGCATCGCTTTGGCGCAGACGCGAGAGTGTCAGCCCCGTGCCGGCAAGCATCGCGCCGTGATCGTTCTCGTCCAGCAGAAAATCCCGCAGAGCGATACGGAGATAGGTCACGGGCATTTGCTTACGCTGGAGTTCGGACACTATTGCGCTGCAATATACTGACGAAACTTCGACGGATTGGCATTATATGACAATTCGACTGTCATTTTAACGCTCCACCCTGGCGCGCTTGATGTCATACTGACCGCATCAACAAGCCGGTGCCGAGAGGGACGCTGCAGCATGAAAACTTATGTTCTGGATCATCCCGAGAAGGGGCGAATCAGCTACACAGACCGCAAACGCTACTTGTGGCTGCTCTCGCCGGCCTACCCGCTGCTGCCGTTCGTTGGCATGTACGTCGCAGTCTAAGACCGGTTCCGACTGGGGATTGTGGCTGCCGCTGGCGCTGGTCTATATCGTCGTACCGGTACTGGACTTTATGTTCGGACAGGACGAAAGCAATCCGCCGGAGGAACTCGTGCCGCAGCTGGAGGATGACCGCTACTACCGAGTATTGACCTACCTCACCGTACCGATGCATTTCATCGCGCTGATTGGCGGTGCCTGGTACGTCGCCAGCCAACCGATCGGCATCGGCGGTTTCATTGCCCTCGCGCTGACCGTCGGGCCTGACGAGCGGACTCGCGATCAACACCGGCCACGAACTCGGACACAAGTCCACTGACCTCGAGCGGTTTCTGGCAAAGATCGTTCTGGCGGTGCCGGCCTACGGTCACTTCACTCTTGAACACACGCTCGGGCACCACGGCGCGGTCGCAACACCGGGGACACCGCGAGTTCGCGTTTTGGCGAATCCATATACAAGTTTGCCCGACGCGAAATGCCAGGCGGCATCCGCCGCGGCTGGAAACTCGAGACCCAGCGTCTCCAGCGCAAAGGTAAAAAGGCGTGGTCCGTCCATAATGAAATCCTCCAATCCTATGCATTGACGACCGTGCTGTATGGCAGCCTTATCGCCGCATTCGGCTGGATCACTGTGCCGTTCCTCGCGATTCAGACCTTGTATGCCTGGTGGCAGCTGACGAGCGCGAACTATGTCGAGCATTACGGGCTACTGCGCGAGAAGAGAACGAATGGCCGCTACGAGCGCTGCAAGCCGCACCACTCGTGGAATGCAAATCACGTCTTTTCCAACGTAATTCTGTTTCATCTCGAGCGTCACTCTGACCACCATGCCTGGGCGGCCCGGCGCTACCAGTCGCTACGCAACTTCGACGATGTGCCCGCGCTTCCAAACGGTTATTTCGGCATGTGGACGCTTGCCCTGGTGCCGTGGGCCTGGCGCAAAGTCATGGACCCGAAGGTTATCGCGCTGGTGGACGGCGACATGACCAGGGTGAATATCGACCCCGATATGCGCGAACAGGTCATGGCGCGCTACCACCAGCCGCGCCACCCGGCCATGGCCGCATGAATTCAGAGCCGAATCGGCGGCTATGGCTGCACGAATAAAATAAGGATTTTCTAATTAAGCCCTATCTGATGATAGGGTTTTTGTTTCGGTCCGGCCGAAACTCAATCGCGTTTTTCTTCGCTATCGCGAAACCCGCCTAGGCACAATTCACGAGCCTCGCGGGAACACTGCGAATTGTTGTAACGCGCCCATTACCTACCCTCTGAAACAGAACGCAAAGCGCGAACCAAGAGCGCAGCGGAAACCGAGTAACAGGGGAGTTTCGTGGGTTTCCTCGATCGCAGGAATTCTGAACCCGGCCGGGTCATCGGACACCGGCGTCACGATGCTCCGCCATTTTTCCTACCAACCCCAAACACCTTTTTTGCAAGGAGGTAACGCCGTGGCTGCGAGACACAGAGCGCTAGCGGGCGCATTGGCCTGCGCGGTCGCCATGAGTTTTATTGGTGCCGCACAAGCCGCAGATATGGATGGCCAGGCCCTGTTCAAGGACAACTGCAAGAGTTGTCACGACAAAGGGTCGCCGGACGGTGAATACACACCGATGACCCTGATCCAGGACCAGTGGACACGCTTTTTCGACCGCAAGTTCGAGCGCACCCACAAAGACATCATGGATGCGGCCAGCGGCAATCGTCCGGTAACCGAAACCATCTCACCCGAGGAACTGGAGGCGATCAAGAAATTCGCTGTAGAGCACGCCGCCGATTCCGAAAACCCGATGACCTGTGGTTGACAAGGGGGCAGTCATGTTACGCAAAAGCATCTTTACCGCGGTCGCAGCGCTGGCGGTGATTTTGGGTGCACCACCGCCGGCTGCGTGGGCGGACTCCGGAGAATTGAGCGTGGAGGAACTGACTCAGCAGGTCGAGGCCATGCAGGCGCAAATGGCCGTGCTGATGCAACGCCTCGAAGCCATGCAGAAGGAAGATGAGGACCTGCGCGAGGAAACCACTGTACTAACCGAGGACATGGAAGACATGGACGACCGGATGATGGTCGCCGAGCGCCATGCGGTACTCGACAAGGTAAGGTTCAGTGGCGATTTCCGCACCCAGGTGCACTCGATCCAGGGCTCGATGATCGACCGGATCGACGGCATCAACGTGCAAAAAGACCTGGTCAACACTTTGTTTTACTTCGGCGAGACCGGAGCACCGCCGCAAACGCCCGACCTGAGCGATGTCGACTCGTATATCGAAAACAACTACGACGATTATCTCTACTATCTCAACAACGTTGTCAGTTTCGACTTTATCCAGCAACAGGTCGGCGGGCTGATGGAGCAGAACCCGGACATGGCCAACCAGCTGCTGCAGTTGCTGGCCGCGCAGCAGGACAGCTTCGTCGAGGGTTATGATCACGACAATGACATCGTCTACACGAGCCGCTTGCGATTCCGCACCCAGGCCGATGTGGCCGAAGACGTTGTGTTCGATGGCCGCCTGTCCATGTACAAGGTCTGGGGCGACTCAACCGGCGTGCAGGTATTCAACGGTCAGCCAACGTCGATCAACTGGGACGGCACCACGGCCAACGTGCCGAATTCGGATATTCTGCGGGTCGAGCGCGCCTATTTCACCTGGACCGATATCGCGGATCTGCCGATGTATCTCTCGTCGGCCGCAGACCCTCAACGGGTGGTGTCCCGCTGAACTTTCGCGAAGACGAACCGCGCGGCGGTACGCCGATCGGCTCGTTGTTCAATTATCAGTTCGACGGTATCACCTGGGGATATCACCTCAGCGATATCTCGACCTTCCGTATCTGCTACGGCCTCGGTTACGAGTCGGAGTGGGGTAACGGCAGCGAGTATTTCGATTCGAACAATCGGCTCGACGATGCCTGGTTCATCGGTGCCGTCTGGGATGTATGGGACACCGATCGGATGTTCGTACAATTGAACGCCGCAACTGCCCAGGACATTACCGATGGCTTCAATGGCACCGTTGTCATCCCGTTCGATCCGGTCTCGGGTCAGAGCTCACCGGCGCCGGCGGTAATCCGCTACACCCCGACCGACAACATCGGTGATATGAATCTCGCAGGTGTAGTGGTCGTGCGCCACGACGGACCGTTCGACTATTTCGCTAGCCTGAACTACAGCGCATCCGACCCGCAGGATGTCACGACTCCGTTCGGCGGATTGTTCGCGGATCCTTTTGACACGCCTGACGACGAAGACGGCCACATGTATTACCTCGGTGGCCGCTACAACTTCTCCAACGGCGTAACGAAACTCGGGCTCGAGTTCAATCACGGTTCCAAGTACTGGTTCAATTTCGCATTGGCCGAGGACGACTTCTTCGCGCCCAAGACCAGCACCCGTGGCGACGTGTGGGAGGTTTATCTCACCCATCGAATTCGCGACCGCTTTATCGTGAAGCTGGACTACATGTATTACGACTATGACTACTCCGGCTCCGGCTGGCTGCTGGGCGCACCGAAAGACGTGGACGATCTCAATATTCACGCGACCCCGGTCTACGAAGACGCCAGCAAGGTCATGGCGAGCTTCCACGCACGATTCTAGGAGTAGAAAAATGGCATTCCGTCTCCTCGTAGTATTCCTGGCAACAGCCGCAATGAGCACGGCTGTGCAGGCTGAAACGAAACAGTGGCGCCACGCAAAGTTCTTCGATGAGTACGAGGGCACCAGCACCTGCCTGCGATGTCACGAAGAGGAGGCGGAAGCCTTTTTCCATAGCCAGCACTACCAGTGGCGCGGTGAGACACCCGCCATCGTCAACAGCGATGGCGAGGGTCTCGGCAAGCTGTCGATGATCAACGATTTCTGCACTAACCCGAGCGGCAAACAGTGGATCGGCAAGGTCGAAAACGCGGACGGCAAAACGCTTGCCAAGGGATGCTCCACCTGCCATGCCGGTCTCGGCAAACTGCCCGCTCGCGAAGTGAGCCGCGAACAACTGGAGAATATCGACTGTCTGATCTGCCACAACTCGGGCTACAGGCGCGACCTTTATGCCAATGACGACGGCAGCTGGGAGTGGCGGCCGATACTGTGGAAGAACAAGGAAGGTATGAACGCAATAGGCCAGCGTGTTTCGCTGCCAACCCGTACTATGTGCCTGCGCTGTCATTCGGCCTCCGGCGGCGGCCCGAACTACAAGCGCGGCGATCTCGAATATATTCTCAAGGACCCGCCGCGCAAACACGACGTTCACATGGCGGCGAAGGCCAATGGCGGACCCGACCTTCTGTGCATCGACTGTCATGCCGGTGACGGTCATCGGGTAGTCGGCCGTGGCGTCGATCTTGCGGCAAGCGACAGCCCGAACGAACGCCTGTCCTGCGAGGGCAGCTGCCACGGCAGCACTCCGCACAATGTCGCTGCCCTTGACGGTCACACCAGCCGCGTCTACTGCACCACCTGTCATATCCCGAAGTTTGCAAAAAGCGAACCTACTGACATGTTCCGTGACTGGTCCAATATCTCGTTCTCCGAGGACAAGGGAAAATACACGTACAGCGTGAGACGACTGGAAGCGGACGTAGAACCCGAATACGCCTGGTTCAATGGCAAAAGCTGGTTGCAGCTCGCGGGCAAACCGTGCGCCGGGACGAGAACGGCATTGTCGAAATGGTCCTGCCGGAGGGCACTCGCGATGACCCGATGCGCGCATCGTCGGCTTCAAGGTGCACCAGTCAATGATGCCGGTATTGAAAGGCAAGGACTGGCTGCTTCCGATTCACACCGAGGAAGTCTATGCCGACGGCAACGTCGACAAGGCCGTGCGCGAAGCAGCGCACGAATTCTATGGCCTCGAAAACATCAATTATTCCTGGGTGGAGACGAAACGCTACATGGGCATCTACCACGGCGTGGCGCCGGCGGAAGAGGCGCTGCAGTGTCTCGATTGTCATGGTCCGGATGGGCGGATGAAATGGGTCGAACTCGGTTATCAGGGCGATCCACTCGCGCAGCACTTCAGCGATGCTGGCACTGGCGCAACGGAATCATCCGCCGCCCCCTAGAACCGCCTGATTGCATTGGTTTACAATCGGCCCGGGCGCGTCCACTGTCGCGCCCGGGTTTGTCATTGGGGGATTGCATGCGCAAGCTGTTGCTCGTTGCGATACTAACCGGCACTGCGATAGCGGCATTGGCGCTGCTGCCAGGCCGCGTCGACCCGGCCGGCTGGCAGCCTCCTGCGGCGCCGCCCCTCGGCGGCGTCTTCGCTGCGAATGACTGCGCTCAAATCTGCCGATCTGATTGCGCTCGGGCAAGTCTACGGACCGGAGGACGTTGCCGTGGATGACGATGGCCGAACCTACGGCGGCACACAGGACGGCAAGGTAATCCGGGTCCTGGCCGATGGCACGGTCGAAACATTCGCGGAGACCGGTGGCCGGCCGCTCGGTCTGCACTTCGATGCGGCCGGCAACCTGATCGTTGCCGATGCATATCGCGGGCTGCTGTCACTCAGCCCGGGCGGCGACATTGCCGTGCTGACGACCGGCGCCGATGGCGTTCCATTCGGCTTTACCGACGATCTCGATATCGGCAGCGATGGCACGATCTACTTCAGCGATGCAAGCAGTAAATTCGCTCAGGGCGAATACATGCTCGATCTGCTCGAAATGCGGCCGCACGGACGCCTGCTGGCCTATTATCCGGCAACCGGCGAGACCCGTGTGTTACTCGATGGCCTGTACTTCGCAAACGGCGTCGCCTTGTCGCGGGACGAGTCCTTCGTGCTCGTGAATGAAACCTGGGCGTACCGGATCCGGCGCCTGTGGCTGCGCGGTGAAAAGGCGGGCAGCGCCGATATTTTCATCGATAATCTGCCGGGATTCCCGGACGGCATCTCGGCCAATCGCAATGGCCGGTTCTGGCTGGCACTGCCGACCACGCGGCTGACGAGCATCGACCGGATGCATCCGCACCCGTGGGCGAAACGGCTCGCTTCACGCCTGCCCGAGTGGCTCAAACCGAAACCCGTCGCGTATGGACTGGTGGCGCAACTCGACGAACAAGGGAACGTGCTCGCCAGCTACCATGATCGCGATGGCACCCACCTCCAGGAGATTACCTCGGTGGAGGAGCACGACGGCTACATCTACCTTGGCACGCTGCACGGAGATCGCATCGGCCGGCTGCAACTGTCCGGGCACTAGGCCGGACATTCACTCAAGCCAGCTCAGCAGTCTGCGCTACCCGGCTTTGCGCCGGGACCGCAGAAACGTGCGCAGGGCCTTCGCCGTGTGCGAACCAGAGCGGATTTTCGCCACCTGCTCCGGCGTGCCCGCAGCAACGATCCGGCCGCCGCCCGCTCCGCCCTCCGGGCCCAGGTCCAGCAGCCAGTCGGCTTCCGCCACGACATCCAGGTTGTGCTCGATCACGACGACCGAGTTACCGGCGTCCACCAGTCGATGCAACACACTGATGAGCTTTTCCACATCGGCCATATGCAGACCTACCGTGGGTTCGTCGAGGACGTAAATACACGGCTTGCTCCGCGGACCTTGCGGGCCCGGCAATTCAGGGCGCGCCTTGGCCAGTTCGGTCACGAGCTTGATGCGCTGCGCCTCTCCTCCGGACAAGGTCGGGCTGGGCTGGCCCAGGGTCAGGTAGCCGAGGCCGACATCCTTCATCAATTGCAAGGCGTGGCTGACCTTGGGATGCACGGCGAAGAAATCCACGGCCTCATCGACGCTCATCGCGAGCACCTCACCAATACTGCGGCCGCGAAATACCACCTCGAGGGTTTCCGCAGCGAAACGCGCACCACGGCAAACCTCGCAGCCGACGCGTACATCAGGCAGAAAACTCATCTCGATGCGTTTTACGCCCTGCCCCTCGCAAGCCGAACATCTGCCGCCCGCGACGTTGAATGAAAAACGACCCGGGGCATAACCGCGCAAACGCGCCTCCTCGGTTTGCGCAAACAGGCGTCGTACCTCGTCCCAGATTCCAACGTACGTGGCGGGACAGGAACGCGGAGTCTTGCCGATCGGCGTCTGATCCACCTCGAGAACACGCCCGAACGCTGTCCAGCCGTCGATTGCCTCGCATCCGACAAGTTTCGGTTGCCTGCCCGGTTTAGCCTTTCGCGCGAGAAGTCCGCTGACATTGCGGTACAGAACGTCGCGCACGAGCGTGCTCTTGCCACTGCCACTGACACCCGTGACGCAGACGAGCGCGGCAAGCGGCAACTCGGCATCGATGTCGCCCAAATTGTGCAGTGACGCACCCGAGATTGTGAGCCCACCCTGCGCGCTACCGACAGCAGTCGCGCGCCTCTCGCCACGTAATGGATGCCGCAATGGTGCTGCCATCATTCTGCCGGTGACTGAAGCCGGGTCGCGCAGCAGCTCGTCGATGGTGCCGGCGGCAACGACCTCGCCGCCACGCACACCCGCACCTGGGCCGAGATCGATGACATGCTGGGCGCGCCGGATCGTATCCTCGTCGTGCTCCACGACCACAACGGTGTTGCCCTTGCGCACAAGCCGTTCGAGCGCGTCCAGCAGCCTGCGATTGTCGCGCGTATGAAGACCGATCGTCGGCTCGTCGAGAATGTAACAGACGCCGCGCAGATTCGAACCGAGCTGCGCGGCAAGTCGAATACGCTGCGCTTCGCCACCCGACAATGTCGGTGCTGCCCGATCCAGTCCCAGGTAACCCAGCCCGACCTGGTTGAGAAATTTCAGGCGGGTCTTGAGTTCGGCGAGGATGTCCCGCGCAATATCGCGATCGCGGGCCGCCAGGCGAAGGCGCGCGAAACGCCTCTCCGCTTGTGCCACCGACAATGCGGTGATCTCCGTGATACTGGCATCCTGATAGCGGATCGCGCGTGCCTCGCGGTTAAGTCTGGCCCCGTCACAGACGCTGCATACGGCATATTCCGTGTCCGGCTCCTCGCCGAGCCACATAGCCTCCTCGCCGCTTTGTTCGGCATCGAAATCCTGCAGCTGCAACCCGGTGCCAAAACAAGCCGGACACCAGCCGTGGCGAGAGTTGAACGAAAACAGTCGCGGGTCGGGCTCGGCAAAACTGGTGTCGCAACCCGGGCAGGAGCGGTTTATCGAAAACAGACTGTCGCTGTTCCGGCGCCCGGTCACGGCACAAACCAGGACGTTGCCGTTGCCAATCCGCAACGCCGCATCCAGCAGTGCACCCAGCCGCGCGTCATTGGCGGGCGTGACCTCTACCTCGCCAACAGGCAATTCGATGTCATGTTCCTTGAAGCGGTCGAGCCGCGGCCACGGTTGTACTGGCACCGCCGCGCCATCGACGCGCAACTCCGCATAGCCGCGTGCCCCGGCCCAGCGCGCCAGGTCGGTATAGTAGCCCTTGCGCGCCACCACCAGCGGCGCCAGAACCCGCACCGTGCCGCCACGATACTTTCTGAGTATTTGCGCCCTGATCTGGTCACGCGTCTGCGGTTCGATCGGGATATCGCAGTCGGGACAGAACTGCGTACCGAGCTTGACGAACATCAGGCGGAGAAAGTGGTAGATCTCGGTCAGTGTTGCGACAGTGCTCTTGCGTCCGCCGCGACTGGTCCGTTGCTCGATGGCCACGGTCGGAGGGATACCGGTAATCGCATCGACATCCGGGCGGCTCGCCGGTTGCACAAACTGGCGTGCGTAGGCATTCAGGGATTCGAGATAACGACGCTGACCTTCGGCAAAGAGAATATCGAAGGCGACCGTACTCTTACCGCTGCCACTGACGCCGGTGATGACGGTAAACGCATCGCGAGGGATATCGACATCGACATGTTTGAGATTGTGTTCGCGCGCATTGCGGACGCAGATGGCGGCGCTGCCGCCAGCCGAATACGTCTTTCCAGCATCGGCGACCCGGCGCGGCAGGCGCGCCTGCTCGGCCAGTTTTTTCTGCGTTATCCGATACGCGCCAAGCGCGCGCGCGGTATGACTCTCTGAGCATTCGAGCAACTCCGCAACCGTCCCGGCGAACACCAGCGCGCCACCGCCTTCCCCTCCTTCCGGGCCGAGATCGATCACCCAGTCGGCCGCACCAATAACATCGAGGTTGTGTTCGATGACAACGATCGCATGGCCGTCGTCCAACAGCTGATCGAAAGCCTTGAGCAGCCTCGATATGTCGTCGAAGTGCAGACCGGTGGTGGGCTCGTCGAACAGGAACAGCGTGGGCAAGGCCGCCGCCGAGCGGCGTGTTTTACCGCGCCCGCCGGACAAATGGGCCGCGAGCTTCAGACGCTGTGCCTCGCCCCCGGACAGTGTCGGCACCGGCTGTCCAAGCCGCAGATAATCGAGACCAACGGCAGCCAATGGCTCGAGGCCGCGCATTACCTCCGCGTCATGGCGGAAATAGGTGATCGCTTCCGCCACCGTCAGCTCGAGCACGTCGGCCACCGATAACGCACGCCGCGGCGGCGCGGCAGCCTCGTCCAGCGGCGGCACCAGTGTCACATCGAGCACTTCGGGACGATAGCGCCGGCCATTGCAATCGGCGCAGCGCAGATAAACATCAGACAGGAACTGCATTTCCACATGCTCGAAACCATTGCCGCCGCATGCCGGACAGCGGCCGTCGCCGGTGTTGAAACTAAACGTTCCGGCGGTATATCCACGTTCCCGCGACAGCGGCTCGGCGGCAAACGCCTTGCGGATCGCATCGAATGCACCCACGAAACTCGCCGGGTTGGAGCGGGTCGTTTTACCAATCGAAGACTGATCGACCAGCACCACGTCGCCAATATGATCCATCCCACGCAATTCGCCGTGGGTGCCGGACGGGTCTTTCGGCTTACCGAGTCTTTCCAACGCGGCGCGATAAAGCACATCCTGTACGAGCGTCGATTTCCCCGAGCCGCTTACGCCAGTAACGCACACCAGTCCGTGCAACGGAAACTCCACGTCCAGGTCCCTGAGATTGTTCTCGGCGGCAGCGGTTACTTGCAGCCGCGGCGTACGACTATCGATTGCAACGCGTGATCTGCCGCCACGATCGACGACCCGCTCGCTGCGCAAGAACCTGGCAGTCGGCGATTCGCTCGATTCGAGCAGTGCCTGGGAAGTGCCGAAGAACACGATTTCGCCACCACGGTCGCCGGGTCCCGGGCCCATGTCGAGAATCTTGTCTGCCGCCACCATGATCTGCGGGTCATGCTCGACGACGAGCAGCGAATTACCCGCATCGCGCAAACGCGTCAGTATGCGTATGATCCGTTCGACATCGCGGGGATGCAGACCAATGCTCGGCTCGTCGAGCACGAACAGCGTGTTGACCAGTGAAGTGCCCAAAGCCGTGGTCAGGTTGATGCGCTGGACTTCGCCTCCCGAAAGCGTCCGCGACTGACGATCGAGCGTCAGATAACCGACGCCGACTTCCTCGAGATACTCGAGGCGGATGCGAATTTCCGTGAGCAGGCGCTCCACCGCCTCATCCGTCGGCGCAGGTAATACCAGTCCGGCGAAGAAGCCGCGGCAACGTTCGATCGGAAGGCACATCACATCGTGGACGTTGAGTCCCGGAAGAGAACTGAAGCGGCGCGGTTTGATCGCGACGCCATTCGGCCGGAAGCGGCACGCCGGTGCAACACAGTTATCGGCATCGCCGCGACTACCCAGGCGCCACAACAGACTGTCGGTCTTCAGCCGGGCGCCGGCGCAAGCCGCGCAGACGTTGTAGGCGCGGTATTTCGACAACAGCACACGGATGTGCATTTTGTATGACTTGGTTTCGAGCCAGGCAAAGAAACGCCGGACACCATAGAATTTACCGTCCTCCCAGCTGCCCTCGCCCTCCAGCACCCATTGCCGTTCGCGTTCGTCCAGTTCCGACCAAGGCCGGTCGGTCGGTATTTTGCGCAAGCGCGCAAACCGCATCAGGTCGTCCTGGCACTCGCGGTAGCTCTTCGACTGCCATGGCCTGACCGCGCCCTCGGCCAGGCTCAGCGACCCATCCGGTACCACCAGGCGGAAATCGATGTCCATGCTGCGACCGAAACCGCGGCACTCCTCGCAGGCTCCGAGCGGGGAGTTGAACGAAAACCGGTTGGGTAACGGGTCGTCGTAATGGATATCGCAATTGGCGCAGTGCAAATCGGCGGAGAAGCGGATCGATTGCAGAGGCGGGTCCAGCAGCGTCACTTCGATCCGGCCCGAGCCGTGTTGCAGGGCCGCCTCGACCGCTTCCAGCAGGCGCTCCCGATTGCGTTTTTCGAGCCGCAGCCGGTCCTGCACGACCTGCAGCCGATCCGCGGTCAACCGCTCAACCCGGACAAAACCCTGCTGGGCCAGGTAACCGCGAATCTCCTGTTCCGTGAAATTTCCCGGAATTGCAACCTCGAACGAAACGCTGGCGCGCGCACCGCGCCCGTCATCGGTCTTCGCCGTACGCATCAACGAGCGCACGATCCGTTGCGGATCATCCCGCACGACCTCCGCCCCGCACTCGCGGCAAAACAGTCGCGCCGCTCGGGCAAAAAGAAGCTTGATGTGATCGTTGAGTTCGGTCATCGTCCCGACCGTCGAGCGCGAGGTCCGGACCGGGTTGGTCTGATCTATGGCGATTGCCGGCGGTATGCCGTCAACACGTTCGGCACGCGGTTTGTCCATGCGATCGAGAAACTGCCGTGCATAGGGCGAGAACGTCTCGACATAGCGGCGCTGGCCTTCGGCATACACCGTGTCGAACGCAAGCGACGATTTACCCGAGCCGCTGACCCCGGTAACGACGATCAGTTCATTGAGCGGCAGGTCGATATCGAGGTTGCGCAAATTGTTCTGCGCCGCGCCCCTGATTGATATGCAATTGTCTGACACTGGTGCGGGTTCGCTATGGTATGGGCCGGTGGATGCAAAGTTCAGCGCTGGAAAATCCGGCAACAGGGCTGGTCGTCGTTACAATCGCCCTGCGCGGGCGCCGCTCCAGCGTAACCGGAACCGATCCGGCTGTTGCGGGCGCCGCAGCGAAGAGCTGCGCAGCAAATTGATTCGGCCCCGGTTCGGACTATCCCGCGGCGCGGCCAAGCCAGCGGTCGCGCCGCGCGACCGCCGCTGCATCGCTGTCTACGCAGGTCAGAAAGATCATGTTGGCCGGAGCCGGCTGCAACTCGACATCGAACACAAGCAACTGATCGCGGCGAAATACCGTGATCGGCACCCGCTCCCCGGGATCGAAGGGTCTGAGCAACTCCGCCGTATTCGCAGGCGTTACCCGCAAACCGTCGATGGCGATCAGCTCATCCCCTGCGGACAAACCGGCGCGACACGCCGCGCCATCCTCGTTAACCTGGCGCAACAGTACCTTTTCGGGTCGCATCTCCAATCCGACACCCAGCGCTGCGCCGGCTCCGGCCGACTTCGCGTCCGGTTTCCCGCCGCGGTCACCTGGACCGGTCGAGTGGCGCCGCCCGCTATTTACCGCGAACTGCACGAGCAGGTCGTCGAGCGGCAAATCTCCGGTTCCGCGAACCGCTGCGTCGAAGAATTCATCCATGTCGAGCCCGGTTACCTCGCCCACCAACTTCTCGAAACCGTCCTCGGGCATGCCCGCACCGGTAAGCCCGTAGCGCTGCCATGCAGCGCGCATCACATCATCGAGAGAAAAACGTTCCTCGCTCTGCAGCCGGATACGGAGATCCAACGCGAGCGCCACCAGCGAACCCTTGGCGTAATAACTGACTATCGCATTGGTCGCGTTCTCGTCCTGCTTGTAGAACCGCGTCCACGCATCGAAACTCGACTCCGCCAGGCTCTGTTTGAAACGTCCGCTGCCGCCAATCACCCGGGTGATCGTCTGTCCCAGCAGTTCAAGATAGCTGGCCGGTGCGATGAGCCCGCTGCGCACCAGCGCCAGGTCATCGTAATAGGAGGTAATCCCTTCGAATACCCACAGCAGCGACGTGTAACTTTCTTGCGCGAGATCATAGGGTGTAAACGCCTCAGGCTTGATCCGCTTGATGTTCCACAGGTGGAAATACTCGTGGCTTGCCAGACCCAGAAAGCGGCGATAGGCCTCGCTCACAGTCGCGTTTCCCGGCAACGGCAAATCGCTGCGACTGCACAGCAGGCTGGTCGAGTCACGGTGCTCGAGACCGCCATAGCCGCTACCCAGCGCGGTCACCTGGAACAGATAGCGTTCCATCGGCGGTTCGCCACCGAAAAGATCGATATGGGTCTGACACAGCTGCGCAAGATCCGCACAAAGCCGGTCGAGGTCGGCGTAATGATGACCGGTGATTGCAATCTCGTGCTCCACGCCCCCGGCACTGAATCTGGCCGCCGTAAAGTCACCGATCTCGACCGGATGATCGATCATCTCGTCATAGTTGGCGGCGTGGTAGCGACCGAAACCGCTGTCGTCAACATTCTCAGCGCGCATCGCTGTTGCCACGCGCCAGTGACCAGTCTCATCCTGCACCGGGGCATCGATGTCGACGCTGCAGCCCGCACCCTCATGCCCGACGGCGCGCAGGAAAACTGACGCCCCGTTGAAGTAAGCATGAGTCGTGTCGTAATGGGCCCCTCGCACCGACAGGTCGTTGGCGTACACCTCGTATTCGATTTCCAGCGGTCCCTCGCACGGCGCACAGACCCAGGTTGACTTGTCGCGTTTCTCGACAGCGACCGGGATGCCGGCACAATGTGCGTGGAAAGAGATGATATTCCGGGCAAAATCACGAATCAGGTAACTACCGGGTATCCAGTTCGGCAGGTCAAACGCCTGTCCCGCGGCGTCCGGTTCGGCAACCAGGCAGCGTATGCGCAACACGTGTCGCCCGGGCTGCAGCGGACGAATTGCATAACTAACGGCTGGGTTAACGCTCACGCGGGCGGCTCACTGAGCCGCAGCGTCAGGCACTTCGCCGAACCACCGGCCTTAATGAACTCCGACAACGGCGTCTGGTGAACAACGAAGCCGAGCGATTCGAGACGGCCGCGCAATTCGCTGGACATCCGGTTGACGAAGATATGCTTGCCGATATTGACCGCATTGCAGGCAAAATTACCGGCATCGGCAGTGTCGCAGACGATTCGGCGGCGCGGCGGAATGCGCTTCTCGATCTCAAGCCGTGACTCGTAGTCGAACGCGGGCGGATGCCATAACAGGTAACCCGCCACCAATGGACAAAAACAGGTATCGATGTGATAGAAGCGCGAATCGGTCAGCCTGATCGAGACGAGTTCGTGATCGCTGAACCACTTGCGCAAATGCTCATGAGCCACGATTTCGGTGCGAAAGCCATGTCCGACCCACAGCCATGGACCGCCGCGGTCGAACAGCGAATCTCCCGCCCCCTCGAACCCGACGTCGTCGGGCAGGTCGTATAATTCAAAGCCCTTGTCCGCAAACCACTTCTTGAAGTGGGCTTCCTCGGCACGCCGTTCCAGCGGCATGAAGTGACTGGCGATCGCCTTGTTGCCCCAGACGGTTCCGGCATTCGCCGTGAACACCATGTCGGGAAGGTCCGGCTGCGGGTCGATGGTTACGACTTCCGCCACCTCCTCGATCCCGGCTTTAAGTGCGAGCCACTGCTGTTGTGCCAGCTCCAGCGACAGGTTCCCTTCCATGCCGTCCATCCACGGATTGATTACATAGTCGACGGTGTAGAAATCCGGTGGACACATCAATATCCGGTCGCGCTTGTTCATCGTTTTGTCCTCATGCCGATACGCAACGTCTCGGTCGATTCGCTCCGCGCCAGAGCGCGGCAGCCAAACCCGGCCCCGCCAACGCGGCGGACGGAGTCGGGCGGCGTGCGCCTTGCCGGGGGCGCGGCGTGCGTGCCCGCAAAGGCCGTTCCATATGCTCGACCAGAATCTCGGGTGTCGTTGGCGCAGGCTACGGACACTGCTCGCACCCGCTTCGGCTTATTCCCGGCAAAGACCGCGATTGTAACGGCAATCAGTCTGCGGCGGTTGGCAAAAACATCTCCGCGATCATGCAACGAACACCGCCGCCGGCACTGCGCTCGATATGTTCGACCGGCACAACCACTATCCGCGCATGCGATTCGAGACGGCGCAACTGCTCCGCTTCGAGACTGCGACGCGCCTGATCGGACATTAGCAACAGTGAGCTGCCGTCGGATGCCGCCAGTTCGAGCATGTTTCCGGCGAAATGCGCGACCTGGGCGCGGCTTATCGTGACGATCTCGCGACCCGAACTGCCCAGCCGTGCCAGCACCGCGTCGCGCTGCTGCGCATCGGCGATAGCATCGGCGCAAATGACGGCGAAAGCGGTGCCGATGCACATCATTACATTGGTGTGATAAATGGCCCGGCCCGAGCGACCGACCGCAGCGAAAGCGACGACATCGAAATTCATCCGCTGGCCGAAGTCTGCCAGGACATCCAGATGCGTTCGCGATGACAGGCACGCATAGGCAATACGATTGACCCGATCGAGAACCATGCTGCCGGTTCCCTCGAGATAGCGGCCATCTCGCTCGTGGTACGCAAGGTCGACAATATCGCTGATCCGGTAGCCCCTCTCATTGCTCAACGACTCCACGATATCCATGCGTCGCTCGCGCCGGCGATTCTCCGCTTCCATCGGATAGAGCACGACTGTGCCGTCTTCATGGAAGCTGACCCAGTTATTCGGAAATATCGCATCGGGCGTGTGCGGCTTGGGGGTGTCGTCGTAAACGATGACGTGAACGCCGAGAGCGGTCAGCGCGGAGACAAGTCCATCGAACTCGGCGAGGGCGGCCTCCTGCTCCTGCTCCGGATTGAGATCAAGCGGCGACGCCTGAAAGGTATTGGAGGCGAGCGTCTGCGGATTACGCTGATACCGTGCAGGCCGGACCATCACTGCGGTATCGGTCGTTTGTCGCGACTTCTCATCGGTGGCGCTCATTACTGGTTATCGCTGTCGGTATCGGGGCGGCAATTGTACTCCTCGTGGCGCGGCAAAAAAAAACCCGGGCCGAAGCCCGGGCTGGAACTGCCCGGATTTGGATCCGGGCACTGCAGATTTGCCTGAGTGATCAGGTGGTGCAGGCGGCAACCGCAGACTGGTCGATGACGACGAGCTGCGGCAGCGGGCCTTCGCTGCCATCGGTTTGCGGGTCCCGAGCAATGACGTCGAGCACCTCACCACCGACCAGACCCAGATCCTGAACTTCTATCGCAACCACGGATTTATCACCGGCCGGCGTCACGTAGACGTCATAGGTAGCCGGAGCAATCGCCAGGATGCCGGTGTCGCCGGTGAACGGCACCGCGCCGAAGTCGGGGCTGACGTCAGGATCATTGAGATCGGTACCGTCGGGCAACAGGTAAATATCGACAGGGCCGGTGCTCGGCGATCCGTGTGTGATCCTCAGTTTCGATTCCGTGACGATACTGCGCGTGTTGTTGACCAGCGGCAGCGCCTGGATCTGCGGAGTGCTGGCGGCAAAACCGGTCACGATCGCGGTCAGCTCATCTCCCTGCGTTACCGACAACGGGAACTGCAAGGCAACCGACGAAGGATCTCCCGCGACTGTTACGCTGATCGTATAGTCGCCCGGGGCCGGAACGGCGCCGATTTCACAGAAATCCGTGAACGCGACATTGCTGGCGAGAGTAATCGCATCGTCTTCGGCAGTGCTCTGGTCGTCGGCCAGAATATCGACCGCCGGAGCATCCGGGGAAGCATGCACCGCAACCACGGCAGCCGGTGTGGCCGCATCGAAGATCTCCGCGCTGCCCGTGCCATCAAGTGCAACCAGCTGGATCGGTGTCGCACCCGGCCCGGTGTTTTCCACAGCAGCAATCAGCAGATCGGTTCCGGCCGCGAGATCGGCGGCGCCAGAATCGTAGACGACTGTCCCCGGATCGCCGGCGAGGGTGACGCGCACCTGGTATGTACCGGCCGGGACCTCGATCTGACCGGTGTAATCCTGGTAGGCCAGCGGCTCGTCATTGATCGGCGTGCTGGTCGGCAGGTCAGCGCCGGGGGCGGTCACGTAGACATCGACCGGCGGAGCGTCGGGAGCGGCGTGCAGGACCTGGGCACGGATGTTGCCCTCGAACACGTCTGTGGTCGGATTTACGATTAAAAACGCCGCAATCGGATCAGCAACATTGCCGATAGCGACGACGTTGTAGTCGTTGCGATACTCGAGATCGTAGGTCTCGTCGATGACGATGGGATCATCGCCGGGAACAATCGCCTCGACCTGAATCCGATACTGATCTTCCTCAAGTGGCAGGAAGCCCGAGCCCTGGGTGTAGTCAACATTGGTCAGCGCCGGGACGCCATCAACAAGGATGTTGACCGGTGGCGCATCGGGGGAGGCGTGCAGCGCGCGCAACTGCGGCGCGGTGGCGCAGTCGAGAAATGTCGTGTTGTCGACCTCGTCCGGGTCGAGAATGCCGTTGCGATTCGCATCGAGACCGCTCTCGAAGACCAGACCGCCGCCGGGGCAATCCGCATCTCCCATCGGCAATTCACGGGTATTGACCAGCGAATTGAGGCCATCGCTTCCGTCGTTACCGTCGTCGCCATCATCACAGGCGGTAGAGAAAAACCGCCGACGCCAGTACCGGAAGTATCAGACTTTTCTTATACACTTTTCACTCCTTAGGTGGACAGAACCAGATCAACCAGCCCTGTTTTCGCGGCGCTGACCGATATGGATGCGAAATCGACAGAATCAACAGATGTCGGCGCCCGGCCCATCGCCAACGGGTTATTCGCCCGGCCGTTCGGCGGTACCATTGCCAGATTGCGCCGCTGCTGGCCGCCCCACACGGAGAGATCGAGTGAAAACCCGCGCAGTCCGGATCCATGCCCACGGCGGACCCGAAGTCCTTCGCTACGAGACGCTCGACATTCAGAACCCCGGTGCGGGCGAGGTAAGAATCCGCAATACCGCTGTCGGGCTGAACTTCATTGACGTCTACACGAGAACCGGGCTGTATCCGGTTGCCGGGCTGCCAAGCGGCCTCGGCTTTGAGGGAGCGGGGGTCGTGGATGCCATTGGCGCGGGCGTCAGCCATGTCGCTCCCGGAGATCGCGTGGCTTATGCCACCGGTCCGGTCGGCGCCTGCGCCGGGATGCGTATTATGCCGGCCGGGCATGTCCTCAGGCTTCCACCGGAGATCGACGAGCGGCGGGCGGCGGCAATGATGTTGAAAGGGATGACCGCGCAGTACCTGATCCATAGCACTTACAAGGTAAAACCGGGCGATCACGTTCTTTTCCACGCCGCCGCGGGCGGCGTCGGCTCCATCGCATGCCAGTGGCTGAATTCACTCGGCGCGATCGTGATCGGTACCGTTGGCTCCGCCGAGAAAGCCGTTATCGCGCATGCCCGGGGCTGTGCGCACACGATCAATTACAGAGAGGAAGACATCGCGGCGCGGGTGCGCGAGATCACCGCTGGAGATGGCGTCCCCGTCGTGTATGACTCGGTCGGCGCCGCGACGTTCGAAGCGTCTCTGAACGCGCTGCGTCCGCGCGGGCTAATGGTGAGCTTTGGCAATGCATCGGGACCGGTCCCGCCATTTGCTCCGGCCATCCTGGCGCAGAAAGGATCGCTGTACCTGACGCGTCCGACGCTGTTCGACTATGTTGCGAAAAGAGACGACCTTGTCGCATCCGCTGAAGACCTGTTTGGGGCGGTAATCAGCGGTGCGGTAGAAATCGAGATCGGCCAGACGTACCCGCTGGCGGCCACCGCTGACGCGCATCGCGACCTCGAAGACCGCAAGACCACCGGGTCGACAATACTGATCCCCGAAGACTCAGACTGATGTCGAATCCGCGGCCGCGAACGCAGCGCTATTTTCGGACGGGAACCCGTATTCCCGATTTTCGCCGCAACGACCACTCCGGCGAGATCGTAATGCTGTACCGCGACCTGCATCGCGGCCAGCCCATATTGTTTCTGCGCAACCCGGCGGCTGCGGAACTCGCGGAGATCGGAAACGCCCTAACGGAGATTGCCACGGCATCTGCCCTGTCGCTTGTTGCTCTGATACCGGGCAGTGTGGCCGACCTCGCGGATTTCCGGGACGTCGTGAGCGAAGACACCACGGTTCTTGCCGACGACGGCAGTCTGCTCGAGGCGCTTCGTGGCTCAGCCGATGAAAATCCTTGGGCGGTTCTGACGGATAACAACCTCAGGGTACTGGCGCGGTTGTCCGGCCCCCTGGCGCAAAAAAACGAAGAACTCCGGGCTGCGCTGCTGCCCCTTGCGCCAGTCGATTCGCTCGAGGTCTCCGGGCCGGCGCCGGTGCTCGTCATACCCCGGGCGATGGATGTCGGTTTTTGCGACGAGCTGATTGGCGAATTCGAATCGCGCGGTGGCCAGCCGTCCGGAGTGTTTGTCTTTGCGAATGGAAAACGTACGTGGCGGCCCGACCCCAATGTCAAGGATCGCAGCGACGTGTATATCCATGACGGCCCATTGTATGAAAGGATTCAAAGCGAACTCGCGCGAACCGTGCTGCCCGAAATCCAGCGTGCATTCCACTACAGGGTCAATCGGCATGAGCCGTTCAAGCTGATTTGTTACCGCTCCGAAAGCGGTGGCTATTTCCGTCCCCACCGGGACAACGTGAGCCATGACGCGTGGTACCGCAGGTTTGCTATGACGATAAACCTGAATACCGGCGATTACGAAGGCGGCGAGCTGCGATTCCCGGAATTCGGCCCACACCGTTATCGGCCGGAACGCGGCGGCGCTGTTGTCTTCTCGTGCTCACTGGTCCACGAAGCGCTACCCGTGACTGCCGGCAAACGCTATGCGTTATTGTCGTTTTTCTTCGATGATGCGGCCGAGCAGGCGGCGCTACGGGCAGGCGGTAAAGCGGCGCCACAGTAGACCGGCCCAGCGCCAGTTGCGCAACCCGTGACGATTACGATAACGGGAGAGCGAAAAACCTACTCGGGAATGGCCTGCAGCTTGTACAGCGCGACCAGGACGGGATGCGGCGTTGGCGAGAGCTCACTGAACCAGCGTTGATACAGCGTCATGATGTCGCCGCTCGAAAACAGCCGCGACAGCGCCGTATTCGCGGCGAGCAGGAAATCGGCATCGTCGCGCCTGACCACCAGCGCATAAGGTTCGTAGGAAAATGTCCCTTCGATCATGGCGTAGCGCTCACCTTCGGTTTCACGCAGGGCCTGAGCGGCGAGAACAACCTGGTCCGCTGCATAGGCGGCGACCTCTCCTTCATTCAACAATCGCATTCCCTCGGTATGGGTCGGCACCTCGCGCACCGTCGCCGCGATCATCTCATTGGACAGAAACTGCGAAAGCGCCGCCTGGGTAGTAGTCCCGCTGGTCACGGCAACACTCTTGCCCTGCAAACCAAACAGCGACTCGATGCCCGACTCAGCGGTTGTCAGCAACGTTCCTCCCGTCACAAATGTGAGATGGGTGAATTCCACCTGTTTTTGCCGCGACAGTGTCCGCGTTGTCGCCCCGCATTCGATATCTACCCTGCCACTGGCCACTGCCTCCAGCCGGTTTTCACTGGTCACCGGCACATAACGAATTTCCAGATTCTCGAGTTTGAGCTGCTCCTGGACGGAGCGCGCGATTACCCGACAGAGGTCGATCGAAAACCCCTCGACCCCCTCGTCGTCGGTCAAATAGGAAAACGGCGGTGTATTGCCGCGGTAACCCAGCACAATCTGCCCGGTATCCCTTATTTTCGCGAGCGTGCCGGATTCCGCCGTGGCCAACGCGGGAACACCAATAAAACAGCACGTTACAATCAGGATGATCTGCTTCAAGACTTTGTCACCTTTGCAATTTCGGGAGGGAAATATTCGTTGTGCGACCGCCCGGGGCACAATCAGGGGGGCAAGCATAGCTGCCACCGCGCGTTCTGCAAACCCGGGCAGACGGCGGCCGCTCAATCGGTCAGCCCGTGCTTCGCCAGCTGAACCCGCAACGGCTCCAGCCAGGGTTCATAGTGGCGCCAGCGTCCAACCGAGCGGCGATAGATCGGTTCACGAACCTGCCAGGCACTCAGGGTTCGCACCGCGCGGCCCTGCTCATGAAACTCCAGGCAGCCAGGTTCCCAGTCGAGCGCCAGAAAGTCGAGCAGCGAGCGAACCTCACTCTCGGGCGCCTCAACCAGCGACTCGTAGCGCAGTGTATGGATCGGTCCGATATCGCAGGTACCCCAGTGTTGCATCAGCCGTGAGTACTGGGCATAAACAAAACCGATATCTTCGAGATCATTGAACACATACGCCCGCGTGGCAAAAAAGCCGAAGAACAGCGACAGGCAGTTATCCATGGGATCGCGTGTGCAATGAACGATTCGCGCTTTCGGAAAAAGCAGCCGCAAAAACCCGATGTAATTGAAATTGAAAGGCAGCTTGTCCACGACCCGACTCGCGCCGGGCTCCGCGATGGCCTCGACCTGCTGAAGATAGTCAGTCGCGAGCGCCGCCCGATCGTCAGCGTCCAGCGCGGCCACGGCAGCCGGCAGCCGGCTGCGCAAACCAGCATCGCCGAAGCGCTGATTGAAAATGTCGGCCATGGCCTTGATTTCACCGACGCCGTCCGCATCCCGGTGGGCGCGAATGATCTGTTCAGTCAGCGTCGTGCCACTTCGCGGCATGCCCAGCACGAACACGGGCAATTCCGAATCGGTGCCGCCATCCCCTGCATCGGTGAACAAAGACGCCGGAAATGCATCGATCATCGAGTCGACGAATTCGCTTAAATCATCGCGATCGAGACGCTGACTCTGGTGTTGTATCTCGTTAGCAGCCGCATAGGACGCAAACGCTTCCTGGTAGTCGCCGCGTTCATCGCAAATTTTCCCGAGCGCGAAATGCAGCCCCGTGCGCGTGTCGGCGTCGAGTTCGCCGCGGTGTAACACGGCACGAATCGCCGACTCTTCTTCAGAGCCTGGCGTATCGAAACGCCGCATCTGGGCGAGCATTCGCCACGCGTCGGCCTCGTGTTCCGGATCGGCAGTCGCGCGCCGTAATGCCGCTGTCGCCTCCGCCTTGCGCCCGAGCAGATACAGCGTTGCACCAAGCTCGAACTGAACGGGAAGACTGTCCGGATCCTGCCCCTCGGCGTGTTGCAGGCGCGCGAGCGCCGCGTCAAAGTTTCGGGCGTCGCGTTCAAGGCGGGCAAGCTCCAGCAACGACGCAACATGGTCCGGGTCGCGGGTCAGCGCCTCGGCGAGTGCTTCGGCCGCCGCATCGGATTTACCTGCCCCACTGCGTGATGCCCCGATGCCATACCAGCCCTCCGCGAGGCGCGGGTCGATACCGACGGCCCGGGCAAATGCGGACTCTGCCTCGCCAAATCGCCGCTGGTGAAGCTGGAGGTTGCCGAGATTCTGCCAGCCAATACGGTTGTCGGGTTTTGCCGCCACGATGGCCTGGTAGGCGACGATTGCCGCATCGAATCGCTCGAGCTCGACCAGTCGTCGCCCAAGTTGATTCCATGCGCCGAGGTGATGCGGCGCAAGGCGCACGCAGGCCTCGAAGGCGCGTACCGCCTCTTCCAGCTTGCCGTCCTCGACCAGAACCCGGCCGAGCAGATAACAACACTCGGGTGCTTTCGGCTGCAGCGACAAGGCGTGGCGAAAGGCCGCGGCCGCATCGCCCCACTGGCCACGAGCGGCGAGCAGGCGACCGTGGCCTATGTGAAACCCGGGCCGCTCGGGTTGCCTCTCGACCGCCTGGCTGAGCAAGCTGGCAGCCTCATCGAGGCGGCCTTCCTGGTGGGCCAGAATTCCGAGCAGGTGCAATGCATCCGCCTGCCCCGGATTCTCCGCCAGCACCTCGCGGTAGATTTTTTCCGCCTCCGCGACTCGACCGGAGCGGTGCATTTCGCTGGCTACGCCCAGCCTGTGTTGAATTGTTTCCATCGCGCGATTATACCGGCTGGGCACGATTATACTGGCTGGGCACAGTCGTAAACGTATTGACCTGGTCCGCGCACATCCCCGCTGCTGCTGCTACACTCGCAACTCCGGCTGACAGCCAAGTTACCCGACCCGTTGCCGATGCACCCAGACAGCGAGGCAAGGCGGTGGTTAAAACAGGTCCTGCCGACCCTGCCTGTCGACCCGTCGCTTTACCCACAACAGATCGATCTCGAGCAAAACCTGGCCCTGATGATCGAGATGGCCGAGGCGGACTACGAACGCGCCGCGTTCCTCGATGAACGGGTCATTTCCCCGTCGACACGCGGCAGCTGGCTACCATTGCCCGGACTCCTGGGACTCCACGGACGGGTCCGGCGCCACCTGCCGCCGGCATGGCTGTTCCACATCGGCCATTGCGGGTCGACGCTGATCTCGAGGCTGCTCGGGGCGCACCCGAATCTGCTCGCTCTGCGCGAGCCCGGCATATTACATACGCTCGCGTATTCGCGCCGCGCGGCCGATCGGGAATCAGGACCTGAGTTGTTCGGGTTATGCGTGGCATTGTTATCGCGCAGCTTTCGCGAGACCCAGCGTGCCTTTGTCAAGCTAACTTCTGACTGCAACAATCTGATCGAACCACTGCTTGCGCATGACCACGAGGCCCCGGCGATCCTGCTGTATGTCGGCCTCGAAACGTATGCCGCGACCATGCTCCGCGCAGCGGCGTTGCGCGCGGATGTCGAGACCCGCCATCCGGCCCGGTTGAACGACCTCGAAACCTGGCTCGGCGCGCCTTGCGAAGCCGGCTCTGACGATGCCCAGCGGGTTGCGGTCAGCTGGCTTGCCAGCATGGGCGCATTCGCCGATGCCGCTGAAGTTTTCGCCGACCGCATGATGCTGCTCGACTTCGAGGATTTTCTGGCCAGCCCCCGGCAGCGTCTTAACGAAGTCGCCGCGTTCCTTGGCACGCCGTTTGCCGCGGACGAGGCGGCCGCACTGGTCTCGGGCCCGCTGATGCGGCGCTATTCGAAAAACCTCGACAAGGGCTACAACCCAGCGATTCGCGAGGAGCAATTGCGCGACTCGCGCGACCGCTATGGCGACCAAATCGCCGCGGCATTGCGCTTTGCCGAAAATCTCGGCAACCGGTTCGAACCGATAGCCGCTCTGCACAAGCACTTTCCGCGAGTCCGTTGAAAAGGGTCCGGCCGCCCCCGGTTGGCGGCCTCGGGCCGCGGCGGCTCGGATCGCGGGAGTCTGGACTCCGGGAGGAGCTGCCGGTAGAGTGCCCGATCTGAACGGATTGCCTCCCGGCCAGACTGCTGCCAGCCGCGCCGCTCCACTCGCGAGGCCGCTCATTCCGAGCAGGTACGAGCGCGGCAGATCCGGTCACAAGCACGGAGTTACCATGCTCAAACGAATCGTTTTTCTGGCGGCGTTGTCAACGCTGGCGGTGTTGATCGGCTGCAACAGCGGTGGCGCCAGCATCTTTTATCTGCAGGGCTTCAACGTGCTCTCTGATGGTCCGCCGTTATCGTTCCGTCAAAATGGGCTCACGGTCTCCAACGGCCTGCCCTATGGCACGTCGAGCGGATATCTGCCCGGCACGATTGTCGGCAACAAGAGAATCGAGGTCCAGCCCGTGCTCGCCGACCTGAGCCTCGGAGAGGCGATAGTCGATGCAAATGTGGGCGTCAACAAAAACGTGGAAACAACGCTGGTCGTGACGGGCTTTTTCGACGACCCGGAATTGATCGTTGTTACGGGCGACAGGCGGCGCCGTCCCATCTCCGAGATCTTCTTCCAGTTCGTACACGCCGTGAATGCACAGGACGCACTCGACGTATATGTTGCGGCACCTGACGTCGATCTCTCAACCACAGCTCCGTTTGCAACCATAGCGAAATTCGATTTTACGGATTCCATGCTGATTCCTTTCGGCGAGTATGTGATTACCGTCACCCCGGCCGGCAACCCCGGACAGGTACTGTATGTCTCCGATTTGCTGACCTTTGTCGATATCCCCGAAATCGATTTCGACGGGGTGGAATGGCTGATCGCCATCGCCGACAACGTGTCGATCGGCGACTCATCGCTGCGATTGCTCGTTTCCAGCGAGAACGGCGGTTTCGCCCTGGACGCCGAGGGCACCGGCTCGGCATTGCGGGTCGGCAATGCCTCACCTGGTGCCCCCGCGCTCGATACCTTCATCGACGACGATTTTAGCGCCCCCCTGACCAGCAACACCGGTTACGCGGAGCGCTCCCCGGTTACGCCAATCCCGGCCACCGACGTGAAAGTGAGCGTCACCGAAACCGCAACGACCGACCCGATAATTAGCGAATACGAGCGTGAGTATCTGCAATCCAGTATTTACGATTCGATTCTGGTTCGTCCGCTCGACGAAATAACCAACCTCACTTTTACCGGGAATCCCAGAAGCGTTGTTACCGATGGCAAAATGCGGTTTGCCAACGTCTCGCCGGATACCTCGTTCATTTCTGTGTACCTGGCCGACAGCGGTTCATCGGATCTGGATGAAAATGACCTTATCGTCAGGGATTTGCCATTCCCGGCCGCGACCGACTACCTGCGCCTGCTGCCGGGCGACTACTCGCTGATCATTACCGACCGCTCGAGCAACGACAATGAGACGATCATCGTCGGCCCGATACCCTACGAGTTTGTTGGCGGCGAAGTACAGACCGGCCTGATCATTCTTCCAGAGTCCGGTGGCGACGAAGAAGTTCTTCTGGTCTACGACGATCTGCTCCCCTAGCATTGGGTTGTAATGCGTGTGAGCGACGCCTGAAGCCGTTACGTCCTATTGCAGACATCTCAGCCAGGCATTCCGTCTGTCAGGCTATGCCGAAACGGATTGCAGCAAGGGAAATGCGCGACAGTCGCTGAAAAGGACGGCTGCACAGCAGCGGTCTGCCTTGTCGATCCGCCAGCGTTTGTCCACACACTCGATAACTTGCTCAACCACGCCGACCGGGCGATCGCCGCAGCCGGCACCGGGCACGCGATGACCTTGGGACACCGCTATTGGGGCAAGGGGTTCGCGGTCCTGCTCGATGTTGGTAAGAAACTCGCCGGGGAAGCGGAGCGGACTATGTGAGCAGCCGTCCTGGTGGGGTTTTTGCCGGCCTGACCGGGCGTTGGCTATCAACTGTTCCGATAGCATTAGTACCCATGAAAAAGCCCCGCCAGACGGCGGGGCTCCGCTGGTAGAGAAAAAACCATTTTTCTAATCGGGCATTGCGACTGGCGCGAAATTGGCGTGCACCAGCATCCACTTGCCATTCTGCTTGACGTAAACACGTGTGGATTTAGCGGCAATAGGTTCGTTCACGCCGTCCTTGCTTTGGCCGACGCCGATATAGTTGTAGGTGAGAATCGCCGTATCGCCGTAAATCTGCACCTTTTCGTTGGCCATCTCCGAGGCGATCGTCTTCGCGCCGTCTTTCAGCGCGGCTTCCGCAAGCGTCATATTGAGCGCCTTGCCGTCGATCCGGGTCGGATAGACCGGGTTGAACTCGGTGTAATCGTCGGCAACGGTCTCCATCTGTTTGGCCGCCGAAGCCATGCTGATGCCGGCCGCCCACTGCGCTTTGGCAGCCGCGATGACATCAGCCGCATCATCGGCCATCGCGCTCGATGCTCCGAGGCAACATACCGCAGCCATTGAAACCGCTGCAGCTGTGATTCTTCTTCTTTTCATGAGCACACTCCCAATTGTCCTGCAGGTTTGCAGGATGCTCTAACCATAGACGATATCGGCCAATTTGCGAGTTTCACAGCGGGGCGCAACGAAAAACTCCGTACATTGCGCAGTAATGTGTCTTCTAATAGTCTTTACCCCCAAATACTGTGAGTCATTTACGCGCAATCGGGTGATCGTACCGGCGAAAACCGCATCGATATGATAATTCGGCAAATAGTCAGCCTGCTCTTACTCATGGCCGCGCTTGGTCACGGCGAGAGTTTCGCCGACGAGCTACCTCCCGTCTCCGATTTCGTTCGTGCCGCGGAATTCGACACCGCGCGGCTCTCTCCCGACGGACGCTATCTCGCGGCAACGATCAACAACAACGGCATCGAGTCCTTGCTGGTCCTGGAGGCCGGCAGCGACCGCGCCACGGCCAATATCAGATTTGAGCGTTACGAGGGTATTTCCTGGTTCACATGGGTCAATGAAGAGCGCCTGTTGATCAGACTGCAGGCCACTTTCAACCAGCTTGAGCGGCCGCTTCCTACCGGTGAACTGTGGGCGGTCAATGCAGACGGCAGCGGCTACAAACAGGTTTTTGGTTTCTATACCAAATATCGCGCCAGGAGGGGTACCGCCGCAAACACGCGATCGTTTGCGCAACTTTGTTCGCGGCTATCGGAGGACCGCCGCCATGTGATCGTTGCCGCACACCCGCTCGAGGGCGGCGTACCGGTCGTTTACCGCGTCAATGTCTACACCGGGAAACGCCAGGAATTGGCGCGCGGGCCGGTCGAGTCTTCTTTCGGCGAGGCGTTGACCTCGACCATCGTATGTGACGCGAAAGGGATCGCGAGGGTTGCGACAGGCCTGACCCGAGACGGCAAGGAACAACTGCACTACCGATCCGCCCCGAATAGGCCCTGGGTTTTGCTCGATGATCTCCCGATTGCTCCAGACAGTGCCGTCGAACCTGTCACTGTCGCCCCTGACGGAAGGCGCTTTTTTGCCTACGCCACAACGGAGTCAAAGACCCAGGGTCTTTACCTCGTGGACCCCGACAAGCAGCAGTTGGAGTTGCTCTACAGCCACCCGTTTGTCGACATCAACCACGTTGTCTGGGCACCGGACCGCAGCGAGATTGTCGGCGTCGGGATTACGCCTGATATCGCTCGAACCGTTTTCCTCGACAGCACACATCGGACCGCACGCCTGCACAAGGCCGTGGCTGAGGCGTTTCCGGGCGAGTCCGTCCACATGGTCAACTGGACCGAAGACGAAAGCCGGGTCCTGCTGTACGTCTACTCGGACCGCAACCCCGGTGCCTACTTTTTATTCGACGCCAGCCGCAACGATGCGCAGTACCTGTTCAGCCGCCGACCCTGGCTGGACTCCGATTCGATGGCTGTGCGGCGGCCAGTGACCTTGTCGGCCCGCGACGGCCTGGTCCTGCGCGGCTACCTGACATTGCCGCCCGCCGGCAGCGAGAATCTGCCGCTGATAGTACTGCCGCATGGCGGACCTCACGGAGTCCGCGACTGGTGGGCATTCGATCCGGAGGCGCAGCTGTTTGCCAGCCGCGGCTACGCGGTTTTACAGATTAATTTCCGTGGCTCCGACGGATATGGGCCGGCGTTCCGAGCTGCCGGATACAAGAAGTGGGGGACATCGATCCAGGACGACCTCACCGACGCCACACTCTGGGCAGTGCGGGAAGGGATTGCCGACCGCAACCGAATCTGCATTTTCGGAGCGAGTTTTGGCGGCTACTCCGCATTAATGAGCGTCATAAGAGAACCCGATCTCTACCGCTGCGCCGTCGGCTATGCCGGCGTCTATGCCCTGGATCGACTGGACAGCAGCGGCGACATCGCAGGAACGAGCGCCTTCGTTAGCCAGCTTGCACAGACGGTCGGTGATGACGACCGCGACCTGAAGAGCATGTCTCCGGCGGACAACGCCGAGAAAATCAATGTCCCGGTATTTATCGTCCATGGTAAAGAAGATCAGCGTGCGCCGGTGGCACACGCGGAAGCGCTGCGCGCCGCGCTCGAAGCCGAGGACAAACCGTACGAGTGGCTGGTAAAGGCTGGCGAGGGCCACGGATTTTACAGTCTCGACAATCGCATCGAGCTGTATGAACGAATACTCGGTGTTTTTCGCCGAACATACGGCAACCGGTTCGGATTGAGCCGGCTAGCTCGCGACATCTTTTTAGCTCCGTGCTTTTACGAGGGCCAATAACACTGGACTGGACCCGATCAACCGCTCGACGAGCACTCTGCCGGGGCCGGCCCGGTGCCGCATTGGCGGCTCGTGCGCGGGCTCACCGTTTTTCGACGTAATCCCGGCGGAGCGGACTACCGGTCTGTTAACCGGATGTGCAACCGCCATGCTTCGGATGGCTGCGGAATCATTGCCGGAGTTCAGCGCGAAATCCGCTTGGGCTCACTCCCACCCATTTTTTGAAAGCACGGCTGAACGCGGGAGGCTCGGCGTAGCCCAGCAACCGGGCGACCTCATCGATAGTGAGCTGGTGCTCCTCGAGATAGCGGCAAGCCAGTTGCTTGCGAACCTGCTGCAGCAAAATACGAAACGAAGCGTTCTCCCGGCGCAGACCACGGCGCAATGCGCGCGAACTCATATGCAGCGACGCCGCGATCGTCTCGGCGTCAGGCAGTGGCGGCGGACCTGCCAGCAGAGCGTTCCTGACCCGGTCGGTGAGACCGCCGCCTGCTTCGAGATCGTGGAGAATCATCTCGCAGCGCCGTTCACAGAACTCGCGCACCTCGGCATTGGTATTTTGTTGCGGTGTCGCCAGGGCTTCGGCGGAAAAGTGGATAGCATTTGCGTCACGTTCGAACTCGATCGGGCAATCGATCAGCTCGCTATAAATCTCGTTGTAACGCGGACGCGGGTAGTCGAGTTCGATCAGGTAAGGGTAAGACCGGCGCGAACCCGGGTCCTGGAATACCGGCCACATCGCGATCATCAGCGCCCACTCGAGATATTCCCGGCGCAGATGACCGACTGGTGTCGCCAGGTCGAACCGCAGAGTCTGGCCACGCGGACCCTCGACGAGGCAAAACGAAGCAGGAATGCCCCGAGTCATCGCAAATCTCTCGAGAGTTTTCAGCGACTCGCCAACCGTGCGCGAGCAGATCATTGCGTGGCCGAGTATGCCGTGGTGGCCCGGACGCATTCGCCGACCCAGGCGCAACGCGAATCCGGGAGGCCCCAGTTCAGCCGCCCGCGCCAGCACGCGATGGCAGGCGAAACGGCTGATCGTGGCATCCGCGACATCAAGCAGGCTAACCGGAACGCCGGTCCGGCTCAGCAAGTCCTCTCGAGCTATGCCCATCTCACCCAGAAGACCGGCCAGTTCGCAAACATAGGTGACCGAGATTCCCGCGTCCATGACGTACCTTTTTCGAAGTACGTGGCCAAAAATATCATATTGATGGCCGAAAAAATCATTTTATAAACCGGGGCCGGTGTCTATTTTTTATGGCAGCACAACAGCCCGAATCTATCTCCGCCGCGCCTGGGCACGCTGCACGAAGCCTGGCACAGGTTTCGCGCCAGGCCCGCACAGGCCCATGACCCTGTGTGCAGCGACGTGTAAGCTCGGAACGCGCTCGGCGTCGCAGCTTCGGCCGGGCATGGCAAAAGAGGACGGGGAACACCTTGCAAAGGTGTCGGAAACAATGAGCAAGCGGATTAGAATCGGCGGAGCGAGCGGCTTCTGGGGTGAATCGGCGATGGCTACGCCGCAACTGCTGGCGGACAGGGGCCTCGACTACCTCGTTTACGACTATCTCGCCGAGATCACGATGTCGATTCTGGCGCGGGCCCGCGCGAAAGACCCGGACCTTGGCTATGCCCCCGATTTCATCAGCGAGTCCCTGGCGCCAAACCTCGATGAGATTGCTCACCAGGGAGTCAAGGTGATCGCCAATGCTGGCGGCGTAAATCCGACAGCCTGCGGTGCCGCGATCAACGCACTACTGGACGCGCGCGGACTCGATCTGAAAGTCGCCGTGGTCACCGGTGACGACCTGATGCCCGAGCGTGCCAGGCTGGCGCAGAGCGGGATAACCGAGATGGCATCCGGCGCTGCATTTCCCGCAATCGAGGCGATCGCGAGCGTCAACGTTTACCTCGGCGCGAGTCCAATCGCCGCAGCATTGCGCCACGGGGCGGACATCGTCGTCACCGGCCGGTGCGCCGACAGCGCGCTCGTTCTCGCTGCATGCATGCACGAGTTCAGCTGGCCGGCTGACGATTACGACCGGCTTGCAGCCGCCAGCCTCGCCGGGCATCTGCTGGAGTGCGGGCCGCAGGCGAGCGGCGGAAATTTCACCGATTGGCGTGACGTCGCCGATTCGATCGCCGCCATCGGCTACCCGATCGCGGACATCGCAGCGGATGGTACGTTTCGTCGTCACGAAACCAGCCCGATCCGGTGGTCAGGTCACCCGGGCAACCGTCGCCGAACAACTGGTTTACGAGATCGATGATCCCCAGGCTTACGTTCTTCCGGACGTGGTCTGCGATTTCAGCGGCGTCGAACTGCGCGAAATCGACCACGACCGTGTCGAGGTAACCGGTGCCCGCGGTTGCGCGCCAACCGCCAACTACAAGGTCACAGCAACCTATCTCGATGGCTATCGCGGCGGCATGTTGCTGTCGTTCACCGGCTTTGATGCGGCCGCCAAGGCACGGACTTTCGCCACCGCCGCGCTCGAACGCAGCAACCGGATGCTGGTCGCGCTCGGGATGTCAGCGCTAGCCGAGACCAGCGTCGAGGTAATCGGGAGCGAAGATCAGTACGGCGATTTCGCTCGCGTTGCAGATACCCGCGAAGTCGTGCTGAAAATCGCCGCGAAACATTCTTCAGCAAAAGGCATTGTCGCCTTCATCAAAGCGTTGACCGGACTTGCGCTCGCGACACCGGCGGGCCTCGCGATTTTTCAGGCGGGACGGCCACGCCCGTCACCGGTCGTGCGTCAATTTTCCTTTCTGTGGCCAAAAACACAGGTGACGCCGATGCTCTCGGTCAGCGGAGAAACGGTCGGCATCGGTACGGGTACGGGCACATACCTCGACACCGCCGGTATCGTCCGCCCTGCACCGCCGGTTATCCCCGATCCCGACCACGACACTGTCGAGGTCCCTTTGCTCGAACTTGCCTGGGCACGCAGCGGCGACAAGGGGAACCGCGCCAACATCGGCGTCATTGCCCGCCGACCCGAGTACCTGCCTTACATCTGGCAAACCCTGTCAACCGCGGTCGTCGCGGCCCGGTTCCGTCATTTTCTCGAGGGTGACGTCGAACGTTTCCTGCTCCCCGGTATCGCCGCAATCAACTTCGTATTACACGACGTACTCGGCGGCGGCGGCGTGGCCAGCCTGCGCAACGACCCGCAAGGCAAGTGTTATGCGCAAATCCTGCTGGCAACGCCGGTGACGCGTACCGAAGGTGTTGCTGGAGGATTCGCAGTGAGTGTCTTTACCAGCCGCCTCGATACCCAATCGGATCACTTCGCAACGAACCGCGCCGATATGATTGAACTGGTGGATCAACTTCATGCGATCAGGGGCAGAGCCGACGCGTTATCGGATAAACGCCGAGCGCGGTTCGAGGAGCGTGGCCAGCTGACGCCGCGCGAGCGACTCGCTGAACTGCTCGACCCCGGCATGCCCTTTCTCGAGCTCTTCGGGCTTGCCGGCTTTCTGGTAGAGGACCCAAATCCGCACACCAGCGTCCCAGGTGCGAGCTGCATCACCGGCATCGGTTTCGTCAGCGGCGTACGCTGCATGATCCTGGTTGACGACAGCGGCATCAATGCCGGCGCAGCCACCCGGATGACCCTGGAAAAAGTCGCCGCTGCAATGGACATTGCGCTCAGCATCAAACTGCCGTTCGTCCATCTCGTGGAAAGCGCCGGAGCCAATCTTGTTGATTACCGCGTCGAGACCTGGGCCCACGGCGGCGGCCTGTTTTACCGCCTGGCGCAACTGAGCGCGGCCGGAATCCCGACCGTCACCGTTCTGCACGGACCATCTACCGCGGGCGGCGCCTACATGCCTGGCATGAGCGACTACGTCGTGGCGGTGAAAGGCCGGGGCAGGGCCGCACTCGCCGGTGCGGCCCTGCTGCACGCTGCAACGGGTGAAGTGGCCGACGAAGAACAACTCGGTGGCGCCGAAATGCACGCCAGCCTGTCCGGCCTGGTCGAGTACCTCGCCGACGATGACAGCCATGCGTTGCAGAAGACTCGCGAGATCATGCATCGGCTGCAGTGGAATCGGCGCTGCCGGGCCCGCCACCCCGAGGAGTTCGCCGAACCGGTATACAGCCCAGATGAGCTTGCCGGCCTCGTGCCTGTCGATCACAGCAAACCCTATGACGTGGGCGAACTGATTGCGCGAATCGTCGATGACTCCGACTTCGAGGCCTTCAAACCGCGATACGGCGCGGCCACGGTTTGCGTCACGGCGGCGCTGCGGGGCTATGCCTGCGGCATCATTGGCAACAACGGACCGATAGACCCGAATGGCGCTACCAAGGCGGCGCAGTTTCTCCAATTATGCGACCAGGCCGACCACCCGGTGATATTTCTCAACAACACGACCGGATATATGGTGGGCACCCAGTACGAGCGGGCAGGGATGATCAAGCACGGTTCGAAAATGATCCAGGCCGCTTCCAACATACGGGTTCCTCGCATCACGCTGTACGTCGGTGCCAGTTTCGGCGCCGGGAACTATGGTATGTGCGGTCTTGGTTATCGGCCCGACTTCCTCTTTACCTGGCCAAACGCCAAAACCGGGGTGATGGGTGGCAAGCAGGCGGCCCGCACGATGAGCCATGTAGCGCGGGTTGCCGCAGGGCGTCGCGGGATCGAAATCGACGAAGACAGGCTGCGAGAACAGGAGCAAACGGTCATTGGTTTGTTCGATGGCCAGTCCGGCGCGTTCTATACATCCGGACGCATCCTCGATCAGGGTGTCATCGACCCTCGCGATACCAGAAAGGTATTGAGCTTTACCCTGGAGTGTTGCGCCGAGGCGCGCCAGCGTGATCTCAAACCCAATGCTTTTGGCGTCGCCAGGCTGTAGACGAGGTCACTTTCATTTCCGCCGTCACACGCCAACTCGACACGATACTCGTCGCCAACCGTGGCGAAATTGCCTGCCGCATCATGCGCAGCGTGCGCGCAATGGGACTGCAGAGCGTTGCCGTGTACTCAGAGGCCGATGCCGACGCACCGCACGTCGCGCTCGCCGATCGATCGGTTTGCATCGGCGCCGGTCCCGCGAGCGAGTCCTATCTGAATATCGAGCGAATACTCAAGAGCGCCCGCCTCAGCGGCGCGGCTGCAATCCATCCCGGCTATGGTTTCTTGTCCGAGAATGGCGCGTTTGCAACCGCCTGCGATCATGCAGACCTGGTGTTCATCGGACCGTCGCCATACGCAATCAACGCAATGGGCAACAAGGCCGAGGCGAAGCGTCTTATGCGCTCCGCCGGTGTGCCATGTGTCCCTGGCTACGACGGCGATGACCAGTCAGATGCCCACATGGTCGCAAGGGCGGCGGAAATCGGCTATCCGGTGATGGTAAAAGCAGCGACCGGTGGTGGCGGCCGTGGCATGCGACTGGTCGAGCATCCAGACGAATTGACTGGCGCGGTCCGCATTGCACGCACCGAGGCGCGGAACGCTTTTGGCTCGGACCAATTGATACTGGAAAAAGCGATACGCAATGCCCGTCATGTCGAAATCCAGATCGTCGCCGACAATGCCGGTCATACCGTTCATCTCGGCGAGCGCGATTGCTCGGTGCAACGGCGCCACCAGAAACTGATAGAGGAAGCACCCTGCCCTGCGCTGACAGCTGACCTCCGCGAGCAAATGGGCGCGGCCGCAATCCGCGCCGCGCGCGCGATCGGCTATTCCGGCGCCGGCACTGTCGAATTCCTGCTCGATCGCGACGGTACGTTCTATTTCCTCGAAATGAACACGCGCCTGCAGGTCGAGCATCCCGTCACCGAGATGGTGACCAGGCTCGATCTGGTCGAATTACAGATTCGTATCGCCCGCGGCGAAACGCTCGGATTTACCCAGCAGGAAATCGCCATGGAGGGTCATGCAATCGAGGCGCGTCTCTATATAGAAGACCCGGCACGCGATTTTATGCCTGTTACCGGAACGATAACGCGTTGGCAGGCAGGCGATGACGCTGACGTTCGCGTCGATGCCGGCATCCGTGAGGGCCAGGAGATCACCCCTTTTTATGACGCGCTGGCGGCCAAAATCATTGCCCGCGGCAGCACCAGAGAGATCGCGCGGCGGCGCCTGATCAAATTTTTGCAGGAAACGTTACTTTTCGGCCCGCGCAGCAACCGGGCGTTCCTGATCCGGTGCCTGGAAAGCCCGCGTTTTGCCCGTGGCGAAGCAACCACTGAGTTCATCAACGAGCTATTGGCGGAAACGGACCCAGACAGCGCTTCGGGCCTGCCGGCGGCGGCCATTGCGGCCGCGCTGTTATTCCGTCTCGACCGCGATGTTGCGTATTCACGCGGGCCGGGGGTGGCCCGCACTTTGCGCAACTGGAGCAGTGGTATTCGCCCTGCGTCACGCTACGCTCTCGAGATTGACGGTATTCAGCACACTCTGGCGGTGGTCCCGGTCAGAGAAGACCAATGTGTTGTTTCCGGTGACGACAAATCCATCGACGTCGATATCGAAACGCTGGGCAGCGACAGCGCGGCCGCCAGCGTGGAGGGTCGGCAAGTTCGCCTTCGATTCCAACAGAACGGGCCGGACAAGCTGTCGCTGGCCTTGCCCGATCGGGATTGCCGCGCCGTGCGCCATCGCGCCGGCAGCTCCGGCGTTGCAGAAAGCGCTGCTGGCGGGAGCATCACCGCGGCAATGCATGGCGTCGTGCAGGAGGTCGTTGTTGCAGCCGGTGACAGCGTTGCCCAAGGCCAGCCATTGCTCGTCCTTGAAGCGATGAAAATGCAGCAGGAGGTTGCAGCACCGGTAGCCGGCATCGTTACGACGGTCCATGCCCGGCCCGGGCAGCAGGTTGCAAGCGGCGACTTGTTGCTGACGATCGATGAACACGATGAAACCGGCGCCGGCGAAGCTCCATGACATCGAAGACGATCAGATCCTGACCCGGGTTTTTCAGTCTCCTGGCTCACCGGACCGGGCAGTGCATCGGACAGCCCTCGGGGCTTACCCCGGTCACACGGCGTTTGCGCTACCCAACACGGTACCCGGATCACGCCGGCCGCTGTTTCGCACAGTATGAGATCCCGATCATCATCGCGGCGGAGCTGCTCGTTCTTTGCTAGGCGCAGCAATTTTCGCACACCCATTTTCCCTCTCTTTGCGAACACGCGGTCGCCGCCTTTCACCCGTGCAGGATGACGAAAATCTGCAACGAGGCTGCCCCGCGGCCGGTCGAGAGGCGTAGCGGCGGAACCGATTTTTGTGGCAAGGTAGGCTGGGTAGGAGCTGGTTTGCAGATCACGCTATGGATGTGAAACGAAACAACATTCGCTGGAGCCTGGTTTGCAGCGCAATTTTCGCGACATCGGCTTGCTCATGGAATCCGCCGCAGCCTGGCGCGAACTCCGAAAGTAACACGACCAGCGGCAACCGGATCAATACCCGTGCCGCCGATCCAGGCTCCGCCGCAGGTACACACGTCGTCAAAGTGGCCGAACAAATGGTCGGCGTACCCTACGTTTGGGGCGGTGCTACGCCGCAAGGCTTCGACTGTAGCGGTCTCGTTTTCTATGCCTACCGTAAGACAGGGCTTGCAGTACCGCGAACGTCGCTGGAACAATTTCGAGCCGCGCGGCCGGTCTCGCTCGATTCGGCCCGACCCGGTGACCTGCTGTTTTTCCGCATCGGCCGTGATGTGTCGCATGTTGGCATCTATGTCGGAGACAACCGGTTTATCCATTCTCCGGAAACTGGCCAGCGGGTAAAAATCACGGATCTCGACCACCAGTTCTACCGCAAACATTTCGCCGGCGCAGGGCGCATTCACTGACCTCATTGGATATGCAGAACCCGGCACCGAACCCCCTTGGATGGCGGTATGCAGCAGACGGGAACACCGACGAATGAACAAAGAGACAGTTTTTGCGTTCATCCTGGCAATCGGCCTTTTTGCCGGAGTGTCCGCTTCGGCGGATGCCGAGGGTCGGCACAAGGCTGTTTATCATGTCAACTACTACGGCGCGAAACACCAGACCTCGACATTGATCAATATCCAGAATCACATCAATGCGGTTGGCAGGGATAATCTCGACCTGGTCGTGGTTCTGCACGGAGATGGCCTTTCGCTGCTGATGTACCCGGATGCGGTCGGCAGCAACGAGATGAGCGAAGGCAATGCAAAAGATGCCGTGCTCGCCCGGATCGAGGGTCTGAAACAACAGGGCGTAAAATTCCAGATCTGTCGCAATACCATCGCCGGACGCGGCATCGACATGAGCGACCTGTATGACGTCGCCGAAGACGATATCGTACCGTCGGGGGGTGGCGCAGATTGCTATTCTCCAAGCACAGGGGTACGCCTACCTAAAGCCATGAGGGCCCGGCATCAGCCGCTGCCCGGTTATTCGCTGCATCATCGTAATGCTGGCGAAGACGCTTCCCGGTGCAGCGAACGGCGAAGATATTCAACCGCGCGCACGCGTTCGGATGGCAGACACGCGTCGGATATAGTGCGAAAGGCACCCAATACGATTGGCAGCATGTGAAGCTCGACAGCGCATCCGGATAATCTGTCGGCGATGAAACCAGCCACGACCCGGTCGGACTCCAGCAACTTGGTGCACCCGGCATGCGGAAGCGGCACCTGCGTCTAATTTGTTTCGATCGGTTCGCCCGGGTCCAAGCCGGCACGATCGCCAGGCAGCAGCGGTTGAGGTTGCCACGCAGAGGCGTCGATGCATTCGCGATAGCTGTGCCAGGTGGCATAACCGAGTATCGGCAATATCACCGCCAGCCCCACAAATGCAGTTGCAAAGCCAATACCCAACCCCGACCACTATCAGGAGCAATCCAGACCATCATCGCCGACTTGTTGCGGAGTACCGCATTGATGCTGCTGACCACCGCTGTGACGATATCCACTTTGCGGTCAACAAGCATAGGCAGCGAAAACGCACTGGCACCGAAAGTGAAACCGGCAAACAACGATCCGACCGCACTTCCAACTGCAAGAAACGGCAGCAGATCGCGCCACTGGTATTCACCGGCAACCGGGAAAAAAACATGGATCATCGATGCCGCGCGCGCCCAAACCAGAAATATGACCATTAACACCAGTGCGAAAACCATTGCGCTGGAAAGATGGCGCCGCCCTGATACCATGCAGCGTGTCAGACAGTCGGTGTGTCGATTCCGCTCCAATTGCCGACTGATTGAATAGGAGCAAATAGCCAGCACCGGACCGCACGAAAACGAACCCGGATAACAAAGCAAGGCACCAAAATATAGCTCCCGAGCGCCCATGCTGTAGCGACAATCAACCAGCTGAGCGCGACAAGAACTCCGCCATACATGAGGCTTTGCCTGCGTGCACGCCGGAAATCGGCAACTCCTTTTCTAATCCAGCCAAACGGTGCCGTTGCAGAAAGCTTGCGGCATGGTGCGACAAACGGTGCATCGATGCACTTTCTTCAGCGGACATATGGCCCCCGAGGCACATGACACAGAATTGTTGCCCTGTTGAAAAGAGTAGCGGACCGAGCTAGCAGCGCAAGGAAAAAAGTGCGCGACCGGCCGTATGGGTACGTCTATGACCGGAAACCGGACAAGCCGGCCGTCCTCGCGCCGCTCTCGCGGTGCGCCAAATTCCGCGCCGCGACTCTATAGCGCCGATGCTGACACTGCACAATGGCAAGGACCGTTTTCTCAAACATCCAGCCGCGTTCAAGGCACGGTCACCCGGATTTCTGATTTGCCTTTATCTCCTCAAAACGCTTCTCGATCTCCGTTGGCTCAAGATCCTCGGTATGCGTAGCGATTGTCCATACATGTCCGAAGGGATCGCGCAACGTCCCGGTTCGATCACCGTAGAACTGGTCCTCGACGGGGCGGACCTGCTCACCACCGGCATTGATCGCGCGCTGGAAAACCTCATCGACATTTTCGACATAGACGGCGAGAGTAACGGGTGTACCGCCAAGTGCCGGCGGACTCTGCATGCCCCATTCAGGGTTGGCATCGGCCAGCATCACTGGCGAGTTTCCAACCATGATTTCCGCGTGCATGACGGATCCGCCAGGCCCGGCCAGCCGCATCAGTTCTACCGCACCAAGCGCTTTGGCGTAGAACTCGATAGCCGCGGCAGCGCCGTCGACAAAGAGATAAGGGGTCACGGTGTGATAACCATCAGGAATCGGTTTGACGCTCATCGCTAACATCCTTGTTTTCGGTTCGGCGCCGCTGTGCGCTGCGCCAACTCTTGAATTCCACCGAAGCATAGTCAACGCTACGATAATTTGCCGACTGGCGGGGTTCATATGCGCCCGGTGCGGCGGCAGAACGCGCAATCCGAAACTTCGATCCGTGAAGCTGGCCAATAACAAACATGCCGTCACGGATAACAATGCACCCGGCTGATGATTTTGTAGTGAAATGAGTGCTATGCCCGCTAGTCCCGCTGGCATTCGATGCTATTCTCCGATTGTGGTGCGAGGCATGCCCGAGCGAGACTCTCCGCCGTGCCGGGCCGGCGACCAACTATACTTGCTGTTGACGATCACACGGAGCGGATCGAACTGCGCTGAATTTCTGGCTGGCAGGGACAGTGCGCCAGACCGGAAATTCTATCGGGAGTTATTGCGTGAGTAGATTGCTGCGTGCCCTGCTGGTTCTCGTATTGCTGCACGGCTGTGCCCAGCAAACAACGAATCAACGTGACGATACTCCGACCGGTGAGACAGATCGTGGTGGCATCGACGCCGAAACGGCGCTCCCCCCTGAAACTGTGATCACCCCCGAACCACGGCCGATGCCCGAGCCGAAGCCCGAGCCGACGCCCGAGCCGAAGCCTGAGCCGAAGCCCGAGCCGAAGCCCGAGCCGAAGCCCGAGCCGAAGCCCGAGCCGAAGCCCGAGCCGAAGCCCGAGCCGAAGCCCGAGCCGAAGCCCGAGCCGAAGCCCGAGCCGAAGCCCGAGCCGAAGCCCGAGCCGAAGCCCGAGCCGAAGCCCGAGCCGAAGCCCGAGCCGAAGCCCGAGCCGAAGCCTGAGCCTGAGCCTGAGCCTGAGCCGGAAACCGCGGGGTCAGAACCCGGAATGACAACGGAAATGGGCCTGGTTGGGTCTACCGCGCTGCCGGTGATCGAGCTGGAGAGCCTCCCACTGGCGCTGAACACAGGCTGGACGTTGGACTGGGGGCAGGATCCTGTTTCAAGAACGAAGCGCTGCTTACTGCGCTCGACTACGAAGCAAATTCAGGATGGCCAGGGGGAGTCGGAGATCTCGTTGATCGTCACCGCGGACACGCTGCGTGTCGACACGCGTTCCAATGTCGATCTCAGCTATGAGAATACCGGGCTGCAGATCGACTCGGGGCCATCGTTTCCGCTGCCCGGACTTTTTGCCGAAACTGATGTGCTGTTCAAAGAACGATACAACGAAATAATGCAACAATTCCGCCGCGGTTCGTCGGTGACGGTCACCCTGGGCTTCTGGCCAACCTGGCCGGTGACGCAGGCATATAGCGCAACTTTTGCCATCGATGGTTTCGCAACGGCGCTCGAGGCCCTGCGGACCTGCGACGACATCTGCGCCCTGAGCGGACAAGAAAAGCCAACCGGAGAACAGTTCATGGGTTTGCGACTGAAATTCAACCTCGTACTCGGCTTTACCAGCCTGATTGGGCTACTGGCGGCCGGTTTGTTCACCTACAACTCTCTACAACGCAATGCTCGTGCCGAAATTCTCGAGTCGGCGCGAATCATGATGGAGAGTGCGATAGCCGTACGCGGTTATACCGTTTCCGAAATCCGTCCGTTGCTGGCGGTCCAGCAACGTCGTCAATTCATGCCCCAGTCCGTACCGGCCTATGCCGCCTCGCGTTACGTTTCGGAATTTCGCAAAAACTATCCTGAGTTCAGTTACAAGGAGGCGACCCTTAATCCGACCAATCCGGCGGACCGTGCAACCGGCTGGGAAACCGATATCGTGGCGTGGTTCCGGGATCACCCCGCGGAGAAGGAGCTGGTCGGAGAGAAGAATGACCCCGACCGGCCCGGCATTGTACATGGGGCATCCGATCCAGATCACGAACGAAAATTGTCTTGTCTGCCACAGCACACCTGCCGAAGCGCCGCAAACTCTGATCGATACCTACGGTGACGACAACGGTTTCGGCTGGAAAATGAACGAAATCATCGGCGCACAAATTGTCCAGGTACCGATGTCTCTTCCGCTTGAACGAGCGAGGTCAGCGCTGATCACGTTCATGGGGTCGTTGGTAATGGCCTTTCCTGCTGGTCGCGCTGCTGTTGAACGTGCTGCTGCACAAATTCGTAATCAAGCCCGTTCAGGCGCTTTCGGCACAGGCGGACGCGATGAGCATGGGTGGGCAGAATGTCGAGGAACTGGAAGTCGTCGGCAACGACGAAATGACGGCATTGGCGCGTTCGTTCAACAGAATGCACCGTAGCCTCGCCACCGCGATGAAGATGCTGGACGACGAGACGGTGCTGCGGCGCGAATGATCCGACTCCTGTTCCCATTTATCTTCGACGCACTCGGAATTCAGGTCCGTGGCTGAACCGGGATTGACCCGAAGGCCTCGGCAAGTACGAGGTCCAGTCGGTGCTCGGTCGCGGGGCGATGGGCATCGTCTATCGGGCGTACGACCCGGTTATTGAGCGCATCGTCGCGATTAAGGTGATGCACGATCACCTTTGCCACGGTAACGAAGGCAACGATTTCGCGCAGCGGTTTCAGCAAGAGGCACGGGCGGCTGCACGGTGTCCGCACCCGAACATAGTTGCAGTTTTCGACTTTCGGTATAGAACACGATGTTCCGTACCTTGTCATGGAACTGGTGGAAGGACGCGAACTGCGCGACCTCCTGGCCTCCCAGCAATTCACGATTCAGGGAGTCCATCGACCTCGTGGTTCCGGTACTGTCGGCGTTGCATTACGCCCACTCCCAGGGCGTGGTGCACGGGACATCAAGCCCGCCAACATTATCGTGCTGAACAACGGCGGGGTAAAAGTCGCGGACTTCGGTGTTGCCCGACTCGACACATCCGATCTGACCAGGATCGGCTATGTGGTCGGGACGCCCGGTTACATGTCCCCGGAAGGGGCACGCGGCGAACTTGTAGACAGTCGCTCCGACGTTTACAGCACGGCCATGGTGTTGCTCCAACTTATTACCGGGCAGCGTCCCAATCCAGGCTATCAGCGAGAAGAGAATGTGGCGGCACTGATGGAGGAAGCCGGGCTGACCGGAGGACAAATACCGGGTCTCGTGTCGCTGCTGGAAACAGCGCTGCATCAAAGCCCGATGCAGCGCTTTCAAAGCGCAAGACAATTTCGGAACGCGTTGACGGACTGGCTGACAGGAACCATGGAAGATGGCAATTCCAGAGCCAGGCGTTCGAGCAAGTCAGATTCTGCGCAAGGCAGCGATGCACCAGCGCTCGACGAACCCGTTTCAGCGGAGCTGCTAAAGTTAATGGAGAAACGCCTTGCGTCATTTGTCGGCCCGATGGCCGGGCACTTCGTCCGAAGAGCTTGCCGCCCCGATACTGACCTGGCGAGCATCACCGACGAGCTCGCCAGGCACATTCCCACACCCGAGGAGCGCAACGAGTTCGTCAGGGCCATCGAGAATTCCGATGTGTATCACTCGACATTGCGCGGCACGCAGCCGCCTGTGCCGACACCTGCAGCAAGCTCCGGAATCGAACGGAAAGAAGGCACCGAGACGCTCGATCTCACTAAGGAACAGATGGCCTGCATAGTCTCCGAACTAACCTATTTCGTCGGACCGGTGGCAGACCGCCTGGCGCACTTTGCCTCAACACGCGCGGCCAATCTCAACGATCTTTGTCATGAGCTGGCGAGCCATATTCCGTCCGAACCGGATCGCCGGCAGTTTCTCCAGCGCATTCAGTCCGCGCTGCCCCTCGGGTAGAGATTAGATATCTGCCTGTGAGCGTCGCGCCAGGCATGGCGCGATCAGTCAACCGCCAGTGCCAGCCCAACGACAAAACCGACGCATAGAAAAACCCCGGCTGCCGAAGCAACCGGGGTTTCGCATTTAAAAGCCTGGCGATGACCTACTCTCACATGGGGAGACCCCACACTACCATCGGCGCTGAGCAGTTTCACTTCCGAGTTCGGAATGGGATCGGGTGGTTCCCACTCGCTATTACCGCCAGGCAAACTGGTTGTCGCAGTCCCGTCACCGGAACTGCACAATTCGGATGAACACTGATGCGTGTCGCATGTCGTCAGATCAACACCTAACGAAACTACTTGAGTGTTGTATGGTCAAGCCTCACGGGCAATTAGTACTGGTTAGCTTCACACATTACTGCGCTTCCACACCCAGCCTATCAACGTTGTAGTCTTCAACGGCCCTTTAGGGGGATCGAGTCCCCAGGGAGACCTAATCTTAGGAGGGGCTTCCCGCTTAGATGCTTTCAGCGGTTATCCCTTCCGTACGTAGCTACCCGGCAATGCCACTGGCGTGACAACCGGAACACCAGAGGTACGTCCACTCCGGTCCTCTCGTACTAGGAGCAGCTTCCTTCAAGTCTCCAACGCCCACGGCAGATAGGGACCGAACTGTCTCACGACGTTCTAAACCCAGCTCGCGTACCACTTTAAATGGCGAACAGCCATACCCTTGGGACCTGCTACAGCCCCAGGATGTGATGAGCCGACATCGAGGTGCCAAACTCCTCCGTCGATGTGGACTCTTGGGAGGAATCAGCCTGTTATCCCCGGCGTACCTTTTATCCGTTGAGCGATGGCCCTTCCATACAGAACCACCGGATCACTAAGGCCTGCTTTCGCACCTGCTCGACTTGTCTGTCTCGCAGTCAAGCACCCTTATGCCTTTGCACTCATTGCGCGATGTCCGACCGCGCTGAGGGTACCTTTGCGCTCCTCCGTTACTCTTTGGGAGGAGACCGCCCCAGTCAAACTACCCACCACGCACTGTCCCCGACCCGGATAACGGGCCTGGGTTAGAACTTCGAACATGCCAGGGTGGTATTTCAAGGTTGGCTCCACGAGGACTAGCGTCCCCGCTTCAAAGCCTCCCACCTATCCTACACAAACATGTTCAAAATTCAGTGCGAAGCTGTAGTAAAGGTGCACGGGGTCTTTCCGTCTAGCCGCGGGTACACTGCATCTTCACAGCGATTTCAACTTCACTGAGTCTCGGGTGGAGACAGTGTGGCCATCGTTACGCCATTCGTGCAGGTCGGAACTTACCCGACAAGGAATTTCGCTACCTTAGGACCGTTATAGTTACGGCCGCCGTTTACCGGGGCTTCGATCAAGAGCTTCGCTCCGAAGAGCTAACCCCATCAATTAACCTTCCGGCACCGGGCAGGCGTCACACCCTATACGTCCACTTTCGTGTTTGCAGAGTGCTGTGTTTTTAATAAACAGTCGCAGCCACCTGGTCACTGCGACCCCCAACAGCTCACAGAGCAAGTCTGATCACCACCGGGGGCGTACCTTCTCCCGAAGTTACGGTACCAATTTGCCTAGTTCCTTCACCCGAGTTCTCTCAAGCGCCTTAGGATTCTCTCCTCACCCACCTGTGTCGGTTTACGGTACGGTCCCGCATTACCTGAAGCTTAGAGGCTTTTCCAGGAAGCATGGGATCAACCACTTCGGCTCCCGAGGGAGCCTCGTCATCACGCCTCAGGATTGTATTCCCGGATTTGCCTAGGAACACTCCCTACACGCTTAAACAGGGACAACCGTCGCCCTGCTGGCCTACCCTTCTCCGTCCCCCCATCGCAGTAATGCGAGGTGCAGGAATATTAACCTGCTTCCCATCGACTACACCTTTCGGTCTCGCCTTAGGGGCCGACTAACCCTGCGCCGATTAACGTTGCGCAGGAAACCTTGGGTTTTCGGCGTGCGGGTTTTTCACCCGCATTATCGTTACTCATGTCAGCATTCGCACTTCCGATATCTCCAGCATGCCTCGCGACACACCTTCACAGACTTACGGAACGCTCCTCTACCACGCATGGACTCCGAGGAGTTCATGCGTCCGCAGCTTCGGTACACGGCTTAGCCCCGTTAAATCTTCCGCGCGGGCCGACTAGACCAGTGAGCTATTACGCTTTCTTTAAAGGGTGGCTGCTTCTAAGCCAACCTCCTGGCTGTCTCTGCCTTCCCACATCGTTTCCCACTTAGCCGTAATTTGGGGACCTTAGCTGGCGGTCTGGGTTGTTTCCCTTTCCACGACGGACGTTAGCACCCGCCGTGTGTCTCCCGTGATTGCACTTCTCGGTATTCGGAGTTTGCATCGGTTTGGTAAGCCGGGATGGCCCCCTAGCCGAAACAGTGCTCTACCCCCGAGAGTGATACACGAGGCGCTACCTAAATAGCTTTCGAGGAGAACCAGCTATCTCCGGGCTTGTTTAGCCTTTCACTCCGACCCACAGCTCATCCGATGATTTTTCAACATCACCCGGTTCGGGCCTCCAGCAGGTATTACCCTGCCTTCACCCTGGCCATGGGTAGATCGCCCGGTTTCGGGTCTACTCCCAGCGACTATGACGCCCAGTTAAGACTCGGTTTCCCTACGCCTCCCCTATGCGGTTAAGCTTGCCACTGAAAGTAACTCGCTGACCCATTATACAAAAGGTACGCAGTCACCCCCGAAGGGGCTCCCACTGCTTGTACGCACACGGTTTCAGGTTCTATTTCACTCCCCTCTCCGGGGTTCTTTTCGCCTTTCCCTCACGGTACTAGTTCACTATCGGTCGGCAGGTAGTATTTAGCCTTGGAGGATGGTCCCCCCATGTTCAGACAAGATAACACGTGTCCCGTCCTACTCATTCGCACGCCTAGTTCCACATGAAGTTTTTCGTTTACGGGGCTATCACCCTCTATGGCCGGACTTTCCAGACCGTTCTACTAAACAACATGCTAAATCGTGCTGGGCTGTTCCCCGTTCGCTCGCCGCTACTCAGGGAATCTCAATTGATTTCTCTTCCTCCGGGTACTTAGATGTTTCAGTTCCCCGGGTTAGCTTCATCTACCCTATGTATTCAGGTAGAGATGACCACCGAAGTGGCCGGGTTTCCCCATTCGGAAATCTCCGGATCAAAGCTAGTTTGCCAGCTCCCCGAAGCTTATCGCAGGCTACTACGTCCTTCATCGCCTCCTGCCGCCAAGGCATCCACCGTATGCGCTTATTCACTTGACCATACAACCCCAAACAGTCTCATCAGATCTCTTCATCACCAAAGTGCAGCTCAGAAAAAACCTTCAGAACCTTTGACAATCTTGTGACAACGATTGCCCAGGGCTCTATGGCGCTGGTCTCACGAATGCGACACGACACAAGTAAAGTTGCATGTACAACTATATTTACTTGAGCTTGACATCAGTATTCATACCGAATTGTTAAAGAGCGTCCGACTTCACGGTCGAGACCGCTTGACCGAACATAAAACCACAGCTGCATACGAATCTTTGGAAACCTACGCAGGTGTGGTTTTACGTTTCTATCCTCTCCAGTGATCTGGTGGAGCCAGGCGGGATCGAACCGCCGACCTCCTGCTTGCAAAGCA
>CAVOVJ010000003.1:0-225000 GCA_963699835.1 uncultured Gammaproteobacteria bacterium | reverse complement strand
GCTCTGGTATTCGTTCAGGCGCTATCCGGCCTTGGCAACAGCGACGACATTTTTTTTGCAGGACCGTGGCATCACCTGTTGCCCGATACGATCAGCAATCGCCTGAGTTATATCCACTCGGTCAATTTCTGGGTCCTGGCTACGCTGATCACGCTGCACGTTGGCGCGATTTTGCTGCACTGGTTTTTGCTGCGCGAGAACCTGGTTACCCCGATGTTTACCGGCAGAAAACCGCGTGAGGACACGGCGGATAGCAGCGGAATCGCGCGGCAGAAACCGGGCCTGGCGCTCACCCTGGCGCTGGCCAGCGCCATGATCGTCTGGCTCCTGGTCGGGCTGGCGCCGGAACCGCCGCCGCTGGATATCGATATGTTCTGAGAGACCACTGCGCCTCGCGGCGCAGTGGCTGGTCCGGGCCCCTATTTCTTTTCGCGGAATTTGTCGTGACAGGCCTTGCAATCTTTGGTCATGTCCAGAAACGCAGTGCGACTGGCACCCGGATCGCCGCCCTCGGCCACCTCGGCAAGGTACGCACTGCTCGCCGCGAGCTTCTCGGACAGCTCTTCGTACTCGGCGAATTCGTCCCAGATATTTGGCAGCGCCTCATTCGCCAACGTGGCCTCTCGCGTATCCGGCCGGGATGCGTCCTCGATCATCGACCCGGCCATGGCGATGCGTTGCGCTCCCAGCGCAAACCTGTCGGCGTCAAAGGGAATCTCCTCTTTGACCATGCCGACCATCGGCCCGAGATTCCACTTGATGATTTTCATTACGGCCTGACGCGTCTCTACTGCGTCATTAAGTCTTTTCACGTCCTGCGCCCATGCCAGGCTGATGGCGCCGATACCCAACACCACGCTGACCACTATCGCTGTCTTTCGCATTGCCACTCCTTTTTCGATCGTTCCCTAGCCCGCCGGACACCGGCGGGATTCCGGTCAGGTCACCGTCACGCGCGCAAATCTGCGCTTGCCTACCTGACACACCATTGCATCCCCGGGCACCAGCTCCTGCCCAGCATCGTCGATACGTTGCCCGTCGATTTTCACTGCTCCCTGGCGAATCATACGCATCGCCTCGGAGGTACTCGGCGTCAGACCCGCTTCTTTCAGGATTCGCGTCAGGCGAACGGGCTTGCCGCCGCCGTCGATCGCGACTTCCGGCATGTCCTCGGGCACTGCACCTTTCTGGAACCGCGCCAGGAACTGCTGGTGGGCCTGCCGGCCTGCCGCCGCGCCGTGAAAACGCGCTGCGATTTCCTCGGCCAGATCGAGTTTTGCATCGCGCGGATTGCGGCCGCCCGCTACGGCTGCCTTCAGCTGCGCAATCTCGTTGCCCGACTGCAGACTCAACAATTCGTAGTAGCGCCACATAAGATCGTCCGACACCGACATGATCTTGCCAAAGATCTCGGTCGGGGGCTCGGTGATACCGATATAGTTGCCGAGCGACTTGGACATCTTCTGCACTCCGTCCAGTCCCTCGAGCAGCGGCATCGTCACCACCACCTGCGGCGTCTGGCCGTACGCCTGCTGCATCTGCCGGCCCACCAGCAGGTTGAATTTCTGGTCCGTCCCTCCGAGCTCGACGTCGGCGCGCATCGCGACCGAATCGTAGCCCTGCACCAACGGATAGAGAAACTCATGAACCGCAATAGGCTGCCCGCTCTTGTAGCGTTTGTTGAAATCGTCGCGCTCGAGCATCCTGGCAACCGTATGTTTCGCGGCCAGCCCGATCAGATCGGCCGCCGACATCTCGCCCATCCAGCTCGAATTGAACATCACCAGCGTCTTTTCGGGATCCAGAATCTTGAAGATCTGTTGCTCGTAGGTGGCGGCATTATCGATGATCTCCTCGCGCGTCAGCGGCGGGCGTGTCGCGCTCTTCCCGGTCGGATCGCCGATCATTCCGGTGAAATCGCCAATCAGGAAAATGACCTCGTGACCGAGATCCTGAAATTGACGCATCTTGTTTATCAGCACGGTATGGCCAACGTGGAGATCCGGTGCGGTTGGATCAAAGCCCGCTTTGATCCGCAACGGCCGGCCCTCCCCGAGCTTGCGCCGCAGATCTTCCTCCAGCAGGATTTCATCGGCGCCCCGACGTATTTCCAAGATCTGTTCTTCAATAGTCAAAATCTCGTTCCTTTGGCCACAGATTTAGAGCGGTTTTGCGACGCGTTGACCACCGCCCCCGCAAACGCTAGTGTTACGCGCATTCAAAACCGGGGATAAGTCGCATTGAGCCGCGCAAAGAGCCGGATCCGGCACGATTATAAGCCAGTCCGACATCCACAATCCCAATCCAGCAGGCTGCCCTGGTTCATGCTCGGTCTCGGGCTGCCATTTGTAGCACTGGCCGCGATCCTGATTCTCAGGCCCGTGCAAAATGAAACGACGCTGATCGTACACCCGACGCAGCTCGACCCGTTCGATGTCACTATAGGCTCGGGCAACGGCACGAATCTGACTGCCGTCGCAATCGACCCATCAGCGGACCCGATCGCGCCTGAGCCAGTGGCAGCTCCCACTACGCTGCCCCCCACCTTTGTCGCGGCCGAGGACCCGGTCGCGAGTAGCCCGGGCAGGCCGCTGACGGTAACCGTCAAGTCCGGCGACAGCCTGGATCGCATATTCGGTAAAAACGGACTTGATCGCGCCGATCTTGCGGCAATGCTCCGGCTGAAAGAAGCCAGCGAGCATCTGCGCCTGCTGCGACCCGGCGACCGGCTGGATCTGAGGCTCGACGGCGCATCGGTCATCGGTCTGCGCCGTGAAATTGACGAGACCCGCACCCTGGTCCTTTCCCGCGACGGGGACAGCTATGCGGTGAGCGTCGAGGAGCGGCCTCTCAACACGGAGCTGCGGCATGCGTTTGGCCGGATAAGCACCTCGTTGTTCGAGGCGGGCAAGGAGGCCGGCATCTCGGACGCGCTGATCATGAACCTCGCCGGCATATTCGCCTGGGATATCGATTTCGCGCTGGACATTCGCAAAAACGACGAATTTCTGGTTTTGTATGAAGAGGTCTGGCAGGACGGCCAGTATTTGCGCGACGGCAAGATTCTTGCGGCCGAATTCGTCAACAATGGCAAGAACTTTCGCGCAATTCGTTACGAGACCGAGGGCGGCCGTGGCGATTATTTCACCCCGGAGGGGCGCAGCGTTCGCAAGGCATTTATTCGGGCACCGGTGGATTTCGCCCGTGTGAGCTCCAACTTCAATCCGCGCCGGCTGCACCCGGTGCTGAAGATCCGGCGCCCGCACAACGGCGTCGACTATGCGGCACCGACGGGCACGATCATCAAGGCGGCCGGCGATGGTAAAGTCATTTTCCGGGGTAAAAAAGGCGGCTATGGCAACTGCGTCATCATTCAGCACGGTGGCAACATCACCACGCTATACGCTCACATGTCGCGGTTCGCCAAGTCCGTCACGGTGGGCAAGCGAGTCAGACAGGGCCAGACAATTGGCTATGTTGGCGCAACCGGTATGGTGACCGCCGCGCACCTGCACTATGAATATCGGGTTAACGGAGTCCACCGCAACCCGCGCACCGTTAAACTGCCCGAAGCGGAGCCAATACCAATGGAATATCGTCAGAATTTTCTGCAGATGTCGAGCCAACTGCTGAGTCAACTCGATCTGGTCAAACGCCAGAAAGTCGCTGTCCTGCCGGCAGAAAAACCGTGAAGGAACTCTATGTCGGCCTGATATCAGGGACCAGTGTCGATGCGGTGGATGCGGCATTGGTCGCCATCGACGGTGAACAGTTCCAGATTCTGGCAACTCATTCCGAGGTATTCCCCGAGGCCGTCGCCAATGACATCCAGGCCCTGGTTCGCAGCCCCGGGACAATCAATATCGACGACCTGGGAGAACTCGATACCGAAGTGGGCGAGTTGTTCGCTGTGGCCACGAAAAAACTCCTCGAAGCGGCCGGCACGCCGGCCGACGCAGTGCGTGCTATCGGGTCTCACGGCCAGACCGTCCGCCATTTTCCGCAAGGCATGTCACCCTTTAGCCTGCAAATAGGTGACCCGAACATTATTGCCTGCCGGACCGGTATTACCACGGTCGCCGATTTTCGCCGCCGCGACATTGCGCTCGGCGGTCAGGGTGCTCCACTGGTCCCGGCATTTCATGCCGCTACTTTTCATGATCCGGGCGAGCTGCGCGTGGTACTGAACATCGGCGGTATTGCCAATATCACCGTTCTGCCGGCGGATGGCGCAGTATTCGGTTTCGACACCGGGCCAGGCAATTGCCTTATGGACATTTTGATACAGCGCGAACAGGAAAAGGCTTTTGACCGTGACGGCGCGTGGGCCAGTTCCGGCGCGGTTGCGTCCGACCTTGTTGCGCAGATGCTCGGTGACCGCTATTTCCGCAGGATTCCGCCCAAGAGCACTGGCCGCGAGCATTTCAACTATCGATGGCTGGAAACGGCATTGAATGAAGCGACAACCCGACCCGAACCCGCTGATGTTCAGGCAAGCCTGCTTGAACTGACCGCGCGCAGTATCGCTGAGTCGATCGAGCGCCATGCTGCGGACTGCAAGCGGATACTCGTGTGTGGCGGCGGCATACACAACACTGCGCTGATGAAACGCCTTACGGCACTATTGCCTGGCTGCGTGACCGAGAGCACGGCCGCCTACGGTATTGATCCCGACTGGGTGGAAGCCGCCGCATTCGCCTGGCTCGCGCGGCGCACCATGCATGGTTTACCGGGAAATCTGCCGGCGGTGACCGGGGCGCGACGCCCCTGCATTCTTGGCGGTATCTTCGTCGGCGAGTCGACCTGATTCAGCTGTAGACCAGGTCAATCCCGGCAGTTCGCAGATACCCGACTTCCCGTTGCAGATCGGCGCGGGTCAAGGGATGTTCCGACAGCCAGCCGGGCGGAAAACGAATCTCGAGCGCATCAGTGCCAGGCACCAGCTGAAAAGCCGGCAGAAACGCCGGTGCCCGGGTGCGGTTGAGTAGGACCGCCAGTCTCAGGATCACGATCAGTTTCACGCATTTTTGTTGCCACCCAACGGCAATCCCGGCGATCGCCCCGAGCGCAAGCTTGCGCCGGTGATTCAGCACAAGCAGCGCCAGCAACATCTGCTCCTGGCTGGGAAAACCCGGCATGTCAGCATGCTCGAGCAGATATGCGCCATGGCGGTGATACTGCGCATGAGCAATGTCGAGACCGATCTCGTGAAGACGGCTGGCCCAGCCGAGCATCTGCCGTGCAAGCGCGCTGCTCAGCAACCACGCCTCCATTACCTGGTCCAATATCGACAACGCGGTCTCCTCGACCCGCGTCGCCTGATCGCCGTCCACGTGATAACGCCGCTCCATGTCGCGTACGGTTCGAACCCTGGCATCCTCGTCGGACAGCCTTCCGAGCATATCGAACAGGATTCCCTCGCGCAGGGCCCCGTCGGCTGCCGTCATGCTCTCGAGCCTGAGTGTTTCGAAGACTTCGGCGAGGATGGCCACGCCACCGGGGAAAACCGGGGCGCGTTCGGCGGACAGCCCCGGCAACGAGAGTTTTTTGATCTTACCCGCGCCGGTCAGCGCGTCGATGATGCCGCTAAGTCCATCCCGCGTGATGTGCGGTTCGCCGCTCATCTGCCGCTGCACTTCCTGCACGGTGCGAATTGTGCCGGAAGTTCCAATCGCGACCGACCAGCCCAGACTGCGAAAAGACGCCTTGACCGGCCGCAATTCGAGCCGCGCGTACATGCGGGCTGCATCCATGTTCTTGGCATTGATGCGGCCGTCGGAGAAAAACTGCTGGCTCATGCCGACGCAACCCATGTACAGGCTCTCGAGTGCGAGCGGCTCTACGCCCTCGCCGACGACCAGCTCGGTCGAGCCACCACCAATATCGACGACGAGCCTGCGTTGGCCCTGCGCCGGCAACGTGTGTAACGCGCCGAGGTAAACCAGCCGTGCCTCCTCGACTCCAGCGACGACCTCGATCGGAAAACCGAGCGCACTCTCCGCTTCAGCCAGGAAGTCGCGTCGATTACGAGCTCGGCGCAACGTATTGGTACCAACGGCACGGACATTGTGGGCCTGGAAATCGACGAGGCGCTGGCCGAACCTGGCGAGACACTCGAGGGCGCGCTGCTGCGCCTCTTCGGAAAGATTGCCCTCATCGTCGAGGCCGCCGGCTAGCCTCACCATTTCGCGCAACCGATCGATAATGGCGAGATTGCCGCGCTGATTACGCGCAACGACCATGTGAAAGCTGTTTGAGCCCAGATCGACAGCTGCGATGATCTCCGGCGAATCAGGCATGTCGCTGGACTACCTCAATGCCCCTTCGGCGGCGCGACGCCGCGGCCGGCGCCGGTCAAACGGAGAAGGACGAACCGCAGCCGCAGGTGGTCGTCGCATTGGGATTGCGGATAACGAACTGCGCACCCTGAAGATCTTCCTTGTAATCGATCTCCGCCCCGGTCAGATACTGGATGCTCATAGGGTCGATCAGCAGCGTAACACCACCGTTCTCGACCTCGAAATCGCCGCTTTCGACAGCCTCATCGAAGGTGAAACCGTATTGGAAACCCGAGCAACCGCCGCCCGAGACATAGACTCGCAACTTCAACTCCGGGTTGCCTTCTTCGTCGATCAGTTCCCCGACCTTCTTCGCGGCCGCGTCTGTAAACACCAGCGGTGCTGGCATCTGTGTTGGATATTCCTGTGTTTCCATGTCCATCATGATACCTGTTGTCGCGTTAGCCGGGGTGATTACCGGTTCAGCCCGGTTGTCGGCCCAAAAAAGGTGCTGCATCGGACTCATTGTCGTCGCCATGGCTTGTCGCATCGTCAGCGCCAAGGCCGGCGCGTCGGGCTCACGATGGATAAGCTTGCCGTTTATCTCCGCTCCGATAGCCATTTCTATCAGATTGTAATAGACGTTGCCGATTACCTTTGCGGTCGGACCGAGTTCTACCCGGTTGCTCGTCGTCACATCGCCTTTGACGGTGCCTTTCAGAAACACATTGGGGACGGTCACATTGCCCTCGACCGTGCCGCCCTCGCTGATACTCAGCATCGAGTCGGTGCCCGGCTCGGCCTCGACGTCTCCCTTCACATAACCATCAACATGCAGCCCGCCGAGAAAACCGATGTTGCCCGAGATCGCAGTCTGGCTGCCGACCAGGCTCTCGATAGTCATTTTTTTTCGCTTTCTTGCGCGACCTACCATCATTTCCTCCTGGCGCCGCCGGGTTCAGCCCGGCAGCCAATCGAAACTGTCCCGGAGTGTTCGCGCCGACCGCCCGGTAGGACGCACCTCCAGATGAATTTTCTCAGGAACGAAATCGGCCGGAAAAGTCAGCTCGTATTCGAATTCCTGAAAGTAGCGGAAGGAAAACGGCACTGTGCCATCACCCTCTGCAGAAGCATCCAGATCGGCCAGCGGAAAGGTCACGGATCGCCCTGCCTGGGTGCCTTCGACCGAAAAGTTTACAACACCGGATACTCGTCGATCATGCTGTTTTGCCTGAATCAGCACCCACTCCACGCGAAAAGACCGGGGATCGGTACTGTTCAGGACCTCGAGATTCTGCACGCGTAGGCCAACGGCCCCATCCTCGGGCGCCACAATACTCTTATAGAAGGCCAGATCTTCTTCCTGGTCCATAATGCGGGCCTGAAGGTCACCGAGTTGTGCCTCGATCTGGTCAAAAGCCTGCCGATCCACCTTGTAATCGGTCTCGAGTCTCGCCACTTTTTGCTTTAGCGCACGATTGTCCCCGGCGAGTCTGCGGTTTTCGCGCACAAGGTCGGTCTCGCCCGACCTGACCACACCGTCCTCGAATCCACCACGCGCAAGACCCAGCTGGTACATACCGTACCCACCCAGCACGACGGCCATCGCAACCATGCCGATAACCAGCCGAGTCCTTCCGGGTCGTTCGCGTTTTAGCACCAATCTGTGCTTTTCTGGGGTCATCGGGATGATCAGTCAAAAATATCGGAGCCGAGTATGGCAAAAACCGCCGCATGAGGGTAGCCGCCAGCTGCGCGCCGGAGGCTGTGTTCGCGGGGATCAGATGGCCGGTAAAAGCGTTCAGGCGGGGTGGTGACTCTGCACCCCGGCGTTGCGGCGTCGGCCACGCCTGTGCTGCACCAGGTTACGTTTAACAAAAACGGGTTTTGGCGGCGCGCCGTCCGGAAACGCCAGCACCCGCAATTCGTTCAGCGCTCTGGCGTACACCCGCCGCTTGAAGTAGATGACGTCGCGCGCGGGCTGCCAGTAGTCCACCCAGCGCCAACGATCGAATTCCGGCTTGTCCGTCGCGTCGAATCGCACCCGACCTTCTCCACCGACCATTCGCAACAGGAACCAGATCTGTTTCTGCCCGATGCACAGAGGCTCGCTATTGCGGCGGACAAATTTCTTCGGCAGCCTATAGCGAAGCCAGCGGCGCGTCGCGCCGACCACATTTACGTCTTGTGTGGCGAGTCCGATTTCCTCATCGAGTTCCCGAAACATAGCTTGTTCGGGGGATTCACCGGGAAGGATGCCGCCCTGCGGGAACTGCCAGCCGGGCCGCCCAGCGCGGCCTGCCCAGAAGACAGAGCCTTGATCATTCAGAAGAATGATCCCGACATTGGCTCTGAAACCCTGTTTGTCTATACAGTCAGTCATGGCAACTCGCGTTCTGGTCTATTCAATCATAACCAACTTTGGGTCAACAAGAGCAAATGGAGTCTGGCAACGTTGCTCTCGTCCTCGAATGCCACGCCCGTTTCCGCTGAGCGCCGGGGCTGGGTTCTCGCATTGGCACCGGGCTTGCCGGCACCGCTAACGCGGGTGCTGCCGCCATGCCCGAGGATCGGGGCGGAGCATGTTCAGGCTGTAACACCCCGCTTGATTACGATTTCGCTGTTCCGGCGTTGGACTACGGCGGCCTCGCCGCTACCCGCCGGTTTCGGGAAGACCACGACATGATCAGCCTGCAGCCTGATCCCGATATGCTCGCCGACCAGGTGGTCGTGGTGGCTCGGCACCGCCGCCAGGACATGGTCACCGCTCGGCAGACACAGCGAATAGAGAATATCGGAGCCACGAAACGACTTACCACATACCTCGGCCCGGAACGTGCTTTCGTGATCGTGGACAATATCATCGGGGCGCAGCAATACATCCACATCAGCGCCGACCGGAAATTCATGGGTCAACTCACCGACCAATTCGCCGAGCTCCAGTTGCACCCGGCCCTGGTCAATCATTTGTCCCGCGACAAAAACACCCTGGCCTATAAACTCCGCAACGAAGCGGCTGGCCGGTGAGTGATAAAGACAGTAGGGCGTGTCCCACTGCTCGATCCGGCCATCGCGCAACACCCCAACCTGATCGGCCACCGCGAACGCCTCGGCCTGATCATGGGTAACCATCAGTGCCGTGATGCCAAGATTCTTGAGAATGTCGCGGACCTCGGCGGATAAGTGCTGGCGTAATTCGACATCGAGATTTGAAAACGGCTCGTCGAGCAGCAACAGGCGCGGCCGCGGCGCAAGCGAACGCGCCAGGGCCACGCGTTGCTGCTGTCCCCCCGACAGTTCGCGCGGGTAGCTGGTCAAGACATCCCCAAGACCCACGATCTCGATGACTTCGAGCGCACGGGCGCGTCTTACGGAGCGCGCAAGCGCGTGCAGGCCGAAAAGGACGTTATCCAGCACATTGAGATGAGGCAGCAGAGCATAGTCCTGAAATACCATGCCGAACTGGCGATGCTCGGGCGCCACCGTCAGCCCGGGTCGACTCAGCACCTTGTCATTGGCCAGAATCTCTCCGCCACAGATATCCTCGAATCCGGCAACGCAGCGCAATACGGACGTCTTACCCGCACCACTGGGCCCGACAAGACAACCAACGGCGCCTTTTTCGAGGCGCAGCGAGACGCCGTCGAGATTACGACGACCCCCATACTCATGCCTGACCCCGCGCAGCTCAATCCACATTGCTGGCACCTCGAGTCAGCGTTATGACCGGAATAAGTCCAACCAGAACAATCGCCACCGCAGGTGCCGCCGCCCGCGCCCACTCCCCTTCCGAGGTCATTTCGAACACGCGGACTGCGAGCGTCTCCCAGCCGAACGGCCGGGTCATCAGAGTGATCGGCATTTCTTTCATGATATCGACGAAAGTCAGCGTAAATGCCGCCAGCACGCCACCGCGCAGAATAGGCAGATGAACCCGGCGCAACATCTGCAAACCGCCAACACCAAGTATTTGCGAACTCTCGTCGAGGCTGCGGGTAATTCGCAACAGATTGCTCTCGACCGGGCTGTGCGCCACCGCGAGAAACCGGATCAGGTAGGCGAGTAGCATCGCGACCAGCGTACTTTGCAGGAGAATCTGCGGTGCGTCCGGCCCGATCGCCCGGACCAGCATTTCCTGCACCGCATTGTTAAGCGTAACGATCGGCGCAAACACTCCAACCGCGAGCACGGTGCCCGGCAACGCGTACCCCAGGGTGGCCCAGCGCGCCAGCCACCGCGTCAGACCGCCGCGATTTCGCACTGCATAGGCGAGCAGCACCGCCACCACAGTGGTCAGAAGCGCCCCGAGCGAGGCCACGGCAAGCGTCTGCCACACGTAGCGGAGAAAGCGCGCATCGAGCACCGGGCCATTGCTAAACGACCATACGATCAGCTGAACAAACGGGATCACGAAACCCAGCGCGAGAACGGTGAAACCGAACAAACTCGCCGCGTATGCCGATCCCGGGCAAGCCGCAGACGGCCAAGTCCGGTCCCCTGCGAACCCGTCGCAGCGAAATCCGCGCGGGCACGGAGCCGTTGCTCCAGTACCACGATGACGAAAACGAACAGCACCAGAATCGATGCCAGCTGCATGGCAGACTCGAGAGAAAATAATCCGAACCATGCCTGGTATATGGCAGTGGTAAAGGTATCGTAATTGAATACCGAAACGGTACCGAAATCAGCCAGCGTCTCCATCGCGACCAGCAATGCACCGCCAGCGATCCACGGCCGCGCCAACGGCAACGCGATACGAAAAAACCCGCGTCTGATACTGAGCCCCATTGACTGGCCAATTTCCAGCGCGCGCATGCCCTGAGTCTGAAATGCATTGCGTGCAATCAAATAAACATAGGGGTAAAGACACAACGTCAGTACCAGTATCACGCCGCCGCGACTGCGAATGGCCGGCGTCGCCAGATCGGCGCCGACAATCTCGCGCACAAATGTCTGCACCGGTCCCGGAGTACTCGAACATCCCGACCAGAACAAAGGCCAGCACATAACCCGGTATCGCGAGCGGCAATAGCAATGCCCAGGCCAAAAACCTGCGCCCGGGAAATTCGCAAACCGCGGTGAGCCATGCAAGCACGGTTCCGAGCGTCGCCGCACACAGCGTAACGGCGACGACCAGCCACACCGTATTCCCGATCACCCGCGGCAGAACGAACTCAGCCAGATGGGCCCAGACATACGTTCGCGGCGCCAGCGCCGCCGACCCGATCTGCAACAGGACGATGCTGACCGGCGTCGCGATGACTATAGCGACCAGCAGCCAAAACACACGATGATGGGTATTGTGGCGCAGCCACGGCGCATGACGCGCCGTGACCGTTTGCTCCATCCTCATTGGCCGGCCCGCAATGGCTGGCTAGCGATAGCCGGCGCGATCCATCAGCCTGACCGCCGCACTCTGTAACTCTCCGGCACGCGCCAGGCTCAGCCGGCTAGCCTCGAATTCACCCCAGGCCGCCACAGCCGGGTCGGAAGCAACCGCCGGGTTAGCCGGGAACTCGAGATTACTACTGGCAAACATCGACTGCGCCTCGCCTGCTGACAACCACTCCAGCAGTTGCCGCGCATTTTCGCTATGTCTCGCATTGCGAACGATGCCACCGCCCGAGACGTTGACGTGGACGCCGCCGGAACCCTGGTTGGCCCAGAAAATTTTCACCGGCAAATCCGGCTTGTCGCGCAGCAAGCGGCCGAAATAGTAAGTATTGACGATGCCCACATCGCACTGCCCGGCCGCGATCGCTTCAATTACCGCTGTGTCATTGGCAAACACATCGGCAGCAAGGTTGGCGACCCAGCCCCTGACAATCTGCTCGGTCTTTGCCTCGCCATGCTCGGCGATCAACATGGCAACGAGCGACTGGTTGTACACCTTTTTCGATGTTCGCAGGCACAGCCTTCCGCGCCACATCGGATCGGCAAGACCTTCGTAGGTATTCAGCATCCGAGCATCGGCGCGCTCCGGGGAATAAACGATGGTGCGGGCACGAACGGACAGCCCGAACCAGCGATTTTCCGGATCACGAAGATACTCGGGAATATTCGTCTCGAGGACCGCAGAGTCGAGCGACTGGAGCAAATCGTTCTGTGTCGCCCACCACAGGTTTCCGGCGTCAACGGTCAACAGCACATCCGCCGGCGTGTTGTTATCCTCGGCCTGGAGGCGCTGCATCAGCACCTCGGCCTTGTCCGTGACAAAAACGACCCTGATACCCGTTTCCTCGGTAAAGCGGTCGAACATCGGCTTGATAAGCGGTTCGTTACGCGCGGAATAAACGACCAGTTCGGCATCCGGCGCACCGCAGCCACTCACTATCAAAAACAACGGCCATAACAACATCAACTGCAATTTACCCACGAAATCTTCTCTCCAAATGCTTCTGGCGTGATCCCTGCAATGGTTGCCAGCGGCAAACCCACCCATCGCTGCCCGGGCCAGTTGTCATACCCAAAAATTAAATGCGAATGTATATCATTTGCGTTTGATCCGCCATGGATTCCGGACACGCGTATTGTCCGCGGCCAGACTGCATAAAAAAAGCGCTGCCCCAAAGGGGGCAGCGCCTGGATCGATCAAGTGCTATTGCCTAGATCGCGGCACTCAATTGGTCTTTTCTTTCGGATACACCTTGCCAATTGCCTCTCGCGCATCGACAAACCCGTAACCGGTGGCCTGGTCGAACCCGGTGTCGAATTCCGGGGTAAACGGATCGTCCATGTCGATCGCTGTATCGATCAGCGCCTTACGGATATCCGCGGCGCATACGCCGTAGGACCATTTGCCGGAGGCAACCTTCTTCTCAGCCGCTTTCGCTCCCACCCGGCGGGTCTTTACCTTGCGCGGGGTCTCGCGGCAAATGTAGTACTGCTTGCCATTGACGGTCGGCTGGCTCATCAGTGCCGCGACACCCGCAAGATGCGGTGCCGAAGCAGAGGTGCCGAAGAAGTTCGGGAACCCGTCAGGCTCGTCCGTACCCGGCACCGGGAAGCTCAGATCGAAACCGAAAAACGTATTGTTGGCGCCATCCGGACCCACGATCTCGGGTTTCAGCCGCAACGCCGCAACACGATTACCCTCGAGGTCGAACAGGATCGGCACGCCGCCGGCCGACGAGAAACCATTCAGGCAAGCCGGGTCGCAGGCCGGGTTGTCGTTCCAGGCCGCGGTGTTGAACCAGGCCGAGGCCCCGGTAGCGATCGCGCCTTGCGCATTGGCATGCCCGTAGCTGGTCGGGCTTGCGGTGTCGTATTCCATCGGACCGAGACCAAAGCGACGATCCGAGCCGAAATACACGTATTTCATCAGGTTCGGGTCGGGTCCGCCGCAGTTCTCGAGACCAATCGCCACCTCAAGCGGCTCGGCTCCACCCAGCGCCACACCGAATACCTCAACCGGGTCACCGCCGATATTCAGATTGAAACCGCCAAGGCCCGTGAATGTACCATCGGGAAAATACAAGACGATGTCCATGTCACTGGCCGAACCCGGCGCACCGCTTATCGACGCATTGGGCTGATCCCACTGGAAACTCCAGATCGTAGTGCCGGGCTGGAGCAGGAACGACTGCAGCGTGTCGACGCCCGGACCCGGGTCGAAGTCGTGCATCTCGCAACCAAATACGCCGGCGATACCGGAACCCTCGAACTTGCCCTCGAAAGAGTTGCGCTCGTTGTTACCGGCCGAGGAAAAGTAAGAGGCGCCGTTTGCGCGCACCGCGTCGGCGGACTGCGCGATCGGGCCATCCTGGAACATCGGCTCGGCGAAATAGATCACGTCGTCGACGATGACCTGGGCGCCGGCAATCTCATTGAGGTCCCTGATGCCCTGGGCAAACCCTGCCGTACCGGTAAACGCCGTATGGAAAGCCTGGGACGAGCCGGGAGCGATGTCATGCACGATCTGCATCATCGCGCGGCCTTCATCGGTGCAGGTACCGGGATCGAGATCCTCCAGAACAATGATGTCGTCAGGCAGGTCGTCCGTTGCCTGGTCCAGCGCGGCGCCACCGAGGCAGTCGTAGCCGTCGGACAACACACCGACCCGGACACCGGTTCCGTCGATGCCCAGTTCCGCGCGCGCCTCATCCGTGCGCATCGACACGTCACCGCGGCTCGTTACGAGACCGGCTCGTGTGCGAGCGACTGCCGGCTGAACCGTAACGACGTTATTCATCGCGGCGAGATCGGCGAGTCCCGCAATGGGGAACAGGCCGGAAACCATATGGCCGGCAGCGGCGCCCTTGCGAAGACCGCGCGATTCGAGTTCCGTGAGCAGCGCTCCCGCGTCACCGTAGGTAGTCACGTCGATCACAACGTACCCGCCGAATGACATCAATGTCGGGCTTTCCAACGCGGGGCTCGAAGCGCCCGATTTTCTGCTTGTGATCGCGCCAGCCTTGGTGGGCGCACCGATCAATCCGCTCAGCTGCGGGTTGAGCTTCGCCATCGGACCTTCTTTCGCGCGGGATTTCAAAACCGCAATTTCGGCGTCGCTAATGCCTTTCCCGCCCTTCAGCATCGCCGGATCGAGCGTACCCGATCCCGCCGCGCCCGCGGTACTCGACAACGCCAGCGCCACAGCTGCCGCAGTCGAAAAAATAGCCTTCTTGTACATCAGAAACCTCCTGTTCCAAAACGGAATCCCGCACCTTGAGAAAACGCGATGTGATGAGATGGTGCAATGAAAAAGCATCAATTTATTGTTCTTATTCCAATCGTCCGGGGCAGAGCAAAACACCGGGCCCGCGCGAGGATTGTTACTCCATCTGTATAGCCCACCTGCCCCTGGCGTGCAAATCGGCAAAGTTATGTCAAACTGAATTTCCTAAAAGACTAGTCACTAATTGAGCGGGCACCGACCTCGATCAGGCTGCGGCACGCACACAATTCCGGCCATCCGCCTTGGCCTGATACAAAGCGACATCGGCCGCGGCAATCAGTCCTTCTCCCAACGACTTGAGGTCGCTGCTAACGGCATCCGGCCCCAGCGAAGCAATGCCAATCGAGACCGTCACCGTCAACGCATTACTTGCGTCAACCTCAATTGGCGTGGCCGAGACCGCCTTGCGGATGCGCTCGGCCAGATTCTGCGCATCGCGGCTGGCCGTTGCCGGCAACAAAACGACAAACTCCTCGCCCCCGTAACGCGATGCCACGTCGCTGGAGCGCACCTCCGCATCGATGCGGCTGGCAATTTCGCGCAGTACCTTGTCACCGGCGAGGTGGCCGTACCGGTCATTGACTGCCTTGAAAAAATCGACATCGAGAAACAAACAGGTGAGAACCGTATCGTCACGCTGGGCCCGCGCAACTTCTTCGTTCAGACGCATCGTCAGGTAGGCCCGGTTATGCCAACCGGTCAAAACGTCTGTCGTACCGCTACGCAGTAACCGGGCACGGTTGGTCGCATTTTCCAATGCAAAAGATGCCACCTGGCCGAGGTGTTCGAGAAAATCAGTCGCGTGATGACGCGTGAAACGTTTGTTATCAACGCTGCCGAAGTTGATCACCCCCACCAGCGCATCCTGACGTCGCAGCGGAATCAGCGCAACGCTTCCCAATGGCTCGCCGGCGCCAGGCAACACCAGCTGGTGATCACATCCGGTAAACGGCCCGAGCCACGGTCTGTGCAAATTCGTGTACTGCGGCGCGAGACCGTGCAGGCTGTCTACAAATTGCACGCCGGGCATAGCATCCGGCACCCGATCCTCGCTCAATATAAGGTGACGCAACTCGTGCTGCGGGTCCCACAGTGCCAGCGAGACCGAGTCCAGCGAATAAGAAGCTGCGAGGCCATCGACCAGCTCGGATAACAGCCCGCACAGCGAGTCTGATTTCAAAAGCCGCAACTCGCGATCCAGCAGCTTGCGAAATATCGCTTCGTTTTTCGCGGCCTCATCACGCAGGATCGCGAGTTGCTCACGCAGTCTGCGAACTTGTTTCTGTGCACCCGACTCGTCTGTCATTAGACCTCGCTCTGGCTTACCCGGCCGCCTTCAGCAACGGCGGCCGGCCATGCACATAGGAACGTCCCGCCTCCATCAGCGCCACGAAGTCCTCTTCTTCGTTTCCGCGAACCTGTCTGGTAATCGTTGCGACCGCCTGATTCAGAGCCTCCAACGCCTCGTCGCCGTATTGATTGAGACGTTGGATCTCAAAATACAAGTGCGGATTCTCTTCCGTCACACCGGCGGCAATATGGAACTGGGCATCGAATGTGGTACTGGACATCTTGATCAGTTCAGGCGCGGCCTCGCCGCTGCTGTTTAACGCGGTCACAAAGGCAACGTTGAGCGCGTGCGAAAGACCGAGTACATAGGCGACCATGCGGTCATGATCATCGAGGCTCATTTCCACTTTCTGCGCCATCGTGGAATCGAACAACGCGATGACTTCATCGGTCGCCTCGCGGACACCGACGTCGACGAAAAGCACATGCCGGCCCGACAGCAATTGCGTGTCCGGGCCAAACATTGGATGGATCGACGTAACCTTGCAGCCGCTTTCGCGCAAAGCCGTCAGCCCTCTTCGCAACGGCGTCTTCAAAGAACCAATGTCAAAGATCAGACCGCGCGGGCGGTGCTCGGCGAGTTGCTCGAGAACGTCAGCCGCGATCCGCAGCGGCGTCGCTACAACGATCATATCGTGATCGAGCGTGGTGTCGCGCCAGTCGTCCCAGCGTGGAAAAGCGCTACCGCCTTCGTCGGGATCTGCAATTTCCACCTGGAACCCCTGTGACGCCAGGTAGCGCGCAAACCAGTAGCCCATTCGCCCCGAGCCGCCAATCACCAGGGCACTGCGCCCGTCCCCCCTGCCCTCTGCGACGACACGGTCACGCTCCTGCGCAGTCAGCGACGACCGAATCAGCAAACGCAGCAGTGACTCTGCAAGATCGGGTTCGAGGCCTATCTCGACCGCCGTGGCGCGGGCACCGTCAATCACGTTTTTTTCCCGCCTGAAATCGCGCGTCGACTCGCCGGCTGCGCGTTTGAATGCGCCAATTTCCTTGGCGGCACCGATCCGCTGCGCAACCAGGTTCAATATCTGGCGGTCGAGACGGGTCAGCTTATCGCGCAGTTTTTCCTTCGACATTTTCCGTTACTTCCCAGTCAACTAGTTGTTTATGAGCCGGCGCAGTCAGCGGCAGCCTTCCTGGTCGCAGCGACGCCGGGCATAGGGCACCAGCTGCTCGAAAATGAAATGGCGCCAGACCGCTTCAATACTGTCGGCCCAGCCATCCTTCAGCTGGCCCGAGCCGTTCACCGTCAGACGCAGCAGAGAACCGGACTCGAGCGGCTCGAACTCATACGTGAAAACGATGTCCGTTGCCCACCCGTTAAAACCCAGTGGGCCCGCCATGGTCAGTTTCTCCCCCGACCTGGCAAAAATTACCCGGGCGTGCTCCACACCGTTGCCCGCTTCGTCAAAAATCTCATAGAAACCGCCGCCTGGCCGGGCTTCGACATAGAGACGCAGAGGTTTTTCGGAAAAAGTGTGATCCCACCAGCCACTGATATCGCCGGTCACCAGAGCATAGGCAAAATTCACGTCTCCCGGGAGTTCGGCCTCTAGCGTAAAGTGAATCTCACCGACCCCTGCGGTTTCGTTTGCAGCCGCGCCCACCGTCGCCAGACTGGCGACAAGAAAAAAAATCGATGTTCGTAGTGCGTGCATGACTACCTCGGGGTCGAGAAAGTCCGCCACCCTGGTCTTCGGGTGTACTTTCTTTTTACCGGCAGCCGCTAACGTAGACAAGCGTGGCGGATGTGGCTACCGCAAAAAGAACTTCATCATCAGGCGCTGCACGAAATTGCCGTAGGGTGGGTAGATGGCGCGCGCGGAATTAAACGCCGGCCGACTCAGCACGGCCTTGGCATGACTGAAAGTCAGGAATCCTTCGTGGCCATGGTACGCACCCATGCCCGAAGGGCCCACACCGCCAAACGGCAGGTCGTCACACGCCACATGCATGACCGCGTCATTCAGGCACAGGCCGCCAGAGTGAGTTTCGGCAATGACCCGGCGGCGGCCCGCCGCATCGTCGTCGAAATAATTCAATGCAAGAGGACGCGGCCGCGAATTGACATACTCGAGCGCATCCTCCATCGATTCATAAGCCAACACGGGCAGTATCGGACCAAAAATCTCCTCCTGCATCACCCGCATGTCGTCGCTGGCCCCGAGCACCAGCGTGAGCGGAATCTTGCGCCCCGCAGCCGGGAATTCCTCGTCGGCCGGGTTGAGCGCAACCAGTTGCGCGCCTTTCGACTTCGCATCCTCGAGCCATGCGGAAAGACGATCGTACTGGCGCTCATTCACGATACTGGTGTAGTCCGGGTTGTCGGCGAGACTCGGATACATCCGGGTAAACGCCTTGGTCATCTCGGCAACAAACTCGTCCAGACGCGGTTGCGGACACAGTACGTAGTCAGGCGCCACACAGGTCTGCCCGGCATTGAGCGCTTTACCGAAACAGATGCGTTCAGCCGCCCGCGCCATGGGGATGTCGTCACCGATCAGCGTCGGAGACTTGCCTCCCAGCTCGAGCGTGACCGGCGTGAGATTCCTCGCGGCGGCAGCCATTACCATGCGGCCCACAGCGGTGGACCCGGTGAAAAAGAGGTGATCGAAGGGTTTTTCGGAGAACGCCACGCCCACGTCGGCTTCGCCGTCGACGATAGCAACGAGGTCCTCCGGAAAAATCTCGCCGAGCATTTTCGCCATCACGGCGCTGGTGCGGGGAGTGAATTCCGACATTTTGATCAGCGCCCGATTGCCGGCCGCCAGCGCATAGGTCAACGGCGCTACGGCCAGTTGCACCGGGTAGTTCCACGGCACGATGATTCCGACTACCCCCTTGGGCTGATAATGAACCTTCGCACGGGTGGTCATCATCAGGAGGCCCACCTCTCGCCGCGAGGGTTTCATCCAGCGCCGGATATGGCGGCGCGCAAACTTGATCCCCTCGGCCGCAACCAGTATTTCGGCGAACAACGTCTCGAAGGTCGCCCGGTTGCCGAAATCGGCCGAGACTGCCTCGGCGATGGCTTCCTTGTGCGAGATCAGCGCGGTACGCAACAGCTTGAGATTCTGCCGGCGCTCCTCGGCACCGGGCATCGGATTGCGTCGAAACGCCGCACGCTGGGATTCGAACAAACCTTCAAGACGCTCGAGCTCCGCGAACGGGGTCCCGATCAGTTCCGCCTGCGCTGCCATGTTTGCACTCCGGGGTCGGCCAGATTCAGACTCGCCAGTATATCATCCGCGAATCCGGCCACGCGCCCGACACGGCTAGCTTCTGCCGGCCGTCGACAGTCCCGGTCGGCGCCAGCCGAGGCGCCGCCACCACGCTGTCGCGGGCGGCTGCTGCAAGTGTTCAAGAAGAAATTCGACGACCAGTTTGTTGAACCGCTCTGATTGGTCAAAGGGCGTGCCGTGGCGACTCTCGTGGACGACTTCGAGCCTCGCATGTGGCATCGCCGCCACGAATTCCGCTTTCTCCTCAACCGAGCTGTAATCCTGGTCCGCGGCAACGACCAGTGTCGGAACACTGATCCGCGGTAACAGATCCTTGACCGTCCATCCTCTGAGCGCGTGCAGCGCGGCGAGGTAGGAATGCGGCGTGTTGTGGCGATGACGTTCGATCATGCGCCGGCGCAAATGGCCCTGGTGCGCGTGCGGAAACAGTCTCTTGGCGCCAAACCGGGCCATACGTTCCATCCCAACCAGCCTGGCCATGGCTATCCGTACCAGAACGAACATCTGTTTGCGCCAGTGATCGACCTCGAAACTGGCAAGCGTATTGACCAGAACCATACTGGAGAAACGGTGACCCGCATGCGTCGCCATCTGCAGGGCAATCGCGCCGCCCATCGAAAACCCGAGCACGTGGCACCGCTCGATGTTCATGCTGTCCAGCAATGCAATCAGGTCCTCGCCATATAGCCTGATGCTATAGGGCCCCGGCGGCTTGCTGGAGCGGCCGAACCCCCGCAAATCGGGGGCAATAACCCTGAAATGTTCGGCGTAGACACCAATCTGCTCATCCCAATCGAGACTCGAAGAACCCAGCCCATGCAGCAGCAACAGCGGCTCGCCGTTCCCGGCAAGCTCGCAGTAGAGGTCAATTCCATTGACTTTGTAGTGCGGCACTCTCGATCCTCCCGCTTTCCAGATGCCCCATCTGAGCAAAACCCGCAATGACGTGCTTCACAGTTCACGATCCTCGTGTTTCGGGCGCTCTGATATTATGCCGCCTCCATGATAGCTACCATGACCTTGAAGCCAACAACTTTTTAAGGACCGAAATGAGCTCCACCGCAGTCGTCTGCAGCACGCCACTGGCGGCAGAGGCAGCCGTCGAGATCGTGGGCCAGGGAGGCAACGCAATCGATGTGGCGATCGCGTCGGTTCTCGTCTCGATGGCCACCGAACCGGGCGTTTGCGCGCTGACCTCCGGCGGATACCTGACCATCTGGGTGCCGGAAAGCGATCCGCTAACCATAGACGGCAACGTCTCGATGCCGGGTCATGGTTCGGAGTTCAACGACCCCGCCAGCGCATGCCGACGCGTAGTACTCGAATATGGCGGTGGCGTCGAAACGCTGACCGGAGCCGGCAGTGTCGCCACCCCGGCGGGAATCGCGGCACTCGCACATGCATCGCGCGAATACGGGCGCCTCCCCTGGAATTCGCTGGTCGGACCGGCGCTGGATGCAGTGCGCGACGGATTCCCGCTTTCCGCGGCCTCACACGGATATCTCAAATATTCGGGCGAGTCGATATTCGGAATCGATCCGGACAGCCGTAAAGCGCTATTTCACAGTGACGGGCGGCTGAAAACGCCAGGTGAGCCGGTCATTGTGCCGCATCTTGCCGACAGCCTGCAGATCCTCGCCGACGAGGGACCAGAGTCTTTCTATACCGGGACACTTGGCCAGGCCATGGTCAACTACGTCCAGGCAAACGGCGGATTGCTTACTCTTGAAGACATGGTTCGTTGCGAGCCGCTCGTCCGCCCCAGCCTGGTCGTCGACCTCGATGACTGGGAGATTGCCCTCAACCCGCCCCCGGCTATCGGCGGCGCGACACTTGCTGCCATGCTGATAGAACTCCGGCGGCTCGAATTCTCGGCCTGGGGCCCGGCCCAGATCGCGGCGCTCGCGCAGATCCAGGCAGCGGTGCTCGGCTATCGGCGGGAGCACCTCGACTGGAGTCATTCGCTTGCCGCCGATGTGGAGCGCATGCTGACCGACTGCGTCAAAGGCGATTTTCTCCAGGGCTGGCGCGGCTCGGCTTCGACCGTTCATACATCGGCGGTCGACAACGGCGGACTAGGCTGTGCGATCACGATGTCGTCCGGTTACGGCGCAGGAGTCATGCCGCCGGGCACCGGTCTGTGGCTGAACAACAGCCTCGGCGAACTCGAACTGAACCGGCGCGGTTTCGAGGCGGGACCACCCGGAACCATATTGCCTTCCAACATGGCGCCAACGGTGGCACGGCGGCATGACGGCACGACGCTTGCGGTCGGCTCCCCGGGCGCGGACCGTATAACGTCTGCACTGGCACAGTTCCTCGTCAACCATCTTCATCTCGGGATGGATTTACAGCAAGCGGTCGATCACCCGCGGGTCCATGCGGAGTTTGTTGAGGATCGATTCCGCCTCGCGTGCGAACCGGGAATAGCGACAAGCGAAGTCGATATTCCGATGCGCGAATTCGAAGAACTTTCGATGTTCTTCGGTGGCGTCGCCGCCGCAAGCTGGCACCCCGGGCGCGGGTTCGCCACCGGCGCGGATCCGCGTCGCGCTGGCAGTCAGCGGCTTGTGAGTTAGTGAACTTCATCTGCCACACCCGAGCCAACTGTCATTCGCTGGCGGCGACGCCGCGATCGCCGGCACATAGCGCCGCGCACGATGGTTTGAGCATACTGAAACCGCTCCACGCCCGCTCCAGGTCAGCCGGTGATAACAGGCGTTCAGCCGGATCGAATTTGGTGCGCGCGGATTGACGGAGAACCAGGGTGAATGACACGAAACGCAGCGCACTACTGGCCGGAGCAAGCGGCCTGGTGGGCACAGCGCTGCTTGACCTGCTACTCAGCGATGAAAAATACGCGACAGTTCACTCACTCGTGCGAAAGACGACGGCGGTAAGGCATTCCAAACTGCACGAGCACATCGTCCGTTTCGACGAACTTGGCGAATACCCGTTGGGTACGCAAATAACCGATGCCTTCTGTTGTCTCGGAACGACCATGCGCACAGCCGGTTCCCGGGAGGCCTTTGCGACGGTTGACCGGGACTATCCGCTTGCCTTCGCGGCGCTCGCCCAACGCAACGGCTGCAACCGTCTCGCCGTGGTTTCGGCATTGGGGGCGGCCAGCGGATCGGCCATTTTCTACAACCGGGTCAAAGGCGAGATGGAGGAAGGGCTGAAAAATATGGGATTTGCACACCTTGCAATCATCCGGCCATCGCTGCTACTGGGGCGACGCCGCGAGTTCCGCGCCGGCGAGGCGCTGAGTACACCTGTCGCCATCGCGCTCAGCCCGCTGCTCGTCGGTGGCCTGCGCAGGTACCGTCCTGTCGACGTGAACCGTGTCGCGCAAGTGACCCTGGATGCCCTCGACGATCCTGCCGGCCGGGTCGCGGTAATCTACCCGACCGAGAATCCGTGATGGCGCCGGCGTCGTCCGGGTCCGGGCTGCCGCGATGGCTGACACGCCTGGTGGTTATATTTGTTGTAATCATCGTGGCGCTGGCAAGCTGCGCCGCGCGGACGCCTCGTTTCGAAGGGCCGGCGTCGGCAAATTTCGACGGGACACGTTTTCATAATCCCACACCCGTGGTGAAATCCGTGACCGACCTGCTGCGATGGCAAATGACGCGCGAGCCCGGTCAGTGGCAGTTTCGCAAAGCCGCTGGCAACGCCGAAGCGCCGCCGCAACGTGTCGACGGCACCACGATTCGCAGCACATTCGTGAATCACGCGACTGTGCTTATCCAGACCGGCGGAGTGAATATTCTGACCGATCCAATCTGGTCGGAGCGGGCCAGTCCCCTCGCCTGGGCGGGACCAAAACGCTTCACCGGAGCGGGGATCGCGTTTGCCGATCTGCCCCCGATCGATGCGGTGCTCGTGAGTCACAACCACTTTGACCACATGGACCTGCCTACACTTGCGCGGCTGGCCAGCGCCCATGCACCGGTGTTTGTCGTCCCCCTCGGCAATGCCGCCTACCTGCGGCAGGCCGGTATCGACAAGATCGTCGAACTGGACTGGTGGCAGCACCTCAGCGTCGGCGAGGTAACCGTTCATGCGGTGCCGGCAAAGCACTGGTCAAGGCGCGGCCTTTTCGATACCAATCGCGCGCTTTGGGCTGGCTATTATCTGACCCAGCCGGAGGCGTCGGTTTTTTTCGCCGGCGACACCGGCATGGGGGAGCACTTCGCAGAAATACGGCAAAGGCTGGGCGCGCCCGATCTTGCGCTACTACCCATCGGGGCCTACCTGCCACGCTGGTTCATGGAACCCCAGCATATCGACCCGGCAGAGGCAGTCCAGGCACACGATCAACTCGGCGCACGATATGGCATGGCAATCCACTTCGGCACCTTCGCCCTCGGCGACGATGGCCAGGACCAGGGAGTCGCCGACCTGCAACGCGCGCTGGCTGCGGCATCCGCTGAAACCACCGAATTCTGGATTCCACTCGAAGGTGAAAGCCGCGTTTTCAGTCGTGATCGCGAATGGGCATCGTTGCAGACCGCCGAGCGCCGCGGCATTGACCGGTCTTTTACAACTGAAAGCGGTTCACACTGTCTGCACCCGCTTTGCGCGGACGCCGGACGCAAGGGGCAGGCAATGCGATGACTGGGGCTAACCATCCGGGAGAACTATTGGAGGCAGAGGTCCAGTGTCCGTATTGCTGGGAATCCATCACAGTTCTGGTCGATCCGAGTTGCGACCAGCAACAGTACATAGAAGACTGTCATGTATGCTGTCGTCCGATCGAACTGACAATTCAGACCGGGGCAGACCGTCTATGTTCGGTCCAGGCGGACCGGGCTGACTGAGGCGCGCCCCGACGAAACCGACCACGATGGCAAAAGGCAACCTGTTCAAAGGTCTCCGCATAGCGTTGCTGCTGTATCTGCTGGCGATGGTGGCCACCGGCACGTTACTGGCTCGAGCCCGTTCAACCGACTGGAACGACACCTTGTGGCTCGCGTTGTATCCGGTCTCCGCGCCGCCAGGTTCGATGATGGACACGTTCATCGACTCGCTGTCGAACACGGATTTCAGCGATATCGAGAACTTTCTCCAGGCCGAGGCGCAACGCTACGACGTGGCCCTTGAGAAGACAGTGAAGGTCCATCTCGGACAGGTCGTGGAAACCCCGCCGCCGCCGCGACCGCAGCAGCATTCGGCGCTTGCCAATGCCTACTGGAGCCTGAAGTTGCGCTTGTGGGCATGGCACGCAGGGCGGTCGCAATCCGGACCAGCCCCCGACATCCGCATATTCCTGGTCTATCACGATCCCGGCGCGAACACGGCACTGCCGCACTCGGTGGGGTTGCAAAGCGGTCTTCTCGGTATTGCCCATTTGTTCGCCGATCGCCGCGCCGGCCCGGGCAATAACATCGTCATCGCCCACGAACTGCTCCACACGCTCGGCGCCACAGACAAATACGATCCGCAAACGCTGATGCCGGTATTCCCGGAGGGCTATGCAAATCCGGACGCGCAACCGCTGTTACCGCAAAAACGCGCTGAAATCATGGCCGGACGCGTCCCGCTCAACGGGCAGGAAGCGCAAATGCCCGGTTCGTTGAAAGAGGTCGTGATAGGACCGACCACCGCGAGCGAAATCCGCCTGCAACGCTGAACTAATCGCGTCTCGGGTGCGACGCTTGCGGCAAATCCCAGCTACAGGTAAATCTCTCCCTCCAGGTAGAGCACGGCATGGCCGGCGATGGTGACGCGCTCGCCACGATCCTCGCAGAAAAGCTCGCCGCCGCGTCGTGACATCTGTCGTGCCCGCAATATCTTCTTACCCAGGCGCGCTGACCAGTACGGCGTGAGCGTACAGTGCGCGGAACCGGTAACCGGATCCTCCGGAACACCCACGCCTGGCGCAAAAAACCGCGATACGAAATCGACGTCGGTTCCCGGCGCGGAGACAATAACGCCGATTCGATCGAGGGTTTCGAGTCGGTGAAAATCCGGCGTCAGGGCCACCACCTCTTCGCTACTGTCAAAGACCGCGAGATAGTAGTCGGCCACGAGAACCTGGCGCGGCACCGCACCGAGGCCCATCAGCAATGCTGAGGGTGCATCGACCGTTGCGCCCGGTCGCGCCGGGAAATCCATCACCAGCAATTCGCCATCGGTACTCACCGTCAGGTCCCCGCCACGAGACCTGAAAGTCACCATGTCGCGGTCCGGTTCCAGGACCCGCGTGACCACCGCAGCCGCAGCAAGTGTGGCATGCCCGCACAGATCGACCTCCGCAGCCGGCGTAAACCAGCGCAACTGGTAGGCATCCCCCTCGGCCACCAGGAATGCGGTCTCGGACAAATTGTTTTCCGCCGCGATGGCTTGCATGACCTCGTCATCGAGCCATTCAGGCAGCGGGCAAACAGCAGCCGGATTGCCGCTGAATAGTTGCGCGGAAAACGCGTCGATCTGGTAGAGGGGAAGCTTCACAACAGGCCACCTGACTTTTGGCAGCAAGCGCCCGTTCGTCGCCAGCACGGATCGTGTATCCAGACTGAGCGGCGCGCCATCGAGATCGGTAAAAGTGCCCCCGGCTTCCGTAACGATCACGTACAGTGCCGCGATGTCGAGGATATTGACGTCGGATTCGATGACCAGGTCGATTTTCCCGGACGCGAGCAGATGATAGTGGTAGAAATCACCGTAGCCGCGAATCCGGCCGACGGCGCTGATGAGTTCACCGAGTTTGACCCAACGGTCACTGGCGGCGAGGCTCTGGATGTTTCCGGTTGAAAGCGTGGCATCGCGCAAATCGGAAATCGTGCTGACCCGAAGTGGCTGGTCGTCGAGCCATGCGCCGTGGCCGGCCCGGGCGAACGCGATTTCGTCGAACGCTGGCGCGCTGGAGACACCGAGAATCAGTCTCCCCCGGTGCATCAGTGCAATCTGCGTGGAAAAAAAGGGGTACTGCCTGACGAAGCTCTTGGTTCCGTCGATCGGGTCCACCAGCCACAGATACTCCGATTCCATGCGCTCCTGGCCGGTTTCCTCTCCATAGAATCCGTGCTCCGGAAATCGTGCCTGAATAATCTCCCGAATCGCCTGTTCGGCCTCCACGTCCGCGACTGTTACGGGCGTACGGTCGGACTTGGAGCGGACCTCGAAATTACCGCGATAATAGTGGCGAATTATCGATGCGGCCGCGCGTGCTGCCTCGAGCGCGGTATCGAGATATGCTGAATCGTCCATAACGATGCGATGCCTGTCAGATCGGGTTGGTAATTGTAGCAAGGCTGCAACCGACACCGGTCCCTACGACGAAAACACCGGGCATGCCCTAAACTAGCGCCACCGGGCAAACTCGCTGCGGCCACCGCGACACCACGGAAACGGGGATTTGAATGGGTAACAGACTAACCAGGATTTATACGCGTACCGGCGACGACGGCAGCACCGGTCTCGGAGACGGCAGCAGAACCGACAAGGACAGTGCCAGGGTCGAGGCCTACGGCAGTGTCGACGAGACCAACTGCACCATCGGCATGGTGCTCGCAGTCCCGGCGGTTGCCGATCCGCTCCGGAGTTACCTGACCGAGATCCAGCATGACCTGTTCGATCTGGGCGGGGAATTGTGCATTCCCGGATTCGAATCGATCACCGCAGCGCAAATCGACCGGCTCGAGCAGCAGCCTCGACCAGCTCAACGCCGATTTGCCCGCTTTAAAGGACTTCATACTTCCGGGTGGCGGCACAGCCGCCGCCGCCTGCCATCTCGCGCGCACTACCTGTCGTCGAGCTGAGCGCCGCACCGTAACGCTAGCGCGAACCGAGGCAGTCAGGCCCGAAGTGCTGCGCTATCTCAACCGTCTGTCCGATCTGTTGTTCGTCGCGGCCCGTGTACTGGCGCGAACCGAATCACGGCGCCGAGGTACTTTGGCAGCGTCAGCGAGACGGCGCAGAGTAGGCTGTGGCCGAACGCGCCTCATCCACCGCAGCGCAAATCTGCCGGGCTCCGTCTACCAGCCGCAGGCTTGCGCGCCCGGTCACAGACGGGTCGACCACGGCGAGATTGTTGCTTGCAACAGCGGTCACGTCGTGCCATCGCGACCATTGACCGGCAAGGCTGCTCCCGTGAGTCGAGGCCGGCAACAATGAGTTCGGGGTCGCGCTCCAGCACCGCTTCGAGACCGACAACCGCGGCAAGCTCGCGCAGCCCGGCGAACACGTTGCGGCCACCGCATAGTTCGATCATCTGGGTGATGTAACTGCGGCCACCGACGGTATACAGCGGTTCGAAAGAAATCTGGTAGAAGACTCGAACCGGGTCACGGGCCGCATAATCGCTTCGCAGACCGGCCAGCGTTTGCAGATACTCGTCGGCGACGGCGTTGGCCTGACGCGGCTCCCCTGCCAGTTTCCCGATGCGGCGCAGATGTGCGGCGATATCTTCCAGCCGCAGCGGCGCGAACGTCTCGACATTCAGCCCGAGGCCACGTAATCGTTCAATGACCTGCGCCGGATTACCGCCTGCCCAGGCGAGCACCAGGTCCGGCCGCAACCCGACAATGGCCTCATAGTCGACCTGGAACGCATCGCCGATCCGGGGCAGTTCGCGCGCCGCGGGCGGATAATCACTGAACGAGACCACGCCGACCAGTCGCTGCCCGACGCCGGCGCTGAAGACGAGTTCGGTAAGATGCGGCGCGAGACTGACAATACGGCGCGCCGACTGCTCCTCCGCGCCCGCCCGGGCGAACCCAAACAGGCAACAGAAAACCAGCCAAGCGCAGACCAGGCGCACCGGCGAGCTAGAATCCCTGGCCGAATAGCGTCATCAATGCGATGGCTATCAGCCACACAAACAGGGTGCGGTTTACCAGGCGCATCGCCGAGCGCACGGCATGCCACTGCGGCGCCCGCTCATCCGTCGACTCCCTCTGTCCCATCGCGCCACAACCGACACTCGCCAGCAAACGGTCGTTGAAGTCGTAAAACAGGCCGCGCTCGGCGGGCACGAACCCGCGCCAGTTACGGATTGCATCCTCGAAGCTCCCGGCCAGCGCATATCCGAGCGCGAGCAGTCGCACGGGAACCCATGCCAGCAGGCCATGCAGCGTGCGCACGGGATGGAGAAACGCCACGGTCTCGTTTTCCTCATCGCGCAAACGATTCGATTCAAATTTTGCGCGTCGGCGCATCAGATCGACCACACGGAAAAACCACGCGCCCGCAGGCCCGGCTACGAGAAACCAGAAAATGACTCCGAACACACGGTTGTTCGCCTGAACGAACACCGCTTTCTCAATATGCGGAAGGCTCTCCGCATCAGTGGCGGCGTCGCTCTCCATCAGTTCCTTGGCACGTCGCGATATCTGCTCCGAGTCACCGGACTCTAGCGCGGCCATGTATTCGTCCATCTCGCGACCGAGGTCGCGTGGACCGAGCGAGAAAATCAGCACGAACGCGGCGAAAAGCACATACGGGACATGGTGCAGGTTGTCACCGAAAATCACGACTATCGCGATGACCGGCACTACCAGGATGGCACACAACAGGGCTGTAACAAGGAGTGCAGAGGGACCCGAGAATTTTGCGATACGAATGAGCGCCCAGTCGAAGTAACGATCAAACCAGCGCAATTCCCGCAGGTGCAGAAGGCGGGTGAGGAAACGCTCACACAGCAGCCCCAGAGCGAGCGCCCAGATATTCATACTAACTCCGCCTCATCCGACAAATTCTGACCACGCTTTCGCGCCGTCGCGACCGCCAGGCACCGATCCAGGCGCAGCCAGTCGAACGAGCCGCCGGGGTCGGTTTTCCGCCCAGGTGCAATGTCCCTGTGCCCGGCAATCGGCACCGCAGCCAACGCCGGGTAGGCAACCGCCAGCGCCGCCAGCACCGCGGTAAGCGTCTTGTACTGCTCATCGGTGTAGGGCATGTCGTCCGTTCCCTCAAGCTCGATCCCGATCGAAAAATCGTTGCACGCGGTGCGCCCGAAATATGCGGACACGCCGGCATGCCACGCGCGCTCGTTGAATGACACATACTGTGTGACGCTGCCCGCGCGCTCGATCAGCAAATGCGCGGACACCCTCGCGTCGAAGATCTCGGCAAAATAAGGGTCTGCTTCGGGGTCGAGGCGGTTCAAAAACAGCGCGTCCACCCAGCCGCCACCGAACTCCCCCGGTGGCAGGCTGATTCCGTGCAATACGACCAGTTCCGGCGCGCACCCTGCGGGGCGCTCATCCCGGTTCGGCGATTCCAACTGACGGGCCGGACTGAGCAGCCCGGTATCCGGATCGACTTGCACCCCCAACTCCCTATCGAACCGAGAACCCGCGTCCATTGTCACGCCTCGACTCTCTGCGGTAAAGGCCTCTCTTGCGGCAATACCGCGCTGTGCGCACAATCCCGTTACACGCCACGGAGGCAACGCAGATTGAATAACCGCAAACTGGCCGCAGAGGATCTTCGCTATTTATGGCATCCATGCACGCAGATGAAGGACCATGAATGGCTACCGCTGGTGCCGATCCGCCGTGGCCGGGGTGTGTGGCTGGAAGATTTCGACGGCCGCCGTTATCTCGATGCGATCAGCTCCTGGTGGGTCAATCTTTTTGGCCACGCTCACCCGTATATCAATGAACGGATTCGCGTTCAGCTGCACGAACTCGAGCATGTAATCCTTGCCGGGTTTACCCACCAACCAGCGGTCGAGCTGGCGCGCCGCCTTGTCGAGATAACTCCTCCTGGTCTGGACAAGGTCTTTTTCGCCGATAACGGCTCGTCGGCGGTGGAAGTGGCGCTCAAGATGAGCTTTCATTACTGGCGCAATGCGGGACAGCCAGGAGAAACGCGACTTTGTCACGCTATCCAACAGTTATCACGGTGAAACCCTGGGCGCGCTGGCGGTCGGTGATGTGCACCTTTACAAGGAAACCTATGAGCCGCTGCTGTTGAAGGCTATCACTGTCCCGTCCCCGGACTGCTACGGCCGCGAAGCCGGTGTCAGCTGCGACGCGCATAGCAGGGAGGCGTTTGCGGCCACGCGCACGGTGCTCGAACGGCATGCCGACAGCGTTTGTGCGATCATTGTCGAGCCACTGGTGCAATGCGCCGGAGGCATGCGGATGTACGATCCGGTCTACTTGTCGCTGCTGCGCGAGACCTGCAATGAGCTCGGAATTCACCTGATTGCCGATGAGATAGCGGTTGGTTTTGGCAGGACCGGCAGCCTGTTCGCCTGCGAACAGGCCGGCATCACTGCTGACTTCATGTGCCTGTCCAAGGGGCTAACCGGCGGTTACCTGCCGCTTTCCGCCGTACTGACTTCCAACCGCGTCTACGAAGCCTTCTACGACGACTACACCAAACTGACCGCTTTTCTCCACTCGCATAGCTACACAGGCAATCCGCTGGGCTGCGCTGCGGCGCTCGCCACGCTCGATCTTCTCGCCGACGGAACCGTGCTGGAGCGTAATCGCGCAACCGCCGCCTATATGGGAGCCGCGGTTGCCGATCTTCAGGATCATCGCCACGTGGGAGAGATTCGCCAGCGCGGAATGATTCTTGCGATCGAAATGGTCGCGGAGCGTGCCGGGCTGACCGCGTTCCCATGGCAGGAAAGACGAGGACTCAGCGTCTATCAGTACGGGCTCAACCACGGCGTGTTGTTGCGCCCGCTCGGTAACGTCGTTTATTTCATGCCGCCCTATATCATCGAAGAAGAGCATATCGATTTGATGGCCCGCACTGCCCGTGATGGCATCCACGCTGCCACATGCGATTAAGAAGACTCTACGTGGCCACTGAATTGCGCCCCGGCGCAACCGTCGACCTGCCCGAGGCCAGCGCCCGCCACGCCGCCCAGGTGCTGCGAATGCGCGCCGGCGACGAGGCGATTGGGTTCGACGGAAATGGCCGCCAGTTCCGGATCCGCGTGGTGGCGGCAACGAAGCGTTGCGTACGCGCCGAAGTCGGCGAGGAAGTCCCTGCGCTCGGGGAGCCTCCATTGCGGGTCACGCTGGCGCACGGTTTGTCGCGGCGCGAAAAGATGGACTGGGTAATGCAGAAGGCGACCGAACTCGGAGTGAGCCGAATCGTGCCGGTAGTGACCGAGCGCAGCGTCGTCCGCCTCGATCCTGCACGAGCGGATAAGCGCCTGGCCCACTGGGAGGCGGTGACCGCACATGCTTGCGAGCAGTGCGGAAGATCGGTGCTTCCGATAATCGAACCGGCCATCGGTCTGGGTGATTTTCTCGCCCAACGCGATCGCGGTGAGGACAGCGTCGTGCTAGAGCCTGACGCGCCCGCCCGCTTCGCGGACATCGACCTCGACCCTGTTTTTCTGACGTTGCTGGTTGGCCCGGAGGGAGGATTGACCCTGGACGAGTCCGCGGCCGCACAACGCAGTGGGTTTACTGCAGCGTCGATAGGCCCCCGCACGCTGCGCACAGAGACGGCCGCGCTGGCCGGGCTCGCCCTGGCCCAGGCCCGCTGGGGGGATATCTAAACAGTCATAGCACGTTGCGACAACGCGGCATGGATCATCGATTCGAGGCGTTCCAGGTCCGGCACCAACGGTCGCTCGTTCAACATCTGCAGCTGACAGAGCGATACGTCCTCCTCGCTAAACTCCTGCGATTCATCGACACTCAGAACATCCCGACTGACCCGAACCAGCTGCGGAAATCCCTGTGCCACAATGCCAAAAAACGGGATAACCAGCTGCCCCCCAATGGCCTGAACGATCGCGACCTTGCAGCGCGCGCCGAGTTCTGCCACCGGACGGCCGCCGCTGCCTTCGAACGATATGACCGGAATGGCGCGCCCTGACCAGTCGGCGTAACCGAGTAGCCACGGAGGACAACCCTCGACGGGCACCGGAGAATGATATCCGATCACTTCGGTGATACAGGCACGCGGCAGCAGCAGGCGCATGCCATCGAGCGGGATCAGCAGGCTATAAAGTTCTTCAGCGGATTCGCTCATTGCCCACTCTTCCCTCCTTCACCAACGGCTCGATCGCATCGAGAAGTTGCGCCTCCTGATACGGCTTGCCGAGATAGTCGTCCACGCCCAGCTCGATCGCGCGGGCACGGTGTTTCGAACCGACTCTCGAGGTGATCATGATGATCGGAATATTCTCGAGGCGGCTGTCATTACGGATATTGCCGGCCAGCTCGTATCCGTCCATCCGCGGCATTTCGATATCCAGCAAAATCACGTCGGGATGATGCTCCTGCAGGATCGCCAGCGCGTCGACGCCATCTTTCGCGGTCTGTACGCGCATGCCATTGCGCTCTAGCAGGCGCTGGGTAACTCTGCGTACGGTAATCGAGTCATCGACCACCAGGACAAACGTGCGGTCGTCTTCAGACTCCGCCGCTGAGGCAGATGCCGCCGGCTGCACCGCAGTTCGCAACAGCGTGGGCGCATCGAGAATGATTGCGATCCGGCCGTCGCCCATAATGGTCGCGCCGGCGATTCCATCGATAGTGGCAAGCTGCGGGCCAACCGATTTCACGACGACCTCGCGGCTTCCAAGCAACTCGTCGCCGATCAATGCCGTCGAATATTCGCCCGCCCGAACGAGCACAACCGGCACTGACGGAATCTCCTCGGAAAGTGCCGGTATTTCCGCCCCGACGTACTGCGCCAGGTACTGGAAGCGGTAGTCCTGCCCGCCGTATTCATAGCTCGGATCCTGCTGTTCCAGCTTGGCCAAAAGTTCCTCGCGCGGAATACGCGCTATCCCTTCAACCGATGTCAGCGGCAACGCGTAATACTCGTCATTGACGCGGACGATCATGGCCTGCGCGATCGCCAGGGTAAACGGCAGCCGCACCAGGAAACTCGTGCCCTTGCCCTGCTCGGTGGTCACGGAGATGCTGCCACCGAGACGGCGAACCGCATTCGCTACGACATCCATCCCGACCCCGCGCCCGGCAGCCTGGGTCAGTTCCGTGGCCGTACTGAACCCCGGCTCGAAAATAAACTGTATCGCCTGCTGGTCGGTGCGGATCTTGTCCGCGCCCACCAGACCCCGCGCAATCGCTTTCTCACGAATTGCCGCAATATCTAGGCCCGAACCATCGTCACCGATTTCCACCAGAACTTCGGCACCCTCGCGCCGAACATTAACCGTGATCCGCCCGGTTTCGGGTTTGCCCGCTGCACGCCGCTGCTGCGGGAATTCGACGCCGTGGACCACGGCGTTGCGCAACATATGTTCGAGCGGCGACAACATCCGTTCGAGAACCTGCCTGTCCAACTCTCCGCTGCCGTGCAATTCCAGCTCGGCGCGTTTGCCGACCTCAGCCGCCACCTGCCGTACAACGCGACCAAGGCGGGCACCATGACGCTCGAAAGGCACCATGCGTGTGCGCATCAGGCCATGCTGGAGCGCGGTCGTCACCCGGCCCTGCTGCACCAGCAAGGCATCGGCATCGCGAATCTGACCATGCATCAACGAACGTATGCTGTCGACATCGCTGGCGGTCTCTGCAAGCGCGCGCGAAAGTTGCTGAATCAGCGAGTAGCGATCGAGTTCGAGCGGATCGAAATCACCAGCGCCCTCGATCTCGGATTGGTGTCGGTGGATGATCTGCGCCTCGGTCTCTATTTCGAGGTTGCGTAACTGGTCCTTGAGGCGCGATACCGTCTGCGCAAGCTCCGCAAGATTGAAGTCGACCGATTTGACCTGCTGGTCGAGCCTGGAACGGAAAATACTGATCTCGCCAGCATTATTGAGCAGTTCTTCGAGCAGGTCGGCATCGACCCTGGCAACTTCGCCGCGTTGCTCGCCACGGCTCTGCCGCGGAGTTGCAGCTTCGGCGGCGGCGCCACTTGCATCGCCCTTGCCTATGAAGGGAGCGACGCCGGCCATGGTCGTAATCGAGGGTGACTCCGCGTCGACCTGTTCTTCCGCCTCGACCTGATCTTCCGCCTCGCCGCCATCATCCAGCTCGACAATTTTTTCCGGTTCGACGGAATCTTTCGCCGCAACGACGTCTTCACGCCCGACAATCCGTTCGAGTTCAACCGAATCTTGCGCGCCGCCACTGTCCATGTAATCGGCGTCATCTCTCGCAGCGGTCAGATCTTCCGCCCGAAGCATGGTGCCGGCGAGGTCATCGGCCGCGGCAGTCGTCGCGATACCGGGCTGTTCGGACTCGCCAGTCGCAGCGGCCGCCGGCGTCGCGGGCGCTGCTGCAATCGTGCCGGAGGCAAAACCGCGAAGGATGCCGATCACCTCTGTGCCTGGCTTCGGGTAAGTACCCGCTGCCACGGATTCTCGCATTCGATGCAACTCATCGATGCCGCTCTGAAAAATTGCGCGTAACGTTTCACCTGTTTCGATATCACCACCGCCGACCCGAATCAGCAACGTCTCCAGTTCGTGGCTCAGGTCGCCCATCGGGCGCAATCCCGCCATCCGCGCACCGCCTTTCAGCGTATGCAGGTGCCGCCGCAACTCCGCGATCGCCTCTTCGTCAATCCAGTCGAACGACCAGGAACCAAACGATTGCTCCGCGGCTTCGAGCAATTCGGTCGCTTCCTCACAGAAAATCGCGGCGATTTCGGTATCGAATTCCGGGGCCGGACCGGCGCCGTCCGCGGAAGCCCGTTGGTCAGTCTCATACTCGTGGGCGTTCCTTTCGAATTCGGCGTCGAGCCAGCCAATCCGTGCGACCAGTGATTCGACATCCGGAACGTCGCCGAAACCGTGCTTCAGCCTCGCGACGATCGCCTCCATTGCCGCCACCACCGCCTCGCAGGTTTCGAGACCTTCAGCGGAAAGGCCGAGACCCGCGTCATACAGTTTTCGCAGGTAGGCATTCCATGGCGTGGCCACCTCAACCGCAACGTCTACGCCCGCCATGTTGGCGCTTCCACTCAATGTGTGACAGGACCGGTGCAGGGACTCGGTGATCGAATACGGCGCACCGAATGCTTCGCAATCCCTGAGGTAGGCACGGATCGCCTCCAGATGACCACCCGTTTCCTTGGTGAATATCTCCTTCAGGACCGGATCCATCTCGTCCAGCCCGGCCAACGTTGCCACTTCCGCCTCGGCCTCGATCTGCGCCAGGTCCGCTGGCTCGGCCGGTTCCGGTTCGGGCGGAACAAACTCAGTCAGAGTCGGGCTGGCAACAGCAAAGGAATCGGCAAGCGCCACGGTCGGTTCTTCGCCACGCGCCAAAGCCTCTGCCTGGGATATCAGGCGTTGCAGCGCCGGCCCGGGATCGACCCCCGTTTCGAGCTGCTCTATCAGCACCGGAAGCAGCTCCAGCGATTGCCGCAATACGGAATGCAAGCCGGGCGTCCGCTGCAGAGTCCCGGCGATGATCCTGTTCAACAGATTTTCGATGGCCCAGCCAAGCTCGCCGATCGCCTCGGCGCCGACCATTCTCCCGCTACCCTTCAGGGTATGAAAGGAGCGTCGCGAAAATGTAAGCGCTTCCTGGTCGGCCGGGTCATCCAGCCAGGCCGGCAGCCGTGAGGACAACTGCTCCAGCTCGTCCTTGGCCTCTTCGATAAAGAGTTCGAGGATATCCGGATCCGGTCCGGCTCCGTCGGTTGCGAGCCGCATCGCCACGAGGGCGGGTTTCTCGGCAGATTTTTCCTCCGGGCCATGCTCCGGCACTGGCGCTGCCACCGGGGCCACAGGCTCACCAATCACACGGGTTTCCGCATCCGCCGCAACAGTCTCGTCGTGAGCGCGATCGCCCAGCACCAGCGTCGCTTCCGGCGCAGCGTCGGATACCGGTATCGCCTCAGCCTGCGCGGCTGCATCTTCGAGAAACCTGAGACAGCTCTCGGCGTTGTCCAGCATATACCAGGGATCCGCGCGCCCAGCCTGGATCGTCTCGAGATAGTATTCGAGGCTGACGATCGCATCCGCCAGCCGATCGACCTTGCCACTGACCAGCGCCGGCTGATCCGAGCGAAACAGGCGCCGCGCCAGCTCACCGGTGCGTTCAACGACGGTAACGGCCCGTGTGCGGTTCAACATCAACAGCGCCGCGGTGATCCCGCGCAATAGCGGCGGCAGATTCTCCAGCACAGCGACATCATGCGGCTGATCGACCGCCTGGGTGATGGCATCCTTTACCCGAGTGAGATTGAGAATACACTCGCGCACGACGGCTTCGGTTACCTGGCGATATTCACTTTCCTGGTCGCCCTCGTCCGGGTCAGGCAGCGCGACCGGTACACCCACCGGCATGATCAGTCTAAGGAGTTGCTCGTCAAGACTGTCCTCGACATGCAACAGCGTTGCAGCGATTCGCTCGAGTGCCACATCCTCGGCCGCGGCACTGCCGTCTGACATCGCCTGCAGTGTGCCCAGCTCCGACTGCACTCTTCCACGCAACCCGCCCAACCCGAGCACGCCCAGCGTGTCGCTGATTTTCTTGAGCAGATCCGCCTGCCCGCCAAGCTCGTCGTGGGATTTCTTGCCAGTCCGAACGAAAATATCCAGCGTATCCTTGACCCGGGCAAGATCCTCCTTGATCGCGGCGGCTACGGTCTGCATCAGCTTCACGCTCGGGCCGGAAAGGCTTTCTCGCGCGTGTTCGACCATCGCATCGGATGGCAGGAGATCATCGAGCTCGAACAGTTGGCGCACCAGCCGCACCCGCGAGCCGGCGGAATCCGAACGGGCAACGTAATACAACAGGTTATTCAGGAGTTCTTCGCAACCATTGCCAAAGAGACTGGCCTCGCCATGGTCGATCAACCGCTTGATTGCGCGATCCGTCTGGCCCAGCAACCGCTTTAGCGAGACGTTGCTGTCGAGCCCGGACTCGCGCAGCGCCTCCAGCACCCCCCCGACCACCAGCCACAGGCGATAAGACCGCTCATCGGTTGCTGCCTGCTCGAGTTTCTCGGCGACCTCGCCGAGCACCGCAAGGTTCGCGTCACTGCGTTCGCCCTTGATCCAGCCCAGCAAAGCCAGTTGGAAACGCGGCCGCAACAGGCGCGCAAGCTGCACGGCATCGACATCGGTCACGGGCTCACGACGGATTGGCGCAAAAGCCGCGGATTTCTGCGCCGGCGTAATGTTCAATAACAGCAGTGTGCCTTCGGACAGCAGCGGCTGGCCACGCACGGCTCGCAGATCATTGAGCAGTGGCAACAGCACCAGCGCGATATCGCGACCACCGCCGACAAGCCTCTCGAGGTAGGCCGGAAGCTGCACCATTGCTCGCGTCAGCGCATCCAGTGTCTCCTCCTCGTTCTTTACCGCCGTACCGCCCTTGAGCAGATACTGCGCGGCTTTCTCCATCTCCTCGGCCAGCAGCGCCGCGCCATAGACCTCCACCATCCGCAGCACGCCCTGGATGACATGACAGCGCTGCACGAACGACTCCAGCGAGCGCCGATTGGCCCCGCCCTCGACATAGTCCTCCAGCGCGAGCCGCGCATCCTGCACCGCCGCGCTCAGGTCTTTACTGACCCACTGTAGGGATTCTGAGCCGGGATGTTCCATTGCCACCAGTCTTTGCCGCCGGGTTTGCTTCAAACCGCCCGGACTTCGGGATCAGGCTTGCCGTCGCCCGCTTCGGGTTTCATGATCGGCGGTATATCTTTGCCATCAGGACACCGGTACCAGTCTCGAAATCGGGCAGCCTGAAACCGGATACCGACATTCGCAACTGGGTCGCCAGCTCCGACAGCTTGCTGATCGAAGCCGAGGCCGCGCTGGTGCTGTCGGCGGTCTGAGAGCTGATCTCCCGCAAAACGCTCATGTTGCGGCTGATGTCGCCGGCCGACGTAGTCAGCTGACGCCCGGTTCCGGAAATGTTCTGCACCAGGCTGGCAATCTGGTTCGAGACCTGCTCGATCTCTTCCAGCGCAGCCCCCGCGTTCTCGGCCAGCAGAGCCCCGCCCACGACATCCGTTGTACTCCGCTCCATCGATACGACTGCCTCGTTGGTGTCGGTCTGAATCGTACGCACGAGCACCTCAATCTGCTTGGTTGCATTGGCTGACCTCTCCGCCAGACGCTGGACTTCATCGGCGACCACCGCGAAACCGCGACCCGCCTCGCCGGCCATCGACGCCTGAATCGATGCATTCAACGCCAGAATATTCGTCTGTTCGGCGATATCGTTGATCAGCTCCACAATATTGCCGATCTCCTGCGAACTCTCGCCGAGGCGTTTGATCCGCTTGGAGGTGTCCTGGATCGTCTCGCGAATCGTATTCATACCCTCGATGGTCCGGCGCACGGCTTCGCCACCCTTGTGCGCCACGTCGACGGAATGGCGCGCCACATCGGAGGACCGCTCCGCATTCCCGGACACTTCCTCGATGGAATGAGCCATCTGCGCAACCGAGTCGGTCGCCGATGCAATCTGCTGGGATTGCTGCTCACTGGCCTTGGCCAGGTGCACCGCGGTGGCCTCGGTTTGTTTCGCGGCAGCGTCGACCATGATGGCCGAATCGTTGATGGTGGCGACCAGTTCCCGCAGTGCCTCGATCGCGTAGTTGATCGAATCGGCAATCGCGCCGGTGATGTCTTCCGTAACCGTTGCCTCCACCGTCAGATCGCCGTCGGCAAGATTCGAGAGCTCATCCAGCAGGCGCAGGATCGCCTGCTGGTTGCGATCGTTCTGCTGCGCCTGTACGGCTGCGATCTGCCGAACATTTCCGGCGCGTACGTAGAGCCAGCCAATCACAACAAGTACCACAAAAGCGGCCGCGCACAGCATCGCCGGCAGCGTCGCACCGCTGAGCCCCGCAATGACACCGGCCGCAGCCAGCAACAGCGCCAGCGCAACGGTCAGCCACGGTATCAAGTCCATTCCTCGGGATTGCTCTGACATAGTCAACTCACGTCTTGTTGCACAAGACCGCGCCTACGATCACGCGGCTACCTTCATAAAATGGGGCGATTCCACCAGCTGGATCAAACTGAATACAGGCCAGGTTTCCTGACCGCGACGATACGCTCCGGTCAGATACCGGTCACAACGCAGTATGGTCGGCGCCCACTCGTCGACGAACTCGCTCGCCGAGAAACGCCGGAACCCCATGACTTCGTCCACTACAAGACCCGCCGGATACTCGCGATGATTGGCAACCAGCACCCGAGTCAGGCGATCCGGGATCGTGGCCGCGCCGCCAAGATAGCTCTTGAGGTCGAAAATCGGGATCAACTGGCCACGGACGTTGGCAAGACCCGAAACCCAGCTGCGCGCTCCGGGCACTCGTGTTATAGAAGCTGGATAAGTAAGCACCTCGCGCGTCTCGTCACGCGGCGCGACAAATTTCTCGCCACCGAGGCGAAATGCGATACCCACCCTCTCAGCGTCCGCGGCGACGCCGGAACCCTGCCCGGTCGCAACCACGCGGCTACGCCGCTCGAGTTCCAGCAAAAGCTCGAAGGGTTGTCTGGCCAGACTGCTCAGTTTTGGCGATTGCATTGCCCGCTTACCCGGCCAGCGCCTGGCGGACCCCCTCGACGAGTTCGTTTTCTCCGACCGGTTTAACCAGATAGGCCACTGCGCCCTGACGCATGCCCCATATCCGGTCGGTCTTTTCCCCTTTGGTCGTCACCATCACCACCGGGATCGCCGCTGTCGCCGGATTGCGCGACAACTCCCGCGTCGCCTGGAACCCGTTGATCCCCGGCATGACCACATCCATCAGAATGAGATCGGGGTGCCGCTCGGCCGCCAGCCGCAGTCCGGTCTCGCCTTCCTCGGCGATGACGGTATCAAACCCGTGCCGTTCCAGCATTTGTTGCATCACATGCAGTTCTGTCGGCGAATCGTCAACAATCAGTATCAAGGCCAAAATAGTGCCCTCGTTTGTCCCGTCACCGGCTGACGTGGCTGTCGATCGCCGACAGCAGCTCGTCCTTGGTAAACGGTTTGGTCAGGTACTGCTCCGAGCCCACGATCCGGCCCCTGGCGCGATCAAAAAGACCGTCCTTGCTGGAGAGCATGATGACCGGCGTCTCCCGGAACACCTTGTTGTGTTTGATCAGCGAGCAGGTTTGATAGCCGTCGAGCCTTGGCATCATGATGTCAACAAAAATGATGTCGGGCTGATGATCGGCAATCTTGGATAAGGCATCGAAGCCGTCGACGGCGGTAAACACCTCGCATCCTTCTTTCGTCAGCAAGGTCTGAGCCGTTCGTCGGATCGTTTTGCTGTCATCGATGACGAGGATTTTCAGTCCTTTCAGGCTGTTCGCAACACTATCGTTCACGACGTTTTTCCCTCGCGAGGCTCCGCGCGTATCAAAAACCCTTCCCGCTGGCGCGCCCTGCCCGGGGAACCGGGCAGCTGGCGAGGCGCTACAGAATCCTGCCAAACGGGGTTAACTGGGCCTTTTAACATATTGAGCAAGAAGCTGCCATGGCCTGGTTCGCAGGTCTGAAATCACCCTTGAATGAGCGGGTCGTTGTATTATCGCCGGCACCGCCACAAGCGCGGTGAACAGTCCTGTGAGGAGTGGGTGCGATGGAATCGGGCAACCGGACACTGGGGGTCGTCATGGACCCCATTGAAAAAATAAAACCCTACAAGGACACGACTTTGGCGATGTTGCTCGAAGCTCAACATCGTGGCTGGCGCCTCCGGTATATGCAGCCGGGCGACCTGTATGTTCGCGACGGCGAGGCGCGGGCGCGGATGCGCGCCCTGCGCGTCAGCGACGACAACGAACACTGGTTCGAGCTGGCGGAACCCGTCGAAATTCCACTCCATGATCTGAGCCTGGTGCTGATGCGCAAGGATCCACCGTTCGACATGGAATATGTCTACACTACCTATATTCTCGAGCGCGCGGAAATGCGCGGCACGATCATTCTCAACAGCCCGGCCGGCCTTCGCGACATCAATGAAAAGGCTTACACCGCCTGGTTCCCGCAGTGCTGCCCGGCCAACCTGATTACATGCTCGATCGAGCGACTTCGCGAATTTCTGACAGAGCACGGCAAAATCGTGGTGAAGCCTCTGGATGTGATGGGTGGCCAGTCGATCTTCCTGGTGCAGCAGGGCGATCTCAATACCAATGTGATCTTCGAGGTAATGACCGCGAACGCGCAGCATTTCGTGCAGGCTCAGGCGTACATCCCGGAAATTGTCGATGGCGGTGACAAACGAATTTTGCTGATCGACGGGCGACCGGTCGAAAAGGTCCTGGCCCGCATCCCGCCGCCGGGCGACGCTCGCGGCAATATGGCTGTTGGCGGCACGACCGAAGGACGCGACATCTCCGACCGTGATCGCTGGATTTGCGAGCAGGTCGGACCGGTGTTGCGGGAAAAAGGGATTGTATTCGCCGGCCTCGACGTCATTGGTGACTATATGACCGAGGTCAACGTCACCAGCCCGACCGGCATCCGCGAGCTCGACAAGCTCTACGGGCTGAACATCGCAGGGGAGCTGTTCGATGTTCTGGAAAACCGTTTAGCGAATTGATTCATCTCGAAAAAGTCGACTGGGTCAAGGCTTTTTCAAAGATTATCGATATATAATTCCGGCAGCATGAGCCGCAGGGGTGCGTCTCGTGCCTCAAGCAGGTGCTCCGGTATTGAAACTCGAAGCGGATAAACAGGCTGGCGATCGCTTCGCCACAACCGTGTTCCTTGCGGGACTGCTGCATGGAATGTTCGTGCTCGGGGTAACGTTCGGCGTTGCCGACAATGACGCCACCGCCACCAACCCCAGCATCGAAGTCGTGCTTTTATCCGACCCCGACATGGTCGAAATGCAGCCGGACAGCGCCGACTACCTGGCCCAGGCGAATCAGCAGGGAGCCGGCAACACCGATGATCTGGCCCGCCCTTCGTCAGCGACCGCTGCGCCGCTCGATCTGGCCGGCGACAGCAACAATAATGACCTTCGCGTCAGCGAAACCGCACCCACCAGCAACGAGATCGAGTCGCTCCACGCCAGAGCCGATGATGACCCGGACATCCGCATACCCGACGATTCGGCCGAAGAGACCGCGCTAAAAGAACAGCGGCTGGCGCAAATGCACGCCTCGCCACAACAACTGCTGAACGAATCGCAGCAAGCGCCTGATCCGCGCATCTCGGGCGAGGATTCGCGGGAATTGTATGTCGCCGTCAATACGCGTCGCTCCGACGTGGCGGAATATCTCGACGGCTGGCGCCGCAAAATAGAACGCGTCGGCACGCTGAACTTCCCGGCCGACGCGCAGAGCAGCCGCTGGACCGGCAACCCGACACTGGAGGTGGCGGTACGCGCCGATGGCACACTCGAGGAGATCGTCGTCCGCCGATCATCCGGTCATCGCCGGCTCGATCAGGCGGCACTGGAAATTCTCCGTCTCGCCGCCCCGTTTGACCCGTTTCCCGAGCGCTTCAAGGCGAATTACGATGTATTGAGATTCGCCTATGAATGGCAATTTATTGGCGGGCAAATCGTAGACGCGAACATGCGCGTCACCACCACGATTGACGACAGCTGATACGTCGCATTGCTGCCGTGACCGGGCGATCCTGGCACGGTACCATGAGGCATGGGCGACAATTCATACCTGGGCGGCCAGTTCCTGATCGCGATGCCCGCTCTGTCCGATCCGAATTTCAACCGGACGGTCAGCTATGTCTGCGAACATAGCGACCAGGGCGCTTTGGGCATCATTGTCAACCGCCCTTCCGATCTTCTGCTCGGCGATATTCTGGACCAGCTTGCATTGATCCCGGTTACCGAGGATCTCCACCGGGAGCCCATCTACCTCGGAGGCCCGGTGCAGCAGGATCGCGGCTTCGTGCTCCACGACGGGGCGGATGAGTGGGACTCGAGCATGACCGTCGCCGACGGAGTGCGGGTAACCACTTCACGCGACATTCTCGCTGCAATTGCCACCGGGGACGGCCCGCCGAACCGCCTGATCGCGCTGGGCTACGCCGGCTGGGGTGCCGGGCAACTCGAACGCGAGATTGTCGCGAATGCCTGGCTCAGCGTCCGCGCGGATTCCGCGATCCTGTTCGATACTCCGCATGGCGAGCGCTACCAGGCTGCGGCGGACCTCCTCGGCATCGACCTCGCGCTGCTCAGCCCGGAAAGCGGGCACGCGTGACTTCCGCCGGGGAGGACATGGTCGTGCTGGGTTTTGACTTTGGCATGCGCCGCATCGGTGTGGCCATAGGCAACCTGGTTACCGCAACCGCCGCGCCGCTGGAAACCATCCATTGCGGCGGTTCCGAATTGGACGCAATCTCGTCCTTTATCGACGAGTGGCAACCGCGCGCGCTTATAGTAGGCCTGCCGTATAATGCCGACGGCAGCGAATCGGAGATGACTCGCCGCGCTCGACGTTTCGCGCGTCAATTGAGTGGCCGCTTCGGCCTGCCCGTACATGAGGTAGACGAGCGCTGGACCTCGCGAGAGGCTGCCGCGGAACTGCGCCAGCAGCGCCGCAGTGGCGAGCGGCGCAAGCGGGTCCAGCCCGACGAAATCGATCGCCGGGCTGCCCGACTGATCCTGGAATCGTGGCTGAGCAACCGGCAGGACGGATAACAATGCAAGAGCAGTTTGATGCCGCGGGCCGACTAAGGCATCTGATCAGCCTGGAGCATTTCGACAGCACACGTCTCACCGCTTTGCTGGACAAGGCGACAGGGTATTTGCGCCCGGCCGGGGAGTTGCCGGCGCAGGAGAATCGCTTTGCCGGACGCACGGTTGCGAATCTTTTTTTTGAACCGAGCACCCGCACCCGGGCCTCTTTCGAACTGGCAGCCAAACGCCTCGGCCTGCATGTCCTAAACCTCGATGTGCGTATGTCATCCCGGAGCAAGGGCGAGAGCATTCTCGATACCGTTTACACGCTCGAGGCAATGGGTTCGGATATTTTTGTGCTGCGCGATTCCGAACCGGGCGTGCCCGCATTTATCGCAGCGCACGTCGCACCGCATGTCAGTGTTCTGTCGGCCGGCGAGGCCGATGTCTCTCACCCTACACAGGGCCTGCTCGACACCTTGACGATACGCCAGCACAAGCCAGATATTGCGAACTGCGTGGTCACTCTGATTGGCGACATCAGCCATTCGCGGGTCGCACGGTCGGTTCACCAGGCGTTGACAATCCTCGGCGCAAACCAGATCCGGCTGGTGGCACCCCCGGCGTTCATGCCACAGGACGACATGTTCCCTGGCACCGAACGTTTTAGCGAAATCGAACCGGGCCTGCGCGACGCCGACGTAGTGATGGCTCTGCGTATTCAGCGGGAGCGTATGAGCCAGGCCAGTATTCCCGACGCGGGCGAGTATTTCAAACTATACGGGCTTACCGCCGAGCGCCTCGCACTGGCACGACCGGACGTGATCGTCATGCACCCGGGGCCGATGAACCGCGGCGTGGAAATCGCCAGCGAAGTTGCCGATGGTCCGCGCTCGGTAATCCGGCGCCAGGTATGTAATGGTGTTGCGGTGCGCATGGCCGTGATGGCAACCGTACTCGAGGCACTCCACCCATGAGCAGCACCGGGCAACAGCGCGGCAGCATTCTGGTGGAAGACGCTGTCGTGCTTGCGCAGCAGGCCTTCGACGGCGAACAGTATATTCTCCGGGTCAGCGCAGAACGCAGCGCCGCGCGCGCACTGCCCGGGCAGTTTGCGCACCTCACCTGCGATCCCGCTTTGCCGATGCGGCGACCGCTGTCGATCATGCGGGTCGATCCGGTAGCCGGCTGGATGGACTTCTTATACAAGGTCGTAGGTACCGGGTCGCGCATGCTGAGCCAAAGACGCACCGGCGAAGTCATTAGCCTGCTGGCTCCGATTGGGCAGCCGTTCGAACTCCATGAAAACCGGCGCAAACCGCTGCTTATCGGCGGCGGAGTCGGCATTCCCCCGATGGTGTTTCTCGCGGATCACATCGCCCATGCGGCGAGCGGATGGCATCCGCTGGTGCTGATGGGGTCGGAAATACCCTTCCCGTTTGCGTCACGCCCGTCGTCGATTTTGATCGATGGCATGCCGGATGCGGCCATTGCCAGTATGCCGTTGCTCGAGGACTGGGGCATACCCTGTCGCCTTGCTACGTTGCAGGGGTACCCCGGTTGTTTCGACGGCTATGTGACCGACCTTGCACGGACGTGGCTGAGCAGGCTGGACGAGGTCGCGCTCAGCGAAGTCGAGATCTTTGCCTGCGGCCCCACCCCTATGTTGCGCGCAGCGGCGCGGGTCGCCGCGGAATTCGATCTGCCGTGCCAGGTATCCCTGGAAGAGTACATGGCATGCGCGGTCGGCGGATGCGCTGGATGCACCGTGCTGGTGCAGACCGACGATGGACCTGCCATGAAACGGGTGTGTGTGGACGGACCGGTATTCGACGCCTACCGCGTGTTTCCACCGGCCGCCTGAGGGCACTCAGCCAAAATTGATCTGCGCCTCGAGGTTGGCGCGGGAATCGGCATTTTTCAAGGCGTCCTCGAGGCCGATTCGGCCGCTGCGGTAAAGCTCCAGCAAAGCCTTGTCAAAACTCTGCACACCCGGCTCCGAGCTGTCATTCAGCGCTTCCTTAATCCCGCCGACGTCGCCCTTCAACACAAGTTCAGCGATGTGCGGCGTGTTAAGCAGAACCTCTACTGCTGCAACCCGACGGCCGTCTTTGCCCGGTACCAGGCGTTGCGAAATGATCGCCTTGAGATAGTGGGACAAATCGAGATAGACCTGGTTGTGTTGGTCCTCCGGATACATGTTGATGATGCGATCGATAGTTTCCGCAGAGTTGTTCGAATGCAGCGTGGCCACGGCCAGGTGCCCTGTTCCCGCCAGCGAAACCGCCGCCTCCATCGTTTCCCGATCGCGAATCTCGCCGATCTGAATCACATCCGGTGCAGCACGCATCGCACTCTTCAGCGCCCGCGCGTAACTGACCGTGTCAAGACCCACTTCGCGCTGGTTGATGATTGAGCGCTTGTTCGGATGGAGAAACTCGATCGGATCCTCGATCGTCAGGATGTGCGACGCCGTGTTCTCGTTTCGGTGATTGATCATCGCTGCCAGGGTCGTGGATTTGCCGTTACCCGCGGCACCCACCATCAGGATCAGCCCGCGCTTGAGCAGGGACAGATCGGCGAGCACTTCGGGCAAGCCGAAATCTTCAAGCCGCGGCATCTCCATCGTGATGTAGCGCACGACCATGGCGTTATTACCGCGTTGATGGAACACGTTGATACGAAATCTGCCGAGACCGGGTTCGGAAACAGCAAAATCGATTTCGAGCTCTTTCGCGAATTTCTTTTGCTGGTCGACATCCATCAGACCGAAAACAGCTTCCCGGACCATCTCGGGTGTCAGGGTGGTCTTGTTGACGTTGACGATCTTGCCCTCGATCTTGATCTTGATCGGTGCATAGGTCGTGAAGAACAGATCGGACGCATCCTTCTCGACCATCAACTGAAACAGCGACTTGACGTTCATCTATTGCTCTCGGGGTCGGTGTATTGGGCGCGTCGACAAGATCAGAACTGCCGACCACCCGGGTCTTCGGCCAACTGCAGACTGGTGGCACCCTCCCCGGTTTCGCCGGAATCGCGTTTGCTTTCGAGTTTGATCTTGAGCCGCAACTCGTTTTTGGAGTCGGCGTTGCGCAATGCCTCCTCATAGGAAATTTTGCGATCTTCGTACAACTCGAACAGGTGCTGGTCGAACGTGCGCATGCCAAGCCGGGTCGACTTGGCCATCACCTCCTTAATTTTTGCCACCTCACCCTTGAAGATCAGGTCGGCGATCAGGGGTGAATGAAGCATGATCTCCATGGCCGCAACCCGGCCCTTGTCGTTGTCGCGTGGAATCAGTCGCTGCGAGATCATCGACCGTATATTCAGTGACAAGTCCATCAACAGCTGGTCGCGCTTCTCCTCCGGGAAGAAGTTGATGATGCGGTCCAGCGCCTGGTTGGCGCTGTTGGCATGCAGTGTCGCAAGGCACAAGTGGCCGGTCTCGGCGAACTGAATACCGTATTCCATCGTCTCCCGATCACGAATTTCGCCGATCATGATCACGTCGGGGGCCTGGCGCAGCGCGTTTTTCAGCGCCGGAGCCCAGCTTTCGGTGTCGACCCCGACCTCGCGCTGGGTTACCACGCAACCAAGATGGCTATGCACGTATTCGATCGGATCCTCGATGGTAATGATGTGACCGCGCGTGTTCTGGTTGCGATAGCCGATCATCGAGGCGAGGGTGGTCGACTTACCGGTACCGGTGCCACCGACCACGATCACCAGCCCGCGTTTGGTCATCACGATCTCTTTCAGAACTGGCGGAAGCTGCAACTCCTCGAGCTGCGGAATCTCGGTGTTTATCGTCCGCAAAACCGCGCCGACACTGCCCTGCTGGACAAACGCGCTGACCCGGAATCGCCCTATGTGCTGGGGCGCAATCGCAAAATTGCACTCCTTGGTTGCATCGAACTGTTTACGCTGATTGTCATTCATGATCGAGCGGACGATCAGCGCGCTCTGTTCCTCGCTGAGCGGACGGTCGGACGCGGGGCGGATACTTCCGTCGATCTTGATCGCAGGGGGAAATCCGGCTGTGATAAACAAATCCGAACCGTCTACCTCGACCATGCGTTTCAGCAGGTCCTGCATGAGGCGTACTGCCTGATCGCGTTCCATACTCAGTCTCCGCTGGGCACCCGGCCCGTCAGAATGATTCTTTGTTGGCTGCCCGGAAGCGTGCTTCCTCCCGGCTCACGACGCTCTTTGCCACCAGCTCCTGCAAACACTGATCCAGTGTTTGCATACCTGACGACTGCCCGGTCTGGATCGCCGAATACATCTGCGCGACCTTGCCTTCCCGTATCAGGTTTCTGATGGCGGGCGTACCGATCATGATCTCGTGAGCGGCAATACGGCCGCCACCGGTTTTCTTCAGCAGCGTCTGCGATATCACTGCCCGCAGCGACTCCGACAGCATCGCGCGCACCATCTCTTTCTCGGCTGCCGGGAAAACGTCAACCACACGATCCATGGTCTTGGCCGCCGAACTGGTATGCAACGTCCCGAACACCAGGTGACCGGTCTCGGCCGCGGTCAATGCGAGGCGGATGGTCTCCAGATCGCGCAACTCCCCCACCAGCACCACGTCCGGATCCTCGCGCAGCGCCGAGCGCAGGGCTTCAGCAAATCCAAGCGTATCGCGGTGTACCTCGCGCTGGTTAATCAGCGATTTGCGGCTTTCGTGAACAAATTCGATAGGGTCTTCGATGGTCAGAATGTGGTCGGGCTTGTTGTCGTTGATGTAATGAACCATCGCCGCAAGCGTCGTCGATTTTCCCGAACCCGTTGGTCCGGTGACCAGCACGATGCCGCGCGGCTGCAGGCAGATGTCCTTGAAAATCTTCGGCGCGCCCAGATCGTCCAGGCTCAGGATCTCCGATGGGATGTTACGGAAGACCGCGGCCGCGCCCCTGTTCTGGTTGAAGGCATTGACACGAAAGCGCGCAAGCTTCGGAATTTCAAAGGAAAAATCCGTTTCGAAAAATTCCTCGTAGTCCTTGCGCTGCTTGTCGTTCATGATGTCGTACACCATGCTGTGCACGTCTTTGTGCGACAGCGCCGGCATGTTGATTCGTTTTACATCGCCGTCGACGCGTATCATTGGCGGCACCCCAGAGGACAGGTGCAAATCCGACGCATTGTGCTTGACGGCAAAGGACAACAACTGCGTGATATCGACCGACATTCACCCTCCCTTACAGATGCAATAATGAGCTCGAAGTGCTGAGTGTACTTTACATAAGACGAATCACGATCGTGAGCCAGTATAGCCAAGCACCGGGCCCGCGAAAGTGACGGACATCACGAATAACCTGCAAGCAGTGCGCCAGCGCATCGCTACCGCGGCCGCAGATTGCGGCAGAGATCCGTCCGCAGTGAAGCTTCTCGCGGTGAGCAAGGGCCAGCCAGTGGCCGCTATCCGGCGCGCAGCCGCAGCTGGACAGCGGGATTTCGGCGAAAATTACCTGCAGGACGCAATCGCCAAAATCAACGAACTCGCAGATCCTCACCTGCGCTGGCACTTTATCGGTCACCTGCAAAGCAACAAGACGCGCGAAGTCGCCGCCAGTTTTGCCTGGGTGCATACCGTCGACAGCGTGCGCGTCGCGCGCAGGCTGAACGACCAGCGCCCGCCCGCGGCAACTCCACTCAACATATGTCTGCAGGTGCGAATCGGCGACGAGGCGACTAAATTCGGTGTACAACCCGAGCAGGCACGCGAGCTGGCCGCTGCAATCACGCCACTCGGCGGCGTCCGCCTGCGTGGCCTGATGTGTATCCCGCCACCGGCTCCGGATCAGGCAACGCAGCGCGCGCAATTCGCCCGGTTGCGAACGCTGTATCAGGCGTTGCGCGATGACGGCTTCGAAATGGACACATTGTCGATGGGCATGTCCGCCGACCTGGAGGCCGCTATAGCCGAGGGTGCGACCATGGTCCGGGTCGGGACCGCAATTTTTGGCCCGCGTGAGATCTCCCGTCGCTAGCTTCGGCTGGCCCGACACAGACGCGGCGGCTATGCTTAGCGCGGATTTTTTCCGGCGGACCAGCAGCAATATGGCAGACCCCAACCTTGCATTTATCGGTGGCGGCAACATGGCGCAGGCGATCGTCGGCGGCCTCATCGCCAATGGTTATTCCCGTGACCGGATAACCGCGGCTGACCCGCTTGCGCAACAACGCACCCTGGTCGAAGAACGTCATGGCATCCGCACTGTCGCAGACAACCGGCTCGCCGTCGCCGGCAGCGACGTGCTTGTTCTTGCCGTCAAACCACAAATGCTGGGCGAGGTATGTCGCGGGATTGCCGCACCGGTCCGCAACACTCGCCCGCTCGTGCTTTCGGTCGCGGCCGGAGTCCGCGTTCGCGATATTTCGCGCTGGCTCGGCGAACCCATTCCCTTAATTCGGGTAATGCCCAACAGCCCGGCACTGGTCGGCGCCGGCGTCACCGGGATGTTCGCCAATGAGCATGTCGACAGGGCGCAAAAAACTGTTGCGGAGCGTCTGATGAGCGCAGTCGGTACGGTAGTCTGGCTCGACAGCGAATCCCTGATCGACCCGGTGACGGCCGTTTCCGGAAGCGGTCCGGCTTACTTTTTTCTGTTGATGGAGATCATGGAGCAGGTTGGCATGGAAATGGGCCTGCCTGCCGATGCGGCCCGCGCACTGACCACGCAGACGGCGGCCGGGGCTGCGGAAATGGCACTGCAGCAGTCCGGGCTTGACCTCGACTCCCTGCGCAAACAGGTGACATCACCCGGTGGGACGACAGAGGCAGCGGTGCGGACTCTCGAGGACGCGAACTTTCGCGAAATCGTGCGCGCCGCCCTGATCGCCGCGCGAGATCGCGGTGCCGAATTAGCCGACACGTTCGGTTCAGACTAGGGGAATCCTTTGGAAGCGATCAGATTTATCGTCGACAGCCTGCTGCAATTATTCATCCTGGCTTTTGTGCTGCGGTTTCTTTTGCAACTCGTGCACGCTAACTTCTATAACCCGATTTCACAGGCGATCTTGCGCATCACCGACCCCCTGGTGGTACCCGCGCGCCGCGTGATTCCCGGCTGGAAGGGGCTCGATATTGCGACGCTCGTCGTAATTCTGGTGCTGGAACTCGCCGCGACCCAGGTGCTTTTCGGTCTCTATGGCATGGGTTTCGTTGGTATCGGGCCGTTGTTTGCGGCAGCCATTGTGAAACTGGTGCGGACCGTCATCCAGGTGTACTTCTTTGCACTACTGATTTATGCGCTGTTGAGCTGGCTCGGACCGCAAGGGCATCACCCGGCAGTCGGTCTCCTTTCGAGTCTGTGCGAACCGCTGTTGCGCCCGGTGCGGCGCATCATTCCGCCCATCGGCGGGCTGGACCTCTCCGTCCTGTTCCTGCTTCTGGGACTTCAGGCGCTGTTGCTTTTGTTCCGCTGAGAATAACCGTGCGCAATCGGCCAGGCTGGGACGGTGAGGATCTGATCCTGCAATTACAGGTAAAACCGGGCTCAGACAGCACCGGTTTCACAGCAATCGCCGGCGACAGACTCGGATTTCGCACGACTGCCCCACCGGTCGATGGCAAGGCCAACGCAGCTGTTACACGCTTTCTTGCAAAAGCCTTCGGTGTGCCGCGTTGCGATGTTGCGCTGACTCACGGTGCGCGCGGAAGGAACAAAAGCGTGCGGATCACAAAACCACGTAAAATTCCGGCCGAAGTGGCCGATCTGCTGTCGGCGAAGGCGCGCGAATAGGCTATAGTTAGCGGGTGCTGGACGGGCGATTAAGGGGCAGGCGATGCGTTGCACGATAACAGCCGTTGTTTTTGGACTCCTGGTAACGGGCTGTGGCGGCGGCGGCGAACCGCAACCACCGGTCGTTGTGTTGGATAGCGGTGGCTCGCCGGGGCAAAGCCAGAATGCCAATTCCAGGGACTTTGGTGACTACGTACTGCATTTCAACGCCCTGACGACTGACGGCATTACCGCGGAAGTCGCACGCCAGTACGGCATTAGGCGAAGCTCGAACCGCGCATTGCTCAACGTTTCGATTGTCAAGAAACAGGAAGCAGGTGCGGACCGGCCGGTAGCGGGCAGTGTCACTGCGCGAGTTGTAAACCTGACCGGTCAGTTGAAAAATCTCGAATTGCGGCAAATCGTTGATGGCGATGCCGTGTACTATATCGGCGAAGTGCCGGTAGCCAACGGGGAAACGCTCATCTTCGACATTTCGGCGACGCCAATTAATGAATCCAGCCGGTTCGATGCGCGGTTCCAACAGCAGTTTTTTATCGATTAGCAGCGGCTTCGAGATGCTTAGTTACCGTCGATCAAGAAAGAAAAAACACGGACATGCTTAACCGCGTGGCAGCCTTGTGGTATAAGCCCGCGGACGCACCGGCATAGCCGATTCCTTCGTTCGCCTGATTAACACAGGAGAAAGACATGGCAGCGAAAAAGAAAACTGCAGCGGTTGCAGCAAAGCCGCCCACAAAAAGCGAGATTTTCACCAAGATCTCCGCTGATACGGGTCTGACCAAGAAACAGGTCGGCGAAGTATTTGACTCACTCAATCTCATCATCAAACGCAACGTCGGACGTCGCGGCCCCGGGGTATTCACGCTACCCGGCCTGATGAAAATCAAGGTAGTCAAGAAACCTGCTACAAAGGCACGTAAGGGCATCAACCCGTTCACGGGCGAAGAAATGATGTTTAAGGCCAAACCGGCACGTAAGACCGCCAAGATCCTGGCACTGAAGGGGCTGAAAGATATGCTCTGAACCCGCGACGGGATCGGACTGTACTGTAAAGCCCTGCGCTCGCGCGGGGCTTTTTTTCTAGCTCCGCGCCTTGATCACTTCCACCGCGTCGTGCCGCAAGCGGACCATTTCACGGTGCGGCACATACAGCAGTTCAGCTACCTTGCGTACCAGCGCATCCTCGTAACGATGAAGATGCTCATCGGCCACGCTGATCTTCCACAACATGCCAATGACCCGCGACTTCTCGGATTCGTCGAGCTCATCGTTGAGCAACCGGGTAAAGCCGTGCAACGAAACGGCGCTGTCCGCCTCCTCCTCGGCCAGCCGCATCAGCGTTTCGGCCTCATGGGGGGTCAATTCGAATTCCGACTTCAGCGCCCGGAACACCGCCTCGCTTTCGACGACATTTTCGCGGAAATCGGCACGCGCGACTTCGATCAGAAGCGCTGCAGTCGCAACCTTGACCGCATGCTCACGGTCTTCTTCCTTGGTCTCGTCGTCGCCACGAAGCGCATCTTCGATAATCTTCTGTAGGGCCTTTATCACGTCTTTGGTTCCTCTTCGGTCCATTCGATCAAACAGTCCTTCAGCTGGGTCAGCCGCCCATGAAAGAAATGGTCGACCCCTTCAAGAACTATCAATTGCGGTCCGGGTTCGAGCTCATTCACCCAGGCTATGACCGCGTCGACATCCACCAATTCGTCCTCAGCGCCAATAAGGATGAGCCAAGGGCAATCCGGTTGCGACACGTTCTCCAGGTCCATGCGATAAACCGGCGGCGCTACCGTCACCAGCCGCTCTACCTCTCGCTGGCCCGCCGCGGCGATCGCAACCATCCCGCCGAACGAAAACCCGCCAAGCCAGATCGGCCGCCCGGGCCAACGCCGACTCGCGAAATCCAGCACCGCCAAGGCGTCTTCAACTTCGCCGCGCCCGTCGCCATAGCTTCCCTCGCTGGCGCCCACACCGCGAAAATTAAATCGCACGGTCGCGAACCCCAGCGCTGCAAACGTGCGGGCGAGCGTATGCGCAACCTTGTTGTGCATGGTACCGCCATGTTGCGGATGCGGATGACAGATAACCGCCACCGCCGGCGCCGCAGCGGCGTCGGACAGCAGTGCTTGCAGATTCCCCGCGGGCCCGGCTATCGAGATTCCTGTTTCAACCAGTCGCTTCATGCGGTCACTTTTTTGTCGGGGCGCTCCTCGCGCACCGGTCGCTCCGGACCATAATAGACAATCGTATCGCCTTCCGAAGGTTCGCTCTCGTGTCGTGCGGTGCGGAATTTTACCGCGCCCTCCTCGCTCAGAACGAGTATTTGCAGCGCCTCCGCCGGGCAGTCGCCGAGAAAATCGCTGTAACCGTATGTCTCGGTGAGACGGGTCTTGTACAACTTCCACCCGCGCACGTGCCAGCGCCACAGGCGTTCGAACACCGCCTCGGCATCGAACGCAATATTACCGCGGCGTTCGCGCGCAAGCCCGCGGGCGTCGTCCTCGTGACCGAGCTGGCCGGGTAACTGAAATACCCGGGACTGCCCCACCTCCGGCGCCATCGTCGTACAAACCAGGGCGTTGTAGGCATCGTTACTGGTCGCCGCAAGGACCGCCTGAACATGCGCGATCTCGAGAGACTCCTCGGCAAACTCGGATAGCACCTCGCCATGGAAAACCGGCAAACCAGCCAGCCGCGCCTCGCGCAGATTGCTCCACGACGCATCGGCAATAAGCACTTTAACCTTGAGGAAGTCGAGCGTTTTCGCGAGTTCGATGGTCCACGGCGATGCGCCGACGATCAGAACACTATCGCGCGTTTTCGATGCCAGACCCAGCCGACGCGCCAGCGGACCGATGGTACTTCCATGAAGAATCACCGACGCAATAATCACAGCGAAGATCAGTGGCAGCAATTTTTCGGCGCTCTCGTAACCCGCCTCCTGCAATCTCTGCCCCATCAGACCAGCGGTGGCGGCGGCAACAATGCCACGGGGTGCGATCCAGCTCAGCAATATCCGGTCGTTCAGTCCCATTCCCGAACGCGCCGTGGCCATCATTATCGCGAGCGGCCGGGTAACGAACAAAATCGCCACCACCAGCAATCCCGCATGCCAATCGAGGGCGCCAAGTACCTTCGTATCGAGGTTCGCGGTCAGCAGCACAAAGACCACGGAGATCAGCATCACGGAAATGTATTCCTTGAAACGTTTCATGTCCTCGATACCGGGCAGGTTCATGTTGCCAATGACCATGCCCATGATCGTCACTGCGAGCAGCCCGGCCTCCGCCTGCATCGCGTCCGCGACGCCAAATACGATCAGGACGAGGCTGAACAACACCGGCGACTTGAGATATTCCGGCACCCAGCCGCGGCGGAAGGCGTTGCCGGCGAGCCAGCCACCGACCCCGCCCAGCAGCGCACCAGAGGCCGCGGCCATGCCGACATCCTCCAGCAGGCGCACCCAGCCGGAACCCTCCTGGGCATAAACCAGGAACTGGTAGACAAGCACCGCGAGCAACGCGCCGATCGGATCGTTTACGATTCCTTCCCATTTCAGGTACGAGGCAGTGCGGCGATTCAGTCCGGCCTGGCGCAGCATCGGCAGGATTACGGTGGGGCCGGTCACCACCAGGATTGCGCCGAATACCAGAGAAACCTGCCAGCCCAGCCCACCGATCAGGTAGCCGGCGGCACTGCAGAACAGCCATGTCAGTGGCGCGCCCAGCCATACCAGCCGACGCACACCGACCGCGGCGAGACGAAACTCCGATAGCGAAAGAGTCAGCCCACCTTCGAACAGAATGATCGCCACGCTGAGACTGACTACCGGAGCGAACAACGGCCCGAGCGTTTCCTGCGGTCGAAATGGCAGAAATCCCTGGGTCGCGAACCAGCCCGACAACAGATCGGTCCCGGCGAGCACCTGGGCAAGCGGGCCGACAGCCAGGCCGATCAGCGCAAGCAGCACAATCGCCGGCCATTTCAAACGCCACGCAAGCCATTGCGCACCGACGCCAACGGCAACAACTCCGATCAGTGGGGCAAGCAGGTGTTGCGAAGTCACGGCAGACCCGGGAGCTTATCAGCAACCAAAGGTATCCGCGCGCCTCGCCTGGCGCAAGGTGAAGCCAGTATCATTACGGTTCGGGATCAAGAGCATGAACAAATCCGAGGTACTCAAAAATGCAGATTACGAGCAGTTCATTCGCGGACCAGCAGAAAATTGCCGAGCACAACTGTTTCGGCGTCCACTCAGCCACTCAGCATGTCGAACTCGGCGCCAACAAGAATCCGGACCTGCACTGGAGCGGCATTCCCGCGGGTACGCGCTCGCTGGTGCTGATCTGCGTCGACACCGACGTGCCGACCAAACCCGATGACGTCAACCAGGAAGGGCGCAGCGTGCCAGCGGATCTGCCGCGCACGAATTTCTATCATTGGGTGATGGTGGATATCCCCGCGGATACAACGCGCCTCGCCGAAGGTGCTTGTTCGGACGGCGTTACAGCGCGCGGGAAACAGTCCCCGCCAGGTCCGGCCGGAAGCAGGCAGGGGGTCAACGACTACACCAGCTGGTTCAGTGGCGACCCGGATATGGGCGGAACCTATCGCGGCTATGACGGCCCGTGCCCGCCGTGGAATGACGAACTTGTGCATCACTACCATTTCATCCTTTATGCCCTCGACCTCGAGCGCTGCCCGGTCGGAGACGAATTCACGGGACCACAGGTAGAAGCGGCCATAGAAGGACATGTACTGGCCCAGGCGCGGATTACCGGAACATACAGCCTCAATCCTGCGCTTGCCGGCTAGCACCGGCGGCGACTCTGTGTGGTATCAGTCGCCCGCTGTCCAGGTAACGTCAATGATTTCCGTTCGCACGGACGGAATCGGGTAGCCGTCGACAAGCGCAGGTTCGAAGCGCTGTTCGAGCACATCGGCGCGGACTCGCTCGATCTGCTCCTCCGGGGCGGTGGCACCCACTACCACCGCGTCGCTGACCCGGCCGTCGGCGGCGACGCTGATCTCCAGTTGCACAAACCCCGACGACACCCGTTCCGGGATCTGCAGACGGGGCAGTTCTTCGAGCCTGGGCAGTTCCGGTCGCTTGCGACCGATATCCTCGCCCAGCAAGCGCGCGAGATCGATGCGATCGCTGCTGGAGAGAATCTCCAGCGGGTGAGTCTTGCGACCATCGCGATGACGCTCATAGGTATTGAACGACTTTACGCCGAACATCGTGAGCAGAAATGTCACCGCCATAGCAGCGAGAATTGAAACGACCCAGCGCATTTCACTCCGCTCCGGTCAGGGCGACTTGTAAATCTCGCCGTCTTTCATAACGAAGTCCACATACTGCAGCCTGCCGATATCCGTCAACGGGTCTCCGGCCACCGCGATCAGGTCCGCCAGCTTGCCCGCCTCGACGCTTCCCAGCCGTTCGTCTTCGCCCAGAAACGTTGCGGCAACACTGGTTGCCGACTGTATCGCTTCCATCGGTGGCATGCCTCCGGCCACCATCAGCTCAAACTCGCGGGCATTTTCACCGTGCGGCGATACTCCGGAATCCGTGCCGAACACGATCTTTACGCCAGCATCATAGGCCTTGGCAAACGTCGCACTGATCTGCGGACCGATCGCGGCCGCCTTGGGCCGCACGATCTCGGGAAAAAACCCGTCTTCCTGCGCCTTGAGCGCGACCCAGTCGCCCGCCAATATGGTCGGCACGAAGTAGGTTCCGTGTTCTTTCATCAACGCGATGGTCTCGTCATCCATATAGGTGCCATGTTCAATCGACGCAACACCTCCGCGAATTGCCCGTTTCATGCCCTCGGCGCCATGCGCATGCGCGGCCACATGGAAACCGTAATCGTTCGCTACTTCGACGATGGCCGTGATTTCCTCTTCCGTGAACTGCGGGTTCTGACCGCTCTTGGCAACACTGAGCACACCGCCGGTCGCGGTAATTTTTATGAAGTCGGCGCCGTCCTTGTAGCGCTGGCGAACGGCCTTGGCCGCCTCGAACGGACCATCGGCAACCCCTTCGAGCGGGCCCGCGCGACCGCCCAGGTGAGTTGCCCAGCCGTTGGTCGGATCGGCGTGACCGCCGGTTGTGGCGATCGATTTTCCAGCCGTGATAATCCGCGGCCCAGGCACCGTGCCCTTGTTCACGGCATTGCGCAAAGCGACCGTGACGTTGAAGCTGTCTCCGGGATTACGCACCGTCGTGAAACCCGCCATCAGAGTCTTGCGCGCGTTGGCGACCGCATCCAGCGCCAGATCGGCCGGGTTCTTGCGAAACCCGTCGAGGTAGGAGTTGCGCGAAATCTCGCCATCCAGATGCACATGCATGTCCATCAGGCCCGGCAGCAGTGTATAGGCCTTCAGGTCAATCACCGTATCGCCCGAACCGGCAGCGCGATAGCCGCTTTCGACCGCGGCAATTTCGCCACCGCGAACCACTACCGTGACGGCTTCAGCGGCACGGTTTGCCTTGCCGTCGATCAGGCGGCCAGCATGGATGATGACATCGGCACTGGCGCTCGTCGCCGCCAAACCGGCCAGCGCCAGACCAACCCAGGTAAAGACTCTACGCATTCGGTGCTTCCTCAGTGATTAGCGGCGCGCGTCAATCGTCCGCCGGCGCCGGTTTCGGCGCAAAATCCAGCGACGCCGAGTTAATGCAGTAACGCAGCCCACTCGGACGCGGCCCATCCGGGAAAACATGCCCGAGGTGGGCACCGCAACCGGCGCAAAGTACTTCCTCACGATGCATCCCGAGACTGTCATCCGCTTTTGTCCGCACCCGGTCTTCAGCAAGCGGCAGCCAGAAACTCGGCCAACCGGAACCCGAATCGTACTTTTCCTGCGAACTGAATAATGGCATATCGCAACAAACACAGACATAGGTTCCATCCGCCTTGTAGTCGACGAATTTCCCGCTGAACGGCGCCTCAGTACCCTTTTCCTGGGTGATCCTGAACTGCTCTGGCGTCAGTTTGTCATGCAAATCTCGTTCACTCACAGCATCCTCCGGGGCGCTCGGCCGTCACCACTTCAACATCATCAACGCAGCGATATTCATGCTTTCGACCCCTTACGGGGCCGCTATAATAACGTACCTCATCGAGATTACCGGATGCACACAATCAAAGACAAAACGGTTTTGCTAACGGGAGCGACCGGCGGAATCGGCCGCCAGGTGGCATTGACTCTCGGCCGCGCCGGAGCCTCGCTGATGCTCGCCGCGCGGTCAACCGAACGTCTCGAGTCCTTAAAGGCCGAACTCAATGCGACCGGAGCCCGCGCCGAATTTGCAGCAGGCGATCTGCTTGACGACAGCTATCGTCGCAACCTTCCGCTGCGGGCACGCTCGGCGCTGGGTCAGATAGACATCCTGATCAACAACGCGGGAGTCGACGAATTCGTCGAGTTCGCCGAGCAGAAACGTGCCGACATCCAGCTCATCATCGACTTGAACATCACTGCTCCAATGATGCTTGCCAGCGAAGTTCTCGGCCCGATGCTGGAACGTCGTAGCGGCCATATTATAAATATGGCATCGCTTGCGGGACGCGTAGCCACGCCATATGCGTCGGTGTATAGCGGATCCAAGGCGGCACTCGCCCAATGGAGTTTTTCACTGGCCGGCGAACTCAGCGACAGCGGCGTCGCCGTCTCTGTGATTTGTCCTGGGTTCGTGGATGAGGCCGGCATGTTTGCGCGCAGGCAGCGCGAAGCACCTGGCCTGGTCGCGGCCTGTTCGCCGCAGGAAGTGGCGGATGCCGTGGTCCAGGCGATTCAAAGTCGACGCCTCGAATTGCTTGTGTCGAAGCGACCTGCGAAACCGCTGGTTGCGCTCCAGGCCATGAGTCCGGCCCGGGTTACGTCACTCACGGAAAAACTGAAACTGCGCGAGTTTCTGTACAGCCTGACAAAAAAATAGCCGGGCAAGATGCCAGGCGAGCCGGGCTTAGCGTGGCGCCATGTCGCGTTTACAGCTGATCCGTGCAAGCACTTCCCACTGCGCATCCGCCGTTTCGGGGCGCGCCTCGTAGCGCCAGGCGAAGCTGGTGTCCGTGATCTCATGGAAAACCATCTTCAGATCGATGTCATCAGCCTGAGCGCTCATCACCATTTGGTTGTTGACGAGACGGGCGTCGAAAAACGCGAACTCGGACTTGTCCACCGACGTCCAGACGACCCGCCACACGTCGTTTTCAACATCGTATATCCGCAGCGCGGTGCCAGTGCTTAGCGCGGAACCGGTTGTGTCTTCGGGCAGCCACAGGTCCTGAACCGCGAAACCGTCCATCGCATAAGACCAGACCCAGGTCGCGACGCCGAGGGCCTCGCCGTCCGCGCGAGGCACAAGTTCGCAGCGCCAGCGCCCGACGAACTGGCCGAACTGGACCAGCTCCGGCGCCGCCCGAGGATTCGCGACAGCGTCTCGCGCCACCGCGGTGGGGGCAGGCGATGATTCGGCTGACCGGGTTGCAGCGCAGCCGGACACTAGCGCCGACACGGCGATCGAAAAAACCACGGAAAGTGCTCGCACCAGCATGATCTCGGCTCACTAAACAAACACGGACGCTATTGTGCCAGTTCAGTCGGCCGGATGGGCTGGCATAATGTCGTCACGGTGATCGATGACGATGACAACTGCTGTGTCCGCTTCGACCGGGTCAGCAAACAGCTGTCCGGGCAAATTTTGCTCGACGATGTCAGCGTGAGCCTGCCAGGGCGCCTGACAACGGCGGTCATTGGTGCCAGCGGCAGTGGCAAGTCTTCACTACTCAATCACATCAATGGACTGCTGCAACCGGACAGTGGCGTCGTGGAGTTATTCGGCCGCCCGCTTGACTACGAGGAACTGCCGGAAATCCGCCGCCGGATCGGCTACGCCGTCCAGCAGATAGCGCTTTTCCCACACTTGACCGTCGCCGAAAATATCACGTTGATGGCGCGTCTCGCGGGCTGGACCGCGCAACGCATCGAACTGCGTGTTGAGCAGCTGCTCACGGTTGCGAAACTCCCGGACGCGTTGCTCGGCCGCTACCCCGGAACGTTGTCCGGCGGACAACAGCAACGAGTTGGCTTGTGCCGGGCGTTGATGCTCGAGCCAGAGCTGCTTCTGCTCGATGAGGCATTTTCCGGTGTCGATCCGATCGCGCGCCAGGACATTTACCGCGACTTCGTCGCGCTGCGCGATCAGGCCCATTGCACCGTCGTCATGGTCACTCATGACATTGGAGAAGCGCTGGCGCTGGCCCAGTATGGTGTCGTGCTCCGTGACGGACTCATCGAGCAGGCTGGTGAACTGGCCGACCTCATCCGTAACCCCACCAATAACTATGTCGAACGCCTGTTCGCGGGTCAATTCCTGTGATCGGACGCCCTCTTGCGCTACTGGCATTGCTGGCGATAGCGCTTGTTGCGGTGGCCGAACGGGCGCCGATCGTCGTTGGCAGTAAGACATTTACCGAGAGCTACGTGCTCGGCGAACTCATGGCGCAGGTGCTCGAGTCATCGGGACATACGGTTGAAAGAAGATTCGGGTTTGGCGGCACGCTGATCTGTTTTGAGGCGCTTCGCAACGGCGATATCGATCTCTATCCTGAATATGGCGGCACGATACAACGCGCGATTTATGGCGGCGTGCTCGCGGAGGAAGATATTGCACGACGACTCGACAGCGACGGGTTGCGGCTACTCGATGAATTCGGTTTCAACAACACCTATGCCCTGGCGATGCCCGCAGAGCTGGCGCAACAGCTCGGCATTCGCAATATATCGGATCTGCGCGGCCACCCGGATCTCGAGATCGGCCTCAGCCACGAGTTTATGAGCCGCGCGGACGGCTGGCCCGGTCTGCAGCAACGCTACGGTTTGACTCAGTCCGCGCGCGGCGTCGAGCATGGTCTCGCCTACCAGGCCCTGCGCGAACGGGAAATTCAACTTACCGATGCCTACTCCACCGACGGAGAAGTACCGCGGTATCGCCTGACCTTGCTGAAAGACGATCTCGGCTTTTTCCCCCGCTATATGGCAGCACCACTGGTTCGCAACGACCTGCCAGCCTCTGCCGCAGCGGCATTGCGAAACCTCGCTGGCATCCTCGATGAAGCACGCATGCAGCAACTAAACGGCGCCGTGGTCATTGAAGGCCGTGAGATTGCCGAGGTTGCCGCGGATTTTCTCGAAGCGCAGGGTCTGCTCGGCCAGCGCAGCGATAGCGCGTCAATGTGGCAGCGTCTGCTGCACAACACGCTGACCCACCTCCAGCTGACCGGTATTGCTTTGTTGCTCGGTTGTATTGCCGGCCTGCTCGCCGGGGTCGCGGTACACCGCAACCCGCGAATGAGCCGCATGGTGCTGCACGGCGCCAGCCTGATCCAGACAATTCCGTCGATTGCGCTGCTGGCACTGATGATTCCATTGCTCGGGGTCGGCAAGCCACCGGCGATCGCAGCACTGTTCGTCTATTCGCTGCTGCCCATTCTTGCCAGCACAGTGACCGCGCTGCGCTGCGTGGACCCGGTGCTCTCGCGAGTCGCCACAGCGCTGGGCCTCACCCGCTGGCAGCAAATTCGCCATGTCCAACTACCGCTGGCAATGCCGCATATCCTGTCGGGCATCCGTACCGCCGCGGTCATCAGCATTGGCACCGCGACCCTCGCCGCGTTTATCGGCGCCGGCGGCCTCGGCCAGCCCATCGTGACCGGGCTTGCTTTAAATGATCCAGCGTTGATTCTCGAGGGTGCGATACCTGCTGCCGTGCTGGCAGTACTGACTGAGCTCGGCTTCGAACTGCTGGAACGACGCCTCGTCGCACCACCGCTGCGGACCCGCGACGAATTCTAGCGCCGCAGGCTCAGTCCGGAGTCCAGACCTTGCGGCTCTCTGTCATATCGAGCAGCAGGCGATTGAGCCGCTTGACGAAACCGGCCGGATCATCCGGCAGACCGCCCTCGGCCAGCCTTGCCTGCTCGAACAGCAACAGACTCAGATCGTCGAGCCGGCTTTCCGTGTCCTCGGCGGCCATGCGCTCAAGCAGAGGATGATCGAGATTGACCTCGAGCGTCGGCGCAGATGTGGGCAACGACTGTCCCGCTGCTTCCATCATGCGTCGCAGTTGCGCGCTCGGTTCGTGTTCGCCGACCACCAGGCAAGCCGGTGACTCAGTCAGACGCCGTGTGCGCCGCACACCGGCAACATTGTCGCCAAGCGCCTTGCGGATTTTTTCCAGCAGGTCACCAGGGGATTCTCCCGTCTGCTCCTCGCCCGCTTCAGCCTCTCCGAGGTCCAGTTCGCCCCGGGTCACATCCTGAAACGCCTTGCCATCAAATTCACCAAGATGGCTGATCATGATTTCGTCAATGCGATCGGCAAGTACCAGCACTTCGATGCCTTTGTCGCGGAATACCTCGAGATGCGGGCTGTTGCGGGCCGCGCTGTCGCTTTCCCCGTACACGTAGTAAATCTTCGCCTGATCGTCAGCCATTGAGCCCAGGTAATCACGCAGCGATCGGGACTGAGCACTGTCATCGTCCGCGGTCGACGCGAACCTGAGCAACGGCGCAATTGAGTCATGCTGACCGGGTTCTTCGACGATGCCTTCCTTCAGCACCTGGCCAAATTCATTCCAGAACTGCTGGTACTTCTCGGGTTCGTCGCTGGCAAGCCGTTCCAGCATACCCAGAACGCGACGCGTCAGCGCCGAGCGCATCGCTTCAACGCCCGAGTCCTGCTGCAGGATTTCGCGCGAGACATTTAGCGACAAGTCGCTGCTATCCACAATACCTCGCACGAAGCGCAGAAACAGCGGCAAAAACTGCTCGGCCTGATCCATGATAAAAACCCGCTGCGCATACAGCTTCAACCCGCGTGGCGCCTCCCGGTTCCACAGATCAAACGGCGCGCGCGCCGGAATATAGAGCAGGCTCACATAGTCCCGCTTACCTTCGACCCGGTTATGGCTCCACGCCAGCGGCGGCTCGAAGTCATGTGATATGTGTTTATAGAAATCGATGTAGTCTTCGTCGCTGATGTCGTTCTTGGGCAAAGTCCACAGGGCGGTCGACTCATTGATTGTTTCGAACTCAGCATCCGCTGCGGCCTTCATCTGTACCGGAAAGCCGATGTGGTCGGAATACTTGCGCACCAGCATCCTGATTCGGTTTTGCTCGGCAAACTCCCGATCATCCTCTTTCAGGTGGAGGATGATCTCGGTGCCCCGCGCGGCGCGATCGATGGTTGCAACCCTGAAGCTGCCATCCCCGGTCGAGCTCCAATGGACACCTTCCGCCGCATCAAGTCCCGCCCGGCGGGTAAAGACCTCGACCCGCTCCGCAACGATAAATGACGAGTAAAATCCGACCCCAAACTGGCCGATGAGGCGCGCGTCTTTCTGCTTGTCATCTTCGAGTGCCCTGAGAAACTCGGCAGTACCCGATTTGGCGATGGTGCCGAGATTGGCGATCACGTCATCCCGCGACATGCCAATACCGTTGTCGCTGACGGCTATGGTTCCCGCTTCCGGATCACAGCTGATTCTAATCCGCAGATCGGCATCATCTTCCAGCAGGCCCTGGTCCTGCATTGAAGCGAACCGCAGCTTATCGGCCGCATCGGACGCGTTGGAAATCAGCTCCCGCAGGAAGATCTCCTTGTTGCTGTAGAGACTGTGCACCATCAGGTGCAGCAACTGCTTTACTTCGGCCTGAAAACCCAATGTTTCCGGCTGTGCTTCGTGACTCATCCCGCCTCCCTGTAGCGCCAGTCAACGCCGGCTCATCGCATGGAATACTTCGGTTTGTGGGGTCGGCGCGTCCAAGTTCAAGCCCCGCGGCGAGTCTCGCGCTTGTGACCGACCTCACACTCCAGGCTCGCCGCAAACGCCTAAACTGACTGAATCGGATTACCGGAGGCAGCACAGGATGAGCACAGCCAAAGGACCAGGCAATCGCCAGCCATCGCAACCGCAGTTTGAAGAGGGCGCGGAAATCTGGGAGTACTACAACCCGGCACTGGCGCTCGTCGACAGTCTCGATTTCATGCGCACGGCCGGCGACGTCGAAACGGCCATGGCGCACGAGAGCGGCGACGCCCGCGCCAGACGCGACGATTCAGAGCGCTAGCGGTTCAGGCGATACAGGCGGATCTCATATCGGTAGCGCCAGAACAAAACCTGCGGCTGCGCCCAAAGCGAGAAAGAAAATCCAGGTCAGCAACCGCTGGGCGTGGGATGACTGCAATACAACCGGAACTCGAATAACAAAGTCGTCGAGATCATCCAGCCATTGCAAAACGCACTCCATATTTACTTCTCCGATTGCCCCGGTGACGGACGCAGCGCTGCGGCAGCCTCCGCCTGACGTTGCTCCGATATCCAGTTGTGACGCTCTACCCGGCGCGCTGAATCAATCGCTTTTGCCAGCCACTCCAACGGATAGATGTCGTGAGAATCTTCTGCTCGGGGCAGCTCTTGTTTTGTTGTCACGTTCGCCAGACCCCTGTGAATCTGTAGCTTGGGCGACACTATAATCGCGTCGCCTGGTTCGCTCCGTGAGGCGTTTCACAACTGCGAATAAGGCTCTTGTCTTATGTCGTTTCCAGCCAGATAAACGCGCATCGTTAGCCCCTTAAAATGTCGCTGGAAGATGCTTGCCAAGGTCAGCGACAGGGGCGCGCCGGCGATACCGGTACGCAGTGAGAAGCATGGGTTGAAAAAAGGTGGCCGGCCACGAGCTGATGCCCGCGCGGCCCATTGGTCAGGACTCGTCGTCCCAGTCCCTTCTTACCTTGTTCATCCAGTCACGATAACCGTTCCAGGTATAGATACTGTCATCGAATCCCTGACGGCGCGGCGCAGGGGCACTCATCTGCGCCAGCCAGCGCCGATAGGAATCCCAGCCTTCGCCTTTCGACACTGATCCACTACGCTCTGCATCGTTCGACAGCTGCAGTCGTGCGCCCCTAATAATTGTGTTTTTGTCTGCCATATGCACGTCTTTCCCTGTTCGGGGGAGACTCGATAGTGGCAGAGGCGCGACCGGTCCGACCACGAACCAGTTCACAGTGCAGCAGTAGAAAATTTAACTTAATTCAGTCGCTTATGAGCGACAAAGGCGGAGAAATAAGGCGCGATCTCATGCAGAGAATCTTCCAGTGCATCGGGCAGAAGAAGGGTGTAGAGGTCCAGGATAACGACCGCGTTCAACGTCGAGTCGGTGCGGCTCGCGGCACGCAACCGCCTAACCATACCGTCGTTGACCTCGTGCAACGCGGAGTACAGGTCGCGCAATCCCTGCATCTCCAGATCGGGCCGCTCGCCGGCCACAGAGCGAAAATACTGCCCGAGCATGTACATACTTGCCGAGCGATAGAGAGTTTCGAGCTCGCCCGCCAACGGCTGATGGAATCGCGCCATCGGCAGCAAGAACATCGTATGCGGACACCCGCTGGTCGCGATGAGCAGCCCGAGCAATGAGCTGAGCGCCTGCTGCGTACTGACGGTTTGGCGAAGACTGCGATCCTGCTGGATGACCTCGAGTTGCAACTCATCGTGAGACACTAGCGATTCGAACCGCCCGACGACCGGTGCCAGCGAATTTGCAACGGGACAGACCGGCGACTCCCCCGCGGCAAGCGGGCAATGGCTGCATTGCTCGAACCCGAGCCGGGTCCATTCCGGGTCTGCGTCAGAGACAGCCGTGCGCGCATCGGCCTCGGCGGTGACCTCTGTGACGAACTGCTCAACCGAGCCGTCAGGCAATACGAAACGATAGATGACCCGGACGTCTTCGTCCCGATCGGTCAAGGAAGAATCTCGATCGGTGTATTGTTCTCGGTAAGAAACCAGAACTCGATCATGTCGTCGTTACCGAGGGCAATGCAGCCGTCGGTCCAGTCCTCGGACTCATAAAATGACACCGGGCGATCCGGCTGATTCGGCAGTCCATGCACCATGATGAAGCTGCCAGGCGCGTATCCCTTTGATTGGGCACGCTGGACATCGGATCGATTCGGGTAAGAGATACGCACAGAGAGGAAGAAATCGCTGTCCGGATTACGCAGATCAAGGTAATAAAGCCCCTCCGGAGTACGAAAATCTCCCTCTCTCAATTTCGGCCCTTCCGGGCTGAGCCCAAGCGAAATGTCGAATTCGCGCAACACACGCCCTTCGCGAAACAGGAGCAGCTTGCGCTCCGACTTTTTGACCAACACGAAATCGGCCTTGTTGACGGTTGAACTGGTGAGCGCCGGGATTGTGAGCCAGGCGACAGTAACCACACAGAGCAAAATACGCCGAAACACACCGCGCGCAGGCTCAACACAACCCAATCTCATGACTTTATCGCCCCCCAGCGCCCTGCCTGACTGGCAACTACCCATTGACCTCGATCCACCGACTTCGCATAACCGCCGCCATCACGAAAAATTATTGCTCCAATGCGAATAGGTAGCATGGCCCTCTGCCATCATTTGCCGATGCCTGCACAGACGCAATTGCGCGAACCCAGCTCTGCCAGCACTCCAACCGCGGTAACAAACGGCGTCCGCATCCGGAGCAAAAATCCTTGCGTTTGAGCCTCACGGGCAATCACGAGCAGTGCCCTTGCCGCTTCCGTCCGCGTTTCGCGCCGTCCCTGTCTTCAGCCGGGCCAGCACGAACGCCCGTTTCGAAGCAATCCCACCTAGCGGCAAAACGCCGTTTTCAGTTCCCGTCGCCCAGTTTGCTCGCGTAGCCACCAGGACGACGATGCGACAAATTGTAAAGTCACCAGCCGTTTTGGGAAAGGACCCGCGTCACGCTGATGCAAACATCAAAGGCCAAGCACCGCAGCTCCCTGCTCGAATACGACATCCACAGGTATTTTCGCATCCGCCAGGCGTTGCAGGTCAGCTGCAAGCTCGGGCCGGACGATGCCCAAACCAGCCAGCATCTGCTGCGTGCCGGCGTAATTGCCGTCACCCTGCAGTGTCAGCAACTTTCGCGACAGGTCCGTCATCGCCTGCTGCATGGCATCCATATCGACGCTGTACAGCCCGGTGGCGGAGTCGCGGCGAAATGCACCGGCGTCCTGAAAGAAGTTGAAGCGCACCATGTTGGCCCGCCCGTGCGCGCTGGAAGCGCCAAAACGGACCGAGCGAAAGATGCCCGCCATGAACGTGACGTAGTATTCCTCGAGGCTGTTCGCACCCAATTCGCCCTGTTCGTGGAGACGGGTGATCATGTACAGGCCGAGAATGTCCGCCTTGCCTTCCTCGATCGCCGACGCCGTATCCTGCAGCGCCTCACGCACTGTTCCGTTGCCGTCAAGCGTATTGCGAACACCGAGACCGTGAGCGACTTCGTGGAACATCGTGTTGGCGAAAAACGCATCGAACGTGATGTATTGACGCTGATCTTCGGCGATCAGGACCTGTGAAATCGGCACCAGAATCTCATCGAATTTTGCCCGCATCGCATTTTTGAGTTGCAGCCGGCGGGTGCCTTTCAGCGCCTGCACTTCTTCGTCGTTGGGCAGGTTTATCGCGATCGTTTTCGATCCGGCGTTACAGTCTCCGGCATAATAAATGACGTCGTAGGCATTCAGATCCGAATCGGTTCCGGGCATCTCGCTTTTGTATTCGGCAGCCACCGGCAGGCCATCCTGCAGTGCCGGAAGAAAATCGGCATAGCGGGCCAGACGCGCGCTCCACTCCAGGTCCTTTATTAAAACATACGATTCGAAAGCCGCTTTCGCGCCGAACAATTTGTCCTCATAGGTTTCGATCGGCCCGATCACAACGTCGACAGGGTTGGATTTCATATCCATCCACGCCAGATCGCTGGGCTGGTAATCATCGGACAACAATGCCGCTGCCCGCTTGCGCAGATATTGCGCAAAACCTTCATCTTCCGCGAGATCTGCGGCCTGACGCAGAAGTTCGGCGGCGCGGCCGAGTTCATCGGCATAGGCTTGCGAATAGGGCAATACGCGCAGGTTGCCATCGGCGTCTCTGCGCAGGATGCTGTACAGGCTGGATTTGCCCTCGAGGTCGGCTGCCTCGAATTCGGCCCGGGTCATATCTGCAGGATAAAAATTCGCGCCCTTGGGCTTTTCGCCGATGCCGCTGACGAATGGCCGGTCGCCGTTGAGCCGATCCCAGGGACCGTAGTTGATGCGCGCGAATGCCCGGGCATCGGAATCGTCGATCGCATTCAGCAACTGATCCCTGTCACCGTAGGCCTGTTGCCAGAACAGGCTGTCCATGATGTCGGACGCCTGTATCAGCAAGCCGATCATTTCTCGCTGCGCATCGCTGAGGTGTGACAGATCCGCCGTCAGTCGCACCGGCGTGTAGATGCCGAGACGCTCGCTGGCATATTGGGTCATCGCATTATCAGACGACTCCGGCCCGGATGCCGGCGCCGCGACCGGAGCCTGGGCGGGTGGCGCAGACGGGGCGACCACCACGGGTTGGTCTTTCTGTCCGCACGCAGCCAGGGCCAACGCTGCTCCGACCGTCAAGAGCAGCCGTTCGACGCCAATTCTCATTCTCGGTTCTCCTCAGAAATCACTGATCAGACGCGGCCCATTCTACCCTGCCGGCACCGATTATCTGCCACGGCTGCGACCAGCCGAACATCCGTACCCCGAATGCAGTAACACTGCGGTAGCCGAGACCCGCCAGGCAGATCGAAACAGGTTCAAAACGCGAGCCAAACCAACCTCATAGCCTAAACGATCCACGATACGCTGCCAGGCATTATCCGGTCGCTCACCGGGTGATCCACGATACGCTGCCAGGCATTATCCGGTCGCTCACCGGGTGGTCCCGCAGCAGCCGTCACGCCACCAGGCAAACGCGATTGCGCCCACTGCGCTTCGCCACGGCCAGTCCGCGATCCGCCTGCGCAATAACGTCTGACCAGGCCTTGGCGCTGGCAAGTCCGGCCTGACCGGCACCAATACCCCCACTCATGGTGACAAGATCATGCGGACTCTGGCGATGCTCGATGGCCGCGGCGGCAAGACATGCCGTCATACGCTCGGCCAGCACCAAAGCGCCTTCGGGCGGCGTTTCCGGCAACAATGCGACGATTTCGTCACCGCCGTATCGATAAAGCCGGTCGGAAGCACGTAGCACGCCCTGCAGACAACGGGTAACGGTCTTCAGAATCCGGTCACCGCCACCGTGCCCATACTGGTCGTTGTACTGCTTGAAGAAATCGACATCGAACATCACTACCGAGTAGGGATGATTGGAGCGCATCGCAAGCTGATGGGTATGATGCATATCGATTTCCATCGCGCGGCGGTTTCCAATACCGAGCAACGGCTCTTCCATCGACAAGGCCCGCAGTTTCGCATTCGCTTCCTGCAGATCTCGCGTCTGCTCGCTCACCTGTTCGCTGAGAAGATCGCGGTAATGACCGTAGATCCTCAGATGTGCGCTGACGAGATCGGATTCGGTAACCAGCCCGACAAGCCCTCCAACCGCATCCAGCAGCGGGATGTGGCGGATCTTTTGTGAGCGCACCACGACCAGGGCATCGAAAAGACCGTCATCCGGACTCAGGCTTATCAACGGAGCTGACATGATATCGGCGGCTCGCACATTCTCTGAGCTGAATCCGGCAGCATGGCCCGCCAACGTAGTCACGATATCCCGCTCGGTGATGATTCCCGCGGGCCGGCTGCCATCGACGACGACCAGGCAACTGAGTCGAAACTGATCCATGTTGCGGACCACATCAGCCGCGCTGGCCTCAGGCGCCAGAGTCACGACTCCCACAGTCATAATGTCTCTGAGTGTGACGAAATCGTCCCCGCCAGCCACAGTACCGGTAATTGCGCCAGGGATGTCCGACCGCGTAACCATCATTGCACGCCCTCGCTGATTACGCTGTAGGGGTACACGCCATGCGGGGCGATTGCAGCGGCAATCCAGCCACGGCACGGCGACGGCCGCGGCGGCGACGGGAAGCATGCTTTGCTATTGTTGTACGCGGTACCTGTTTCCGGCATCCGCACAACCCGCTCTCTGCTACCGAAAGGAATCCGCGTCATGAAAATACCGCGCCTCGCTCCGGGACTCACGCTGTGTGCGCTGACCGCCCTGCTAGGCGGCTGCAGCCACCTGCAACCCCCGCAACCGCTTGGCAAAGGAGAAATCTATGTTTGCCAGCCATTTTCTGCAATCCGTGACCGCGCACCCGCCAGCACCGTGCTCTACCACGCCCGGATAGCTCCGCGGCACGGCACCTGCTCATAGCCAGGGATGTCGCGCCTGTTTTATGCAGCGGTTTCGGCCGACTCCGCGGTGTCACGCGAGGCATCATGCGCAGTCAACTGCGCGAGGCGCTGCTGCATCGTGCCGCGCACCTCGGCCGCCGCCGCAATGGTGATACGAAACGTGTTCTTGAAATTCGGATTGACTATCATGCCCTGATCGGCAGCGACCCCGAGGAAAGCGACCGGACCCGGCACCTTGACAACATGACTGAACCCTTCCGCGTGCGCGCAAAACGCCCGTGCTTTCTGATCGTCACTGAATACCGCGAGCATCGCCTGACTGCGATTGGGACCGTCCGAGACCAGTAACATGCTGGTGTTCTCTTCCGGCACCGAGCGTCCGTCCCAAGGCTTGTTCAAAAGAAGATAGACCTGGTCGTCAACCAGTGCCTTGAGAAAATCGACGGGCTCGAGACGCCGCTCGCGAACATCCTCGATCATCCGTTCGAGGCGGGACGAAGCGGTATGGTCCGGCGGGTTTTCCTGATGTTTCATCAAAAAAATCTCTTACAGAGTAACGCCTATTATCGCAGAAACCCTGCAAGAGAGGAAAACCGGCCATTTGCCGAGGCGGCTGTGCCCGCTCTCAGCGCCCTCGCTGGAAACTCAACCGCATTTGCTGTCGCCGCAATTCAGACAGGTCATGCACCCGTCCATCATAACAACGGCAGCCGTATTGCATTTGCCGCACAACTGGGCACCGGCCGGAAACTCGCTGTCCGCAAAGGCATCCTTTTGTTTGCCAGCCGCCTCGAACTCTGCACGTTTTTCCGCAACCAGCTGACGCTGATGCTCGTCCAGGCCAGGAGCATCCATCAACCCGATCGTGATCAGGTGTTTCTCCACGACATGACCGAGCTCGGCAATAATAGATGGCATGAATTTCCCACCCGACAGCCAGTAGCCGCCGCGAGGATCGAACACGGCCTTAAGTTCCTCGACAAGAAAGGTGACGTCGCCACCCTTGCGAAAAACCGCGGAGATAACCCGGGTCAGCGCAACAATCCACTGGTAGTGATCGAGATTTTTGGAATTGACAAAAATCTCGAACGGGCGGCGCTGCTCATGCTCTAACCCCTGATTGAGCACGATGTCATTGATCGTGACGTACATCGCATGATCTGCGACCGGCGGCTTGATCTTGTATGTCGATCCGATGAGAACCTCCGGTCGTTCCAGTTTCTCATGCATGCGGATGACTTCCGCCAGCCGCCGCTCTTCCGGCGCGCGCTCCGCCACGACCGCCTGCTCTTGCGGTTTTTCGACACGAAAATTAACGATTCGCTTCTCGATCTTGATAGACATGTATCTGTTTCCCCTGCGGGCTGCCTTTGTCACGGCAACCGGTCAAAACTTACCGTAGTAGCCTTCCTTGATGGCATCGAAGAGATTTGCCGCCGAGTGAATCTCACCGTCGTACTCCACCTCCTCGTCGCCACGCAATGTCACCTCCGTACCGTCATCGAGGGTAAACACATAGGTGGTGTTCTTGAGATCCTCTTCTTTGACCAGCACGCCTTGGAACGCCTCCGGGTTGAAACGGAAAGTCGTGCATCCCTTCAGGCCATTTTCATAGGCATACATGTATATGTCCTTGAAATCCTGGTAGGGGAAATCCGTTGGCACATTGGCGGTTTTCGAAATTGACGAGTCGACCCATTTTTGCGCGGCCGCCTGGATATCGACATGCTCGGTCGGAGAGATGTTGTCCGCCACCGTGAAGTAGTCCGGTAACCCGCGCTCTTCATCGTCCGCAGCCGGATCAGCGTCGGCGCTTACCAGGTGGCGATACGCCAGCAATTCGAACGAACAGACATCAACTTTCTCTTTCGTCTTCCTGCCCTCGCGAATGACATTGCGAAAATAATGATGGGCAAAGCTCGGCTCGATACCATTGCTGGCGTTGTTTGCCAGCGACAGCGAAATGGTGCCGGTCGGGGCAATCGAACTGTGGTGGGTAAAGCGACCGCCAATTTCGGCCAGTTCGTTGACCAGTTCCGGCGCAACCTCTGCGACTTTCTGCATGTAACGGCTGTAGCGTGCATGCAAAATCCGTCCCGGCACAGTCGAACCGACCTTCCAACCGTCGTCCAGCATCTCCGGCCGCTTGCGCAACATCTCGGCAGTGACCTCGAACTCCTCATTCATGATCGGTGCCGGGCCCTTCTCCCGCGCCAGCTCGAGCGCCTCTTCCCAGCCGGCAAGCGCCAGCTCACGAGCCACTTTCTCGGTAAATTCGACGGACTCGGACGAGCCGTATTTCATGCGCAGCATTGTGAGTGTTGACCCGAGCCCGAGAAATCCCATGCCATGCCGGCGTTTGCGGAAAATCTCATCACGCTGCTGCGCCAATGGGAGGCCGTTGATTTCAACAACATTGTCGAGCATGCGGGTAAACACCTTTACCACGTTGCGGAACTCGTCCCAGTCGAATTTGGCCTCACCGGTAAACGCCGCGTTCACGAACTTCGTCAGATTGACCGAACCAAGCAGGCACGATCCGTACGGCGGCAACGGTTGCTCGCCGCATGGGTTGGTTGCGCGAATACTCTCGGCGAACCAATTGTTGTTCATCTCGTTGACCCGATCGATCAAAACGAAGCCTGGCTCGGCATAATCGTAGGTCGAGGACATAATCACGTCCCAGACGCGGCGCGCCGGCAGCGTCTTGTATACCTTGCAGGCGATCAGGCCGTCTTCGTTGCGCACGTATTCGGGGGCGGGATTCGGCCACTCGCGCCAGATCACCTGGTCGCTGTTCGCCGGGTCGAGGCCTTCCTGGTCGAACTCGCTCGCGCTCAGCGGGAACGCCAGTCGCCACGAGCGATCCTGCTGCACCGCCTCCATGAACTCGTCGGTGATAAGCAGTGAAAGATTGAATTGGCGGAGACGGCCATCCTCTCGTTTGGCGCGGATGAAATCGAGCACATCCGGATGACCCACATCGAACGTACCCATCTGCGCGCCGCGCCTGCCTCCCGCGGACGATACCGTGAAACACATCTTGTCATAGATATCCATAAACGACAGCGGGCCGGAGGTGTAGGCCCCGGCTCCGGAGACATAGGCGCCTTTCGGGCGCAATGTCGAGAACTCATAGCCTATGCCGCAACCGGCCTTCAGCGTCAGGCCCGCCTCGTGGACCTTCTCGAGAATGTCATTCATCGAATCGCCGACCGTACCCGACACCGTGCAATTGATCGTCGATGTGGCAGGTTTGTGAGCCAGCGCACCAGCATTGGACATAATACGGCCGGCCGGAATCGCGCCATGGCGCAATGCCCAAAGGAACCGTTCGTTCCAGACCTCGCGCTTGTCTTCATCTTCAACTTCGGCCAGCGCCTTAGCTACGCGCTGATAAGTCTCGTCGATATCCCCATCTACGATGCTGCCGTCCTTGGCTTTCAGCCGATACTTTTTATCCCAGATATCCAGCGATGCAGGCTGCATCGGGATGTCCGTGTTTTCCGCGGAAAAAACTTCGACGGCAGTATTCATGATAGAACCCGATCTCCCAGCTTGATTAACAAAAATTGGCGACAAATTTTCTTCTTGTTCGGTCGGAATTCCCTTTATTCCAGAGAAATCCGTCCCGAGGGCAACCAGCCTCGCCAGCAGCCCCGATCACGGCAAGCGTGAACCTGGAGTCAGGCACAAGATGTTGTGCCTAGTTCCGTAGAGTATGCCTGTAAGCCGATTCTGTCAAGTCGCAATTGGACTGATTTTTAATTTATTTTTATTAATTAAATCAATTACTTAACAGAGTCAAACTCGAAAGTGCTTGAATTTTTTGAAATTTTGCCCCGATACAACCGAAAATGCTGCAACACAATATATTGTGTCCACCATCATCGCACAGATTACCCACAATTTATCCACCGCCGCAGTGCATAACCGCCTTGAAACGGCGCCGCTCCGCCCATACGTCTGATGCCACGCAAGGAACCCCCCGACCACCGGGATAAGGAGACTGGGATATGAGAATTGCACGTTACGAGCCATGGAGCCTCGCCCACAAAATGCATAACGATCTCGATCGTATTTTTGCCGCCCGCGCTGACGCCGACGGCGGTCCCGAAGAACCCGTCGCGGACTGGTTGCCGGCGGTGGACATCGCCGAAGAAGACAGTCGTTTTGTCGTTCGCGCCGACCTGCCGGGAATTTCCCCAGACATGATCGAGATAACGATGGATGATGGCATGTTGAGCATCCGCGGCGAGCGCCGCAGCGACATAAAGGAAAGCGACGAACGCTATCGCCGCGTGGAGCGCGCCAGCGGCAGGTTTCTTCGCCGATTCAAACTGCCGGACGCGGCCAATTCGGAGGGCATTTCAGCACGCCATAGTCACGGCGTGCTGGAGATCGTAATTCCGAAACAGGCCAGGGTTCTGCCGCGCAAGATAACGGTCGAAGCGGCCTGATTGGCAGCGTGCCCCCGGGGGGCGGGTGGTGCGTGGCACCCGCCCCGTTTGTCGCCCGCTCCGCGCGACGGGTAGTATGAATTCCGCGTTTGCCCGCGCGTGCCGATTTCCGGTCCAGCTGAAGAGGTCGTTTCCTGATGAGCACCGTTTCCAAGTTACTGCGGCAAGGCTCTGGCGCTGTCGCGCTGGCCTTGTTCGTAATCAGCGCCAATGCCCAGCCGCCAACCGCAAAGAGTATTGCACCACTGGTCGAGCAGGTTGCGCCCGCTGTCGTGAACATCACCGTCAGGGGGGACGGCGGACGCGCATCAAATCCGATGTGCAACCATCCGTTCTGGGGTCGTATGCTGCCGGAATGCCGGCAGTTCGTGGGCGGAGGATCCGGCGTCATCGTCGATGCGGAGAAGGGCCTCATCCTCACCAACGCCCACGTTGTCGCGAATGCCGACGAAATACAGGTCACGCTGCGCGACGAACGAACGCTTGACGCCACCGTCGTCGGCGCCGACGAGCCTTCCGACATTGCGGTCATCAGGATCGATGCCGATGATCTTACCGAAGCCAATCTGGCTGATTCGGACCGCGCACGGGTGGGCGACTTCGTGTTCGCGATCGGCAATCCGTTCGGTCTCAATCATACGGTGACCTCCGGCATTATCAGTGGGCTCGGCCGCGTGACCCAGGACGCCGAAGCCTACGAGGACTTCATCCAGACCGACGCCTCGATCAACCCCGGAAACTCGGGCGGGGCGCTGGTGAACATGGATGGCCAGGTCGTGGGAATCAATTCCGCGATCTACTCGCCCAGCGGCGGCAATATCGGCATCGGTTTTGCCATACCCGCCAATATGGCGCAATCGATCATGGAGCAGCTGATCGATTTCGGCGAAGTACGGCGCGGTTTGCTCGGCGTCAATATTGCCCCGTTTACCCCCGATCTGGCCGAGGCCTACGGTGTCGAAGAGGCCAGTGGCGCCATTATCACCGAGATCATGCCGGAGTCCGGCGCCGACAAGGCGGGCCTGCAGGCCGGTGACGTCATCGTCACGATCAACGGCAAGCCGGTCGACGATGCACTGGAGCTGCGCAACCGCATCGGCCTGTTGCGCGAGGGCGAGAAGATCGATGTCGAGTACTACCGTGACGGCAAACGGCGCAAGACAACGGCCGTCCTCGGCACGCGCAGCGGAGCGCGCCTCGCCAACGCGCAGGATCTGCATCCGGGTCTGGCCGGGGCCGAATTCGCGGAGGTTGGCAGCGAGGACCCCAACTACGGCGGCACCGAGGGCATCGCCGTTGCATCAGTTCTCGAAGACAGTCCTGCAGCGCAGCGCGGCCTGCGCGAGGGCGACCTGATCGTCAGCGTCAACCGGCAGCGGGTCCAGACCATCGAGGAATTTCAGGTCGCCGCGGGTGACGGAGCGTCGCTGATTCTCGGCATCCGGCGCGGCGACAGCAGCGTGGTTCTGCCAATCCGCTAGCTACTGTCCTGCGCTCGGGCAGTCACTCGACGAGACCGGTCGGCCTATGCGCCGGCCGGTCTTCATTTTCTCAACCGAGCAACATCAGGATTCCGACGACGACAAGCAATATCGCGAACGCGCGGCGCAGGCCACTGACCGGAATCGTATGCGCGATCCGTGCCCCAAGCGGCGCGGTCAGGACACTGCCAGCGACAATACCGGCAACCGCCGGCCAGAAGACAAAACCCGAACTGTAGGGTGGCAACGTCGGAATTCCCCAACCGGCCCAGATAAATCCGATTGTTGATGCCAGCGCCACCGGGAAGGTCAGGGCCGCCGACGTCGCCACCGCGCTACGAATATCGACACCGCACCACAGGAAGAACGGATTAGAGACGTTGCCGCCGCCGATACCCGCCAGGGCGGCAATGACACCGATTGTCACGCCTGCCGCCAGATGACCCGCTCTGCCGGGCAACCCGCGGCCGGCGCCGGGTTTCACGTCCAGCACGATGTACAGCGAAAATACGACCACCAGCACTCCGAACAGGCGGCGCAAAGCGTCGTTGGCAATACTCTCCGCCAGCCAGGCACCGGCCAGCCCCCCGGCCAGAATTCCGGGCACCAGCAGTCTGACCGTGGCCCACCTGATAGCGCCGCGACCATGGTGCGCCCGTATGGACGAAAGCGAGGTAACGATAATCGTCGCCAGAGACGTCCCGAGCGCGAGATGCATCTGATGCGCGGGATCAACGCCGTTACGAACAAAAAACCAGTTGAGTGCGGCCACCAGCACAAGCCCGCCGCCAATCCCGAACATGCCGGCCAGCAGCCCGGCAAACGCACCCAGCACCGGAAACCAGAGCAAAAGAGAAATGTCGGGCACTACGCAATTATCCAGCGGCGTCGGGAGAGCAGATTGTCACGAATATGTAACGGCCACGCCAGCAAGCGCGAGAGATTCCCACTCGCCGGGCCGGCTATGTAATATGTAAATCATTATGCAATGGCGACTGACTTTAGTGTTTTTGAGCCTGCTTGGCGCAGCCTCTGCGTTGGGGTCCGATGCCGATCTCGACAACCAGCGCGCCGTGTTTCGTGAGGCCTGGATAGAGGCTGAGCGCGGCGACTGGCGCGCCGTACAACCGCGGCTCGATGACCTCGATGGCTATCCTCTGCTGCCCGATCTCGAAGCCGTCTATCTGCGCGCCACGATAAAACAACAGCCGAATGCCGACATTGCGCGCTTCCTGAGTGCGAACGATGCGCTGTGGATCACCCCCAGCCTGCGCCGTCGCTGGATCAACACACTGGCCCAACGGGAAGACTGGCAACGCTTCCTGGAGGTCTACCGATCGCACTACACCGGAGCAGGAGATACGAGGCTCGACTGCGTGGCCGCCGAGGCAATGGCAAACAGCGGAGACGCAGAGGGCTTCGAGCGCGAGTCGCGCCGTCTCTGGCTGGTCGGCATCAGCCAACCGAAGGAATGCGATGCGGTTTTTGCGCGTCTGCGCGAGTCCGGGCAACTGACCGACGACCTGATCCTCGCCCGTCTCGATCTCGCGTTGGAGGCCGAGCAATTCGGCCTCGCCACTTACCTGGCAAGGCAACTCGGCGATACCCAGCAGCAACGGGTCAAGCGCTGGCAGCGCATGCGCGACGAGCCCGCCACTGAACTCGGTACGCCAAAACCGTTGCGCGGCGCCGACCGCGACAGCGAACTGGTCATATATGGTCTCGATCGGCTTGCCCGGAATGAACCGGACATTGCCGCACAGCTGTTGCCGCATTACAGCGCCGCGGCGATTGTCAGTAGTGCAGAACAACAACGTCTCGAGCGAAAAATTGCATTGTGGTCGGCGCGCAAATATCTCCCGGCGGCGCTGGAGCGGATCCATGCGTTGGAGGAAGCCGCGATCGACGACGACATGTGCGTGGCCTGGACTCGGGCAGCGCTGCGCGAAAGCGCCTGGCACGAGACGCTTGCGGCGATTGATGCTATGAGCGCCGGCGAGGCAGGCGACAGCGCCTGGCTTTACTGGCGCGCCCGGAGTCTGGCAAAGACCGGCGAGTCGGCGGCAGCCGCCGCCATTTTCGAGACGCTTGCCGGTGAGCGCGGCTATCACTCTTTTCTGGCCGCCGACCGGCTGGACCTGCCCTACAACTTTGGCCACAAGCCTGCCGCGGCAGACGACGCCGTTATCGACGCGCTCGAGCAACGTCCGGATATCGTTCGCGCTCGCGAGTTATTTGCGGTCGGGCTGGACTCGGCCGGCCGAATCGAGTGGCAGCGGGCAGTGTCGCGCCTGGATCGCGACGCCCGTGCCCAGGCCGCCATAATGGCCCACCGCTGGGGCTGGCACTCCCGAGCGATTGCGACAGGGTCAGCCAACGGGCTCATCGACGATCTCGACATCCGCTTCCCGGCACCCTATCTCGAGCTGTACGAAAGCCTGTCACCGCGCGCGAATATCGCGACCAGCTGGGCCTACGGCATCACCCGCAGCGAGAGTCTGTTCATGCGTGATGTCAGCTCCCCGGCCGGCGCGATCGGGCTGATGCAACTAATGCCGGCCACCGGGGCATCGACCGCGCGCGAAATCAACCTCAGTTACTCGGGTAGCGGCAGCCTCACCGATCCCCAGGTCAACATCGCGCTCGGCACGACCTATCTCGGGAAAATGCTCACACGGTTCAACGGTAATCAGGTTCTGGCAACTGCCGCATACAACGCCGGACCGAGACGAGTCGAGCGATGGTTGCCGGAAACCGCGGCAATGCCTGCTGACATCTGGGTCGAAACCATACCTTTCCGCGAGACACGCGGCTATGTCAAGCGCGTGATGGCCGCCGAAACGGTGTTCCTGTGGCGCCTGAACGGCACCCTGTCGCGACTTTCCTTGCGCATGCCCGAGGTGGCACCGGCTATCGCAGCGGAAGCGGTCGCCAACCGATAGCCGGCTCGCTCATCAGAGTCCGCGCCGGATCGAAGCCGCCCGCTTTTCGCTATAATGTACGGCTGTTTCACAACCTGAATTACAGCCCATGTCGAAGCACTCGATCTGCATCCTGGGGGGCACCGGTTTTGTCGGCGGCCACCTCGTACCCGCGCTTGCCGCGGCCGGGCATGACATCCTGCTGCCCACCCGGAATCGCGAGCGCAACCGGGATCTCCTGGTGTTGCCGACGGTCCGGGTGCAGACCATGGATATTCACAACGAGGCTGAATTGCGGCGCGCTTTTGCCAACGCGGATGTCGTCATCAATCTCGTCGGAATCCTCAACGAGCGCGGTCGCGACGGAAGCGGTTTTCGTCACGCGCACGTCGATCTCACCGGCAAGGCCGTTGCCGCGGCCAAAGCCTCGGGAGTCCGCCGGTTCCTGCAAATGAGCGCGCTGAAGGCCAATGCGAGCGCCGGACCAAGTCACTATCTGAAAACCAAGGGCGAGGCCGAGGAGACTCTGCGGCGCGAGGCCGGTACCGATCTGGACTGGACAATATTCCAGCCTTCGGTAATTTTTGGCCCGGGTGATTCCTTTGTGAACCGATTTGCCAGCCTGTTGCGCGTTAGCCCGCTGGTGCTGCCGCTGGCGAAACCGAATGCGCGGCTCGCCCCGGTCTATGTCGGCGACGTCGTTGCGGCATTCCTGCGCAGCCTCGACGATCCCGCCTGTTTCGGCCAGACCTACCAATTATGCGGCCCCCAGGTCGTTTCGCTGCGCGAACTCGTGCAAATTGTCGCCGAAGCCACCGCGACCCGACGCCGCCTGATCGGACTCTCGGACATGCTTTCGAAAGCCCAGGCCAGGATCATGGACTTTGTCCCGGGCAAACCCTTTTCCACCGACAACTACCTGTCGTTGACAATCCACAACATTTGCGACGAGAACGGGTTCAAGAAACTGGGGCTTAGGCCGCGCTCGCTAAAAACCGAATTGCCACGAACGCTAGGCACCGTTGATGCACGGGAGCGCTACTCGGTTTTTCGCCAGAGATCCTCGCGCTGAGTCACGCCCCCCGGGGCGCGCATCACAGGCGTTCGAACGGCTCCGGCCCACCGGGCTCATCGTCAATGAGATCCAACATCAAACGGTGGCGCTCAGGTTTGTCTTTTTGCCCGATTTCCTCCACTACGCGGTAAAACGCGTCGAGGTCTCCGTCTTGCTGACGCAAAAGAGTCGTAAACGCCGGGACGAAACGCCGGTATGCCGCAACAGAGGCAAGATGCGCGTTGTTGAGATCGCGCTCGAACCAGGCATCGAACGCAAGAACATCACCCCACCCGGCCCGCATCTCCCGATATTCCTGGCGCATGTCGGCGAAAGCATTGCGCTTTCTTTCGTCGAGCTCGCTCCCGGAATAGCCGGCCGAGTAGATAATCCGTAAACGCTCGCGGGTTCTGACCACCAGTTCTCCAAAGGCCTCGAGCCGCGCCCGTGACGCCTCGTAGCCAGGAATGTCATCGGATCGACCTTGGGCAATCAGCCAGCGCCGCACGCCCTCCTCTTCAACAAACGAGGCAAAGCTCTCACTGAAATCGGTATCCCCCTTCACGTACAGCACCTGGTGGGCCAGTTCATGAAAAATCAGCCCGGCCAGGCGATGATCGTCCCAGTAAAGCATAGTGCTGAGAACGGGGTCGTCGAAATTGCCGAGCGTCGAATAGGCCGTCACGCCGGCAACGTAGACATCCTTCCCATTCTCTTCGAGGTCAGCGGCGAATCGCTGCGCCCGGTCCTCGCGAAAATAGCCGCGGTAAGACACGCACCCCACTGCGATAAAACACCACGTCTCCGGATCGACCGAGAACTCCGGCGTCGCGAAAACATTCCAGACCACGTACGGGCGCCCGACGTCGGCGTAGCTCCGGTAGCTGCCGTTGTCGGGCAGGCGGAGCTGCGAGCTTGCGAAATCCCGAATCTCAAGAACCTGGGCAAGTTGCGCCCGCAGGTCCGAATCGATGGATTTATCCTGCAGCACTTCTTCGATGGGCTGCCGCTTCCACATCAACGACACCTGGCCGCGCACAGCCTGAGCGTAGTAACCGACATTGCTACAGCCTGAAAGCAACAGCAACGGCAACAGGAAATAGGGTCGAAAAGCCATCATGGCGCGCAACATAGCACGGGCGGGACCGGGCGGCCGGGACTGACGTTACAATGTCGCGATGGAGACCTATCTGGTCGGTGGGGCGGTACGAGACGAACTCCTTGGCATTGCCGTCAGGGAGCGCGACTGGGTAGTGACCGGGGCAACGCCCGCCATGATGAAGGCGCACGGTTTCCGCCAGGTCGGCAAGGACTTTCCGGTTTTTCTCCACCCGACGACCGGCGAGGAATACGCGCTCGCCCGAACCGAGCGCAAGACCGGCCCCGGGTATCACGGATTCAGTACCGAATTCTCTCCGGACATTACGCTGGAGCAAGATCTGCTGCGGCGTGACCTGACAGTAAACGCCATCGCCCGCGACGAATCCGGTGCGCTGATCGACCCATTCAACGGGCAGGACGACCTACGCGCACGTGTCCTGCGTCACGTATCGCCCGCGTTCGCGGAAGACCCGGTGCGCATCCTCCGGGTCGCCAGGCTCGCCACCCAGCTCGCCGCGCATGAATTTACTATCGCGCCCGAGACAATGGCGCTGATGAGCGACATGGTGGCCGCCGGAGAAGTGAATCACCTTGTCTCAGAGCGCGTCTGGTGGGAGGCTTCGCGCGCGCTCGCCCTCGAACAACCACGAATATTTTTCGAGACCCTGCGCGAGTGCGGCGCGCTGAGCGTGATATTCCCCGAGCTGGAAGCACTATACGGCGTACCGCAGCCCCCTCGCTGGCACCCCGAAATCGACACCGGTATTCACACGATGATGGTGCTCGACCAGGCCGCTGCACTGAGCGCGAAGCCGCGGGTACGGTTTGCCGCGCTGGTTCATGATCTTGGCAAGGCGCAGACACCGCAACATCAATGGCCAAGTCATCGTGGTCACGAGCGACGCAGCGTCGACCTGATCATCAAACTCTGTGCGAGGCTGAGAATCCCCAGCGATTTTCGCAAACTCGCAGTCAGAGTCGCCGAATATCACGGCCACGCGCATCGTGCGCTCGAGCTTCGCCCGGGTACCGTGGTGAAAGTGCTCGAAGCCACCGACGCGCTGCGCAACCCTGATGGCTTCAGGGAGTTCCTGCTCGCCTGCGAGGCAGACGCGCGCGGCCGCACCGGACTGGAAGACCGCCCTTACCCACAGGCGGACTTGCTGCTGCGAAGCCGCGAGGCGGCGGCCGCTGTCACCGTCGCCGATATCGATATTGCCGGTCTGAGCGGGCCGCAGATCGGGGAACGCCTCAGGCAGGCCAGAACCGAGGCGGTCGCGGCTCTCCGCGGATAGAGTGCTCGAACCCCGGCCAGCCGGCTGTGCCCGGCAATCCCGAGCGCGCCTAGGCGAACGCGAATACGATCACCGCCGCCAGAATCAGCCGATACACGACGAACGGCAGCATTCCGCGCGACTCGAGGAATTTCAGAAAGAGTTTGATGCACAGATAGGCGCTCGCCGCAGACAATACCACCGCCAGCAAGAGGTCGCCCCAGACAACCGCTTGCGAACTCGAGACGAGGTGAAGCGTTTCGAGCCCGCCGGCGAGCACGATTACCGGTATTGACAACAGGAAACTGAAGCGCGCGGCTGCCGCGCGATTTAACCCCAGCGCGAGACCGGCTGTCATCGTAATGCCCGAGCGCGATGTCCCCGGGACCAGGGCCAGCGCCTGCGCTGCGCCGATCAGCAACACGTCCTTCAGCTGCAGCGAGTGTTCGTCGCGCGTACGTGCGCCGAAGCGGTCGGCGAGGCCGAGAACGATACCGAAGCCGGCGGTAGTTGCGGCGATCAGCATCGGGCTGCGCAGGTAGGTTTCGATCGCATCGCTGAACAGAATACCCGCGAGACCGACCGGGATCGTGCCAATCAGAACCGCCCATGCAAGCCTTGCGTCCGGGTCAATGCCGGCCCCGCTCAGGCTGCGCAACCAGGCGCGAAACATGACTTGCAGATCGTCGCGAAAGTAAAGAACAACGGCACTAAGCGTGCCGACATGCACCGCAACGTCGAATGCCAGCCCCTGATCGGGCCATCCCATAAACCGCGGGACGAGGACGAGATGCCCGGAACTGGAGATCGGCAGGAACTCGGTCAGGCCCTGGACAATCGCAAGAACGACGATCTGGATGATGTCCAAAATCAGAGCCTGTGACGCATATCGTGGATACCAGGACCAGTCCGGACACCTGGCCAGTCACGCGAAAATACCATCATCTTGAATCGCTCCCCCATCTCTCCGGGCAGTACCAGGTGCTTCGCCTGCTCACGCAGAGCAAAACCTCCGGACCCCGCCGCCTCCTCGAGCACCTCCGCCATTCCCGCATCGAACAGGAAATGCGCCTGCGAAAGAAACCCGTCGAGCGACAGCCCCGCGTCAATCCCGGCATCCGCCACCGCAGTGAAGTCGACCCATGCAGTGATGTCCTGCAAGCCGACCAGTACGAACGGATCGTCATGCGCACGATGCCGGTAGTGACATCGCAGTGTGCCTTGACCGCGATCGCGATGATAGAACTCACGCCGCGGCAAGCCGTAATCGGCGAGCAATACAATGCCGCGTTGGACAGCCGCGGACAGTGATCTCATCCACGCTTCCAGCATCGGGCTGTATTCGGAACGAAATCCGACCGGCAAGCGCGCGCCGCGGCAAGCCTCTATCGCCGCGACCCGTTGCAATAACCCGTTCGTGGCGGGCAGACGGGTTTCGCGGAAACGGCCATCGCGCCAGCACACCCCGAGCACCCGCGGCCCGTCCGGGCCGATTTCAAAGCGCTCGACCGGCAACGCATCCACGACCTCATTGGCTAGCACGATACCTTCGAATTTTTCCGGCCAGGCGTCGAGCCAGCGCACGTTACCGGCCCGACCCGGCGCGCGTTGGCGCAACACCTGTTGCTGACGCGCGCGCAGATCCGCGCTGACCTCGAGGATGTTGTAGCGCTGCGGCGCATGTGCGAGACGATCGAGCTCGTGCAACAGTTCGGCGGCCAGTTCGCCGCTGCCGGCACCAATCTCGAGCAGCTCCATCGTGCTGCAGGCAGATGCGTGAGTGGCGATCCAGCGCGCAAGGCAGCGCGCAAAAAGCGTGCCGAGTTCGGGTGCGGTCACGAAATCACCGTCGCGGCCGAACTTGCGGCTGCCGGCGCTGTAGTAACCAAGGCCCGGGCTGTACAGGGCCAATTCCATAAACTGCGCGAACCCAATGCCGCCACCGGCGCTATCGATCTCCGCCCTGATTAGCGCAACGAGCCTTTCGCTGAGTTCGCGCGCCGGCCGCGACGGCGCCGGCAAGGTCTCGATACCTGTTTGCTGCCTGGTCGGGGACACAAGCTGACTCTCATCGCGTTGCCAGGGCGCGATGTTGCCAGAGCCCGGCGTGGGTTGCAGCCGGCGAGTGCTGGCGACCGGTTTGCGCCGCGCGTATGCTCGGTGGTTCCAACCCCCTCCGGACCATTTTTACGTCACAGCATGGCAGGACATATCGATATTCAAGACAGGGTTGCGCTGGTTACCGGTGGTGCAAAAAGAGTCGGCGCAGCAATCGCCCGGCGTATGCACGATGCCGGTATGCGGGTAATCATTCACTACCGCAATTCGGCGGCCGAAGCACAAGCACTCGCGGCGGAACTGAATGCGCTGCGCCCCCAGTCGGCGATGCCAATTGCTGGCGACCTCTTGCAATACGGGCAACTCGACGAGCTCATCGAAGCCGCAGCAGCCCGCTTCGGCCGTCTCGATCTTCTGGTCAACAACGCGTCGACTTTCTATCCGACCCCGATAGGCGCCATCACGGGGTCCGACTGGGACGATCTGCTGGGCAGCAACCTCAAGGCACCGCTTTTCCTGTCACAGGCGGCCGCTCCGTGGTTGCGCAGGGACGGGGGCCAGATCATCAACATGGTCGATATCTATGCGCGCAGACCGCTGGCCGGACACACAGTTTATTGCGTAGCCAAGGCCGGTCTTGCGATGTTGACGCTGAGTCTCGCGCGCGAACTGGGGCCGCTGGTGCGGGTCAACGGCATCGCCCCCGGTGCGATCATCTGGCCGGAACAGGGTCTGGACGAGTCCAGCAAACAGGCGATGCTCGACCAGACTGCGCTGGAAACAGTCGGCGACCCAGACGACATCGCCCGCTGCGCGCTGTTCCTCGCCCGTGACGCGGCGTACGTCACCGGTCAGATCATTGCCGTGGACGGCGGCCGCAGCCTCGGCTGGTAGATTCAGCGGCCGCTTCCCCTTCCCGCCCTGGCGTCAGTGGTAATCGCGCAAAATCTCGCCCCAGCCTCTCTGCCTGGCCTCGGCATGCTGTTTTTCGGCTTTCGCGCGTAATACGTCGAGTTTCTGCGCCGCCACCAAGGGGCAAGCGCCGGTTTCGACATAGCCAAGCGCGGTCGCAAGTGAATCCTCACGCGGATCGCCGAAACCGAAATCGAGATCGTCCTCGGCCGGGCAGTCGGGCTCGAACCCGTTGTAGTAATCGCCTTCACCATCGGCGTTTACTGTCTGAAAGGTCACCGGCCGAAGCACGAGATTGTTACAAACATCGAAGCCCAGCGAGCCCACGGGCTTGCCAAAACTGCTCGACCCGACCACGGCAACGTCGCCGAGCGTCCCATTCTGGACGTACGGCAGCATCGCATTCAGCACCAGCTCGCTCGCCGACGCGGTGGTTGGGGTGGTGATAAACACCAGTTTGTTGATGACCGCCAGGCTGTCCGCCTCGCGGGCGAATCTGAAAGTGACATTGCGGTTGCTAACTTTGTCGTTGTACACCTCGCCGAATGACACCTCGCCTTCGGCCGGAATGCCCTGCAACAGGTTGGCGAGATATTCGGCGACAGATACCAGCCCGCCGCTGTTGTAGCGCAGGTCAATAATCAGGTCAGTGGCACGCGCGGCGTTGAAAATCTGAAATGCCGCGGCCAACTCGTTCGGCGATGGCGAGGCGAAGCTGCGAAAATTCAGATAGCCGGTACGGGTCGCGCCGGAATCGAATACCGTGTAACGCGCAACCGTATTAAAAACGAGATCTTCCTTTACCAGCGTCGGATCGTCGATCAGGTTACCGGCGGAATCGCCGTAGGCGATGATTCGGGTCACACCGACCGAGCGCTCGCCGAGTGCCTCGCTGATCGCCGCAACAGGATTATCCGGGTCGAGCGCAATGATCTCGGCGACCGGAACCCCCTCGATCTCCAGGATTTTGTAACCTCGCCTGAAGCCCGCGCGCGATGCCGGAGTTTTGAGGTTTTCTTCGTCGTACTCGCCGAACACCTGGGCAAACTGCACTTCGTCATCGTTGACGATGCGAAACGAAAAACCGAAACCCACAAAGGCCGCTCCAATCAGGTCGTCCTCCTGGTCCTGCGTGACCACGAAGCTGTAGCGATCCCCCGCGGTCTGGAGCGGATCGTCCGGCAGAAAATCGACGTTTTCCACTAAAGCGTCGAGATAGGCATTGGGTGAGTTGAAACTCGATGGGGAAATATTCGGCAGCTGGTCATAAGCCAGGTACCAGTTATCCATAATGCCCTGGATCTGGCTGTTTTGTTCAGTGACGTTGCACTCGTCGCCGGTGTCAAACGGTCCGTTCCCGCCGCCGCAACCGGCGATAACCACCAAGCACCCGGCCAGTACCGGGCTGACGAACGTCTTCATATCGCGTTTCTCCTGCGAACCCGTTCCCGATTCTACCCGACAAGGACCTGTCAAGAGACTTCGACCGGTTCAAGGTTTTTAAGGGCCGCCGGAAACCCCTCCCAATGCTCCGACAGGCTTCGACCGGTGAGCGGATGCAGGCGACCGCCCGCAATCTCCGCCAATGGACCCAGGACGAAAGCGTACTCGAGCATCTCGGAACGCGGCAGGCAAAGCTTGCCGGACTCAATCACGAGATCACCGAACAACAGCAAATCGAGATCCATCGGGCGCGGCGCAAATCTCTCGCCACCACGCTCACGACCGCACAAATCCTCCACCTCGCGCAGCTGCGAGATTATGTCGAACACGTCCTCTTCCGTGCTGAATGCGACCGCAAGGTTGAGAAAATCGTCGCCATCGAACCCCTGAGCGGGGCTTTGGTAGACCCTGGAAGCGGTTATCTCGCCAAAGCGCCGGCGTAACTCGGCGATTGCGCGGCGAATATTGCGCGCCGGGTCAACGTTGCTGCCGACCGAGACATAGACGTCAGTCACGATAATCGGCCGCGGTCCGTTCGATCTCGATTCCGACGTCGCGGGCACCGCGAATCGCGCCGGTTTTGTTGAGCGTCAGGCGCACGAAGGCGACCCCGAATTCGGTCACGACGATTTCGGCAACGCGCTCAGCCAGCGTCTCGACGAGCTGGAACGACGATTTGGAGACAAAATCGGTGACTCGCTTGGCGACCGCCTTGTAATTGAGCGTGTCCTCGATCTGATCGGTTGCCGCCGCCGCGCGGATATCGGCGGCCATCTCGAGGCTGATACTGACCCGCTGGCGAATCCGCCGCTCCCACGCCCAGATACCAATCACCGCTTCGATCTCGAGCTCGCGTAAGAAAATCTTGTCCATGCAACTCCCCGGTCTGCTGCCGCTGGCGAACTCAGGCGCTACAACGGCTCGAGGCTGTCCAGCGGCCAGCGCGCCCGTGCCACCGGCCCGTTGGCATCGACCTGTCCGGCCGCCAGGCGCAACGAACCCACAAGGGCAATCATCGCCCCATTGTCGGTGCAGAACTCGACACGCGGATAAAACAGCCGCCCGCCCAGCTTACTCATCTCCGCGCCGAGGCGCTCGCGCAACCGCTTGTTCGCGCCTACACCACCGGCCACGACCAGTCTGCTCGCGCCGGTTTCGCCCAGCGCCCGCAGACACTTGCCGGCGAGCGTATCGACGACAGCCTGTTCAAACGCCAGCGCGACATCGGCCCGCTCCTGATCGTCGAGGACGGCGTCACGGGTTGCCACGACGACGGCTGTTTTGAGTCCGGAGAAACTGAAGTCGCAGGTGGGTTTTTGCAGCATTGGCCGGGGAAAGCGATAGCGCCCATCGCGTCCGGACTCGGCCAGCCGCGCCAGCGCGGGCCCCCCGGGATACGGCAGGTCGAGCAGTTTCGCCGTCTTGTCGAACGCCTCGCCCGCGGCATCGTCGAGAGTCTCGCCGAGGATCTGGTAGCGGCCGATCGCCTCGACCGCCACCAGCATCGTGTGACCACCGGACACCAGCAGTGCGACAAACGGGAAATCGGGCGGATCATCCTCGAGCATGGGCGCCAGCAAGTGTCCCTCCATGTGGTGCACACCGAGGACCGGAACCCGCCACGAGAATGCCAGGCTGGAGGCGACGCTGGCACCGACCATCAGCGCACCGATCAGCCCCGGCCCCGCAGTGTAGGCGACGCCATCGATAGTCGCCGGGTCGGTACCGGCGCGCTCGAGCACATCACGAATCAACAACGGGAGTTTTCTTATATGGTCGCGCGAGGCCAATTCCGGCACTACGCCTCCATACGCCCGGTGCAAGTCGACCTGGCTATGCAGCCGATGCGCCAGAAGGCCGGCCTCGCTGTCGTACAGCGCGACCGCCGTCTCGTCACATGAGGTCTCTATTCCAAGTGTCAGCATCGGTTCCTGGGCTCGTCAGCAGCTTTGCAATTGTACAATCCCGGCGGTAGACTACGCGGTTTTCCCGGTCCGGGAGACCTTTTGCCGCCCGGACTCGATAATCGATCTGTCAACTAAGGTGTTTTGTTCATGCCCAGCGTTAAAGTCAGGGAGAGCGAGCATTTCGACGCAGCCCTGCGTCGTTTCAAGCGTGCTTGCGAGAAAGCCGGCATTCTCACCGAATTGCGTCGGCGCGAGTATTACGAGAAACCTACCCAGGAACGCAAGCGCAAGAAAGCCGCGGCGGTCAAACGTCACCTGAAACGGATTTCTCGCGAGGCCTCCAAACGCAAGCGCATGTATTGAGCCTGCGGACCGGTCTGCCAATGGCACTCAAAACCGACATCCAGGACGACATGAAAACCGCGATGCGTGCCGGCGACAAAGAGCGCCTTGGCACGATCCGCATGGTGCTCGCCGCGATCAAGCAGCGCGAGGTCGATACGCGTGAGGATGTCAGCGACGCCGACGTGCTGCAACTGCTCGAGAAAATGGTCAAGCAGCGGCGCGAATCGGCGCAGCAGTATCGCACCGGCGAGCGTCCCGAGCTTGCTGAACGCGAAGAACGCGAGATCGAGTTCATTCGCGCCTACCTGCCGGAGCCTCTGTCCGACCAAGACCTGCAAGCGCTGATCGCTGATGCGATTGCGACCGCTGGGGCGACCTCGATGAAGGACATGGGCAAGGTCATGGGGCTGGTTAAAGCGCAGGCCCAGGGTCGCGCCGACATGGGGAAGGTCAGCGCAGCGGTAAAAGAACGGCTCAGCGCGGCCTGATCGGTGCGCCGCCGGGGCGCCCGATGCGCGCCCACGCCCGCGGACGTTTGGGCTATAGTTCGAGAGACGTGGCAGGCCGAATCCCCCAACATTTTATCGATGAACTGATCGCCCGCGCGGATATTGTCGAGGTGATCGGGGCACGAGTCCCGCTCAAAAAAGCCGGCCGCGAATACAAGGCGAACTGCCCGTTCCACGAAGAGAAAACCCCCTCCTTTACCGTTAGCCCGGACAAGCAGTTTTTCCACTGCTTCGGTTGCGGCGCTCATGGCACGGCACTCGGCTTCCTGATTGATTACGACCACGCCGATTTTGTCGAGGCTGTCGAGGAGCTTGCCAGTATCGTCGGCATCGAGGTGCCGCGCGAGGAACACGCCAGCGAAGACCGGCGCAGCCTGCCCCTGTTCGACGTGACGGACAAGGCGAGCGCTTTCTACTACGAACAACTCAAGCTCAATGAGCGCGCCAAGGCCTATCTGAAGCGACGCAACGTTTCCGGTGCTACGGCCCGCGATTATCGTATCGGCTATGCGGCCGACGCCTGGGACGGTCTGTTGCGGCAGCTCGGCGGCAGCGACGAGAGGCCGTCAGCAATTGGTCGATACGGGGTTGACCATGCGCCGCGACGACGGCCGTGAGTACGACCGCTTTCGCGACCGGATAATCTTCCCGATCCGCGATGCACGCGGCCGTACCGTGGGATTCGGCGGGCGGGTGCTCGACAAGGGCGAACCTAAGTATCTGAATTCGCCCGAGACGGTATTGTTCCACAAAGGCAAGGAACTCTACGGGCTATTCGAGGCGCGCCGCGCGCTGCGCCAAATCGATCGCCTGCTGGTAGTGGAAGGCTACATGGATGTAGTCGCTCTGGCCGAGCACGGCATCCGCTACGCCGTCGCGACGCTGGGAACCGCCACGACAGCAGAGCATCTCAGGCGGCTGTTCCGGGTCTGCCCCGAGGTGATCTTCTGTTTCGACGGCGATCAGGCCGGGCGCAAGGCCGCGTGGCGCGCACTGGAGAATGCTCTCGGCGAGCTGCGTGAAGGCCGCAAGATCGGCTTCCTTTTCCTTCCCGAGGGCGAAGATCCGGACTCGATGGTCGGCAGCGAGGGCCGCGAAGCTTTCGAGGCGCGGCTCGGCGGTGCCACGCCGTTGTCGGAATTTCTACTCCAGACGCTGTGCACCCAGACCGACCTTGAAAGCGTCGACGGGCGCGCACGCCTGGCCGAACTGGCGCGACCATTGCTCGATCGGGTAGCGAACGGGATCTACAAGGATCTTTTGGTCGACCACCTCGCAACCGCGGTGGGAATGCCCGGTGAGCGTCTTTCGTCTCATTTCGCGGAATCGAAACCGTTACCGAAACCGCGACCCAGCAAGACCGGTGGGCGGGCGGCCCGCACGGAGCTCGCTGCTGCGCAGAGCGATCACACTGTTGCTGCACCACCCCGGCGCCGCCGCGCGACTCGACTATGACAGCCAGCTAAAATCACTGGAAATCCGCGGCATAGGCATCTTTCTCGAACTCCTTGAAGAATGCAAAAATGCCCCCAGTATGACGACAGCAATGGCGTTGGAGCGATGGCGCGGCCGCCCCGAAATGGAGGCGCTGTCACGACTCGCAACGCAGGAGTCGCTGGTAAGCGACGATGCCGCTGCGGCCGAGCTGCGGGACACTATCGCGAAGATACTTGGAAGACTCACGACCCAGGCTGAGAACGACCCAATTGCTGGAAAAAGCCGCAGACGGGACTATAAGTGATGAAGAGAAGAGCGAACTCCAGAATCTGCTCAGTCGTCGCGCCGGCACTGGTCAGCCGGGAACCAAATGAACTTTCTGGATATCTAATGTACTTCGGGCTATAGTGGTGGGTTTATGCGCGCCTCGGTGCATGCTGTGTTTGATGAGGGTCAGCAATCTTGAGCGACAAACAGACAGTCAAGCCGGATGATCGGGCGTCGCAGCTCAAGCTGCTCATCGCACGCGGCAAGGAACAAGGCTACCTCACCTATGCAGAGGTAAACGATCATCTGCCAAACGATATCGTCGATCCGGAGCAGATCGAAGATATTGTCAATATGATCAATGACATGGGCATCACGGTGTACGAAAAAGCACCCGATGCGGAGGCCCTTCTTTTGTCGGACAATGCGGTGTCCGACGATGACGATACCGATGACGCCGCAGCGGCACTCGCTACGCTCGACAGCGAATTCGGACGGACGACCGACCCCGTCCGCATGTACATGCGCGAAATGGGCACGGTTGAACTGCTGACCCGCGAGGGTGAGATCCGGATCGCGAAACGGATCGAGGAAGGCCTGAACCAGGTAAAGGGCGCAATCGGCCTGTTTCCGCCAACCTATCAGCGCCTGCTGGCTGAATATGCGGCGGTCGAAAGCGGCGAAGCGCGCTTGCTCGATGTGATGACCGGATTTATCGATCCGGATGCGGTCGATGCACCGCCCGGTGGCGCAGCAGCCGCCAATGACGACGACGAAGAGGAAGTCGTCGACACCGGGCCGGATCTGGAAGAAGTCAAAGCGGCCATGGACTCGATTGCGAGCCTGTACAAGCGCAGTGTCGCCGCGATGGACAAGCATGGCGTAGAAGCCGGGCGCACGATGAAACTGCGCGAGCAGCTGGCCGAAGAGTTCATGTTGCTCAAGCTCTCTCCCAAGATGTTCGACCGTCTGGTACAGAATCTCCGCGACACCGTTCGTCATGTGCGCGAACAGGAACGCCACGTGATGTACCTGTGCGTGCGTCAGGCCGGCATGCCGCGAAAGGATTTCATCTCGAGCTTCCCGAAAAACGAGACTGATCCGAGCTGGATCGAGAAGCACATCAGGGCCAAGCGCAAGCATTCATCGGTGCTTGCGAAACTGAAAACCGACATTCAGCGTGCGCAGCGCAAGTTGATCGGCGTCGAACTGTCGAGTCATGTATCGATCGCCGAACTCAAAGAGATTAACCGGCAGATGTCGATCGGCGAGGCAAAAGCGCGGCGCGCCAAAAAGGAAATGGTCGAAGCGAACCTTCGGCTCGTCATTTCGATCGCGAAGAAATACACGAATCGCGGACTGCAATTCCTCGACCTGATCCAGGAAGGCAATATTGGCCTCATGAAGGCGGTGGACAAATTTGAATACCGCCGCGGCTACAAGTTCTCGACCTATGCAACCTGGTGGATCCGCCAGGCCATCACCCGCTCGATTGCCGACCAGGCGCGCACGATTCGCATCCCGGTACACATGATCGAAACGATCAACAAGCTGAACCGGATCTCGCGGCAGATGCTGCAGGAGATGGGGCGCGAGCCGCAGCCGGAGGAACTGGCTGAGCGGATGGAAATGCCGGAAGACAAGGTGCGCAAGGTTCTGAAGATCGCGAAAGAGCCGATCTCGATGGAAACCCCGATCGGAGATGATGAGGACTCGCATCTCGGAGATTTCATCGAGGATCAGGCGGTGTCGTCACCGCTGGATTCGGCCACAGGCGAGGGGCTGCGCGAAGCCACCCACTCGGTGCTGGCCGGGCTGACTCCGCGTGAGGCCAAGGTCCTGCGTATGCGGTTTCGGTATCGACATGAACACCGACCACACACTCGAAGAAGTTGGTAAGCAATTCGATGTGACCCGCGAGCGTATTCGCCAGATCGAAGCCAAGGCGTTGCGTAAATTGCGTCACCCGACCCGCTCCGAGCAACTCCGGAGTTTCCTGCTGGAAGACTGAGATTCACACTGACACGATCAGAGGCAAAACAAAAAGGGCGTCGCAAGACGCCTTTTTTGTTGCCCGACATTTGGCTGCCGCCGCGCCACTGTGCCGCCAGGTGTCAGCAAGCGGACTGGACGCACCGGGGTTCTCTCCTATAATCAGACAGTCTGCAGCACCCACAACGACCGCCAGCGGCAAACCCCGCGGCGAGGGCAAAAAGAAACCCGAACCCTTACATGGAGGTAAGACGATGAATATCCTGCAATCGCTGCTGTCCGGAAAAAATGCCTCGGCACTGAGCAGCGCCGGGTCCCGCCTTGGCCTCGGCGAAGATCAGATTCGCTCGCTGGTGCAAAACGTGGTGCCAGTCCTCGCCAAAAGCGTGCAACGCAACAGCGCCAGCGGTAACGGGCTTGCCGCGCTCGCGAAGGCGTTGGAGGGCGGTGGACACGAACGCTACCTGGAAAATGCCGAGGAACTTGCCGGTGCAAGGACTGATGGCAACAAGATTCTCGGGCATCTGCTCGGTGACAAGGAAGTCAGCCGCAACCTTGCGGATCGCGCCGCCCAGCAAACGGGCATCGACACCAGCCTGGTAAAGCAATTCCTGCCTATGGCTGCGGCATCGATGATGGGCGCACTGAGCCAACAGAACCGCGCCAGTCCGGGACAGCTCGCCCAGAACCTGCCGTCCGCCCGTGGTGCCGCCGGCGCCAATCCGTTGACCTCGTTCCTCGATGCCGATGGTGACGGATCGATGGCCGACGACCTGCTGGACATGGCCTCGAAATTCTTACGCTAGAGACAAACCGGGCGCGAGGACTGCGCCACTTGCATTACACAAAATCCAAGGAGAGAAGAATTATGTCAGTCGCAAGAGTCACAGAGATTATTTCCGGTTCCGACAAAAGCTTCGACGATGCGCTGAAAAAGGGCATACGACGCGCCAGCAAGACGCTGAAAAATATCCGTGGAGCGTGGATAATGGACCAGGAAGTCACGGTCGATGACGAAGGCAAAATCACCGAGTACCGGGTAAAGATGCGAGTCACTTTCGTGCTGAAGGACTGAACCCCGGTGTGAACGGGGCAAGCAACGATAACAACAGGGAGAAAACTGAGATGGGTCTGTTCGATTTTGCACGGGATATAGGTCGTAAACTCTTCGATACTGACGCCGAGGCAGCCGATAACATCAAGCAACACCTGGACACCTCGCTGAGCGGTGTCAGCAACCTCGATGTGAAATTCGACGACGGCGTGGTCACGCTCTGCGGCGAATGCGCAAAAGCGTCTACCAAGGAGCTTGCCGTGCTGATGGCGGGCAACGTCGAGGGCGTCAAACAGGTTATCGCCGACGATTTGACCGCACCGCCACCGCCTCCGGAGGTCAAGGTCGAATATTACGAGATCCAGCGCGGCGACACGCTATCTGGCATCGCCAAGAAATATTACGGCAACCCGATGGAATACAAAGCCCTGTTCGAGGCCAATCGCGAGGTGATTGAGGATCCCGACAAGATTTATCCCGGGCAGAAAATCCGGATTCCGAAAAAAGCCGAGAATTGAAAGCTCAAGGGTGCGCCCCGTGCAAGTGCCGTCCTCACGCCCTTACGCGGGATACCCATGTTCTATCGGGGTGGGCGATCTCGGGAGATCGCCCACCCCAGCGGCGGGGACGCACCGCTGGTAAACTCGGCCACCAATAAAACGGCAGAATCCGACGCTGGCCGGGATTCGAATTCCCTTGCCAGCGTCCTGAATCGAAATCACGAAGAACGCGCGGCAATGAGGCACGAAAGAGGCTATAGAACTGCAACCCCTCGTATACCGTTGAATGAATAACTACACTCCGGAATACGCCGAGCATGCTTGCAACGCTTTGCAGCCGCAGCACCAGCCGGTTCAGGATGACAGCGAAATCAGAGGATGCCCGACAACGCGTAAAAGCTGACCGCAATAGTTGATCCGACCTTGCCACGGCAGGCTCGGTTTTCGCTTGTCAGAGAACTAAACGATAGTCGTGGACCCACGCACGGCGACTCTTGCAGACCGTGCGCCACCGCCGGATTTTTGGAAACACATACGGGACTAAAACTGCCATGGCACGAAAATTTGATTTGTTTGGATTCGTCTGGCGATTCGCGCTGGCGCTGGTACTGGTTTTGCTTACGTTCAACCCTAGCGGTCACTCCTATTTCCACTGGGTTCGCGACGCCGTGGCAGCGCGTGCTTTCGACCCGTTGATGGCATTGGCAGGTGTAGCCCTGGCCATCGGCTGGGTGATGTTCCTGAAAGCGACTCATCGATCGCTCGGCAGCCTCGGTCTGATTCTTACCAGCGCCTTTTTTGCCGCGTTTGTCTGGTTGCTGATCGACCGTGGCGTTCTCGAGGCGGACTCGACAACCGCAATAAGCTGGATCGTGCTGATCGTCATCGCCGCGGTTCTTGCGGTCGGCATGTCGTGGTCGCATATCAGGCGCCGGATGAGCGGCCAGGTCGACGTCGATGATGTCGACGACTAGACCGGCGCAGACGTCAGACCGGAGATGTCGAATGCGGGCACGGGGGCGCGAAAATCAGCCATACATGCCCATGCGCCACTGAACACCATCAGTAACGGATTACTCGATGCCGCAGACCAACCTACGAAATCGGCTTCACCTGCAAGGCTGGCGCCTGTGGCTCGTCGCTGCAGTGCTGCTCTACACGCTGGTCGGCTTTCTCCTGCTGCCGTGGATCATCGAGCGGCAACTGCTCGATTTCGCTGACCAGCGTCTGCAGCGCCCGATGAGCGTTGAACGGGTGAAGGTCAATCCGTACGCGCTCTCGCTCACTATCGAAGGACTGAAACTGGACGAGGCGGACGGAACCGCGCTCGCTGCGCTGCGCGATTTCTATGTCAATTTCGAGGCATCCAGTCTGTGGCGACGGGCCTGGACCTTCAAAGAGTTGCGCTTCTCGGATCCGTACCTCAATTTCATACGTTACAGCGACGGCGACAATAATCTCAGACGAGTCGCAAGTACTCTCGACGAGACCGCGTGAAGCCGATACCGAACAACCCGAAGAGCCTGCGGACGCAGGCGGCCTGCCTCGTCTCATCTTGCAGCATTTTGTTCTGGCAAACGGCACGGTAGACGTCCAAGACCTTTCTAACAAAACGCCTTTCGAGACCCAATTCCAGTCAATCGACCTCGAACTGTTTTCGTTCAACACGCTGCCCAACAAGGAAGGCGAGCACAGCTTCAAGGTTGTCACCGAAACCGGCGCGGAAATCATCTGGACCGGCCGTCTGCAGCCGAATCCGACGAGGCTCAGCGGGCATATTGATGCCATCGGCGAACGGCCCCGCCTGATGTGGCGCTACATCCAGGACCAGGTAGATTTCGAGGTCGCCGATGGCAATGTGACCCTGTCGCTGGATCTCGACGTTACTCAAACCGAGGGCGACCCGGAGATTATCCTCGACAACATCGAGTACACGCTCGACAACCTGATACTGCGACCGAAAGGCGTCGAACAGGATGTTCTCAAAGTACCCAGCCTGAGCTTGTCCGGTGGCCGGGTGAACGTGACGGAGCAGACTCTTCACCTGGAGGAGGCACAAATCGCAGGGGCCCGGCTGGCGGCATTCCGCGACGAAAACGGCGTCATCAACATTGTCGATCTGCTGCAGCCAGGTGGCGCACCGGCGGCCTCGGGCACGGCCGCTCGGCAGTGATTCCGCGACCGCGCAACCCGGTGACAGCTCTGCCCTGGCCGGCAGCTCGCAAGCCGACAACAGTATCCCCAAAACAACTCCGCGCCAGTCACCGCGAACGACGTAGCGGCCGCGAGCGGCCGACGGCTTCCGTGCAACCCGCCTCGCCGCCAGCCGCGCCTGGCGAGCAATCCTCCTCATGGGTGATTTCGCTGGAGCGACTTGTCGTTACCGATTTCGGCGCCGATTTCGAGGATCGCGCCTGGAGCCGGCCGATGCAGAGCGGCGTCGAAAACCTCAATCTCACTGTCACCGATTTCAGCTCCGCACCCGGTTCGACGTTCCAGCTCGAACTCGAAACCGGCGTAACCAGCGGCGGCCAGATCAGTGCCTCCGGGACGGTTGGCCTCGACCCTCAGAGCGCCGTGATTGATATCGACATTAGCACGCTGTCCCTCGAACCGCTGGAGGCCATGATCGGCGATAACAGCAAATTACAGCTGCTGTCCGGCAACCTGTCGCTCAACGGCCGGGTAAATCACGATAGCAACGAGACTCTGTCGTTTGCCGGGACCGTGCGCATCGACGAGCTCGCCACCCAGGACACGATCCTTAATGAACGTTTCGTGGCGTGGAAGACCCTGTCGATCCCGACTCTGAAATTTGCGCTCGACCAGGCGATGCTCGCAATCGATACAGTGGCGTTCGATGCCCCTTACGCCAAGCTCATGGTCAAGGAAGACGGCACCACAAATATCAGCGATATATTTCCGGACGACTCCAGCAGCGATGGCGCGAGTGCCGCTGACGCGCGGGCCAACGATGCAAGCGCGGACGGCGACACTGCGACCGACACCGCGGACGCCGCAACCGAGGCAGTGCCGTTCAAGATCGACGTCGCAACAGTAACGATCAACGACGGTTCGGCTAATTTCGCCGATCTGTCGCTGCCGCTGCCGTTTGCAACCGCAATTCACTCCATGGACGGCGAAGTGGACAATATCAGCTCCCACGGCGGCGAGCCGGCGACAGTCGCTATCAAGGGCACGGTAGACGAATCGGGCAGCGCCGACATCAGCGGCGACCTGGACCCGTTTGCGCCGACGGATCTGCTCAAGATGGACCTGATATTCAAAAACGTCCATATGCCGAAACTAACCCCCTACTCGGCGAAGTTTGCCGGGCGCGAAATCGCCAGCGGCAAACTCAGCCTCGATCTCAAATACCGCATCGAAAACGGCCAGCTCGACTCGCAGAATAATTTCGTCATCGACCAGCTGACACTCGGGAAAAAGGTGGAGTCGGCCGACGCGTCAAGCCTGCCGCTGGATCTCGCGAGTCGCGCTGCTGAAGGATTCGAACGGACGCATCGATCTGGATATCCCGGTTACCGGTGATCTCAACGATCCCGAGTTCCATTACGGCCCGGTCGTCTGGAAAGCCATCGGCAATCTGCTGCTCAAAGCCGCCACTGCGCCGTTCAAGTTGCTCGGCGCGTTGTTACCCGGTGGCGGCTGGCGATGGCGAAAATCTCGAATTCATCGGCTTCGAACCCGGAGACTGCAACCTTGTCCGAGCCCGAGATCGCCGAGCTCGGTGCTATCGCCGAAGTCATGGCCAAGCGCCCGCAACTGACGCTGCTGGTGCCATCGTCCTACTCGGCTACCACCGACAAGCAGGCACTACAGAAAACCCGGCTCGAGCAGAGAGCTGCAGACCCGGCTCGCGGCGGTCACGGCCATCGATGGCAAGAGTGCGGAACGGATTGCGCTGGAACAGATTTACGTCGAAGAGTTTTCCCAGACCGAACTGGACAACCTGCAGGCCGCCAACACCCGCTCGGCCGACGAAAGCGGTGACGCCGCCCAGCTCGACGAGGCCGCATATCTGGCCAGCCTCCGCAGCAGCCTGGAAAAAAACGAGGTCGTGACGACCGCCGAACTGGAACTGCTCGCCGATCAACGTGCCGAGGCGATCATCGACCACCTGGTCAGCAGCGCCGGCGTCGCAACCGCGCGATTGCGCAAAAACGAGATCACAACGGTCGAACCCGACGCCGAAGGCCGGATCCAGCTGAAATTCGCGGTCGATGCCGAGGCCGGCACAATTGCAGACGAGCCGACAGCGACGGCGCCCGCGCAACCCGATGATCCGTCCGGATAAAGTCCGCGGTTGGGTCCGGACCTGTCACGGTCTAACATAGCCGCTGGGAAATCTCTTACGGAATCACCGAATGGCCCTTCAATCGATTGCCGGTCTGCGCCTGTTGCCCGGGATTTTCATGGCGACCGGACTGGTATGCGGCTGCGCGGGTTCGGGCGCGAACGCCGGCGTTGAATCGTGGCTGCGCGGCGAGGTGATCCTCGAGGAGCCTGCGCCGATGCCACGCGACGCCCAGCTGATCGTGCGCCTGGTCGACGTAACCCGCGCTAATCTGACCGCCCCGTTACTCGGAGAGGTCCGGATCAACAATCCGGACACGCCCCCATTCGAATTTGCGATCCGTTATGACCCGGCCGGCATCGATCCGGCGAGCCGCTATGCGCTCGAGGCCGAAATCCGCGTTGCCGAAAGGCCGATGATGCGCAGTGTCGAGCGGGTTCCGGTATTGAACGGGGCCAGACGAGGCGCCCACCGTGGTCGTGGCGCAGGTCGCCGCGCGCGCCGGCGGCTACGATACGGCAGGCCTGGACGAACGCGCGAACACGATCGATGCCAATATCGACAACTACGAGATGGTCAGCGGCACACTATCGAGTGGCGATGTACAGGCCGATTATCGCGCGTGGCTCGATCACGACACGAAAGTCGTACGCATCGACGAACTCTACTCGCTCGGTGAGTACGGCCAGGGGCGCGCACGCTACGTGTACCGTGAAAACCGCGTGTTTCTGGCTACCCAGCAGGCACGGCGGCGAATGATTGGCGGGCCGCGCGACGGCGAACTTTACGACTCGGGACTGCAGATCTATTTCGACGACAACGGCAGGTTCATGAGTGGCACCTTCGACGTTGACGGCAATATCCGCGATGTCGACGAACACCAGGTCCGCGGCGCCGCCCGACATGCGGACTTGCTTCGCGCCGAGGCAATCGCGCTGAAAACCATCGAGCCGCCGACGTTGCAATGCCAGGGCAACGAGCCGTTCTGGAATATCACTGTGGAGGCCGAATCGGCGGAAATGACGCGGCTTGGCGAATCGCCGCAGACATTTGCCGGACGCTTTACCCGGCTCGGCGGCAGTCAGCCCCGCGCGTTCGAGTGGCAGGGCGCGCAACAGGGAATGGCAGGGAATCTCTACCTGATCGCCACCCAACGCCAGTGCCTCGACACGATGTCCGACGAGACACCGCCTTTCGGATTCGACGCGCGTGTGACGCTACCCGATAACAAGCTGCTGCAGGGCTGTTGCCGCGTGCAGCGGTAACGGCCAATTTCCACCGCCAAATCTCGAGCTTTGGGCCGGGACACCGGCCGGATATTCATCCGCTCGGGCGCCGGCCTCGATCGCGGAAGCAATTTCGTTCGAAGCATTCGCCAGGATCCGGATGGGTCCGTTGCCGTGTTCTGGGGAGAGGGTGGTGCGTTGTGTGCCACCATGCGTTGTCGATGGTGACGCTGCGCTGCCCCTCCGTAAAAAGGGCTCTGCTCGATCAGCGCTCTGTCAATCCCCCACCCCCAATTCTCGCCCGCGAGACAAGACTGGACTGGAGAAAATGCCATGACCGTGCGAACAGAAAAAAACGGAGCCGTGACAACCGTTATCCATAGCCGTCCTGGCGCCCGCAATGCGATGGACCCGGAGAGCGCCGAAGCACTCGTTGCCGCGTTCGCAGCGTTCGACCGGGATCCCGACGCATCCGTAGCGGTGCTCTGGGGAGAAGGCGGTGCATTCTGTGCCGGCTGGGATCTGAAACAGGCAAGCACACTCGAAGGGGCGGCCGATCCTCTTGGCCAATTCCACTTCCCCGTTGACGGCGCGCCGATACCGCGCGGACCGATGGGTCCCAGCCGCATGAACCTGAACAAACCGGTGATCGCCGCGGTCGCAGGCCCCGCCGTGGCCGGCGGGTTCGAACTCGCGCTATGGTGCGACCTGCGGATTATGGAACACAGCGCCTATTTCGGCGTGTACTGCCGCCGCTGGGGGGTTCCGTTGATCGATGGTGGCACAGTGCGACTGCCGCGCCTGGTCGGCCACGGCCGCGCCCTCGAGATCATCATGACCGGGCGCAAGGTGCCAGCCGATGAAGCGCTGCACATTGGTGCGTGCGAACAGGTCGTCGCCGATGGCGAGGCGCGTGCGGCTGCCGAAGCGCTGGCCGCGGACATCGCGCGCTACCCGCAAGGCTGCCTGCGCGCCGACCGCCGCTCCGTCTACCTGCAACACGGCCTGGCGCTGGATGACGCGCTCAGAGCCGAGTGGGAAAACAGCGCTCCCATGCTCGCCGCCGAAGGACTCGCCGGAGCGGCGCGTTTCTCCGCAGGCAAGGGCCGCCATGGCGATTTCGACGACATCTGAACAAATCGCCAGCGAAAAGGTCCGAAAAGGTCCAACGAAAAGGTCCCGGGTCTATTTTCCTAACCGCGAAAAGATCCAGGCGCGAAAAGGTCCCGGGTCTATTTTCCTAACCGCGAAAACACCAGGGGTGGCAACAGCAATTTTGGGTTGGCAGTGTCTGACCCGTTGGCATGGGCCGGTAATGCTCTAACACAGACCTGCGCCGACCGATTCTAGTCACTATCGGCCAACTCCCGCGTGATAACGTAGCCATCGGCCAATTTGCGATTTGCCATTAACACGGCCGCTCCCACAACCGGATTCCAGGGATGACCAGCAGACGCACCTCCCCCTCCCGTCGAGTCTTCATCAAGACCGTAGTCGGCGTCGGCGTCGGGCCGACTGCTCTCCTAGCAGGCTGCCAGGACAGCAACGCCGTGGACCGCAAGCTGCGGTTCGGGTCGTTGCGTGCGGCACTGGCAGAAGCGGAACGCCTCGCGCACTCGGCAGCCGTTGCAGCCGATTCCGTCTGGACGCTGCCCCAGACCCTGGTCCACTGCGCACAGAGCATCGAGTATTCGCTGGCCGGATTCCCTGAAATGAAATCAAAGGCTTTTCAGAACACGGCGGGCGCGGCGGCGTTCAGCGTTTTTGCCTGGCGCGGTCGCATGTCGCACGACCTGACCGAACAGATTCCCGGTGCTCCCTCTCTGGACAGCGACGCTGACATGGCCGTTTCGCTGGAGCGGCTGCGCAGTGCCGTCGACGCTTTCGAATCGACGCAACAACCGCTGAAACCTCATTTCGCATACGGATCCCTGGATAAATCGCAATACGAAATCGCCCACTCCATGCACCTGGCGAATCACTTTTCCGCAATCGATGCATAACAGTGCATTGGTGGTGAGAAAAACAGACCGGGGACGTTTTGTTCGCTATTTCGCAGAAGAAAACACAAGGATTGTGCCGGAAGGCCTTCGCGGCTAGTCCGGCATTGCCGAGCTGTGCCGCAAGGAAGGCATCAACCAGAACCTGTACTAACGCCGGTCGAAAGAGACCTGGAAGCCGACAGAAAGCGTCTGGCCGATGCTCGTTGTCGAATCATCGTCTATGAGCCGCTTGTCAGTCCGACCTCCGATGCACCCATTGAGGAGCAGGCAGTCGGCATCATGGGATTGATTCACGGCTACTTCGCGGACAGGACCAGGAAATACCCTGGGCATTGGATTTGCCTGAAACCGCGCTGACCCAACGCAGCCAAACTTTAGGGCGCCGCCAGAACCCTGCTGTTTGCCATAAATTCGCCAATGTATTGCGCAATCGTCTGGTACCCATAGGGAGAGGGGTGGCAAATATTGTCGCCGTCCGCTTCTTCAAGATTGAACTTTCCCCAATCGATGCCCGGGAACCGGGCTACATCTCCCATCAACAGGTGCGAGTCGATATCCGCTCGGTGCTCGGCGATAAACTCTGCAGCACTGGAAGTGTCGAACCTGTTTCGCGGGATAAAGATGACGACTCGGCTGTACTCGCCTCTCCCGGGCCATACTGGCGTACTCATTCAACAGTGCAATCAGGTTCAACCTGATGTCCCGGTCAGCAAAAATCAGGAAATATTCCGGCTTTCCCAGTTTGCGAAACTCACGCTGTACCTTGCGATACTTAAAGTTATTACTGGTGAGGCTTTCTACCAGTGCAAACGAGTACGGAAACCGCGCCACGGGCCTGGCCCAGAAATCCTCGTCGAAGGCCTTTCGCGCCGCCTGCCGGAACAGTTCGAGGCTGTCGAATACCTGGCCGCCCGGATGCGGCACAACCCGGCCATCCCTCATGTAGGGCTTAAGCGCATAGTCAGAGGCGCCACTGTAAAGTACCGGACGGTAACTGTTCACCATGCGGTAGAGGTTCTCGTACATGATTCCCATTACAACCACCCGGGCCCGCGGGTATCTCGATATGTTCTGCTGCAGGTACAGCAGGCTCTGGGTTGGCCCATAGCCGCCAACACCGTGATTTGCCACTGAAACGCCAAGCAGCTCCGAGAGTCTGGCCGGATAGGTTTCATTGTCAGCGACCTCCCTGCCATTGCTATACGAGTCGCCAACCACAATCACTTCGGCTTGCGGCCCATCATAACCGTCATAAGTGCGTGCGCCGGCAGCGTTGTAGCTGTACCTGATCGGCCTGCCCAGGCAGTTGTCTTCCTCATGAACCGCCGGCCCGGTATTGCGCCAACCGATAACCGGATCGGCGGCCTTCGCCCTGAATTCGGCCAACCCCGCCGCGCTATATCGGTGAAACACGATTTGGCGGGCATCAAACAGGTCGTCCTCGTCGACCAGTTTCGCGGTCACAAAAGCAAACAGTTCCAACAGAGCGAACATGAAGCCCAGCATGAAAAGATAGAAGGCCAGATTTTTTATCGAAGTGCTCCCTGCAATCTACTAGCGGCCTGTTAGGTATGCTTTGGCCCGGTAATTCATTTAGAATCGGCGCCAAAATATACACACTTTGTTCCCATTCTTTAAGCGACAAAAGGTTACCAGTGGCCATACGTATTCTCGGCCTCTCCGCCTATTACCATGATAGTGCCGCGGCACTGGTGGTCGACGGTCAGATAGTAGCCGCAGCGCAGGAAGAGCGGTTTACCCGCAAGAAGCACGATGCCGACTTTCCTGCGAGGGCGGTTACTTACTGCCTGGAAGAGGCCGGCGTGCACCTCAACGATGTCGACTATGTGGTGTTTTACGACAAACCCCTGATTAAATTTGAACGTCTGCTGGAAACCTATCTTGCCTACGCGCCCAAGGGTTTCAGGTCCTTTCTCGCCTCAATGCCAATCTGGCTAAAGGACAAGCTGTTTTTAAAGGCCACCCTGAAACGGGAACTCGGCAAGCTGGCCAGCAGTGAGAAAACTGTTCCGCGATTGTTGTTCAACGCCCATCACCATTCCCACGCCGCATCGGCTTTTTTTCCCAGCCCTTTCGACAAGGCTGCGGTGCTCTGTCTCGATGGCGTCGGCGAGTGGGCAACCAGTTCGGTCTGGTTGGGCGAGGGCCACAAACTGGAGCCCCAGTGGGAAATCAATTTTCCCCATTCACTGGGACTGCTGTATTCAGCCTTCACCTATTTCACCGGTTTCAGAGTGAATTCCGGAGAATACAAGTTGATGGGGCTTGCCCCCTACGGTGACCCGGTCTATGTCGACCTGATTCTCGATAAGCTGGTTGACGTGAAAGAAGACGGCAGTTTTCGCCTGGACATGAGCTACTTCAATTACGCAACCGGTCTGACCATGACCAACCGCAAATTTGATGCCCTGTTCGGTGGCCCCCCCAGGGCGCCGGAGTCAGAAATCAGCCAGCGCGAAATGGACATCGCCCGCTCGATCCAGGTGGTCACCGAAGAGATCGTGCTGAAGATCGCTCGCAACGTTCACAAGGAACTGGGCACTGAATATCTTTGCCTGGCAGGCGGCGTTGCGCTCAATTGTGTGTCCAACGGGCGGATTTTGCGCGAGGGGCCATTTAAGGACATCTGGATTCAACCAGCAGCCGGTGACGCCGGAGGCGCACTGGGTGCGGCGCTCTCGGTGTGGTACGAGTATCTCGACAACCCGCGCAGTGCTTCGGCGGGTGACGATATGCAGGGCGCATACCTGGGTCCTCGCAACACGCCCGAAGATATCAAAGCCTACCTCGATAGCGTCGGTGCCTCCTACGAAGAACTGGACGACCCGGTGTTAATGCCGCGTGTAGCCGATATCCTGGGCGACGAAAATGTCGTCGGCTGGTTTCAGGGGCGCATGGAATTCGGGCCGCGCTCGCTGGGCGGCCGAAGCATCATCGGCGATCCCCGCAGCCAGAAAATGCAATCCGTGATGAACCTGAAGATCAAGTACCGCGAGTCCTTCCGCCCCTTTGCGCCTGCGGTGAAAGCAGAGCGTGTATCGGACTGGTTCGAAATCGACCGCAAGAGCCCCTACATGCTGCTGGTGGCGCCGGTAAAAAAGGAAAAATGCCGGATCATGACCGAAGCAACAGCAGCGCCTGTTTGGTATCGAAAAGCTCAATGTCCCGCGCTCCGAAATTCCGAGCATCACGCACGTAGATTACTCGGCACGAATCCAGACAGTGCACAAAGAAACCAACCCCCGCTTCCATCGCCTGCTCGATGCGTTTGAGGACGCCACCGACTGTCCGGTATTGGTCAATACCTCCTTCAATGTACGTGGCGAGCCCATTGTGTGCTCTCCCGAGGACGCCTATCGCTGCTTTATGCGCACGGAAATGGATTACCTGGTTCTGGAGAATTTTCTCCTGTGCAAAAACCGCCAGCCGTCGTGGCAGGAAACCACCGACTGGCGTGACGAATACGCACTGGACTGACTATGACTGGCAACATCGAAACCCTGGACAAGGCGGGCTACCGAAAATTCGGCCTGGTCAGCAGTGCAATCGTCGTCATTCTGTTCGGCCTGTGCATACCCTTCCTGTTCTCCCTCGGCTATCCACGATGGCCATGGATGTTTGCGGGTGTACTCAGTCTATGGGCGCTACTGCTGCCTGCCACGCTGAAGCCGGTCTATATAGGCTGGATGAAATTTGGCAACATGATGAACTGGATCAATACGCGGCTGATCCTCGGTATTTTATTCTATGGCTTGTTTATGCCATTCGGACTGGTGATGCGTCTTTTCGGCAAAGATCCCATGCATCGAAAACTCGACAGCAATAGTGCAAGCTACAGGGTTAAAAGCCGCAGAGTCGATAGGAAAAACGTGGAGCATCCATACTAATGTTAGATTTAATCAAGGATCTCTGGGGCTTCATGCGCGCCAGGAAGAAATTCTGGCTGGCACCGATAATCATGATCATGCTGTTGTTGGGCGCACTGATTGTGCTGACCCAGGGTTCCGCCGTAGCGCCTTTCATTTACACCCTGTTTTGATTGGGTTTTACCCTGAAACCACAGTCTCATTGTGAATTCTACCGAGAAAGTCCTGGCCGTCGATGACGGATAGGAACTTTAAAAGCCCTATCGAAAGTACACCGCTCGCCGACGTCAGCGCAAGGAGGGGCACAGAAGCCAGCGATCCTGCGGCAACACAAGCCGGCAAGGTGAGACTTCGTATCGCGAGTGGTTCAAAAAAGGGCAAAGCCTGCAGTGTGTGTCGGATGTCGGAACGCGGGCCGAGCGTGCGCGCCCCGGGGCCCTGAACCAAGCGTTCCCAGCGTCAATCAGACGAGTCGAACAGTGAGGGACGCACCATACCCGGCGGCGCCCTTGGGGCCTGCGGCCGGCCCCCCGCTCTACCCTGGCCCCGAACATGACGAAGAATCCGCTCTATGACCCGGCGAGCGGGCGAATCGTTCTCCGAATAGCTCTTGAGCACCGCATCCACCTGCCTGAGCTCAGGGCTGCGGGGCTTGCCCGCTGCGAAGATCTTGGCCTTCCGCTGGCTAGCTGACAGCATTTCGGGTCCCCTGATTCTTCAGTCGGCCCCGCCAGATCGACATAGCGCTGCGCCAGCGGCTGTTTGGGGTGAGCACGCCATGGAAACGGTTGATATTGACACCATATCCGACGGCAACCTATGCTCGAAAGACCAGCAAGTTTTCGCCAGACGCAATCCGCGGCAATAGTGGCAACGGTGGAACGCGTTTCGCACTTGTCCGCCGGCTCCAAAAGCCATAACAACAACGGATAATCGCCCATGGTATCAGGAGGAGGAGACCCCCCCACAACGCGTCCGCGAGCCGGCGCACACCGTAAGTTCGCGCCGCCGGGAATGGCGGCTCCCACTGCCCCCCGCGTGGCTCTTCCACAGGTTTCGCTTGCGGGAGAGCATGTCAACTGCGTGGCTTTCAAGGCGGCCCTCGCCGAGCAGGTGGAAAAAGCCCGCAAGGTCAAGGGTGGTGCCGCGGCAGCAGGACTTACAAAGCAAGTTGCGGCCGAGATCAAAAAGTTGCCGCAGCAGGCTCCGGTGGTAGCGTTTCTAGAACAGGTAGCCGAGATCGTTGACCTGTGTGAGGACTGTTACAATATTCAGCTGGAACGCCTGACCGGACCAATCTTGAGCGTGATTCAGCCAGTCTTCGTGTCGGCCCTTGCGATGGGAGCACCGAAGATCGACGGCAAGTCCAAGGCTACCTTTGCGCAAACTGTGCTTCGCCACTGCAGCAAAGAAACGGTCGAAAGTGGACTGATCCAGATGATGGTGACGGAGTGGAAAAACCCTGAAACCTTTTTGCGATCTTCGCACACGTTCTGCGAGACGCTTCAGAAGGCTCACCTCGCCAGGCTGGGACTTCCGCAAGCTGGAGTGGAAGCAATCGGTCCAGATTCGCTGATTGCACAGGACAACGGCGCGATCTCGCTCGAGGAGGCGAGAAAACTAAACCAGACCTGGCGTTCCTATCAGGTTCCCAAAGTGCTCCGCGAGTACGTGCGCCGGCAATCCCGGCGGCTGAAAAACATGGTCGAGGCCGGTGAGCAGTGTGCTCAAAGGTTCATCAGCGACCGGATTTTTCTGAAACACCTTGCCCCGAAGCTGGCGAGCGGAGGCGAAAAACGCGGATCAATAATGCTCTTGCGCGTCGTCAATGGTGTTCAGCAATCAGCCAAAACCGGGGACATCGACGATGCACCCTGGGCCGAACTGCAGGAGCTGGTGCGCGCGATCTCCATACAGGTTACGCCCCCGCCCGGCAGTTAGCGCTGTCCGGGATCCTGACGATTTCAGGCCGGAGTCTCCCGCGGTTTCCGTCTGGCAAAACGATGAGTCGGTTGATCCGGTGCATCCGAGCCGCGCGCCACCCAGGTCGGATCGGTTGATCTGACTGCCACTGCTGCGCCCCCTCCTCCCGGCCCCCGCGCCTGTACGGCCGCCCCTGGGCCTGCCGCCCTTGTATTGACGGCTGGTCGCCAGATCGCCAACAGCCGCCACCCGATGACCATAGGGCAATTTCGCGGTACCGACCACGATGCTGGGGTTGCAGATGCAGCGTATCTTCCAACGCTGCCCCGCCCGGCAGGATGCGGCGTATCCGCGGCGTCGCCAGGAAACTCTTTATCAATTCGAGATTCTGTTTGCGGCTCGCCGCGTCGTCGACACTGCCGCCGATCAGCGTAATGGTGAAATAGCCTTTCTTCGGCATGATGGAACACATGTCGAGGCGCAACCGGTCGACACTGCTCTCGAGTTAGTGCAGCGTCCCCTCGGCGAGTTCGAAGCAATCGGCGGGCGCGGCCAGCTCGACGATGAGCGCCTTGCGCAGGCGCGGCGGCTCGTAGGCCGGCTGAAGCATCCGCAACAGCGCGATGGAGGTGGGGCTATTCGCTCTCGCCGAGGGCCGTTCGTTGACCCCGCCAGCGAAAGCGGCGAAATCGGCGGTCAAGGCCTCTTCTTCCCCGGCGGCCGAATAACAGAGCACGGGGCGTTGATCATGGTCGTAGAAGGCACGGTTTACGCGGGAGCCTATCAGTTCTGCCCCATGACCGACCGCGGTGTCCATCAATAATGCATCGAAGGACGCGTGGTCCGGGCCGTGACCCACGGGCAGCGAGCCACGATAAACCGACAGCACATCATCGGGAATGCCGATGTCCAGTTCGGCCAGCGCTTCACTGAGCCTGGGGGAGACCCCGCCGGCACATTGCGGACAGCCCGCGTACGGACCGGAAAGAATGTCCCGTTGCGAACCGGGAGCCGGACGCCGGCGCTCGAAGATTACGACGCGCAACCGCCGCCCATGCTCTCGGGCTCGCCGCAACAGGTGGATCGCGAAAAAAGAACCGGCCGGCCCGCCACCGACGATCGCGACAGTGGTGTTGTCCGCAGTCGTCCTGCGTCTGATGTGGCGCTTGCCATCTCATCCCGGGGAACGTCACCGCCCCCACGTCGGTCGTGGCCGCGGCCGGGCGCCGCGCCCTTGCCTACTTAAAGATTAGTCGCTGCATCCGGATAAATCGACAAAACAGGAAACGCCCGAGGGACCGGACCAGGCCAAACATCGTCGCTGCCAGTGCATCCGCCACGAATGTGCCACGCCGCCCGCGCCCGCAGCACACCGATGATCCGGCCGGTGCGAATCTGCGTGTTGCCGGACGCTCGTGGCAACTTGTCGCCAGCACGGCAATCGGAAACTACGAATTGGTTTTTGCGTAAACACTTTTATAGTGGAAGAACAACTGATCGGGCATCACCCGATGTTCAAGGAGCGAGCGCAATGAGATCCCTGACGACGTTTTGTGGCGTCATCGCGTTGGGTCTTTTCAACGTGGGCGCCGCCCAGACTCTGACTCCAGAAGAGCAATTGGGCAAATCCATCTTTTTTGACACCAGTCTCTCGATCTACGGCAACCAGTCTTGTGCCGACTGTCATGGACCGGCAGTGGGCTGGACCGGGCCGATTGCCGGCATCAATTCAGGCGGTGCGGTTTACGAGGGCTCGATCGCCGGGCGATTCGGCAATCGGAAACCCCCGAGTTCGGCCTATGCCACACCGAGCCCGGTTTTACACGCGGACAAGAAGGGCGACTTTACCGGCGGCAACTTCTGGGACGGCCGCGCGACCGGCGAAAAGCTCGGCAACCCGGCCGCGGACCAGGCTCAGGGACCGTTTCTCAATCCAGTGGAACAGGCCGCCCCCGACCTCGCGTGTATCGTCCACAAGGTTTGCTCGGCCACTTACCCGGTGAGCTTCGAGCAGGTCTGGGGAGCGGACCAATGCGATATCGCCTGGCCAGCCGATGTGGAGACTGTCTGTGCGACGCTAAACGGCTTCGTCGATCTGTCGGCAGACGACCGGGCGAAGGCTGCGCAAAACTACGATTCGATCGCGTTGTCGATCGCCGCATTCGAGGCCTCGCCGGAGTCGAATGCATTCACTTCAAAATTCGATGCCTACCTGGCAAAGGAGGCGAATCTGACCCGCGAGGAGAAGATTGGCCTCAATCTGTTCAAAGGCAAAGGCAAATGCTCCAGATGTCACACGCTGAAGGGCAATTCGAAGGATGAGCCGCTGCTGACCGACTTCACCTATGACAATCTCGGCCTGCCGCGAAACCCGGATAATCCATGGTATACACAGACCCAGTTCAACCCGGCCGGGAGCAGCTGGATCGATCTGGGCCTCGGCGGCTTCCTGCAGAACCAGATCGATTATCAACTCTACGCCGGTGCGAATCTTGGCAAGCAGAAAGTGCCCACGTTACGCAACGTAGATAAACGCCCGAATCCGTCGTTTGTGAAGGCGTTCGGCCACAACGGCTACTTCAAGAGCCTGAAAGGGATCGTCCATTTCTACAATACGCGGGACGTGAAACCAGTCTGCGCGGACCCTTTCAAGACCGAGGCCGATGCGCTGGCCCAGGGCTGCTGGCCCGAACCCGAGGTTGCATTGAACGTAAACACGAAAGAGCTTGGCGATCTGAAACTCAGTGACGATGAGGAAAACGCCATCGTTGCGTTTTTGAAGACTCTTTCGGACGGTTATCTCACGCCCTGACAGAGGATACGAAACGGGGCCGGACCGATCTGCGACATTCTCGGGCTGGCCCCGTTCGAAAACGCCGAAAACTCGAACCTCAGCCCGTGTCAGATAAGGGCAAACTTACGTTTATCCTCTAATGTCGGAGATATTGCCGTGGTAATCGAGGTTTCGTCGGCCTTACGCAGTAAATTTGATTCTGGGCCGAGAACCGAATATCAAGCTGGGGAGAATGAGCGGCCCAAACGCTTGGCTCAGGCCAATCGGAGGCAGGGCAGGTAGATCTGGAATTAGCCAGTTCCACAGCAGCGAAGTTGGAATCGGAGCCACGAACGCGAACATTAGTCAAGTGGTGACCCCATCCCCATTATTCGGACGGTTGCCGTTAAAGAAATTCGGCCTGTTGATGTTCGGTGAATATCGAGTGGGTCAACACGATTTTGCCAGGCCATAGATATTGTGCTTGGCGCGGCGCTTGGCGAGCGAGTGTTGCGTCCGCCTTTCGGCGCTGCAGAGAATGAGCCGACAGGGCTGGGAGACAAGCGGACCAGCCGGAAGCCGAGACAATCGCATGAGCACATCGCAAGCAGCAGAAACGGGTGACTTGGATGTCCGCTTTACCCGATGGCGGTCATTCGATCTCACTGGATTTAGACATTCTAAGCGTCGGCTTTCGGCCAGAAGCGGACTTCGTGCCGATCATGTTTTAGGCAACAACTGTTAGCTTTTGATCTCCGACTCAATGACTGACAGGATTTCCCCGATCTCGGGACCGCGACCATCGTACTCAATGATTACCCACATGGTGAGCCAAAGCTTCTGATGAATCAGGTTCTCGAAGACAGGATCGGATAATAGCTCATCAATGTCAGGGGAAAATTGGCTGGGCCCGGGGCCCGGACCAGTGGGGCTATCACGCATGCCCACCGTTTGAATGTTCCGCAGTGGCGCGTGCTCCGCAAGATACGTCGTCAATGGCCCTAACGAGAAATCTCGGGCCATTTGCTCGTCTTCGGCGATATCTCGAACCATCGATGGCCATGCAGCCAACATGGCGCGTAGAGGCTCCGATTTTATGACCTCTAGCTTGTCGGTCTGCAGAAGACTTTGAAGCACTCCGTCTTGAGGATCAAAGGTTGCCCAATCCGTTGCTTCGAAGACTCTGCTGTAAAACAACTCGGCATCGACAACTCGGTCGTCAGAAGGGCCCGTAACCGACAATATCCATGTAGCTGCTTGCAGGATGCGATCTTGGTTTTGCCGCCGTAAGGCCAATAGCTCCGCGTTCGCTTCAAACTCTGATTTGAGCTGATGAAGGATTCGCTGTTCGTCTGCTCGGAGAGCGCGTTCAGTCTGCCAAGACTCGATACTGAACGCCAACAAAATACTTACAACGATAAGCACGCCCTCAAAACCGAACTTCGCCCACCCGTCACGGCTAGGAAATTTCACCTCAAATCTCCGAAACATCTCTTTTTGACAATTTAGTGCGTGGATCAGAATCAGTGACTAATTTGGGTCAGTAGCAGAAATTATAACCCCGGAACCGCGAGCGCCTGCTTCCAGGGGCAAACCAGCTGTTCAAGTTGCTCAGTATTGACCGGCAGAGAACGGCCAGAAGCGGATACTCATGCCTAAAGTGAACTTATTCCTGCGATCCTGAAATTGCTGTAGCGCCAAGCCGTGCGGATAGCGCGGACTCGAGTGCTTCCAAATGTTCCTGACGCTGTTCGGTAAACAGGGTCATTGATCCGATTCGGCTCAGGTTATCGACATACTCGTTGAGAAAGGCCTGACTTGCTCGCATCTTCTCGCCGTCACAAACACGGTCCCATCGGAATCCTTCGCCGCTTAGTGTAGTCCAACCCCCGACAAGCCAGGCTTCTATTGGCACCCGACCGAGTGCTATGAGATCTGGGAATCGGCTGTGTAATCGAAATAGCTCGTTGGTAGCTTCCTCATAGTAAGCGCGTGCGCGCCCGCGAAATAACACGTAATTACGCAAATGCTCTTTGATGTCTTCATCCTGCAACAGGTCAAACCGCCCAGTGGATAACATCTCATCGAGAACTGGCAGTTCGTCCGGCGGCCGTCTAAAGACGTGTGACGCCACAATATGACGACACTCCAGGTCGGAAATGACGCGCGATGGCTCCTGCGAAAACAGTACGGGATTGACACCCATCAATGCGCCGGCCCGCTCTTTCAGACCCGTTAACTCTTCGCGCTGTTTCTCGAGTAGCTCCAGTGTTTCCACATGAAGGCGGCTGAGCAGACCGTGCGCTTCGACGCGCTCCTTGCGCGCTTCATTCCAATCCTGAACCTGTAAGCCCAGAAACACGCCGGCAACGACGATGATCAATTCGACCGCCACCGCGAACCAATTCTGTGATCGTATGTTCTCTGCAATACGTCGGAGGATCATATGTTGATCTTCATGATGTCAGGAAGGGCTAACCAGAAATTGATTCTGTCTGTCTGGAATGACCGTCCGGGAAGGGTCAGTAGCGGCCCTTCGGCTAAATATAGACCAATATCCGCATTGGTACGCATTGGTTTTGCATCGGTTTAATGGACAGGTTGTGACTGTCCGCCGCCCAGTCTTTCGAAGGCAACGGGACTTATATTACCAAGATAGCCGTGACGGCGTTTTCGGTTGTAAAAACACTCGATGTAATCGAACACGTCTCGCTTGGCTTCATCTCGAGTCAGGTATCGTGTGCGGTTGACGCGCTCGCGTTTCAGCAGGCCGAAGAAGCTTTCAACAACGGCGTTGTCGTAACAGTTGCCGCGAGCACTCATGCTGCACTTGATGCCGTGCTTGTCGAGCTCGTCGCGGAAGTCATCGCTCGTATATTGGGCGCCGCGGTCAGAGTGATGTAACAGCACTGCGTCGGGTTGCCGCTGCTCGATTGCCATGTTGAGCGCATTGATCGCCAGGTGACGACTGTTCCATCGGTCCATCGACCAGCCCACGATACGACGCGAGTAGAGATCCATGACGACCGCCAGGAACAACCAGCCCTGCTGCGTCGCGATGTAGGTGATATCAGCGGCCCAGTACTCGTTCGGCCGTGACGCCGTGAAGTCTTGCTTGAAGCAGGTTGTCTGCTACCGCGTGGGCGGGGTCACGCTGTGTTGTGACCTTAAATCGCCGTTTGGGACATCCTTTGAGTCCTGCCTGGCGCATGAGCCGAGCCACTCTGCGTTTGCCGCAGTCATAGCCTTCCTCGTTGAGCTCAGCGGTGATCTTGGGCGCGCCGTAGACGCCGCCACTGGCGGCATGGATACGCTTGATGGCCTCTAGAAGAACCCGATCGTCCTGAGCTCGCTGACTCTCCGGCCGGCTCCGCCACGCGTAGTAACCACTCCTCGAGACCTCGAGCAGCTCGCACATCAGCCTCACTGGATACTGGTTGCGGCGTCGAGCGATACACGCGTATCTCACTTCGACTCCTTGGCAAAGAAAACCGCCGCATCTCTTAAAAAATCCCGTTCCTGCTCGGCTTTCTTAAGTCGGCGCTTGAGTTCGGCGATCTCCTCATCGCGTTCTAGCGGAGAGCCCGGGAAAGGCTTCATCGCCCATCAGGTGATACTGGTCGCGCCAGCGTCGCAGCTGGCGTCGGCTGATGCCGAGATCCTCACAGACGGCCTTATCCGTAACCCCGTCTTCGCTCGCTCGCTTCAATGCATGGATCTTGAACTCGGGGCTGTAACGTTGATACTGCTTCTTTGTCATGGAACACCTCCTGCCGCATTATGCGGACATTGAAAGTGTCCACCAAACCGGAGCAAAGCCTCATGGCGGACTTCGCGTCACCGCCTATTCGGCAGCGTCAACTGATCCTGCGTTATCTCTTCGATCAGCTCAGCAACAGGATTGGAAATTATATTCACCCGCATCGTTCTGAGCGTTTCGTCCTGGCACTTGCTTGCGGAGCAGGCCAGGTGCGCTAGAGCAGCAACTCAGCAGCCCGGACTTGGCTCGCGGTCATTTCGACCTCGCCGAGGACGTGTTTCTGCAAACAGTCGATGACGACGGTGCGAATGCACTCGCGCCATTCGTGCTGACCCCATCCCGATTATTCGGACAGGTTCACCAGAGGGTAGCGATTGGTTTAGATCGCCAGGGCAGCGTAGAGAATAGTCAGAGACGGAGGGAAGCCCTGTATTTACAGGGCCAGACGGGCTAAACCGCTGATTTGAAATGGTGGGCCCGGTAGGACTCGAACCTACGACCAAGGGATTATGAGTCCCCTGCTCTAACCAACTGAGCTACAGGCCCGCCGCGGCGGAATTCTATCAGTTTCGCCGGCGCCGGCGTGAGCCCCGGGTCCGACATCTGTCGCCGCCCCGACATCTGCGGCCGCGGGCCAAACATGTGACCCCCTGAGACCAGAACACCCCCGCCCCCGCCCTTAGACTTCTGGCCTGTTTCGAAGATTGGGCCGGAGGCTCTGACATGAGGAAATTCATAGCGTTAGCCGAACGTGGAGTGGTGATCCTGGCGATTGTCGGCGTTATCGCGTTGATCGTCACGCACAAGCCCGGCGACTATCCTGTCTCCCGGCCCGAGGCGACCCAGCCGACGGCCGCTGAGATCGTTCCGCAGTCGCCAACGACCCACCACCTGTCCAGAAGCTAGATGGCGCATGCGCTCCCTGCACTGAACACTCTTGCCGGCACCGGCCACAGCAGTGGCTGGTGCCGGACATCTACTCGCCGACTGATCCGTTTGCACCTGCTTTCCACCAATCGCCCAATGCCGCCTATTCCGCTGCGCTAGACTCTGCGGCTGTCACCGCAACGCAGATCCCTCGATGCACCAAGGCCGCTCCGTCGTTAACCTGACCCTGTTGTTCGAGGGCGGTCTGATCGTGGTCGCCGTAGCGGCCGGATGGTTGCTCGGTACGCCGGCATTTGCCGATTTGCTTCCCGGGATGGATGCATTCGCACAGGGCGTCGCCGCGACGCTGCCGATGTTGCTGCTGCTGACGCCGCTCGCGCGCCGCAACCGTCCGCTGCGGGACCTGCGCGATTTTGTCGGCCGGCAGATCCTGCCTTTGTTCAAAAACGCCAGCCTGCTGCAACTCGGCTTGTTGTCCGTACTCGCCGGGGTTGGCGAGGAGGCGCTTTTTCGCGGCGTGCTACAGACCTGGCTGGTACAACACGTTGGCATCTACCCCGGCTGGATACTCGCCAGCATAGCGTTTGGCTTGGCGCATTTTGTCAATCGCGCCTATGCCATCGTGGCGACCCTGATCGGGCTGTATCTCGGCTGGCTATATCTCGTGAGCGGAAACCTGTTGCTGCCGGTCATAGCCCATGCGCTGTACGATTTCGTCGCGTTAATCGTATTGCTGCGAGAAGGCAAAAGCGAGCTCAATCGGTCTCGTATTCACTCCGAATAAATACGTTGATCCAGTCGTAAACGACTGCCGAGGCGACCACGCCGATCACGGCCGCAACGCGCCCGGCGACCGTGCTATCCGTGTAACCGGCAAGCACCACGCCGCACAGCGCAAACACCAGTAGCAGCAGATTTCGCAGCAACAGCCAGCCACCGATCGGCACCTCCCCGCCAGCGCCGCAGCCACAGTCCTCGCCACCCGCGCCCATCCCCCACGCCACGCCGACCGCGACGCAATACAGCGCCAGCATTGCGGCGGCCGCTTGCAACGCCTGCGGACACGCAGCAGCAAAAACCAGCCCCGTGGCAAGAGTCAACTCCATCAGAGGCAGCAACTTCGCGCACACGGGAATTACGCATGCGAGGGACAAACGGATACGCGGAGAGATGCTCGCGGAAAGCGGCTGCACGGACGATTTTCGCGAGTCCGGATAGCGCGAATAACAGCGCCAGCGACCACGCCACCCAAAGGTACAACCCGCCCAGGATCATGCCGTTGCACCACTGCGACATTGCCCGCACATGTCCGAACCCGCGCAGAAGCGGCTGACATCGGGGTATGCAAACAGGGCAGCGCCCGGCGACCGGCAGCCGGAAGACAATGCCGCGCCGCACCGGCCAACACGGACGGTGCATATTGCACGACCGGCAACATACTCACAGCGCCGCAAGCGGCATGACCCGCGGCGCTGTCGCGGCAATAGTTAAGGCGTGTCTCATACATCATACGGCCCCCGGATTGTCTGGCTATTTGACAGAATTCCGGTTTTTGTGAGGCTGATCACAACAGACGGGACCCGCGATAACTAGTCTAGCCACGAGCAAAGTCATCCGACGACAGGGCTAGAGTCATGGTACGTAATATTCTCGCAGTTCTTCTGGCCGCCGCCGCAGTGGTAATGTTCGGCTACCTGGTTTTCCAGTCGCGGCCGATCGGCGCCGATGAACAGCACGCGCATAACGTGTTGGCCACGCAGACGAGGTCAAGCATCGATGATTATCGCGCGCTCGTCGAACAATACAGCAGCGCGCGCCATGCCGGTCGCCTGATCGGACCCAGCTCCGGAATCGTACTGGAAAGACTCAACCAGTCCCAGCGTGCGGCCAGCACCCAGCAGGCCAGTGTCAAAAATCTCAAGGGCAGCCGCGGTCTCGACAAAAATCTCGCCGCGTATGTCGCCAGCGCCAACAGTCTGCAGCAGGCCAGCGTTGAGTTCGTCGAACATCAAAACCTGCTCGCCAACGCAATGGACTCGTTGCGTGCCGATTCGGCGCGCACGGTGCAGCAACTGCGCAGCGAAGGTGCCGTTGCCGCCTCGCAGAATGCCTTCATCCTCGTCACCGGCGCGCTCGACTATGGCCGCAGCAACAGCCAGATCAATCCGCAAAGCCTGCAGAGCACGCTCGACACGCTGACTGCCGTCGATCAGCCGCAGCTGCAAAATCTGCTGCGTGCAGTCGAGGTGGTGTTGCAGGAACGGCCCGCCGTGGATGTCGCGTGGAACCAGATCGTCAACTCCGACTTTGTCGACCAGGCGGAGGCGCTGTGGCTGAAAGAACGGGCCCGCTATAACGCCCGCGTCTCGCAGGTCGATCGCAACCGCGTCATGCTGTCCGTGTATGCGGCGCTGATGCTGGCCGCCCTTGCATTCCTGACCTTCCGGTTGCTGCACAGCTACCGCATTCTCAATTCCGCCAATGCCGAACTCGAGGCGCTCAACGAGAACCTCGAGGACCATGTCGAGGCGCGTACCGCGGAACTCTCCAGCGCCCTGTCCGAGCTGAAAGAGTCACAGGTACAGCTGGTCCAGGCGGCAAAGATGTCATCGCTGGGACAACTGGTCGCCGGCATCAGTCACGAAATCAACACTCCGCTTTTGTATCTGCGCAGTAACGCCGACCTGATCCAGGAACGCCTCGACCAGTTGTCGGAGTTCCTCGGCGGCCTGCGCGAGACGCTGGACAAGGCGAAAGGGCCCGAACGCGATCAGCAGGCGTTCATCAGCGGTTTGAAAACCATCGACAAACAGCTCCAGGACGATGGTCTCGGCGACGATGTCGAGGACTGCCGAGCACTGATCAACGACAGCATCGAGGGGCTCGAACAACTCAGCGAAATGGCGCTCAGCCTGAAGGACTTCAGCCGACTCGATCGCGCGCCGGTCGCCAAGTACCACGTCAACGAAGGGCTCGACCGAACGCTGCTGATCGCAAAGAACGCGCTGAAACACAAGGTCCGGATTATCAAGCAGTACGGTGAAGTTGACGAAATCACCTGTTCGCCCTCGCAGATCAACCAGGTGTTCCTGAACCTGATCACCAATGCCGCGCAGGCACTCAAGGACCAGGGTGACATCGCAATCAGCACGACCCAGGACGACGAAGCCGTGCGGGTCACGATCTCGGACAACGGCTGCGGGATTCCGGAGGACATTCTCGAGAAAATTCGCGATCCGTTCTTCACCACGAAACAGGTTGGCGAAGGCACCGGTCTCGGACTGGCGATCGTCGAGAAAATCATCAACTCGCATGGCGGTCAGTTGCAGATCGAGTCCAAAGTCGGCAAGGGTTCGGCGTTTACCGTCGTCCTCCCGCGACAGACCCGGGCGCAGGCAGCCAGCGAGGAAAACGACGTGCAGGAACCAGCCGTCGCGATCGCCGTTTAGAAGAGGCAATAGCCCATGTCAGGCAACGCACAACAGAAAAAACCCAAAGTCGTTTTCGTCGACGACGAGCAGCGGGTTCTCAACTCGATGCGGGTACGGTTTCGGCGCGAATACGACCTCCACCTGACTACTCTTGGTTCCGAGGCGCTGGCGATGCTCGAAGAGCACGAAATCGACGTCATCGTTGCGGACCAGCGCATGCCCGAAATGCAGGGCACCGAAGTACTGTCCAAAGCGCGCGACACTTCGCCGCGCACCGTCAGGATACTGCTGACCGGTTACGCGGATCTCGACGCGATCGAATCGTCGATCAATGATGCCGAGGTATTCCGCTTCCTGACCAAGCCGTGCGCCCCGGAGGAACTTCGCGAGACCATACAGCAGGCGATCGATATCTCCCGCGACCAGGACATGATCGCGGCGCTCGAAGCCGCGCCGGTCGAAGCGCCGACCCCGGAACCGGTCGAAGCGCCGCGTCCCGAACCGGCAATTTCTCTCAGCGTGATCGAGGAAGAAACGACGACCGACGTGCTCGCGCTGGTCGAGGCTGAAAACGCGTCGATCGGGGAGGCTGCGCACGCGGCCGCCGAACCGCTCAGTTTTGCCGCCGACGACAGCAGCGCCGGCGAGGAAATCGTTCTCGAGACTTCTTGCGAGGCGGCCATGGAATCCGACGCGGAAGGATTCGACCCAGCGGCGCAGCAGAGCAGCAGCAACACTGGCCGCAGCGCACCGGACGAATTCCTGCCCGGGGCATTGCATAGGGAGTCCGGCAAAAGCGACGACGACCCGGACGCGATCACGATCGTGCTCGAGGGCGATTCCGCATCCGTCATCGCCGAAGAAACCGAGGATAACTCTCCGGTGCCCGCCGCGATTGCCGCCGGTATCGAGGACAAGATCGGCGTACTGGTTTTCTCCGAGGACAAGGCGACCATCGACGACATCCGCGAGATGGTAGGCGAGCGTTACATGGTTGTTGGCGCTGGCAACATCGTGTCCGTTACCAAGCTCTTGAAAGCCACCCGTCCGGGCGTACTGGTGACCGACATCTCGGAAGACCTCGAAGTCATCGAGACCATGGTCAACGCACTGAAATCGCATTTGCCGGAACTGGTGACGATCGTGATCGGCGAGCATCGCGACACCGTCGGCCTGGTCAACCTGATCAACTACGGACAGATCTACCGCTTCCTGCAAAAACCGCTAGCCGCCGGCACGTTCACGATGACGGTCAGGGCGGCGACGCAGAAACATCTCCAGTTGAAGAAGTATCCGGAGCTGGCCCGTCGCTATGCCGTCAGGCAGAAAGAAGGCGACGAGCATGTTCGCGGAGCATTTCGTAGTTTCCTGGATCGGCTTCGCAACATGAGCCGGCTCTGGGCCACCCACTCCTGATCGTCGAGCGAGGAATTTCATGGAGGCAACCAGCAAAAATCCCATCGACATGCTGATCATCGTGGCGGTCGTCCTGCTGGCCGGGGTCGCGGGAACGTGGTTTTTCGTCGGCGGCGAAGACGCGGAACTGGCGTCCGCGCCAGGGCTCGATACTATCCCGCCCGCGGCACAACAGGCTGCGGAAATCGCCGAGGCACAGGACAACCAGGCATTGCTCGGACTCGCCCGTCTGGCCATGGAAGCCGGGCAACTGTTGCAGCCGGAAGGCAACTGCGCCCTGGACTATTTCAAACGGGTGCTAGCCACCGAACCTGACAACGAGGCCGCTCTCGACGGCATGGAACGGGTTCTCGACAGCGTCGCACTTTCGTCCGAAACGGCGCTGGCTGCGGGAAACATTGGTGCCGCGCTCGGTGCCTACGAGTCGCTGCAACAGGCGGCGCCGACGAGCACCCAGACTTTTGCCGTGCGCCAGTTGCTTGTCGATCGGCAAACCGAACTCAGCGAGCGGGCGGGACGGCTGATCGAGAACGAACGATTTGACGACGCCGCGGCGATGCTCGATCAGGCGGCGCAGTTCAGCGCAAGCGAACCCGAACTGCTCAGCGCCACCCGAGCGCGCCTCGACGAGGCACGCACCGCAGCCGAGACGGTCGAGCCGGCGCCGGTCGTCGCCGCCGTCAGCAAACCGAGTCCCGCCAAGCCGGCGCCGAAAAAGGCAGCACCGGCGAAGGCGGCGCCCAAACCGGCCGCGCAACCGGCCGAACCCGAAAAAGACCCGACTGACGAACTGTTTGTCAGCGCACTCGCCCGCCTCGCCAGCGACAAGCTGGTCGAGCCGCGATCGGACAGCGCCCTGTTTTACTACGAGGAAATCGCCAGCCTTGCGCCCGGCGATGCCGATCTCAATGCATTCCGCAACGACCTGGCCGAAGCCATGCTCGAGAAAGCAAGCGCCAGCTTTAACGCCGGCAACATCGCCGATACCGAGAAATGGCTCGCCTATGTCACCGGAATCGATCCGCAAAACCCGACAGTAGCGTCAGTCCAGGCCCAGGTAGTGCAGCGCCGGATCGATGCTGAGAGCAAGCGCGTTATTCCGATGGAAGAACTGGAGATCGTCAAATTCGTGGAACCGCGGTACCCGAAGCGCGCCGCGCGTGAACAGGTTTCGGGATGGGCCGATGTGCAGTTCACCGTCTCCGAGGACGGCAGACCCGAGGAAATCGAGGTAATCGATGTCAGCGACAAAGGCTACTTCGAGTCCGCGACACGCCAGGCCGTGTCGAAGTGGCGGTTCAAACCGCGCGAATACCAGGGCCGGGTCATCCAACAGCGGGTCGGGGTAAGGGTCAGCTTCAGCTTCGACAGCTGACGAAACCTGCGCCATGGCCGGCCGATCGCGCCGGCCATGCGCAAATCTCTGGCAGACTAATAGGTCATCTTACCCGGCAGGTTTTTCGCCTGCTCGACCCAATCGGCAACCGTGGCCGGCGCCGGCGCCTGGCGTACCAGGTTTTTCTCTTCGTTGACCTCCGCCATTTTGGCGGCGAGGTTCTCTGCATTGCGCTGGGCCAGTTCCTTCACCGTATCGACACCGGCGGCTTCCAGCAGCTCGGCGTATTGTGTTGACACGCCGCTGACCCGGAACAGATCCGCCTGGTTGGCGAATTTCAGGATGCGCGCATCGCCGATGCCGGTCGTCTCCGCGAGCGCCTTGCGCCCTTTCGGATCGCAGGCCGCATCGAGCAACTGCTCAACGGTCTTGATGTCCGCCTTTGCCAGTTTTTCGGCTGTGTCCGGACCGATGCCTTCGATTTCCTCAATTTTCTTTGCCATGACCAAATTCTCCCTGTTTCAACCTTGCCGTTCGCGGACGGCGCGACAAGTCTACTTCCACACCGCCGCCGGCCCAAGGGTTGGGCAGCAAAAAGTCGCTCCGATCCGGCGCTGGCCGCGGCCGGCCAGGTCACGGACACCTTGCAGCAATCAGCCGGAGACGCCGTCTCGCCCCACCGTCGCAGCCTGGTGCCGCATTTGACATAAAAAAGCCCGGCGACCTGCAAGGCTGCCGGGCAAGGGAGGACTGAGGTGCAGTCCCAGGGGGATTCAGAGGTCCTGATCGGCGTCCGATCCGGCGCGTTCGGTCAGGCGTTCGCGACGGTGTTCGCGGGCGGAATCGAGCTGTTGCTTCTGCGCCTCGCTCAAACCGGCCTCGGTGTAGATCCGGTAGCGGACGCGTCCCATTTGCAGCACCCGTTCGCGGGCCATCTCGGCGGACTGCGCCGCGGCCTCTTCAACGGCCGCAAAATAGTCGGGATCGTCCGGCGCCATCGCCCGCAGCGCGCGCAGATCGTCATGCGTTGCGCGTCGTTGCTTGCTCAGACTCGCGCGTTCCGCGGTCAATATGTCGCGTATCGTGTCACGCTGGGCGTCGGTAAGGTCCAGTCGATCGAGCTTTTCCATCCGGTGCATCCCATGGACCGGCGCACCGGCGCCAAAATCCGGATGGCCCAGCACCACGCCTGCCGGCAGTGCCAGGCTCGATGCCAGAACCACTGCACTCGCTGCATAAAGAAATTTCCCTCGCATCGCCGTCTCCTTTCATCGTCAACCCACGGCTCACAGTGTAGGCAGTTGGTTGCAAAGCACTGCCAAGCTCCGGTCAAGCAATGTGAAGAATCGTCAAGTTGCCGTGGCCGGCATTCGAAAACACAATAGACTTCGCCCTGAATGAACGCGGCAGTATTAAAAATGGCGGATGCGCCACTCCACAGATTGCTTGTTGTCGACGATGACGAAGAACTGTGCGCGATGCTAGACGAATATCTGAGCCCGGAAGGCTATTTCGTCAGTATGGTGCACGACGGCGCAAGCGCCCTCGAGACGCTTGCATCGACCTCTTTCGATATCGTGATACTCGACGTGATGTTGCCGAAGCTTACCGGCACCGACGTCCTGCGCGAGCTGCGCAAGACGTCGCGAGTCCCGGTGCTGATGCTTACCGCCAGGGGTGACGATGTCGACCGTATTGTCGGCCTCGAACTCGGCGCTGACGACTATTTGCCGAAACCGTTCAACCCGCGCGAGCTGAGCGCGCGGCTGCGGGCCATTCTGCGGCGCACGGCGGAAAGCGCGAACGATGATAAAGACGAGCTCACCATCGGCGACATTTGCATCGATACCGCTTCACGCGATGTCCGCGTCGGCGAGCTCAGCATCGCATTGACCGGGGCCGAGTTTCGCCTGTTGGAAATACTCGCGCGCCGCGGCGGCGACATTGTCGACAAGGACCAGCTCTACGAACAGGGCCTGGGCCGCCGCTACAGCCCCTTCGACCGGAGTCTCGATACCCATATCTCGAACCTGCGCCGCAAACTCGGCCCCGCCGCCGATGGCGAGAGCAGGATCGCGAGCGCCCGCGGGGTTGGCTACCAGTTGCGCGTACCGCGCAAGAGATAGGCGGCGTGCAATCGCTTTTTACCAGGATCTTCCTGTCTTTCTGGACAGCGATGACACTTATCACGCTGATCGCCATCGTCGCGAGCGCGGCAATTGTTGAACGCCGCATCGACGCCGCACGCGACATCGACCCGACCCGGCTGCTCACCGAGGCTGCCGCAACGCTGCGCGAGGGCGGCCGTGGCGATCTCGAGAAGTGGCTGCGCAAGCACGCGCGCGCGTTGCCCGGCGTGGATATCTACGTCATCGATCCGCAGGGCCTGGAGTTGCTGAAGCGCGAAGTCCCTGCCCGGGCGCTGCAGCGGATTCGCCGGTTTTCCCGCGGCGAGCGCTATCCGCCAAAAGGCCTGCGCATGGCGCGCCCCGCATCGCAACTGGTTGGTCCGAACGGCGAGCTGTATACGGTGTTGACGCTGCCCCGACGACCCGAGCGATTCGGGATTCTGCAGCTACCCGGCGTCCCGCTGACCGTCCTGCTGGTCGCACTGCTCGTAAGCGGGGTTGCCTGCTGGCTGCTGGCGCGCTACCTGAGCCGGCCGCTGCGGCAATTGCAGTCCGCGACCCAGGAATTGGCGCACGGCCAGCTCGCGGTGCGCCCAGGCCGGGAGATCGGTCACCGCCGCGACGAAATCGGCAAACTCGCGCGTGATTTCGACCGTATGGCGACCGCGCTGCAGGAGAGCGCCGCCACGCAAAAGCGAATGCTGCGCGACATCTCGCACGAGTTGCGCTCACCGCTGGCACGCATGCAACTCGCGCTTGAACTGGCGCGACGCAAAACCCCGGCCGCCGCCGGCGAACTGGATCGGATCGCACGCGAGGCCGACCGCCTGGACGCGTTAATAGGACAGATTCTTGGACTCGTGCGGCTCGAGAGCGGCAGCATGCCGCCGGAACTGCAGGAAACCGACCTGTCCGAGCTCGTAATGAAGGTCGTCGCCGACACCCGCCTGGAGGCCGACGCACGCGGGGTGGAAATTGCAACCGACCTGCCTGCCGGTATCGCGGTACTGGCCGATCCCGCGCTACTCGCCAGCGCGCTGGAAAACGTGCTGCGCAACGCCGCCATCTATACCGCGCCGCAAACCCGGGTCGAGGTCAAGGTAATTGACGACGACACCGCGATCGTCGAAATTGCGGACCGCGGACCCGGCGTGCCGGAGTCCGAACTCGAGCAGATATTCGAGCCGTTTCATCGGGTTGGCGATGCGCGCGAGCGGCACAGCGGCGGCGAGGGGGTCGGGCTCGCCATCGCCGCGCGGGTCGCACGAACCCACGGCGGACAGATCGTCGCGACGAACCGCGCCGAAGGCGGCCTCAGCATCCGCCTGAGCCTGCCGCGCAAAGTCTGAGCTTTTCCGGCCGCCGCCGGGTACTCTTTGCGTCTCTCGATCACGGCCATGATCTGCAATGGGTAACGCCAAGAGCAACGGACGCCAGACCCGCGTGCCCGCTTCGCGGGTAGCAAGACTGCTGCGCCTCGGCATGCTGGCTGGCGAAGTCACCGTCGGCGGTATCACCGAGGGCGTAAAGCGGCTGGCGGGCCAGGGTGACAAAAGCACCGGTAACGCCTTTCTGACCGCGGCCAACGCCCGCCGCCTCGCGCGCCACCTCGCCGGTCTGCGCGGCGCCGCGATGAAACTCGGGCAACTGATGTCGATGGAAGGCAAGGACCTGCTGCCGCCTGAGTTCGCCGACGCGCTCGGCCTGCTGCGCGATTCCGGCAACAGCATGCCCGACAGTCAGTTGCGCCGGGTTCTCGGGCAGGCCTACGGACACGGCTGGGAATCGCGCTTCAGAGACTTTGATTACCAGCCAGTCGCCGCGGCATCGATCGGCCAGGTGCATCGCGCCACGACCGCCGACGGACGCGAACTGGCCCTGAAGATCCAGTACCCCGGCGTGGCGCGCAGCATCGTCAGCGATGTCGACAACCTGGCCGCCATGCTCAGGGTATCGCGGATATTGCCGCAACAGATGGACGTGTCGGGGCTGATTGCAGAGGCGAAACACCAGCTCCGCCGCGAAGCCGATTACCTGCTGGAAGCGGATCTCGCGGAGCGCTATGCCACGGCGCTCGGCAATACACCCGGGCTCAGAGTACCGCGGGTGCATCGCGACCTGACCACGCGCCACGTGCTGGCGATGGACTACATGCGCGGCGAATCGCTCGATACGCTTACCCAACCCGGTGCAAGCCAGAAACTGTGCGACAGTGTGGGTGCCCGGCTGCAGCAACTGCTGTTTCGCGAACTGTTCGAGTTTCGCAGCATGCAGACCGATCCGAACTTTGGAAATTACCTGTTCGACCCGGAAACCGAGGACATCATCCTGCTGGACTTTGGTTCAACCTGCGAGTTCAGCCCGGCATTTACCCGCAGATATGCGCGGATCACCCGCGCCATCATCGAGGGCAACGACGCGGCGCTGTACGCCGCTGCCACAGCGATCGGATATATCCATGCCGATGCCTCGGACGAACACGCGGCGCGCATTCTCGAACTGCTCTACCTCGCGTGTGCACCGCTGCGGCATAGGGGTCGCTACGATTTCGCCGCATCGGAACTGGTCGGCGAGGTGCGTAATCGCGCGCTGGGGATGATGCTAGGCAGTGAGGAGTTTCATGCGCCGCCGACGGAGACGGCGTTTCTCCACCGCAAGCTGATCGGATCCTTCTTGCTGTGCGCGCGCATCAATGCACGCGTCGATATGCACAAACTGGTGCTGCGGTTTCTGGATTGAAACGGCGTCGCGGCGGCCTAGGGAACGGCGCTGAACCGGGCATGGCTGCCGGCGGTGCCGGCCAGCACCTCGAGCCGGGTTGGGATCCTCTCTTTCAACTCCGGGACGTGTGAGATGACACCGATGAGGCGGCCGCTCGCCTGCAAGTCGACCAGAGTATCGATCGCCAGCTCCAGCGCCTCCGGATCGAGACTGCCAAAACCCTCGTCGATGAACATCGTGTCGAGACGAATCCCGCCGGCGTAGGACTGCACGACGTCGGCCAGCCCGAGCGCAAGCGCAAGCGCCGCCTGGAAACCCTCGCCGCCTGACAATGTCGTCACCGCGCGGGTCTTGCCGGTGTAGGCATCATCGACCGCGAGGTCCAGCCCCCCGGGGCGGCGCCGTCCGCCCTCGCGAGTCACTCGCTGTAACCGGTAGCGCCCCTTGCTCATGCTGTGCAGGCGCTGGCTCGCCGACACGAGAACATCGTCGAGCAACGCGGCAAGCACAAAGCGCTGAAACGACATCCGGAACGGATTGTCGCCGCGTGCCACCTGCGAAATTCTGCCGGCATCGGCATACGCGGCCTCGAGCGATGCGAGTTCGGCACCCGCCGCGCCGAATTTCCCGACCGTTGCCGCCAGCGCGCGCTGGCGCTCCACCCGGGAGCCCTGGCGCAGTTCAGCGGCACTCAACTGTTCGCGCAGCGTGTTCGCCTCGAGTTCCAGCCTTGCCGTATCGGGTGGCGTCAGCCCGGCAACGCCCTGCTGCGCATCTTTCAGCCTTACCTGAGCGGCATGCAACGCGTTGTCAAAGGTCTCGATCGCGCTCACCCTGTGCTCGATTTCGCCTTCCTCGAGACGCGCCTCGAGGAAGGCGCCGTCGTCACCGAATCCGGCCTGCTTGCGCCGGGCGGCCCAGCGCGTGTCGCATTCGCGGGCGTGTTTGGCGGCCTGGCCCAGCGCAGCATCGGCCTTGTCCAGCGCCGTTTGCGCGCTGGCGCCGAGACGGTCCGCCCGGGCGTGCTCGTCCTGTGCCGACTGCAGCAAGCGATCCATCTCATCGACCTCCCCACGCAGTGCGTCGGTTTCTGCCTGCAGGGCGCCAGGTTCGCGATACCGGCCCGGCACCGAAGCCTGGCGCTCAGCGACGCGGGTGCGCGCGCTCGCGCGCTGCTCGCGCGCCCGGGTTGCCATTTGTTCGATTTCCTTGGCGACGCCGTCGCGCGCCTGCGCCGAGTCGACGATCTCCCTGTACAGAACCTGCAGCCGCTCCAGTTCGCGCTGAGCGGCCTGCTGCTCGCCCAGACGGTCCTGCAACTGCCGCGCTGCCTGTTCGAGGTCGGGCCGCGAAAGCCAGGCCTTCTCGCCAAGTGTGTCTTCGAGGCGCTCGACGCGGGCACGCTGTTCGGCGACCTCGCGCACCACGGCGGTGGTTTGGCCGCGCGCGCGATCGAATTCGGTCTCGGCGGTGGCAAGTGCCAGCGGATCGCCCAGGTCTTTATCCGCCATTTCGAGATCGAGCTCTCCGCGTGCCGGTTGGGGGTGCTTGCGCGACCCGCACACCGGGCATGGTTCGCCGTCGACCAGTCCCGCCGCCAGCACCGGTAACTGCCGTGCCTGAAGGTGACGCACCGCCGCCCGGCGCTCCTCCAACGCACGGCCCAGGTGTTTTTCCGCAGCCTCGGCAGCGCTCAGCCGTGATTCCATCTCGGCCAGCCCCGCGCGTGCGTTCTCGAGTTCCTCCCATTGCCTGCGCAGGGTCTCGGCAGCTTCGATGCCCTCTTCCACCGGCGGAAAACCCGACCAGGTCGTGCGCAGGACTTCAATTTCGTTGATTGTGTGCTGGCGCCGGCTTTCCCGTTCGGCTGTCTCCCTCACCAGCGCCGCCCACTGCTGATCGGCCTCGGTCATCGCCGCCTCTGCCGCTTCGAGTTCGAGACGCGCGTCTTCCAGCGGTTGCAGCTGCCCCTGCAATGCCTCGAGGCGATTGAGTTCCGTCATTTTTCGCTCGCGCTCGCTGCGGCGTCTGGCGGCGTCCGCAACCGCCTTGCGGGTCCGCGCAACCGCTTCTTTCGCCTGCTCGAGCGCAACCCGGCAGGCGCTCAGTTCGCTCTCGGCTGTATGCAGCTGAGTTTGCGCGGTCTCGCGCTGAGAGGCCAGGTCGCCGAGCGCCGCGGCCTGCCTTGCCCTCCCGAGTTCATCGCGCATTGCCGCAATTTGCGGCAGCTGTCGCTCCAGTTCGTCGAGCCGCAAGCGCGCCTCATCGCGGGCGCGAAACTTCGCGATCGTCTGGCGTGCCTCTTCGAGGCCCTTTTCCGCCCCCACCACGCGGGCGCGCAGCGCCGCATTGCTCTGATCGCCAGCGGCAATCTCCTCGTCGAGTTGTAGGAGCGATGCATCGAGTCCAGCGGCATCGTCAAAACCCGCGGCATCGAGATAAGTCTTGCGCCGTTCACTCAGTTTATCGACCCGGTCCCGCAGTTCTTTTGCCCGCTGTTTCAGCGCCAGTTCAATATGGCGGAACCTCTCGGTGTCGAACAGCGTCTCCAGAATCTCCTCGCGCTGGTCCGAACGCGCCGTCAGCAATTCGCGGAATCGCCCTTGCGGCAGGATGATGACCTGGCGAAACTGGCTGCTGCGAAAACCCAGCAATTCCTCGATCTTCTCGGTCACGCGGGTCCAGCGTGTCCCCAGGACCTTGCCGGTTCCGGGCCCGTCGTCGGCGTCGCCGAGTTCCCACAGCGTGGCTTCGGCCTGCTGCGTCGTCGTGCCGTCACCGCGTTTCTTCGGCCGCTCCTGCTCCGGCACGCGGCGCACCCTGAAACAGCGCTCGCCGAGCGCGAAACAAAGCTCGACAAATGTCGTCTGATCGGGTGCGGCAAAATCGCTGCGCATGCTGCGCCCGTCGCGCTCGGCACCCGAGCTGTCGCCATACAATGCAAACGAAATCGCATCGAGGATGCTGGTCTTGCCGGCGCCCGTGGCACCATGAATCAGGAACAACGGGTTACCGCGAAGCACGCGAAAATCCAGGCTTTCGCTACCCGCATACGGACCGAATGCCGACATACGCAGAACGAGCGGCCTCACTGGTCGGTCTCGCGCGCGGCTTTGTCGAGTTCCGCAAGAACCGTATCGAGCGCGGTTTGCTGCGACGGCTGCAGCGGCTCACCGGTCATTTGCTCGAAGAAACTCGCAAACAGGTCTCTCTCGCTTCGACGGAGGCGTTCGCGCCCGCCCTGGTACAACGCTCCGCCACGCTCTAGGCCGGGCCGTTCGAGATGCAACAGGTTGGGATAGACCTCGCGTAACCGGCCCATCGCATCGAGAATCGCGCCGCGGTCGGACAACCGCACCAGCAGGTAATCGTCGCGATTGCCGCGCGGTTCCTGCAACAGGTCCGCCATCGAGCCCTCGACAATACGGACGTCGCGACGCGGACTGAGCGCTACCTGTTCGCAGTGAATGTCGCCATGCTGGTTGAGTTCGACGATATTGACCCCCTTGCTCTGGCGGGCCTCTGAAAACGAATATTTCAGCAATGAGCCCGAGTAGCGCACCCGCTCGGAACCTGCGCGCTGCGGGCCGTGCAGATGACCCAGCGCCACATAGTCGAAACCAGTAAATGCATCGGCGCCGACACTGCCTGCACCGCCGACGCTCAACGGACGCTCCGACTCGCTCTCACCGGACCCGGCAACAAAACAGTGCGCCATCAGCACCGCGCGCCGCCCGCCGGTCCTGTGCCCCGCCAGCGTAGCGATCAGAGCACGCAGCGCGGTATCGTGACCGTGCAGTTGCGGATCGTCCAGCACCAGTCTGGCGACGGCAGGCTCAACATAGGGCAAGGCAAAAATTTCGACCGGGCCATGCGCGTCTTCGAGCACCACCGGCATAACCGGCAGATCGATTCGACCACTAACATATAGTCCCTGACCCGCCAGCATCGGCGCACCAAATGACAGCCGCGCCGGACTGTCATGGTTGCCGGCAATCACGAATACCGGCACGCCGGCACCGAGCACAAGGCGCCCTAGCACATCATCGAGAAGACTGACAGCCTCGGGCGGTGGCACCGCCCGGTCGAACACATCACCGGCAATCAACACTGCATCGATGCCGCCTTCGTTCACCAGCGCCACGAGCTGGTCGAGCGCATAAGCCTGATCCTCGATCAGGCTCACATTGTGGAATTGCCTGCCGAGGTGCCAGTCCGCTGTATGGAGGAAACGCATGTCCGGGCCGCCAGGCGCTCAGACGACGTTCGCACGGGGCTGTGGCCCGCAAGTCACGTTCGCTCCCCCGTCGCATAGCGCGCCGCAGCCGCGTGGGCTTTTTCCGCAACCAGTTGACGCAGCGGCGCCGGACCCAGCACTTCGACATCCGGGCCGAACTTGAGAATATCCATGACCAGCTCGCGCGGATCGCTGTACGGCACTTTGAGCACATAGCTGCCATCCAGCTCGAACTCGCCTTCCTGTTCCTCGTGCCAGAATTCACGCGACACCCAGCGTGCGCGCCGCGCCTCGAACCGCAGCACTGCTTTCTCGACCCGCCGCCCGGAAAAGATTCCGAATCCCGGAGTCAACACCTCGTCGAGTTCCGCATCAGCGATATCACGCGCTGCCTGGTCGCGAATATGCGCCGAATGAATCGCATCGACGGAGAAGGTCCTGAGTCCCTTGCGCAAGTGGCACCAGGCATCGAGATACCAGTTGTCGCGATAGTGAACGAGTCGCTGCGGCGAAACGATCCGCTCGCTGGTGTCCCCGGTCGAGCGTTTGTAGTGATCGATTGTGAGCCTGCGTCGCGACAGCAACGCGGTGGTGATCGTCTGGAAGTGCGCCGGTTCGACTTCGCGAGCCCCCATCCGCAATACCCTGATCCGCCGCTCGACCTCCTCCGCCGAATGATCGCCGGACTCCAGCAGTTTGCGGATCCGGGCCCGCAACGGCGCGACATGACCGCCCATCAACCCCGGCTGCAGCCGCCGCAACAGGTACTCCATTGTCATCAGCGCATGCAGTTCGCTGGCCGAGAACCACAGCCCCGGCAACTCGTAATTGACATGACCCGGGTCGGATTGATCGAGGCGGTAACCGCCGGCCTCCCGATCATAGATGATCGGCATGGAAAAACGATCGCGCAGATACTCGAGATCGCGTTTGAAGGTTGCGAGCGATACCTCGAGCCCCTCCAGGAACAGGTCTCGCGGCACCACCCGGCGCTGCCGCAACAATTCCTGGATCTTGTAGAAGCGTTCGGTGCGATTCATGGCCTTCCCCCGGTTGCCCCGTTATAAGGCAAAACCGCGTCATCATCCAATGCCGGCACGGCCGCGCCATGCCCGGCGTTGGCTGCATGGCGTTGGCTGCACGGCGGCAGGCTCGACTACAATCGCGGCAGCAACCGAGGAAACCAGCGGCCGATGTCCGACCCGACACTCCAGCAATTCACGATCCAGTGGCGCGACCTCGATGCCAACGGTCATATGCGAAACACCGCTTATCTCGAATACGCGACCCAGGCCCGATTCGCCTTCTTCGCGGCGCACGGGTTTTCGCTGCGCGAGTTCCGGCGCCTGTCGCTCGGGCCGATAACCCTGCGCGACGAGATCACCTATCTGCGCGAGGTGCAGATGCTGGCGACGATCGAGTCACGCCTGCATGCGGCCAACTGGAGCAATGACGGATCGCGTTTCCGGCTCGTCAACGAAATCGTCAACCGCGACGGCGATCGCATCGCACGCGTGGTCGCCGATCTCGCCTGGATGCATACCGCCACGCGCTCGATCGCCGCCCCGCCCGAGGAACTCTTCCAGGTGGTGCGCCAGCTCGGAGATCCTGCGCTGCGCCAGCGCCGACGAAGCGGCCCGCGCAAAACGGCAAAAGACGATGCCGACTAACGTCACGGCGGATTACAAGAGGGCCGAGGCCGCGTTTCGCCAGGCGCGCGAACCCGCGGACAAGCTGGCGAGCCTGAAGGAGATGCTGCGCACGATTCCGAAGCACAAGGGAACGGAACATCTCCAGGCTGACATCAAGAGCCGGATCAAGATGTTGAGCGACGAAATGGCGGGCCCGCGTAAAGGCGGCAAGCGCGGCGGACCGGCCTACGTGGTGCGGCCGGAAGGCGCTGCCCAGATCGCGCTGCTCGGCCCGCCGAACGCAGGGAAATCCACGCTGCACGACAAACTCTGTGGTTCGCACAGCGAGCAGGGGCCCTACCCGTTCACAACCCATCATCCGATTCCCGGGATGATGCCGTTCGAGGACATCTACTTTCAGCTCGTCGACCTGCCGCCGATCACCGCCGACTATTTCGAGAGCTGGATGCTCAATGCGCTGCAGCCGGCCGACGCCGTCATGCTGGTCGTCGATGTGACCGACCCGGACTGCGTCGACCAGATGCAGACAATCCTCGGACAACTCGGGCAGAGAAAAGTGGTGCTCAGCGAGTGCTGGCCTGGCAAGGTACCGGAGGCGTTTGCCGTGTACGGCGGCGGCGTGGCAGACTGCGGCGACGATCTGTTCAGGCTGGAATTGCCGACGCTGCTGGTTGGCAACAAGAGCGATCTGGATCCCGAGCCGGCAGAAGTGCGAATCCTCGAGGAATTGCTCGGGCGTGGCTTCCCGGCGCTGGCAGTTTCGGCGCTGACCGGCGCCGGAATCGAGGATATCGGCAAACTGTTGTACCCGGCACTCGAAATCGTGAGGGTCTACACGAAGGTGCCCGGTCATGCAGCCGACGACGACAGGCCATTCACGGTGCGTCGCGGCCAGACGGTCGCCGACGTAGCCCGGCTGGTGCACAAGGATATCGCGGCCGGTCTCCGCTTCGCCCGGGTCTGGGGTAGCGAGGTCTTCGACGGTCAGCAGGTCGGACCCGATCATGTGGTGACCGACGGCGACCGGGTCGAACTGCATGTCTGATTCGAAAATCACATTCGCATGCAGGTGCGCAGCGCCTCCCAACCGTCCGAAGGTAGCCGTGAAATGAGCCGTATTCGTTTATTGACCTTTCTTCCGATGTGTCTGTTTGCCGTTGCGATTAATGCTACGGATGCCGACCTCATCCTTCAGAACGGCAAGATACATACGGTCGACGCCGAGGCCGCGACGGTCGAGGCGGTGGCGATTGCCGACGGCAGGATTATCGCGCTCGGCAGCAAGACCGACGTCGACAAATTTCGCACCGCGCAGACCCGGGTCATCGATCTCGGCGGACGCTTCGCCATGCCCGGGTTCAACGATGCCCACGTGCATCTCGGCAATGCGGCGCTGAGGATGCTGAACGTCGACCTGTCCGAAACGACTTCGCTCGACGACCTGAAAACGCGCCTCGCCGCAGAGGTGCCAAAGCGGAAACCGGGCCAGTGGATCTATGGCCGCGGCTGGGATGAGAGCAAGTGGGACGGTGGTCGGGTTCCCACGCGCGACGATCTCGATGCGGTGACGACCGCCCATGCACTGTTCCTGGAACGTGCCGACGGCCACTCTGCCGTTCTGAACTCGCTGGCACTGGAACGTGCCGGCATCGATCGCGATACCGCGGACCCCGCAGGCGGAGTAATCGAACGCGACGGCAACGGCCGGGCCACCGGCTGGCTGAAGGAAAAGGCGGCGGACCAGGTGTTCGGATTGATCCCCGAACCTACGCGCGCGCAATGGCGCGAAGGGTTTCTGCGAGCGATGCGGCACGCACTTGAAAACGGCGTCACGTCGGTTCAGGACGATACGCTGCGCAGTCCGGGGCAGGGTAAAACCGCGGTGTCGGTGCTGCAGGAGCTGCGCGCAGAGAAGGCGCTGCCAATTCGCATCACCGTGTGGCTGCCGTTCGAGGCGCCGCTCGACGAGCTCGAGAAATGGCGCGCGGAACTCGGCACCAGCGACCGCTGGCTCAAAGCCGGCCTGTTGAAGACCAACATCGATGGCTCGGGCGGCTCGCTATCGGCGGCAATGCTGGAACCGTACGCAAGCGCGCCGGACAACAAAGGGCTGTTGCTGCTCAATCCCGATGTCGTGACGAAAATGGTGGTCGCGCGCGATAAAGCCGGATTCCAGATCGGTATCCACGCCATCGGGGATCGCGCCAACCGGGTCGTGCTCGATGCGTTCGATAGCGCGATTCGCAGCAATGGCCGGCGCGACTCGCGCCACCGTATCGAACACGCGCAATTCGTCAACGCCGCGGACGTTGACCGGTTTCGCGCGCTCGGCGTCATCGCCTCGGTGCAACCCAGTCATCTGCTGACCGACCTGCGCTGGGCACCGACGCTGCTCGGGCCGGAGCGAGAGGCCGACGCGTACCGCTGGAAGAGCTTTATCGACTCCGGCGCGCACCTGTGTTTCGGCACCGATTACCCGGTCGAACCGATCGGGCCGATGCGCGGGCTTTATGCCGCAGTAACCCGCGAATTCGAAACCGGCGGCCCGCCGGGCGGCTGGCATCCGGGCGAATCCCTCGACATCCGTGCGGCAATCGCCGCCTACACGCTCGCACCGGCCTACGCCGAATTCGAAGAAACGCGCAAAGGCAGCCTGACCGTCGGCAAACTGGCCGATATCGTTGTACTCAATCGGGATCCGACGATGCTGGCCGCTGCCGATCTGTTGCAGACCCGCATCGACCTGACGATCGTCGAGGGCCAGGTCGCCTTCCAGCGCCCATGACCCGGACCGCCGCCCCGGTGGCGGTTCCGCCATTGGGGAAAATACGTATGGTGCGACGCATCAAAGATGCCATTATATTAGCGTGTTCTAATTTATTGCCTCGCGAAACGTGAATCGTGATCGCATAAAGCGATAAATGAGGTGCTACCGATGAAAGCCGTGAATATTGGATTACTCGCGCTGACCACGTCGCTGATTCTTTCCGGTGGTGATGCCTTGGCGGGTCCCGGCGGCGGAAAACAGGGCCAGCAGGGACAGGGTCAAAGCGCCCAGCAAGCGAACCAGCAACGCGGCAAATCGCAAGACGCAGCGCAACGCGAGAAACACCGCGAACGCGAACAGGAACGCGTCAATCAGAACGACGAGGCGAACGCAAAACGCAGCGAGGAACAGATCCGTGCCGAACGGACCACCGCGGCCGCACAACCCGATTCAGTCGCAAAGGCACCGCCGCCCAACGGTGCTGACCGGAGCGGCGAAAAGCCCGAAGGTGCCGACAATAAGGGCAAAAAAGACGACTAGTCCTATTCTCTCACTCCCTCCCAGGGACGACCAACCCAAGGATGGGAGCCCACGGAAGGGCCAAAAGGGCCGGCGCAAGCCGGCCCTTTTGCATGGGAGGTTTCGCGCTGGCTGACCGGCAGTCGGACCGGCCACATATCGCCACGACGATTTTGCAGAACAGGCCCGCGAACACGGCCTCGATTGCTGGCCAACCCAGCATTGCCTACACTGCCGGGGCAGGCAACGAAGACCTGCGCAGCTGAAAATTCTACGGAGATTGCGATGCAAAAATTTATCGGCGGATTACGGACGTCCGGTCTGTGCATGCTGGCGCTGGCTTTGACCGCGGTTACCCCTGCCGCCCATGCAAAATCGGCGACCGAAATCGATGCGCAAGTCGACGCGTCCCTGGAGCAATTCAAGGAAACCGTAGAATCCGCGGCGGAATTGATGTCCAAGTCCGAGGGGATGCTGGTATTCCCGAGCGTCATCAAGGCGGGAATCGGCATCGGCGGCGAGTACGGTGAGGGTGCTTTGCGGATCGCGGGCAAAACCGCCGATTACTACAGCACGGCCGCGGCTTCGATCGGGTTGCAACTCGGTGCGCAGTCGAAAACCGTCATCATCCTGTTTCTTGAAAAAGCAGCGCTCGATAAATTCCGCAACAGCAAGGGCTGGGAAGCCGGCGTTGACGGCTCGGTCGCATTGATCCAGGTGGGAGCCGGCGGTTCGATCGACACGACCAATATCCAGGACCCGATAATCGGGTTTGTCATAGGACAGAAGGGCCTGATGTTCAACGTCACGCTTGAGGGCTCCAAGTTCACCAAACTCGTTCGCGAGTAAGCAGTTTCCCGAAACGGCGGATCGAGCCAGTCGATCCGCCGCCCGGACCTCACCGCAACGCAGGGGACGAAGTGGCAATGATCCGTGTTCTGCTACAGATCGGGAGTAGCCGAAACGGCGTATGGACCGCCGCGACCCTGTTCGCAATGCTGGGTCTCACTGCGCCCTCCTTTGCCGCAACGCCTGCCAAGACACCATCAGCCGGCATGCTGCTGGTCGCAAGCCGCACCGTCGTCGACGGGGGGTTTGCCGGCAGCGTCGTTCTCCTTACCCGCTACAGCGCTGGCGGCGCAATGGGGCTGGTGGTAAACCGCCCGGTTGGCATCCGTCCGCAAGAGCTGCTCACCGATGTCGACAACGTCAAGGACTACGAGGGCGAGCTGTATGGCGGCGGTCCTGTAGCAATTCATAGCGTCTTCATGCTGATACGCAGCAGCGAAACGCTGCGGTCCGCGCAGCATATCTTCGCCGACGTTTACGCCTCGCACAGCCGCGACCTTTTGCAGTCGCTGTCAGCGGATCGTTTTTCGCGCGAAGTACTGCGCTTCTATGCCGGATACGCGGGTTGGGGAGCGGGACAGCTCGATACCGAAATCGCGCGCGGTGACTGGCACCTGGTGGCGGCCACCACCGACGCCATATTCGGCAGCGACCCCGGAGAGGTATGGGAGAAGCTGCTGCCTCCCCCGCCCCCGATCATCGCCGCAAACGGTCCGGTGCACGGCGTGGCGACGGCGCACTAACGGCGCCGCGCTCCGGACTAGATTGCGACATCCGGCAATTCACGCTGGGTGGCCAGCTCCAGTGTGAAATACGTGGTTTTGGCGAAACCGAACAGTTTCGCCATCAGGTTGCTCGGAAACGACTCGACCTGGGTATTGTATTTGCGTACCGACGAGTTATAGCGGCGTCTTGCCTGCAGGATTTCCGCCTCGACTTCATTCAGCGCGTGCTGCAAAGACAGATAATTGGCGCTGGCCTTAAGGTCCGGATACGATTCGGCGACTGCAAGCACCTCGTTCAGCGCGCGCGACACGAGGCTTTCCTCGGCCTCGCGATCATTCAGGTTCCCGGGGCCGCCTGTGACCGCGCGCTGCGTGGTAACCGCCTCCATCGTACCAATCTCGTGTTTGGCGTAACCCTGTACCGTCTTGACCAGGTTCGGAATCAGGTTGAACCGCCGTTTGAGCGCGACATCGATGCCGCTCCATTCCTCTTCAATCTGGTTACGATATTTGATGAAACTGTTGTACATCTGGACGGTGACAAAAAACAGGATCACCGACGCAAACACTATGATCGGGGTGTAATCAGACATTTTTGCAACTACCGTTTGTCACCAGCCCGCGGAAATAATAACAGCGTCGGTAAACGTCGCACCGGGTGCCGCCGCAGCCCCGCCCGAACTGCGGGTATCCACGCTTGCTCCCTACGCGACTCTGACCCACACTCTGCAGCAACACCACCCGGCAAGCCAGAGTAGAAGGAGCCGCCAATGTCCGAACAACAGGGCCCGCACTGCCTTACCCCGAAGGTCGCGATGGAGTTTCTCGGCGACTCGCCTCTCGGCAACGACATGGATACGGCTGAACTGGAGGCGCTGTCGCAAAGTGTCTGTGCACGCGAGCTTGCGCCTGGCGAATACCTTATCGAGGCCGGCACGACCGACGACTCGATCCACATTTTGGTCAGCGGGCGCCTCGAGGTAGTGACTCCCTCGCTCGCATCAGAGCCGGTCACACTGCACGTGTTAAGTCCCGGGGATCTCGCCGGGGAGATGAGTTTTATCGACGGCAAGGAGCACAGTGTCGGCCTGCGCGCGCTGAACGACTGCCGGGTCGTCAGCCTGCAACGTCCGGATTTCGAGTCGCTGATCGAGACTCATCCGCGACTCGTCTACAAGGTCATGTGTGCAATCGTCCGCTCGGCGCACGAGATCGTTACCCGGATGAACATGCAGTATGTCGAGATGACGCGTTATTTCTACAAGACTTCCGGCAGATACTAGGCACCTACCAATGACCGACAGCGTGGCGACGACCGCTGACCCGGATCGTATCGTCGTCGGCGATGTCAGCCTCGCCTACCGCTACCTGAAGGGCGCGCGGCGCCAGCCGCTGTTGCTGTTCCTCCACGAGGGCCTCGGCTGCATATCGCTGTGGCGCGACTTTCCCGACGAGATCGTTGCACGCACCGGTCTGCCCGCGCTGATCTATGACCGTGCCGGCTACGGGCGGTCCGACCGGTTGCCGGCACCACGCGATCGCCGGTATCTGCACGACTACGCCTGGCTGGAACTTCCTGCACTGCTGCGGGCGCTGGATGAGACACGACCGCTGATCCTCGTCGGTCACAGCGATGGCGGCACGATCGCGCTGCTTTATGCTGCGCGTTATCCGCAACGCGCTATTGGCGTGATCACCGCGGCGGCGCACGTTTCCGTGGAGAGCGAGGCACTTGCCGGTATCCGCGAAGCCGTCGCCGGGTTCCACCGCGGCGGCCTGAGGCAGCGGCTCGAACGCCATCACGGCGACAAGACCGGCACGCTATTCCATGCCTGGAGCGACACCTGGCTAGACCGCGATTTTTTCGACTGGAACATTGAGTCCGACATCGCCACGGTGGCGTGCCCGGTGCTGGCGTTGCAGGGCACTGACGATGAATACGGCACTCCCGGGCAACTCCACTCCATCCACACCCATGTCCGGGGTCCATGCGCGACGGTGCTGATCCCGGACTGCGGGCATGCGCCACAGTTTCAGGCGCGAACGGCCACGGCGCAAAAAATCGCCGATTTCATTGCCAGCCTGATTCCACGGACGAAATGAGTACCCGAGCCAGACCAGGCGCGACTGGCGTTCGCATCGCGCGAAGCCAGACGGGGGAGAGGGATTTGCGTCCGTCGGCGAAAAACTGGTAGAACGGACACCCGGCAGCAGCGACGCGCGCCGGACGGGGTGCAGGTATAAGGACGTTCAGGGGAAGTTTCATGGAAAGAAACGAAATTGACGGCGGTCGTTGTCAGGTGTATACCAATCGCTCGCAACGGCCTACCGGACAACCACTGCCACCCGCCAGAATATTGCTGCCTGCGATTGTGGCCGCCGAGGCCGAGCATGCAAAAGCCAGTTGCAACGCCGGGCACGAACCGGGGGGGTTCAGCGCCAGCCACACCCAATAAACGCGTTGGCGCCGGGTACGGCCCGACTTTTTCTGTCAGCTTTGACCACTACGATTTTCGCGGAGCGATACCACGAGTAATGACTAGCAAGATACTCAAGACCGGCGCGGCCGCCGTTGCCGCTGCGCTAATCGTCGCAGCGTGCGCAACCACCAGCATCAGCCTTCCACCGATAACCTCTGCGCCATCCGGACTTGACCGGCCAGGGGTTTTCGTGTGGCATGATCTTCTGACGACCGACCCGGCTGCGGCCAAGCGCTTTTACGGCGGGCTGTTTGACTGGACATTCAGAGATTTCGAAGTCGGGCGCGATGGCAGCTACACGGTCATCTATAACGGCGAAACGCCGATCGGCGGGATCGTCGATGCACGTCAGTTCAATGCCGGCATCAATGTTTCGCAGTGGATACCGGTGTTGTCAGTAACCGACGTCGATGCAGCGGTCGCGACGACGCTGGCCGCTGGCGGGCGAACGTTCGCCGACCCGGTAGATATCGAGGGACGCGGCCGCATGGCGGTCATCGGCGACCCGCAGGGTGCCGTGATGTCGCTGTTACGCTCCGCCTCCGGCGATCCCCGTTATGATGATCTGACGGTCAGCGGGTTTATCTGGAACGAAATCTGGGCCGACAACATTCCAGGCGCGCTGGATTTCTACACCCGGGTTGCCGGGTACAACGCTGCACAGGCCAGTATCCGAGCCGGCGAAACGTATCATTATCTAAGCCAGGCAACCGTACCGGTTGCCGGCGTATTACAGAATCCGATTCCAGGGCTGCGCCCGAGCTGGGTCAGTTATGTCGGTGTACGCGATGTCGATGAGACTCTGGCGCGCGTCGAGAACCTTGGGGGAAGAATCATTTTCGACACGGTCGAGACCGCGGGCACCAGTGATGCCGCCGCGATCGTCGACCCAAGCGGGGCCGGCCTGATGTTGCAGACCTGGCCGCTGAAATAGGAGAGGTAAATAATCATGCAGCGACTTCGTCGTATTCTGGCCACGCTTGCGCTGGCCGGCACCTGTGCGTTGTTGAGCGGATGCAATCCCAATGTCTATGCCGGTGTCGACATCGGCGGGCCGTGGGTCGATCTTGGCCCGGTCAGCATGGGCGGCAGTATTCACATTGGCGGGCGGTTATAAACGCGGCCAGTATCTTGACGACACACCAGAACTACCCAAGGAGAGAAAAATGAAGATCAGGAGATTCACTGAATTGTTGGCCGCAGGTTTATTGTTTGCGGCAGGCGCTCAGGCGCAGGACAGCGTCGGCGCAATGGTCATGGAAGCCTGCAAGGCCGATCTGGAAAAGTTCTGCCCGAATGTCTTGCCGGGTGAGCAACGACTGTTGGCGTGTGTCTACGCTCATGAGGACAAGATCTCAAATCGCTGCACCTACGCGTTGTATGACGCGGCCATTGCGCTCGAGCGCGCCGTCGCCGGACTCACGTACGTGGCACAACAGTGCGAAGCCGACATCGACAAGCTGTGCGGCACCGTGACCCCTGGCGAGGGCCGCATTCTGGCATGCCTCGACGACAAGAAAGCTGACGTCTCGGCTATGTGTAAACAGGCGGTCAAGGATGTGATGGCCAACTAAATCGGTCCTGTCGCCGCGCCGGAATCAGGCGATGACGGCGCGGCGGCCGGGAATCGGGATCAGCAATGAAACAGTTTATTTTTTCCGCATTGGCCGGCGTTCTACTCTCGGCCTGTGGCGGCGGCGACCGCGACGGAAACGGAACGGGCCCGGCATCAGGCGCTGGCTACGCCACGGACAAAGAGGACTCAACGATGTCCACCAGCGGATCGATAGCGGGCACGGCCGAGTTGGCCGGAGAGTGGACGCTGACTGAAATCGTGGGCGTCGAAATTCCGGACGGTGTGCCCGCGCCGAATCTGTCGGTTGCAGCAGATGGCATGGTCAGTGGCCGGAGTGGTGTCAACCGCTTCACCGGCAAGCTGGGCGACCAACCCGACGCGCTCTTCGGGCCGATGGCAACCACGCGCATGGCCGGCCCGCCCGCGGCGATGCAACTGGAAAACGCATTCCTGAAAGCGATGACCGCGGCCAGTTCCTACAAAGTGAGCGGCGACGAACTGGTGATCAGCGGGGCCAATGGTCCGCTGCTGAAGTTCGCGCGCTGACGAAAGTGCGAACCCGGCTCAGCCCCCGGGTTCGAAACGCCGCAGCCTCCCGCCCGGCCCGGTTATCTGCGGCGGCAGGCTAAGCAAATCGACCGGCCGCTGAAAGCCAGGCGCGGCCCGCGCCGAGACACTGACAGCGCCGTTGTCAATTTCTATCACCACAAAACTGAACTCCGACTTCAGCTCGGAACCGGTATAGCGACGGCTGTTGCCGCCGAGTGCGCCGGCGCTGATATGCAGCACGCCGGTGGCGTCGACACCAGGATAGAAGACGTGGTGATGCCCGCTGACGAGCGCATCGACATCCAGCGCGGCGAGCTGCGCGGCAAACCCGGAGTCATGGAGAATCTCGTTCTCCCGGCCCCGCGCAAACGGCCATAGCGGAAGATGGCAGAACACGATCCGGGTATCGAATCGCTCGCCGTGACGAGACAAGACGGCCTCGAGGAATTCGCGCTGCACCGCCGGCAATGGCGACACGGTGGTTACATCGAGCCCGATGATCAAGACCTTGCCAACCGCCACCGCGTAGTTGAGCGGGTAGGCATCGGCGGCGACAAACTCGATGTCCGGGCGGCGCGCGCCCCACTCGTCGACAAAAATCTCTCGCTCCGCCGCGAAGCCCGGATAAGCCGAGCCGTCGTGATTGCCCGGCGTCACCGCCAACGGAATGCCGGCAGCAGCCAGCGGGTCGGTGACATGGCTATGGAACGATGCCCACATGGCACGCACCTGCTCGCGGCCGAGCAAGGGTCGACGTTGGCCAGCGACCATATCACCTGCAGACAAAACCACATCGGGTTGCAGACCGACGATGGCCGCGACAGCCGCGTCGACGCGCGCGTGGTAGCGGGTCGAGCCATAACTTCCGTTCAGATCGGTGATCACCGCGATCGTCTCGGCATGCGTCGGCGTTGCCACACCGCAGAGCAAGACCGCAGCACAGGCCAACCAGAAGTTCCTGTCAGTTTTCATTGCCGCTACTCGTCAACACGTCGCCGGATTCGCAGTCGACGCTGGCCGCGGCGACTCGCCCGTTGCGCACAAACAATTCGGGCTCGAGATCGAACCTGAGGTCACCTGATGCACAGCCCTCGGCGCAGGATCGCGAAAGCCTTCCCGACCTGCTGCGACAGGTGGGCGACATACTTGTCAGTTAAACCAAAACTGGTACGCGTGTATCGGTAGAGTTCACCCTGCGCGGCAAAATCGCGGGCCAGCCGGGCCATGCGCGCATACAGATCCGCATTGAAATGACGCAGCCCGTCGAGCATGCCGGTTTTCTCGGCATAGTTGACATAGGCGGCGCGACCCCCGGCATCGTTGTCATTGATGCGCGAGCGCCGGAGCCGCAGTGGCGCGTAAGCCGCAATGTCGGCCGGCACCGATGGCTCCGGCGCCAACCGGGTCATGAATCGACCGTCCTGCCACCAGTGCCAGAAGTGCTGATAATCGACATTGCCGATGCGATCCTGCTGATTGAAAAGATAATCCAGCAATACGACCTCGGTCAGTTCCTGCATCCAGAACGCGACCTGGGCAGGGGCGACGGTGCCCTTCAACGCCCTGGCCATCTCCGGTTCGGCTCGCGCTTCGGCAATACCCGTGTCGATCGCTTCGGCCAGTGTCCCGGCCGAACGCAGCGCAATAAACGGTGCGGTCTGCTGAAAATCGCGCGACTGGCCGACGCCCCACCCCGACGCTCGCGTGCCATTGAGATCGACGCCATAGCGGCGTCCGGCCTCGAGCAACAGCACGCCGTAGACCCGTGCAGTCGTCCGGTGTAATCACTTCAGACCGATTGCGGTAGGCGGCAGGGTCGGAGTCGGCGTCACGCAAATGAGTCCAGCCGGCATGGATCATTTTCAGTTCGCTGCGGTCGGCGGTAAGACGGATCCCTGGATCAACCACCCGTTCCCGATGCACGACCCGGTCCATGCTGCGGTAAACGGCCACCGGAACCCCGACCCTGCTCTGCATGTAGCGCGAAAAATGATAGTAGAGCAGCGACGATTTCGAATAGGTGGCACTCGTATCCACCGCATTCATCGAGACCTTGTAGATGGCCAGTTCGCGCCGCGCCGATTTTCGCGCCGACCCGCCCCTGGCGCAGACCTCGCGCTCGAACTCCGCCGCTTTGCCCGCGAAAGGCGTTTGCGCGAGGTCGTAGACCAGCATCGCCGGACTGGTGCTCCAGGTTTTCGGGCAAAGCGCGGTGTTGGCGGTATAAAAATCGATTGCGCAAAAACGCTGCTCCCACTGCCGGTCAGACGCGCTGTAAACGGCACCCGGCATCGGCGCGAGCGCGATACAGCTCTCGGCCGTGTCGCGGGACGAGGCGAAGACCGCGCCGCTGCCGCCGACGGCTTCGCTGATCTCCGCCCGCGCCGTCATCGACAACGCCAGCATGACCCATCCAGGCAAAATCAGCCGCTGCCGGTTATTGCTCCGCACCAGGTTCATGCCTTCACCCTGTTCGTTATGTCTACATATGAAGTCGCCGATGATAGCGCCTGATCCGGCAATATCTATAGCGTTGCCTGAGCCGGCGCTGAGCGGACACATGAAGCGAAACCGCAACCGCCAATATTGAAAACTGATAACTGCGTCACGGATATCGGTTTCGCCATTTCCTAGTATCGATGCTGGGGTCTCTGCGGGATACTATCAATGCTCAATGCAACGTCGATGTTCGGTAACGCCGCGGACATTCTCAGCGGCAAACGGTCCGGGCCGTTGCACGAGTTTCTCGACGCTTTCGACGCGCGGCCGAGCACTGAACTGGACAACCCGGCGGAGCCCGATCTGCCCGCACTCGCCAGTCACGAGAAGCATGAATTCGACTGGAGCGGCTCACGCGTGGGTTCGGTCGAGTTGATCCACAGCGGCGGCGAACCGCTACAGTTCGCCGTCAGCCTGCCCTACCCGAAACGGCGCTGGTTCTCGCCGCGACGCAAAGACTGGAAGCGGCTGGCCGACCATGGCCGAGGACCGGTTCGGTCCGGGGCAGAAAATCGAGGTCGCCGGTAAAAGCGGCCTGCACTTTCGCGAACACAACCTCGTGGCGCTGATCTGCCGCTACGACAATGGCCGCGAGTCGTTTATCGAGGTCAAACTCGCAAGCGGACGATTCTGGCGCTGACTGCGTCGCAAAACGCGCAGAAATAATCGCTAAATCCCGGTTTTCTTGAGCCATTTCACATATTCCCCCACGGGACATTCGTACCATCGTGGTGCGCAGATGGGCTATGTCCGTTTGCCAGGCGGGGGTTTCTGGTTTGGTGATCCCCGTTTCGGGCCAGGGAGGCATCCCGGGCTGCGACAAAGGCAACCTCGTCGCAAGACGGGGACGCAAAGTCACAGATCTCTGCGAGGAGATGGCTGGGCTGCCGACAACCTGAGGAAAACAAAGAGGAAATTTGTCATGACATTTCGTAATCAGTACCGCAAGACTGCCATTGCCCTGGCAGTAACGGGTGCCCTGGCCGGTGGACAGGTGATCGCTGACGACACCGATACACTGACGGTCACGGCTGTTGTAGATGCCACCTGCGACATCACCAACGTGGAAGTGCTCAATTTCGGAACGCTCGACCTGATCAACGACGCGACTTCGAGTGCCGATATCACCTGGGTGTGCACCAATGGCTATGACACCACTATCGCTCTGAACGGCGGTGGCGCCAGCGATATCAACAACCGTAACATGGTGGGTTCGGCCAATGGTGACAATCTCGTGTACCAGCTCTACACCGATGCCGGCCTCGGTACGGTGTTCGGCGACGATACCGACGGCAGCACCGTTGCCGCGAGCGGCGCCGGCTTCGGCAACCCGCAGACCACTACCGTATATGGCGAGGTTCTGGCCAGCGATGCCGAGAACGTGCGGGCTGACACTTACAACGACAATGTCACCGTTACGATCACATTCTGAGTATGCGGGCTATCTCGGCCTGAGGGAGGGCGGCGCATGCCGCCCTCCTGTTCCTGCTTTGCGTCGGGGCGGCACACAGTGCCTCGGTGCAGGTGGTGCCGGTGCGCGTGGAAATTTCAGCCCAGCGCACAGCCGGCGAGCTGCGGATTATCAATTCAGGCGACAAACCGGTGTCGATGCAAGTCGAACCGCGTGAGTGGAGTCAGAACGTGGACGGCGTGGACCAGCTTGCGCCGACAGAGGAATTGCTGGCGGTACCACCGCTTTTTACCATTCCTCCGGGGCGCGATCAGATCGTCCGGCTCGGTCTGCTGGGACAGGCAAGTCCCACCCACGAGAAGACCTTTCGCCTGCTGGTCACCGAACTGGCGCCCGCCTCCAGCGCGGGCGACAAGTCGGCGGTACGCATTAGATTGCAGCTCAGTATTCCCGTGTTCGTCGCACCCAGCGAATCCGAGGCGATCCCCGAACTCGTCGTCGAGGACACCCGGGTCGGCGCGGATGGCGTCGTCGTTACGCTACGCAACACTGGCAATACCCACGTCAAGCTCAAGCAGCTTTCCGTCGCAGCCAGCGGCGGCGACATGCCCGATGACGGGCGCAGCGGCAAGGGCCGCTACCTGCTCCCTGGAACGAGCGCCGAGATCTTCGTCCCCGGTCAACTGACCGGAGTCATTGCGGAGTGTCCGCATAGAAACCGAAGATGGATGGAGCCGGGAGCATGCCGTGGCGCCTGACCAATAGCCTCGGCCTGGCGGTTATCCTGTTGCTGCTGCTCGCGCACCGCTGCGCCGGCAGCACGGACACGACGGCGCATCTGCAGTCGCCGGAACCCGCAGCCGGAGAGGCTGCGACGACGCTCACCGCGACACCCGCTGCACAGCCCGATCGCGACGCTTCGCCACCGCCGGAGACGCGACCGGTAGCGGCGGATCAGGCTGCCAGTACCGATCAAGCCGGTAACTCCGGATCAGCGGTCGCTGCAACAGCCCGCCAACCCGCACCCGCTGATTTCCCTGTCGTCGAGAACCGTACCGCGACCGTAATCCCCGAATTTCCTGTAGCCGAAAACCTAACGGCGACCGAAACCGCTCCGCCCATCGAATCGAGCGCCGGCGCGCTCAGCGCAGACCGCCGCCCCGGTGCCGCTTGATTCCGCGACCTTCACCGCATCGCTGTCACCGGCCGCGGTCGGATCGCCGCTGGCCTTGACCCAGTCGCCTGCCGAGCTGGTCAGCGAGCAGGAGCAGCTGCTGTTCCTCGACGTCGAGGTCAATGGTGTCGGGCAAGGGACGACGCTGCTGCTGGCCGATGCGGCGGGCCAGGTATTCGCCACCGCCGAGACGCTCAACGAATGGGGGGTCAAACCGCCGTACCCGGACGCGGTCGAACATGCGGGCCGGCGCTTCCATGAATTCAGTGCAATACCCGGCGTGCTCGTGGCGATGGAGTCTTCCAGCATGAGTGCCGAGGTCAGCATTCCGCCGCAGTACATGTCCGACACGACGCTCTCCCTGAGCCGCGACGATGCCCCGAGCCCGGTTTCGGATTCCGGAGCGTTCGTCGACTACCAGGCTGCATATACCGATGACGGCGGCGCCAGCGCCAGGCTGTTTTCGACTATTTTCGAACCGACGATGTTTACCCCGAAGGGGATCGCTCAATAGCGGATTGCTGTACCGCTGGTCAGACTATGACCTGCGCGATTACGACGGTTACGAGAACTTCAACGACCGCGACGACCCGATCGAGGACGGCTGGATCCGCCTCGACTCAACCTGGACCCGCGACGACCCCGACCATATTCGCACCTTTAAAATCGGCGATACAATCACACCGCAGAGCAGCTGGGCGCGCTCGGTGCGGTTTGGCGGGATCCAGCTGGCCACCAATTTCGCGACCCGGCCGAGCATGGTGACATTCCCGCGACCGTCGTTCAGCAGCTCCTCCGCGGTACCGACCGCGCTCGACCTGTATGTCAACGGCAACCTGAGGTCGCGGCAGAATTTTCCGGACGGTACGTTCCGCATCGACGATATCCCGGTCGTCAATGGCGCCGGCCAAATCGAGGTCGTCACCCGCGACCTGCTTGGCCGCGAAACGACCGTGACCCAGGATTTCTACGCCAGCGACCAGTTGTTGCTGCCGGGACTCAATGACTATGCGCTAAACGCCGGCTTCCTGCGCAGGAATTATGCGGTCAAGAGCAACGACTACGGCGACCCGTATGCCAGCGCGATATTACGCCGCGGTATTCGCGAAAACCTGACCGTCGACGGCCGCCTGGAAACGACCGACGAACTCGTCGTCGCCGGCGCCGGTGCGGTTTTTTCCCTGAACCGCTACGGGACTTTCTCGGCCAGCGCGGCGATAAGCGGCGGCGACGACAACGGCGCGCTGTGGCGCATCGGCCAGGACTATCGCGGTCGCAAATACCGCTTAAGCAGCCAGCTCCAGGGCACCAGCAGCGGCTTTACCCAGCCCGGTCTCGATATCGACTCCGGCCTGCCCAAACTCCGCACATTATTGGGAAGCGGCGTCAGTCTCGGCGGTATGGGCTCGATCGGCCTGACCCTCGTAAACGAGACGTTCCACCGCGACGAAGACTCGCGCACGGTAATGAGCGCGAGCTACAGCCGCACGTTGCCGAGCCGTATCGCTTTTTCATTCTCGGCAAGCTATGTCGAGCAGGACGGCAGCGATATCCAGGCAAGCCTGCTGTTCAGCAAATCGCTGGGGCCGCGCCGCAGCACCTCGGCTTCGCTCAATCTCAGCGACGACGACAGCAACCTGCGTCTCGACTTCCGCCATGACCTGCCGTCGGGGCCCGGCTACGGATACCGCCTGACCAGCTACAGTGGCGACTCGGAAGGCGTTGAAACGGAAGCCTCGCTAAACACGACTGCCGCACGCTATCGCGGCCAGGTCCGCCACCGCGACGGCGAGTATGGCTGGCGTGCGGAGATGACCGGCTCGCTGGCCTGGCTCGACGGCGAGACCTATGTCAATCGCGAGATTCGCAACGGTTTCGCGGTCATCGACACCGGCGGCTATCCGGGGGTCACCGTGTTCCAGGAGAACCGCGAAGTCGGCGTCACCGACGAGCGCGGTCGCCTGCTGGTACCAAACCTGCGTCCCTACCAGGCCAACCGGCTGCATATCGCGGCCGAGGACCTGCCGCTCAATGCGCGCACCTCAAGCTACAGCACCGTTGTCGCGCCCTACTATCGTTCCGGTGTGCTGATCGATCTTGGTGTTCGCCCGGCCCAGGCTGCGATACTGCGAGTCGTCGATGCAGACGGCAACCCGATCGCAGAAGGCGCCCAGGCCGGTATTGCGGACACGCCGGAGCGGTTCCCGGTGGGACTCGACGGCCGCCTGTACATGGAGGGCATTGGCGAAAACAGCCGGGTGGTCATTCGCCATGCCGGGGCCGAGTGCGAAATCGAACTGCCCCGACCGGATCCCGGCAAGGCTTTGCCGGATCTCGGTGAGTTCGTTTGCGACGGACTCTGAGACATGACGATGCGCCCGACTCCCTGGTTTGCACCGATTTCCCGCCGCAATGGTACGCTGTGCAGCCAATGGAACTGGCGAAACGACGCAGAGGCCCGATCTGGTCGACAGACGCTGGCGGCGCTGCTGCTCCTGTTCGGCGCCTCGATAGGCAATATCGCCAACGCGCAGAACTGCACCATCACCGCGGTTCCGCTGAATTTCGGCTCCTATTTGGCGAACGATCTCGCCCCGCTGGACAATGCCGGTGCGGTCGACATCGACTGCAAGGGCCGCGGCGGGATATTCCTGGTAACGATCGCTGCGGGAAACAGCAACGATTACGCGCAGCGCCTGATGTTGAGCGCGACCGACGCACTTGCCTATAACGTCTACCTCGATGCCGCACGCACACGAATCTGGGGCAACTGGAGTACCGGAACGTCGGCGCTGTGGCAGTTCCGCAGAAACGGGCGCTACCGCGAATCGATCCCGGTTTACGGGCGCGTCTTCGCCGGTCAGGACGTGGACCCGGGCATCTACTCGGACAGCCTGCTGGTAACGATTATCTTCTAGCGACTGCGGGGCGGCGCTTCACCGCCCCGTCACGCTCTCACTCCAGCGGGCCGGCACCCTGGCCGTCAACCGCCAGACTCTCGGCAAACGCCTCGAAATTGTAGGGACGACCGAGAAAATCCTTGACCGACACCGCGGCAGGCCGCGCACCCCCGACGTTGCCAGCACCTTGTCGCGGTAGTCGCGCGCGGTCGCGGTGTTGCGGATTCCGTCTTCCTCGAAACGGCTGAACATATCCAGCGCAATCACCTTCGACCAGGCGTAGGTGTAGTAGATCGCCGAGTAGCCGTCGAGATGACCGAAACTGGTGTAGAAATGCGTATCGGCAAGATAGTCGTAGGGCGAGTACTCGGCCTGCAACTCTTTCATCAACGGCAACAACTCGAACGAGTCAGGATCGCGATTGTAGTAGTTCAGTGAGATCGCAGCATAGAACATCTGCTGGCGGTTGCCCATGCCGAGACCGAATTTGCGCGCCGCGTTCATTTTCGCGATCAACTCGTCCGGGATCGGCTCGCCCTTGTCGTTGAGGCCAAAGCTCTGCAACGTCTGCTTGTCGTAAATCCACTCTTCGAGCATCTGCGACGGCGCCTCGGCAAAGTCCCACTCGGCGGCAATGCCGGAGTTGCCGACCCAGCGGTGATCCCCGGCAAACAGGAAATGGATCAGGTGACCGAACTCGTGCAGGAACGTGTTGACCTGGCTGTGCTCCATCAGTCCGGCCGTACCGTCGCCACCGGGGAAATTGCACATCAGCGCGGCCACGGGAGTCTGCTTCCCGGTGATCCCCGGGACGATCGGAAATGCCGCGGCATGCTTGAACTTGCCATCGCGCGGATGCATGTCGAGGTAGAACCGGCCAATCAACCGATCACCGTCCTTCAACTCGTAGCTCTCCACGCTGTCATCCCAGACCTCGGTCTGCCACGGCGTAATCTGGACGCCGAACAGGTCGCTGATCAGTTCGAAAATGCCGTCGCGAACTCGATCGTAGGCAAAGTACTGGCGGATAAGCTTGCTATCGACCTCGAACTGCTCTTCGCGTACCAGGTTGTCGACGAAATTCCGCTGCCAGATACCGACGCTGTCGACATCCGGATAGTCCTCGCGAAGACGCGCAACCAGTACCTGCTCGTCGAGTTGAGCGCGCGGTTTGGCGAGATCGGCAACCTTCTGGATGAAATCCGCGGCGTTTTCGGCCGACGCGACCATCTTGTCCTCGGTGACGTATTCGGCCCAGTTGGAGTAGCCGAGCAAATTCGCCAGCTCATGGCGTTTCTCTATCATTTGCTCGAGGATCGCCTCGTTCGCAGGGTAGCCACGACTCATATACCGGGTCGTCAGCACCTTGCGCGCCGCATCGTTTTTGGCATAGCGCGAGAACGGGAAATAGTCGGGGTAATTCGTCGTGATGACGATCTTGCCCTCTTCGTTGGGCGGGTGAGCATCGATGAAATCCTGCGGCAGACCCTCCAGATCCTCGACGGAATCCAGCTCGATACTGCGAACGTCCTCAGCGATGTTCTTCGAGAACTGCTGCCCGATCAGCAGCAACTCCTCGCGAAGGGCCGCGATTTTCTCGCGCGTTGCCTCGTCCTTGTCGACACCGGCGCGGCGGAAATCACGCAGCTGTTTCTGGTAGAAAAACCGGGTTGCCTCATCCTCGTTACTGACGTCGATCGTGCTGATGGCGTTGTAGAGCGGGCGCGACAAGCTCAGACGGGTATTGAGTTCATCGAAGCCCTGCTCGCACTCACGAGCGGCTTCGCGCACGCTCTCGTCGGGGTGTGCATTGGCGTAGAGCGAGGCCTTGGCGTAGCCGTTGTACAACGCGATACCCAGGTCGTTATAGCCCTCCAGCGTCGTATCGACCGCGTGCGGCCCTTCGGACGCCTCGAGCGCGTTGAACAACTCGTCGGCGGCTTCGATGCCGCTGTTTGCACTCGCTGGCAAACGCCACTGCAGCGGCACTGGCCGCAGGCGCCGCCGCCTCTTCCACCGCTGGTACGATCGCGGTCTCGACCACCGCCGCGTCGGCGGCCTTCTCGTCCGCCGCGGCCGGCCCGCTGTTTTGCCCGGAAACGGGATTCGTGTCCTGCCCGCCGGAACATGCCGCGAACGCCAGTGTCAGCAGCGCCAGCGCCGCAGTGTTTTTTCTTGATTGCACCGTGAAACCTCGACTCGGGAAGATGACTGATGTCCGGGGGCTGAGCCAGTCAACCTAGACGCCGATTCGAAGAAAATCAAGCAATGCCGGGTTCGCCCGGACCCGAACCCGGCCCGGCCGGTAAGGGTACAAAGGACACCGGCCACCAGTCCGGTGAAAGCGCCGGAAACACTCGCTGCCCGCCGCTTCGAAGAGGTCTGCAAGCGCTCCGTTCCCCTTAGTTTATGACGGCAAGCCCTGTGCGGATGGCCCCATGGCGGCACGCTGAACGGCGATCAAGCACCCTCCCCCAAACACATAGCTTATTGATAAAACTCGCTTTTACTACCCAAAAGTCGAATCACATCGTGATTTCATGAGCGGGTTCATTGACAAAATTATCATAATGATATTATTTTGATATCACTACTGAATTTCGAGGAGATGAGTATGTTCCGGGAGAAAGTCAGAAAAGTGACCTCGGGCTACCCCATGCTGGTCGTCCTGTTGCTCCTGCAACTCGCGACGATCTACTGGATCGTTACGGCAGCGCGCAACTACGCGATCGCCGCCCTCGTCGGCGGAATCGTCGCCGCGGCCATTGTTCTGGTGCTATGGATCGGGTTTTTCATGGTCAATCCCAACGAGGCAAAAGTGCTGCAGCTGTTCGGCAAATATGTCGGCACGGCCAAGGACCCGGGCCTGCGCTGGGCCAATCCGTTCTTTGCAAAACGCGCGGTATCGTTACGGGTTAGAAATTTCGAAAGTGGCAAGCTCAAAGTCAACGATTCCTCCGGCAATCCTATCGAAATTGCAGCGGTTGTCGTCTGGAAGGTCGTTGACAGCGCGGAGGCCGTGTTCGAGGTCGACGATTACGAGGAATTCGTCACCATCCAGAGCGAGGCCGCCCTGCGCAATCTCGCGACGACTTACCCCTATGAAGCGCACGACGACGGCGACGTCGCGTTGCGCAGCGATCCGCAACAGATTGCCGGTGCATTGCGCGCGGAGATTCAGGCCCGTCTGGAGAAGGCCGGGGTGGAAGTGATCGAGGCGAGAATCAGCCACCTCGCCTATGCGCCGGAAATCGCCAACGCGATGCTGCGGCGACAGCAGGCGTCGGCGATCATCGCCGCGCGTACGCAGATCGTCGATGGCGCGGTAGGCATGGTGGAAATGGCGCTGGACAAGCTTGCAGAGAAACAGGTGCTGGAACTCGACGAGGAACGCAAGGCAACGATGGTCAGCAATCTGCTCGTGGTGTTGTGCAGCGAGCAAGATGCACAGCCGGTTCTGAATACGGGCTCCCTCTATACCTGAACCCGGTGTGACAGCAGCGCCGCGTACTCCAAGCCAAAACGGAACGCCAATGGCCAAACGCAAGGCATTCGCCCTCAGACTGAGCGAGGATATTCTCGGCGCCATGCAACGTTGGGCCGATGACGAGCTGCGCAGCGCCAACGCCCAGATCGAGTGGGTGCTGCGCGAGGCGCTGCGTAATGCAGGCCGTCTGCCGCGGACTGCCGACAGCGAGTACCCGGAGCAATCGTGAATACGGCGAGGGGTCGCGAGCGCAGCGGCGGCCCGCACCTTGAACATGGATCCGACGGCAACTTTGGCGTGCGATCGCGGTCGGTAACACGGTGCGCAGCGGCTTCGACCGTGAGCTGGAGAGTCACCGGGAGACACCGAAGCGATGATTGATTGCTACTACTGGACCACGCCGAACGGCCACAAGGTCACGATATTCCTGGAAGAGTCGGGTCTGGAGTATCAAATCCACCCGATCAACATCGGCAAGGGAGAACAGTTCGCGGCCGAATTCCTGAAGATCGCGCCGAATAACAGAATTCCGGCAATTGTCGATCAGGCCCCGGCCGACGGCGGCGAGCCCGTCGCGCTGTTCTAGTCCGGCGCGATCCTGCTTTACCTGGCGCAAAAGACTGGCCGGTTTCTCTCCAACGACCTGCGCGAACAAACCGAAACACTGCAATGGCTGTTCTGGCAAATGGGCGGACTCGGGCCGATGGCCGGTCAGAATCATCACTTCCGACTCTACGCCAAAGACAAGATCCCGTATGCGATCGAGCGTTATTTGAATGAAACCCACCGCCTCTACGGGGTACTCGACAAGCGTCTGGCGGGCCGCGAATTTGTCGCCGGCGGCTACAGCATCGCGGACATGGCAATCTATCCGTGGATCCGTCCGTACGAGAATCAGGGCCAGGACATCGACGAGTTCGCCAGCCTGAAGCGCTGGTTCACAGCCATCGCTGAGCGCCCGGCCGTGGAACGCGCCTACGCCAGGGCCGAGGAAGTCCGCCAGCAGGCGCTGCCGGCAGATGAGGAAGAATCGCACCGGATCCTCTTCGGTCAGCGCTGAAACAACGCCACACCGGCCGCTGCAGAAACCGTTTGCGCCGCCGGTCGTTCACCCGCGAATCACTGGCAACCGCAGAGTTTTCGCGTTACCTTCGCGTTCTTCCCGTTAACGTGATCGCGCCCGCAGCGGTGGCCCGCTCGAACCTGTGAGCAAAAGCCAGCCCGGCGGGCGCCTGGAAAGGTGAAAATGAATACCAGATTTCTGCTACCCGCCGCATCGGCCATTCTCCTCGTCGCCTGTGGCAAATCACCCGAGCCTCCCGCCGCGGAGCCGGCCGCAACGGCGACCGCGACAATGGAGCAGGCGGCCATCATGGAGCCAATCCCCGAAACTACGGCGGAGGTCATTACGAACCCGCTGCTCGAGCAATGGGACACCCCGTTTGGCGTACCGCCGTTCGACAAGATCGAGGACGAGCATTACCTGCCGGCGCTGCGCACGGGCATGGCTGAACAACAGACCGAGATTGCGGCCATCGTCGACAACCCGGACGCGCCGACCTTCGCCAATACGATCGAAGCACTGGAACGCTCCGGAGCGACGCTCGACCGGGTAAGCAATGTGTTTTTCGCCGTCAATGGCGCGCATTCGAATGAGACAACCCGAGCTGTGGCGAAGGAGATTGCGCCAGAGTTGTCCGCACACGGTGACGATATCGCATTGAACAGACCGTTGTTCGAGCGGGTCGAGGCCGTTTATCAGCAGCGCGATGAACTCGACCTGACGCCGGAACAAGAGCGCCTGCTGGAAGAAACTTTTAAGCAGTTCGTGCGCGCGGGCGCCAACCTCGATCAGGATGCGCAAGCCCGGCTGCGTGAGATTAACGGTGAGCTGGCCAGCCTGTCCCAGGATTTCCGCAACAATCTGCTTGAGGAAACCAACTCATTCGAAATGCTCGTCACCGACCGCGCCGACCTCGGCAACCTGCCGCAAAGCCTGGTGGCTTCGGCCGCGGCCGAGGCGCAACGCCGCGGTCATGAGTGTGGCGAATGCTGGGTGTTTACGCTCCAGCGTCCGAGCATCAACCCGTTTCTCGAGTACTCGCCCAATCGTGAATTGCGCAAGCAGATTTATCTCGGCTACGCGATGCGAGGTAACAACGACAATGAGTACGACAACAAAAACATTCTTGCCCGCATGGCAGCACTTCGCGCCGAACGCGCGGAGTTGATGGGCTACCAGACTCATGCCCATTTCGTTTTGTCCGACAACATGGCGGAAAACCCCGAGAACGTCTACGAACTGCTCGGCAAAGTCTGGGAGCCGGCACTGGAGGTAGCCAAGCAAGAAGTTGCCGCAATGCAGGCGCTGATGCGCGCCGATGGTATCGAGGGCGACATCGAGGGCTGGGACTGGCGTTACTACACCGAGAGAGTGCGCAAGGAACGCTATGATTTCGACCAGGAGGCACTGCGTCCGTATTTCGAAGTTGGCGCCGTTCGCGACGGCGTCTTCAAAGTTGCGAACCAACTGTTCGGCCTGACCTTCAAACAGCGCGACGACCTCCCGACCTGGCATCCTGACCAGCAGGTATTCGAAGTTCGCGACGGCGATGGCAGCCACCTGACGATTCTGTACATGGATTTCTTTATCCGTGAGAGCAAGCGCGGCGGCGCATGGATGAATGCGCTGCGGGTGCAGTCGAAACTCGATGGCGAGGTCAAGCCCATCGTCACCAACAATTTCAACTTCCCGCCCCCGACCGGCGATAACCCGTCTTTGCTTAGTTACAGCGAGGCTTCGACGCTGTTCCACGAGTTCGGTCATGCGTTGCACGGCATGTTGTCGGACGTCACCTACCGGTCGCTGGCCGGCACCGCAACCCCGCGCGACTTCGTCGAGTTCCCGTCCCAGGTCATGGAGAACTGGATGGGCGAGCCCGAAGTGCTGCGAATGTTCGCCCGCCACTACAAGACCGGCGAACCGATTCCGCAGGAGTACATCGACAAGATCACGGCCATGCAGAAGTTCAACCAGGGCTTTGCCACCGTTGAGTACATGGCAGCCGCGTATCTCGACTTGGATTACCACACGTTGAGCGAGCCGATCGAGGTTGCCGCAAACCAGTTCGAGACTGAGTCGATGAACGAAATCGGCCTGATCGAGCAGATCATTCCGCGCTATCGCAGCACCTATTTCGCGCATATTTTCGCTGGCGGCTACTCGGCTGGTTACTACAGCTATCTGTGGTCAGAGGTGCTGGATGCCGATGCCTATCAGGCGTTCAAGGAAACCAGTCTATTCGATCCCGAAACGGCAGCGCGCTTCAGAAAGTTCATCCTCAGCCAGGGTGGCACCCGCCCCGGCATGGAACTCTATGAAGATTTTCGCGGACGTCCGCCGTCGATCGAACCGCTGCTCGAGCGGCGTGGCCTGACCGAGATGTAGGCCAGGGCACCGCAGCCGTTACAATCCTCGGGCTGGCTCCATCGGCGAATGGAGTCGGCCCGTAATTTATAACCACACCCAACGCGACCGGCCACAACACCATGCTGCAGGAATTCAAAGAACGACTGCGATACATGATCGACCGTGCGTTTGCGCGCGAGTTCGCCGGTCAGCTCATCCTGTTCCTGGTCCTGGTCGTGGTGGTCACGCTAATCGGCATGACCGCGTACTTTTTTGGTCTGTTCGGCCCGGAGAACGAAGATGTCCCGGGAATTCCCCGCGGCATCGATCGCGGCTTTGTGGATTCGCTGTGGTGGTCGATGCAACGGGTGCTGCGCCTGCCGGGCTTCGAGCGCATGTATGGCGCGACGCCGCCCATCCTCGCCTATGCGTTGTTTCTCTCGATCATGGGTCTCGCGGTATTCGGTATCCTGGTTTCGATGATCAATACCGCGATGCAACGACGCATCGAGACGCTGCGCAAGGGCGACAGTCCGGTCAAGGAGCGCGGCCATGTGCTGGTGCTGGGCTGGAGCGACAAGGTGTTCTCGGTACTGAGGCAGCTGGCGCGATTGCACCCGGGCAGCAAGGTCGTCATCCTCGCCCCCGAAGAAATCGAGGACATGCAGGAAGCATTGCGGGTCAACGGCAGTCTGCGCGAAGACCTGAGCATCATTCTGCGCAGCGGTATCCCCAGCAACGTGCGGGAACTCAACCGCGTCGCGGTCGACCGCGCCTCCAGCGTAATCGTGGTTTCGCCGCGTGCGGACAAGGACCGCCTGGGCGGCGACAGCGAAGTCATCAAGACGATGATGCTGCTGGCCGCGTGGGACGATTGGCAAGGCGAGGGTCCGACACTGACATCGGAAATCGCGCTGGAGCAAAACCAGGAGTTGGCCGAAATTGCGGGGCGCGGACGCATCCATCTTGTTTCTTCCAGCACGATTATCAGCAAAATCCTGGTGCAGTGCATACGCAATCCCGGGCTTGCGGACGTCTACCGCGAATTATTCTCTACCGACGGAAACAGCTTGCACGTGCAGAGCATCAGAGCCTGCGCCGATCAGACCATGCGCCATATTGCCTATGGATTCCCGGATGCAATACCGATCGGAATTGCATGGGAAGAGCAGCAGGGTGACGCCCTGAAACATGCCGCGGGGCTCAACCCGGAGCCCGACTACGACATCGCGGAGGACGAACAACTGATTCTGCTCGCGCACGGTCTGCCGGTCAGATTTTCGCAACCCGATGGCGAGTTCACCTCGCAGATCTACCGCGACGGAGGCATTTCCGCACGGGTCCCGCGCCGGGTGCTGTTGATCGGCTGGAACGGCAATGTTTTCGACATCCTGGTCGAGCTCGACGCACACGCACTGCGTGGTACCGAAATCGTGTTGTTGTCGGGAAAGGAACCCGAGGCCGCACGTAAACATGTGGATCAGTTACTCAACCGCGCGCTGGAAAACGTCAGCGTTGAATATCTGCACGGCGACCCCGTCGAGCGCGGCGGCTACGCCGAAATTGACCTAACAAGTTTCCAGACTGTAGTGCTTCTTGCCGACACCACATCCGGGGAGCTCGATATAGATGCGCGCACGCTGCGCACATTGCTGCGACTCTCGGACTTGCGCAGTCGCACCAATGCCAGCCCGCATACCGTGGTCGAGTTGCTGGATTCTGCCAACAAGGACCTGCTGGCCGGACTGCATGTCGACGACGTTGTCGTCAGCGACCAGGTGATCAGTGCCCAGCTCGCCCAGATTGCCAAACAACCGGTGCTGGGCCCAATCTATCGCGAACTATTGAGCGCTGGGGGCGTGGAAATCAGCCTGCGCCCGGTCAGTGACTACGTTGAAATTGGCTCCAGCTGCAGCTTTTTCGATCTCGTTTTCGCAGCCCAGCAAAAAATGGAGATCGCGCTCGGCGTCAGGCTCGCTCGCGAAGGAGAGCTTTTTCTGAACCCCGAACGGGAACTGGCGTGGCGCCTCGACGAAGAAGATCGCGTGGTCGTGCTGGCCCAGCAACTGTACCGATGATTCGCGATCAGGCGCCGAGGAACGCCTCTATTTTGCCGAGCAGGCGACTAAAATTTACCGGCTTCGTATCGTAGTCATTACATCCCGCTTCAAGCGCCTTCTGCTCATCGCCCTGCATTGCATGCGCGGTCAATGCGATGACCGGTATCGCCTGGGTAACGGCATCCGCCTTTAACCGCCGAGTCGCTTCCCAGCCGTCGATGATCGGCAGACTCAGGTCCATCAGTATCAGATCCGGCGCTTCCGTTGTGGCCATCTCCACGCCCGCCTGGCCGTCGACAGCTATCACCACCTCGAAATTCTTGCGCCGCAGGCGGCGCGACAGCATGTCCCGGTTCATTTCATTGTCTTCAACGAGCAGAATCTTTTTCATAACTTCTTATCTGTTTCCAGTTAGCAATTCGTTTCAGCCTTTGGCGTCTGTCGCGGTACTTTCAGCGACCATGTTCCGAACGAGCCGAATTAACTCGTCTCTGGTATAGGCGCCTTTCTCCAGAACCTGCGCCACTTTGCCGCTCAAAAGATTGCGCTCGGCATCGGTCAGGTTCTTCGCGGTAACTACGACAACGGGTATTGTCTCCCACTCTGGCCGCGCCCGCATCTCCAGCAAAAAATCGAAGCCATCCATGACCGGCATCATCAGGTCGAGCAGAATCAGCCGCGGCACATCCTTCTCCAGCGCATCCAGCGCTTCGCGGCCATTGGCCGCCTCCGTGACCGTCCAGCCAAATTTGCTGAGGGTCCGGGCCATCATCTCCCGAGTGTCAGATTCGTCCTCGACCAGCAACACCGGGCACGGCCCGGTTTCGCAGCGGTAACGTTCCAACGCTGATAACAGGCGACCGCGGTCTACCGGCTTGGTCAGGAACTCGGTTGCGCCCAGAGAGTAGCCTTTGCTCTTATCATCGACCATGGTGACCATGACCACCGGGATATCGCGCAGGTGCGGATCCGCCTTCAGCAGCCGCAGCACCGCCCAACCGTCAAGATCCGGCATCATCACGTCGAGCGTGATAGCCGCCGGTGCAATTGTGTGGGCAAGCCGCAACCCCTCCTCCCCGGAGTTCGCAACCACAACTTCGAATCCGTCGCGCACCAGGAAGCGTTCGATAATCTCGCAGGCCTCCAGATCGTCATCGATGACCAGCACCGTGCGCCCTGCCCCGCGCAGCCGGATCTGGTTCAACGTGTCCTCATCGGGCGTGGTAACCGTCACTTCGGCAACCGCGGTGTCGGCGGCCTCGGCCACGCCGGGCAAGACAGCCGGCAACGAGATCGAAAATCTGGAGCCCTTGCCGACCTCACTGCGCACCACAACATCCCCCCCGAGCATGCGGCAAAAACGGCGAGAGATAGCCAGACCCAGTCCTGTACCGCCGTATTTACGCGTCGTCGAAGCGTCGGCCTGGGTGAACTCGTCGAACAAGGTCTCGATCTTGTCTTCGGGGATGCCGATGCCGGTGTCGATGACGTCGAGCCGCAGCCAGTCGCCGGTACGCCTCGCATCGCGCCCGGCGCGCAGGGTAATCGTGCCGTTTTCGGTGAACTTTGCCGCGTTGGAAAGAAGATTCAGCAACGCCTGTCTGATTTTCGTCAGGTCCTGGTGCACCAGGCCGAGGTCGTTGACGCGTTCCACGACGAGCCGATTGGAATTTTTCAAAACCAGCGGCTGCGCGGTGGCTGCGACCTCGTTCAACAGCGCATCGACCTCGATATCTTCGGCGAAAATTTCGATACGCCCGGCCTCGATCTTGGACAAATCGAGTACGTCGTTGATCAGGCCAAGCAGATGGCTCCCCGCTGCATTGATTTTCTTGAGGTCAGGAAGAAACGCCTGCTGCTCGAGATCCACCGCTTCTTCCATCAGCATCTCGCTGTAACCAAGAATCGCATTGAGCGGCGTGCGCAGTTCATGGCTCATGTTGGCAAGAAAAGCGCTTTTGGCGATATTGGCCTGCTCCGCGGATTCGCGCGCGCGCTCCAGCTCGGCCTCCGCCTCCTTGCGCTCATTGATATCGAAAATCACCCCGTCAACAAGCGGATTCCCGGTGACGTCGTCATGCGTCACCGTCGCCCTTGGCATTCATCCAGCGCGCATCGCCGTTCTTGCACAGAATCCGGTACTCCGCCTGGAAGAGGCCACCGTGAATGATCGCGCCACGAACCGCGGCATCAAGACATTTGCGATCTTCGGGATGAACGATACGACCAAATGCCGCGGCGGGCTTGCCGATAAAGTCGCTCGCCTCGTAACCCGCAATCTCCTCGATCGCATCGCTCATATAATCAAACGTCCAGCCCTTGCCCGGGTGGTCGGAGTAGCGATAGATGGCGCCCGGTACATTCTGCACCAGCGTGCGGTACTGATGCTCGGCGTCGGCTAACGATCGCTCGGCATTACGCCGTTCGAAAACTCTCCCGACCTGGCGCCCGACATTCTCCAGTATCTGCATCAGCTCCTGATCGGCCGGTACCGGTCGTCTGCGCAAAAAATTCGAGGATCTGCAACCACTTTGTCGGCGACAATCACCGGGAACGCGAACGCAGCGCCAAGCCCCGCCGCCACCGCACTGTCCGCACGCAGAAATGGGCCACAGCGGGCCCGCAGGTCATCCATCCAGACCGTGGTCCTCGACTCCAGCGCCAGTCCTGGCAGTCCGACCCCAGGAGCAAATTCGCAACTTCTCGGTTTCCTTGCGAAACTGTTCGAAACGCTGTGGATCGGACATATGCCAGATTTGCGTTGAAAGCAGTTTTCCGGAGTCGTCCTCCGCCGCCTCATAGGCATGCCCTAAGCGGCCACCCGGTCTGTTCGCAGACGCGGTCGATCACCCCCTGCAACGCCTCGCCCACCGAAGGCGAACTGGCCGCAATTTCCGACGCGCAAAGCAGCAATTGCGCCGACAGCGCGCGCCGGTCTCGTTCCTTGTCGTCAGCGACGCGATTGCTGACGTCGCGCACCGCCGTCACAACCAGTTCTCCGGCCGAGGATTGCATCCTGCTGAGGCTGATCGCAACCGGGATTTCTTCACCTTGCCGGGTCAGTGCAGCCACCTCGCGTCCGCGCCTCAGAGTGAAGGTCTCGGGGTGGCTATCGAACTGACTCCGCTGCGCCGGATGGACACCGCGCAAGGACGCCGGGACCAGCGCATCCACTGACACCCCAATCAGTTCCGCGCGCGGATACCCGAACAGCGCGATCGCTTGCTCATTGCCATAGACAATAATTCCGTCGCCATTCACCAGCAGTATTGCGTCAGGCGCGGCTTCCACGAGGGCGTGGAAATCCAGTTCGACCGGTGGGCGGATATGATCGGCTTGAGGCATAGGGAAGGGGCGTTTTTAGCGACGCAACGGAGAGGCAATAATACACGCGTGAACGACGCGTCAGATATCACGGTTCGGCGTCCCGGGCGACCTGCGCGGCTAATCCTCGCCGAGACTTGCGCGCAAACGTCCGAGTTGCTCACTCAACTCCGCCACATGTTGTTCGAGCCGGTAGACCCGCGCCGCCAGTGACGGCGAATGTTCGGGATCCTCGCCCGCCGCGGGCGCGTCTGCTCCCATTTCAACGTCCCCCGAAAACAGATGTGCATAACGGGACTCGCGTTTGCCGGGCTCGCGTGTCAGACGTACGACGAACGGGCCATCGTCGCGCCCCGCCAGCGCCTCCAGGCAGGCCTCCAACTCACCGGAATCGGCGAATCGGCATAGCCGCTGGGTACGCGAGCGCAGCTCGCCCGGTGTCTGCGGGCCGCGCAACAACAACACGCAGACAAGACCCAACTCCTGTTCGCTGAACCGCAGCGTGCCAAACTGGGTGTTGCAGAACCGATGTTGATATTTTGGTACCCGGCTGCCAAATCCCGACTTCTCGAGAATAAGGTGTTTGCCACGCAGGCTATCCACCGCGGCGAGCACCTCGGCCTCGCCGAGACTCATCACCGGGTCGCGATTGCTTTTCTGATTGCAGGCATTGGTCAGCGCGTTCAGCGACAACGGGTACTGATCCGGCGTCGTAATCTCTTTCTCGAGCAGACAGCCGATGACGCGCGCCTCATGTTGATCCAGCACCAGGTCCATTCTCACCCTCCCCGCAAACTCGTACGCGCCGCTACACCGGTGGTGCCTCTCGCCATTGTTTAAGCCACCCACCGGACACCACAAACCATGGAAAAATAACGAATTGCTCAGCGAACCATTGACCCGCAATGGCCAGCGCACCGGTAACCTCGGGTTGAGATTCGGGCTCACGCCTATGTCCATGACGCTGCAACATTACCGCAATGATCGCCGTAACGGTCCATACCATGACCGCCGGTATTGCTCCCACCAGCAACGCAAGAATCCACAGCACCGTCGACATCACGAACAGCGGCACGGTCACGAGGTGGATCAGCAGATTCGACCTCGTCGAATGCACTCGCTGGTAGTCTGTCAGGTTCGCGAAAGCCATGCCGTTGCCGTTTAGTCGTCGCTGCTGCAACCATTGAAGGCCATTCTCCGCGCGCAGCAACGCGTAGTGTCTCACAAGCCGTCGCGGCCGTGCGCGGGCGCAACCTCACCGTGCGCCGCCAGCTGCGTCCGGACGCGGCGGCCACCGCGGCGCGCGACGCCAGCGCGATCATGCTGCAGCAACGAATCAAGTCGTACATCGGGATCAGCACCCGGGTGGCAATTGGTCAACCCGGGAGTATCGAAAGATCGCTCGGCAAGGCCAAACGCATCGTCGATAAACGAACGCTGCTCGCCTGAAGCCGTCAAATAGTTGCATACTGAGCTCGCGCAAACTTGATTTACCCGCCGCTGCCGTGGCCCTGAGAGCACAGCGTCCAGCGCACATCGGCCCCATGCGGCGGGAAGTTCTGACAGTGACGCGCCGGGCGCCATCAGGCAATGGCAAACGTGCTCGCCGGGTGAGTTGCTGCAGGAGTCAGACATGCTCGCAATGAGCTCGATATTTTCGCGATTTCTCGGCGAACTGCATCGTCGCAAGGTCCTGCGCGTGGCCGCCAGTTACGCGATCGTTGCATGGCTGCTGCTGCAGGTCGCCGAAGTGACTTTCGAACCGCTGCACATCCCGGACTGGGTCATGACCATGGTGGTTCTGCTCGCCATCATCGGGTTCCCGCTTGCACTGGTGCTGGCGTGGGCATTCGACATCACGCCCGGCGGCATCGAAAAAGATTCCGACGCTGCGGAACGCGCCACAGCGGCGAATGCCGCTGTGCATCCGTCTATTGCGGTGCTGTCGTTTGACGATATGAGCCCCGACAAGGACCAGGAGTATTTCTGTGACGGCATTGCCGAGGAGATTCTGAACCGGCTAGTTCAGATCGACAAACTCCGCGTCGCGGCACGCACGTCGTCGTTCCGCTTCAAGGGCCAGAACGTCGATATCGGCGCCATTGCCCGCGAACTGAATGTCTCCACGATCCTCGAGGGCAGCGTACGCAAAACCGGCAACCGCCTGCGGGTGACGACTCAGCTGATCAATGCCAGCGACGGCTATCACCTGTGGTCGGAGAGCTATGACCGTGAACTCGAGGACGTGTTCGAAATCCAGGAGGAAATCGCGGCCAGTGTTGCCGCGGCGCTGGAGCTGACTCTGGTTGCCCCGTCGCTACAAAAATATCGCACCGACAACATTGAAGCCTATGAGTATCTACCTCAAAGGACTCTACTTCTTTCATCGCTGGGGTCCGACCAACGTTCGCTACGGCGTCGACATGTTTGCCACGGCGGTCGCTTCCGATCCCGGCTATGCACTCGCCTGGGCCGCCCTCGCCGACAGCTACGCGATGATCTGCATGTACTGGGAAGCCAGTCCCGCCAATCTGGACGGCGCGGACACGGCCAGTCGCAGGGCGCTGGCGCTCGCACCCGATCTCGCCGATGCCCATGTCTCACGCGGGCTCTCGTACACGGTTCGACGTGAGCACGAGGCGGCGGCGGCGGAATTCGAAACCGCGCTGAAGCTCGATCCGGACCTGTTCGAGGCCTCCTATTTCTACGGCCGCATTTGTTTTCAGAAAGGCAACCTGGAACAGGCAGCAGCCCTGTTCGAGCAAGCCGAGCGGGCGCGGCCGGAAGACTTTCAGGCGCCGATTCTGCTGCGCCAGGTCTACAGCAGTCTTGGCCGCGACGAGGACGCGATAGCCGCCGCGCAACGCGGCGTCGACCGTGCAGAGAAACACCTGCAACTGAATCCCGACGACACCCGCGCGCTCAATCTCGGTCTGGGCGGTTTCGTTACGCTGGGCAACAAGGAACGCGCCCTCGAATGGGCCGAGCGCTCGCTGGCCATCGACGGCAACAACCCAGACACGCTTTACAACGTGGCCTGCGGCCTGGCCCAGATCGGCGAACCGGAACGCGCCATGGACAACCTCGAGCTTGCCGGGCTGCGCGGGGTGATGATTGCAGAGTGGGCGGAAAACGACTCCGATCTCGAGTCTCTGCACGGACTGCCGCGGTTCAAGGCCATAATGGAGAAGATCAGGACCCATGAACTCGAGCGTCGCAACGATCCTGCCTGCAACCCCGATCAGAACGGCTGAATCAGCCGCCGCCCCGCATCGGCCCCCACTGAACGGCCCGGACAGTGCCACAGCGATCACATTTCAATTCCCCTAAATTATGTTACTCTTCATAGTCTTGGGGGCTGTATTTAATCCTGAATGAGCACGAGCGCGCACGGACCACATCGGCAACGCATTCTTGTTCTCAACCCGAAAGGCGGGTCGGGCAAGACGACGGTGTCTACGAATCTCGCGGCCTACCTGGCGAACCAGGGTAACCCGACGGCGCTGATGGATTACGACCCGCAGGCGTCTTCGATGCGCTGGCTCAGCAAACGTCCGGACGCTCGCCCAAAGATTTTCGGGGTCGAGGCGCACAAGCCCAATGTCAATGTAACCCGCAGCTGGCAACTGCGCGTGCCGCCCGAGACTCGCTACCTGGTCGTCGATTCGCCGGCCGCGATTGCCCCGCATCAACTGTACGATTTCACCCGCGAGGCCGACGCCATTCTGGTACCGGTGGGCACATCCGATATCGATATCCATGCCGCGTCGCGCTTTATCGCCGACCTGCTGCTCAAGGCCAAGGTGAACCGGCGCACCGGCAATATTGGTGTCATAGCCAACCGGGTCAAAACCCAGACCGTCGCCTACCGCAACCTGATGCGTTTCGTTTACCGCCTGGCGATTCCAGTCATTGGCGTGCTCCGCGACAGCCAGAGTTATCTGCATGCGGCCGATGAGGGCCTGGGAATTCACGAATTCAAACGCCACCGGGTAAGCAAGGATATCGCGCAGTGGCAGCCACTGACCGCATGGCTGGAGGCGCGGCTGAGCATGCTCGAGGCGCGCGAGTCATGCCATGGCGGCGGCAACATCTCAGGAATCTGAAGATACGTCCGACTCCAAAGTCGTCGCGTTCGCCCGCCCGACCGGCTAGCCTCGCTTCTGCGAGCGCGGCACCGGGCTCATCTTCTCTTATACTGGCGGCCCATTTCGCCATTCGACCCGCCCCAAGCGAGTTGCCGTCAATGTCTCTTCTCCGGTTCGATAAGGTATCCCTCGCGTTCGGTCATCACGAACTGTTGACCGCGGTCGATTTCTCCATCGATGCGGGGGAGAAAGTCTGCCTGCTCGGGCGCAACGGAGAGGGGAAATCGACATTGCTGAAGCTCATTAGCGGCGAACTCGCACCCGACGACGGCACGATCCGGCTGCGCCCGGGAGCCAGGGTGGCGTGCCTCGCGCAGACCGTTGACGAGGTTAGCGGGAACCGCGTATTCGACGTTGTGGCCAGCGGCATGCCCGAGACCGGGACGTTGATCGGCGAGTACCAGGAGGCCGCGGCAAAACTGGCGGATGGCTCCGACAACGTGGCCGCCAGCGAACTCGAACGATTGCAACATCAGCTCGAAGCCGGCGATGGCTGGCGCCTCAACCAGCGTGTCGAGACGGTCCTGTCGCGGCTCTCGCTGGATGGCGCAGCGCAGTTTGCCGCCCTGTCCGGCGGGCAACAGCGTCGGGTCCTGCTTGCCCGCGCGCTGGTCTGCGAGCCCGACCTGCTGCTGCTGGACGAACCGACCAACCATCTCGATATCGACGCGATCGCGTGGCTCGAGGAATTCGCAAGCGATTTCGCCGGCGCCCTGCTTTTCGTCAGCCACGACCGCGCCTTCGTGCGTCGGATTGCGACCCGGATTTGCGAACTCGACCGCGGCAGACTGAGTTCGTGGGATACCGACTACGACACCTACAAAAAGCGCAAGCTGGCGCAACTGGAAGCAGAATCCCGCGAAGCGCACCAGGCAGACAAGCTGCTCGCACAGGAAGAGACCTGGGTTCGCCAGGGGATCAAGGCGCGGCGGACCCGCAACGAAGGCCGGGTCCGGGCGCTCGAGGCGTTACGCGAGAAGCGTCGCCAGCGCCGCGAGCAGCGCGCCAATGTCACGTTGCGAGTCGAAGATGCCGAAGTCTCCGGCCGCGTCGTTTTCGAAACCGAGCATGCGTCCGTCGGGTTTGACGGCAAGCCGGTGATTTCGGACCTTTCGCTGCGCATCCTGCGCGGCGACCGTGTCGGCATCATAGGTCCGAACGGCGCTGGAAAATCGACCCTGATCCGTCTCCTTCTCGGCGAACTAAAACCGGATTCGGGCCGTGTACATCGCGGAACAAAGCTGCAGACCGCCTACTTCGATCAGCGTCGCGAGCAACTCGACCCCGACAGGACAGTGATGGACAGCGTCGCCGACGGAAACCAGCGGGTCAAAATTAACGGCAGCGATCGCCACGTGGCGGGGTACTTGCGTGATTTCCTGTTCCCGCCGCAGCGTCTGCAATCGCCGGTACGCAGTCTGAGTGGCGGTGAACGCAACCGCCTGTTGCTGGCGCGGCTCTTCACCCGTCCGGCAAATCTGCTCGTTCTCGATGAGCCGACCAACGATCTCGATGTCGAAACGCTGGAGCTGCTGGAGGAGCTGGTTGCGGATTTCGATGGCACGATCCTGCTGGTCAGTCACGACCGCGCCTTCCTCGACAACGTGGTAACCAGCTCGCTGGTATTCGAAGGTAACGCCACGGTCAGCGAATACGTCGGCGGCTACAGCGACTGGCTGCGGCAGCGCCAGCCTGTCCCCACAAAGCGTGACCGGGCGCAACAACCCGAGCGAGCCGCCGGCGGCATTGCCAAAGGCCAGTAAGGCGACAAAACCACGCAAACTGAGTTACAAGGAAAACCGCGAACTGGAGATGCTGCCGGCCCGGATCGAAACGCTGGAAACCGAGCAGGCGGAGTTGCAACAGGCAACCAGCGACGCGGAGTTTTACCAGCGCGACAAGGACGCGATCAAATTCGCCCTCGCCCGGCTCGAAGAACTGGGCGTTGAACTCGAGCTCGCCTATGCGCGCTGGGAACACCTCGATGCGGCGCAACGCGCTGCCGCCGGGAACGCGCGCTGATCGCGGTTACGGTTTGCTGCGGTTTTTTTCGGCTTCGTAAAGCTCGAGGCACTCCGGCAGTTCGTTGAACATCCTTTGCTTCGTGGCGCCGCCGGCCGTGCGACCGCCATTCCCGTAGTCGCTGTAAAAGCGCTCGCAGCTGGCGCGATCCTTCTTTTCCTTGTTCACGCACTCTTCAATGGCAGCCGCACGCAGCGGGGCGATCTTTGCCTCGCGGGCCGCCTCACACCGTTGCTTCAGGCTGGTGAGCGAGGCGTCTTCAGCGACAGCGACTGAACCAAAAAACAGCAACGCCACGAGAACCGCATAAATGCTACGTTTCAACATAATCTTTCCCTCGCGAAATCATCCGGTCGCGACCGTATCGTCGTAATCCTGACGACGTTACTACAATTTCGGCCAACGGCCCGTGCGGCGATTGGCATATTGGCACTCGGGATCAGAATGACGTGAGAAACGAAGCGGCATTGCCCCCTGGAACCATGCCGCGCTGCGCCCGCAGCAGAAAGCCTTCCGCCGGCTGCGCTCCAAACGCGTCCGTTGCGTCATCCCATTTGACGATTCGCTCGACCCGGCCGCGATGATAAATCCGCAATTGCGCAGCAAACGGAATCACCCGCTCGGCGGCATTGCCGTACAATTCGCGATGCAAAGCCGGCAACCGGTACCACGGCGTCGTCGGTCGCGCATGGTGGGCATTGTGGAAGCCGAAGTTCAGCACCAGCCAGTTGATCCATTCATGACGCAGCGAAAGCGGATTGCTGAACGTGTGCTCCTGCTCCCACGCCTTGTCACCGCGACGCGGCGAAGGGGCCGTTTCGTAAAGTGTCAAATGGTAACCGTAGTCGTGCTGAACACTGTCCATAAACCGCAGCACCACCATCATCAGCAGATACGCAACCCCGTACAGCAATGCAGCTCGCGGCGCCACAAGAAGCAAAAAGCCAAGGATGCCAAGACGCACCAGCAATACGACCACGTTGCGGATCCGCTGCGCCCGCCGTTGCGGGATGACGAAGGCATTGATCATCAGCAGCCCGTGCATAACAATTTCCTGCGCCGGCACGTAACACCACTCCAGCGCGCGGGTCATACGAACACCACGGGATGATCGAGAAAAAACTTCTCATAATCGAACCACACCACATCATCGTTATCGACATGGTGACGGAAATGCTTGTAGCGAATGTCTTCGTAGGTGCCGTACGACGCGCCGCAAAGCCAGGTGAGCAGGCGGCCGAGGCGCGCATTGTCGGCATTTCGTCTGAAAATCGTATTGTGCGCGCACTCATGCACGAGGTAGGCAGCGATCACCATCGAATGCGCCAAAAGCAGGATTGCCAGCAGATTGACCGGCCACGACGGACTGAACAGTCCGGCGCAGCCGGCAATGTACCCGAGCGACGCATACAGCAATGCCGCACCATGCCAGATCATGCCCGCGGGTTCCCAGAAATTCTTACTCAACCTCTGCATGCCACTTCGCCCGGTCCCGTGTTTTCGCAAAACTGCATCTGCCGGGCTTGAATTTTACGCTACTTGCCGCGGAGCCGGCGGCATCCTGCCAACAAACATGATGCCGCGACGGACCGCAACAGGTCCGGCCCGCGATCGGTCATCTGCTATCGTTGCGCTGCGCCAGTACCGGCGACTGCGAACCAGTCGTGCCGGGGACGGCATATCCGACACACGGAGGTAGGTCCAGAGTGACCGATGCGAGTTCCACATTCGCGCTCGGGGTCGTTTTCGAATACCTGCTGCAAATCGCGATCGCGATTGTCGTTCTGATTCGCTCGAGGGGCACCCCGCAGGCACGAATGGCCTGGCTGTTGCTGGTGCTGCTCCTGCCATTGATCGGCCTGATACTGTTCCTGGCCATCGGCCGCATTCGCCTGAACCAGTCGCGAATCGACCGTTTTAACGACGCGCAAGCGGAGATTCGGCTGCTGACAATCAGCGACAAATCGATTGTCAATGCGGCCGAACTGCTGTCCCCGGCACGGCGCAAAATCGTCCATCTCGCAGAGGCTGTCAGCGGCACAAGCCTGCGCACTGGCAATATCTGTGCGCTTTACTCGGAAACGGATCATCTTTTTGACGTGATGATCCGCGACATCGACGCTTCTGTATCGAGCTGCAATTTCCTGTTTTACATCTATCTGCCCGACAACACCGGCACCCGGGTTGGCGAGGCGCTGATGCGCGCTGCCGCCCGCGGCGTCGAGTGTCGCCTGCTGGTCGATGCGCTCGGCGCCAAGCCGTTTTTGCGCTCGCGGCTGAGAAAAGACATGGAAAAAGCCGGCATCCGCGTCGGTGAGGCGCTGCCGGTGGCGCCGTGGCGGGCCGGTTTCAAGCGGATCGACCATCGCAACCATCGCAAGATCGCCGTGATCGACGGCCAGGTCGGCTGGACCGGCAGCCAGAATGTCGCCGATGCGGCATTCGCGCCAAAACGCCGCTATGCGCCATGGATCGATCTGATGATGCGCATCGACGGCCCTGCCGTGCATGACCTGCAAACGCTGTTCATCGCCGACTGGTTGCAGGATTGCAACGAAACCGTCGAGGCGCTTCTGACCCCGGCGGCGCCCGCGCATGACCATGGCATCCCGGTGCAGGTGCTTGGTACGGGACCGTTGTGTTTCAACCAGGCGTTGGACGCATTAATCCAGGTGGGACTGTCGCAAGCCGAGCGCGAACTGATACTGACCACACCCTACCTGGTCCCCGACCAGACCACGTTTGCTTCGCTGCAAACCAGCGCGCGTTCAGGCGTCTCGACCTCACTGATCGTCCCGGCGCGCAACGATTCACCGCTGGTTGCCGCGGCCAGCCGCAGTTTTTACGAAGGGCTGCTCGAAGCGGGCGTGGCGATTTACGAATACCTGCCCGGGCTGTTGCACGCCAAAACCATCAGCATCGACGGTCACACGAGTGTCGTCGCAACTGCCAACCTGGACCGGCGCAGCTTCGAGCTGAACGCAGAGGTCAGCGTCATCGTGTTCGACGAGCAGTTCACGCAACAGTTGCGGGCAGTGCAGCAGGTCTACATAAGCGATTCGCGACCGGTGGAGCTGGACAGGTGGCGCAAGCGCGGGTGGCATCACCAGCTGTTGCAAAATGGTGCCGGCGTTCTCGCGCCGCTGCTCTAGGACGATGCTACCCGGGTGTTAGCGGAGCGTGACGCGCCCGCAGCCGGCTTAGCGAGCGTCGCGTAGCTTTTCGAAAGCGGCAATAAATGCGAGCGCATCCTCCTCGCGAAAGGTCTCCAGCGCCATGTCTCCGTCCACTGACACCTCACTGAAGGAGATAAACCCCTCGCCCTCCACGTCCATGACAATCTCGCCGTCGTGCCAGCTCATCTCATTGATCGCATCCAGCGGGTAGATCAGCTGCTGGTTGAGCATTTTTTCGACGCTGTCGAGGACGAAGGTCTTGAAGTTGGCGGCAAGACCGGTTTCCTCGCCGGCATCGCGCTCTTCCTCGAACTCCGACTCGATTTCCTCGAGTTTCTCCTCCGACAGCTTCATCGCCACACTCGCCGTGGTCAGCACGAGGTCGAGCTCGCCGCTGCGGTTGGTAATGACCATCACGGTCTCGGCATCCGTCCAGTCTACCGAGGCCTCTTCCTTCTTCTTACCGCATGCGGTCATGCGACAAACAAGACCACGATCAGCGAAGTCACCAAAGCAGTTCGTTTCACGCCATTTCCCCCGGTGGTATTCGAATCGGCGATTCGCGCCACTGCGCAAATCCACCGGCCTCGCGCCGCGACCCGAAAAGCCCGCTGCGCCAACAGGGCTGCATGTATACCATGCAACCGGCACCCCTCGCAGCCCCTGTGGCGACGCTGTTGCCTCGCCGAACGGTGCGCGCCGTGCAGCCGTCATCCAGTCTGCCTGACCTTCGCCAACCACCCGGCAGAAGCGGAACACTGCGGACCGGCCGATCTTGTGCCCGGAGGAATCTCCCACTTTCACCCCGCCAGTGGTTAAACTTGCCGGGTGAGAGAGCGACTGGGGAGTCCGGCTGCGTAAACCCTCGCCGTAAAGCGAAACGCTTGCAGACACATTCAGGGGAAATACGGATTGACCCGGATGGCCGTTGCAGAGAAGGTATTCGTAGTTCTCAGGGGGCCCATGCCCGCAATGCGGGGTGGGGCAGTCGCAGATGTGACGCTCACCAGGGAGAAGTGAGGACACGAAAAATAGCAAAAAATCTACTTGCCTGATGCCCCCGCCACGGCGGGGATTCTTTTGCCCGGAATTTTCGCCCGAATGCCCGATCCTGTTCGGGACTATCGCCCGTTTTGTCTACCAAATCTTTGTCCGCTCTTTTTGAATCCCTCCGTTGCGCCAATGCGAACGCTAGGAGCCCGGATGCTCATCGCCTGAGCCCGGGCCGGAGCCGCAATGCAACCCTTTTGCGGTGACCGGCATCAAACCAGGGAAAGCAAACAATCCGGCGTTCGAATAATACGCGGACGCCGTGTCGCGAAAACGTAACAAAATGCGTTTAAAAAGCGCGCACAGTCGCGCCAAGGGAATGGTCAATCGTTATGTTAAGTGCAAAAATCCGCTACCCCCTCAGGGATTCGGCTCATGCGGGTCCGCCAGCGCGCCATCGAGCAATCGCCCGATGACAACGGCCTGCGGCCGGGTATTCCGCTCAAACTGCATCGCAGCGGCTGGCTGCGGCGGCTGAATCGCCGCGGCTAGCGGCGCAGTCGGCCGTGGCCGCAGCAATGGCAAAGCCGCGCTGAAACCATCGTTTGTCAGGGCGATCGTGATCAGAACGGCCACAGGTCTCGTGGCTATAATAAACTCTACACACGCGCGGGCAGGCATCGATGCGAAACACACTGGCAGTCATTCTGATCCTGACACTTCTCCCTGGGGCGCGGATTGCGGCCCAGGAGAGCACGACCGGACCGAGCTCCCTGAAGATGCGAGGCGGTATCAGCAACCCCGCGACACAGGGTGCTTCGCAGGACATGCAGAAACTGGTGGCGATGTGCGCGCGAGATCCGGAGTCGCAGTTATTCGATCGGGAATGGGCGAAATACCTGCAGGAGTACTACCGTGACGGCATGAATGTCGATGGCCTGATCGAAGACGTGATTCAACGTGCCGACGACCTGCGCATGAATAGCCACGAGAATCGTGGGAAGCTGACAATGACCGCCGCGGAGAAACGTAAGATCCGCCGCAATATGAAATCCACCGCACAGGCGGTAGTCGCAAAAAAGAAAAACCCGGCCGGCTGAGCCGGACCAGACCAGACGCGAAAACGCCGTTCTGACTAGTCGCCGCCCGGCGTTTCTCCACCCCGGTGACCGAACGCATTGCCGGGAATCAGCACGAGCGCGAGCCAGATCAGTGTATTGATCGGGCCGGCATAGTTTTCGCCAATCACCGCGCTGACGATCGCAATGCCCACGAAAACGACCAGCACCCCCGGCCAGCCCGGAAATCCGATATCGCGCAGGCGCTTCGCCATCAGGTTGAAATGGGCGAACAACAGGGCCAGCATGAACAGCATGAACGCGATCACCAGCGGGCCCCCGCCCGTTTCGGCAAAGCGCTTCTCGATTTCCGTGATGTTGCCCTCAGCCAGATTTTCGAGGCCGGCGATACCTGCCACTATCGCAAACACAATGACAACAAGAACGACGGTAAGAAGAGCCGTGTAGCCGAAATACGGCAGCCGCGCCAGGCGCGCACCGGTTATCTCGGCAAAAATCCTTCTGAACATCGTTGTCGCTCCTCGCTGAGAATTCGCCTCTCGCCCGCTTCGCGCCGATCATACTCAAATTACGCAATATCCGGGTGATGCGAAAGCGGCGCCCAGATCGTGGACTATACTTGCTGCAAAACCTGCGCAAGGAATCCGCCATGACCGAGTTCGACTGGAAAATACGTGGTCCCGAAGTATCCACCTGCAACTGCAACTGGGGTTGCCCGTGTCAGTTCAATTCGCTGCCGACCCACGGCGACTGCCGCGCCGGCGTCGCGATGCGTATCGATGAAGGCCATTTCGGCGACGTGAAGCTCGATGGCCTGTTGTGGGCCGCGATGTTCGCATGGCCCGAGGCGATCCATCTCGGCAACGGCGAAGGGCTGATGATCATTGACGAACGCGCAGATGCCGCACAACGCGAAGCGCTGCTTGGCATTCTTTCGGGGCAGACTTCGCAGCCGGGCGCGACGATGTTCAATGTGTTCGCCTCCACGCTCGTCACCGTCCACGAGCCCGTTTTTGCAGCAATCAACTTCGAGGTCGATTACGAGAAGTGGACGGGGCACTTCTCGATACCCGGGTACATCGACGCCCACGCCACGCCGATCGCCAATCCGATCACCGGCGAGAGCCATCGCGCCAGGGTGATGTTGCCGCACGGTTTCGAATACCGCGAGGCGGAGTTTGTCAGCAGCCACACGACGGGCACCGGCCCTGTGCCGCTCGACTGGACCGACGGCCACGGTCATATCTGTGAAATCCACATGACGGCGAGCGGTCCGGTCGGCTGATCCCGCGGCTTAGCGCAGAGAGCGGGGTTCCCGTCGTTTGAGCGATTCGCTGGTCGAAGCCGTCGCCCGCCGCGACCGCCTCGTGATCGTCATCGCGCTGGTGCTGATCACCGCGCTAGCATGGCTCTACCTGTTGTCCGGTGCCGGCATGGACATGTCCTCGATGGCCATGGACATGAACATGGTCATGCCCATGGCATGGACCCCCTCCTACGCGCTCGTCATGTTCCTGATGTGGTGGATCATGATGATCGCCATGATGCTGCCGAGCGCCGCGCCAATGATCCTGTTGTTCGCGCTCGTCAACCGCAAAAGTCGGGAGCGCGACGCGCCGTATGTCCCGACCTTCGTGTTTGCCTCCGGTTATCTCGTCGCCTGGGGCGGCTTCAGCCTGGTCGCGACACTGCTGCAGTGGGGCCTCGAGCAATCGGGCTGGCTGACCATGGCAATGGCGAGCGCCAACCGCTGGCTCGGCGGCCTTCTTCTCGTCGCCGCCGGCATCTACCAGCTGACCCCGCTCAAACACGCCTGCCTGCGCCATTGCCGTGGACCGATCGAGTTCATCACCGCGCACTGGCGCCCAGGCCGCACGGGCGCGTTCAGGATGGGGCTCGAGCACGGCGCGTATTGCGTCGGTTGCTGCTGGGTCGTGATGGGCCTGCTGTTTTACGGCGGTGTCATGAACATGTTGTGGATAGTCGGTCTGGCGGTGCTCGTCTTGCTCGAGAAAGTACTGCCGCAGGGACACGGCCTCGGCTCGCTGAGCGGAATCGGATTCCTGGCATGGGGCGCCTTTGTGCTGGCGGAGCCGGTCCGGCAGCTGCTTGGCGGGGCCTGAGCCCGGGCGGCATCGCTGACACTACCCCGGCGGCAGGGCCTTGCCCGGGGTTTCGCACAGGAACGGCTCGCCGCCTTCGCGCGCATGGTAATGATAGGCGACACCCGCCACGCTTAGGACGATTCGGATACCGGGGACGAGTGCCTGCGTGTAGACCATCTCCGGCTCCGGGCAACCGATACTGCCGTCGGGCCAGGTAACGGTCTCGAGTTCGTCGAGGCGGATCGACGCCGCCGGCAGCGAGAGTTTCGCCGCGAGCTGCGCCCGCGCCCGTGCCACGACTGCCGGCTCCGCAACCGCACTTTCAGAACCCTCGGCCATCGCGCGTTCGATCTCGGTGCGGGCAACCGCGAGGCGCTGCCGGTAGCGATCCACCGCCTCAGCCACGCCCGGGTCACTCAGAATATCGGCGCGCATCGGGTCGCGCTCGAACATCCACCACCAGTAGTCCTGCAGCGGCGCCATGTCGACCATGTCGGCGTATCTCGCCACCGCCGCGGCGCGGTTGCCGCGATAGTACTCAACCAGCGCATCGTCATGACGTTTCTCCCACTCCAGCCGCGGGTCCGAGCAGGTGCCGGTCATACAGCGCGTGACGGCATCCAGCACCTTTCCGACTCTCTCTTCGTTGCCCTTCGCGCTCAATGACGGCATAGCGAACTGCAGCGCTATATAGGCTGAGTACTCGTTGCTGAATGCAGGGTTGTCAAGGTCGATTGAACCGCTCATGCGCTGCGCGGCCTCGAGCGCGTCATCGTATTCACCATTTTTATAAGCTTCCATTATCACGATCGCGTTGAAGGTGAACTCCGAACCGTGGCGGCCCGGCAAGCGCTCGGCGATCGCACGCTCGGCGATCGCGAGCGCAGCATCGAAATTGCCCGCATAAAACTCGTAACTCGCCCGGGTCATCAGTGTCACCGGTTCGCCGGGACCGATCGCCTCGGCCTGTTCCAACGCGACTCGCGCCTCGTCGACCATGCCCACACCGAGGTAAAGCGCCGAAAGCCACCCGCGCAGTTCGTGATCATCGGGATCCAGCTCGATCGACTTCACGCGTGCCCGGTAGGCCGCTGGCAGATCGCCGAACCGCATGTGGACCGCCGCCTCTCGGCTGTAGCCATCCGGGTTATCCGGCTCGATCCGCTGGATCCGCCGGGCCTCCTCGAGCGCCAGGTCCGGACGATTCAATGAGAAGTTATAGAGCGCGGACAGGCGGCCGGCGATGCGGACCGAATACGGATCGATGACGCGTGCCTGATTCAATACTTCCAGCGCCGCTTCCATTTGCCCGGCATTGTGATAAGTCTGCGCCAGGGACTGGTAAATGCTACTGTCGTTGGGGCTTAGCCGGCGCGCTTCCTCCAGCCGACCGATCGCCTCCTCCGCGACATTTTGCCAGCCATCGATCGACATCTCTCCGCCCGAGCGCTCGACGATCCGGGTCATGGCTTGCAGCTCAATCAGATCACCGCGCCTGACGCCAGCCGCGGCGTCGATCGCCGCTACCTCGTCCGCGGCCCGCTTCATCTCGCGAGCGGCGTCAGCGGGCGAGATCGAGCCGGTATTCCACTGGCTGGATACGACCCTTCCGTATTCGATCCAGGCGTCGCGGTACCCGGGGTCGAGCGCAATCGCCTCGAGGTAATACTCTGTCGCGATGGCAAGCGATTCGAAACTGCCGCGATTATGGTACTGGCGGGCCAGCAGCAGGCGGTCATACGCGGCGAATTTATCGGTACCAGCCGTAGCGACGGAAAGGGTCTCGCCTGCGCGCTTCGCCGCCACGTCGTCGTCACCGAGCAACGCTGCCGTCAGCGCCGCGACCACGTGGCTCGCGATGTCGTCCTGGATCGCGAAAATATCGTCGAGCCGGCGATCATACGTATCCGACCAAAGGTGGAAACCATCCTCGACCTTGATCAGCTGCACGGTCACCCGCACGGTCTCGCCACTTTTACGGACGCTGCCCTCGAGTACATTGGCAACACCGAGCTCGCGGCCGATCTCGGCGACATCGCCGGTTTTGTTCTTGAAATGGAACGAGGACGTACGCGCCGCCACCCTGAGATGGGGCACGCGCGCCAGCACGTTCAGCAATTCCTCGGACAGACCGTCGGAGAAATATTCGTTTTCCGTATCGCCACTCATATTGACGAACGGCAGGACCGCGATTGACGGCGATTCATCGGTCACGCCGGCAATGGGTGCAGCCGCGGAAACCGGCGCGGCCGCCTGCTCTTCCTCCGCCGGCTTTGCATCACCTCCGGCGAAGTTTTGCAAAGCGAGCAGGGTCACCGCCATCGCAAGCAGGACGATGATGACAATGTTGAGCCGTTGCCCGGTGTGCGAAGTAATCGAAGCGCTGCGGTCGACATCGCGCTCGCGCTTGATCCCCTCGGGGGTCAACTCGTAAACCCACGCAAAAATCAACGCAAGCGGAAAACCCAGCAGCAGCAGCATACCAACGAGACGCAAGGTCCAGTCGGGCAGACCCAAAAGACCCACCAGAACATCGGCAACCTGAAGCAGGACCCAGCTGCTGACCGCGTAAAGCAACCCGATCCTGACAACGTTCCGGCGTTTCAGCTCATTGAGAAAATCGCCCATGCCCACTCGTCGGCGGCCACTCCTCGGCGGAGCTTAGCAGACATCGGGCCTGCCTGATCGCTCCGCTTAACACCATGGAATCGCGAATTGGCGCAGCTACGCGGGTCAGCCCACCGGCTTGCGGAATCTCAATGTCATGCGGTCCGACTCACCAATGTCGGTGTACACATTGACGCAGGAGTCTTTGGCCGGGCCGTCATCCATGCCACGGCAGTGGCGCAGACTGGGTGGCAATGTCCAGACCCCGGCCGGATGATCGGTGGTATCGGCGGGGTTGGCATTGATATCCGATCTTGCCTCGAGCACGAAGCCCGCTGCCTCGGCCAACGCGATGACATGCGCCTCGGTCACATAACCACTCTGCTTCATCGCGTCGATCGAAGTTCCGGGCTTTGCGCGATGCTCGACGATGCCAAGCACGCCACCGGGTTTGATCATGCGATCGAACACCGCGAACATCTCTTCTGCATATTCGCCTTTCATCCAGTTGTGGACATTGCGAAACGTCAGCACCATATCGACGCTTCCCGGCGGGGCGACCGTCGTGCGCTCGGGCACGGACAGCTCTGTCACGACGACATGATCGAACGCCCCCGGGCTGGCCTCGAGCTTTTTCATATAGCGCTTGTGCGCGTCTATCCGCCACTGCTGTGAATTGTCGGCGGACGACGCGAAGGATGCGGCGTAATAGATACCGTCGGGTTTCAATACGGGAGCCAGGATATCGCTGTACCAGCCACCACCCGGCCAGATCTCGACCACCGTCAGATCGGGTTCGAGCCCCATGAACAGAAGCGTTTCCTTAGGATGACGATAGACGTCGCGCGCACGGTTCTGGGCGCTGCGATGTTCGCCGGCGATCGCGGCGTCGAGGCGTGCGCCGATATCCTGGGCGAACGCACCCTGCGCCGCAAACGCGGCCAGCAGGGCGGCGAGGGCAAGAACAGCTTTGTAGGTTTTCATATCAGCGAACTCCGCATAGCGTCTTTACTGGTGCAAAACCGTCATTCTCGTGCCGGGTCTTCGTCTCCCGGCATCGTTCGGATGATATCGAGCTGCTGCGGCGTCACCGCGCCGGGGCCGTGCATAGAGCGGATCTGATCGGGCACCAGCCCCGAAGCGTCGAGCCAGTTCACGAACCAGCGCATTACCGGCACCCGCGCCCGGTCCGGGAATCGCTCAATCGGCGCCGGCATGTAAAGATCAGACTGGTACAGCAATTTCTGCCGCGGCAGCCACACCACCAGCATCCCCTCGACATGGGGATTGGCGCCGACATTGATCACCAGCATTTCGTTGCCGGCGTCGGCGATCCGTTTCTCGGCAACGACCGGTTCGCTTTTCGCGAGTTCCTCGCGGCCGCTCAGTGCATCGGGATTCAGGCTGACCCGCGCCGCCACCGTGCGCTCGATGACCGGCAGTGTCTGCGGCGCGGCGATAACGGTCGCTCCCGCGGCGATGAAAGGCCGGATTCCTCCGGCATGATCGCCGTGGTGATGGGTCAGTACGACGTAACGAGGCGGCTTGCCGGGAAAATCCCGCTGCATCACCTCGAGCAGCCTTTGGCCGACCGAACTCGAGGTTTCGCCGGTTGCCCAGTTCCTCGCGGGAAGTTGCTGCAATTCGAAATACCCGGCCGGAGCATCGACCACGGCCAGAAAATCAGCGAACTCGACGATCAACGGGTGAAACCCCGCCCGAATATTGGGCACGACGTAAACGCCATCCGCCAGCTCGCGAATCCGCGGCTGCGCCGGCTCCACGCGATCGCCGTCAACGTCGGGCAACGCGGGCAACACAAAATGGTCCGGCAACCGCAGCAGGTCGCGATCGACGCCGGCCCGGATAAATGTGTAGCGGACCTTTTTCAGCAACCGCCCGCCGAGCGTGATCTCGTAACCCTGTGGGTAAGCGCCAATCGTGGCGACAGTGCGCCACGCATCATATTTCCAGCGCACGGTCGTATCGCCGCGGGCAGGCATGTCCAGCAGGTATTCGACCGCTACCGGCCGCCGCGTGCCCGGGTCGATATACAGACTCAGGCTGACGCCCTCCGGCAGCGAGTAGGTAACGGTGTCGCGGTCGAGACCATCGATGCTGCGGCGACCCAGGTAACGAATCGTCTGACGATGATCGAGCGCATCGAGCAGCAGCATCTGCGGCACCATGCGCGCATAGCGGCGTCGTTCTTCGATACTGTCGACAGCCGGGAGCCAGAAAGCAGCCGCGTTGACGAAGTCCGCCAGCAACGCCGGCCTGTCCGGCTCGAACAGAAAACGTACTCGCTCAACCACATCGGCGTTTACATGGGAATCCGACTCGAACGCCGCCTGGCCGGAAACGGAGTCGAGGGTCAGTCTCTCGCGCACGGCGAATTGCCCGGGGTCGACCGGACTCATTCCCTGCAGGCGGGTCGCCAGATCGACGACACCTTCGCCATGCAGCGTAATGCCGGCAGCCAACGCAGCCTCACCGCCGATGGCCGACAGACTCTGCTGGACCAGTTCAAGACCGCGGCGGTAGGAATCCAGCGTCGGTTCGACCGCAAACGACGGCGGCGCCAACAGGAGCGATGTCACCGCGACAATCAGCCGGCCACCGGTAAAGCGCTGCCTGTTCAAGTTCGAGGCCCCACAAATCTCTCCACCACAGACCATTCCCGACGCGAGGACGGGGAAAAAGTATCGTCACACCTTGATTGCCCCAGCCCCCGCAGGACGTTATGGACACGGTGGCTTGCGCCGCCAATTCGACGCTCGCGCTGGCAATCATCCGCCCGCACTGGTGGCAGTCGAGCTGCTCGACTACCTTTTTACCATGTGCGTTATTTGTGCGGACCACGCCGGTCCGCGCCTGTCCGGAGCAAGAGCATGGCGAAAAAGCGCTCAGGTACCCCAAACAAGGCCGCGCGGCGGCGGTTTGATGCGCGCCCCGATGGTATCGATTTTCGCGACCAGATGTTTCAGCCAACGCTGGTGGAGGTTCCTCCGCGCGTCCCGCTCGACCAGTATCTGAAATGCGACCCGCCGGTACTGGATCAGGGCACGGAAGGCGCCTGCACCGGATTCGCACTGGCTGCGGTGTGTCATTACCTGCTGAGAAACCGGCGAATCGACCCCGACCAGGAGAACGTCAGCGCGCGGATGCTTTATGAAATGGCAAGACGCTATGACGAATGGCCGGGCGAGGAATACGAAGGATCGAGCGCACGCGGCGCCATGAAAGGCTGGCACAAACACGGCGTTTGCGCCGAATCGCTCTGGCCGCACGTCGAGGGCGAGCGCGATATGCGGCTCGGTGTCAGGCGCAGCCGCAACGCCGCGCAACGGCCCCTCGGCGCCTATTTCCGGGTCAATCACAAGGACCTGGTGGCGATGCATGCGGCACTTGCGGAAGTCGGGATTCTGTTTGCCACGGCAATTGTCCATAGCGGGTGGAACCGGGTCGGTGGCGACGGCAATATTCCGCAACACCGGCGCCTGCTCGGCGGGCACGCGTTTGCGATCGTTGCCTATGACGAGGATGGCTTCTGGATTCAGAACTCCTGGGGTCCGGCCTGGGGCAAAGGCGGATTCGGTCAGATCTCCTATTCCGACTGGCTCGACAACGGCATGGACGTCTGGGTTGCCAGGCTCGGCGCACCCATTCGAATGCTGGACAGCGACATCGTGGCCGGCCGCAGCACCGGCATCGCGACGACCAGTCTCGCGTTCGAGGATATTCGTCCGCACCTCATCAGCATCGGCAACGACGGCGCATTGCGGCAAAACGGGACGTTCGGCAATGACCGGCGCGTTGTCGAGGACATCTTCCGCAGACATTTCCCCCGCATCACCAAAAACTGGCGGCGCAAGCGCCTGTTGCTGTACGCGCATGGCGGCCTCGTCGCCGAAAAGAATGCCATCCAGAGAGTGGAGAACTATCTCGAGGCACTGCGTGGGTCGCAGGTGTATCCGGTCGCGTTTATCTGGAACACGGACTTCTGGAGCACGATCAGGAATATCCTCGACGACTCGCTGCGGCGCCGGCGCAGCGAAGGCATACTCGGCGACGCCAAGGATTTCATGCTGGACCGGGTCGACGACGCGCTCGAACCGCTGGCCCGGGTGTTATCCGGCAAGCTGCAGTGGGATGAAATGAAAGAGAACGCGCTGCGCGCAAGCACGCGCGACGACGGCGGCGCACGACTTGTCGCTGCCGAAATCGCGGCACTTGCCGCGCGCGAACCCCACCTCGAAATCCATGTCGCGGGACACAGCGCCGGGAGCATCTTCTGCGCGCCGCTCATCCAGCTACTGTGCAGCGACGGCAACATCGATGGCGGCCCCATGCAAGGTGCGCAGGGTTACGGACTCCACATCGGCCACTGCAGCCTGTGGGCGCCCGCATGCACGATGTCATTATTCAGGCAGACATACTTTCCAGCCATCGATGCACGCAAACTCTCGACGTTCGCGCTGTTCAATCTCAATGACGATACCGAGCGCGACGACCATTGTGCCCGCCTGTACAACAAGTCGCTGCTGTACCTGGTGTCGAATGCCTTTGAGGACAGGCAACGCATCCCGGTCATGCGCGAGCACGGCGAGCCGATACTCGGACTGGACAAATTCGTCGCGCGCGACCGCGGCCTGCAGACCCTGTTGCAGCGACGATTCGCCGAATACGTGCTTGCACCCAACATGAACGCGATCGGGCACAAGGATGCGTCGCACGCACGTCATCATGGCGACTTCGACGACGATGTCGCAACGGTCAAGGCAACGCTGGCACGGATAACCGGGGTGAAGGAATTTCGACCTGCACTGCACTTCCCGCGCTCGCAATCGATCGACCCGCGACCGGCGCCGCACGTGGCGCGACGACTGTAGACCGTGATTTGCAAAAGCGCAGCGCAACGGGATAGAATCGGGCCCTCGCAATTGTCCGGCCGACCTGGGAGAAATCAAACATCATGCAGAAGGGGCTCGCTCATATGCTTGTCGTCATCGTTTCCGTTGCGCTGGGCGCCTGCGGGGCGGCTGACGACAGCGCGGAATCCGCGATGAACAAAGAGGCAACACCGATGGCCACGGTAACAGGCAACGTTTTCTACCTGCAGCGAATTGCGCTGCCGGACGACGCCCAGGTACGGGTGACGCTGGCAGACGTCTCGAAAATGGACGTCGCGGCCAGGTGATCGCCGAACAGACTCTGTACGGACCGCTGCAGGTGCCGCTGCCGTTCCGGCTCGAATACGACCCCGCACGTATCGACGAAAGGATGAGCTATGCCGTCCAGGCACGTATCGAGAGCGGCGGCAGATTACTGTTTGTTACGACCGAGCAGCATCCCGTGATCACCCGCGGAAACCCCACCGAGCTGGAAGTTCGCGTCGACCCCATCAAGCGCTGACTGGCGCAGTCGTGGCGATCAGTCCGGCCGCATTTCAGCCGGACGGCGCACCCAGATCCAGCCCTCCTCGGCGCGCCAGTTCCAGATTATCCGGCGGCATCGCGCGTCCGGACAAGAAATCCTGCCCGGCGAGAACGCACAACATTGCATCGAACGCGTCGGCATTCTCGGTTGCGGCCGCCACGCCCGGGGCGATCTCGAGTTCGTCGCCGAGGGCATCGAGCAGTCCGTCGCGGATGTGGCGCTGATGCCTGCCCTTGTAACCTGTGCATTGCAAACCACGCACCGACAATGTCGCCGCCGGATAAACCTCGATAGCACCAATTTCGAGCAAATGCCCCCAACCCCATATCAGCGGTACTGGCTGGCCGCACAGTTCGCGCACCCGCGCGAGAAGACGCAGTGCGGCGTGGGCCGCGCGGGCAATACGGTCGGCGGCGACATCGAGCGGCTGCTTGCCGACCGTCGCCCTGACGAAGCGATCGGTCGAGCGGCGAAAGACGTCATTGGGTTCTACCAGTATCGGCTCACCGGCGCGGTGTCCGGCCAGCGACTGCGCAAATGGTAGCGGCCATCCAAGCGGCGCATCCAGCGCCAGCAGCCCGCTGTGGCGGCCCTTCAGCCACCCGGCAATCAGCGTGGCCGGATCTTCGTTGCGGCCCGTCGTTGCCTCGACAATCCGCGCGCCCCTCGCACCAAGCTCAGCGAGCGCGAGACCGACGTTCGCCGGTTGCGCGGCGCAATCCACGCCAATGACACGGATGGCCGTCACGGCAGATAACCGCGCAGGTGCAACCGAGCCACAATGCCTGTTGTGAATCCGTTCATTGTGGCTGCGCCAGCCAGGCCGCGACGTGGCGGCGCAGTAACCTGAGCGGCACCGTGCCGTTTTCCAGCACCCGATTGTGGAACTCGCGTATATCGAATTTATCGCCCAGCGCCGTCTCCGCTTCGCGGCGCAGCGCAAAAATCTCCAGTGCCCCCGAATCATACGAAGTCAGCTGTCCGGGCAAAATAGCGATGCGGTCGACCATTTGATCGAGCTGCTCCGGTGAAAAGCGTCCCGACTCAGCCATGAATTTGCGTGCCTTGTCGCGCGACCAGCCCATCAGATGCAGACCGGGATCGACGACCATGCCGCGCGCAGGCCATGCGCGGCGCGAGATCAGCGCTGTCGTGGTCTGGTACAAACCCATCTCCTCGGCCAGCGCCTCGGAATAGCGCGCCCAGCCTTCGCCAAAACCCGAGTAAAAAACCAGCCCGGTAATGCGATGGAGATCGTCGCGGTCCTGCGCAATCGCTATCTGCGTGTGGTGTCCCGGGTAAGCCTCGTGAAAGGCCACAATCTCGGCACCGCCCCTGCTGCTGTTGTGCGGCTGATCACGGTTGATCCGATAGACGCCAGGCCGATCCTTGCTGCCCGGCTCGTATCGCGAGGACACGCCGGTGCCTTCCTGGTAATCGGGATAGGGCTCGACGACGACCGGCCGGGTCGGCTTCATTCCAAACCACTGGTCCAGCCGGCCCTCGGCACGCGCCACGGCCGCACGCGCGAATTCGAGCATCTCGTCCTTGTCTGCAAAATGGTCCGACTTGTCGTCTTTCACATGGGCGATGACGCCCGCGGCAAAGTCATCGAGGTCGTATTCGGCACGACCGAGATCGATCACCCTCGTGCGGTTCGCCTCCTGACCGTGCTGCGGCCAAGCGCATAGACCTCCTCGCCGCTGCGTCCGAGCGTCGTGTAGCTGCGCAAAGAGGCCTCATAGCACTCCCTGCCATCCGGGTTCGCTGTGACGGAGAGCGCCTCCCGAGCCGCTTCGAGGTAGGTGTTCAGCAGAAAATCATGGTATCGCTTTACTGCCGGGAGAATCTGTTCGCTGGTCAGTTTCTCCAGCGCCGCGGTGAATTCCACCGAGCCGTCTCGCCGGGCGGGCGACAGGAACGGCGATTCTGCAGGCGCCATTCGCCACAACCCATCAACCTGGGCGATGACCCGCCGCACCACCGACTGCGGTGCCGAATAACCTGCTTCAAGTCCCTGCCGCAGGTTGAGGATCTCCTGGTCGATGTACCCGGCCAGCTTTCCGAACCGTTCGAGCGCCTGCGCGCGAAGCTCGTCACTGCCAACGGGCTGCAGGTCCGCCACGAGCGGGTAATTGAGCTGCCAGCCGTCCATCTGGTTGACGTTCCACAGCGGCCAGCGACAAACCCTGAGATCGCGAGAGGACTCCAGCGCCTGCTCCAGAATCCCGTAAGTGATCCACTCGACCCGCCCGCGCAGCAACGCCGGATCGACCGCTGCCAGCTCGGCCAGCAGCGCATCGTCCTCGCTTTCCGCGCGCGCCAGAGCAACGGGCGAGTTATCGCTGATACCGTCGTGGCGTTCTATTTCCAAGCCGGCAAAATAGGCGGTTTCCGGAGCACGCTCGAGGACCAAATCGTAGTAGCGGTCGGCGAGCCGATTTATGCTTGCGGCGGTCTCATCAACGTCGATCGCCACAGCCGGGGATGCTGCGAACACCAGGCCCAGAGCCATGAAATACCTGTGCATTGATTGACCTCAGACCTGCGCGGCGGAGAATGGCGCGATCCGCCACAGTTGCAACCTGTTCCTCGCGCAGCATAGAGATGCGCTGATCTTTTGCAAGCGCCGACAGGATTTCATCGTTTCCGCCGGACATCGCCGCTCGCAGGCATAGATAGCCAGAAACGGCGATCGACATTGCAAAAATCCAATCAACCCGCAGGTAACAGGCGGCCGGAGTACATTGCATCCTCCGCCGCCGCGAGTACTGTGCTCACTCCACCTGCGCCATCGTCTCTGTTGCGCCGGTCGCCTGCAGACGTTCTTGCCCGGCGACAACCCAAACCCGGCTACCAGGCTGCCGCCGCAGACTGATTCACTCCGGCCCACCACCTTCAGCACCATGCGTCGAGCAAGACATTCATTGCACCGGCAAGGGTAATACGCGATCGTGCGACATCGGCCACACGTGAACCGTGTATGCGGCACCGTAAACTGACACCCGCGCTGACCCGCTTTGTCACCAGCCCGCTGCGGCGCCGGGCCATACGTCATGTTGCCGAATTGCGCCGGCGCATGCGCGCCGGCCACACGAGGTTCATTATTTCCATCGTGTCGACGACCCATACTGCCATTTGATGCTGCAAGCCCTCCGGATTTGCAACAACGCTTCAACGTGACCGTGATTCCGCATGTGATCGAAAAGCTGCAGCGACAGATGTATCCGGCGCCCGATATGCTGTCCGCCTACAGTGCGACCGACGCGAAACGGCTCGCCCGACTATATCGGCTGCAATTTCCGCAAATCGTGCCGGGCGCCGCGCCGGTCGAGCGGGAAAAGGCCAGCCGCGCACTGGTCGCGCGGACCGGATCGGCACAATTCTTCGAGGAGGCTCTCGCAATCGGAACGGCCTACTGGTCCGGCGGACGTTGCGGACAGCGTTGACCCGATGCGCGATAAATCCGGGCTCCGCGCCGACGAGGCGTTGCTCGACAAACTCGGGCATTACGCAACAGCGATGCTCTACTACGGCGGAGAGTGGTACTGGGGCCTGGATCGGCTCGATCATCTGGAGCGACGCCTGCTGGAACTCGGGCTCGCCAGGGATGTGCACGAGTCCGTGTACTACGACCGCACCTGGCGCGGCCTGTTAGACCCGATCGGCAATCCGGCTGACCGGCGAAATCTCGAATACTTTTTCTCGGCGCGCAGCCCCTACAGCTACCTCGGCTTCTTTCAGGCCCGGAGGTTCGCAGCCGCCCATGGGCTCGAGCTGGAGCTGAAACCAGTATTGCCAATGGTGATGCGCGGCATGGCAGTGCCACTAGCGAAACGCGTTTACATTCTCACGGACGCCAAACGCGAAGCCGAGAAAATCGGACTCGCATTCGGCAATATCGTCGACCCGATCGGCCCGGGAATCGAGCGCGCCTACGCAGTGGCGCACTGGGCGGGCGGCGGCAGCGCCCTCGAGGCTTTCTTTGCCTCGCTGCTGCCGGCCATCGCCGCCGACGCGATCGACGTGGCGGGCGAGCGCGGTCTGCGAAAAGTAGTGGCACGGGCCGGACTCGACTGGCAATCGGCCAGGCAGGCGCTGACCGGCGAGAGCTGGCGCGACTGGGTAGCGGGACATCGCGACGACATGACCGCACTGGGTCTGTGGGGCGTGCCCTGTCTGAAATACGGCAACACCGTGGCCTGGGGCCAGGATCGCTTCTGGGTCATCCGCGAGGCGATCGTCAAGGAGGACAACCGGGTCTGAAGGTCACCGCCCCCCCACGCCCGGCAGAGACCGGGCGTGGGGGGAGCGGCCATGCGCAGAGGCCCGCATCGCGGACCCCGCGCCAAGTGCTATTCGCCGGCTGCGGCCAGTTCCGGACCTTTCCGTGTAGCGGAAGTTTCCTCGACCACCTCGTCCCAGACCTTTTCCCAATCCTCGGGCAGCTTGTGCACCAGCCCCTGGTGGCAATCGATACAGGTGTAGCCGCCCTTTTCCATCGACATCTGGTGGCGGCGCCGTGCCATCGGGCCCTGATTTTCGAGCACCATGTGCTCGGCCTCGTGGCAGTGCTTGCAGTATTCCGAGTCGTTCTCGCGGAATTCGATCCAGGTGGCTTTGGCCATCTCCGCGCGGTGCGCCTCGTAGTCGGCGGGGTCTGTGATCTTGCCCTGCAGTTCCGGGATAATATCGAGCGACACGACCATCTTTCGCATCACGTAGTGGATCCAGCGGTCTTCCATGCTGGGCAGATGGCACTGCGCGCATTCAGCCCGTACGCCAAGCGTGTTGTTGGCGTGTCCGGACGCCTCGTACTCGGGCTTGATGTTGACCGTATGCGAATGACATGCAAGACAGAATTCGGTCTTGCTGGTCTCATGCAGGATGGTATTCATGATTTGCAGGCCAGCGGCGCCGATAGCCAGCATAACGAACCCGCCCAACGGTATGCCCAGCAGCCACTTCTTGTTCGGCTTGGTCCAGAAACTGGAGCGTTTTTTCTCTTCAGCCATGTGCCCTCCCAATATCGTTGCGCCGCGCCGCGGCGGGGCCGGGGTTGGATCGACTAACGTAATAGTACCTGAAACAAAGGCGAATCAGGCCCGTTTTTGCGCGCTGCCGGCTGATCTCTGATCCGACGCCACTCCCGCACGCGGCGGACATCACCCGAGCACACTTTTCTCACTCTTGCCCCGGGACAGCCACCCGACGCGGTTGTCGTCAGGCAACGGCGGCGTCATGGAAAGCCGATTGGCACGCGCTCGGCGTTTGTGTAAATATTGTCTGAAATATGTCACCGCATTATTGCAGAATCCACCCGATCCCTGCCGTGGCAGGATTCGGCGAACAGCCAAAGCAATACCAATTAAGAGGGTCCTGAGTAATGAAGGATCGAATACGCGTATTCTCCCTTTCAGCCATAACGGCGCTGCTGGCAGTTACGGCGCTCGCTCAGGCGGATGACTATCCCCAGGGCTGTGTCGACTGCCATGCACAGCAACCGGGCAAAACCAATCTTTCCCTGAACGCGCTGTTGGCACAAATCGGTCATCCCAAGCTCCCCAAGGTCAAAAAAGTGCCAACCAGCTGCGGCGGTTGCCATGCATCAGACGAGGGCGAGGACAACGAGTTTGCGCACATGATTCACCAGATTCATTACGATGTGCCCAAAGCGAACCTTTACACCACGCGGTTTGGTGGCGACTGCCTCCACTGCCACGCCATGGACGCCGATTCTGGCGAAGCGCTCGTCAAGAGCGGACCACGGAACTGGTAGGGGGCGACGACAATGAAGAAAGTTTCGGCAAAATCGAGAAACGCTTACATCAACCGGCCGCTGACCTTGCTGGGTCTGATGTTGCTTACGCTGATCGCGGGCGCAGTCATGGGGGGTAACGCCTACGCTGACGACTATCCCAACGGCTGTGTCAGTTGTCACGTTGAGGGCACCGGCGCGCTGGACATGCGGATCAATGCCGTGCTTGACCGGCTCGGCCACGGCAAGGCCGCCGACCGCTCCAAGGTCATCCCGGCCGCATGCGATCGCTGCCGTGCCTCCTCGGGCGACGGTCCGGCGAGCGCACTACGCAACCTGATCCATCGAGCCCATTACACCGACCCGACCGCGAATCTTTCGTGACGCAATACGAGGGCAGTTGCCTGCACTGTCATGCCATGGACGGGGCAAGCGGAAAGGCTACGGTCAAAAGCGGTGAACGCAACTGGACACCGATCGTTGGGGGCGAGGCGATTACCGACTAGCCGGCTGCGGTCGATTCGCGCTGATTGCGAAAACCCCGCATTCGATGCGGGGTTTTTTTTGCCCAGCGCTAAGGGGTGGGCATGCCGCACTGAACCGCTGGGTCTACCCCAGGATCGCCTCGCTCAGCACGTCACGCACGATTTGCGTGGCGATTTCGATCAACAAAATCCGGCCGTCGACGATCACCCGCTCGTAACCCTCTTCGACCGGCGGCAGACGGTATTCGAGATCCTCTGGCAGAGCTCGCCTGGCAATACCGGGTGGCATCTTGCCGCCGCGCCTGAGTTTCTTCGCGATGCCGGGCGGTAGCTGGCCGGATCGCGATTCGTAGCGTTCGTCGGGCTCGGCATCCTCGGCATGGGTGCGGTAGTAGGCACGTATAACCTTGATCTCATGCCGGGTGAATACCACTTCGGCGCTGTTTTGGCGGTCGGAGGCGAAACCGGAGAATGAAGGGCTTTTCGGTGCCGCGGCCTCACCAGCACAGGCCCACAGAACTGCCATGGAGCTAACCAAAACTGAACGCATCGACAACATGACGCCCCTCCCGTCAACGAATCGGCACGCCCACTTTACCCACGCCAAAAGCGCTCGCTGTGTGAACTCCATCACACTGTTGGGAGGTTGTCGCAAGCAGTTGTTTAACATAAGTGCAGCGCACAACCCGAAGCGGTCGCGCCTGGAACACAATCACGCGGCCAGCGAGGCGGGGAGCTCGAACTCGAAACGTGTACCGTGGTCGATGCCACTGGTGACAGTGATGCGGCTCTGATGCAGCTCGAGGATGCGTTTGACGATGGCCAGGCCCAGACCCGACGATTCGGCGCCCGACTCGCGCGCGCTGCCGTAAAATCGGTCGAAAATTCGCGGCAGATCGTCTTCCGCGATCCCTACCCCGGTATCCGCCACCGCCACCGCCAGCTTACTGCTGCGATCCTCGACGCTCAGCGTGATACGGCCGCCGCGCGGGGTAAAACACAGCGCGTTTCGAATCAGGTTCTCCAGCACCCGTTGGATCAGACCGATATCGGCCACCACGCTTGCACCATCACGAGGCGCCGCGACCTCCAGCCGCACGCCGGCACGGGTGGCCTCCAATTCGAATTCCTGGCCCGTGTCCTGGAGCAGTTCGGCAACCGAAAAACGCTCGAACTGCGGCTCGACGCTGGCCGAATCGAGCCGCGACAGTTCGAACAGATCGCCGATCAGCCGTCCCAGCCGCTGCGCGTGTTTGCGGGTGATATTCAGATAATGATCGCGCTGGTCGGCAGACAAACTGCCATTCTTGATAATCAGCGTATCGACATAGCCCTGCATCGATGCCAGCGGCGTGCGTAAATCGTGCGAAACGTTGCTGACCAGCTCACGCCGCAGCCGGTCGTTCTCTTTCAGCCGCTCGATCTGTTCTCGGATCGTGTCCGACATTACCGAAAACGCGCTGCCGAGGCGGTCAATCTCATCGCCGTCGCGCGGTTTCCAGGTCAGAGCCGCTTCCGGGTCGAAACCGGATCGGGTGAATCGCTGCACGTCGGCGGTCAGCCGGGTAAGGCGCCGGGTCAACAGGCCGAACACCAGCAGACCGATCAAAAACGCGGCGGCCATCACGGCCGTCATGGCCCAGAGAGTGAGCCGCTGGACGTGGCTGCCACGAATGTCGCTCGCGATTTCATCGAATTTCTGCCCGCCGAGTACCGCGTAGAGATACCCCTCCAGGATGTCTCCCGAGCGCACCTCCGAGGCAGAGAACACCTTGCGTCCGTCCGGGTTGCGCGGATCGGTGCCCTTGATCGGCATGCTGGAATCAGCACCAAGCAAGCGGCGTACCGGCGCGAGGTCGATCTGATCGGTCAATACCGTCTCCGGTGGCATCGTGTGACCGAGAATACGGCCATCCGTCCCGAGCAAGTAGACCTCGACCGTGGGATTGATGACCATCGCCTGCTGGGCCAGCGTGCTGAGTGAGTCCTCATCGACACGGCCATCGCTGATCAGCTGGCGTTCGCCGGTTACATACATGGCGATCGGCGCATTCAGACGCTGCGTCAACTCATCATAGTACTGGCGCGAGCTCCATTGCTCGACCAGGAAAAATCCGCCGCCGAGCAGCAGGATCACTGCCAGCAGGGCCAGCGACAAGCGAAACAGCAACGCCCTCATGAGTGAGTCGCCGCCGCGCCGGGTTCGAGCTTGTAGCCGACGCCCCAGACCGTGACGATATAGGCTGGATGGGCCGGGTCCGGCTCGATCTTCGAGCGCAGCCGATTGATATGTGAATTGACCGTATGCTCATAGCCGTCGTGGCCGTAACCCCACACGCTGTCGAGTAATTGCGCACGACGAAAGACGCGACCCGGGTGGCGTACAAAATGACGCAGCAGATCGAACTCTCGCGCGGTCAGCTCGACCGGCCGACCGTTCACGCTTACCCGGCGGCTGGCGGCATCGATCTTCAATCCCCCGACACTCAGTGTCTCGTCAATCTGAACCGGACCTGCGCGCAGGGACTCGACACGGCGGAAGATCGCGCGGACCCGCGCCATCAACTCCGAAACGCTGAAGGGCTTGGTCACGTAATCGTCGGCGCCGATCTCGAGGCCCAACACCCTGTCGAGTTCGGACGACTTCGACGTCACCATCAGGATCGGTACATAGCGCTGATCGCCGCGCAACGCACGACAGATATCCAGCCCGCCCGGGCCGGGCAGACCCAGATCGAGGATGATCAGGTCCCAGTCGCGGGCAAAGGCGAGCCGCAATGCTTCATGCCCATCGCAAGCGACCTCGACCCGCTCGCAAATATCGCGCAGATGCAGCGCGAGCAGCTCGGCGATGTCCTGTTCGTCTTCGACAATCAGCACGTTGCGCCGCATCAGCGCGGTCACGTCGGTGTGGTTCATGGGCGGTATCTCGGCCATCGCTCCACAACATAGACCGGAAAAATCACGCCAATATCACAGGCATCCGTCGAGGATGTGTCCGAATCAGCATCAAGTCGTGATAGCCGCGTGAGAATTACCCATGACACTTGGGAACGTCCCGCCACAGACGCGGGTTCAGCCAAACCACGCTTCCTGAGGAGATTCACGATGAAAAAGATTATCGGTCTAGCCGCGCTTGCACTGCTCGCCAGTACGCCGGCGTTGGCGAAAAACAAAAATGGAGCGATCTACGAGGTCACGATCACCAACCTGACCCCGGGGCAGACCTTTACTCCGGTACTCACCGCGACGCATCGCTCCAGGATCAGTTTCTTCGAACTCGGAGAACCGGCATCGGATCAGATCGCCGAACTGGCCGAGTCGGGCAGCACCGCGGGTCTCGAGGCGTTGCTCGCCAGCGTGCCGAATCTCGTACTCGATACCGCCTCCACCGGGCCGGCGCTCCCGGACAGCGGCGGTCTGCTCGGACCCGGCAAGAGCGTTACGATCGAAATCGTGGCGCGCGGCCAGTTCTCGCGGCTCAGTCTCGCGGGCATGCTGATTCCGAGCAACGACAGCTTCGTCGCGCTGAACAACATGCAGTTGCCGCGCTTCAGCAGAACCTACACCGCGATCGCCTACGACGCCGGCTCTGAGATCAACGACGAACTCTGTGCCAACATCCCCGGCCCATTCTGCAAAGGTGAAGGCAGCTCAGCCGAAAACGGCGAGGGTTTCGTGCACGTCGGCAGCGGCGTCCATGGCATTGCCGACCTCGATGCCGCGGTGTTCGACTGGCGCAACCCGGTCGCGCTGATCGAAGTCCGGCGCAAGCGGTAACCTTCCTGCGCGGTGCCGGTCGGTGTCCTGTGGCTTGCCCCTCTGCGAGCCTGCACCGGCCCGACCGGTACCGGCGCAGTCCCGGCAATTGCACCATGGCGACCGTGATCGCACTCTCTTGGCGACGGCGCTGTGCCTTCGCGGCCTGTCAGGGACCGCCGCAAAGCGGAACGAGGAAATCGTAGCTTTGCACCGCAACCTGCAGTGGCGAAAACTAACGTGTCCTGCAAGAAGCTCCGCTCACCGCAAATACTGCCCGCATAACTGCATCATCGATCTCGAATTCAGATTTTCCGCCAAGCCCGCTGTCGCAAGAAGCGCTTTTAGATCAGCGCGGAAACCGGGTTGTGCAATGGCACCGAATCCCGCCATCGCGCTTCGGGTTAAACTTCAGCGGCCGCAGGTGCATCTGCAGTCAAGGGAAAAGGGGATTTCCGATGTTTGCGCGAATGCGTTCTTCGAAAGGGACCAACGTCCTGGGTGAACTCCTGATGCTGGTCGTTGGCATCAATATCGCATTGTGGTTCGAGGGGAAGTTCGAGGATTTCAAGGACGCGGAAACCGAGCAACTCTACCTGCAGGGATTGCACGACGATCTCAGCAAGGATCTCGATAGTCTCAATCGACTGATTGCCGGAAACAAAGGCAAAATCGAGCGCCTCGGGAGTGTTGTCGGCAAGCTTCCGGGGCTTGCGGACGCCCCATCGGAAGAACTTATGGCCGTGATGTTCGAGCCGTCCGGCTACGATTTTTTCCAGCCCTCGGATTTTACCTACCGCTCGATGCAGGATAGCGGCAACTTCCGGCTTCTCTCCGACCCCGAACTGAAAAAGAGCATTCTCAGGCTCGTTCGCCTGTACCGGATGATTGAACTGCGGCAGCAAGCTTCATCCAGGCGCTCGACGACCTCCTATATCCCGTTGATGATGGGGAGCTTCGACATTGCGGAAATGAAGTTGTCGGATCCGTCGCTGACCGGGAACCAGAGCGTTTCGCAATTTTTTCCCGTTTTACGCTGCAGGACACCCAGGACCGGGTCACAGCTTATGAGGCTGCGCAAAAACAGGTCGAAAACTTCGTCTCGCAAATCACCCGCGCAGATCGACCCGGCCTGATTCATTCGCGCCACGGTTGATCGATCAGGGACGACCCGGCCGGCCGTAGTCGGCCAGCACGGCCGCATAAATCTCGATCGCATCCCACAGGTTTTGCAGCCGCAGGTTCTCGTTACGGCCATGCTGGTTGTTGTCGTGGTTGGCTACTGGCAACAGGATGATCGGTGCATCGATCGCATCCTCGAACAGGTAGATCGGCAAGCTCCCTCCATCGTCGGTGTCAGCAATGTCGGCTGCTCATCGATGCTGTCGAGGATCGCAATAACGTTCGCTGTTTCAGGGCTGTCCAACCGGGTCCGAAACGCCGGGTACGCGCCGGGCCGCCAATCGGCTTCAATACCCGCTCGTGGCTGCGGAGGGTTTCCGGCGCAGGATCCTCATGCACGACATGGAACCCCTGGTCGCGGAAAAAGCCCTCGAGCACGTCCCGCACATTCGTCGGAGCCTGGTCGGCAACCAGCCGCAGGTTCAATGACGCGGTCGCGCTCGACTGGATGACATTACGCGATTGCGGCCCGACGCCGCCGGCCTGGAAACCCTTGACGATAATCCCCGGCTGAAGCACCAGTTCCTCGATGCGCTTGCCGCCCCCTCGACCCGCCCGAGCGCGAGGTCCTCGCGCAAAACGTCATCGATACGCGGCATCGCCGCGATTGCCGCACGTTCGGCGCTACTGATCGGGCGAACCTCGTCCATGTAGCCGGGCACCGTAATATTGCCTTCGTCGTCTTTCATCGCCGCAAGCAGGTGGATCAGCGCATCGGTCGGGTTGGGCGACCAGTTGCCGTAATGGCCGCTGTGCAGCGGCCGGATCGCTCCGTAGGTCGTGAGATCCACGGTCATGCTGCCGCGTACCCCAAACACCAGCTGACGCATCCGTGACTGGTGCATCGGGCCGTCGCAGAACAACAGCAGATCGGTCGCCAGCGTCGCGCCATGCTCAGGAGAGGATTGCCGCCAATGTCGGAGACCCGCCTCCTCCTCGCCATCCAGAATCAACTTGATGTTGACGCTGGGCGCCATGCCGGCCGCATCCCAGCCCGGCCAATGCTGCCAGCAGCGCAATGACCGGCGCCTTGTCGTCACCTGCCGAGCGCGCATAGATACGCCGGTCGGGACGTCGAACTGCACCGTGTTGTCCCAGTCGACAACATCCGCTCCATCGTCGAGCGCGCCGGCCCGCAGCGTCGGCTGCCACAGCAGATTGCACCAGTTCGCGGCATCGACCGGCTGGCCGTCGAAGTGGGCATAGATCAATACCGTCTTTGTGGCTCCGGCAAATCTCTTTCTCGGCAAACACGTAAGGAGCGCCACCGGCACGCCAGACTTCGCTGTCGAACCCGGCCTCGCCGAGTCGCTGCATCAGCCACGCCGCGTTGCGATCCATCGCGACGGTATCGGCCGCGACGTTCGGCAGCGAGAGAAATTCACGGAACTCGGCAAGGATACATCGCCTAGTCATCCTCGCGATAGGTCCACGGGCTTCACGGCGTCATTTGCAATGGCGGCCACCAGACACAATCGGAGCACCAACGGCAAAAACACCGCCGAAAAAATGCAGATCCGTTCAAGACTCCTCCTCAGGCGCCGAAACGCGCCGCCCCTGCTGGCGCCCCCTATGGCCACCTCGGCAAACCGGCGAGCTCGCGCTGCGTAAACGTGCCGTGCGGCCGCTGGAAAAGACGCGCGAATACGCCTGCGGTTTCGAAACGGGTCGAGCAATCCCCCTCCCCGCCCGCCCAGTTGACCGTGAAACCACAGCGATGATATCGTGACCGAAAGCGATTGCCCACGAGGTAATCCTGATCTCTAACGGCCTGCTCCATCCACCCGCCCCGCCGAAAAGGCCTCGGCGTTGCTGCTCAAATACATTTGTCAGACGCTTCTCCTCTGGCGGCGCGAACTCGTTGCGCGCCGAATGCCACAGGAAGACCTCCATCTCGGTCAAACAGAAGGCGACCCACTGGTCATGCCGCGCGCGCTCCCAGGTCCCCGATGCGGCGATCAGGCCTTTTTCCGGCACCAGGTCGGCGATATAGGTCAGATCGCGGCGGATTCGAACAACGGCTTGCCATCGAACAAAGCCGCCGGCAACTGGCCGAGCAGGTAGATTTCTTCACCTCGTCGCTGTCAATCAGCTCCGGCCCTCGATCGACTGGTCTTCAAGACACCACCTCGAGAAACGCCCAGCGGGTGCGCTGCGACCGCGTCGGACCATACTGGTGCAATGTGATTCCGCATACCGTGTTTCTCCCTTCAGCGCCTTTATATCCCTGCAACAAATAACCGTTTGACGCCGATTCCGTGCAGCGCCAGCGGCGATAAAGGCGTCGACCTCCTCCACCAGGTGCAATGAGCAGGTCGCGAGGTTTCGACCCCCGTCGTCCGGGCAGGCCGTGAAATTCAGACCGCCGCGCGCAAACCGCGCCAGCGGGTGGCGAGCCTGGCGGACAACTCGTTCGACTGAACCGGGTACAGCAGTTCGGCACCGTCGAGTCCCGCGATCCTGCGGCGAGGCGGCTTGCCTCGGCGTTGGCGTTCGCGGCAAGCTTCAGCCACAGGTCATCCTCGAGATAGGCATCGAGCTGCGCCGAGATATAACGCATTTTGCTGATCAGGTGTCCGGACTGCTTGCGGCGCCGGCCCAGTTCCACCGCGTCGGCACGATCGAACACCAGCAGCGCCTCGGCCATCATCGCACCGTTCTTGTGGCACCGAAGACAACAGATCGACCCCGGCGCGCCAGGTGATCTCGGCGGGCGTACAGCCGAGCGTCGCCACTGCATTGGCAAACCGCGCGCCATCCATGTGCACTTTCAGCCCGGCGGCGTGGGCGAGATCGGATAATTCCCGTACTTCCTCGAGGGCATAGACGGTGCCGAATTCGGTCGCCTGGGTCAGGCTCAGCAACATCCGCTTGCTGGCATGGTCGCCCGCGTGACCGGTGTTCTCCAACTGTGCCTTTAGCGTCGGCGCTGCGATCTTGCCGTTGGCACCGTCCAACGTCAGCAGTTTGGCACCGCCGGAATAAAACTCCGGCGCGCCGCATTCGTCGGTATTCAGGTGCGAATCCTCGTGGCAGATCACCGCACCATAAGGCGGGGTCGTCTGCGCCACGGCAAGCGCGTTAGCGGCTGTGCCGGAAGCCAGCGGATACACGGCAGGTTCGGTCTCGAAAATCTCCGCGAACCGTTGCTGCACCCGCGCTGTCAGGGCATCGTCGCCATACGAATGCGCCGTCCCGGTATTCGCCCGCGTCAACGCCTCGAGGATTTGTGGCGCGACGGGTGTTTCGTTGTCGCTGCGAAAATTGGCGCTCATCTCCAGCCGCCCTTTAGTTGCCATTCCCGGACCCGCGTTTTTATCACATCCGCAGCAGCGTCAGGCTCGATCCTCAATTTGTGCTTGCTGTCACCACGCCTTTTTGCCGCACGACCTCGCTGTCCGGTCCGCGAAGCTTCTGCGCCTGGCGCGCGATCACAAAATTCCCCGCGAACGCTGCGATTCGCCATGATTGGTCAGCTTTCGTTCAGGTTTCCGCGAGTAATGTGGAACCGTAGCAATCACTGAGAGCCTCCCGGCGGGAGAAGAGCATGGAAAACCGGCATAGGAATACCCTGCAACGCGAAAACGCGGCGTCGAGCCCGCAGACCGGTACGATTTACATGCGGCGGCCGCAATTCTCGGTCGATGCGGTGCGCGACGACACAACCGCCGAATGCCGCTGGTGGAATTCGCTGAGCGAGGACCAGCGCAACGCACTCGTCCACGGCGCAAAAACCACTCGTGAAAACGCGCGCAACGACTGGCTCGATATCGGCGAGACCAACCGAATGCGTATTCTCGATGCGGCCTATGCGGTCGAGTGCTGGATGGCGGCGGAGTAACCCGGCCGCCGGATATGTCACGGAGCGACATCGCCGGAGCGGCGCACGACTGAATGGCCAGCGGTTGTCGCGGGTTGCCGCCCGGCAGTCTCAGGCATCCGCAAAGAACCGCGCCCGGCACCCCGTCGCGCTGGGGAGGCCGCAGCAATCATGCATCGCGATTGCCTTCAACCGAGGGTGCCTGACCCGCGGGTCAAAACCCGGGGATTCGGACTACACTGGGTTGTGAACGCGCCGGGCCGCCGCGGCTTCTCATCGCCCGGACCGCGTTGCAGGGATATTTCGAGGCCGGTCTCGTTGGATCGGCAACCAGGAGGGACTCTTATGCCTCACGTTACGTTTATCCACGGTATCGCAAACAAACCGGCTCACGATCGTTTGCTGACGCTCTGGCGCCAGAGTCTCGCCGCCAACGACGGGCTCGATCTCGGCGCCCGGGGTATCAGTTCGTCCATGGTTTACTGGGCGAACCTGTTATACGAGAAACCCGCCGAGGAAGGCGCCGCGCATGAAAGCACCGGTGAAGAAGTCGTAACCGCCGCAACCGACGAAGACCTCGATTGGGCCAAAGACCTGGAAGGCGCCGAGGCCGCATTCGTTGAGTCGTTATCCGACAAACTCGATTTCGATGCCGCCTCGCCCGGGGGAGACGACTACACGCCACCGGCGGATGAGTCCGGAAAATCCTTCGAACGAATCCCGTTGCCCTGGTTTATCAAGCGCCGCCTGATGAAAGTCCTGTTGCGTGACGTACACCATTACCTGTTCGACACCGAACACTCGCCGCGTCCGGGCGAGACCTATCGCATTCAGAAGACGATCCGCGACCGCTTTGTCGAGGCGCTGGCGCGCGACGCCGCCGGCAACAGTGGCGGGCCGCATGTGGTAGTCAGTCACAGCATGGGTACGGTGATCGCCTACGACTGTCTGAAGCGTGTCGCGGCATGCCCCGGAATAGACGCCTTGATTACCGTGGGCAGCCCGCTCGGTATCGACGAAGTCCAGGACAAGCTCAAACCGGAGTACTCGCGTGACAACGGCTTTCCACGGGACAAGGTAAGTGGCGGCTGGGCCAATGTTTTCGACCGCCTCGATCCGGTCGCGATCGACACTAACCTGGCCAATGACTACCGCCTCGGCGGATCGCAATTGGTCACGGATATCCGGGTCAGCAACACCGGCAAATGGCGCCACGACCTGACCAAGTACTTCTCCCAGCCCGATTTGCGCCAGGCACTGTCGACGGCACTCGGATTGTGAGCAAAGACGCGCTGCGGCATACGTTCGCAAGGCTGGAAGCCGAACCGGACGAACAAGACAGGCAGCACCTGTCGGACAGGATCGTCGAACACATCAAGGGTAACCGCAAAGGATTTCCGGCCAAGGAAGCCAGCACATTTCTGCAGCCACTGCACAATCGGCGCGACTTTACCAACCTCGAACGGGTCGCGGATGCGCTGATCAACTATGGCTCCGATCATCCTGGCGTCCGCCGTCGTTACGCGCAGGCATTGATCGAGCGCGGCTCGCTTGCCGCCGCCATCGCGGTACTCGATACGCTCGCCACTCCTGCAATAAAGAAGTCCGAGCCGGCCGAGTACGACGAGGCGCTGGGACTGCTGGGGCGAGTATATAAACAGCTCTATCTGAATTCGTCTGTATTCAAGCGCCCGCAAATTCTCGAGAAAGCCATCGACAATTACATGCGTGGCTACCGCCGCAACCGCATCGGCAATTACTGGCATGGCATCAACGCCGCAGCCTTGTTGCATCGCGCCGCCTCGGACCGGGTACGCCTCGGCGGCAAATACCGCGGACCCAAGACCCGGGCGCGCGAGATCGCCGGAAAGATTCGCACCGTGCTGGAGTCGAAATCGCAGCTGTCCCCGTGGGATACCGCGACAATCGCCGAGGCCTACCTGGTGCTTGGTAATTTCGAAAAGGCGTTGTTCTGGTACTCGCGTTTCGCCAACACCGACGCGGTCAGGGCATTCACGCTCGGCAGCACCCTGCGCCAGCTCCAGGAGGTATGGCGGCTGGACAGCGCGGACGAGCGCGCCCGCGAGATCGTCAGCATGGTCCAGTCAGCACTCCTCGCCAAAGAAGGCGGTGTACTCGATATCAGGTGCGAGAACATCGACATTGATTTCCTGCATGACCTTGAGGACGACAAGCAATTCGAGGCTGTGCTCGGCAACGATGCATTCAATAGTTACCGATGGTTCGTGTTGGCGATTGACCGGGCTCATAACGTCGCCCAGATTCTCGATCCGACCGACACAGCGGTCGGCACCGGTTTTCTGGTCCGCGGCGGTGACATCTCCGAGTCGCTGGGAGATGAGAAATTTTTACTGACCAATGCACATGTCGTTTCGGAGAATGAGCGCGATCGCGGGGCACTGTCGCGCGACCAGGCGCGAATCAAATTCGAGTTGTTCGACGATGCGGCCGAATTCAGGGCGACGGAAGTAGTCTGGTCCTCACCCAGGGACGAACATGACGCAACGCTGCTGCGTCTCGATCGGGCGCCAAAGGCAAAAGAAACGTTTCCGATCGCCCGGAGCCTGCCACTTGCCGATGGCAATCAGCGGGTCTATATCATCGGCCATCCGAAGGGCATGAAGCTGCAGTTCTCGATAAAGGACAATAAGCTCCTCGCGCTCAAGGATCGGTTTGTCCACTACCGCGCCCCCACCCAGGGCGGCAGCTCCGGCAGCCCGGTTTTCAACGAATTCTGGGAGTTGATAGCGTTGCATCATGCGGGTGGGTTCAATGTGCCAAGACTCGACGGAAACGGTGTCTACGCGGCCAACGAAGGCATATCCATCCTCTCGATCGTCGAGCAGATCCGCAAGTCGCTCGCGGCTTGATATCGTCCGCGGCGCACTGCGGGAGAAGCAATGCTGTCAGCTAAAATTGCCGCTTTCGCAGCGGGAGTCTGTTGGTGAGAATCGGGGCGCGTGCCATCCACGCCGTTTTTCTGCTGTTGTTACCGCTGATCGTGGCCGTATTTGGCCTTGGATTCGGCACGGCGCTGGTGCTGGTTTGCGCAATGTTATTGTGGCGCTGGGCGCTGACTTTGCAGGCAGTTCTCTCGCCGCCCGCCGGTCCCGAACTGTGCCTCGAGACGATCGGCGCGAGCCATTTTGCAGAGAAGGTACGCTGGTCGATGGATCGTCTTGGCGTCCCGTACGCGGAACGCCAGAATACCGGCGTGCTGGGCGTTTTCTTCGCCGGCCGCACGGTACCCAGACTTCATGTGCGCACCGGAATTGTGATCTCGGCAATCGGCAACTCGTCCGACATTCTGCGCTACCTGTGGGGCCGCTACGCCACGGAGTATGGCGAGCGCGCCGCTTTTCTCGCCCCTACGGCGGAAGCACTCGAACTCGAGAAGCAACTCGATCGTTACGGCCGCTATATGCAGCAATGGATTTATCACAACATACTGCCGCACCGTTCCCTGACGCTCCATGCCTGGGGTTGCGACGATCCCACCCTGCCGGCGTGGCAGCGCGGCACCGTGCGTCTTGGCTTCCCCCTGCTACGGGTCCTGATGCGCAAGGCGTTCCGTCTCGGCCCGGCCACCCATGACAAAACTCTCGCACGGACAGGCGATTTCCTGCAGACGATCGAAGAGCGACTCGGCGACGGCAGAACAACGCTGCTGGGCGGACCCGAGATCAGCTTCGTCGATATTACATTCGCGTCGCTTTCGGGGCTGTGGACGTTTCCGGACAACTTTGGCGGCGGCAAAGCCGATCGCGTGACGCCGCACGGCGTCGGCGTGCCCGCGCAAATGCAGGCCGAGGTCGACGCATGGCGGCAGTGTTTCCCGCGAGTGGTTGCCCTGGTCGAGCGCCTCTATGCCACCGAGCGGCTGACCGCCGCGGCTGTCACGCCGATTTCGGCTTGAAAGTCTCGCCGAGCAACTCACGCGCCGGGTCTGACTGATCCGGGCCGTCCACCGCGTAGCGGTATAACGCGGCCGAGAAAATCCCCTGCAAGGCTCCCTGGACCAGCGCCACGATCATTATCGAGACAATTCCGACCACGAAGACTGTGAGCACGGCCGGGCCACTTCCCTGCACCAGCGCGACCAACCCGGCAACCACAAACATCATCCCGATGTAAACAAAGACGAAGACAAATCCCAGACCCGCGTTCGCAATGATGTTTTCGCCCCACGTTTCTTTCAGCAGCGTGGCGCTCTCCTTCACTGCGTCCATGGGCCCGATATCGCGAGCGACCAGCACAGGGACGGTGAGAAAAGTCGCGACTGTCCAGGCGAGGCCAATCAGACCGATGATGAACTGGCCGATGAAGCCGAGGCGCTCGGCGAGCGCACGGAGAATTACGCCGACCGTCGCCGCGATCATCGCGTAACCGAAGATCTTTCCGGTCTTCGATGCGGCTATCCTGAGACCGTCCCGGACCGTCGGATCGCCACCGTCCATTCGGATCAGCGCGGCGCCGACCAGCGCAGCGTTGAAGAAAAAGATCACGAAATACTCGACCAGGTACATCGCGAACATCACGGCATACCCGCCCGTGCTGACCTCGGTCGGACCCTCCTCGGTGGCTATGCCGGTCTGCATCAACAACGGTACAAATGTCAGCGCAACCAGGATCGCGGCAATCGTCGATAACAGCGGGAACACCAGCAGTTCCTTGTCCTGTCGCAGCACACCCGCGCTGTATTTGATCAGGCTCCAGCTACGCGAAAATTTCTCAAACATCTGTCGTCGCCCTCGATTTCCGCAGATATCGACGATTCTAGCATCGCCCAGGTCGCCCCCGGTTTATAGCGGCAGCATCAGGCTGGCAGCTACAATGACTTCCTCGAACGGGACGCCTGATCGGCGTCGCCGTCATTCGTGAATATCGGCGACATGCGCGATCACGCCGCCCCGATAACGCGAGGACGGGATAACATGGCGGAAGTGCTGGCATTTCATCCGGGCCACCGCGCGTACAAGGAGAAAACAATGCGATCAATTCTGCTGACCCTTGGAATCATCGTGCTGCTGACGGCATCCCCGTCGCGCGCGGATACGGCCGAACCCTTCACTACTGTGCAAAATCTTTTTGCGGCCATCGCGCGCTTCGATTATGACGGTATGCGTGCGCAGGTCGCCGATGATTTTGATTTACTGGAAGTCGGAGAATTGTGGAACATCGATACGCTGGTCGCCCAGATCGGCGAGTACGAGGGCAAACTTGAGCGGCGCAATTATTTCAGCCTGATTGACAGCGGACAGGACGGCGATCTCGCCTGGGTCAGCTACTGGAACATGGCTCGATACAAAACCGCCGAACAGGAAGCCAACCGGGCGTGGATCGAAAGCGCCGTACTCGTGCGCACGGACTCGGGCTGGAAAATTCGCTTGCTGCACTCCACCGCGGTTCCACGCGACAAAGCGCCCGAGGGAGTTCAATTCACCGAGTATGTCCAGTAGGGCGCAGCTGGCATATCAGCGAAACCATTACCCGCAGCACGGTCGCGGTAAATTATCTGGATCGTTCCAATCCGACGCCACGGTTCCCATCAGGGACATCCGGCAGCGGACCGGGTTAACTCAATGTCTCGCTGCCTTTTCTCGCCGGTTCCGGCGTCCGCCCGGTCCGGGTTTAAAACGCGCGGGAAAAGTAGTTGGGATCGTCAAAGCCAAGCGGGCAGGAAATCCCTGCGGCAATGAGGCGTTGCCGGCTCTAGCGCATGCGCCCGGTCTGGTGACGAATCCTGATAATTACGAACTCAGCCGGTTTGACCGGCGCGATCCCGATTTCGCAAATCAGGCGACCATTGTCGATGTCGGCCTGGGTCATCGTCGCGCGGTCACATCTGACGAAAAACGCCTGCTCGGGCTTTGCTCCCTGCAGCGCGCCATCGCGCCAGACCATAGTCAGGAAATTCTCGATTGACTCCCTGATGCTGTCCCACAACGACGGTACGTTGGGTTCGAAAACCGCCCATTGCGTGCCCTTATCGATACTCTCCTCGAGATAGATAGCCAGGCGCCTGACGCTGATGTACTTCCACTCCGGATCACTCGACATCGTGCGCGCTCCCCACAGGCGAATGCCGCGGTTGCTGCTGCGGAAATCGCGAATCACGTTCACGCCGCGCGGGTTGAGCAGGTCCTGGTCCTCCGTGGTGACGGCAAACTCGAGAGCGATCGCACCCTGCACCACGACATTGGCGGGCGCTTTGTGTACGCCGCGGGTCGTGTCGGTCTGTACAAAAATCCCGGCGACATGGCCGACCGGCGGAATCGTGACTGTGGCATTGGTGAGAGGATGCCGCGCCCGAATCCATGGCCAATACACGGCCGCCATCGTCGACGGCGGTTGCGGCTCGCTGATCGCCGCTGCATCGCGTTGCCCGCCGGCAACGCTGAAGATGGCAAAGCGGTACGCCGGCACCCGTGCACTGTTTCTGCACGAGTTCGCGCAGACCCGCCACTGCATGCTCGTCCGGCGCGGCCAGCAACGCAATCTCGTCCACCTCAGCCAGCCCCGCGAATCCGGTAACCACCGGACTCGACATTCCCGCCACGGCAATGCTGCCGCCGATGTAATCGTCAATATCAGGCGGATTACCGGGTTGGCCACCGGCGAGCGCTACCGGCCCGGTGTTGCCTGGCCGCGCAGGCGGGCCGTTCCACTCGGCGCGGATGAGCGACGATCGAGCCAGCGCGGTCAATGCAACGGACGCGTCGTTCCCGGTAAAGCCGAGACTGTCGAATTCCTCGAGTTCGGTCGGCGTTTGGAAACCTGGCAGACTGCGGTTGGCGGCAATTGTCGGATCGAGTGGAGCGGCCGTAACGACCCCGTCGCGATAATAGGCGACGACGACCCTGAACCGGTTTGGATCGGCCGCAACCGGGTCGGTGACCCAGATCCAGGTTTTCTCTCCCGCCACGCCGGGACCGATCGCTGCCACACGCAACGATCCTGCATCGTGGGTTGCGATCGTCGCCAGACGGCTTGCAACGCGGCCAACAAAACACCTGCTCCCACCGTTGTCGAAAAACCCACGCACCGCATGACCGAGATATCGATCGGCCAGCGGATCGCCGTAGAGGCGGCGGTACCCGGCATAGCTTGTCACCCCGCGGATCTGCAGTGGGCCACGCTCGGCCTCCCCCGCCATCCCAAGCGTGGTGGTGCCAACGCCGGTGATCGCGCGTCGCGGCGTCGGAATTTCCCTGATGTAGACCCCCGGCAGCCGGTAACTCGGCATCGCACGACCTCTTTGTCTCAAGCTTGCAGGCAACAAGCCGAATACGCATCGCGCGAGTTCGGCAACCTTTTGCCAAGTATGGCAGGAACTTTGCGAGTTGCCGGCCGTGGTCACTGCCCCACAAACCGGGATCCGAGCACCGGGAATAGCGCCCCCTGCATCAGCCCGGCAAACCGCGCTGGCAGCGCAGCAGCATCGCGAAATCCATATCGGCATTGCAGTCGAATTCCAGACCAGTGAGCCACGGCCATGGCGCTCGTGCGCCCGGGCCGCTGGCAAACAACATTCGTCAATTTCTTTGCTCAAGGGACCGAAGATCATGGAAAAGACCGCCACTGCACTCGCACCAGGCCAGGAATCTGTCTGGGATTATCCGCGGCCACCGCGGCTCGAACAGAGCTCGCGCCGCGTGCGCATCGAGTTTGCCGGCGAGGTGATCGCCGACAGCACGCGCGCCTGGCGCGTGCTCGAAACCAGCCATCCACCAACCTGGTACATCCCGCCCGCGGACATACGACAGAACTTCCTGGTACCAGGCTCGGGTCAGAGTTTCTGCGAATGGAAAGGCCACGCCGCGTATGCATCTCTCGTTATCGGCGAGCGTGAGAGCGCCAACGCCGCCTGGTTCTATCCCCATCCGACGCTCGCGTTCGGGGATATCCGGGGCTACTACGCTTTTTACCCGTCGCGGGTGGATGCCTGCTACGTAGACGAATTCCGCGTCGAATCTCAGCCGGGCGATTTCTATGGCGGCTGGATCACGCCCGATATCGCCGGCCCGTTCAAGGGTGGCGCCGGAACCGCTGGCTGGTAGCCATCTCGCGCCGCAGCAAAGCAATCAGGTGAGTTTGTCAATAAACGGTTTCAGTGTGCGCGGCAGATCAATTACCATCCGCGCGGTCGACGGCGTTAATCCGTAGACCCACCAGGTGCGCGGACGCACTCTCGGCAATGCCCGCGGCGTGCCGTCGGATTTGAAATCGACGAACTGACTCGTGCCCAGCGCAGCCGGCAGCGGCGCACTGCAAAACGGTTGGACCCGTTCGCGAAAAAGCGCATAACGCGCTTGGCGTTCCGCCTCCATGCGGGCAAATGCACGGGAGGAAAACGGCATCCGCGAAGGATGAAATTTGAATACCCGCTGCCAGACGTTGCGGCGACGCTCGGCATGCTCCACGAACGGAAAGAAAAACAGGATGCGCTCGGGTGGCACCTGCTGCATTGATGTCTCGACCTCCCACCACAGGCCTTCCGTTCGCCCGATCACCAGCACCACCACTGCTGCGCGACGACGGAGATACCCTACCGCATCCCGCCAGGCACGATCGGGAACGAAAAGCCGGGCGCCACCAAGCTGGGCGATCTTGTTGCCGGGCCGCCCGATACTGACTGCCGGTGCGACAGGCTCCAGCGCCGCACACAGTGATTCCTCGTAGCGGTAAGGGAAAAAATCGCCCAGCGGTATCATTCGCGGCGTCGGATCGATCAGATCGTCGTCATCGAAAGAACGCAGGAATAACACCAGCGGCCTCGACGCTTCGGCCAGCACCGTGTCGGCCGGACGAACGCGAAGACGTCGGGCCAGCGCGACCAGCCATACTCCGCCGAAGAAGCCCACGACCAGGATCACCGCGAAAACCAGGTACCAGCCGTACAGACGTGGTTCGAACGGGTCGACCGAGTCACCTACACCCATGATATGCAAGACGACCATCGGTACTGCGACGCTTGCAATGATCGCGATCCAGCCAATCAAAGCCAGCCATGGCGCAAGCCCCGGCCGCGGCTGCGGACCCGGGATTGTCTCGAATGGCAGATTTCTGGACTGATTTGTGGCCACTTTGCGGTGCTCCGTGACCGAGGACGCCGACGCCGTAACAGCATCAGTTTAGATCCATCGCGCGCGGCTTGCCTGGACCAGGCGGCGCCACAACGGTCATGGCATGCCTGCCGGTAAGGAATTTTCCCGGCGCTGTCGTGCAACCCGGCAGGGTCACATTTCAAGGCACGACAAATCGCTGCGTACTGGTGTTCCCCGTATCCTGTGCGCGCCAGTCGGCGAAGAGACTCTCCAGATGGGCAACCGCATTCTCCGCGCCTGCCTCGATACCGTATACGACGAGATTGAGATACGGCATGCTCGCATTGTCATCCGCCCGGTACAGGCTGACGAACGCCGACGAGGCCGTCGCTTCACCACAGCGTTTGTCGCCACCGGCGTTGCTGCCAGCGCGTAGCGCTCGCAGCGCCTGCGTGACCAGGCCGGTTTCGGTCGTGGTCTCCTCTGCCATGAGCGCGAACGCGGCAGCAACGACATCCTCTCCCACCATCGTATTGGCCTGAACGCTGATAGCGTGACCGGTCTTCGTTCCAGACCAGCCGGCTACCTCTGCGCCGGTAAACGTCAGCGGCTTGTCGATCTCGCTAAAGCTCAGCAGCGCATACTGTTGCCCGGCGACGTCGGCCACGTTAGCGATGTCCGAGATATGGGCCAGAATTTCCGCAAGCGGCCGATCGGCAGCGAGCTTCTCGGCAGCATGTGCCCGCGCCTCGGCATTGCTCGCCGCCTGGACGATCGCGACTCCCTTGCCCGGAACGGCTGCGGCAATGCCGTAGACCATGAACGAACAAGATGCGCCCGCCACGACGATTGACTTGCTGTCCGTATCGAGCTTGGCGACCGACCACGTCGCGTTGGCGGCGAGCGGTGCGGCCATCGATATGATGCCGAGAAGAGCAGGCAAGATTTTCAACGGCTAAACCCCATCAGCGAAATCCGGTTGCGTGGCGCACGCGCGGTAAGTGTTTGCTCTCAGGCAATCGGCCGAATAAGCGGCACGGTTACAGCAGCGGTCGCACATCGGCCGCCTGACGCTCCGCGTCAAGCGCCAGGAGATCTGCAATGATCGCGATGTGGCCGCTGCCTCCGATCACCAGGACGCGCTCCCCGGGTTGCGCGATGCGCTGCACGTTCGCGTACATCCTGAAGTTGCGATGCCACCAGCTCGCCGCCGCATCGGCGCCGGAATACCCATCGCCGGCACCGATGTCGTTGGTAGCGACATAGAGCGCCTTGTTTGCCGCGAAATCGGCCGGGTCGTTGTTGATAAGCAGCAGTTCGCGAAGTGTCATCGTGTCCTGGCGTTTCTGCCCCTCGGCGCTCAGTGTGGCGATCGCCGCTTCCCAGGCGGCCAACGCGTCCGGATCGTTTTGCTTCGCGTATTCGAGCATCTCGTCCGCCTCCCACGGCACCTCGCGGTGGTCCCAGGTCGCGACGGACTCAAGTTGGGCGTGGCGCGCGATGCGAAATCCGAGCTGGTAGATTTCGTTGACCGGCAACTCGAATTCGCCATCGACATACTGGCTGAAGCGCCCGTTCAGCTTTGCGTCGTTCTCCGCCGAGTACTCGAGCAACACCCGGGTCGGGCGGAACTCCACCGCGATACGCATCGCCAGCTCGTCGAGGTACTGCTGCGATTCAGCCGTGGTGACATCGAGGCTGCGGGTCTTCACCGAATCCTTACCGGGGTCGGCAAAATGAAACGTGCCAAGCAGCATTACCTGCGCGGCCGGCGGCGATTCGGCCGGCACGGCCGTCGCCAGCAGCATTGTCATTACAAGCACAATCCAGCGGATCACAGTCATCAAAATGCTCTCCATAGTTGAGTAGAGCGGGCCAATCCGAGTCGCGCGGCAAACGGCAGCAATCAATGTACTCTGCCCGTGCCAGCGCCTGGACCATTGCGCTCTCGTGACCGCTACCATATCTCCTACGATTTGACTTAGTCCAGTTTATTTGTTAATATTTACAGCAACTTACGCTAAATAAGGAGGTACCAAACATCATAAAACGCAAGCCCGCCAAACACGCTGATGTTCGCCCACCTATTCGTTTTCCTTCTGCTCGCCACCCTGCTGGCCGTTCCCTTCTGATTCGCCGGACGCTCGTCCGGAAACGCGTGATCCGACATCCCGCGTTGCGCTCTTTTTTTGCCCGAATCCGAGGAGAGAACCAATATGAGCACCAATCTGAACATCCGCGAACCCGAACACAAACCGATGGATATCGGTGTCGAACACCGTGATCGTAAACGACTCGCTGACGAGCTATCGGTCGCGCTGGCGGACAGTTATGTGTTGTACAGCCTGACCCAGCATGTGCACTGGAACGCCACCGGCCCGCTTTTCTACAGCCTGCACAAGATGACCGAGGAACAATACACAGATCTCGCCAACGCAATCGACCAGATGGCCGAGCGAATCCGGGCGATCGGTTTCTTCTCCCCCGGCGGTATTCACCAGATGACCGCTATGACACGCATGGAGAAAGTCCCCCACGCGTTCAGCGCGGAAGACATGATCCGGCTGCTAATCAATGGCAACCAGGCATGTGCACGAACGCTGCGCACGGCGGTCGCCCGCGCAGAGGAATGCGATGACGTGAAAACCGCGGATTTGCTGACCGAACGGATCGGCCAGCACGAGGAAAACACCTGGATGTTGCGCGCGATCCTGTCCTGATACCGGACCGCACGCTGCCCCGACCACCCGCTCAGGCGGGTCGGGGCGACCCGCTACACATCCCATTCGAAAAACCCAGGGAGAGAACATGACGCTCAAACAGAAGATGGAGAACCAGCTCGAAGCCAAGCTGAGCCAATGGCAGTCAGAAATCGACAAAGCCGAGGCCGAAGCGAAAGCCTCCGAGGCAAAGGCCAAAGCCGAGCACGCAGAGGCCGCAGCGAGGTCCGCTGCCTGGGGCAAGGTAGAGGATCTCAAAAAGCAGCTTGATAACGGCGAACAACAACTGGCCCGGCTCAAACAGGCGACCGAGGAAAACTGGGATTCGCTGAAAGACCACATCTCGCGCCTCGTCGCCTGATCATCGACAACCGGACGGGCAGGCGCACGATAGTGCGCTGATTGACCTGGCCCGGAATCCACGATTGTCGATCGGCCGCCCGGTGCGAAAGTGCCGGGCGGCTTTGTTGTTCCCTCGCCGCTTTGCCTCCCGGGTGCCTCCTGCTATCACGGACCAGCTAAAAGCCCTGCACAAGGCGGCCTTAAGCTGCGTTTGCCCAGTCCGGTCGCTAACCGCAACCGGCGTGCCAAATCCACCTGCCCGCGGAAAATCACCGATTGGCCGCGAGGCCTTAATCTGCAATACTTGCGACTCACTCGGGGGGAGTACGGAAATTCGGATTTCATGACCTATTGCCTGGCATTGAAACTTGACGAGGGACTGGCATTCTGTTCCGACTCGCGCACCAACGCCGGACCCGACCGGGTCAGCACCTACAGCAAAATGCACCGCTTCTCCTGCCGCGACGATCGCCAGATCGTCATCCTGACGGCCGGCAACCTCGGCACGACCCAGGCGGTGATCTCGACGCTCGAACGCGACCTGAAACACGACGCCGCGTTCAGCCTCAGTAATGCCGTGTATGTCTCCGACGTAGCGGACTACATCGGCGAGCTGAGCGTCAAGACTCAGCGCAAATACGCCGCTGCCGGACCCGAGGCCGGATTCAATGCTAGCGCCACCTTTATCGTCGGCGGCCAGATCAAGGGCAATGATCCCGAGCTCTACCTGATCTACTCCGAGGGCAACCACATCACGACCTCGGACAAACACCCGTTTTTGCAGATCGGCGAAATCAAATACGGCAAGCCCATTCTCGACCGGATCGTGCGCCGCCATACCGAGCACGAAACGGCGATGCGCTGCATGCTGGTGTCGATGGACTCGACGATGCGTAGTAACGCCACCGTCGGCCCGCCGATCGAGCTGCTATTCCTGAAACGCGACGAACTGAAGCAACCGGCTTATTACCGCAGCTTCGAGGAAAACGACGAGTACTTGCTGGCCTTGCGCAAGAGCTGGGACGAGAACATTCGCAAGGGCTTCAGTGACCTGCCGCCGCTGGACTACGCTGCCGGAGCCGGCGAATAACTTCGTCGACGAAACGAAACTTCGCCGCGACTGCCGCATTCAACACGAACGGATAGGCATCGGCCATGCCGCTGCTGCGGTTGAGTTCGTTCAGCACCACACTAAGCCGCTGCCATGTACTGATCCGGGTATCGATGTCGACCGACTCCGGCGAATGATCTATAGCACCCGAGTTCGCAGCAGTCTCCAGCGCATCGTAGATGTGCAGGTAATGGCCCCAGGTTTCGGCCCAGTCCTCGCTCGGATGGGCGCTCGCGTACGCGCTGATGTAATGGTTGCGCCAGCCCTGCGGCGGACCGTATGTATAGTGCGCGGCCAACGCTGCCTGGTAGTCGCGATCCGTATCGCCAAACATCGTAGCGAAATTCCCAAGCATGTCCGGGTCGGCATCGAGCAACGGCCAGTAATAATGGCCCGATTCATGGCGCAGATGACCCAGCAGAGTACGGTAGGTCTCATTCATTTCCGCCTTGACCCGCTCGCGCATCGAATCGTCCGCCTCCAGCGCGTTAATCGTAATCACACCGCCGTGAAAACCCGTGTTAACGAATGACTCCGGGTGCTGGCCGGGGTTACTGCGCTGGTCCTCGATGAAGTCGAACAACAGGCCGTCCCGCGGATCGTCAAAACCGTTGGCCAACGGCACGCCAAGCCTCAGCAAGGTAAAGAACAAGCGCTTTTTCGCCGTTTCAAAGCGCTGCCAGCGGCGAACGTTTTCCGCAATACCCAGATTGACGATCATGCGGTTAAATCCGCAGGCCATGCACAAATGCGCATCGTCACCGGCCGGCACCAGCCAGTTGCACACCGCGTAGTCGATACGATTACGGCACAGCCGGTACTGACGGCCCGAGACATCGCGGAAAAACGGTCCCCCGTGCTGTTCCAGGGAGCGCATCTCCAGTTCCACCGGATCGAAGCCAAGGATCGCATTGCAGTTGATGCAATGACTGCTGTCGAAAAACACCGCCTGACCGCACTGACAATGGAATGCTTTCATCGTATAAACCAGGTAGCCGCGACGTTATCGTGCAACGCGATCAGTTTCGCCTGAAACCGGTCGATAAACTCGTGCAGGCGGGCCAGCGTGATTGCCTCGGGGTCAAGACCGCCGACCAGCTTGTGCGATTGTTCAACAATTTTCAGCACGCGCTCGCCGTTACCGATTTTCTCCGCCTCGAGCGCAATGTTGTCGAGGCAAAAAAACACCGAGCGCGGAAATGCCTCGCTCCTGAACAGGAAATCGATGACCTCGCCACCTTCCACGACCGGACCGGTCTCGCGGCGGTAGGCGGCAGTCCCCGACAACGATTTCAACAGGTTGGCCCACAGCCATGTCACCTCGGGCGCATTGGGATCCTGTCTCCCGAGCGTTGCCGCGGTGGCAACATCGACCACGCGACTGGTCATATCGCAGCGTTCGATCAGGCGCCCGATACGGATAAACTGGTAGGAATGATCACGCGGCACACTGGAGGCAATCAGACCGGTAACCTGCTGCAACCGCGCAACCACTCGATCGAGGAACTGGAATCGACGGCGCCGCGCAATCGATGCCTCGGCGTTCTCGCTGACATACAGGTTCAACGCATTGACCAGTTCCCAGCATTGCTCCGGCAGCGTGTCACGGGTGGTGCGAATGTTCTCGCGCGCGGAGCGGATTGCAAAACGTATCGAACCGGTGTTATCCGGATCCGCGATCAGGAACTTCAGCACATTGCGTTCGCTGCTCTCGCTATAACGCGCCGCGAACGACTCCTCGCCCTCGATGGTGCGGATCAGGCTGTCCCAGCCGGGTTGGGTACCACGCGGCACATCGAGGATGAACTGAGTGTAGGCGTTGGTCAGACACGCCATATTCTCGGCACGTTCCAGGTAACGCGCCATCCAGTACAGGCGTTCGGCGACACTCGAGAGCATGCTGTTCATCGTTCGAGAATCCAGGTGTCTTTGCTGCCGCCACCCTGCGAGGAATTCACCACCAGTGAACCCTTGCGCATCGCGACCCGGGTCAGCCCGCCGGGCGTAACCCATGAGTCCGCACCCTGCAGGATGAACGGGCGCAGATCGAGATGGCGCGGTTCGATTTCTCCGTCGCAATAGGTCGGCGCAGTCGACAATGCGACCGTCGGCTGCGCGATGTAATTGCGCGGATTCTCCTCGATCAGGCGAGCGAATTCCTTATGTTTGGCCTTGCTCGAATGCGGCCCGACCATGATGCCGTAACCACCCGACTCATTGGCCGGCTTGACGACGAGTTCAGCGATGTTCTCCAGCACGTACTCGCGATCGGCTTCGTCGTGACACAGATAGGTTTTGACGCTCCGTGTCAGCGGCTCCTGGTTGAAGTAGTACCGAATCATCTTGTGCACGTATGCATAGATGACCTTGTCGTCGGCGACACCGCAACCCGGTGCGTTGGCGATCGCGACCTTGCCCTTTTTCCAGCTGCGCATGATGCCGGGAATGCCGAGCGCCGAATCGGCCCGGAACACTTCGGGGTCGATGAAATCGTCATCGATGCGCCGGTAGATCACGTCGACCCTCTCGGGTCCCTGCGACGGTATGCATGTACACGTATTCGTCATCGCCGACAAAAAGATCGTTACCCTCGACCAGCGCGGCGCCCATACCCTGGGCCAGGAACGCATGCTCGAAGTAGGCCGAATTGTAAATACCCGGGGTCAGAACCACGACGCAGGGCCGCTTCTTCGCTCGCGGCGACAACGAGGACAGCATCTTGAACAACCGCAGCGGATAGTCGCTGACCGGCTGCACGCTGCAATCCTCGAACAGTTCCGGCAACACGCGCTTCGTGACCTCGCGATTCTCCAGCATGTACGAGACACCGGATGGCACCCTCAGGTTGTCCTCGAGGACGTAAAACTCGCCGTCGCTGTCGCGCACCAGATCGGTGCCGCAGATATGCGCCCACACAGCGTGTTTGGGACTGACACCGGCACACTCCGGGCGGTAATTACCTGAATCGAGCACGATCTCCGCAGGGATCACACCGTCGGCGAGAATCTTCTGCCGATTGTAAATGTCGTTAATGAACGCATTCAGTGCCAGGCTGCGCTGGATCAGCCCGGCGCTGACCCGGCGCCAGTCGGCTGCGCGTATCACCCGCGGGATGATATCCATCGGCCACGCACGATCGATGTTGCTGCCTTCCGAGTAGACCGTGAAAGAAATACCCATTTCACGGATCGCCAGTTCGGCCGCGGCAAAAAACTCCGACATCTCGGCATCGGAAAGCTTGCTGAAGTGATTGACCAGCTTGCGCGCCGCGGCACGCGGGTTGCCCTGTTCGGTGATCAGCTCATCGAAGTAGCCCGCGGCGCGATAGTTTTCCCATTTTTTTTTCATTATCTGGTCAGGCGTGGCGAAAGCGATGCAAAACGGATCATCAGACTGCAGGGCATCCCCAATCCGCCCGTCAACCGTACAGACTAAACCGGGTTTTGTGAATAGCGCCAGCTTACCGGCAACCCGCGCGACCGGTCTGCGCACTGAAAGAGTGCAACGGCGGATCGTATTGTCGCGGGAATACGGCGTTTCGTCAGTGCAACCGGGTCGCTCATCGCCGCACGCATATTGGTAACCCGCCTTGCCGCTAGCCGGTGGCATCGCTACGATGTACGGCTCCGGAGGCGGCTATAGTGATGCAAACCCGGCATGGCGCAGCAAGGACGGATTTTTCGTGCCACACGACCCTTCAGCGCGACGGAGATCGTCGATTACCTGCGCCCGCGTTTCCGCTTACGGGTTGAGGCCGCGCGGAATCACGACCTCACCTACTACGATACGTTTGATGCCCGCCTGCATGTAAACGGGCTGGCGCTTGTGCATAGGGCGGGCGAGCTAAGGCTGGCTACCCTCGACGGGCAACCCCTGCACAGCGAGCGAGCAAAATCCGCGCCGGCATTTGCAGAGAGCCTTGCGGACGGTCCATTGCGCGACGCGCTCGCCCCGGCTGTCAGCATTCGCCGGCTGCTGCCGCTGGTCGCAGTGAACGGCGTCATCTATCCGCTGCGCGTGCTCGACGGTGACGACAAAACCGTCGTGCGGCTGCAACTGGAACAGGGCCATGCGCGCCTGCCACGCTCGGCGCGCGATCAGGGCACGCCCCTGCCCGCACTGATTCGCGTACTGCCGGTCAAGGGATACGAGGAGGACCTCGCCAACGTCATCGAAGCGCTCGAACAGGCTCCAGGGCTTGCCCGTGAAAGCGTCGACGCGGTCGTCGCGGCGATCGAGGCCAGCGGTGGCCGCCTGGTGGAGAACCCGTGCAAACTCGAGCTGGAGCTCGACCCGGCAACTGCCGCCGCGGATGCGATGCAACGCATCCATCGCAAGCTCTTCGAGATCGTGCGCCTGAACGAGGACGGGGTCCGGGCGGCGACCGACAGCGAGTTCCTGCACGACTACCGCGTAACGGTGCGGCGAATTCGTTCGGCGCTGAGCCAGTTAAAAGCGGTGTTCGCTGCCCAGGACGTTACGCACTTTGCAGCGGAATTCAAATGGCTCGCGGCGGCAACCGGGCCGGCGCGCGACGCCGATGTGTTCTTGCTTAAACTCCCTGACTATCGCGCCACACTGCCCGAGAAGACGCGGCGCGACCTCGATGCGCTCGAGACCTTTCTGCAGCAACGCCAGCGCCGTGCTTACCGGAGTCTGCGCAAGACCCTTGCCTCTGAGCGTTACGCGCGGTTGCTGGCCGATTGGGAGGCGTTTCTGAGCCAGCCGAATCAGGCGCCCGGGAACACACCGAATGCTGCGCGTCCGCTCGGCGCTGTGGCTTCCGAACGAATTGCGAAGATCGCCCGGCGCGTGCTGAAAAAAGGCAGCGCGATCGATGACGACACGCCGGCGGCGGCGTTGCACGAGCTTCGCCTGCAGTGCAAGAAGCTCAGATACCTGCTCGACCTGTTTGCGGGCCTGTACGACGCGGACGCAATCGCCGGACTGCTGCGCGATCTGAAAAAACTGCAAGACAATCTCGGCGATTTCAACGACTGCGAGGTGCAGCAAGACACGCTGCAGTCTTTCGCAACCGCTATGGCGGCGGACGGAGAGACACCGGTCGAGACCTTCCTCGCAATGGGGCGTCTGGAGGACCGGCTCGAGATCGGCCAGCAGCGCGCGCGGCAGAAGTTCTCGCGCCGATTCGCGCGTTTCGCCAGCCCCGCCAACCGGCGTCTGATCCGCCGGTTATTCACGAGTGAGGACAAATGAAAACGCTCGCGGTATACAACATAAAGGGCGGCGTCGGCAAGACCGCGACGGCGGTCAACCTCGCCTATATTGCCGCGGCCAGCGGGTTGCGGACGCTGCTGTGGGATCTTGATCCGCAAGGGGCCGCGACGTTCTATTTCCGGGTTCGGGCAAAGGTCAAGGGCGGTGCCCGTCGCCTGGTGCACGGCAAGAGTGATCTCGACAGCAGGATTCGCGGCAGCGACTACGCCAACCTCGATATTCTTCCGGCGGACTTCTCATACCGCAATCTCGACCTCGAGCTGGGCGAGGCGAAAAAACCGACCCGGCGCCTGGCCCGGCTGCTGAAGCCGCTGCGCAAGCAATACGATGTCCTGATCATCGACTGTGCGCCGAGTATTTCGCTGGTATCCGAGGGTGTTTTCGAGGCGGCCGACGTATTGCTGATCCCGACGATCCCGACACCGCTGTCACTGAATACCCTGGCCCAGCTCACCGGCCATCTGCGCCAGGCCGACAGCCGGTTGCGGCTGATTCCGTTTTTCTGCATGGTCGACCGGCGCAAGGCGCTGCATCGCAAGATGTGCGACGACCCGCAGCGCGACAAGATCGGGTTTGTAAAAACCGCCATACCTTACTCTTCCGAGGTCGAACAGATGGGCATTACTCGCGCGCCGCTGGCGGCCACCGCGCCGGGCGGCCGCGTGACGCGCGCCTATGGCGACTTGTGGAGCGAGATCCTGGCGCGCATCAGCGGGCCGGCTGGCGCACGCCCGCCCGCGGCAAAGAAAATACGCAGGATGATGAACGCCGCAAAGACCGCGACCGAACCCGACACCAGCGGCAAATGACCGACCGCTCGCCGCGATCCCCGCCAGCGTCCACGTGCCAACTTCCAGCGAGGCTGCGGGGCGCCAGCTTTCCACTTTTGATCGAATTGGGTATACCAGACTCGAACAACACTTCCGCATCGAGTTGCCCGGCTACCCGGGGAGGCCCGATGCCACAGCGGCGAACGCGTTCATTGCGTCAGGATTGAAATCGTTTCTCAGGTCCGGGGTTCAGGCGACCCGACGTCGCAACCGTCACCGGCTCGACCCGGGACTGGTATTTGACTTGGCACAACCAGGAAGCTCTGTTATGCGCAAAATTGTCCTACCCCTACTTGCTGCGATATTGACGATTGCCCCCGTCGCAACCGACGCGGTCGACAACGTGCCCCCGTCGTTCGACCAGATCATCGAGTTGCTCGATCTCGATCGATCGATGAAGGAGCGGGCGATGGCGGGCGAGATCGTCACTTACGACCGCGAGGACAGCATGGAGCGCGAACTCGCGATTGCGCTGGTCGCGGTAATCGACCGGCCCTATTCGGAGCTCATCGAGGCCGTGCGCGGCGACCGCCTGTTCCAGTACAACGAGTTCATCCTTGATGTCGCCCGGATCGAGGGTCCGCCGGATGTCAGCAAGTTCGGGGGGCTCGGCTATACCATTGAGGAGATCGGCGAGGTACGCGCGCTGCTGGACGTAAAGCCCGGCGAGGAGTTCAACCTGTCGGCCGATGAAATGGAAGCGCTCGCCGAACTGCGAGGCAAAACAAAAGGACTGGATGACGCAGCGCTGATCGGGACTGTTAACGAGGCCCTGCGCGCTTTTCTCGCCGAGCGCCTGCGCGAGTACCAGCGGGATGGAGTCGAAGGCATCGCCCCGTACCAGCGCAGCCGCACGAAAACGACTTCGCCGGCCGAGGAACTCGAGGCGGCAAACCGGGCAATGGAGGGTATGAAGCGCTCGATGCCTAACTTTCACAATGTCCTCGAAAATTTCCCTGGCGCAACTATCCAGGAAATCGAGCATCGTTTTTATGTATTCAAGCTGAATATCGCCGATCGCCCCGGCTTTGTGATCTCACACCGGATCTATTTCTTTGGCAATGAATTTGCGGCGCTTGCCGAGCGCCATATCTATTCGCCGCATTTCTATAATTCGCTGCAGCTCGTCGCCGGCATTATCCCGGAACAGGACAAATCCGTGGTGTTCTATGGCAATCGTACCTACACCGACCAGGTGGCAGGCTTTGCCAGCGGCGCCAAACACTCGGCCGGCGGCAAACAGCTCGCCGAGGGGATCGCCGCGTTGCTCGAAGACCTTCGTCGCGGCGTTGAGTCGGAACCGGCAAAATAATGACTCCGGCCAGGCGTTTGACGGCCCGGCCGGCGCACCGGAGTTCGGGTCAGAAGGCGGTCTCTGAGTCGATCGCAGGGTCGGAAGCATTGTCATTGCCCGCTGCAGCAGCCGGCTTCCATGGCTTGGGCCACGCGGATGAAGATGCCCCCGACGCCGTCGATTGCGCTGGGGCCTTGGTCTTCGCCTGGCCTTCGATCCGCCACCCGGTGCCGTAAGGATTATTCGGGCTGTCGCTGCGATAACGGCTGCCGGCGCCATGCGGATTGTTGGCGCTTTCCGACGAGTAACGGCTGCCGTAACGGCCATACGGATTGGAGGTGGACTCCGAATCGTAGCGGTTGCTGCTCAACCTGCCGCGGTAGTTGCCCTCGCTGTCGTAGAGCTTTGGCGCATTGGTGGCATACGGGCTTGCGACCGAGTTGTTGGAATACGGGCTGCCGTAAGTACTGTAGGGGTTTTTGACGCCGTCGGGCTTGTAGCGACTGCCCGCGCCATAGGGGTTGGCGGTGGACTCGGCGCGATACGGATTGGCGCTCCACTGACCGAGATCGTCCTGCGCCACCGCAGCGGTCGACAAGAACACCCCGACAAAAAGCATGAAATAGACAACCTTGCGCATTGTTCGCTCCCCTTCAGCGGGCGCGCACTGAATTGGCACCCGGATTGTGACATTCGGCAACCGAGCCGGATCGGCGCCGGCTGCCCCATGCGTACAGGCTAGCGAAAGCGAGGCTCAGGGGGTGAGCCCGGGCCGCCGCATGTCCCGAAAACAACCGACCGGCCGGGCGACGGTGTCGCCCGTTCGTCATTTCCGGCGCGTTACTGCCGGTGCCCGAGCCGGCCGTCGCTCCGTCGCAACGGGACAATGCTAGTCCTTGCCCATCAGCCTGTAAGGTCCGCCCTTCTCCAGTGCCCGCTGATAGGCCGGGCGCGCCCGCATTGTTTCAAGAAAGCCCATCAGGTTGGGATAATCGGCGCCGAGATCACTGCGGACCTCGGCGGCCTCGACAGCGAAACTCATCTGGATATCGGCGCCGGTGAGAGTATCGCCGACAAACCAGTTCCGGCCCTCGAGCGATGACTCCATGAATGCCAGGTTACGCCTCACATTGGGATCGAGATAACCGTTGCGAACCTTTGCAACGATGCCCCTCGCAATCGGCTTGACGAAAAACGGCATCGGCGCGGTCTCGATGCGGCCCATGATCAGCGAGAGGATCATCAGCGGCATGAAACTGCCCTCCGCGTAGTGCAGCCAGTAGGTGTAAGCAAGGCGTTGCGGCGTGCCCTCGGCGGGCAACAGCGTACCGTCATCGTATTTTCCGACCAGGTATTCGACGATCGCGCCGGACTCGGCCACCGTCACGCCATCGTCGGTAATCACCGGCGCCTTACCGAGCGGATGAACCTCTAGCAGCGACGCCGGCGCGAGACTGGTGTTCGGATCGCGCCTGTAGCGCTTGATCTCGTACTCGACGGCGAGTTCTTCAAGCAGCCACAGGATGCGCTGCGAACGAGAGTTTTCCAGGTGGTGGATGGTCAGCATGGGGCATGCGCCTTTGATGAACAGTTAGCTCATCATACCCGCTGCGAACCCGGCCCGGTCGGTGCAACATTTACGGTGAGTTTAGGAGTTCAGGGACAGTGGCCAAAATTAGTTAAAGTCACTGTCCCTAAATCGCTGAACAGAAAAAGCCCCGTCCATTGCGGACGGGGCCTCTGCACTTCACCGGCGCCGCAGCGGCGTCGCCGCGAATTACTGTCTCACCTTTCCGCGCTTATTGACGTGCGCTTGCAGCAAGGCCGCCGCCACATTCGGCTCCAGCGCCCGAAACGAACCGAACTGCTTGCTGACACAGAACAGTTGCATGTTGCTTAGCGTTCCCATGAAGGCCGTTTCGCGATCGGAGAACCAGGCATCGGCACAGAAGAACGCGCCTTCGGCAACACCGGCCGGCACCCGGAAACTGAACTGCAACGTGCGGCTATCCATCGCGGGCACCCGGACAAACCTCTTTTGGTGTGCCTGGAATAGGCTGTAACCGAGCGGTGATCCGGTCCCTGACGCCTGAACGATGCTCCAGCCAAGACCGCGGATGTCGTCCAGCGTATTGTTTTGCACGTCTACCGAGTAACGACAGACACCGCCGCTGACCGGCAGGTCCAGACACGGCATGACATTCGAGAACAGGACCGGCGGCGGTGCAATAGCGATGTCGCCAACGTTATAGTCCTCCGCCTCGCCGACAGCGAATGGAGCCGTTTCCGCAGGCTGATAGCCGTCGGCGCGCGCCGCGATCAGATAATGGCCGACTTCCAGCGGAGCGCCGTTACCGTCAGTCTCGACTCTGAATATGCCTGCGGCGTCGATCGGCACGAAAACGACGTAATTGAAGCAACCGGCATTGCTACAGCGAAACAATTCCGCAAACGCGTACGGCGAATCGACACCCGACAGCGGCTCACCGCTAGACGCGCTCACCACCCGGCCGCTGATCGACCCGATCGCCGGCGGCGCCTCGAGGATACCGAGCTCATAACTGCCCTCCTGGCCGTGTGACCCAATAAACTCGTTATCGCAGCAGCCGCTCGCGGCGAGGACAACAACGCCGTCTGCGGGCACTTCCAAATCGATCTGCGAATCGAGACCGAGCACCGAGTCATCGTTCGCCGTAAGCAGATTGCAGTCGGAGTCGAACAATCCAAGGTACGGATCGCCGAGCGTGCCCACGCCACTGCTTGCCCCGCGGAGCTCCGCGCGCAACCGCATCCCCGGGCTTGCGTCGAACCGATAGAAATCAATGTCGTAGACGGGCGGATCCGCGCTGTAGTCGACATCGAGGCTACCCGATACGAACGCGGGAAAACCTCCAATCGCGCCGACACTCTGTGCCGCCACGCAAGCGTCATTTGGTTCCTGTTCCGTCACCTGCGCAAGAACCGGTGCCGGGTCCAGGACCAGCCATGCAGTCAGCACGATGCCGACCGAAAGAACCAACGAGTGTTTCATAAATCCTCTCCTGATGCATGTCATGCATCCTCATTCCGCGCCCGGTATGGGCGCGGCCTTTCACTCGGCGCGTTACTGACATTCAGCTAACTCAACGCGCCGAAAAAACCCTTCGGTGTGTGACGGGCAGTCGCCACTGGCCGCGATCAACCGCAGCGTAGTTGCGAGAGAACCGCTACAGGACCAGCGCCGTGACCGCAGCGGCCAGCAGCAGGTCCATCAACCAGAACACGCCGAGCGTAACCGCGCCTACGCCTCCGACCACCGCAGCCATTTTCCACCCATCGACTTCGCGCACCTGGACCGTCGCGACGTCATCCAACGGGATCCGTAGCGTCTCATCCGGCGAATCCCTGTCTGCCGGATCGATCTCGTAGCCGGTGACCGTTCGCCCGGTTCTTTTCCTGCGCACACCGGTGATCGCTGCATCGTCGAGAGCGGTTACCTCGAATTCGATCTGCTGACCGGCGTGGGTCACGACGCGTACCGTATTGCCGACCTCAACGTTGCGCTCGGGCTCAGCCGCGTCATCTTGCGCGGTTTGCATGCTGGTACAGCCGCCCAAGAGCACGAGCGGCGCGAGCAAAGACAGGTGGCGTCGTGCTTTGTTCTTATTCATCGAGCTGTGCTCCTGCAAACCCTTTGCCGGCGGCGGCGACGCGGCGCGGTCGGTAAATCAAGGCGACTGCGGCAAGGAAAAACGCTATCAACAGCGCGCCAGGAAACGGGTGGACAACCGCCATCACGACCGGCCACAACGCGACGCGCACTATCGTGCGCAGCAGCGGACGTTCGGCGATGAAGTCCGCTGCCGGTGGCGAGTAGCGGTAATAGAGATCGACCAGCGCGCGACCGGCTGCATGGGTCAACAGATAGCGGTCACGGAACCGACGCAGGCTTGCGACGTGCGGATGCAGTTTCGACCCGTAGGCCGCGGTCGCGATAAAGCACCCGCCACCGCCACCACCACCACCACTGTCGAACACGTCTTCGAAATTGCATTCCACGAAGGGGTCCTTGGTAACGGACAGGCTGGCACTCTCGTCGCCGGGCCGCGCGTCCGGACCGGTGCTCGACACGGCAACCGAAATACCGTAAATCTCGCTCTGGCGGTTACGGATACCGTCCGCGCGCAGCGTCCGGGTTGCCGAGAAACCGCCGCCAAGGTTGCTCACGATGCAGGTGGTAGTGTCACCACAGGATGCCTCGACGAAGCGCAGCCCCGGCGGCAGGTCCGGGGTGTCCTCGAGCACCAGCAAAACATCGCTGGCCGCATCGGCACCGAAATTCGTGACCCTGACCCAGATCTCGACGGTCTCATCGTCACACGCGAGGAAAGGCCCCCACCGCACCAACTCGACGCCGAGGTCAACACAGCGGTCCGGCTCACCGGGCCGACGCAGCGCCGCGATCGCCAGGTTATTGCGCAAGTCCGCGTCGTCGGCAGTGGAACTCGCAATGGCCATATTGGCAATGCATAGCGGCAGCGGATCGGCAACGACCTGGGCCGGAACGGTGAGTACCGCGACAGCACTTGGGGCAAGCATGCCGACCTCCCAGCTGCCCGCAGCCGCGTCGTAGGTACCCTGGCTCGCAACGGGCACCACGCCCGCGGGGATCGCCAGCCCATCCGGCAATT
>CAVOVJ010000002.1:0-130075 GCA_963699835.1 uncultured Gammaproteobacteria bacterium | reverse complement strand
TGTCCCCAAGTTACCGGGTGTGGTTCCTGGACCAGCGCTCACGCAATGTGTCCACATCGTCGATCCGTCCGATAACGACGAGCTCGTCACCTTTATGAAGCTCGAGACCCGTTTCCGCAAAAATCAGCTTTTCGTTACGGTACAGGCAGACGACTCGGGAATCTCCGGGCAGTTTCATCTCCTCGATCGGTCCCGCATCGTCTTCGCCGATAACGAAAGACAGCACCCGCACGTCGCCACCAAGCGCCGCGGACAGCGCAAGCGGATCGCGGCCTTCCATCATGTCCGCAAGGTATCGGGCCACAGTGACCTCCGGCACGATGATATCGACGAGACCGAGTTCGAGACAGATGTGCTCGAAGTCGGGGTTCTCGATTCGGGTGATCACACGGCGAAAACCCAGCGAGCGTCCGACCAGGCTTGCAATGATGTTGGTTTGTTCATTGTTTGTCAGGCAGAACAGGAAGTCGGTGCTGTGCGGATCTGCCTCTTTCAGCAGAGCCGGCCGGCTCCCGTCGCCATGGAGGATGCCGCAATCGAGCGTCTCGGCCAGCGATTGCGATGATCTCCTTGTCGCGCTCGATGATCACGACCTCATGGCCGCGCGGCATCAGCACACGGACTGTTGCCAGTGTCGCCGGGCTCGCGCCGATGAATACGGCTCTCATTCGCTCTCGTACCTCTTTCCGAACCAGGTGTGAGGAGACAAGAATACCAGCAGCGCAATAAATTCGAGGCGCCCGGCCAGCATGTCGAAAGCGAGAACGGTCTTCAAGACTCCCGGAAGCTCGCTCCCCGTAATCCCGGTACTGAGCCCAACCGTACCCGTTGCCGAAACGACCTCGAACAACGCGTCGATGGGCGCGTAACCATGCATGAGGAAAGGGATAACGGACGCAGCAATCGCGGCAATGAACAGCGTCGGCACCGCGAGAATCTGCAGTATCTCGCTGGCCGCCAGCACGCGGCCATTGAGTCGAGCCTCCGCGATCGCATGAGGTGGGAGGCCCATGCGTCGAACGAAAAGCTGAACCACACGCAACAGCACCAGCAGCCGCAGCAATTTGATGCCGCCTGCGGTCGATCCCACGCTGCCGCCCACAGTCATGCTGAGGATGCTCGTCCATTTGGCGGCATCCGGCAATACAGACGGATCAAGGCTGTAAAAACCGGACGTTGTCTGCGACGAAACACCGAGCAAAAAACCGTGTTTCAAAGCCGTAGACAGGTTGATGCCGCTTGCCGCCAGGATTGCGCTTAGCATTGCGGCAAATGCGAGTGTCATGATCAGCAAGGCGCGGAACTCCGGATCCGACGCCGAGTCGGCGCCAGTCGCCGCGAGCGCAGCTCAAATAAAGTGGCAGGCTAACCGCCGCAGCCAGCGTGATCAGGCTGAGCACCCACGCGGATGCGGGATGACGAAAGCCTGCAAGGCTGGCATTGAGGGACGAGAATCCACCGGTGGACACGCCTGAGAGCACGTGCATCAGCGCGCCGAGACTGTCGCGTTCGGCCAGCCACAGCGCCAGCCATCCAATGACGCTCATCGCCATGTATGCCACGAAAAGCTGGCGCGCATGGATGGTCATGGACGGGATATTCGATTCCCTTGCACCGCTCGGCTCGAGCAGCCGTCGCGCGGCGAGGCCGCGTGGCACCAGCAACACCACACAAAACAGGGCAAACCCGAGACCGCCATACCATTGCATCCAGGCACGTGTCAGTAGCAGCGCCCAGGGTTGCTGCTCTGGTGCGGCAATGGTCGACAGCCCTGTGGTGGTCACCGCGGAGACCGCCTCGAACCACGCATCGACCGGCGTCAGGCCGTACGTGGACAGAGGCCACGCCAGCGCCAGTGGTGTCAGCACGAACGCGGCCGCCGCGAGCACAAGCGCTTCATTGGCCTGGATCTCCTGTGGTGCCTCGACGCGCAGGCCGAGCCAGCCGCAGCAAGCGAGGAGCGCGACGACGCACGCTAACGCCGCGGCGCTGACATAGGCCCCGGCGAGCAAGGCAGCCACGAGAGGCAGGACATTCAGAACTGCCACGGTGACTGCGAGCTGGCCGCCGTGGCGTGCCAGCACGCGCGGGCGGACTGCATGTTCGAGCGCCTTGAGCCTTTTTTCGGGTGACACCTTCCAGGGCACCGCTTGCCGTCGCTGCCACCAGTCTTGCATGGCCCGGCGCACAAGAGAAGCCGGCTTGCGTTATCCGCGCTGCCGCGGCAAATCAGGTGGTCAATGTCCGCGGGAAGACTCCTGCGCTGAATATCTGTCGCGACAGACGCGATGACGTTCTCGGGCGCAGCGCATTGCGGCAAAAAAACCCCGCCACAAGGCGGGGCTGAATCTTGCCGAGACGCCCGTCACCGACGAGCAGAATGCATCACTGACAGCCGCTTGGATCGATGGTCGGGGCGAACGGCAGCACGACGGCATTGATTCACATGGATAACGCCGTTCGCAGCCGGAACATTCGGCATAACGATGTCAGCGCTGCGGCCGAGCTGATCCGTGAGGACGCCATTGGCCTGGTCCAGACGCGCGCCAAGCAAGGTGCGGATCATGTCCGATGACGTCACTTCGCCGGCGTCACGATTGCCTCTTGCGCCATGGTAGAGCAGGATCTTGGTCAGATCGTCGGTAGACAGCAGGCACAGATTGTCGGGGTTCAGACCCAGGGCAGCGAAGGCCGCGTCCGTCGGCGCCAACACCGTGTGTTGGCCACCGCCAGCCAGCGTCGCCGCCACGGCCGGGTCGGTGGCGTTGACCGCAGCGATCAGCGTTTCGAGCTCGCCGCTCTGAGAATTCACGAATGCGGCGACATCGACGATGGTTGGGCCCTTGGGCCCCTGGCCCCTCGGACCAGCGAACGCGGTACCGCCGGTACCGATCGCGAGTATGAGCGCCGCGAAAAAAGCAAATGAGCGAAGCTTCATCGTTTTTTCTCCCTTGCGATGGGTTAGCGAGCAAGGCACTCGGTCGGTCGCGCTCGGTCGGATTCAAGCGGATTGGGAAAATCGGAATTGAAAAAAGATTATGTAAAACAATGCCCGGGCCGGCCGAAAACCAGGGCTGCGGGTGAGTCGTCTAAGCCAACATCGACTCCGGTTTCGCCTCGCTCCGGACACGTCGTCGTAACTGCTACTAGTAGACAGGGTCTGTCGGGTGTAGTGCCGATACTGCAGTTACCGGCAGCCGCAAAGAAAACGGCGCGCCGAGGCGCGCCGTATCCGTTCACACGATCAGGCGGCGTTTTGCCGCCTCGCGACTACGGGCAGTTCACCGCGTAGCCGGCGTCCCCGTCCCTCGGGTTGCTCGGGAACGCATTGGCCGTGGCCGCGCTGTACACACAGTTCGCCGACGTGCCGTTAAGTTTCGGACCGGCCATACCCGGGCTGGTCGTATAACCCCATGAGTTGACCGAGATGATCGGCCCGGTACCGCCGCTCAGCGGCTGGACCCAGGGTCCGCCGGAAGAACCGCCGGACAGATCACAGCTCGGCAGCCACCAGTTGTCGCTGCCCTCGGTGGTCATGTCCTCGGCGCAGTACATGAAGTTCGGATCGTCGCTATACGAATAACCCAGCGCGTGAGTGAAGTCGGCGGACGCCGAACCCGCCGTGCCGTCGTTAACCTTCGGCGCGGTGAAGTCGATGTTGAGCGCCGGCACCGCAGCATCCAGAACATCTGAACTCGAATTGATGCCCGGCTGGTGCGAACCCGGAGCGTCATCGACCACGTAGAACGCGTAGTCCCATGGAATGTTGTCCGGGAACACAGCCTGGGTCCAGTTCGTATCCACGACACCAAACGATGCTACCCAGCAACCGATCGGGTCGTTGCTGCAGTCGCTGTCGGTGCGGCTGCCGGTCGTGCCGTCCTGGTTCGGAATAAACAACACGTTGCGGGCAAAGGCGCCGTTGGCGTCGTCGTAGACGCAGTGCGCGGCAGTCAGGATCACCGACCGACCGCTCGCATTGTCGGTCACGACCGTGCCGGAGCAGACATAGCCGTTCCATGGGCCCTTGCGCTTGGAATTCGCCGGCATTTCGTAGAAGAGCCGGCCAGCGGTCTGCTGGACGTCGCCGCCACCGGTCCACGGCGCATTCGTGACGGTGTCGCCGCCACCGCCACCGCCACCGCCGCCGCCGCCGCCGGTGGAGACCGTGAATGGTGTGCTGGCCGAAAGCGTCGAGTTACCGCCTCTTTTAGCGGTGTCCGTGGCGACTACCTGCCAGCTCCAGTCGCCATCGGTGAAGCCCGACAACGCAGCGCTCCAAGAGTCGCCACCGGTATTGGTTGCCGAGAAAGACTGGGTGTTTACGCCGTCCGGGTAAGTTATTTCGAAAGTCACCGAACGGACACCGACGTCATCAGTGACGACGGCCGAGAATGTGTAGGCGCCGCCGATCGTATCGCCAGCGGCCGGGTCGAGACTGGATATCAGCGGCGGCGTCGTGTCGCTACCGTCACCGCCCGGTCGCGCCTGCGGTGTCTTCGCGCCACCTGCCTCGGCCGAAATCTGGTGGCCGTGCGGCTTCAGAGACCCGTCGGCGCGGCGCAGGTAACCCAGACCACGCTGGTCGATGACGAGATCCCTTGGCATCGCCGCGGCGCGGCGCGCCGGCGTCCAGTACTCGATGACGCGTGCTTTGCTTGCGTTTTCGCCCGGCGCGGCAATCGCGTCGCCGGCGGTCACTCCTCCCGCGAGCACCATGATCAGAGCGCCGGCGAGGACTATCCTCAATCCGTTCATTGACGTCATTTTCGTCCCCCAGAGTCCGTGTTTTTGCTGCCCGCTCATCTTTGAGCATGTGCCGGCGCAGTCCGAATCTACCATATGCGCAGCCCTCCCTGCGTCCAGCTTTTTCATAATCGACGCATGCGATACGTTTTCGCCGCCCTTTTCGCCCCGTTCCTGAAATTCTTCGGCGCAACATTCGGCAGTCGCTGCGGCGTCTTCATCTACCGGCATGCCCGCGTATCGCAATCGCGACCCACCAGGTCCAACGATGACCGCAGCGCCATTTTCGGGACAAGGTCGCGTCCACGATCAAGACCCCCGTTCCGGCGCAAACAGCGAACCTCCTGAACCAAAAGATCAGGCGTCATGCTGCCCCGGCGGCAGCGGATTCAAGGTCATTGGCCGGCGCGCGCCCAGAGCGATTCGTCGCGTGGTTTCTGATCGCATTTGATCGGCCTCAGGCGCCCCGCTGCCATATCTGCGGTCAGTAGTCATCTAAGCAGTTGGGCAAAGCCAGATCGCCCAGGACCTGCCGGCGGCATTGTGCGAACGCATCACGGTCGCCGACGGGCGCATCGTCGAGGGCAATTTCGCCAACTACCGACTGCTGCACGTCGACGAATCGCCAGTCGAAATCGAAACCCATTTTGCCGAGACCGACGCCCATCCGACCGCGCTCGGCGAGCCGTCGGTGCCGCCAATCGCCGCGGCGCCGGCGAACGCGATTTATGCCGCCACCGGCAAGCGTTGCCGCCGCCTGCCGATCGAGATCTGACTGGCATCGGCAGGCGCCTGGATAAACAAGCTCTGAGCAAAACCCGGCTCGGCGGCCAATCTGTATTTGCTCTGACCCCAATGATCTAATCGGGGATAAGCGCGGCGACCCGCGCCGGCGCGGTGGCAGAGCTCAAAAAATACTCGTCTCCGAATGCCTGCAACTCCAGGGCAAAAAAAGCCCCGCCAAATTTCCGGCGGGGCTCTCCTCGACTATTAACGCTGCAAAGACAACGGTCGGACTGTCGGCTTCGCTCCGCGACCAGGGTTCTGGCCGTAAGCCTTGAGCATGCCCGCCGCCAATTTCGGATCCAGCGCTGTGAACGCCCCGGATTGTTTGCTGACACAGAACAGGAGCTCGGTTTTCAACGTGCCCATGAAGGCCGTTTCGCGATCCGAGAACCAGCCATCGGCACAGAAGAACGCACCGTCGGCGACCCCCGCCGGCACTCTGAAGCTGAAACTCATGGTGCGGGTGGACAGCGCCGGCACGCGCACGAACTGCTTGTGAAAGGCCGGGAACAGGCTGTAACCCAGCGGCGACCCGGTACCGGACGCCTGCACGTTACTCCAGCCGAGACCGCGGATCGCGCTATTGGTATTGTTGCGGACATCGACCGTGTAACGACAGACACCGCCGTCGGCGGGCAAAAAATCCGCGCACGGCACGATATTGTCGAACGTTACCGGCGGTGGTGTCAGCACGATATCGCCGACGTAAAAGTCCTCGCCCGCCGCGACCGCAAAAGGACCGGACTCCGCCGGCTGATAACCGTCGGCGCGCGCCGCGACCAGGTAACTGCCGACTTCCAGCGGATTGCCGTTGTTATCGGTCTCGACCCGGAACGTTCCGTCGGCATCAACCGGCAGAAAGGCGAAATAATTGAAACATCCTGCATTGCTGCAGCCAAAAAGCTCCGCAAACGCATAGGGCGGCTCGGCACCCGACAGCGGCTCACCGGTAATTTCGTCCACGACCCGGCCGCTGATCGATCCGATGGCCGGCAATGCCTCGAGGATACTGAGCTGATAGCTGCCTTCCTGCCCGTGTGCCCCGATGAATTCGCCATCGCAGCAACCGGTCGCCGCGAGAATAAAGACGCCGTCCGCGGGCACTTCGAAATCGATCCGCGACTCCAACCCGAGCACGGAATCGTCATTCGCCGCGAGCAGGTTGCAGTCCGAGTCGAACAAGCCAAGGTAGGGATCGCCGAGCGTGCCGACGCCGCTGCTCATGCCGCGCAGTTCGGATCGCAACCTGCTGCCCGGGATGCCGTCAAACTGGTAGAAATCGACATCGTAGACCGGCGGATCGGAGACGTAGTCGGTATCGAGACTGCCCGACACGATCGCAGGCAGTCCCGGCAACGCGCCGACCGCCTGCGCCGTCTGGCAGGTATTGTTCGGCTCTTCTTCCAGCACCTGCGCAGACACCGGCGCAGGACCCAAAACCAGTAATGCCGCCAGCGTGATGCCGGCCGCGCTTGCATACCTGTAATTCATCTCACTCTCCTCATGGATGTCTCGCATCCTTTTCCCGGCCCGACATGGGCCCGGCTCCCGGCGCGCCGCGCTTTTCATTTCTCTCGCAACGCGGCACACCCAAAATCCAACCTCTCGACCGGTCTGCCCGCCGGCAGCCTGGTCTCCCCGCTCTCGGCCACTATCGTCATCGCGCTGTCTGCCGCATGCGCCGGGCCGTATCCGCCGGCCCACCCTGCGGCATACCCGCTACAAGGTCGGGACTATCAGGAAAGTGGCCATCAGGAAACCGATCAACCAGAGCACCCCGACCGTGCTGCCGACCACCGCGGCCACTTTCCAGCCTTCGAGTTCACGCACCTGTAGCCTGGCAACGTCGTCCAACGGCACCCGCAGCGTCTCGTCGGGCAATTCCCTGTCCGCCGGGTCGATCTCGTAGCCGGTCACGACCCGCCCGGTCTTCTTCCGCCGCACGCCGGTCACCGTGTCCCGGTCGATCGCGGTCACCTCGAACTCGATCCGCTGACCCGCATGGGTAACGATCCGCACGGTATCGCCCACCTCGACCGCGTGTTCCGTTTCTTCATGGGTGTGATCCACAGTTCGCATACTGGTGCAGCCGCCCGCGACCCCGAGCAGTACCAGAATCGAGGCGAAGAGCAGATTGTCATTCGCGTTCATCAGGGCATCTCCCGTCCGATCCGATCGCGCGCAACCAAAGCGGCACGCGCTCGCCGGTCCGAACCGACACGACAAGGAACAACGTCAAAACCGCAAACAGGGCCGCCAGGGGCGGATGGGCAACCGTCATCACGACCGGCCACAACGCGGCACGTGCAAGCGCGCGCAGGAACGGGCGCTCGGCGATATAGTCCGCGGCCGGCGGCGAATAGCGGTAATAGATGTCCACGAGCGCGCGCCCGGCAGCGTTCGTCAGCAGATGGCGATCACGGAAACGGCGCAGGCCCATGACATGCGGGTGCAGCGCCGAGCCATATGCCGCGGTCGCGATAAAACATCCGCCGCCGCCACCGCCGCTGTCGAACGGGTCGCCAAAATCAAAGTCGCATTCCTGGTAGGCGCCCTTCGTGACTGGCAGGGTGGCGCTCTCGTCACCCGGCAGCACGTCCGGGTCGGCGCTCGAGACCGATACCGCGACATCGTATGTCACGCTCTGTGCATTGCGGATCCCGCTCGCACGCAGGATCCGGGTCGTCGACATCCCGGCAGCGAGGCTCGCCACGGTGCAGCTCGCGCCGCCGCCGCACGCAGTTTCTACGAATTCGAGACCCGGAGGCAGGTTGGGGCCATCCTCGAGTTGCAGCACGACGTCGGTGGCCGCATCAGCGCCGAGGTTCGCGACGGTCACCCAGATCTCAATCGTCTCGTCGTCGCAATACAGGAACGGCCCGAAGCGCACGAGTTCGATGCTCAAATCGACGCAGCGGCCCGGCTCACCCGGCTGGCGCAAGGCCGCGATCGCCAGGTTATTGCTGTAATCCGGGTCGTCGCCCGCGGCGTCGGCAACCGCGCGGTTCGCGATGCAAAGCGGCAGCGGATCGGCAACGACCTGGGCCGGCACGGCGAGCACCGCATCGACGCCGACGGCAAGCGCGCCGACATCCCACGTCCCGGCGGCTGCGTCGTAGTCTCCCTGGCTTGCGACGGGTACCACGCCGGCGGGGATCGACAGACCTGCCGGCAGCTTGTCGCTGACACTCACCCCGCTCGCTGCGTCGGGCCCTGAATTGGACACCGTTACCGTGAACTCGACCGCCGCGCCCGGCGCGAGCGCCGCATCGTTGACGGTCTTCTCCACAGCGATGTCCGAGGTCGCCGTCGCAGTCATCGCGTAAGCGAGTCCCAGCACCAGCACACCTGTCTTATTCTCGTATTTGTTCACTTCACTCCCCCTTGGGACGAGCGGACCCGGCTCGAGAGCATCGAACCCGGATTGCCACCACTCACTGAAAAACCCGCCAGCGCGCAGCCGGGCGGATACGTCGCAACCGCAACCAACTCCACAGCCCGACCGCGAGCCCGAACATCGACAGCGCTGCACGCAACGGAAACTCCACCGCGAAAACGACCGGCCACAACGCCAGCCTTGCGATTGCACGCAACGCCGGACGCTCGGCGATGAAGTCCGCCGCCGGCGGCGAGTAGCGGTAATAGAGGTCGACGAACCGGCGGCCCGCCGTATGGGTCAGCAGATGACGGTCCCGGAAACGGCGCAGGCTTGCGACATGCGGGTGCAGCGGCGAGCCGTAAGCCGCAGTCGCGATAAAACACGCGCCGGCACCGCCGCTGGTGCCGATGTCGTAGGTACAATCGCCGAAGGCCGGCACGTACCAGCTCTGAATACTCTGCCCGTCGCCGAGGCCGGTTTCCGGGTCCGGGCTCGTCACGGTCGCGGTAACCGTCACTTCCCTGCCGTCCGAGTTCTTGAACTGCTGCGATCTGAGCGACAGCAATACCGACTCGCCGGCGCCGAGCTCGCTGAGTTCGCAGATCGTGGTGCCCGTTCGTCGAGCAAAACGCGTCGTCGAACACGAGCCCCGGGACCACGTCCGGGCTGTCGGCGACACTGACGCGCACCTGGCGCGCCGGATCGGGACCGTAGTTGGTGACCGACAGCGTCATCAGCACACGGGTCGAATTTGCGCAAAAGGGTTCCGCGAGCATGAAACTCGACTGCGCAATCGAAAGATCCACGCAGCGATCGATCCCGGGCGCGTGAACCGCAACGGAGGCCCTGTCATTGTGCGGGTCGGGATCGTCCGGATAGGCACCCACAATAGCCTCGTTGACCACGCACGGCGGCAACGGATCCACGCCGCCTGGGCCGGCACCACAAGCACCGCGCTCTCGTCCTCGGCGAGCTGTTCGATGGTCCACAGACCGAGTGCGGGATCGTAGTTGCCGTGGCTCGTAAACGGGCAACCCCGGCGGGATCACGAGCTCCGGCGGTAAAACTCGATCACGTGGACCGTATTGGCGACGAACGGGCCGAGGTTTCGAACCGTGACCATGAACTCCACCGCGCCACCCGGTGCAAGTATCGGATCGCTGACGGTTTTCTCGACGCGATATCGGTCGCCGATAGCCGCGTGACGGCAACAAACACGCAGGCGTACGGCCAGGCATAACGCAAAATGCCCGTCCTCCATGCCCAGCCACCCGGAACATCGAAACCGCGAAATCGCCATCGCGCAAAGCCTTCAGAATCGCATTTAACAGGCCTGACACTGCGCGTTGCAGAGCTTAGAAATCCTGATGGCGGGCTGATTTGTCAGAAGGAAGCATCGCGAAAACACTTGACGTACAAGCGGCCCGCTTCTTGCTATGCTCGACAGCAAAGGACGGCCACGAGGCCACCAAATCTGAATCGCGCTTTTTCGGTCGGACCATGGCAAGTCGATCCGCTGGCTAACACGCTCACGCGGGATGATGAAAGTCTGCGCATGGAACCCAAGGCGGTATGGGTGCTCAGCACGCTCGCACAGCAACCCGGCGAGATCGTCACCCGCCAGGCGCTCTACGAGGAGGTCTGGCGCGGACGTCCGGTCACCGACGAGGTGCTGTCGAGGTGCATCTCATTGCTGCGCGGTGCACTCGGCGACGATCCGAAACATCCCGACTACATTCAGACGATTTCGGGGGTCGGTTATCGACTGATCGCGCCGGTAACGAGACCGGGTGAGGAGCCGAGACGGCCAGTCCGAAACTGGCCCGCCGATACGGCGGCCAACACCGAACACCAGAGGCTGCCCGACCCGGACGAATCCGTCACTACGCCGACACCGGCATCCGACGAACCGTCCGCGTCGAACGGCCGCCTTCGGCGCAATTTCCGTCTGACCGCGCTGACCGCCGCCGCCGGTTTCTGGATCGTCCAGGGCATCGCCATGCTCGGCGCCGACACCGCGCCGGGCTGGCTGGTGCGCGCGGTGTCGTTGCTGATGATCGTGGTCTGCAGCGCCGTCATCGCGGTCGTCTGGCTGCAGGTCGCGCGCCCGCGCGGCAAAGCCGATTCTCGATACCCCTCCTGCGTGGCAGCCGCACGGACTATGCCCTGATCGCACTGATGCTGCTGACAGTTGGTATCGCGACACAAAAGCCTTTCGTCCAGCCGAGGGTCGGGCACAGAGTCTCCGCAAACGTGACACCCTCCAGTGCCGGCCGCACAACGTAATCGCGGTGCTGCCGTTCGAGAACGTCAGCGCCACCTCCCGATACCGATTACTTCAGCGACGGGCTGACCGACGAACTGGTTACCAGCCTTTCGCGGGTTGATGGCATCGAAGTCATCGCGCGGGCCACCTCTGTCGGCGATGAGAACACGGCGAGACGACCCGCGCGTGGTCGGACGGAAACTCGGCGTGTCGAAACTCGTCTACGGTACGGTTCGGGTGGACGGTCGCAAGCTCAGGATAAGCGTGCAACTGGTCGATGCCGGCGACGGTCACGAGCTGTGGAACGACAGTTACGATGCGACGCTGGACGAGATATTCGAAGTGCAGAACCAGATCGCGACATCGATCGTCGCCGCGGTCACGCCGATGCTGAAGTCGCAGGCGACCGAGACGATCGCCGCGATCGGGCCGCCGACTCTGGACAAGAACGCCTATCTGCTGTTCCTGCGCGCGCGGCATGTCATCAAGCGACGCGAGGAAGAACCGATCCGCCACGCGGTCGTGCTGCTTGAGGAGGCGATTGCGCTGGATCCGAAATACGCGGCGGCCTATGTCGAAATGGCCCACGCTTATGCATTGCTACCCTACTACTCTGCCGAGACACAGCAAAAGATGTTCGACGCGGCGCGGTCGGCGATCGCGACTGGCCGTGAGCGTGGTGCCGACATTGGCGATTCGGCGGCAGGCCTCTCGGCGTTCATCGCATTCCGCAGCTGGGAGTGGATTCGCGCCGAGGAAGATTTCCGGCGGGCGATCGCGTTTGATTCGACCGACCCGGAGTTATTCCAGTGGTATTCGCAATTCCAGGCGAGCCTCGGTCATGCCGGCCCGTCGCTCGAGTTTGCATTACGCGCAAAGGAGCTCGACGCGCTCTCCCCGGTCGTCAACGACCGGCTCGCGGTTGCGTATCTGTGGGACGACCAGGACGATCTTGCCCAACGCCAATTCGAGGAAGCCGCATTGCTGGGTCTGGGACCCACAGCTAATCCGCGGGCCTATCTGATACTGCTGCTGCGCCAGCATCGCTACCCGGAAGCGCTCGGACTGATGCAGGCGATCCAGATGCGCCTCGGAGGCGCAACCGACTGGGTCGTCCCGTTCATCGCAGCCCAGGAAGACAGCGGGCAGCGCCAGACCGCGGTGCAGGCGGTTGCGGATGCGGAGCGGACCGGCGGCGTCAAACCGCGTCTGCTGTTCGGTGCCTGGATCTATCTCGGTGAATATGACCGCGCGATGGATATCGCCAACACGCTGATCGCCGACCCGGCAAATTTCGATGTCGAATTCCTGTTCGCGCGGGAGTCGGCCGGGTTTCGCCGTCATCCGATGTTCGGCGCACTGGTCACCTCATTAGGCCTCGACCGGCACTGGGATGTGTATGGGTGGCCGGCCGCCTGCAATCGTCAGGGAAGCGAGGTCCGGTGCGAGTTAGCAAGATAAAATGCGGTCAGAGTAAAAACCTGAGACGGCAGTTTTTCCTCTCTACGAATACATTAGCAAGAAGCGCCCCGCAGAGGGCGCTTCTCGTGGCTTGCGTAACGCGTAGAGCTAGAAGGTTGTGGAGTCAAAGAGCGGTCCATCATCCACAGGGATGTCCTTCTTGTCATGCGGCACCCCGGTCGCAACAGAACCTGAACAACTTCCGCCAAAGCCGTCGCTGGCGGTAAAGCCGATGTGGTAAACCCGGCCGTTGCCGGGCACATTGACATTGCCGGTACGCTCGGCGCGAACTTCGGCAAACGAGGTACCCACGCCCTGTCCATCCGGGGCAAACGTGCCGTCACCGAACGTATCGACGGGCTCATCCTGCCAGATGCTGTCGATCGTGATCACGACCGCATCGCCATCGGGATCGGTCACTCCCAGCACGCTCACAGGAACGAACTTGTGGTTGGGCGGCCAGATCGTATCGATGTCAGGCGCCGCGGCCGAGCAATCGGGATCCCGATTCCAGAGAGCCGTCAGGTCGAACAGGATCGGGCTGTCGCCGGCGCTGGCGCGGGTAAATGCAACATTTATCCGCAGGTACCGGGAATCGAAGGATGGCTCACCGCCATTCGTGACTGCCTCGAACGGGCCGAACGCAATGCCGTCTGCGCTGCCGGCAATCGTTACAACGATACCGCTGTCGCCGGGTTCGGCTGCGGTCCAGCTGACCGACTTCCACGGCGCGTCGACCTGACCACTATCGTAATCGACCGACCAGGTGCCGTTGTCCGGGGCCGCCGTCAACGTGGAACCGGTCATGTCGCTGTAGTTGTCGGGGCCGGCTCCGGCGCCAAGACTGACGGTCAGATCCACCAGGTTGGTGACCGGGTCAATACGCATCACGTTGTGCGAGGAGTAATTCGTGACCCAGACCTTGCCCGCCGCATCGACTGCAACACCTGTTGGCGTCGTACCAACCGCGACGATATTCAGCAAATTACCATTGTTATCGAGCCGCGACACATCGCTGCCGCCGCTATTGGCTACCCAGACGTTGTTGTCAGCCGGCGTTATGGCAACGCCACGATCGTTGCTGGCGCCACCGGTCGGAACCGGAAATCCGGGCTCGGCTACGCCGGCGGGGCTGATTTTCATGATGGTGTTGTTGATCCACATGCTGTTCCAGATGAACCCGTTGGTGTCGATGCCGAGACCATAGGACGCAACAACCCGGATGCAATTGCCAGTACTGGTCGCGGGATCGTACCGAAGCAAACGGCCCTGGCTGATATTGGCCGACCAGAGAACGCCGTTACCGTCAACGAGCCCGCCGTAACCGCCACAGCCAAGATTGAACTGGGTGCCCGGGACCGCGATGCCATTTTGATCATACAGTTCGTGCACCAGGTTCCCATACCCGCCGATCCAGACATTGTTCGAGCCGTCAACGGCGACCGTTCGGACATTGGTACCGCTGGTACGCACGTAGTGGATGATGCACTCATCGTCGGCGGTTGACACACCGCCGTTATCGTCTGCACCACCGCTGTTGCTCCAGGGCGATACATCGGACAAACCGCTTGAAGTTTCAATGGTGCCGTTACCATTGCGATCCTCGCACTGCCCGTTCTCCACCAGACCGATATGGACGACCGAGCCGACGATTGCCGTCCGCTTCGTCGCGGTTACCAGCCCAGACATTGCCGTTAGCGTCGACCGTGGTCCTCGATGGATTGCGCGCCCGGCCGTTCGGGGCTGACTGGTACTCGCCAAGAATGGCGCCGGTTTCGGTGTCGATCTTGACGATCGTGCCACGCCGACTTGCCGCAACCCAGATGAAGCTAAATGCCTCACCGGAATCGTTGAGCTGCAGCTGGTCATTGTTGGGCGCGTCGTGATTGACGTTGATGAGCGTGCCCTGGTCGAAATCCGCATCCGTCGTATAGGTAACAGACCCGCCCGCGCCCAGCGCCGGGCCTGCTACAAAAAATACTATCGACGCAGCCGACACTATCCTGAATTTGAGAGTGTGTAGGAGACTTTCTTCCATGATGGCTACCTCCGTAGATGTGTTATCAACTTCGGCAGCCCGGCGATCTTGGGGTCCTTCGTGGCGTAGCAGAATGCGTCGCGGAGGAAGCGAGGACCCGTGGCATTGCGTCCCTGGCTTTCGCCAGGTTTGCCTCTTTGCGAAGCAACTAAACTTTATCCACCAACCGGGTTGCGGCGTCAATCCGGAGTTTTACCTAGCAACGGCAGTTTTGCGACATTGACCAAAGCAAGAATGAATGGGGGCAGAGTAACAACCTGAGACGGCAGTTTTTCCTCTGACCCCGTTTATACCCGAACTGGTTCTTCCTCTGATTCCGGATGAACACCACCCGCTGTGCCAGGCAGACCCGGACCGTGCGCGCCGCAGCGGGCGCGCCGAGCGGCGTATTGATAACCCGGCGCGGGTTTCCGACCGCCGGCACGGTTTCCGGCAGCGTTGCCGCGATCCGAATATACTCAGCCGCCACGCGTAACCTGAATTCCCGACCCAACCGTTGAATCAAGACCTGCGATGACCACTGCCGCCCAGACTTCTTTTGCCGCACTTCTCCGGCTGCTTCGCTACGCGGACGGTTTCCGGCCGCGAATAATATTGGCGACGATCTGCTCGATCCTGAACAAACTGTTCGACGTGATGCCGGAGATCCTGATCGGCATCGCGATCGACGTGGTCGTCCGGCAACAGGACTCGTTCGTGGCCGCACTCGGGATCGCGGATCCGAAATGGCAGCTCGGGTTTCTCGGCGCGCTGACGCTGGTCATCTGGATCGCCGAATCGGTGTTCGAATACCTCTACCTGGTCCTGTGGCGCAATCTCGCGCAGGACCTGCAACATGCGATGCGTCTCGACGCCTACGAGCACGTGCAGCAGCTCGACCTCGCCTATTTCGAGGATCGCAGCACCGGCAACCTCGTAACGATCCTCAATGACGACGTCAACCAGCTCGAACGGTTCTTGAACGGCGGCGCCAACGACCTGATCCAGGTTGCGACGACGATCGTCGCGGTGGGCGCCGTGTTCTTTGCGATTTCGCCGTTGATCGCGGCGATCGCGTTTACGCCGATACCGCTGATCGTGCTCGGTGCATTCTATTTCCAGCGCCGCGCCCAGCCGCTCTATGCCGCGGTGCGCGAGCGGGTCGGGAATCTCGGGGCACGCCTGTCCGCGAACATCTCCGGCATCACGACAATCAAGAGCTTTGCCACCGAAAGCTTCGAGGCCGAACGGATCCGCCAGGACAGCGACGCGTACCTGGAAGCCAACCGCAAAGCAATCGCGATCAGCTCCGCGTTTATCCCGGTAATCCGCATGGCGATCCTCGCCGGCTTCATCGCCACGTTTCTCCTCGGTGGCTGGATGACGCTCGACGGCACGCTCAACGTCGGCGCCTACGGCGTGCTGGTGTTCCTGACCCAGCGCCTGCTCTGGCCACTGACCAATATCGCCGAGACCGTGGATCTCTACGAGCGCGCGATGGCGTCATCGAGACGCATCCTCGATCTGATCGAGACACCGGTGTCGATAAAAGACAAAGCCGATGCCCGGGCGCTCGATCAAGTGCGAGGCCGGATCGAGTTCCAGCATGTCGATTTCGCGTACGGGGACGGCGTACGCGTGCTGCACGACATCGACCTGGTGGTCGAGGCCGGCAGCACGATCGCCTTCGTCGGTCAGACCGGATCCGGCAAAAGCACGCTGATCAAGCTGCTGCTGCGGTTCTATCAACCGGATTCGGGGCGGATTCTGATCGACAGTCAGCCGATCGACACCGTTAGTCTCGACAGCCTGCGGCGCAAGATCGGGCTCGTCAGCCAGGACGTGTTCTTGTTCCAGGGCACGATCGCCGAGAACATCGCCTATGGCAGCCCCGATGCCACGCCGGAGCGCGTGCGCGAGGTCGCCGAGGCCGCCGAGGCGACGGAGTTCATCGAACGGCTGCCACAACGCTACGCGACGATCGTCGGCGAACGCGGCCAGAAACTCTCCGGCGGCCAGCGCCAGCGCTTGTCGATCGCCCGCGCGTTGCTGAAGAACCCGCCGATCCTGATCCTCGACGAGGCCACCTCGGCGGTGGACAACGATACCGAGGCGGCGATCCAGCGCTCGCTCGAGCGGATTTCGCACTCATGCACGACACTGGTCATCGCTCACCGGCTCTCAACTATAGTCAATGCCGACCGCATCTATGTCGTGGACAAGGGCCGCGTTGTCGAAAGTGGAACGCATACCGAGCTGCTTGCGCGCGCTGGCATTTATGCTGCGCTGTGGACGGTCCAGACTGGCGGAGTTCAGGCACACCAATAAATGGATAAATGGGGTCAGAGTTAAAAAAAACATGGCGCTGAACGGTGCCCTGGAGGAAATCCGCTGCTGCGACAGCGGGTTTTTTTCCGGTCGTGAGATCGTCGCCACCCATTCAGTCTGCGCTCCCAACCACGTGGGTTAAGGGCGATAAGCAAAAATTCTCCCGGGGTAGTTATGATCAGAGTCCCTGTAGTGCAGGGAGCAGATCGGAAAAGTAAGTTCATCGATAGATAGCTAACATTGCCGCAGCAAATTCAAGCATAGGATTGTTAACCAATGGGCGATCGCAACGAGTACATTCCTCCTGATGTGTGGACCTGGGAGAGCGAGAGCGGCGGGAAATTCGCCAATATCAATCGGCCGGTTGCCGGGGCGACCCACGAAAAAGCGCTTCCGGTAGGCAAGCATCCACTGCAGCTTTATTCACAGGGCACGCCGAACGGGGTCAAGGTCACGATTCTGCTGGAAGAACTGCTGGCGGCCGGTGAGGCCGGGGCAGAATATGACGCCTGGCTGATCGACATATTTGAAGGCGAACAATTCGGCAGCGGCTTTACCGAGATCAACCCCAATTCCAAGATCCCCGCCCTGGTCGATCGCAGTGCCGGCGGGGCCATTCCGGTGTTCGAGTCCGGTGCGATCCTGCTCTACCTGGCCGAGAAGTTTAATGCTTTCTTCCCTGTGGAGCCTGCCACGCGGGCCGAGTGTCTGTCCTGGCTGTTCTGGCAGGTCGGCAGCGCCCCGTTCCTGGGTGGCGGCTTTGGTCACTTCTACGCCTATGCACCGGAAAAGTTCGAGTACCCCATCAATCGCTACACCATGGAAGTCAAACGGCAACTCGATGTACTCAATCGCGCCCTCGAATCACGCCGCTACCTTTGCGCTGACTACTACACGATTGCGGATATGGCCACATTCCCGTGGTACGGGGCACTCGTCCAAGGAAAGCTCTACGAGGCTGCCGAGTTTCTGGATGTGCAGTCGTATACCCATGTCGTGCGCTGGGCAAAGGAGATCGGTGAACGTCCCGCGGTGCTGCGAGGAAAGCGCGTCAACCGCACCTGGGGCGACGAGGCCCTGCGGGTTACCGAGCGTCACAGTGCCAGTGACTTCGATTAAGAAGTAATTGGAGTCAGAGTAAAAACTGCTCAACCCATTGTTACTCGCACGCCACATAAACTCAAGCGTCGCTGGCAGCATCCACACGCCGCGTGGATGATCGTCCGTGTCCCTCGGGTTTGCCAGCATGTCCGATGCTCCGACCATGCTGAAACCTGCCGCCGCGGCCAGCGAAACCGTGAACTCTTTCGAGATCTGGCCGTTGCCGTGATCCGTGCATTCAGTTGTACGATCCGACTCGGTGGATTCCCCCATGCGGATCGCCGCGTTGTGCTCGCGATGGCAATCACGACTAACGCATTTGCCTGGAACCTGGGAGCCAGGTATGTCAATGCATTGCGGTTTGAAAAGGACGGCACAATCCTCTTTACGTTATTCGAAACGGGAACGAGTGGCCCGGAGTACATATGCGACGTCGCTCTCCCGCCTGGTGACCGGGGTGGACAGTGGTTTCAAATCAGTCCGTGCTCGATTGGCAACGGCGACGGCAATAAATCCGCCAGTCCCAGTTGCCTGGCCAGCGTCGACAGGATGGCCGAGATGCTCTTGGAAGCCAAACTTGACGGGGTTCCGGTTCACGTGACAAGAGAGAACGACCCGGACCGCTGCGGCGTGACGGAAGTTGCACTCAAACCTTTGCCATAGCTTGATTGTATCTTGCGAGTCAATTCGACCCCGCCCTGGTGGCGGGGTTTTTGATGTCGGCGTGCCTGGACACAATTAACATAACATTGGCTCAACGCCGGAGGTAATCAGAGCGCGGGGAGACATGCCAGGTTTAGGGACAGTGACCAAAACATGCGCAACAAGTCATGGTCACCGCCCTGATATAGGCACCGCCCCCGAAAAGCGGCCGTCCCTTAATAGCGGGGATCAGTCGAGGTCGTCCTCAGGCAGATTCAGACGATGCCGGATGTCCCTGAACCGGGGCTCAGCGCGCAGTGACTCGAAGCTTGGAAAGGCGTTCAGTAAGACCAGCCATCCATCGTGTTCCTCGAAAGCGGTCTCGAGCCAGTCGAGGGCATCTTCGGTCCGGCCAAGCCCTTCGTACACGTAGGCAATCAGTACCGGCGATACATAGCCCCGTCGCGCGGATTCGCGACGGTCGTGGAGTTGTGCGAGGACGGCAAGGGCATTTTCCTCGTCACCCGATTTCGCATAAACACGGGCCTGTACCGCCAGTGTTGACGGCATGCCGTCGGATAATTCAACCGCCTCGCTCAAATCCTCCAGCGCTTTGTCCAGCCGCCCGTGCAACATGTGGATGATGCCCCGGTTCCAGTACGCGGCCGCGAAGTCGGGATCCAGCGCAAGAATTTGTTCATCCATCTGCGCCGCTTCGGCAAACATGTCCCGGTCGAGGTAGATGAAGGCGACCAGGTTCATGATCGGCAGCGACAACGGATCGAGCGAGAGTGCGTGCAGGGCCGAGTCGATTGCCGCGGCGGGATCCACAACAATCAGGTATTCGGCGTAGGCCCAGTGAGCCAGGGAAGAATTGGGGCTCAACTGCAATGCCCGTCGCAGGTCTTCACCAGCGCGATCCCAGTCCCATTCGTAAACCAGCGCGGCCATGCCCCTTGCCACCAGCGCCTCCGACGAACCCGGGTCGAGCGCGAGCGCGGCATTGGCTTCACTGATCGACAGCGGAAAAGCTTCGCGTGGCGCCATGACGCCAAAATAACCCGCAAGACTGTAGGCATTTGCCAACCCGGCGTGCGGCGGCGCGTAGTCCGGGTCGATGGCGATCGCTTTTCGAAACGTGTCGATGCTCTGCTGAAAACCGCCCATGCTCAGGCGTGCCCAGTAATACCGGCCTTTCAGGTAGAGATCGTATGCCTCGGGGCTAATCTCAGCCTGCGCTTTTAATTGCGCATCGGTCTCGGGCGAGAGCTGGATCTGCAACGCGTCGACGATGGCCCTGGATATCGTCTCCTGGAGGGCGAGCACACTGTCCAATTGGTAGTCGTAGGATTCAGACCACAAGTGGAAGCCGTCTTCCACGCCGATGAGCTGAGCCAGTGATGCGAACGCGATCCTGTTCGCGGCGAATGCTTCCCTCCAGCACGGTTCTGACGTTCAGGCGTTTACCGATGTCGCGAATGTCCTGGTTCGCACCCTTGAAGGCAAAAGCAGACGTGCGGGCCGTGACGTGCAGGCCCTGGACTTTCGCAAGCGCCGCAATCAGTTCCTCGGTAAGGCCGTCGCTGAAATATTCGTTGTCGAGGTCCGGGCTCATGTTTGTAAACGGCAACACGGCAATGGATTTGTCGGGACGCGCCGTCTCCGGTTGCTGCCCGAGCGCCTGCTCCGCTTCGGTTGTGGCTGCCGTCTGTGCCAGCTCGACAACCCGATCGGGTTCGAGCACGAACTTGTCAAAGGCGAAGTAGCCGAGCGCCACCGCCAGTAACACGATGATGACGCGATCGAGTTTCTTAGCCTCTGGCTGGGCCGGTGTTGCCGCTGCTTCGAATTCTTTTTCGCGGCGGAGCCCTTCAGGCGTCAGCTCGAACACCCAGGAAAACACAAGGGCCAGCGGGAAACCGATTGCCAACAGCGTGACGACGAGGCGGACCGCCGCCGCAGACAAGCCGTAAATCGGAAAGAGTGTTTCCGCTACCTCAACCAGCAACCATGCTCCGGTCAGGTACGCGATTGCAACGCGAAAAACCTTACGGCGTTTGAGCTCGTGAACAATCGACATGAAAGGATTGTCCCATCCTTTGCTAAGCGCAAGCCTACGCCTTTCAATAGTTCGAGACCAGCGGCCGGGGCGTGGGGGCGGGGCGATATGGGGGGCGGTTCAGGGGGCGGTTGGTCACGGTAGCAAAAGTGTGAGTGGGACTGGCCAGTGCCGCCGATCGCGCTCTCAGACGCCACTATCTGTAACCCGGACGATTCTCGACGCCGAGTTCAGCCCTGAAAAGGGTTTGAAAAGGTAGGGGTTTGTGAATACTGAAAAGGTACCGGGGTTATTTTCTCCTTCTGAAAATAACCCCGGTACCTTTTCAAACGTTCGAAAATAGACCCGGTACCTTTTCAATTCAACCGGAGGCTGGGGATTTTCATGACCGTGACACCCAATCGGGCAACAGCCATCGCCGCGTTGCTGTCGATCCTGATTGCCTGCCCGGTGAAGGGTCTCGGCGACGAGCGCGACGAAACCGCTGTGCCGATCCGGGTCGGCTGGCAGATTCCGGCCGTGACGCAGGCCGGTATTGTTCAGGTGCTGAAACGCACCGATGTCATGGCGAGACGCGGGCTCGAGCCGCGGCTCGTGCCATACAGTTTCGGCACACCGGAAATCGAAGCCGCTCTTGCCGGCAAACTCGACGTCTTTTTTGCCGGCGACCAACCGACGATCAACCTGCTGGCCCGGGGAGGACGATGGAAAATCGTCGCCCGTCTCTATTATGACCGGGTAGCCATCGTCGTACCCCCGGAATCGCCGGTGTCGACGCTAAGGGAACTCCGGGGCAAACGGGTGGCGAGCCCATTCGGATCCATCGCCTATCGGGAGGCGCTGCTCGGGCAGCGCTCGGCGGGCCTGGATCCGAATACCGATGTCGAGAATGTGAACGCGGACATCCTGGACATCAGTGACCGCATCCGGACGGGCGGCGTCGAGAACTGGGGCGATATGGACGCCGCCGCAGTCTGGGAGCCGTATGCATCCGCTTTCAGGCTTTCGGGTCTTACCCGCAACCTGTCCGAGAAACTCGCGCTTGGCGTGGTCGCGATGTCCGACGACTTCGTTGCGCGGAATCCCGACGCCGCCACGCAGTTTCTGGTTGCGCTGACGCAGGCGTGGCATTTCTTTGCCCGCAATCCGGAGCGGGTGCTGCGCTGGTACAACGACGACACCCAGCTCGAATTCACAGAGGAGGCACTCCTCGACGCCGTCAAGATCGACCCGAATTTTCATGTGCAGTCGCTCCGGGACGTCGACCTGGAACTCGATGAAGCGATTATCGCCACGCTCGAGAAACACGCGGCCTGGGGCGATACAGCTTGGGGAGACGGAAGCCGGATAAGGCAATTTGTCGACCAGAGCCTGATGTCCCGCGCCAGGCAAGAGATTGCCGACGGTCGGTTCGGAGAACTCGACGTCATCCTGCCGTCGATCCGAGCGGTTGAATCGATCCGGACAGAAAACGACTTCGGTCTCGACAGCATTCCGCTCGGGGCGATGTTCCCGGTCATGACGTTGATCGTGCTGCTCGCGATCGAGTTCGGCCTGTGGCTGGGCCGGCGCAGTCAAAACAAAGTCGAAGCCGACTCGGTGCGCCCGGTCGCCACGCTGGTCGGCGCGGTTCTCGGGATGATGGCATTCGTGATCGCGCTGACCTTCGGGTCGGCGACGAACCGCTTCGACTCTCGCAAGACCGCGCTGCTCGAAGACGTCACCGCGATCCAGACGGCCTACCTTCGGGCGGGGCTGCTGCCGGAACCGCACCGCACGACGGTCAGGAGCCTGTTGCGCGATTACGTTCAGGTACGCGCCGGCATCGTCCACGCCTACGGCGACCCGAAAAGATTGCGGTTGGTGCAACGGCGCGCCACCGCGCTGCAGAAGGAGATGTGGTCTCACGTCGAGGACATGGTCGCGGCCGAAAACGATACCCGCCTGCACGCATTCTTTGCAGCCGCCCTGAACGACGTGTTCAACCTGCATACCAAGCGTGTCGTTCTCGGCGCGTACTATCGCATCCCGGGATTCCTGTGGTGGGCGCTGATCGTCGCCTCGTGCGTCGCAATGGTCGCGGTCGGGTTCCAGTTCGGAATCAGCGGCCGACGGCGCATCCTCACCGCGAACCTCGCGCTCGCCCTGACCTTCGCTCTGGTGATGGTTCTGGCCTTCGATCTCGACCGGGCCGGGGAAGGCCTGATCGCAGTGAACCAGCAACCGATGATCGATCTCTACCAGAGCATGAGCGATCCGAATTGACGCGAATTTGGAGACGGTGACGCTAATTACGGAGTCTGGCAACAGTGCCCAACACATGTGTGCTAATCAGGATCACTGTTTCTGGATAGCCCCGAATGGCGTGCAGCGCTCATCCAGTCGGTGAGGTCAGAGCAAGAACCCGGAACCGCCTCTTGTCTTCTTTTTTACCCTGACCCCGTTTGTTCTCTATGTCCCTTGCTAAAAATCGAAGATGTGCTCGAGGCGAACATCGTTTGACGCCAGGCTCGAGAGCGTGTCCGCCAGGTGCTCCACACGTACGACGTACACCGAGCGCTCCATCCCCACCGGCGAGATCACCATCGACTTGAACAGCAGGCGGGCATGAACCGGCACCGCCGACGAGGTCTCGGCCCCTACCGTCGAAAACACGATTTCATCGTTGCCGTTGATCTCGACTAATCGGACGCCCGCTGCGGCCAGCTTCGGCATGACCTCGGTGAATCCACCCCAGCGTGGCGCTGTAATGACAAGATCGCCGTCACCGAAATCCCGCACGACGTCGATGCCAGGATCCGTCGCGGCAACGCGTTGCGCATCGCCAACAACTTGCATCGTGACAAATCCCTCGGATGGCCCGTAGGTGGCCTGCGACCCGAAGCCGATCGCCTTGGCGTAAAGCGCTTTGAACGCGAACTCACCGGTAAACATTAATTTGCGTTCGAGTTTCCTGATGAAGTTCTTGCCGAAAAACGGTGTATCGGTCCAGATGCGGCCGGCGTAGTCGGCAAACGGAAACACGTACCAGGGCTCGTAGTGGATGAGCTCGCCATACGCCGCATGCGCTTCCTGGATCAGCCGGTCCTCCGGCGTATCCTCCGAGGCCGTCCAGCGGGTCAACCGGCCAATCGTATTTTCGTAGACGCCCTTGGCGACAAACTCCGCGGTCGTGCTTACGCCGATGACCCACAGCATGGTCTGGTATTCGGAGTTCTGCGGATACAGGCCCGCGCTCAGCGCGTTCACCCGGTCATAGAGGCTCCAGTATTCGTCGATGCTCTGCCAGAACGGAAAGTCGCTGGGGTTGTTGCCGTCAGCAAGAAAATCCGCATATTCGTTGGGGTTAAAGACCAGGTACCACTCCGGCACCGTCAGGAAAGTCTGTTCTTCCCCTTTCCTGTAGCCATCGAGGCCATCGAGATACTCGCGCACCTCGGAACGCTTCGTCGGGTAGTACTTTTCCCAAAGCTTGTTCCGGAACCGGTTGTCCGGGTCGACACGACGTTTCACCGCGAAGTATCGGTCGGCATTCGGGTAGGCCGCGCGAAACTGGTCGACGGTCGCATGGGGTTGATACGGCAGATAGTAGGCGCCGTTTTCCGAAATGATGGCGTCGGTCATTTCGCGGGTCCAGATACCGACTCGTTGCCTGTCCTCCGCGGTCGTTCCCTGGCTGTGATAGACGACGAACGCAAAGACTTCGTTGCGGGCCCATGAGAGATAGGAGTCCGGATCGGGCAACGCGTGTCTTATCGATATGTTGACGACGTCGACCTCGTGCTTGTTGAAAATGTCGCGCATCTTCGGCACGAAGCTGTCGAAATTCTCAACCGGGATAAAGTACTCCTGCAGCACCCAGGTTTTTTCGCTGCGGTCGCCATCTCCCAACTCGCGGACATCGTAACTGGCCTCCCAGTTGCGCCATGCGACCCTGTCGAAGGCGTAGTAAAGCGGGTCGATGATGGCTTTCCGGGTCCATTTTCCGAAGTCGCCCGAACTCGAAAAGTTGACCATCCTCGGCAGCAACCAGTAGGTGTCATCGGTTGCGATCAGGCGATCGTCGATCGTGACATCCTCGTCAGTCACGTACCAGCTAACGTCGCGAACCACCTCGAATGCGGGCGGATACATGTCAGCGTTGTGAAAAATGACCTGCTTGTTGTCACGAATGTTGGCCGCGAAGTGCTCGCCGTATTCGGTAACCGGCATCGTCCGGGTCTGCCGGCCGACCTTCTGGTTCACGGCGAGCTCCAGCGTGACGTCCGCGATCACGCCGATACCGCCGTAACCGCCGATTGCCGCGAAGAACAACTCCGGGTTTTCCTCGCGCGACGCCGTCACGACAGAACCGTCAGCCAGGATCAGCTGAACCGATTTCACCGAAGAGATGATCGGGCCATGGCCAATGTACCGCCCGTGAACGTTGACGCTCAGGGATCCGCCGACGCTGAAGTTGGCGTAGGTTTGCATGATCTTGACCGACAAATCATGCGGATCGATGTATTCCTGCAGTTCACGCCACGAGATGCCAGACTGCACCCCGGTACCTTTTCAAACGTTCGAAAATAGACCCGGTACCTTTTCAAACGTTTTCAACAAACGGCGGTACCTTTTCAAACGGCGGCAATGACAATAACTTCACGCTCTGAAGAATTACTCCCTGCCGGCTACTGAATCCGGTCGCGTGGCACCACAGAACCATCGTCGACCACTCGCAAGCAACTGACCCCGACCCGCGGGGAAAGCGCCTCTGTCCGCAAAGCGAGAGGCATTGGTCTATGCTCAATGCAAGGAATTAGCGGGACGCCGCAATCGAATCGTTTTGAACGTTGCGGCGGATCCCGCAGACCAACCGCACCCTTGCGGATGTGCTCGCCGATGAACCAGTCGCAGCGTGATGGAGACACGAAGAAAAAAATCCCGCCCGGTTCGGTCGCGTAAGCTCGATGCGTTGATCGGCCAGCTAACGGACGCGAGCGGTCACGACGCGCGCAAACCGCTGCGCCTGGCGATTGAGCAACTTGGCGCGGGCATTGCTCCCGCTCTTACCGCCCATCTCGAACACCCCAATTGTTTCACCCGCTGGGAAGTCGTCAGCCTGCTCGGGCAGATCGCCGACCCCGACACGCTGGAAAGCGTCGTTGAGTTTGCACTCGGCGAGGACGAGGTGCATGCGCGTTGGCGCTCGTTCTGGGCGGTGAGCCGCTTCGATCGCGACCGCACCGTCCCGATACTGCTCAACGCGTTGCAGTCGCGAATTCAAACCCGGCGCTGGCGCGCGGCCCTGATGCTGAGCATGATGCGCCGCCCCGAGGCAGTCCCGGTGTTGTTGAAGGGCCTGGATAACGATGACGACTGGATTCAGTGGGAGGCGCTGAGCGCGCTGAAAGCGCTGGCCCCACCCGACATCGAAAAACGAATCACGGGTTTTCTCGGCACCGGCCAGCCACTCGCATTACGCCAGGAGGCGATTCTGACACTGGCCGCGATCGGTTCGAAAAAAGCCTGCGCGGCACTCAAGCGTGCGTTGCGTGATCGCGAACCGCAGGTGCGCTGGCGCGCCTCGATGGGGCTTGCCCGCACCCGCGACCCGGTGTGGCTGCCGGCGTTGCGCACGGCGCTCGCGACTGAGAAATCCGACACCGTCATCCTGCAGCTAAAGCAGGATATCGATCACCTGGAGAAGGCGAATGGCGAAGCGTAAGACATCCCGGCCACGTATTCGGCACATCCTCGGCACCCAGGGCCGCAGCGCCGGCAGACCGGTCAAACGGGTCTACCCCGGCGTTACGATCCGGATCGCCGGTTCGGGTTTCGGCGAGCGCGCCTCGCGCGTGGGCGTGTGGTTCGACGACATCTGCACCGAGCCGTTCCGGGTGCCGTTCAGCGCGGGCTCACTACTGGTGACCGCGCCGTTGCCGGAGACGCCGACGCGCTGCGTGGTTGTCACCGTCGACGGCGTAAATTCGAACCGCCGCGACCTGCGAGTCTCGCGCCCGCGCGGAGGGCGCCGCGAACCCGGCAGCGAGATCGCCGAGCTGATGCATGCGGTGGATGAGTATGCCGCGCTGGTCGGCGCGCTCGGCAACAAGGCCGGGCGTGCGGTGAAGAATCCGCGCGAGCTGAAGGTAGCGGTGGATTACCTCTACGGATGCCGGCGGATCAACCAGCGCAACGTCGAGCTGTTGATGCAGTGGCGGGAGAGCCAGGCATTGGCCGCGGAGGTCGGTGTGCCGCAGGAAGCGCTACGCACGATAGAGCGGACCGACGAGATGATCCGCACCGCGCGTCTTGCCCGCCAGGTCTCGATGTTGACCAGCGCGATATTCAACCCGACCGGGCTGCTCGGCCGCGTTGCGGGCGAGCAACTCGCCGATTGGTTATTCGGCGATGACGAATCGCTGATCGAGAGCCTGACACCCTCGTTCCTGTCGGAACTCAGCTTTTCCATCCACGAGGGGGTGAAGGTGCTCGAGGGAATCGAGAATCTGAAGAAGATCGTGGTGCCCTCGGTGTCGCTGGACGGCGGCGCCTCCGCTGGTGGCGAGCTGACCATCGGGGTCGACGTCAGCTTCTCATGGGGTGAGGGGATCAGCGCGCTGGCCAAGGGTGTCGACCTGATTAGCCAGATCTTTGGCGAAAGCGGCCCCGACATCACCGAACAGATCGACCGTCTTGAGGAGAAAGCCGACCGTCAGGGAGAACAACTGGTGATGATCGAGGAGAAGGCCGATCGCCATGGCGAACAGCTCGGCCAGATCGAGGAGAAAGGCGACCGACAGGAAGAAAAGCTGGACCGGCTGGAGAAGAAGGCCGACGGACAGGAAGAGAAACTCGACCGTCTCGAACAAAAAGCCGATGCCGGCGAAGAGAAACTCGATCGCCTGGAAGAGAAAGGCGACAAGCACGAAGAGAAGTTGGACCGGTTGGAACAAAAGGCCGATCGCGGCGAGGAAAAACTCGACCAATTGGAGCAGAAGGCGGATCGCCAGGAAGAAAAACTCGACCGCATCGAGCTGAAGGAAGACAAGCAGGAAGAGAAACTGGATCGGATCGAGGAGAAAGCCGATCGTCACGAGGAGAAGCTCGACCGGCTGGAGGAGAAAGCCGATAAGGCGGAGCAGAAGCTCGACCAGATCGAACAGAAGGCCGATCAACTCGAACAGAAAGCTGACCGCCAGGAGAGCAAGCTGGATCTGATCGAGGGCAAGGCGGATCGTGCCGAAGGCAAGCTCGATTCCCTGGAGCAAAAAGCCGACCAGGGGGAAGGCAAGCTGGATCGCCTGGAACAGAAAGCCGACCGGCAGGAGACCAAGCTCGATGCACTCGAAGGCAAAGCCGACCGCGGCGAGCAGAAGCTCGACCGGCTGGAGCAAAAGGCCGACAGCCACGAGGAAAAACTGGACCGCATCGACGGCAAGGCGGACCGGTTGGAGCAGAAAGCCGATCGGCAGGAAAGCAAGCTCGATTCACTCGAAGGCAAAGCCGACCGCCAGGAGACGAAACTGGATCGCCTCGAAGGCAAGGCCGACCGCCAGGAAGAGAAACTCGATCGCCAGGAGGAGAAACTGGATCGGCTGGTGCTGCCGGTACCGCTGGAAGGCAGCATCGCCACACAACAGGGCAACGGCGACAACCTGACCGCCGTGGTGAGCGCCACACGCGGCATCGACAACGCGGTCTACCTGCGTGGTGCGGTGGATATACCCAACGCCGAACTGGACGAAGAGTCCGCATGGTCGGGCTGGCGGCCGTTCGGCCGGCCCGGCAGCGCGCTGGGGATCGTCGAGGTAAGCATCGACCTCGAATACGAAGAAGACTCGAACACAACTCTAAACGGCCTATTGTCGGTTCGAGACCAGGTCGGCAATGTCTATCACCGCGCGTTCGAGGGTCGGCCGCAGGACGAGTTCCTCGATGCAGGCAGGTGGACCGACTGGCAGACGTTTTTGAATCAGCCCTGAGGTGCGGCTAACGCAATACGACGTGTTTGGAGGGAACCATGCCGAAGCTGATCAACCTCGGTTTCGAGCGCGAGGAATATGAATACGAGCTTGGCCTTAACTGGGACGATGGCGCATTCGTCGAAAGACAAGTCAAGTTTGACGTTACGGCTCGGCGCCGCCACAAGAACGAGGACCAGTGGCAAGAATATTCCGTATCGTTGTCGCTGGAGGACGACGAGGAACAGGGACCGGTGATTCGAGTAACGTCCCAAGATTACGACGAGAAATTTCCGTTGAATGGTCTGCTCGAGGAGTCTCAACTCATCGATCTTCTGCCGGCGCATATCTTCGCGGGCGGCGAACCCATTACTGGTTGTCTGATTCGATCCGGAATCAGTGCGGCGGTAGGACAGATTATCAGCTGCCGCAACGAAACCGCGGGAATAGAGTGGTTCCGGGCCAGAGCGCGGGCGATGTTTTCCTGCCTGAGAGAAAACATTGCAAATATGACGGGAAGAATGGCGCTGAGGGCTGCCGTCTGTATTGCGAGGGGTGGATTTTAGGAAAACCGGCGAGATCCGGAATGAACCGACTACCCGCGCCACCGGAAACCCGCGTCAGCGGCTGATCCGTCCACATCGATGAGCCTGCCGGTTTGTCGGACAAGGATTGACGGGGCAGAGTCCGGAGCCCTCGCCCGAGACGCCACAGCGCCCGGTCACAACGGATTCGAATTGCAGGCCGGGGTAGACCCTGCAATGCGGAGCGTCCTATGCTTGGCGGTTCGGGGCGAGGACCGCGAGTCCCGCCCCGTCGATTCATCACCCGGAGCCTGCAATGCTGAAGAAACACCCGTCTTTTCCCGGAATCGAGGGCCCGATCCTGACGGTCATCATGGACGGCGTCGGGCTCAACGCCAGCCCGATCGGCAACGCCGTACTCCATGCCAATACGCCGACGCTTGATCGGCTCGCCCGCGACTACCCGCACACGACGCTGCTCGCCCACGGCAAGGCGGTCGGCATGCCGAGCGACGCGGACATGGGCAACTCCGAGGTCGGCCACAACGCGCTCGGCGCGGGCCAGGTGTTCAGCCAGGGCGCGGCGCTCGTCAGCGACGCGATCGCCTCGGGCGCGCTGTTCAAGGGACAGGCGTGGCAGGAGATCGTCGCCAACGCGCGCGAGCGCGGCTCGACGCTGCACTTGATCGGACTGTTTTCCGACGGCAACGTCCACTCCCACATCGACCACCTGAAGGCGCTGATCCTGCGGGCGCGGGACGAGGGCACGAAGCGGGTGCGCATCCACATCCTGCTCGACGGCCGCGACGTTCCCGAAACCTCGGCGCTGGAGTATGTCGAGCCGTTCGAGCAGTTCCTGGCGGAGACGCGCGGCGAGAACTTCGACGTCGCAATCGCCAGCGGCGGCGGGCGCATGGTCATCACGATGGACCGCTACGAGGCCAACTGGGGCATGGTCGAGAAGGGCTGGCAGACTCATGTTCACGGCGAGGGCCAGCAGTTCGACTCCGCCCTCGCGGCAATCAAATCGCTGCGGGCAGAGCATCCCGGCACGATCGACCAGGACCTGCCGCCGTTCGTGATCGCCGCCCACGGTGAGCCGGTCGGACCGATCCGCGACGGCGACAGCGTGGTCTTCTTCAACTTCCGCGGCGACCGCGCCATCGAGATCTCGCGCGCGTTCAGCGATGACGACTTCGGCTTCTTCGACCGTGGCGCGCGTCCCGATGTCACCTACGCCGGCATGCTCCAATACGACGGCGACCTGCTGATTCCCGAGCGTTTCCTGGTCGCGCCGCCGGCCATCGCAAACACGATGAGTGAGTATCTCGCGGCCACCGGCATTACCGAGCTTGCGATCTCCGAGACCCAGAAATACGGTCACGTTACCTACTTCTGGAACGGCAACCGCAGCGGCAAGTTCGACGAGAAACTGGCCGACTTCGTCGAAATCCGCTCCGACGTAATTCCGTTCGAGCAGCGGCCGTGGATGAAGTCCGCCGAGATCACCGACGAGCTGATCGAACGATTGAAGTCAGGCAAGTACCGCACGCTGCGGGTCAACTACGCCAATGGCGACATGGTCGGCCACACCGGCAACTACGACGCGGCGATCGTCGCGGTGGAGTGCGTCGATCTCGCGCTGGCACGGCTGCTGCCGGTGATCGACAAACTCGGCGGCGTGGCGATGATCACCGCCGACCACGGCAACGCCGACGAGATGTTCCAGCTCGACAAGAGCGGTAAACCCGCGGTGGATGAACACGGCGCGCAGCAAGCCAAGACGAGCCACACCCTGAACCCAGTGCCGTTTTACTTCTACGACAACGTGTCGAACGGCGCGATCCGCATCGCCGGCGGGCGCAGCTGCGGCCTCAGCAACGTCGCGGCGAGCACCGTCAACCTGCTGGGTTACGCGGCGCCGGAGATGTGGGATGCGGGTATTTTCGAGTTCGGCAAGTAATCTGGGGCAGGGTAAAAATGTATTGTTTCGATCGTTTTTAATCTGACCCCGATCATCATCGTCTCAAACACTGCCGCGCCTGCCGGGGCCGGAGTGCAGGCACAGTGACCGTAATTCCGCCAACCGCCACCTATTTCGGTCACTGTCCCGAAATAGCCCTCAAGCGGACACCGGTTCGTGGTGCAGTTGAGCCCGGTCATTATGGGAATTGACGTTATAACGTTGTAACGCTATGGTGCCTGAATGGCTGATTCTCCCCAAAAGCGTACAACTGTCTATTTCGATCCGCATATCCACAGAGCATTGCGCCTAAAGGCTGCGGAAACGGATTGCAGTGTGTCCGAGCTGGTCAACGATGCGGTCAGGCAAGCCCTGGCCGAGGATGCCGAGGACATCGCTGCATTTGAAAGCAGAGAGAAAGAACCCGATCTCGCCTTCGAAGACGTCGTTAAGGATTTGAAACGACGTGGCAAAATATAGTCTCAGAATAAAGAAGTCGGCAGCAAAAGAATTAGAAGCAATTTCTCGCCGGGCTGATCGCCGTCGCATTGTCACTCGCATTCAAGCGTTGGCCGAAGACCCCCGTCCACCGGGTTGCAAGAAACTATCCGGGTCTGAGCGCTACCGAATCCGGCAGGGACCATACCGTATCGTCTATGCGATTGAGGACAACCAGCTCATCGTCTATGTAGTGAAAATTGCAGACCGGAAAAGTGTTTATCGTACTAGCGGGTGACAGTGCCTCTCTTACGGTTTTTTGCGCGCCGCAGGCGGAGCGACCGCAACTGTCCTTAGTCTGCCGCCGTCACCCGCCAGATCGTGTTGCCGACATCGTCGGCGACCAGTAACGCGCCGCTCTTGTCGATGGCGACACCAACGGGCCGGCCCTGGGCATTGCCGTCCTGATCAATGAACCCGGTCAGAACATCCACTGGCCTGCCTGCGGGCTTGCCGTCCCTGAACGCCACGAAGATTACCTTGTAGCCGCTGCGAGGTTTGCGGTTCCATGAGCCGTGCTGGCCGATAAATGCGCCCCCATTCCAGTCCGTACCCAGTTTCTGGCCGGTGGCGAAGCACAGGCCGAGCGAGGCAGTGTGGGCGCCGAGGGCGTAATCCGGCTTGATTGCCGTGGCCACCAGATCGGGCCGCTGAGTCTTGATCCGCGGGTCCAGGTGATCGCCGTAATAGCTGTACGGCCAACCGTAGAACCCGCCATCGGTGACCGAGGTCATATAGTCCGGGACCAGGTCACCACCAAGATCGTCGCGCTCATTGACTGCGGTCCACAACACGCCGGTCGACGGCTCGAAAGCCATGCCGACCGGGTTGCGCAGGCCGAATGCATAGACCCGGTGCTCGCCGGTTCCGGGATCGATCTGCCAGATCGCGGCGCGGCCTTCTTCGTTCTCGATGCCGTTCTCGGCATGGTCGCTGTTCGAGCCGACCGAGGCGTAAAGATACTGGCCGTCAGGACTCGCCACCAGATTTTTGGTCCAGTGATGATTGATCGCTCCAGCCGGGAGCGGTGTCAGCGGAGTTCCTGCAGACGCGATTGCCGTCTCCCCAACGGTGTAGGGGAAGCTGACGACGCCGTCCGTATTGGCAACATAAAACCGGTCACCGATCAGGCTCATGCCGAACGGCGAAGTCAGATCAGACAAAAATACGGTCCGGATCTCGGCAATACCGTCGCCATCGGCATCGCGCAGTAGTGTGATCCTGTCCGCACTCTCAACCCCGGCTCCGGCGCGTTTCATCACCGCTTTTTGAACCCGGTCATATATGCCTTTCGCTTCGCGGCTCTGGGCATTTGTTTCGGCAACCAAAACGTCGCCATTCGGCAGCAGATACAGCCACCGCGGATGATCAAGTCCTGTCGCAAAGGGACTCACCGCAAGACCTGCAGCGGGAATTGGCTTCGCGTCGTCCTTCCAGCGCGCAACCTCGGCCACATTGACCAGTGGCAGCAGGGAATTGCGTGGCGCGGGTAGCTCGGGATCCGGACCGATGCCAGCAGATACCGGCAATTTCGCATTGTCGGCGCAGCCGGCGATGGTCAGTACGACTGCGATAAACGTGACTCTGGAAAGGCGCATCAAACGGCTCCCTGACCGGCGGACAAACAACTCAATCTGCCTGCGTAAGCATAACTAAATATGGAAAAATATGGTGTCAGGTTTATTTTTGCCGTTAGCTGATACAGAAGTAAAAATAAACCTGACACCTTTTAACCAGCAACGTGGCGGCAAACACGGTCAACCTGCTAGGTCACGCGGCGCCGGAGATGTGGAATACGGGAATTTTCGAGTTCGGTTAATAATTGGGGTCAGAGTGAACATGGATCGTTTTTACGCTGACCCGATTTGTCATCGTCTCAAACACTGCCGCATTTCGGAGTTTAGGAACAGCGACCCTGATTGGCGACGGGCCTCGGCCCGGAATCACGATCACTGTCCCCCAACTCCACGCACTGCCCCCCACTCCTGATACCTCGGTGAGGTCCGATGGAGCACGCCGTTACCGGCGCCCGCCTGTCCCGGAGCCATGTGGTACCACGATATTGCCGCCGTTGATCTGCACGGCATGGTCCGCGGCTGCGCTTGGCAAGCTCATCGCCGGTATTGGCGCACCGTCCTTCGAGCGGTTCTCGATCCAGATGCGGTCTGTTCCGTTGCCCGGTTCGTCCCGATCCTCAACATAGACCGTAAACCCGTGGTTACCCTGGGCATCCGCCCAGCCCGGATCGAGATAGGTCGATTTACCGCTGAACGTCGCCCAGCCGTAGGGCACCGACTTGTCCTCGCCCAGCGCAAGCCCCTCAAGGGAGTTGCTCTTGACGCGGTACTTGGTGCCGTCAGGCAGGTGGCGAATCATCAGCAGGCTGCCCTGAACCTTGGCGCCCTTCTTGTTGTACTTCATCGTGTAACCGAAGTTGGTCTTATCCCCGGTCTCCGGCCAGCGGAACCAGCCGCCGCCGCTCGTGAACCCGAGACTCGGGTCGAATACCGTCAGCACGTCTTCGGTGGCGGCGACGAAATAATCGTCGACGGTCCGGATGTCCACGGTGTAAGTGTTCACCGGCGCGTCGTCGAAGGTGCAGGTCACGGTGGTGACGGCCGCGTATCCCGATCCCGTGGTCGAAGGGACGCAGATGACGGGGCTGACCGAGCCACCCGGCCCGACTGGAACCAGCGTTATCCGGATGTCCGCCACGGAGATGTCGCCTGCTTCGGCGTCGCCACTGGCGGCCGTGTCTGGCTGCGTCTCGTAACCGGAAACCGATAGCGCGAAACTCACACTGTCGCCACCGGGCGATTCCACTCCTACCGCCACCGGGTTATCGTCCGCCAGCATGAGCGTCGCGTCTTCGCGGAGCACGGTGATAGTGGTCGAGGCGCTGTGTGAGTCGGTGCCATCGTCGACAGTGAAGGACGGGGCAAACGTGCCCTGTCCCGCCGTAATGTAACCGCTCAACTGCCACGAACAGGTGGTGCCTGCCCCGGACGACGCACAGCTTGCCGCCCCCACTGCGGTACCGGCCGGCAGCCCACTCGGCGTAAGCGACAGGCTCGCGGAGTCGATATCGGAGGCGCTGATCGTCACAACGGCGATGCCGTCGCTGTACTGGACCGACTGGCTCGAGAGGTCGACGCTGACAACCGGCGCATCGTTGACCGGATTGACGGTGATGTTGGCCGTCGCCGTAGCGGCGCCGCCGTTGCCGTCCGCCACCGCATAGGTGAGGCTGTCGCTGCCATTGAAATTCGCCGCCGGCGTGTAGGTAATCGTGCCGTCCGGATTGATGGTGGCCATGCCGTTGGACGGCGTCGACACCGATGTCACCGTCAGCGGATCGCCTTCCGTATCGCTGTCGTTCGCCAACACGTCGACTGTGACTGCAGTGTCTTCGTCGGTCATCGCGATGTCGTCATTTGCAGCCGGCGGATCGTTTACCGGAATGACATCGATGGTCACGATCGCCTCCGCGTACCCGCCCTTGCCATCGCTGATCTGGTAGGCGTGCAGCGTATCCTTGCCATAAGCGTTGGGGGCCGGCATGTATGTCACCGTCACACCGTCCGTGGAGGCTGTTCCAAAAACGCCGTCACTGGCCGCACAACGATCATCGCGTCTCCGTCCAGATCGCTGTCGTTCGCCAACACGGGAATAATGACCGGCACGTCTTCCAGCGTGCTGGTCGCGTCATCGACCGCCTGCGGCGCGTCGTTCACAGCTTCGACGGTAATGTAGACGGTTGCCGAAGCGGCGCCGCCATTGCCGTCCGACACCTCATACATGACGCTGTCGCTGCCGTAGAAGTTGGCTTCCGGCGTGTAGGTAATCGTGCCGTCCGGATTGATGATGGCCGAGCCGTGAGACGGGGTCGAAACCGACGTCACCGTCAGCATATCGCCGTTCGCATCGCTGTCGTTCGCCAGCACGTCGATGATGAGTGCAGTATCTTCGTCAGTTTCGACGTAGTCGTCGTTCGCCACCGGCGCAACGTTGACCACCGTCACGTTGAACGATGCCGCCGCCGTGTTGCCCGCGGCATCTACCGCGGTGCAGGTGACCACCGTGGCGCCGAGCGGGAACTCGGTCCCCGAGGCCGGCGCACAGGCCAGGCTCACGACCCCGACATTGTCCGCCGCATCGGCGGCAAACGTCACGATCGCGCCGGTGGGACTGGTCGCATCGGCGACGATGTCCGCCGGCACCGTCAGTGACGGCGGCGTCGTATCGATAATCGTTACACTGAACGACGCTGCCGCCGTATTCCCCGCGGCGTCCGCGGCCGTGCAGGTAACCGCTGTCGTGCCGAGCGCGAACATGCCCCCCGACGCCGGCGCACACACCAGGCTCGCGACCCCGATATTGTCCGCCGCATCCGCGGCAAACGACACTATCGCGCCGGCGGGACCGGTCGCTTCGGCGACGATGTCCGCCGGAACCGTCAATGTCGGCGGGAAAACATCGATCACCGTGACGTTGAACAGCGCTGTCGCCGTGTTACCGGCGGCATCCGCGGCCGTGCACGTGACCACAGTCGTGCCGATCGGGAATGGGGTCCCCGACGCCGGCGCACAGGCGAGGCTCACGACCCCGACGTTGTCAGCCGCATCCGCGGCGAACGTCACGATCGCGCCCGCGGGACCGGTCGCATCGGCGATGATGTCCCCCGGCACCGTCAATGTCGGCGGCGTGGTGTCGACGACCGTGACATAGAACGTCGCCGAAGCCGCGTTTCCTGCCGAGTCCGCGGCCGTGCAGGTTACCGGTGTCATCCCGAGCGCGAAAAGATCGCCAGATTCCGATGAGCAGGACGGCGTTATGGCGCCATCCGTTTCGTCAAATGCGCTCACCGAGAAATCTGCGACGGCGCCCGCGACAGACGTCGCTTCAACCGTGATATCCGGCGGGACCGTGATAACAGGCGGTGTCGTGTCACAGGATGCGTAGTCGACCGGATTCTGGTTGATCGTCCCGACAACGGTCCCGCCACACTGATTGTCGATACTGCCGTAGTTCTCGACGGAGCCGACGGTCGAATCGAGCGTTCCGAGGTTATAGATAACGCTACCTTCGAAGTTATTGAGTTTGCCGTGGTTCTCGAGCAGGCCGTTGTTTTCGATCGTCGAGGCGCTAGTCGGACTGTTGGAATAGCCGGAATCGAACAGGTGGTGGTTGATCAGGGTGCCGTAGTTGACGATCGCGGCACGTCGCATATCGACGATGCGGCCAAGGCTTGCGTAGCCTCTGTCGAGATTCAGGGTCACCCCGGGATCGATGACCAGCGTGAGTCCGGGCCCGTAAAGGAGAATGTCCCTGGAGACAGTCAGGTCGGCGTCCAGGTGAATCTCCGCGGTTTCGCCACTGGCCATGACGATTTTCACGTAGGAACCGCCGGACGGGACGATGCCCATGCTCCAGTTGAGCGGATCCGACCAGCTGGCGCCATCGCCTTCTCCATACCAAAGACTGCAGAAGTTGCCGACCGTGCCACCGCTAATCGTGCCGAAGTTTTTCGCCAGAAGGTCTGAAGTTATAGCAGTTCACCTGCAAATAGCCGCCGGTCAGGTCGATCACGCCGCTGGCCTGATTGATGAACTCGCTCAATACGCTGATACCGGCACCGGCGATACTGCCCTGGTTGTGCAGCGCGCCCTGCTTGTATCCACTGCCAAAGTCGGAATAGCCGGCCGTGATGGTGCCGCCGTTGACACTGCCCCCAGGCAGGTTGTCGAATCGGGGCAACGTGTAGGTCGAAGAGAACATCTCCGTGCCGATTTCGACGTTCGAGTCGATAATGGAACCGTAGTTGTTGAGCACGACGCCTGAGGCATCCAGCTCGATCGAGGCGTACTGGATGGTTCCGTAGTTGTCGGTCACCGCATCGGGCGAACGGAAGCGCCTGATAAGCAGGCTGTCGATCGTGCCGTTGTTCAGCAGATAGCCCTTGAAATACTCGCTGTACCAGCCGAATCGGCCGGTACCGTTTGTTCCCTGCTGGATCAGTCCGTCGTTGGTCAGGTCGCCGTCCCCGACGATCGTCCCGTCGACGGTCAGTACCGCCGCCGCATCGACCACCAGCGTCGTGCCGAGCCCGATGTCCAGCGAGTTGTCGATGGTCGCCGTGCTGGTGACGTGGATCGCGCCGAACGCGGCCGGCAGGATGATCTCGGCGTCCGGGTTGGGCAGCAGATCGCCCTCCCAGTTCGCCGGCGTCGACCAGTCGCCGTCCCCGGCTTCGCCGTCCCAGATGCCACACAGAAACACCGGAACATTGCCAGCGAAGGCGCCTTCGTCGAGATACGAAGCGCCACAGTAGGAGATTATTTCGCCAACGGTGTTATCGATGGAGCCGGTAGTGGTGTTATTAAACGCGCCCCAGGAATTGAGTATGCCGGCATTAGACAGGGTCGCATTGTTGATCAAGCTGCTTCCGGTGAAGTTATTGAGTTTGCCGTGGTTCTCGAGAGTGCCGTTGTTTTCGATCGTCGAGGCGCTGGTCGGACTGTTGGAATAGCCGGAATCGAACAGGTGGTGGTTGATCAGGGTGCCGTAGTTGACGATCGCGGCACGTCGCATATCGACGATGCGGCCAAGGCTTGCGTAGCCTCTGTCGAGATTCAGGGTCACCCCGGGATCGATGACCAGCGTGAGTCCGGGCCCGTAAAGGAGAATGTCCCTGGAGACAGTCAGGTCGGCGTCCAGGTGAATCTCCGCGGTTTCGCCACTGGCCATGACGATTTTCACGTAGGAACCGCCGGACGGGACGATGCCCATGCTCCAGTTGAGCGGATCCGACCAGCTGGCGCCATCGCCTTCTCCATACCAAAGACTGCAGAAGTTGCCGACCGTGCCACCGCTGATCGTGCCGAAGTTTTTCGCCAGAAGGTTCCCGCCGCTGAAGCCATAGCAGTTCACCTGCAAATAGCCGCCGGTCAGGTCGATCACGCCGCTGGCCTGATTGATGAACTCGCTCAATACGCTGATACCGGCACCGGCGATACTGCCCTGGTTGTGCAGCGCGCCCTGCTTGTATCCACTGCCAAAGTCGGAATAGCCGGCCGTGATGGTGCCGCCGTTGACACTGCCCCCAGGCAGGTTGTCGAATCGGGGCAACGTGTAGGTCGAAGAGAACATCTCCGTGCCGATTTCGACGTTCGAGTCGATAATGGAACCGTAGTTGTTGAGCACGACGCCTGAGGCATCCAGCTCGATCGAGGCGTACTGGATGGTTCCGTAGTTGTCGGTCACCGCATCGGGCGAACGGAAGCGCCTGATAAGCAGGCTGTCGATCGTGCCGTTGTTCAGCAGATAGCCCTTGAAATACTCGCTGTACCAGCCGAATCGGCCGGTACCGTTTGTTCCCTGCTGGATCAGTCCGTCGTTGGTCAGGTCGCCGTCCCCGACGATCGTCCCGTCGACGGTCAGTACCGCCGCCGCATCGACCACCAGCGTCGTGCCGAGCCCGATGTCCAGCGAGTTGTCGATGGTCGCCGTGCTGGTGACGTGGATCGCGCCGAACGCGGCCGGCAGGATGATCTCGGCGTCCGGGTTGGGCAGCAGATCGCCCTCCCAGTTCGCCGGCGTCGACCAGTCGCCGTCCCCGGCTTCGCCGTCCCAGGTTGCTGCAGCGTGCGCATAGAACGGCTGCAGCAAAAATATAAGTGCTACCGCAAATTTCGAAAATTTGCAGACATCGAGGAATTGCCGGTACATGTCGCCGCCCCCAGAAGTGTCCCGGTCCGGCACAGCGCCGTAAGGATCTTCGGGTCGTCCGGTGAGGTCATCCGTGACATATCGAACGAAGCGGGGACCCGTGGCTTTTTGCTTCTGGCTGTGGCCCGGGTTGTGTCTGACAATCGTCCTTGCACCGTTTCACAGCAATGCGAAGACGGCAATTCGGGGAAGTACCTAGAGGCGAATAGCGGCCTGCCGAAAAGGTGCCGGGTCGAAAAGGTGCCGGGTTTATTTTCCGAAGGTGCCGAAAAGGTGCCAGGTTTATTTTCTAGACCCGGGCCATGAAGCACCGCTGTAACCGGCGATGGGATGCCGCCTGGGAGACAGCGTTAGCGGCGAGTCCGGCCTGCCGGCTCCGCCGTCAACCGTGTTCACCGTTCCTCGACAGACACGACCCCGCCGGTGCGGCGACGATCGAAAACACCGGTAACCCGGTGCCCGTCTATTTCTACAGCCTGGACGTCACCCAGGGATTCGATCTCGCCCAGCGTGTAGCCGAGTTCCAATAGTGCATCGAGGGTGGCGCCTGGAAGCCGGTAACGCGCGTCGGTCTCGACGATGATTGGATCGGTGTCCGGCTCAACCGGCGGCCACTGATGATGAAACCGAGGCAAGTCCACGGCTTCCGCGAGAGACAGCTCGTAGTCGACGACGTTCAGAATCACCGACAGCACCGTGGTGATGATCGTCGAGCCCCCGGGCGACCCGAGCACAAGCATCAGCTGGCCCTCCGGGTCGAAGACCATTGTCGGGGTCATGCTTGAAAGCGGTCGCTTGCCGGGTGCGATCTCGTTTGCGGCCGAACCGGTCACGCCGTAGACGTTCGGCACACCGGGCTTGGCGGAAAAGTCGTTCATCTGACTGTTTAGCAAAAATCCCGCGCCGTCCACGACGATTCCCGAGCCATATCCGGTGTTCAACGTGGTCGTGTTCGAGACCGCAAGACCGTCCCGGTCCACGATGCTGAAGTGGGTGGTCTGTCCGTCAACTGAGAACTCGACCATTACGTCGCCCGCCTCGATCGTGTCCGGATCCGTGCGCCGTGCAGGGTCGATGTCCTTGACGCGCGCCCGCGCGTAGGCCTTGTCGGTGAGCACCTCTACCGGCACGTCCGTGAACGCCGGGTCGCCGAGATACTCGGCGCGATCGGCGAATGCGCGCTTTGCGATTTCCGCGAACAAATGAACCTGGGCCGGCGACTGCAGTGGACGCGGATCGAACTCCTCCAGCATGTTGAGGAACTCGATGAGGATGACGCCACCCGAGGACGGCAGCGGCATCGACACGATGCGATAGCCTCGATAGTCGCCGGTCAGCGGTTCACGCCAGACCGGGCGATAGGCCGCGAGATCCGCCGCGCTTATCAGACCGCCGCCACGCTGCATCTCCTCGACAATCAGCTCGGACGTCCGACCGGTATAGAACTCGTCCGCCCCCTGCTCGGCGATTCGCCTAAGCGTCTCGGCCAGATCGGGAATCGTCATGCGGTCGGCCCCCTCCCGGAAGTACAGCTGGAACTCGATATGCTCGCGAAAACGCGGATCGACGAGCGCAAATTTCTTGCCGTACTCCTGTATCTTGTTCGCCGTCCAGGGGTCAATCCGGAAGCCATTGTTCGCGAGGTCGATCGCCGGCTGGACTAACTCAGCCCATGGCAGCGAGCCGTAGCGCTCGTGGAGCGCGGCCATCCCCCGGACGGTACCGGGCACGCCGGAGGCGAGCGGGCTGTGGACGCTCAGCTGCGCGTCGGGCTCTCCCGTCTCGTCCAGGAACATATCGCGATGGGCGTCGGCCGGCGCCGTCTCGCGATAGTCGAGCGCGACCACCTCATCCGCCACGGGGTCGTGGATGAGCATGAAACCCCCGCCACCAATACCGGTGCCGATCGCGTTGGTCACGGCGATGGCGAACTGTACCGCGATCGCCGCGTCCACGGCGTTACCGCCGCGCCGCAGGATCTCGCCGCCGATCTGGGCCGCCTGCGCCTCGGGCGCGGCGACAACGCTACGCTCAAGCGACGGGGGGAGTGTTTCGTGATGCCTGCAGGAAGCGGCCAACCCGAGGAGTGCGACGAGGCACGTCGCGAACAGCAGGCGCAACGAGATATGGCGTTTCTGGAGTTTGCCTGCGGGTGCTTGTTTATGCATTTTTGGTGCCGATGTTAGCTCATGAATTGGAACGGCACCTGCATTCAAGTGCCGGGTAAGCTCGTAACTTGATTACGGCTTCGACTGCCGGAGTTCAAGCGGACGCCACGCCCACGCACAAGTTAGAGCGTCGACACCGGCACCTTTACCGCAGCTGCCTATGTCTTGCGGATGCTGACCCGTTCTCCCTCGGTCACGCCACCCCGGGTCCAGTCACAGGACCACCCTGGAAAAGCGAGCGGCGGATAGGGGTCAGGTTCTATCCACGTCGATGTTTCGAAAACGATGTCGAATTGCCGGTCATCGCGAATCCTGCCGATGAGAAACGGTTTGTAGGTATGGAGAGTCTTCGGGTCGACCATGATCCTGCCGCCTGGCGCATCGAACTCGATCCGTTGGCCGAAGGCCTCGAGCACCCTGTCCACGTCGAAACTGCCGGCTTTTTCCACAGCGAGTTTCCACAGATAGACCTGTGAGTAAGCCGCTTCCATGGGATCACTCACCACCCGGTCCTCGCCGTGCTCGGCTTTGAATCGGTCCACGAAGGCGCGGTTGGCCGGCGTATCCACCGTCTGAAAATAGCTCCACCCGGCCAGGTGGCCTGCGACGTGTTGTGGCAGCAATCCGCGCAACTCGTCCTCGCCAACGCTGGTGGCAAAAACCGGCAGTTGCTGTGGCGTTATGCCGCGCTGGGCCAATTCGCGGTAGAAGTAGACATTCGTATACCCGTTCAGTGTGCTGAAAATCACGTCCGGCTTTGATGCCACAATATCGTCGACGACCGCCAGGTAGTCCCGCTCCCCCAGGGCCGTATACGCCTCGCCGACCACCTCCCTCTCCGCATCCGCCACATAGCTGCGGATGATGTGATTGGCTGTTCTGGGATAGATATAGTCCGAGCCGAGCAGGTAGAATCGCCTCCTGCCGCCTCCGGCTCCACTGAACAGCCAGTCGATGGCGGGCAGTATTTGCTGATTGGGCGCCAGGCCGGTATACACGATGTTGCGCGAGCATTCGTTGCCTTCGTACTGCAGAGGGTAGAACAGCAGGCCGTTGTGCTGTTCGAACACGGGTTTCACGGCGACGCGGGCGGCGGAAGTCCAGCAGCCGAAAACTGCGGCGACCTGGTCCTCCTGCAGGAGTTTGGCGGCCTTCTTGGGGAAAATATCCGCCGGCCTGGAACGCGCATCTTCGATAACGGGTTGAATCTTCCTGCCCAGCACGCCCCCGGCAGCGTTGATTTCCTCGATCGCCATAATCTCCATATCGACCAGCGATATCTCGCTGATTGCCATCGTCCCCGTTTGCGAATGGAGAATGCCTACCTTGACCGCCTCCTGCTCCGGCGGGCCGGTATCACACCCGGAGAGGAATAGCGGGGCCAGCGGTGCGGCGGCCGCGATCGCGACAGTGTTTGCACCGCGCCCGAGAAATTCGCGACGGGTGAGCCCGCGATCACCCTTGTTGGTGTTTCGCTTCATCTTACGAGATCCTGAAAAAGTCCTGCGCCACAGCATGCCCCGTTCATTCCTGCCACGGAATAAACGGCTTGTCGTTCTCATCATCGGCGAAGAGCCGGTAGCGCCAATGGGGTGCGGGATTGAGGAGCACCTGGCCCGGCCCGAAGAATACCCGAAGCCGCCCTTGCCCGGAGGTGAATTTCCCGAAGAAATTATCGGTCGGTCGGCGAATTCGGAAGCGCACATCCGAACTCCAGCCGATCACATTCCTGCCGTCAACGGCCACCTTTTCCCCCTCACCCAGGGTGAGCAGCTCGATAGGCCCGCGGGTGCGGACCGCAACCTGCCCGGATCCCCTGACTTTGGTCTGGAGATAGATGAGCGGCTCGCGGGCGCGGTAGGCGGTCCAGAAATCAACCCGGTGAAAATTGACGTCGACGCCGCCTTCGGATGCCCAGTAGATTCCACGCTCCAGTATCCACGCTTCGTCATCGAGATGCATGATGTGGAAGCCACCGACCGACGACAGCAGCGTTACCACGCCCGAACCGGTATAGGTTGGCCGGTAGATCGCCTGCATCGCGATGAAAGACTTTATCGCCGATGGGATTGAGGGCAGCAGCTTCGAGTGCACCCGTATGTCACCTTTCAGATAGGACAGCGCTCCCGCCTCGGCCCGGACGGATTCGTTGTCGAGGGTGATATCGACGTAGTTGACGCCCTCGAGTTCGTGTACCTCAAACTTCGCCATCGCAACTAGTCCCGCATCCTGTCCCAGTACAATTGCTCAAATGGCTGCTGTGAAATACTGACCGCCCCGCGGAAAGGATTGTCCATCACCGCGATCAACAGAATCATGGCGCCGAGAAAAAACGACAGAATTCCTCCCAGGAAAATCATTGTGATGAAGCGAATGTCGAACAGCCACAACAGGGCGATATTGAGAATCGCACCCACGATGACCACGTACCACATGACTGTGGGGATGCCGGTCTTTACCGACTGCTCGCGCACTCGCTGTTTATCCAGGAACACATTGAACTGGCGCAGTGTCTCGGAGAATATCAGCTCTTCGGTTTTGGTCTCGGGTTCAAACGCCAGTAGTCTTTCCTGAAACGCCTTTAATTTCGTTGCACCCTGTTTCGGTATCCGGCCCTCCTGATATTCAGGCCAGCCATACTTGATGATCCAGCGGGTGTAGTCGCGGAGTAACCAGCGCAGATTCTGGCCGTGGGGTTCGGGAAAAGTCGAGATCCCTTCGTACAATGTTTCCAGCGAGGAGACTTCCTGCACCACGTTGGATTCGACGCGGCTGAAATTCTGGTAGGCGGCGACCGCAATGAGGCCGAGCAGCAGACCGTAGAACACGCCGAAGGAGGACAGTACGTAGCCGACGATTTCGTTGCCGCTGCCGCGGGCGCGGACGAAGGGGCGCAGCAATGGCCTCAGCAGGGTGCCGCCAAGCCAGCAGTACCCGACGAAGATCACAGCAGTCCAGACGGCCAGCGTCCGGATCGGAAGCTCGTAAATCCAGTCGGGCACGGTGGCTCTCCGCAAAATCGGTTGATTGGATTGTGACCTGCCCCGTATAACGAGTCCAGCTTCCAAGTGAGAGCCTGTGATCATTGTTGCGTAGCCGATGCGGGCATGACCGGCGGCTTAATCGCCCGTGAAAAGGCGTAACGAAAAGGTACCCGAACGAAAAGGTACCGCGAAAAGGTACCGGGTTTATTTTCTGAGAATACTGAAAAGGTACTACTGAAAAGGTACCGGGTTTATTTTTGGGTGAAAAGGTACCGGGTTTATTTTGGAAGGAGAAAATAGACCAGGCACCTTTTTCCCCCGCCCCTCGGTTACGGACATCTACGACGCACACTGAGCCAGTGGTCGCGGCAAGCGATGGTGGATCGGGATCCACTCGGGCGCGGATCTTCGGCCAGGCGGGGTTTGCGGCTTGAATGGACGCAACCCGACGGTGCCCCCCGGCACGCCGTTTGCAGGTTTGGTGCAAGCAAGCGGGATCAGAACCAAGCCGGGATGAGACGATCACGGCATCGTTCCTGACAGGTCGACTCGCCAGCAAATGCCCCGGCGGTTTGGCCGGTTTGACATAATTCCAACCCGCGGGAAATTTCCCATTGCGGATGAATCCGACCGCAGTCGGCCGGCCGAATACCACCCGGGCAAGTCATCAAGAGGGAGACACAATAATGAAACTGCGTTCATTCGCTTTTTTTGCGGCGGTCGTTCTCGCGGTCGGTACTGCCGGCACCGCATTCGCGGGTCCGAAAGGAAACGGACCGAAGGGCCCCACGATCGTCGACGTTGCCGCGTTCGTGAACACACAGAGCGGCGAGTTCGATACGCTGATCGCCGCGATCAATGCGGCAGATCCGGCCGTGGCGGCCACGCTGACCGGCGGCGGCCAGCACACGGTGTTCGCGCCGACCGACCAGGCCTTCGCAAACCTTGGCCTGAACCCCGGCAACCTGTGCCTGTTGTCCACCGAGGAACTGACAAAGATTCTGCTGTTCCACGTGGCCAAGGGACGCCGTGATGCCGGTGACGTGACGTCGTCGGATACCATCCGGACACTTCTCGGGACTCGCCTCGAGCAGGCCAACGGCGTGCTGACGGACCAGCTCGGCCGCACATCGGCCATCTTGATCCCGGACGTCCCGGCCGCCAACGGCATCATCCACGTCGTTGCCGACGTCGTGCTGCCGTTCGCTCCGACTATCGATCCCAGCGGCTGCGCGTCCTGACGGATCGAGGCCCTAGTCGGCCAACTTTCATTACGGATCAGGCCCCGCCAGTCGGCGGGGCTTTTTTGTGCGACATCCCTGCGCCTCGATGCCGGAGGGAGTGAAAAGGTGCCGGGTTTATTTTCGGAAGGAGAAAATAAACCCGGCACCTTTTCCTTCCTTATTTTCGGCACCTTCTCCGGCCGACACAGCGGCCGCGGCCCGTCCGCTAGACGCGCCGCGTAGCCATGAACTCGCGAACGATCAGGGCGAATAGCGTCGCGCACAAAGCCAGCATTCCGACGTTGACCGCCAGGGCGAGCGGGCTCATGGCGGCTGCGCGGATGGCGAGCGCCGCCGCCGGGGCCAGGGCGCCGAGCAGTGCGACGAGCCCGGCGACCGGCAGCAGGTACTTGCGAAAACCAGCGAATCCCATCGCCAGGGCCCCGACGATCACCAATGCTCCGCCCACGTAGGCGGGCAGCAGGGCGGTAGCGCTGGAAGACATCAGGAAAGCACCGACGCCAAGCGCGATCAACAGCACCGCAAACACGAGGATTCTCTTGGGCATTCGGGAGCTCCGGAAGATCGCCAAACCAGCGACAGGCACATATTAGCCGCGGTAGTAAACCAATGCGAGAATGTGTCAAAAGGTGCCAGGTTTATTTTCCTGTATTCAGGCCGATTATTCGCCCTGACAGGCGAAGCCCGGCTTCGTAGCATGGGATGGTCTCACAGATCACGTGGAACGAATCTATGCCACGCCATCCTCGTCTATTTGTTGCTGGCGTCCCCGTGCACATCGTGCAACGCGGCCATGATCGACAGCCTGTATTCGTGGAGAATGAAGATTTCTGTTTCTACCTGACCAATCTGGTGGAAGCAAAGATTGAGCTATCCATCCGGCTGCTGGCCTATTGCCTGATGACGAATCATGTACACCTGGTGGTCGTCCCGGGCGAAAGAGCTCGCGACGTTTCAAACTTGATGCGAATCGTTGCGGCGCGGCAGACGCGACGGGTTAACAAGCTGGAAAATCGTAGCGGCACACTCTGGGAAGGCAGGTACAAGGCCAGCCTGATCGACACGGAGAGGTATCTCCTCGCCTGCTATCGCTACGTCGATCTCAACCCGGTTCGCGCTGCCATGGTCACTGCGCCCGGAGACTATCCCTGGTCCAGCTATCGTGCTCACGCCGCGCTTGAGCCGGACGCCGCCGTGGATGCACACACTGTCTATCTGGCACTCGGACAGTCCGAAGCCGAAAGGGGCTGCGCCTACCGTCGGTTTGTTGCCCAGGCCGTGGATGACGCGGAGCTGTCTTTGATACGTGGAGCGACACAGAGAAACCAACTCACCGGCGGCAGCCGCTTCCAGCGAGCCATTGAGGAGCGCACCGGCCGCCGGGTATCGGCACTAGGCCAGGGACGGCCGCGGAAATCCAAGGTGCGGGGCTCGAACGAAAGTTAAATCTGGCACCTTTTCTGGCCGCGAACGAAAATTAAACCTGGCACCTTTTCTGGCACCTTTTCTTAGTAGGGCCTTTGGATCACGACGGTGATTTTCCCGTCGCCGGCGGCCGCGCGGATACGGAGCCGCCGGGCCAGGGCTCAGCCCTGGCTGACGCGCAACTTGCCCAGGTAGTCCCGCTTGCCCAGCGGTACGCCATGTAGCCGCAGGATGTCGTAGAGCGTCGTCGCGTGGAAGTAGAAGTTGGGCAGGGAAAACGACAGGATGAAGTTGTCGCTCGTGAAGGGTATCTCCCGGTCGTTCATTTTGAAGACCATGGGCTTGCCGGTGAGTGCGTCGATGTCGCCGCGCGACTCGCCCTCGAGGCTCTCCGTGGCTTCCCGCACCAGTCCCTTGAGCTTTTCGTAATCCAGGTCGCCCATCTTGGGCGGTGGCTGGAACAGCCCCTCCTTCAGGCCCCGGATGGCGTTCATCGAGTGGTGCCACACGGAAATGACTTGGAAACTGAACGGCGCCATGTCGTCGCGGAGCTTGTAGCGGACGATCTCTTCCAGGTCGAGATGGCCGTCCCCGGCGTATTCGTCGCCCTTGGCCAGCACGGCGGTGACGCCGCCGAGAATCTGCAGATAGCTTGCGACACTGATGTCGTAGAGTGACAGAGACATCGAAATTCCTCCCAAAAATATCACAACAAGAGATTTGCGAGATGCCTGTGCCCGCGGACCGTCTTTCGACCCATTCTCACCTCCGGCACCGTTGACCTCGTGGCGCTATAATCGATGACAGGTCATGACCCGCAGCGGACGTTCGAAGCACCGTACTGAGGGGTGGTAATCATTCAAAGTACGCGAACATTGTTCCATGCCATTTTGCTTTCGGGTGCGGCTGTGCTCATGGCAGGGTGCGCCAGAGCACCAACTCACACCATAACACCCGGGACCATTGCCGAAGTTGTTATTCCCGCGCCCTCGTTGGAGGGTAATCTTCTCGGAGACCCGGCAGAGCAGCGCCTGTCTGTCTATTTGCCACCGGGCTATGACTCATCGCCGGGCAAACGATATCCCGTGCTGTATCTGCTACACGGATTCACAGGCACGAACAGAACCTGGATGATCGATCCGGACGACACTGCCGCCACGGAATCAGTTACAGAACAGCATGACGGTAACTACCAACGTGCCGGAATGCTTGAGAGAGAGCGTCTCGATTCCATTATCGCGGCCGGGGTTGTGCCGGAGTTGATTATCGTCGCACCGAACGGGCGAAACGCTTACAAACATAGTTTCTACGTCAATTCCCCGGTGACCGGCGACTGGGAAGACTATGTTGCCGAAGACGTGGTCAATTACGTCGATGCGAACTATAAAACCCTACCAACGGCGTCCAGTCGCGGAATTGCCGGGCACTCCGGCGGCGGAAATGGCGCCTTGTTCCTGGCCATGCGCAATTCGGACATTTTCGGGGCAGTTTATGCAATGGCGCCTTGCTGTCTGGGGCCGATGTATTCTTTGCCGCCGTTAGAGAATCCTGATACCGGAGAACCGACTGCATTCTGGCAAGAGGTTTATTCTCGAATAGGCGCCCTGTCTACGATCGACCAGTTGCCGAACACATTTACCGATCGACCGGAGGACTTCTGGGTAAACGCAGAATTTGCTGCGAGCGCTGCATATGCCGCTAATCCCGATCGACCGCCACTGTATGGCGACTATCTTTATGAGAAACGTGATGGAAAGCTTGTTCGAAACGAAAGTGCCATCAAGCGTCGATTAGCTCTCGCGAGTTTTCATCTCATCGATCAACACGAGGCTGATTTAAGATCGCTTCGGGGAATATTGATCGACTATGGGGAGCACGAAATGGAATCTCTTGTTTCCGGAAATTCCGAATTTGCCAGAGCTCTCGCTGGGCGGGGAATACCTTTTGTATTAGAGGTCTATGCGGGCGGCGATCACGGCAACATGGTTGCCGAGCGATTTGCAACCCGCGGACTCCAATTCTTTGCAGCCACGCTGGAGTTTTCAGCAGAATAGCTCCAAAAAGGAAAAGGTACCGGCAGAAAATAAACCCGGCACCTTTTCCGGCATTTTCCCGGCACCCGGCACCTTTTCCGCAAAAGAATCCGGCAGAACCCACCTCGACTTAGGGTCCTAAATGACATCACACACCGACAGCCAGGTCCAACGAGCGAGTGCTGCACCTCCGGACGCCTGGCAGGGATTGCAGGCGCTCCTCGGATCCGAGCGTTTCAGGCAATCCGTGCGTGTGGCGCTGGCGATGGTCCTCGCCTATTACGTTGGAATGGCGATGGGCTGGGAACGACCTCACTGGGCAGGGCTCGCGGTTGCCTTGTGCAGCATGGGTACGGTAGGCGGTTCTTTCCGCAAGGGGCTGCTGCGCATAAACGGAACGTTTCTGGCCGGCGCCATGACGCTGCTGTTGCTCGCGCTGTTTCCGCAGGACCGCTGGCTCTACCTGCTGGTCACCGCGACCTTCGTGGCTTTCTGCACCTATATGATGGGTCACTCCTCCCGCTGGTACTTCTGGTCCATCGCCGGATATGTCATGCCGCTGCTGGCCCTGGCCAGCGGAGCCTCGAGCGCCAACGCCTTTGAGACAGTGGTGTTACGGTTGCAGCAAACGACGCTTGGCGTGGTCGCCTTCACGATAGTTGCCTCGCTGTTATGGCCGCAACGCGCGGCCCCGACCATGACAAAAGCGGTAAGCGAAGTCGCCGACCTGCAGCGTCGGCTGCTGGCCCGCCATTTCGGCGTGCTCGCCGGTAAGCCGGACGATGGTGCAGATTCGAAGTATCGGTCCCAGGCGAGCGGAGCGATAGCAGGCCTGTCCACCCTCGTCGATGGCGCTGAGGTTGACAGCTTCGAGGTGTGGGAGACGCGCCACCTCTGGCGACGCTGCGCGGCCGATTTCGCCGCGCTGAACGAGGCCATCGAGCATTGGCGCCATGGATTTCCTGAATTGCAGGAACTCGATCTTCGGAGACTGATACCCGGGCTGCCCGCGCTTGGTGCAGAACTCGACGAGAGACTCGCGTCCATGGCGGCTATGCTTGCCGGCAAGCCTCCGCAGGCGCAGCCCAGAGATATCGTGTTCGCAATCGACGAGAGCGCGCTGGATTCGCTGGCGCGCTTTGACCGCGCTGCCCTGGTGCTCGCGAGAGATCGGCTGCAAAAAATCGAGCAGCTGACTCGCACGCTGTTTGACACGCTGGCAAATCTCGGTGGCTTCGCCGCGTCGGCGTCGAATGAGCTGGCCGCCCGCGCCTCGACTCGTCCGTGGACCATTGATCGGGATCGGTTGGCAAGCGCCGTGGCGACGTTCGCGGCCCTGTGGGCAATTTTTCTGCTGTGCATTTACGTGCCTGACTTTCCGATGCCAGCCGGGGTCATTCCGGTCGTCGCGGCGGTGTCGATTAACATTGCCCTGATGCCCTGGGTTCCGGTTGCGAAGCTCGTCCCGTCGATAGTCGGAGGCGGTGCTTTCGCCGGTGCGTTTTACGTTTTCCTGATGCCGCCGCTGCATAATTTTGCTGGCCTGGGGCTGGGGATCTTCGCCGCGGTTTTCCTTATCTGCTTCGTGTTCTCACGACCGGAGCAAGGAATGGCCCGGAGTCTGGTTTTGGCACAGTTCGTGATGGTCATTTTGGTCAGTAATCAGCAGACCTATGACTTTGTGTACGTTCTGAACTTTAACCTCATGTGGCTGCTGGCGCTGGGCATCATCTGGGTCTCGAGCTGGTTCCCCATTTCGTTCGTGCCGCAGCGGGTGATTTTCAAGCAGCTGCATCGTTTTCTGACGAGTTGTGAGAAACTGCTTGCGCCGCCCCGATCGCAATTGACCGAGCAGCTCGAGTTGATGCGGCGGGAATACTATATCCATGAGGTGACGGCGCTGCCTGCAAAGATCGGGCGATGGATGGCAGCAGTCCCCGACGCTGCGAAATTAGCGGGAGGCAGCGAGCGTATCCCGGCCCTGGTCAACGATCTGCAGGCCCTCGCCGACCGGATGCGCGAGTTGGCCGAGGTGCAAAGAGGGCCGCAGTCCGAATTGATAGTGGGCGGTCTCCGCGACGATCTGCAGACATGGCGTCGCGGAATCCAGCAGGTCCTGAGTCGTCTTGCTGAGGAACCGGCAGGCGTGGATTCGGCGGCCCTGCGTTCACAGCTTGACGCGATGGTGGAGGCGCTCGAGGCTCGGATAGAAGGCACGCTCAATGCCGCTCCGGAAGGCCGCATCTCGCACGATGAGAGCGACAATGCATACCGCCTGCTCGGTGCCTACCGGGGCGTTTCCGAAGCCCTGATCAACGTTGCGTCATCCGTCGGCGGGATCTCCTGGAGCAGTCTGGGCGAGTCCCGATTCTGACATGCCGTTCAATCATTGCAGGGACATTCGATGGAGCTTTCAGTTTTTATACCCGCACCCGGCCGTTCGGCGAAACGGTCGGTCGGTTATCATGGCAAGCCGCACAGTCGGGAGCCCGGAGCCTGATGTTTCCGTTGCCGCAGGAATTCGCGATCGGCGGGGTCTATTTCCCGCCCATGCTGATAGCCGGACTACTGGGACTGATAGCTGCGCTCGTGACGGTGCATCTGCTCAATCGCTACCGGATATCGCGCTATGTTGCCAATCCACCACTCATGTTTCTGGCCATGATCGTCATTTACACAGTATTGGTCGGAATATTTTTCATAGGAATCTAGCGTGAAGTTAGACCGGAAATATCTGCTAACCGGGGTCGTGGTCCTGATCGCCGTTCTCGTCGTGCTACTCAAATATCGGGACTATGTCGTCAACCCCTGGACCCGGGATGGCCAGGTTCGCGCCGACGTCATCCAGGTCACGCCGCGGGTGACCGGCCCGATCGTCGAGCTGCCGATCCGCGATAACCAGTTCGTCAATGCCGGCGAGCTGCTGTTCCAGATCGATCCCCGAACGTTTCAGTCGGATGTGGATAGGGCCCGAGCGCAGCTCGACGAGACCGGAGACTCGGTCCGGGCTCTGGAGAAGCAGGTCGAGGCCGCGCGGGCCGCGGTCGATGTGGCGAGAGGCAATATCGAGCGGGCCGAGAGCGCGATTTCGGCCTATGACTCCACGATTGCCCGGAACAAGGCCGAATATGAGCGCCAGAAGGAACTGCTGCCGCAGCGGGCCACCTCAGAACGCGCTTTGGAAGCGGCCAAGGCCAATTACGAGGTGTCGTTGCAGGACAAACGCAGCGCCGAGGCGCAGGTTCTGCAGGCGCGTGCGAACCTGGCGGAGGCCCGGGCGGGATTGGCGGAGGCCGAGGCCAAACTCGGTGCGGTCGGCGAAAGCAATCCCCAGGTCAGGGCCGCGGTGGCGGCGCTGCGCCAGGCGGAGCTCAATCTGGAATTCACTGAAGTGCGGGCGCCCGCCGACGGATACGTGACCAATCTCACGCTGCGGCTGGGCACTCAGGCGGTGGCCAACCAGCCCGTTTTGGCACTTGTGGACACCTCGAGCCTCCGAGTCGAAGGCTTTTTCAAGGAGAATCGTATCGCGGGGATAAAGCCTGGGGACAAGGCGATCATCACGCTGATGACTTTTCCTGATGCGCCGCTGGAAGGCTATGTGGACAGCCTGGGCTGGGGTATCGCTCAACAGGACGGCAGCACCGGCTTCGATCTGTTGCCCAACGTCAGCCCGACCTTCGAATGGATTCGGCTAGCCCAGCGCGTCCCGGTACGTATCCATCTGACCACGGTGCCGGATGACGTCATGCTCCGGGTCGGCACCACCTGCTCGGTGCTGGTGATGACTGGCACGTCCGGGGATGATTGGAAAGAACGCAAACCGGAGGCGGCGCCGGCAGCGCTGCAATAGGCACGACCTGATGCTCCGAATGCTGCGTCATCTGGCCATTCTTGCGGCGGCAGCCATGATCGGTCCCGGCTGCGTGATTTTGGGGCCGGACTATGACACGCCCGGGGCACCGCTGGAAACCGATTGGCTCGCCTATGAGGATCCGCGTCTCGAATCGACTTCACCGCTGGCGCCCGAATGGTGGACCACAACGCTCCGTGACCCGGTGCTCGACCGGCTGGTGCAGACCTCCGTCGCCGATAATCTGACTTTGCGCTCCGCGGGACTGCGCGTGCTCCAGGCTCAGCAGCAGCTCGCCATCGCGGTCGGTAACCAGTATCCGCAGCAACAGGACCTGAGTGGTTCGGCGGGCATCGAGCGCGCCAACCGCAAGACCGACGATGTCTACGATTTCGGATTTAACATCAGTTGGGAAGCGGACGTCTGGGGCCGTTTTCGGCGCCAGATCGAGACCGCATCGGCCCTGGTGGATGCGAGCCTGGCCAGCTACGACGGCGTCATGGTTTCGCTGATCTCCCAGGTCGCGCAGACCTATCTGTCGATCCGTACGACTCAGCGGCGGCTCGAAGTCGGCCGTTACAACGTAAAGCTCCAGGAGGAAAGCACACGGATTACCCGAGCCAAATTGGCTGCCGGTGCCACCAGCGCACTCGATGTCGAGCAAGCACAGACACTGCTCTACAACACCCGGGCAACGCTGTACTCCCTGGAGATCTCGTTGCAGCAGTTGAAAAACGGACTGGCCGTGCTGCTCGGCCGGCCGCCCCAGGACCTTGGCGATCTTTTGGGCGAGCCGCGGCCGGTGCCTGACGTCGATCCGGGGATCGCTGTTGGCATGCCCCAGGACCTGATCCGGCGGCGGCCCGATATCCGCGTTGCCGAACGCCGTCTGGCCGCCCAGAGCGCCCAGATCGGAGTGGCGATCACCGATCTTTATCCACGGTTTTCGATCGACGGCTCGATCGGCACCAGCGTAACAACCGCAGGTGAGCGGGACGCGGGCGATCTTTTTACCAACGATACCTTCCGCTACAACCTCGCGGGTGGATTCCAGTGGAACATCTTCAACTACGGCCGGCTGCGCAGCAATATCCGCCTCCAGGACGCGACTTTCCAGCAACTCCTCGAGGACTATCGTCAGACGATTCTCCAGGTCCAGGCGGAGGTCGAGAACGCAATCGTCGCTTTTCTCCGGTCCCAGGAGCAACTCGCTGATCTCCGGTCCGCCGCAGACGCAGCACAGCGCGCGGCAGATATCGCGGCACTGCAATACGAAGATGGGCTGGTTACCTACAACACCGTCATCAACACGCTGGTATCGCTGAATTCGCAGCAGGATCAGCTGGCAACAGCACAGGGCTCGGTGGCGGCAAATCTCGTGGAGGTCTACCGGGCCCTTGGAGGCGGCTGGGAAGTGCGCCCGAGCGAGGACCCCTTGGATCTTCTCCCCGAGGAGACCCGGGAAGAAATGCAGAATCGGACCAAATACTGGGATCGGGAATTCGACGACCGTTGAGTTTGACGGCCGGAATTGCGCAGGCCGCTCGGTCGTATGAAAGGGGAACCTGGAGCCGTGGGCAGCATTGGTTCCTGGGGCTCTACCGGCTCCATGAGCGGAGAGCGGACCTTTGGCGTGCCTGGCTCGTCCGGCAACGGCAACGCCGTCCTGATCGATTCCCTCGCTTTGCCGGACAATTCCATATCGTTTGTCTTGTTACTAATCGCCGCGGTCTTCCGCTACATCACTTCATCCTGATCTATCCCCCTTCATCCGACCGACTCGCTCGGTTTTCTCTTGCGGCGAGTGCCGCGATGAATGGTTTTGCGGTCAGCCCGTGAAGCACAACGCTGAGCGCAATTGTCGAGACGGCTGCCATCTTGATCGTCTCGCTACCGGGAAGATTCTCTCCCAATACGATCACCCCAAAAACGATACTGGCAAGCCCACGCGGACCGAACCAACCGATAAAAAGCTTCTCGCTGATTCTGAGATTCGTTCCCCACAGCACGATAAAGACAGGAAGCATTCTTATCACCGTCAGACTCAACAAGGCGTAGAGCACGACCTGCCAGCTGAGAGCATTGAAGGCGGGGCCGACCACCATGCAGCCGAACACCACCCATGTCAGTAACGCGAAAGTGTCGCCGGTTCCCTCCGCCGCCAACAGGAATGGCTGCTTTTTGTCACCGGCCAGCCAGCCGAAAAACAGCCCGCCGCAGAACGCTGCAATGAAGCCACTTCCACCGAGTGCCTGGGCTAATGCGAAACAACCGAACGCCAGTGCCACGACGGGAAGTTGGCGCCAGGACTTCGTGACCCAGCCCCGGGCCGCACTAAGGCGCACCAACGCGACGCCGAAATAGGTCAACGTGACGCCAACGACGACGCCAATGCCGATGTCTTCTGCTACCAGTCTGATTGCGAGCGAGGCGGTGCCCTCATCCGTACTCGTCCCGACAGCCAGCGCCAGGAATACGAATAAAATCGGCACGCAGATGCCGTCGTTCAAGCCGCTTTCGACGTTGAGGCTCTCGCGGATATTGCTAGGCACCGATTCGTCGGTGACGACCGCCTTTCCCAGCGCGGCATCAGTCGGTGCCAGCATCGTAGCGATCAGCGCAATCTCAAGAAGTCCAAGTTCGTCAAATATGACTATTCCGAAAACGTAGCCGAGGAGAATCGTCAGCGGGAGTCCGACCAATAGCAACCGGCGCGGCAATCCGATGTTCTTCTTGAGAATGGCGAGATTGGCGTTGCTCGCGTCGGTAAACAGCACCAGCGCCAGAGTTAGCTCGGCCAGCTTTCTGATCCCCTCAGCCTCGATGTCGAGGCTCAGAATCCCGAAACCCAGGGGTCCAAATAACAGGCCGAATGCGGTAAAAACCATGGCACCGTTTACCGGTGTTTTCTCGAGTCCGCCGGCTATCGCGCTATAGACGAATACGAATACCGCGAGCACTGCCAGTTGCACGTACATCAGAATGAACCTCGCGGTACGACTCGTGTGGTGAAAAGGTACCCTGTGTGGTGAAAAGGTGTGAAAAGGTACCCGGTTTATTTTCGCCAAAAAGGAAAAGGTACCGGCAGAAAATAAACCCGGCACCATTTTCCCTTCACAGGTAGCTGCGACTACTCGCACCGAGTGCTGTCCTACTCTGACCCTGAAATACTGTAACCGGGCAGCGGGGGCATCTCGAAGGAAACGGCCTGACTGCCGTCCGCATTGCGTCCCAGGGCGAGCATCAGCTCCTGCCACTGCGGATCGTCGCGGAGAGGATCGAAATACGGCGCGCAGATCGTCCCCTGCACGAACAGGGGCTTACTCTGCATGCCGCGTCGCAACGCTTCCAGCGCGAGCGCTTTCTTGCCCAGGGCGGCGGCTGTAGAGGACTGCACAGACCAGTAGCTATCCGGGCCTTCCATCAGCTGTGCCAACGAACGTCGGGCAGCCGCCGTATCACCGCGAGCGTGCTGGAGCAGAGCTCGCCCTGCGAGGCGCTGCAGCGGGTCCTCGGCGCGAGCGTAGCGTGACTCCGCCTCCGCGAGATCGCCCCGGGCCAGGCTTATATTCCCTAACGCGCCCGCCACCGGGTACCCCGGAGCCATATCTTCTACCACCTGTGCCTGCCGCTCCGCCTCCTCGAAATCGCCGAGGCACTCAAGCGTGCCAGCGTACTGGGTTCGGCATGAGACGCAAAGCGGGTCACGTCGCAGGATGTAGGCGCCGAGGTCGCGGGAGCCCTCGAGGTCGCCGATGGCGCGCATGAAGTCTCGCGCCAGCCCCAACACCTGCAGGTTCCAAGGGTCTAGGCGCACCGCTTGTTCGAGGAGGCCTGCCGTCCGTGCGAGGTCCTGGTCGAAAGCCCAGGCGAGTCCGGCTAGATTGGCGTAGCTCTCGCCGATGGTGGGATCGATCGCGAGTGCCCGGTCGACGGCCTCGCGGATAATCCGGATGGACTCGTCCGGCGCAAGCGGATAAGCCGGATCGAAGTAGAGGCGGCGGCCGTGAATCGCAGCCAGCCGAGTCCACCCAAGAGCGAAGCCCGGATCGAGCTCGACGACCCGTTCGATCAGCGCCTGGGCGACGCCCATTTTCGGGCCTGACGGATAGGGGCTGAGGCTTACGGCTTGGAGGTACAGGGCATAGGCTTGCGGACTGGACGAGGAGGCAGCCGGGTCCGGGAAGTCGCGTTTCGCATCGCGGCCCCGCAGCTGTCCAGCGACACGCTCAGCGATTTTACGCTGCACCGCAAGAGCGTCTTCCATGGTCTCGTCGAAAGCCTCGCTCCACAGTTGGAAACCGTCTGCCGTGGCGGTGAGTCGGGTTACTACGCGTACGCGTTCGCCGTCGCGGCGCACGGTGCCGGTCAGCAAGTGGGCGACCCCCAGTGCCGTTCCGACGGCGCGTGCTTCAGACACAGTACTGCCGTACGCCAGCGTGCTTGTTTGGCCGGCGACGAGCAGGTCCCCGGTCCGCGCGAGGCTGTGACCGATTTCCTCCGCCAAACCTTCCGCGAACCATCGATCTTCGGGCGCATCGCTCAGAGACTCGAAAGGCAGCACGGCAATGGAGCGTTCCGATGGCGGCGGGTCGTCATCTCTCGGAAGGAACAGCAGGAACAGCGCGGCCAGCGTTGCCATCGCCAGTATCAGGGTACCGAGCGACCGAAATCGGCGGGTTGAATGAGTCTCCCGCACGGGCAAGGCGGCCGCTTTTGACTCGGCGGTGCGTTCCATCGGCTCAGGGGTCGCCAGGCGATAGCCATAGCCGCGTACCAGCACGACGTAGCGGGCGCCAGCGGCGTCGTCGCTGAGAGCCTGGCGCAGCATTTCGACCCGCTTTGCGACAGTCGCGGGGCTCACCACGCGGTTTTCCCATACGCGATCCATCAGCGCCTCGGTGGACAACGCCTCGGGAGCGGCTTCGATCAGTGCGAGCAGCAAATCGAATGAAAGTTTGGTGACATGAATGGGATGACCATCACGTTCGACCGTGCGCGCGCCGGCATCGACCACCAGGTCACCGACGCAAACCACCCGTCTCATTGAGCGCTCGTCCATCAACGTGCCGCTCCACGCAAGCTTCGTCGAATCTTCGCACTACCTTCAAGCAGTTTCAAAGGTAGCGGTACAGACTCAAGAGCGTCGGGGCGGGCGGCGCCGAACAACCGCGTCACCGCAACCTCTTACCTCCGATCATCGGACTGACTTATGAGGGCAAAACTAATGAACCAGACGACGCTAATGAACTTGTACAGTAATTTTGTCAGGAGCGTCTCGGGGCAGCGTCTGGCGCTGCTCCTTGTGATGCTGCTGGTCGGCGCCAGCGGCATGGCCAACGCCGGGGAGGGGGTCGAGATCAGCGAGATCGTGGTGTTCGGCGACAGCCTGTCGGACACTGGCAACGTATTCATGCTCACAGGGTTGGCCCCGACGCCGACGAGCCCGCAGCTACCCGCCAGCCCGCAATGGTTTAACGGGCGTTTTACCAATGGCCCGGTGTGGCACGAGATCCTCGCCGACGGGCTCGGAATAATGCCTGCGTCTCTATCCAGCTTTATGGGCGGCCGGAACTTCGCCTGGGGTGGGGCGGAATATGGTCCCGGTCCGGCGTTCGCTGTCGCCGTCCCGAACGTCGGTGCGCAGATCGACTACTACCTGACCGGCGTGCCGCCGGCCTTTCTGCCCTTCCTGCCTCCACTGCCACCTGGAACGCCTTCGGACGATCAGCTATTCGTTGTTCAGGCCGGCAACAATGACCTGATTCCGCCTGGCGCCCCGACGAGCCCCGACGACCTGGTGGAAAACGTTCTCGATCACGTGACTACTCTGGCCGAAGCCGGAGCACGCCATTTCCTGGTGCTCGGCTCAGTTGTAGTTGACACGGTACCCGGTCTGAATCCGCCGCTGGACGCGGCCCTGTTTTTCCCGGAGACACCGACGGACGCCGCTATCGCGGAGATCCTGACAAACGCCCGAATCTTCAACCGCACGCTGCACAGGGCGCTGTTCCGTCTCGAGCGTCGTTTTAAGCGAGACTACGACGAACCCGTGACCATAACTTACGCCAATCTCGCCCGGGCCGGTCGCATCGTGAGCAGGCGCCCCGCTCTGTTCGGTATCGACGAGGTCGCTACGCCGGCACTGAACGCCGGACCTTTCCCGCCCACCTGTTTCTGCGGTGGTACCGTTGCGGACGATCCGGACCGGTTCTTCTACTTCGATATCGTCCATCCGACCGCCACGGTGCATGAGATCTACGGAGAGCTGGCCCTGGCCAAACTCAAGTGGAAGCTGATCTGGGCCAGACGGCACCATTAGACTCAGAACGCGAACACACGTCGCCAGCGGTGCCTGTTCGCCTGCCAGCGGTGTCGCGAAAAGGGCGCGAAAAGGTGCCGGGTTTATTATCTCCTTCCGAAAACTAACCCGGCACCTTTTCACTGACATAAGGCCCATTCCACGCATTGCTGCGAAGATGAGGGGCACCTTAAACTTCCTATCCGCCGGGTAACGGACGGGAAGCAACTGGAAAGCGCCCTGCAAGAGGCGCTGGCTTATGCCGGGCCGCCGTGGTGGAAATTATCTCGGACGTGGAGTTGATTTAGGGGCGTTCATAAAATGGTGGCAGACACCTTTTGGGCGGGCATGTTGCTAAATGGGGTCAGAGCCATACGGCTCTGACCCCAACATTCGCCTCCGTTCACGGCAGCACGGTGATGTCGATGTCACCGAAGTCAACCGGATCGCTGTATTCATACACGGTATTGCCGAGTGCATCGATAACCGCGATGAAGTAGGTGTCTCTGGCACCGGGCGCGGGCTCGCTGCTAATGGGCACCGACACCGAGGTGCCACCGAAACTCCTATCTGCCTGTTTGATTTTTAGCCGCGCCTCGCTGACAGGAACGCTGTCGCCGGCCACATTGTCGGAATTGCAACGATCAAATTCATAGCTTGCCCCAACCCCGCGGTACTTGCAGATGACTCCGTCCAGGATCAGGTTGACCTTGCCGTTGCCCGACCCGCCCGTTACGACGTTTATCTCTGCCGGAATCGTTACCGGCCGTGGTGGGTCAAAGTTCACTACGCCTTCGTTACGCCGGGTGGGTCGATGGGTGATCGATGCGTTCAGTTCGATCACGCTTGGAGCCGGCCGGTTATCTGTCATACGAATCTCGAAGTTGTAGCCGGGCACGCCGTTGAAGATACCGTCGCCCGAATCACTTATAAAAATGGCCTGCAATAAGCCATTCTGGAGGCAAACGATTTCGTCGGCACTGATGGTTTCAAATACAGCGCCCGGCGCTTCATTTAGCCACTCGACACTTGCAAGGGCACCCGGCGTACCGTAACCAATGCTAAGCGCACTGCCATCGATTTCGTCGCCGTGCTCGTAAACAACGGCCGCTGAAACTTCACAATCCACGACCGACCCATCTGCCCAACTATTGCCCGCCAGCAGCAATGCGGCTGCCCCGGTGAGCGCCACTGGTAACCTATTCTTCATTGTTATTCTCCCCACCTGCGGTTGCAGGCTTATTGTGGACTAGCTGACAGCCCTGTCCCCTGAGTACTATCAGGCTCGATCATCCCTGCTATTTTCAACTTACTCCTTCGTTCGACTCAGGGAAAGTTGCGGCGCAAAAACGTCGTTAGTGAAATGGCGAATGGGGCCAGCGTGCCGCAGCTGGAATAGGTACCGAAAAGGTGCCGGATGCATTCATTCGAACGGACACCAGGTCCAATCAAATAAATTGGTCGATTTCTATTAAATAAATCCGGCACCGGCACCGTTGCCGGCACCGTTGTTTCCTGGCCTGAGCCGGTGTACCACCTTGGTACCTGAAAAGGTACCCGGTTTATTTTCGGTACCTTTTGCGCGGAAGGAGAAAATAGACCCGGTACCTTTTGCGCGGTATCTCCTTTTGCGTCTACACGGTTTGAAAAGGTACCCGGTTTATTTTCGGTACCTTTTGCGCGGAAGGAGAAAATAGACCCGGTGAAAAGGTACCCGGTTTATTTTCGGTACCTTTTGCGCGGAAGGAGAAAATAGACCCGGTACCTTTTGCGCGGAAGGAGAAATAGACCCGGTACCTTTTGCGTCTACAAGGCACACTGTTAAAACTCTGTCCAGTTCATGGATTGGCTGCGATAGTAAGACAAGTCAGTGCCCGGCACTATGGAGATTGGTTTGCCGATATCGAAACGCTCGGAATGCTCCTGTTTTGTTGAACCTGATAACAAGGTCAAGTCAGGGATGGGGAATGAAAAGCCAATTCTCGCTGTTTCATTCATCCCTTATGCAACGAACATTAAATCCATAATCGCTGTCAGCACCATTGCCGATATTTACGTAGTTTGGTGCACGGACAGATAACCTCCAGGGATTTCTTGAAAACGAAAGTATTTTCCATCCTTTCTCTGAACTCCAGAAGGCAGCTGATTGGTCACGCTTTGAGTAAGCCTCTTTGTGAGAACCGGTGAGCTGTACATCGAAACCTGTAATACCTCCTTCGATTAACAATGGGTAGAGGTCATTCCAATTCGGTAAGTCAGTCACACCTAAGGTGGCTGCCAAATCTTCAAATTCTTGCTGACTGGGAAGATGCCAACCAGGCGGAACTGCTTTTTTCGCTGCCTCCCAAGTGTAAAATCTACCAAATTGCATACCTGTTGAATCACCCGGTACAGGCCAACTCCCTTCTTCGGTGACATAGTTCAAGTTTTGCGCCAGCCACACCTGATCGCCAATTTTTACCGTTTTATACGTGTGGCCATCTCTTGAATCTGTGAATGAACCCTTTTGAAAATTTTGTCCTTCAAGCAGTGTAGCTGGAGGAGTAAACGGTTCTATCCTCTCTGTAGAATCTTTTTCGGTTTTGGGATCGACGGGTGAATTACATCCATTAAGGAGAACCACTGAGAGCAGGTAAAAAAACACGAACCGGTAGACTTTTAGATCGAATTGCATCTTTTATACAACCCTTCAATCAGCACACTTGAATGGAATCCGAATACTCGCGAAAGTGACCGTACACCGGCGACTGATCGCTGCCTTCCTGCCGTTCGGGGGCGATTTATCGGTAAACCCACGGCGGCACCGCTGGTATCGTTCTCGAAACCTGATGATACACCGCATATGCCCACTATCAGGGTAAGCTCTCCAGCAGAATTTCTGACCGGATTTTGCGGGGATCAGTTATGCACAGTCATGCACTTAGAGCAACGGACGTCCCGGTAACTGGTTGATAAATATGGCTCGGATCAACCGCTTCGATTTCTGAAAATCCGCGTGTCGGTGGTTCATCCGAGACCCGCAGGGCCGACAGACACCGAAGGTGCCCGAAGGGCGAGCGAAGCGAGCCCATTCTGCCCCTGGCCGCAAAATTAATCACGACTCGATGGGCGATTCCTCTACAAGATTGTCCGCAGGTGCTCCGCCAGCATCATGGCACTGCTGAAAGCAGACTCGATGGGTCCGCGTATACGCCAATCTCCGCATGCGGCGAGGCGCCGATCCGCATCGATGAGCGCGGCTGTGCCTGACCGTGCCGCAATGTTCGCGTAGCGCCAGCGGTGCAACTGGCAGAAATCCGCATGCTTCGCATCGATACCGGTGACGTCCTGCAGTACGGCGCAAAGATGCTGCTGCAGGCTCTCAAGCGGTTCATCCATATGCGCATCCGCAAAGGCTCCGGTGGAATGCGCGACCAGCGTGAAAGTTGCCGGACGGTCCGGTTTGCTGCTATTGACCGAAACCCAGCTGATATCGGAATTGTGGACGAGCGCTGCCTGCCACGGTAACTGGCGCGGCCGGTTGAATCCCAGCATCAGAGCAAAGCAGCCTTGCATCTGTGTATCGCTCAGTGCGCGATGATGCGCGAACGACTCGGGCAGCAAGGCTGCTGCCTGGGTTGCGGGTGCCGTGACGATCAGCCAATCGAATACGCCAAGCTCTGCCCCGTCGGAGGCGATTAGCTGCCAGCCCGAACCACGCGGATTAACCGATTCGACCGGAGTTTGCAGCCGGACATCGAGGCCGTAGGACAGGTGGCGGCCGATTTCGTTCATCCCGGGGGCGCCTACGAAATGTGGATGGTCGGCATCCCAGTCGCGCTCAGCCACCACGGTCCCGCGGTCGAGTTCGGCAATTCGCGGCTGCCAGATCTTGACTACGCCCGCCTGCTGCCATGACCTGACAACAGTGATAAAGGCCTGTTCCTCGGCGGTAAAAAACTGGGCGCCGTGATCAAACTCGAAGGGTGGAACACGGCGCGTCGCCATCCGCCCCCCGGGGCCGCGAGATTTTTCGAAAATCACCACTTGTGCAATATCGCCGATTTGCCGGGCAATCGTCAGACCGGCCAGCCCTGCCCCGACAATAGCAACGCGGCTCATGGTGATCCTATTGTCAGCATTAACATGGCGAAGACGATTAACGTAACGTTACGCCGGGTGTGCAGGTAATCGGCCGTCAGCAGTCCGGCATGCGCAAGCCGGAAATCGACGGCCAACAACAGCAGAAAGGCGGCCGCAGTCACCGCAAGACTGACTGCGACTGGGGTGAAGATTAAAGCGAGCCAGACGGCTACAGTTATCGCATTACTGGTCAGCAACAGGTTCAGCGGCAGCGAGTCTGCCTGGTACAGGAATGTTCCCCAATGTATGCCGGCCATAAACGAAACGATAGCGACACCGTACGTTGCCGCGATATAGGCGCAACTGCCGATGCCGGCGACAACCGGTATCCCAATCCATGGCAGGACCGCACAGGCGATAAAGGGCAGGGTACCCGCATAGGCCAGCGCCGCATACTGCTTGCTATCGATCATTGGCGTTCTCATGAGCTATCCGTCCTCGAAGCGCGAAATGGCTCGCGGCCTTGCGAAACCGCCTTTGCCTGATGAGCGAATCAATCTATACATCAATGGCTAGTCAGACAAATGCACGCTAAGACTCATCTGCCGACAAAGACCTGTGCCTGTTGCAGCCGGCCGTTCGCATGGCGGCGAAAATGGGCCCGTTGCTGGCATGAGGTCCGCTATTGCTCGCAACGCTGCCGGCGGCGTCGGCGTGAAAATGCCTGAGGGTCCGGAAATTCGCCGGGCGGCCGACCGGATCGAACGCTCCCTGGCGGGCTCCGTCATGCATGATGTTCGGCTCACTGTGCCGCGACTGCGCCGGTTCCGAAGTCGCCTGGTTGGCGCGCGTGTGACGGGAGTCGATACGCACGGCAAGGCGATGCTGACGCGGTTCGACAACGGATTGACGTTATACAGTCACAATCAGTTGTACGGCCGCTGGTATATCACCCGCCGAAACACGCTGCCTAAAACCGGGCGCAGTCTGCGCGTGGCGCTGCATGGGCGGACTCACTCGGCCTGGCTGTATAGCGCCACAGAGGTCGAAATTCTGACGGACGAGCAGCTTGGTGAACATCCGTTTCTGCGCAAACTCGGTCCGGACATTCTGGATTCGAAGTTGAAGCCGAGGGATGTCCGCATGCGACTCGAGACGCAACGTTTCCACCGGCGCACGCTGGCAGCGTTATACCTCGACCAGGCCTTTCTGGCCGGCGTAGGCAATTACCTCCGTTCCGAGATTCTTTTTGCAGCCCGGCTGCATCCTGCTGTGCGACCGAAGGACCTCGACAGGCGGGAACTCCAGCGTCTCGCGCGGGCTACGCTGACGATCAGCCGGCGAGCCTATGAACTCAAGGGGGTCACCGTGACGCCGAAACTGATGGAGTCGTTGAAGCGCGCGGGGCAAAATTACCGGCAATACCGCCACTGGGTGTTTGCTCGACACGGCGAGCCCTGTCGGCGCTGTACAACTGCGGTGGAGCGCCAGTTGCTCGCCGGGCGCGCTGTATTCTTCTGCCCTGCCTGCCAGCCGCAACCGTGTCGGAGTTAAAATTTCGAGGCTGCAGAGGTGAAAAGGTACCGGGTTTGAAAAGGTACCGGGTTTATTTTTGGAAGGAGAAAATAGACCCGGTACCTTTTCCAATCGCCCGAACTCTATCGACGTAGAGGAGGATGTTGCAGGTGGGTTACCCTGCGAGAATTAATTACACTGAAGCCGACACTAACTCCGAGAAAGCGAAACTCGATAATTGTTTGAACCGTACTCAACATTGACGTGCCCTGAATGCGGTCATCGATCGAAGGATCTTATGCCCACCGACGCATGTCAGTTCTACTATGACTGCAAGGGCTGTGGGGCGCTGCTGAAACCGCTCAAAGGCGATTGCTGCGTCTATTGCTCTTACGGCGATGTGAAGTGTCCACCAATCCAGGCCGGGGAGCAGTGCTGTTGAGGATTGGTGACTAATCGATGCGGGATAGATTGGGTCTGGGTTGTCAAAAGGTGCCAGGTCTATTTCCTGTATTCAGGCCGATTATTAAGGAGAAAATAGACCCGGTACCTTTTTCCTACGAACGGCTTAGCGGCAGGTCCAAAAACGTCAGGCGTTGACGCCCGCGAACTCGCGAGGTGCGTCGTATGGGGTCGCCTCTAGCCGGAAGTGAAAAGGTACCGAAGGTACCAAACGCACCTTTTCCTTCGGAAGGAGAAAATAAACCCGGTACCTTTTCCGTAAAAACCCTGTCCTGTATTGGACATCCGCTGCCTGCATTCTGTCGGATTTACCCGCCAATCGTCGTAAAACTCAGGCTGACATAAACTCCGTAGCTGATCAGAAGTATTCCGCCTTCCAAGCGGTTGAGACGTGTCCCCGTATACAAGAATAACAACAGCACTATAGACGTGCCAAGCATGGCCCACTGGTCGAATTGCAGGATTCTCGTGTGGATGGGAAGTGGTTGAAGCAAAGCGGATACACCAAGGATTCCCAACAAATTAAAGATATTGCTGCCAAGTACGTTCCCAATGGCCACATCTGCATGCCGACGCAGCGCCGCGATCACGGAAATCGAAAGCTCTGGGAGGGATGTTCCCACTGCAACCAACGTCAAGCCAATGACGGCCTCGGAAACACCAAAACGCTCTGCAATACCGACGGCCCCCTTAAGCAGCACCTGTGACCCAGAAATTAGTAACAGTAGACCTGCGATCACTAACGCAACCGTCCCGATCGCTGACTTCGGCAGAGCCGAAAACTCTTCGGCTTCGGCTTTATGCAGATCCGCAGAGGGCAAAGCGTGGAAGCGTTCGCTCCGGTAGGCCCACACCAAGAAAGCTACCAGCGACGTCAGGAGAATCAGGCCATCCGCACGCCCGAGTGCGCTGCCACCCGCCAATACTAGAAAAAGCAGGCTTGCCGCTACGACCGTGACGGCATCCCTGCGGAGGACTGATGGCTTGACCGCCATTGGCGTAATCAGGGCACAAATACCTAGAATTAATAATACGTTGCTGATGTTGCTGCCCACGACGTTGCCAACAGCAATGTCGGGTTGCTCGTTTAATGCTGCAGTTACAGAGACCACTAACTCAGGCATGGACGTACCGAAGCCTACAATAACCAGACCGCTCAGCAACGGCGATACACCTAGACGGCTAGCGGCGGCCAACGAGCCTCGAATCAAAGCCTCGCCACCCGCAGTCAGCAAAGCCACGCCTAGAATTAAGAGCAAGTAGTTCATCGCGGTTTAGCCATTGCGTTCACGCAGGTCACTTGGTCGGCGGTGTATGTTCGATGTCACGCTTTGCACCGATTGTGAGTAATGCATTTATGATGAGGTCGAACATCTCGGTTCGGCTGACGGGCATTCCGCCCTCTTCTTCTGCTACTTCTAACGCACGCGCGTCATATTCCCAACTGCGCTAAAAAGGTACCGGGTTTATTTTCGGAAGGAGAAAATAGACCCGGTACCTTGTCCCTTCTCACGCCCACGCTGCTCGAGTTCTGCAAAGAGATGGCGAACAAAAGCCTGGTCATTTCGACTGTAAGAAATGAAAGTGTCGAGTCGCGTTGCTTTCCCGCCGTCCATGAAGTGCTCTTGCGTCCCGCTGGGCGTCGAAGTTGCCGATTATGCATTAGAAATGGAATCGATGATCAGGCCACCAACATGGATCGCTCGAATAAACGGAACAGAGTAAGAATCGATCTTGTTGGTGAAAAGTTACCGGGTTTATTTTCGAAAGGAGAAAATAGACCCGGCACCTTTTCCGCGGCACCTTTTCCGATGATGCATTGGTCAACGACGCGATACACGAGTTATGCCGACAAGCCGGAGTGCTGCCTTGCGTCCTGGACGCAGTTCTTTTTTCGCGTGTGGATAAGGGTGAGTGGGACGAGATTTCCCGTGTGTTCTGACATGAACTTGCAACAATTTGAGAAAAAATTGTGATGCGTATCGTCTATTCGATTTCGCTTGACACTAGAATCTTGATTCACCGGCGCCGTAAACCTCGTGGCCATGACGTCGCCAAGTCAAAGGCATCAAGGTATGAACAGTTCCGACTCTCCGAAAGCCATCAGAGATGAAGCATTACGGAAAATTGGCCGTAATGTCCTGATCCTGCAAAAGATGGAGGGACTACTGAAATATTTCGCGACGATCGCGAGAATCGAGGGAAATCCTCTTGATACCAAACGAATCCTCGAGAAAAATGCCAAGACCGTGTCGCGGCATACTTTGGGAAGGCTCGCCGATACCTACATCAGGACTATCCATGCCAAGGACGCCGCCCCGGATTCCGTCCCGGAGGATTCCTCCCAGCCTCACATCTCAACAACTTTCAGAATTGAGAGCGATGAGAATACGGCTACCCAACGAAGAAAGACTCTTTCGACCGTCGTCAAGGAGCGCAATCGACTCATCCACAAAATGCTGGGGGAATTTCAGCCCGACAATTTCGCCAGCTGCCAAGAGCTAATCGAGAGACTCGATTCACAACACCAACTGATCTGGCCACAGTACCAAATACTGGTCTCGGAGCATCAGACTTCGCAGGAAATTTTTAGGGAATTTTACCGCCATGTGCAATCAGACGACTTTCTTTCCTGAAAGTACGAGATTGAGGATCCGGAGCACTTGACTGACCGGGCATGGTGAAATCGGGGTACCGATAAATGCGAGGAACACGTCAAGGCAATCGATATGGCTGGTGTGCCTAAACTACCGCTGCGACTTGCTCCAACTCGGTTCGCAATTTCAGCTTCTCGCCGATCAGTGCCTTCAGTTCGGTAAAATCAGACCCAAGTATCACGCCATCACGATCTTCACGCCGTTGTTCAGCGCATTGAGTCTTTCCTGCAGCAGGCTCAGCGAGATATCGTCGGCAGCCTCGACCTCCCAGTAGGTGCTGACCATCGATGAGCCCTCCTCCACCTTCAGCTCACCGACGGCATTCGAGCCGGCCAGTTGCGGGCCGAGATCGAGATCGCTGAGGAGTTCGTAGGCCCGCTTTTCGGGCGCGTCGCGGTGCATCCAGGTGTCATAGAGGAATTCGTTTTCCCAGTCGACCTTCGCATCCCAGTCGAATCTCTTTTCGAACTCTTTGAGGTCATCCGCCCAGCCATACAAGCTCTCAAAAGGATCGACGTCGTAACGGGTCGCGAACTGCTCATACGTCATAGGCGGCCGCCCGCTCCTGGGTCGGCCAACCGACAGTCCGTACTGAAGTTCGGTCCAATCGGCCTTGTAGGCATAGAGCTCGGTGACCGGTCTCGGCGCAGGCTCGAGCAGCGGCTCGCCCCTGACGTCGATAGAAAATAGACCCGGCACCTTTTCCCTCGTACTTGAGCCGGATCAAGCCATCACGATCTTCACGCCCGTCTCTAGAGCGTTCAGCCGTTCCTGCAGCAGGCTCAGTGAGATATTGTCGGCGGCCTCGACCTCCCAGTAGGTGCGGACCATCGATGAGCCCTCCTCCACCTTCAGTTCGCCGACGGCGTTCGGGCCGGACAGTTGCGGACCGAGATCGAGATCGCTGAGGAGTTCGTAGGCGCGCTTTTCGGGCGCGTCGCTGTACATCCAGGTGTCATAGAAGAATTCGTTTCCCCAGTCGACCTTCGCGTCCCAGTCGAATCTCTTTTCGAACTCTTTGAGGTCATCCTCCCAGCCATACAAGCTCTCAACAGGATCGACGTCGTAACGGGTCGCGAACTGCTCATAAGTCATGGGCGGCGGCCCGCTCCTGGGTCGACCGACCGACAGTCCGTACTGAAGTTCGGTCCAATCGGCTTTGTAGGCATAGAGCTCGGTGACCGGTCTCGGCGCAGGCTCGAGCAGCGGCTCGCCCCTGACGTCGATAGAAAATAGACCCGGCACCTTTTCCACTGGCATCTCTTAGCACTTGCACCAGCGGACCATTACCCGAGAGAAACACCGCGTGTTCATCCTTGTGCGCATCTTGTCGTTCGATGGCAATATTTAACCCCGCCAAGGTCTTGCCGGAGCCGGGCACACCGGTAACAAAGCAGATTGCCTTGCGATCAGTCTCTTTGACGCCATCAATGACCGAATCGATCGCCTGGGTGGTTTTCGTCAGGTTAATCGCCCCCGCATCCGATCGCGAAATCGCTTGGACATCGTGATTGCGATAGAGCGCCTGCGCGGCCTCGATAATCGTGGGCGTTGGCCGATAACCCGCCGCCTCCCAGTGCCGCGGCATCAAATTCAGGCTCTTTAACCTGCGAGACCACTGCCGCGATGACGTCCAGCAGATTGTCGCTATTGGCTCGCAGCGGCGCGTACAGCCGATCACCTAAATCCTCGAGCACCATTGACTCGGCCTGCGCTCGAGTCGCCACCACCATCGGCACGATGGCCTTCTCATGGGAACCCGAGTGGAAATTCTTCAGGTCCAGTCCGTAATCCAGCGCCTGCTCCAACGCATATTTGGTGTAGTGCCGCTCGCCCACTTTGAACTCCAGTACAAAGACGATTCCGCGATGCAAAAGCACCACATCTGCTCGCTTTCCCATCCGGGGAATACTGAATTCAAAGAATAGATGACCTTGGAAAGAGGGTGCAGCCCGCAAAAGTTGCCTAATCAACCGGATTTGATCTATCCAGGCATTTCTTTGTCGAAATTCGAGCTCGTGGGGATGACTGGCGACCAGGGCGCCGAGTATAGCGTCGTCAGAGTTTTCGAGAAACTGATCTAAAGAGCCCGAGTAATAGGATCGCTTCATATATTTGTGAGACCGATACTGTGTCCGTTTCCCGCTGGACTTGCCAAGACGAAAAATAGACCCGGCACCTTTCCGGGCGCTTCGACTTATTAAAACAAGCCTAACCGACACAGCGGTCGCGTCAATAATAGTTCTCACGACTCGATAGAATCACCGCCTAATCCGCCGATACCGCCACCCCACCGTCAGCACTTCGCCGCGGCTCAGCACGGCGTAGGCCTTGAAGAACCGCTCCATACCGGCGACGGCTTCCGGTTCCAGCACCTGGCGCAGCTTTCGCTGCCTCGCCTTGTCGAAGTACAGCACCCTTCCACCGTGGTGATCGTGCTGGACCGCGCCGTGTTCGAGCAGCAACTCCACCGCCCGGGGCGGGATGCCGCGTTGCTGCATCCTTACCCGGGCGTGTTGGCTCAAGCCGAGCGCGGCCATCAGTGCATCCTGCGGCGCTGGCGCATCGAGGCGATGCGGCTGACCAGTTCGTCGGCCTGCTCGCGCAGCGAGTCCCCGGATGCTTCGCGTGTGAACGCCGACAGATGCACCAGCCTGCCGTCGACCTCCAGTGCGCCGCCGACGATCTCCGGCCCCCTCGATGCGAAGATCACGGCCCTCGCCCAGCGCCTCGAACGGGTTGGCCGGGCTGTTGGCCAGCTTCGCCATGAAGTCCGCCACCTGGTCCTTGCCGGGCGCGGGTGTGTCATCACTCTTCTCGCCCGTCTTCGCCTGCTCGCCGAGCGCATCCATCGCGTAGCTTGCGACGAGTTTGGCGGCGGTCCTGGCGAAGGTATCGGCGCTGTCGAACAGCTCGATGCCGGCGACCTTGCCACCGAGACAGAACACCGCGCCGACCTGGTGCTCGACGGGTTTGAATGCCGTCGGTGTAAGACGCAAGGCTCTCGGCACTCTGCTCGTAGGCATCGGCCATCGCCTCGGTCGAAGACTCGACACTGAGGCAGCGCGCCATGCTCGCGACGCCGTCCCACACGTCGTGCTGGTCGGCGTGGCGCTCGCCGCGTTCGCGTAACGAGGCCGAGACCTGCGACATCTTGCGCGCCCTGCCCCGGGCATACATGGCCCGGTCGGCGGACGAGAAATCGCGTGAGCGGTAGCCCCAGCGGCCCTCCTCGACACAGGAAACCGGGATCGTGAGCTTCTGCCCGGCGCCGACCAGGATGGTGATGTTGAGCACCCGGTTCTGCTTCGCGCCCACCAGCTCCTCGCCGTCGAGCAGCAGCACGCGGCGGGCGGATTCGTTGCTGAACATCAGCTCGGGCACCGAGCCGCCCTCGTCCACCTCGGTGACGCGGGCGTGGCCCTGGTTCAGGGCCTCGTCGAGGGTGAGGTAATCGGCGGCGGGCGATGCGGCATCCAGCAACGGGAACCACGCCATGTTGTTGTGGGCGGTGGTCTGACCCACCGACAGTTTCTCAAGCGTCGTCGAAATCGCGCTCATCGCGTCACCCCCTGTTGATCAATAGATTCCTGCCCTTCCGCAGCCGACAGCGGCCCGGAATCGCAGTTTACGCAGGGGGGTGGCTCAGGGGATGAGCCAGCTCCCGAGTCTTCATTCGTTTGCACTGTTCATATCCGTATCCCCCAGATCACGCCATCACGATCTTCACGCCGGTCTTCAGCGCGTTCAGCCGTTCCTGCAGCAGGCTCAGCGAGATGTCGTCGGCGGCCTCGACGTCCCAGTAGGTGCTGACCATCGTTGAGCCCTGCTCCACCTTCAGCTCGCCAACGGCATTCGGCCCGGCCAGCTGCGGGCCGAGATCGAGATCGCTGAGGAGCTCGTAGGCGAGCTTTTGCGGCGCGTCGCGCTGCATCCAGGTTTCCCAGAAGAATTCGTTTTCCCAGTCGACGTTCGCGTCCCAGTCGAATGTTTCATCGAACTCTTTGAAGTCATCCTCCCAGCCGTACAAGCTCTCCACGGGATCGACGTTGTAACGGCCCGCGAACTGCTTATACGTCATCGGCGGCGGCGAGCTCCGGGGTGGACCCACCGACAGACCGTACTGAAGTTCGGTCCATTCGGCCCGGTACGCCAGGAGCTCCGTGACCGGTCTCGGCGCAGGCTCGAGCAGCGGCGCGCCCCTGGCGTCGATGAACTCCAGCGCGCGGCGGTAATAGCTCGGCAGGATCAGCCCGGCGGCGGCGCCAGCCGTGCCCAGCAGGAAATGTCTGCGTGTAATGTCCATGTGGTGTCTCCTTCTCCCCGTTGCGTTGACGTCGGCAGGGTCTCCGGGGATCGGGGAGACGACCGACGCTTTAGCTGCACTTCTATCCCGCCCGCAAGTTGTCACTTAAATCGGCGGTTTTTCCTCAAGGTCATGCCGCGCCCGGCCCGCCGGCACAGCGGCCGGCGGCAGGGCGCGAAGCCCAAGGTTTTTCCGTTACTCACTCCCGGGCCAATCGTCTCCGTCAACAAAACCGGCGGCAGTAAGCTCAAGCATCGACTAACGGCTGGCCAGGTCGGTCTTCGGCTTCGGCGAGGAGTCGTCCGGCGTTTCCGGTCTGCCCGCGGGCCTCTTTGCAACCGCCACCGCCCGCGCAAGGTCGGCCGCCGCGTCGCCGAGGCTGCAAACCGCATCCGCGGCCGGATCCTCGTCCTGGGCCTCGTCAACCGTTTGCCTCGCCCAGTTCGACAGAGCTCGGTCGGGTCGTCGAAATGGCGGCAGATCCAGTCGCGGGTGGGCGCATCGAGGCATTGCAGCCAGCCGATGACCGCCGCGTCGGGCGTCTCCTGACCGTCCGGCACGCTCAACGCGTAGGTGGCGAACGGCAGGTCGCCGGACACCTGGCCGTAAGTCAGGTAGAACCCCATGTCGTGGCGTGCGAAGCCGCCCTGCAGCAGCGTGACCAGGTTGCTGTCGAGGTTGTCGAGCAGGCAGAAGCCGAGCAGGAACGGGAACGGGTAGTCCTCCCACGGGCCGGTGTCGCCGACCGTGTAGACCGCGGCCCACTCGTCGGACCAGCGCGCGACCTGCCAGGAGTTGTAGGCACACTGACCGGGGATGGAACCGATGAATTCCGCGGCGAACGTGGCAACCGGCTCGCGCCACGGCAACTCGCGGGCGAGCCGGGCGAATTCCGGTACCTGGCGCGCCCGCCGGCGGCCATCGACCGAGTCGAGACCGTACGGCGCGACATCGCCGGAATGGACGGGCGATACCTCCGACGGGCCGGTGCCGAAGATCGCCATGATCTCCTGGTCGATCAGCTTGGGGCGGTCTTTCGGCCACAGGGCCGAAGGGCCCAGCGGGCGGCTGAAGATCGACAGCAGCAGCAGTTTTGCCCGGTCGGCGGAGTCGAACGTCGCATACCAGTCGGCCATCGTGCCCGGGCAGTTGTGCGGGACGGAGAGCGCGTACGGATCGACGGTCAGCGCCTGGCCGGCATCGACCGGTTGCAGCGTATCGACGAAGCCGCGGTAGCAGGCGGCGAGCTCGTGGTCCGTGGTGCGGAGCTCGTCCGGATCGGGCAGCCCCAGTGCTTCGAGCGGCGGCGTGTAGGGGATTTCCAGCGTGATCTTAGGCATGACAAAACCTCCAATGCAGTTGAGAAAAACGCATCGGAAGCCAACGTCGATCGCGGAGCGCCCGTTTGGTTGCCGGGACGGCCGCATCCCTCCTTGCGGAGGCAGCCACCTTGCCCGGGTAGGCAGGTTGGCGGAGCGTTAGCTCACTCTTGATGCAGGGGGGATTTTAGCATGTAGGGGTGGCTCAGGGGGTGAGCCTTCGATTCAGATGACCGTGGTGGCCAGGGGCGGAATCGCACCACCGACACGCGGATTTTCAGTCGCGAGTTAGATCGCCTCAGGCTATATGTTTCAGAGAGTTACCGGGGCGCCCGTTGCCCCATTTGCAGCACGATGCAGAACGACGCAAAGCTAGTTCACGCAGAATTCACGCACGAATGTCAAAACGCATGTGCCAAGCCAGATTTTTGACCGCGGGTCTTTGTATTTCATCTCAGAGATCATCTGCTACCCGCGACGCGACTTCGCGCTCCGACCACCGGGTCGTTTCGTTGACATGCCTGTTCGAACGCGCGCGCTATTCGCCCCGGATAATTCGGTTCACCACCCAGGAATCGCGAACGTAAATGAGGGCGATCCAGTGCCGGGCCATGTCGTTGGCCATTTGCGAAGCCGTTTCTGCGGATTGGCCGGCAGCGATGCGAGCCTCGTAGGCTGTCTGTGCCGCGCGTCGCTTTTCGTTGCGTGCATAGTTCAGCGTGTTGTTGCACTCGCTCATCATGTAACTGACTGCCTGTGGCGCGGACACTGCCGATAGCAATTGCGCGTGCAATTGCGGCGTCAACTCAGTGTAACGTTTGACCGCCCACTCTTCGTCGATGAAGCCTACCGCGCGGCAGCCTGCAAGAAACCGAGCCGTCGTGAAAAGTACCCGGTTCTTCATGGCTGCTCTGCCTTTTAGTTCCGGATAACCCTCGGGGTTCATCAGCGCACGGCGCCGATATTCGTCCAGCATGATTCCGGTGATTCCACCGCTCGGGTCAAGACTGCCGGTCACGGCGATGACGCCCAGCAGACTGTAGGACATCTGGTCGATCTGCATGTCGCTCATGAACAACCGCCGAAACGCGTCGGTCGTTCCTTCACGGAAACGGCACCAGTAATTCGCGGCCGCAGCGGAGTGAATCGTCAGCTCGATGAAACCGTATTTATCGTGGATATTTTCGAGCCTGGAAAAGACCTCCTGACAGTCCTTTGCCAGTGCGAAACCATCAGGCGAGTTTTCGCGACCGTTTACCAGCGCGATAGTGTCAGCAAAGACCTCCTCCATTTCGGCGAGGTATTCGCGGGCCACCTGCTGAGCAGCGACCAGCTCGGCTGAGAACAACGTAAATTCTCGCGTATCGCTCTCCTCGGCGAACTCGCGCTCGACGAACTCGGCCAGTGCGTCCTGTCGTCCAGTAATTGCACGTTGTGCCGCGGGGTCTCCGGTATCGATCTTGTCGAAGAATGAGAAAGCACCATCCGGAGAGTAGCCGGCAGCCACGGCCATGCGTAGACCAAGTTCGTCAGCAAGCACTTCTTCCGCAACGCTTGGCCTATAGAAATCATTGGGGTTCTGTGGCAAATGATCCGCGATGATGTGGGAAATTTCGTGGCCGATTACGAACGCGACCTCATCCTCGGTTTCTGCGTAGAGCATGAGTGGCAGGCACACTTCCACCCAGCCGCCGGCGTAGACCGCTGCCCGCTTTTCCGAGCAGGTGGTGACCGCGAGTTCTGCAAACTGGGCGGGTAGTCCGACGCCCCTCTCCAGGCGTCGGCCTATCGTTTGCACTGCGTTCGAAATGGCATCGGCTCGCCATACTGAGTTCGGACTAACGTTCCGGAATACCTGGCGCTGCAGGTACCACTCGTCGGGGTACTCACGAAATACAGAATCGGCCGCCAAGACGGGTCTGCACATGAGGAGTGTCAATCCACACAAGACGCCGAAAACGAGGCGCATCATTCTGGTGTTTCGTCGTTGTCTTTCTGGCAGTAAACAGGATTGGAACCACGACTTGCCAGAGTCGTGGTCTCAAAACAGCGAATGGACCCGCCGGTTTCGCTCTGACCGGGACAAGAGTCTCCTTCGAAGTCGACGTGCTTCCGGCGCAGCTCAATCAACTCCACCCCGGTGGCTTCCTGATCCGCTGTCGCGTCGCCGGGCGTCGCCAGAGCAACCGTAAATCGCTGCGTCGCCGGATCATAGCCCAATGCCGCTAACGGAAACTTTAGCAGTGCACCCAGCTCTGACTGACGCGTGGTCTGGCCGGGCAGGTATGCCGGGGTCGTCGCTTGCGCAACAGCGCGGTATCCGGTGATGCTGCAGGTGCCGGTGGGTAAAGCAGGGTCAGTGCCCGACGCACTCTCGTGCTGCGGCGCGTTCTGCTCCGACACTTCGTCACTGCTTGCCGTGTTTACCGCGAAGATAACGACGCACAGAATTAAGACGCGCCTTGATTTCATCTTGCAAATGTCTCCATGGAACGTAGCTATCTAACGCCATAACGCCGAAGGCAACCAACCAATGTTCCGGAGTAGTTCGCAGTAGAGCCGCTTCGCAGATTAGCACGACGAAAGCAGTCGAACCAACCGCAACCGCAGTGAGAAAATGGAGTCGCGATTCCGAAAGCGTGCCGTCAGGTTTTACCAACACGGCCCTCGCCCTGGTTTGAAGCAGCACCCTGGTGCCAGTCATAGCCAGGCACAGCAGACCGATGAGAAAAGCCTCGTAAACCATCGACCCGACGCCAAAGGGTCTTTCCGGGATGAACTTGCGATCGCCCCTGCTAGCAAGGTCGTCGAAATGCGCTGCATGCGCCATGACACCCCCGACCGCGCCATACACCGGTGTCTCCACTACATCCGAGGCCGCGCGGAAGCTCTGCCCATAAAAGACAACAGCATCGGTGAGCTCTACACCCGGATCATCGGCCAGCAGCAAGTCCGAAAGCGTGATGGTCTCGAACGGAAGCAATCCTTGATAGACAAGAGGCTGCGGGGCGAGCGCCGGAAACAGGCCACCTATGAGGCGCTTGATCAAGCGCATCGGCCACGACTGCGGAATCTGCGCGCACGCCTCCAGTGCACTTTCCTTCCGCGGCTACGCAGCTGGCAGGTGTTCCGCGCCAGGCGATTTCCGTCGGCTTGGAACGACGCTTTTCCAGCGGCGCGCAATCCGCCTGTTGACAGTAAATATCGCGCATTGCGAGGCCAGCCGGAAGGGGCTCCGAGTCGCCACCCGGCATCGCTACGGTAGTGCCGTCGAGCTGCAGATACCTCGCATCGACGACCTTGGCCCCCAACTCCTTTGCCCGGGCATAAAAGGCCAGGCTGTCGGGTGGCGGCGGCGCAGTGGCACCGTCCCAGGGAGAGGCGAGCAGCACGGGCGTGTCGAATTCCTTGAGGGATTCCAGCAACGCCTCTGTCGCAACGGGGTCGCGAACATCGAGAAAAAGAATGTCGACGAAAAGTGCGGCGGGCCGGTAGGCGGCGATTTCAGACAGGACCTCGCCCTGCAAAGCGTGTGACAGCGGCCAGCTGGCCTGCAGGTTGGCGAGATCACCGTCAGTGGCCAGTACGGTCACGATGGGCGGTCGCAGCGGCGGCTCATTTGCAATCGCTGTGACATCATAGAACAGGTCCTGACTGATACGACGCTGGGCATCGCCAACACCCAACACGTCGATGAAGATAAGTGCCGTGCTCGCTATCCAGACACAGGCGAATCGCCACGCCTCGGAGGAGAAGTCGACACGCGCGATTATCGAATCCATAGAGCCGACTATAATCCGGCGGAGAGTCCGGCGCGACTGTTCCAGTCGGACAAGGTGTTTACTACGTGAGCTGTAATTTGGCTCGTAAGTTGGTCTGCTGGCGACTCCGGCATAGGCAGCGACCTCAACCCTTCAATACAACACATCGGTCAGGCCGTTCAGGCCTTATTCAGAAACGACAAGTACCATGATTGAATGCTGCAGAAGTGACGGAGAAAGTTGTGCCTACAACGAGTTATGTTGATCTCGCGATCAAACTACTGCGGGACGCGGCAGGTTTCTATAGAAATGTCGGCGAACAGAATCGGCCGATAAAAAGCGAAATGTTCGATAATGCCGATGTCTACGATCAGGTCGCCGACTTGTTAGAGGACGATCCTGCAGGCTTTCTTGAACTCGAGGAGCTTTGAAAACGGCTTGTTCCAATTGCAGTCCTGGCGCGGCTCCCATGTATTCAGCGGAAAACGCGAAGACAGACTGGGATTTGCTATCGAAATGAAAAGGTGCCGGAAATGAAAAGGTACTCTGAAAAGGTGAAAAGGCGGGAAAAGGTGAATCGTGCCGTGAAAAGGTGCCGTGAAAAGGTGCCGGGTTTATTTTCGGAAGCAAAAAATGGACCCGGTACCTTTTCCTTAGGTGACAGAAAATAGACCCGGCACCTTTTCCGATTTCCTTTTCCGATTTGTAGCCGTCACGCATGTTTTGCTGGGATTTTCGTTGCCAGCTCCCAGTGTGTGATTTGGCCCGCCCAGTTCTTTTGAACCGAATCGACGATGCAGGAATGCAGGTGTTGATGGTCAGGCTGTAACGCCGACAAAAAGACTACATGGGCGGTGGAAAATGCCTCCACATACGAACCTGACGCAGCCAATCGCAATGCCGTAAGCATTCGTTCAACAAAACTTTGTCGCTTCTCGCGGATAAAGTGTTGGTAAATCAGAAGTGATTTACCGCCCGCCCAGAGCGCCTCCACTTCGCGCCAATAGAGAAACTTCGATGATCTTTTTCGGCCGTAAGGCGTCGACTTCACCTCCAGACCGTTATCTGCGTCCAGGAAAACGATTTCCACGCCATTTGCTCGATTAGCGAGCGAACTAAACTACTTCTGCCGCTCAGGACTTTCGTCCGGAGTTACGCTGGAATAGTACTCGGTGTTTGGAAGCAAATTGGTACTTTCGATCAAGCTCACGCTCCGTTGTTGCCCATTCGCCATGAGATTTGCTAGCTCATCAAATAGGCCCCGGTCATGCCTACTCCACCTCTCAGGATCTTGAAGGTATGAAATGAACTTGCCGTCTGTACTGCCATCGTCAGGCGTAAGCATCCATGCGACTAGCAGGCGAAAACCCGTAGCGTGAATTAGGCACCTGAGGAGACCGTACTTGCGGTAGTCGTTGATGTCACCAAAGTACTGGTTCTTCATTCATGCACTCTGCTGATTTCTATCTGAGGACCATTCATTTGAAAACGTACCGGGTTTATTTTCTGAGGCAGAAAATAGACCCGGTACCTTTTCCGGGGACGGTCGGCGCCATCGCGGCATGGAAGACTGCTCCCAATCGATCTTCCGACCTGTCTCAACCCCCACCCGATTGCGAGCTGAATTTAGTTTAATTCCGCAGGTTCTTACGCTCAGCCTGTTTAAACCTTGCGTCCGTTTCCCGCTGGACTTGCCAAGACAAAAAATAAACCTGGCACCTTTTATTTAAAAAATAAACCTGGCACCTTTTATTTGCTATGACCGGGCCGGAGAAAGGGTAACCTCGCGGCGAATCTGGGTAAGCGGATCCCAGCCGGCCTCTTTTATGGCTGGCGTGATGAACAGATCGCAAATATCCGTTTCGCTGAGGCGCTTTTTTTCTCTGCTATCCATCCACGGGACTCTGCTTAATGTTCAGCGCTGCGCTGCAGCATATATTGGCGCAGCCAACCCGGCTGCCGTCAGCAGCTCATCGATGGTTTCGCGGGCTTTTTGTTCGGGGCCTGGGGACATCCGGTCAAGGTTTGACTCCAGAGACGATAAATGCAATTCGGGCAATTACTTAAGACCACGCGTTCCGTGCAAAAACTAGCGCGCTGCGTCGCCTGTCACCGCGGGCCTGACGTCATTGTCCATCAGCCGCTTCTTGCGCTGATACGCTTTTGTCGACACCGGCGCGACATCACGACATACCCGGTCGAGCTGATGGAAAATTCGCTGGATCTGCTCGTCGCTGACCGCAGCGGTGTTGCCAAACATCTTGCTCGCCTCGCGCGGATTGATCACCCGCACCGTGCCGCGGCCCTTCCTGTCAACAAACCAGCCAGGCAGCGCCAGCACCGCCACGACACTGGTCTTTACGCCCGTCGCCGAGGCGAGCCATTGCGACAGCCAGTCGGCTTGTCTTGTTGCCTGCTGCAGCGCCGCGGTGTCGGCCCCATCGGGGAACACCAGCCGCTCGCCGTCAAATACAACTGTCGCCTCGCTCTTGCCTTCGCCGCGATCGGGTTTCGAACGGGTCTTGGTCTCGACCGCGTACACACCCCGGTTGCAGACGACGACGTGGTCGACGTTGAAGCCATCGGCCGGAATGTCGTGAAACACGTAACAGCCCTTGAGCATCAGGCGGTTTAGTTCTTCGCCGACGGCCACCTCGCCATCCAGCCCGAGACGAAGATAGCGAAGGCGGTTGCGGTATCGCGCCATTTGGATGGCGCCATATACGCTGAGCCCGATGCCAATGATTACGAAACCAACGTAAACGCCGGTGGGTGCATCCGGCCCGGCAAAAACCCGATGGCCGAATGCTGTCGCCAATGCATAAATCGGGGAGATAAAAGTAACCAGCACATAGTCCATGGCTTTTTCGTGGGTCGCGTCGATGACCGCCTTGAGACTATGGCCGGGCCCGCGCAGCAGATCCTTGGTCAACGGCAACCGCCGCGGCCGGAACCGCCTGAGTGCGTCCTGCGTTTTCACCACCAGAAATACGACAAACAGAGGGAACAACGCGGCAACACCGACCAGCAATGCCGCAGTCATCGCCAGTGACTCGCTCGCCGCGCCGGCGCTTCGGTAAGGAAATAGTTTGTTGCCAGTAGCTGCACCGTTGCCCCCGCGGGTGTGAATGCCGATAGCGCCGCCAGGATGTCTGGAAAGGGTCAGCCAGAGAAGCGCAAGCCACTGATGGTACAAAAATCCCACCATAGCGCAATGGCATTCGATCACAGTCTCAATGTGACGTGGCGGCGCGGGCCGCCTTGAGGTAGCGATTGAGTCATTTCAGGAAGGTAGGCAAAGGCTCTTATTGCTCTTATTCAAAATGTGTACTATATATGACACATGACATACGGAAAGCACCTCCGCACCGTCCGTGAAGCGCTGCGCAAGACCGACCGCGTCTTTCTCGTTGCGCCAGGTCGCGATGCGGGTCGGGATCGAGCCGGCTTACCTGAGCAAGATCGAGCGCGGCGAGGTGGCCCCGCCGTCCGAGGCCACCACCCGCAAGATCGCGGCCGAGCTCGGCGAGGATGCGGATGTGCTGCTCGCGATGTCGGGCAAGGTGTCCAGCGAGTTGCTCGCGATCATCCTGAAACGGCCGCAGCTCTTCGCCGACCTGCTCAGGCAGCTCAAGGACGCCCCGGACAAAGCGCTCCTTCGCGTGGTGCGAGAGGTGCGCGACGGCAACTGGTAAGGATTAAGGTGACAGCCATGATCGAACTCAAACAACATGCCCTGCACTTTCGCTTCGACGCGGTGCATCCGCAGGCCCGCTGCAGCGTCAACTTCCAGCGCACGCTGCGCATCCCCGACGACAACCGCAGCTATCCGCTGCCGGCCGGGCTCGGGCGCTTCCCGCTGTTTCACGTCGACGACTTCGCCGCCACGGTGCCGCCGCTCTGGAACGAGCACGGCGGGGTGTTCATGCCGATGTACCAGTCCGAGGCGATGTGGATCGATTTCGGCGGCGACTACCCGTGCGCGATCAAGATCGCGGCCGGCAAGATCAACGCGGTCACCGGCAAGCCGTGGTCGAACGGCCTCTCCGACGACCCGCAGGACTACATGGCGATCCCGGAACAACCCTGGCTCGACGGCTTCTGCGTGAAGAAAGGCACGATCCGCCAGTTCGTCGCGATGCCGCTCGGCGCAGGCTACACCGCCGAGGAGCAGATCACCGGTAAGGCCGAACACGGTGGACTGCAGATCATCGTGGTATCCGATGAAGGCGGAGCGGTGGGAGAAGCTGTTCGCCGACAAGAGGCCGAATCCACGCACTGCATGGAGCGATGATGGAGGTCTCTTGCAAAGAGTCCCGAGCACGAGTCGCGGATATGGGCCTCGCCCCCGGTGGCCTGATGCGCCAGGAGATCTACGAGGACGACTACGGTCTCGACGCCTGGGACACCACCGCCGCCTCACGCTGCTTCGTGCACCTGGTCAACAGCGAGGACTTCGTCCGCGTCACCGGCCACCGCCCGCCGACCAAACCGATCTCGGCCGAGGACTACGCCGAATACGGCATGCCGTGGTTCGACTACTACGCCAACGACGCCAAGGCACTCGAAGGCGCCCCGGTGCTGGCCGGTCTCGACAGCGTCGCGGCAAGACAGGTCAAGCAAGGCAAGCTGCCGGATGTGCCGGTGATCGATATCGACGAGGACAAGGTGAGGAAGCTCGGGCCGAAGGGTCTCGTTAGGGAGGGGCGGTTCTAGGGCCGCTCTCCAGGAAAAGGTGCCGGGTTTATTTTCGGCAGCAGAAAATAAACCCGGCACCTTTTCCGCGTGCACCTTTTCCCTAAAAGAAAAGGAGAAAATAAACCCGGCACCTTTTCCAGCACCTTTTCCCTTTTATAATGGGAACCCGTGGACCGTTCCACGGTCGTTTCATCTGAATCTCACGAGAGAACATCTGTCCATGAAAAATATCGCCTGCCCGATACGGGCATTACTGCTCGCCGCCACCCTGATCCTCGCCGCGACGGCGAACCCCGTCCTGGCCGCACAGGGCGAACCGGTCCCGCGCATCCTGGTCAGCGGGGAGGGCAGTTCCGAGCTGGCGCCGGACATGGCGATCCTTGTTCTCACGGTGACCCGTGAGGCGGAGACCGCGCGCGAAGCCCTCGATGCAAACTCCGCCGCGATGACTGAAGTGCTGCAGGCCATGAAGGCGGAGGGCATCGCGGAGCGCGATTTGCAGACGCAGGGGTTCGCCATCCAGCCCCGCTACCACCACCCGGCTCCGCGGTCTTCCGGTGACCGGGAGCCTCCCCGCATCATCGGATACACAGTGCGCAACAGCCTCAGTGTGCGGGTGCGGGATATCGGCAAGACAGGCGCGATCCTCGACAGGTCGGTCACGCTGGGGGTCAACGAAGGAGGCAATATCACGTTCACCAACGACGATCCTTCCAGCGCAATCGCAGAGGCGCGCACGGCGGCCGTGAAGGACGCCAGACGCAAGGCGGATACACTCGCTGCCGCCGCCGGGGTGGAAACCGGGCGCATCCTCGAAATATCCGAACAGGCTTCTGTCCCGCGACCGCTTCCCATGCTCAATGCCGAAATGGCGATGTCCCGTGCGGCGGATGCAGTCCCTGTTGCAACCGGGGAGAACAGCTACCGGGTGACGGTGCAGATCTCCTTCGCGATCGAACAGTAGCGTATTGGCGGATATCTGGTACTGGGATCAGGGGGCAGTTTTTACCCTGACCCGCACTATTGAAACCGATCCGGCCAGGTATGACTGCTCGCCTGAGGGGCCCCCTTTCTTAGGTCCACGAAGTCAGTGATTGTCTGACCTTCTGAAGGTCACCCCGGTGACGAGGATGCCCTGACAAGGGCGATCGTCGAGTTGGCCAGCGAGTACGGCCGGCCTCCCGAAAGAGGATTGCGCAGGCTAATATGCAACCTCATCGCCCGCGGAGGCAACATGCTGCTTTTCGTTATCGCTGTAAGCGTCGTGCTGGTCGTTTCGTTCTTGTGCTCGATCTTCGAATCCGTTCTGCTGTCCCTGACGAGGTCACAAATCGCGGTGGTCGGTCAGAAGAGGAAGAAAGCGGGTCGGCTGTTGTCCGGCTTCAAGGAAAACATGGACGTGCCGATCGCCGCGATCCTGATCCTGAACACCGCCGCGCATACCGTCGGCGCCGCGGTCGCAGGCGCAAGTTACGCTAATGTGTTCGACGTCAATACGTTGTGGATTTTTACGATCATATTCACTATTGCTGTCCTGCTGTTCACGGAGATCATCCCCAAGACGCTTGGCATTACGTACGCGTCTTTGCTTGCCATACCTGTCGCCCACGGCATCAACTGGCTGGTGTTCCTGTTGCGGCCGCTTGTTGCGGTCAGCGAGAAGATCTCCCGTTCAATTCGCGGTGACGTCGACGTCCCGGTAACGTCAACCGAGGAGCTGCGAGTGCTGGCCGCGCTCGGGCGGAGCGAGGGGGCGGTCGATCACCACACCGCCGGGATGATCGTCGGCGCGACGCAGTTGCGCTACCTGCACGCCCGGGACGTGATGTTGCCACGCGCGGACGTGGTTTTTCTCAGCGCAAAAATGGACCGCCACGAGACAACACGTCTTGTCAGGGATTCCGGCCACAGCCGCTTCCCGTTTTCGCCGAACGAGAATCTCTCGGATGCTTCCGGCGTCGTCCTGGCCAAGGACCTGTTGTACTGGCTGCTGGAGCACGACGACGACCAGATCGACTGGGAGGCAATTCGCAAGGACCCGCTTATCGTGCTCAGCAGCGCGCTGTTGCCACAGCTGTTGCATACCTTCCAGGACAGCCACCGGCACCTGGGGATCGTCGTCGATGAGTACGGCACTATCGAGGGTGTGGTGACGCTGGAGGACGTGCTCGAGGAAATCGTCGGTGACATTCGCGACGAGAGCGATTTGCCCGCGGATGACCTTCGCGAGCAGGACGATGGTACGTTGCTCGTTGGCGGTCGTGTCGACATGCGAAGGCTGTCCGAGAAGCTCGGCACCACGTGGGATCCGACCATCGACGTATCTACGATCGGCGGCTTGATGACCGAGACGCTTCAGCGTATCCCCGTCGTCGGCGACTCCATTGATTGGAATGGGCACCGGGTCGAGGTACTACGCGCCGACCGCCGCCGCGCCAGGCTGTTGCGCGTATCAAAACACCAGCGGAGCGTTTGAACGCAAGTAGCCCTTTTTCCTGGTTGAAATGCCGGTCGTAATTTGGAGACAGAGTAATTCAGGGACAGAGACTTTAATTAAGCACCGAGCAAAGCAAGAATTATGGTCACTGTCCCTGAACTCCCCGGCCGACGGGACCGCGCATGGAGACGGTTTTTTTGCTCCGATCCCAGTTATTCAGTTTGCGCAGTCGTTACCACGACCTTGACTCCGTCCTGCGCCGGTCCGTAATGGACGTCACTGTCGCTAAATTCGGAACGGCGGCTACAATGAGCTGACGACTTGGCCCCAGGCGCGTTTCGCACGGCGTTCGTGAGGTATCCTCGTCGTTAGCGAAGTCCGTCAAGGTTCTCCTAGTCTTTGAAACCAGGGGGTCGCCCATGCCAACCGCGTCTGACCTGCAATCTCTGATCCAGTTGGGTGTCGCGATCAATGGCGCGATATTCGCCGTCTCGGCCCTGCGCCAACCTGTAGTCGCGCGCGAAAAGGCGGCGATCGATGCGTTGGCCGAGCAATACAAACTTATGCAGTCTGTTGAGAGCGTGACGGATTCCCGTGCCTGGCAGCCATTCAAATCCAGTTACCTCAAACTCCTCGCCAACTTCAATGAGCACGAGGCGATAATCGAAAAGCGCGATGGTCAGATTCAAAAAGCGGCGTTCCTCGCTGCGATCGTGAGCATGGCCGCGCTCGTAGCCTCGGCGTATTTTCCCACCTGCGAGATTGGGCACGTGTGGGTGGCCGCGCTTGTTGTATTGACTGTCGGGCCGTCTATCGGGTCGGTAATAACCAACGTTTCTTTCGTTAAAAACAACTTAAAAGAAAACAGGGTATTACGTGAAGACATGAACGGTCAGCTGGTCACATTGAGAAAACTGATCCCCAGAGAGTAATCGTTAAGTGTAAACCCTAAGTTGACATTCTTGGTGATCCCTTCTATGATTCCTACCGGGTTCCGTTACGCGATGTTCAGGCTCCAGCGCCCGGAATGGGTGGAGCCGGAGAAATTCGAGGATGCCATTAACGTCCTTCGTGCGGCGAGAACGATTGTGGACCTGTGCGTTCCGGGTGATGACTTGACCCTCGATCCGCAGGATCTCCACTTTACATTGCTGTACGTCAGCGGGAACGAAGACTGGGAGTGTTGGCTGCGATTCCGCTGGGATGAGCCCTACGCTAACGACCTGACGGTGGTAGTGCGGGAGAAGCGATGATGAGTCCGACAATCGAAAAATCCGCTCCGGATCGTGTTGCGAACATGGCCGAAGACATTCGCAACGGTTTTGTCGCTGTCCATCCCGGCGAGATATTTCGTCGGCGGGTGCTTGAGAGGTTCGATCTGACAGTGACAGAGGCGGCGCAGCAGATGGAGGTAACGCGACAGATGCTGCATCGCGTGCTGTCCGGGAAGTCTTCGGTAACGCCGAAAATGGCCGTCCGCATGGCCAGTCTCTCCGGCAGCCGCCCTGAGACCTGGCTGCAACTTCAGGCTCAATTCGACCTCGCTAAAGTCACAGGCGCGAGCGAAAATCCGTTAGCCGAATTGTCCGTGCAAGAGATGCGGGAAGCCTTAAACAAGGCGTAAACCAGTAACGCGTACCGTGAAAAGGTGCTGAAAAGGTGCCGGGTTTATTTTTGAAAAGGTGCCGTGAAAAGGTGCCGGGTTTATTTTCGGTTGGGGTTTATTTTTGAAAAGGTGCCTGAAAAGGTGCCTGAAAAGGTGTCGGGTTTATTTTCGTGATGGATATCGAGGGCAAGTCCAGATCGCAAATCATCGAAGAAGGGATGTCGTGGCTGATCGCGCGCAATCCCGGCGAACCGGAGTTCCACCAGGCGGTCAAGGAAGCCGGCATACATATCCTGCCGTTTCTGTTGCAGAACCCGCAATACACCGAGGCGCAGATTTTCAGTCGCCTCACGGAGCCCGATCGTATCGTAAGTTTTCGCGTCACGTGGCAAGACGACCAGGGAAAAATCCAGGTCAATCGCGGGTATCGCGTTCAGTACAACAATGCGATCGGGCCCTACAAGGGCGGAATCCGTTTTCATCCCAGCGTCAATCAGAGCATCCTGAAATTTCTCGGCTTCGAGCAGACATTCAAAAACAGCCTGACGGGTCTGCCGATGGGCGGCGGCAAAGGTGGAGCGGATTTCGATCCGAAAGGCAAATCCGACAACGAAGTGATGCGGTTCTGCCAGTCGTTCATGACCGAGTTGCACCGTCACATCGGGCCCTATACCGACGTTCCGGCCGGAGACATCGGGGTCGGCACACGTGAGGTCAGCTACCTGTTTGGCCAGTACAAGCGAATCACCAATGAATTCACCGGCGTGATAACCGGAAAAGGCCTCGCATTCGGTGGCAGTGAAATTCGCGTCGAGGCGACCGGCTATGGCTGCGTTTACTTCATGGAGGACATGCTCAAACATCGCGACGAGTCAATCGACGGCAAGACCTGCGTCGTTTCCGGTTCCGGCAATGTGGCGCAGTACACCGTGGAGAAACTGATCGAGCTGGGCGCGAAACCGGTCACGTTGTCCGATTCGTCCGGTTTTGTTTACGATCCCGCCGGCATTTGCGATGACAAGCTCGCGTGGGTCAAGGAACTGAAGTCGGTCCGGCGGGGCCGGATATCCGAATATGCCCGCGAATTCGGGGTCGAGTTTCATCAGGACAAGCGGCCGTGGGATGTGCCTTGCCAGCTGGCGTTTCCCTGTGCGACGCAGAACGAGTTGCTTGAGGAGGACGCGAAAACGCTTGTCGGCAATGGTTGCATTGGCGTTTCGGAAGGAGCCAACATGCCTTGCGAGCAGGCGGCGGTGGATGTGTTTCTGAACGCCAGGATCCTTTTCGCGCCGAGCAAGGCGGCAAATGCGGGCGGTGTCGCGGTGTCAGGGCTCGAGATGACCCAGAACAGCATGCGGCTGTCGTGGAGTCGGGAAGATCTGAACCAGCAGTTGCGACGGATCATGCACGACATCCACGACCGTTGTCTCGAACATGGCTCCGACAGCGATGGCCACGTCAACTATCTTCGCGGCGCCAACATTGCCGGTTTCGTCAAGGTCGCCGATGCGATGCTGGCATACGGCGTGATGTAGCAACCCGGCGTGTTGCACCACCCTTCGCGCGACTGGCACCGAATAAATGGGGTCGAATAAATGGGGTCGAATAAATGGGGTCGGAGTAAAATTAGTTGGAGAGTTTTTACGCCGACCTCTATCGTCCAAATAGTCCCGGTCCAGCTATGTCTCTCCGCAACCTGCCCCGGTAAACTTCTCCGCTTACAGCGACAACAATCACCAGTGGTACCACGTCCATGACCTACGAACTAACAGGCAAGATCAAACTGATACAGGAAGAGCAAACCTTCGCCAGCGGCTTCAACAAGCGCGAGATGGTGGTGACCGTGGACGACGGTCGCTACCCTCAGGACATCAACTTGGAGTTCGTGAAGGACAAGATCAGTTTGCTTGACGGCCTGGAGCCCGGACAGGAGGTGACCGTCTCCTTCGATATTCGCGGGCGGGAGTACAACGGCCGGTACTTCAACAACCTGCAGGGGTGGAAGGTGGTGGCCGCCGACGATGATGCCCCGGACGAACCGGCGCCACAGGGCGACGAACCGCCGCCGATGGGTGATGAGGATATTCCGTTCTAGCTGTGGAAAAGGTGCCTGGTTTATTTTCGGAAGCAGAAAATAAACCAGGCACCTTTTCCTAGGCACCTTTTCCTTGCCTTTTCTTGAAAATAAACCAGGCACCTTTTCCAAAATAAACCAGGCACCTTTTCCTCGGCACCTTTTCCTTCCTTTGAAAATAAACCAGGCACCTTTTCTGTCCTTAACCAGGCACCTTTTCCTTACGATGGCCGCGGTCAAGGGAAAGCTAAAAAAAGGGGTCAGAGTACATTTCAATGTACTGACCCCACTTGGTCCTGAACGGGATAGCTTTGACTGAACTGAACGTATAGCCGGTCACAAGACTGTAGGCAATTAACCCGACACCGTCCGCTACGGAAAACCAATGTGCTATCAACGATTGCTCATCGATGCCAAAACGAAAGGTGCAACAATCCGGACTGCGGCAGCAGCATAATCGCCCAACCCATGCAATTTGGCAGTTAGGACTTCATCTTGCGCTTCCGTTCAAGATCTCTCTATCTGCCCCGCCAAGAGCCGTGTGGCAGCCAATGCACAGTGGAGCACGTCCGGACAGGTTATCGCCCTGATAATTGAACACCGAACCGTCAGCGTTGTACTCCGCCCAGAACCAGTTGTTGTTGTTCTCGTCGTAGCCATCCTCGCGCTGAAACATTATTGCCAACGGCTCCAGGTGTTTGTCCGGACTGGCAGCATATACGCTCTTGGGCGTTGGTGATTCCGTTGCACCGTAATTGTGCTTGACGATAAGACGGCCTCGTTGCCCATCGATAACAGCCTCAGTCACAATCAACTCCTGAATACTGCCGTGCGGCCGTGAACCGACAAATGGAAAGCTGCGCACTCGATTGTCGCCGACCAGACGATTGGCCTCCATGTACGACCAGACTTTTGCCGCATAGGCATCATCCTCGGGCGTGCCGGCTACCGAGGCCTGATCGTCTGCAACCGAGAGCGCTGAGTAGGTCGATACCGCCACGAATATTGACAATATCGCCGCGCCCATCTGGAAATGTCGGGCCATGATTATTCACCCGCCACAAGTGAATCTGAAGTACCGCCAACGGCGTCCTTGCCTGTGCCCTTACCCGCTCGCAGAACGGGATAGTATTGGGTAAACACAAAATCATCGGCCGCTGACGCTGCATGGCAAACGTTGCAGGCTTCGGTCGGGAATGCTGTTGCCGTCGGGGTCAGCGCCTTGTGGTCGGGGGTAGAGAAACTAAAGTAGGCCCAGTTGCCCGGCTCGCTCGGAAAGTGTTTCTTGCTTTTGATCACGGCTTCGAGGCCGATGTACTCGCCCTGAAAGTACCCGTTGCCGCTGACAGCCGCTTTTGTTCCGACGCTGACCAATTCTTTAATGAGAATCGCCCCTTCGCGGAATTCACCCGTCTTCTTCCAGTGTTTCCAGCTCGTCGGGTCGATATAGACATTGTGGTGTTCGGGGAACGCGGCTTTTCCGTCGTTCATATCATTCGGTGTTACGGGTGTCCCGACATAGATCCATTCGCGATACCCCGTCGGCCTCTCGAGCTTGCCGTCCTTGATCTGGTAATTCTCGGCCTGCGCGCCACCGGGCATTGCTAAGACTGCGACAAACGCGAACACGACCATGAGTGCATTTTTCATTGATCTGGCTCCTGCTGCTGGGATAGAAAACGTGCATCTTGCGCAACTGTCCGCACACGGCGGATGACCGTCACGGTAAGTGCTCTACCAGGAGCGAGAAAGTACGATCTTGCTTACGGGGAGTACGTTATTGCTGCCGACGAAACTGGCTGGGTGTGGTGCCGACGATGCGTCTGAAATGACGACGGAAATGGCTTTCGTCCGAGAAACCGAGCTCGCACGCAATCTCGGCAATCGTCTTGCCGGGTTTCTGGCGTAGAAGTTCCTGAGCTCGGGCTACCCGCAGTTGCAGTTGATACTCATGCGGTGGAAACCCCGTTGCATGCTTGAATACCCGTGCAAAATGGAACGGTGACAGATTGAACTCGGCGGCAAAGTCTGCGAGCGAGATCTTCTCGTCCAGCCGGTCATTGAGTATTTCGATGCTCCTTCGGCAATCGGCGGCAGAAAACCCTGCGAACTGCCGATTGGCGGCAACAACGGGCGTTGACGCATTACTCAAGCGATAAAGACGCACGGCAATCAGGCGAAGCAGCGACGATGACACCAGGTCCTTGCCGAGATCCTCGCTCTTTGTCTCCTCGCGCAACTCGTGTAGCAGGCTGCGCAGCCCGTGATCCAGGATCCGGAAATGAGGCTGGAGCCTCGGACAATCACGGTCTTGCTTTTCAAACTCTTCGCCGACGTCGGCCAGGAATGATGGAAGCATCGTCAGGTGGATCGAATCAGACTTGTAGGTCCAGTCCCATTCCATCGGAAAGCCCGCAGGTACGAATGTGATATGCCCATTAGGACAGCTCTGCCATTCGCGTTTGCCCTTCATAGTTCGCAATACAGAGCGCACATTGACGCCATCGACCGGCTTGCCAACACTGCACATAAGCATGTGCTCTTTCTGGCCTTGCGCGAGGTCAACACCACCAGGCGCCCGACGGCGGACCAAAAGGTCCGCGCCGACCTCAAAGGACTTTCGCCAATCAATGGATGCGGGGTCTACAGAAGAAGCGGGCCGGGCTTTCGCTAAAGTGCTCATGCAAAAAGTATATCTTGAGATGCGCTCAAAAGCATGAGGCCGTGTATTCCGTTTCCAATGCTACCCGTCTCGCGTTTGGTGCATTCGCCGTCCGGAGGCTTTTGCTTTTCCGGAGCGCCCGACAGGATTGATTCGGGCCTGCGGCCGTCACCCCTTCGGGGCGCACTCACTGCGCTCGTGCGTCTGTCGGCCGACTTCGTCGGCCTCGGATCGATCTTGCGACCCCTGCCATCGCAGTTGGCCTGCCGCATTAAGCCCGGCTATGGAAAACGAAGTAAGATGGCCCGGTCCAATGGTTTCTCTGCCATCCAGTCTCACGATCCCGGGCTAAAAACGATTTCCATTCGCGCCACATTCCTGTTACTGGCGACAGTGCTTGTAGCCATGATGGCGGGCTTGTTCATACTCACGACACAGGTGGTCGGCAATCAGCGCGAACTTTCTGAGGCAGAGGCCCGCCACTACGAATCCTACAGACTGGCGGATCAGTTGCGACAGAGTTCGGGCGACATTACCACCGAGAGCGAGCCGGGCGAGGGCTCGCGATTCACGATCGAGTTACCGGCCTATGTCGATGCCCTGGCGGCCGCGCAAGAGTTCACGGGCGAATCCACTGCCGGGGTTACCGCCGAGACCAGTCTCCCGGCTGACGTCGTCGCCGAACCGAGCGGCGGATACGCCACCATCCTGGTCGTCGACGATGACGACGCCTCACGCGAATTGTTGAGGCGAACCATGGAGGCCAGCGGCTACCGGGTCGTGACGGCGGAAAACGGCGTCGAATGCCTGAAACTCGCGAAAGAGCAGACACCGGACGCGATCACCCTCGATGTGATGATGCCGGTCATGGACGGATTACTGGCTAAAATCCGCACCACGTTGCCCGATTCCGCAAGCCAGACCTGATCGGGAGCAGCCCACCGAACGACGTCCACGCCCTCATCGCCGTCGTTACGCCTGAACTTGAATCCAATCGCGAGATGTAAGGTCGACGCCATCGAATAGGATTGGGGTCGGAGTAAGAATTCATTGGGGTAGTTATTACTCCAGCCCCGATTACCCGCTTACCCGACTATCTCCTCGATCGCCTTGAACCGGGGATCGTCGCGCACCGCGTCCCAGTCGCTGTCCCGGGCAAGCCAGTCTTTTTGCACGGCGCCTTTCCTCGCGTGTTGTTCCAGCAACTCGAGGGCGCGGTCGGTCTTGCCGGCCAAAACATATGCACAGGCGACGTTGTAGCGGCAAAACTCTGGCTTCAGCTCATACGCACGATCGGCGTATTCAAGACCTTTTTCGGGGTCGCCGAACAATACCAGGTCAACAGCGGCGCGCGACCAGGCCAGCGCATCGTCCGGATTCAGCGCCAGGTGGCGTTCGAAAATCTCGATGCATCGTTTCCCGGCCGCCGCGAGTTCGGTGTCATTGCCCAGCGTCCTGAGCGCCGTGCACCGCAATGCGGCCGAGGTGGGGTCATCCGGCCGAACCGCATTTGCCTGCTTGAATGCATCGGCGGCCTCGCGAAATTTTCCTTGCGAAAAGTAGGCGCGGCCGGCGTAGTAGTGCGCCTCGTAGAGTTGCGGGTCGAGATCGATGGCGGTGTTGAACGCAACCTCCGCGTCGGCGTATTTGCCGTTGGCCATCAGCGCATAGCCGCGCGATGCATGCGCTTCGGCCAGGCCGGGCGCCAGTTGCAGCGCTTTGAGGCTGCATTTCATCGGCCATTTTCTTACTCTCGGGCGAGACCTCGTACCACATGCAGCGCCACGAATGACAGTCTGCAACGCCGGCCCAGGCCGGCGCATAATTCTGCGTCAACCTCGATGGCGTTTTCGAACATCTTCTGGCCGGTTTCGACGTCGCCGCGCTCCACGAAATAGCGCCCCCGCAAATAGAAATCGTAAGCGTCGATGTTGGTGGCGATTTCATCTCGCTTGATCAGCTGCCGTTGCGCCGGCGTCAGGCTGAGCTCGAGCGCATTGACGATGTTCCTGGCGATTTCGTCCTGCACCGCGAACACGTCGGTCAGTTCGCGGTCGTAATTCTCCGACCACAGGTGACGATCCGAACGGCCGTCGATCAACTGGGCGGAAATCCGCACCCTGTCGCCCGAACGGCGGACACTGCCCTCCAAAATGGCGTCCACGCCAAGACGGCTGGCGACGGTGCCCATGTCGACGTCCTTTCCCTTGAAAGAGAAGGACGACGTACGCGAGGCAACGGTCAGTTGCGGCAGCTTGCACAAGCGGTTGAGCAGTTCTTCAGAAATGCCGTCGCTGAAATATTCATTGTCCGGGTCGTTACTGAGATTGAGGAAAGGCAAAACCGCGATGGAGTCGAAGCCTTCCTTCGGCGGAAGCGGGATTTCTTCCTCGTTGGCGGGGATGTATCCGCCGGTTCTTCCGCGACTTCCCGGATCCGGCCGAATTCCCTCCGGCTTCAGGTCAAACGCCCAGGCCAACACCAGCGCGACCGGGAAACCCATCACCAGCAAGGCGATCATCAGGCGCACGCTCCAGTCCGGAAGCAGCAGTTCCGGAAACATGACCGACGCGATCTCCACCACCACCCAGGAGACCACGGCATAGACAGCCCCGACGCGGAGCACCTTGCGCCGTTTGAGTTCCCCGTAGAACCGGACGATAGGAGACTTTTCCATGCTGCATACTGTGTGGATTATTTTGCCGGCTATGATAACAGCCGGAATAAACCGGGTTAGAGTAAAAAACGATGCCCAATAATCACTCTGACCCCATTTATTCGACTTTTACTCCGCCCGGCGCTACCGGTCACTGCTTGATTTTTGAGCACGCTGGACTATATGTCTGGGTGGAACATCCACCGCTATGAGACTGTCGGGCGTTCCTCCCTGACTGGCCCGATACGCCTGTCCCCATGCTCCGGCAACAACTCTGCTTCGAAGTTACCACGAAGGCCGCCGCACAATGACTGACAACAAAAACGGGCGCTCGAATTCATCGCTGCGGCTCAGAAAGGTCGCTTTCGTCGCGATGCCGTTCGGCATAAAACCCACCGGCGTCAAACCCGCCAACGGCCCCACCGAAGTGAACTTCGATGCGCTGTGGGACCGCGCCATATCGGGAGCACTATCGACCCTCGGTTACCTGCCGATACGCGCGGACAACCAGACCGGGTCGATGATCGTCAAGGACATGCTGGAACAGCTGCTGCATGCCGACCTGGTACTGGCCGATATCAGCATCCCAAATGGCAACGTCTATTACGAGGCGGGCGTGCGCCATGCGGCACGCGAGCGCGGCTGCATTCTGCTGCGTGCCGACTGGGCCAACCCGCTTTTCGACCTGGCCCAGATCACGCAGCTGATGTACCCGGGGCCGCCCGCGGAGCCGGCCGATGCCGACTACGAGCGCATCGAGAAAGCGCTCGTGCGCGGCATTCCGCCGCTGTGCGACTCGGTGGGTCCGGTTTTCGAACTCACCCAATCCCGCTCACCGGGGGATCGCAGCTCAAGCAAGCTCAAGGAGGTTTACTCCGAGATCTTCGAATTCCAGCGCAGGCTGGCCGAGGCGCGCCTCAGTGCGACGAGCGGCAGAAAAGAGGCCTTGCGCGCGCTCGTCAAAGACAATCTCCTGGGCCAGCTGCCGGGGTATGCGCTGCGCGATCTGATTCCTGTCGTCAGGGATCGCCTGCACTGGAGTGAACTGTACGACCTGATCGATTCATTGCCGGAAAAAGTACGCCACGAGGATCCGTACTTCTACGAGCAGCAGGCCCATGCCCTGAGCAAACTCGATCGCCTGCAGGAAGCGGTGGCACTGATCGAAACCATCATCAAGACCCATGGCGAGACGCCCGAACGGCTGGGCACGCTGGGTGGCCGCTACCGCGAGCTCGCCCGCGACGAGCGCAGCCGGCAGAAAAAGCGGCGTTTTCGTGGCCGCGCCATCGATGCCTATCGCCGCGGCATGCAGCTCGACCTCAATCAATACTACTGCGCCCACAAGCTGCTCGTCACCTTGAGCGAAAGAGGCCGTGCGGCCGACAAGGCGGAGGCAAAAAAGTGTGCCATTGCCGTGCGCGCCGCAATCGACAGGGCCCTGTCGCTGGATTGCGGCGACGAGTGGATCGATGCGACGAGAGCAACGCTCGCCTTCTTCGAGGGTGAGGTCGCGGAAGCGCAAGAACTCATCGATGCAATCCTCGACCGCGGCTGGAGCAACTGGAAACTGGTCAGCCTGGCGCGGGATCTGCGGTCGCTGCTGGAACACAAAGAGCAACAGGAAGCCGAAGCACTGCGCGACGTACTGCAGGATCTGACGGCCGAGCTGCCGCTGACGCAGAGCAGGCTGATGGCGGAGGTCATGCCGCTGATCAGGGACAATGCCTGCGAGTACGAGAAGTTCCAGGCGGTGCATGCTAGGCCGGCGACGCCGGGCGAAATCATCGTCTCCAAGACCAGCGATGGCGAGGAAACCACCAACACTGCCAAACCCGGCAACTACGTCGTCAAAAATCTCACCGCTGCCGGCGAGGAATACCTGGTTGGCCGGGACAAGATGAAACAGCTCTATACGGTCGTTGAGGACATCGACGAGCGATGGAAAAAATACAAGCCGAATGGCCGCATCCTCGCAATCGATATCGACGACGACCTGCTCGACACCATCAATGTCGGCGAGGAGTTTTTCATCATAGCGCCGTGGGGCTCGGAACAGCTTGCCCGGGCGGGAGACAAGCTGGTCTCCCCGCTGCCAAAGCTCAACGAGATCTACCGAATTGCAAGGCAGGAATTCGACGAGACCTATCGCCCCGTTGCCGCGGAATAAGAAGCGGGGTCAGAGCAAGAAGTTAAAGGGGCAGTCTTTACCCTGACCCGACTTGCCGGACCCGACTTCCCTGACCCGACTTCCCTGACCCGACTTCCCTGACCCGACTTCCCGGACCCGACTTCCCTGATTCGACTTCCCTGATTCGACTTCCCGGATCCGACTTCCCTGATTCGACTTCCCGGATCCGACTTCCCTGACCGGAATACCCTGACCCGGATTATCGCGCTCCGGACCGGGGGGCTTCGCGCGGCCCCGGCACTTGGCTGAACTATCGCCGGGGCTTTACCGATGCGAGCATCGACCGGATTCGGCCGCCGCGGTTGCGGCCGGGTAAAACTCTGCATGCCGCGCCAGGTCAAAGCAAAGACGACGGGAGTCCGAAAGGTTATATTCAGTACTGAACGCAATCCGAAATTTACGCAATGACGGCCAACTACATTCTCGATATCGTAATCCTGCTGGGCGCGGCAGTGATTGCGGTGCCCCTGTTTCGCCTGGTCGGTTTTGGTGCGGTTCCGGGCTTTCTCGTCGCCGGCGTTGTGGTCGGACCGTCGGGGCTGGCGCTGATCGATAACGTCACCGAGATTAGCCGGCTAGCGGAACTGGGCGTCGTACTCCTCCTGTTTGTGATCGGTATCGAACTCAAGCCGTCGAGACTATGGCTGATGCGGCGTCTCGTATTCGGGCTTGGTACGTTGCAGGTTTTGGCGACAGCAGTGGTGATCACGGCTACCGCATACCTGTTGCTGGATGTTGCGTTTCGAGCGGCCGTCATCATCGGTCCCGCTCTCGCCCTGTCCTCAACGGCGTTTGTACTGCAACTGCTTGCCGAGCGGCGGTCGCTGCATACCGAGTACGGCCGTGCGTCGCTGTCGGTGTTGCTGTTTCAGGATCTTGCCGTTGTGCCACTTCTGGCACTCATACCGCTACTTGCGATGCAGAATTTCACGATCGGTACCGACATTGCGCTCGCGCTGGTCGAAGCCGTCACGATCCTTTTGGCTGCGATTATCAGCGGTCGCTTCCTGTTACAGCCGCTGCTGCACCGCATCGCCCAGACTCACAGCAAGGAGATATTTACCGCTGTGGCGGTCCTGCTCGTGCTTGGCAGCGCGTTGCTGACCGAGCACCTGGGACTATCGATGGCGATGGGCGCATTCATTGCCGGCCTGCTGATCGCCGATTCACCCTTGCGGCACGAAGTCGTTGCCGAAATCGAACCCTTTCGAGGCCTGCTGCTGGGACTGTTCTTCATGTCCATGGGCATGTCTCTCGAGCTGGGACTGTTTGTCGCGGAACCCGTCACGACGCTCGGTCTGCTCGTTGCCCTGATCGCCATCAAAATTCTCGTCTTGTGGCCGCTGGCGATGGCTTTTGGCCTTCGCCCGCGCACCGCAGCAGCCGTGGCCTTGTTGCTCGCGCAAAGCGGCGAGTTCGGCCTGGTGCTGTTCGGCTATGCGTTCCAGGCCGAGTTGCTCGAAACGGAGCTGTTTCAGCAACTGTTGCTCGTCGTCGTCCTCAGTATGCTCGTGACGCCGCCGCTTGCAGCGCTGGCGCAGCGCCTTGCATCGGCAGACAAGCGACCGCCGGCCACAGACGATGAAAAACCGACAAAGGCACCTGTCGTTATCGCCGGTTTCGGCCGTGTCGGGCGGCGTATCGGCGCGATCCTGAAATCGGCGGGCATGCCGTATGTCGCAATCGATCAGGACTCAACGCTGGTTCTGCGCGAACGCGCCAACGGACATCACATATTCTACGGCGACAGCCGCAAGCCCAACGTGCTCCGCTCGGTGGGCGTGGCCGATGCACGACTCGTAATCGTTACCGTGAACGACTTCGAGGCCACCGAGGGCATCGTGGCTGCGCTGCACCGCGAATACCCCGAAGTCACGATCCTGGCGCGCGGACAAACCGCGCACCAGTGCCGGGTATTGCGCCAGCTCGGTGCCAGGCTGGCTATATCGGAGAATCTGGAGGCAAGTCTCGACCTCGCGCGTGTGGCGCTGACCCATGAACGCGTCAGCGCCGCTGAGACCGAGGCGCTGTTGCGCAGCTTTCGCGAGAACTACTACGCACAATTCGACAACACGTCTACGGAAGACCCACCAGCCTCGCCGCGTTCTTGACAGCCGATTAATCCGAAACAGCAATAAAACTCGGCGCCGCGGCAAAAGTTAAGGAAATCGCGCGGTGACTGAAAAACGCATCTTGTTGACTGGCTTTTCCGCTACCCGATAGCTATCGCTGTGATCTTCGCGCATTATGTTGAACCAACAACATGCAGCGGATGCACGGCGCACAAAAGGTGGCGGGAGTAATGCAAATAACAAAACAGAGGTTCATGTTGCCCATGCTACTGGTACTGGCATTACCTATGGCTTGTACGACAACGACACCCGAACCGAAACCGTCGCTACCGCCGCCCGAGATCATCGCGCCGCCGCCGACGACGGTTTCGTTGGGCAACAAGTCACACTACGCGATGTGCAATGGTCAGGTGCGCGACATGGCCGACGTACTGCGACCGATTGTGAGTGCTCTAGAGGCACAGAAAATCCCCTATAACCGCAGCGCACCCCAGGAGTGGCGAGACTGTTCAGGCAACTTCCTGCGGTTGTCCAGCGCTGTGGCGGCCGCATGCCCGGACGCAGAGAGCGAACTGACCGCACCGGCTGGCGTCCGTCCATACGTCAAAGGGGGAAAAAACGTTGTGCAGTTCAATGTGCCCTACCGGTCGTCGCGTGCTGTAGCCAAGTGGTATGCGGATCGTGATCGCCTAACGCCGATCTATTACGACGATGCACCCGGTGTCGCCGATGTTCCACAGGACTTGCTGGATCACCGGAATCTCATCCGGCCCGGCGCCGTTGTGTGGTTCTCGCGCGGGCGGCCGGTGTCGACGCTCGGCCTGGAGCAGTTGTTCGCGGCGCCCAGTACGCCAAACAACATCAATCACATGGCGACGGTGACCGAGGTCACACGTGACCCGAACGGGAATGTGATCCAGTACAAGATGTACCACGGCTATGGCAAGGAGGAGAAAGGCACTCCGGCTTCCGTGACCACCAAACAGTATTTTGAATTCCCGGAATCCATGTCCAGAAGCGGACCCTATCCGCCACTCGGTTACTGGAGTCAGCGCATCGTCGCCGTCGGAACGTTGTTACCGCCGGTTACAAGCGCGCCGGTACCGTGAACAGGACGGGGACTTGCCTCGCCGATTACGGCGGCTGACCCTCGCTCCGAACCGGTAGATATTTGCAATCGAATATCCTGGCGCGGTGTCGCATCAGGGGTGGCGATTGCGGCTGACCGCTAGCGGGTTGCACAACTCCCAATGTTACGGAACACGGCGGTTCGATTGCTTCACCTCCGCCACGGCCGGTTGCGGGCGACCGCCAGCGACCCGTTAGTACTTCGGCGGCGTCCAGTTCTTGTATTCGATATGCGCGGGTGTAGGGGGTGCGTCCGACTCGGTCTCTTCGAGCCTTTCTTTCAGCCACTGAAACCACTCGTTGATGGTTTCGCGGCCCACTTCCCTGCGTTCGCCCGCGACATGATTTTTCAGCTTTTGCCACGACACGATAATCGGCCCACTGAAAAAATCGTCAATCAACTGCAAGTCGACTTCGCCGTGGTGAACCAGAATGCCGAGGCTCTCCCAGGTTGTCGTCATCGCATAAACGAGGTGAAACTCGTCTCCGGCGAACTCCTCGATCTCTTGTTTCGATAAGCCATCGGGCATGCTGTAAACGATATTCAGCGCACGGGCGAAACTCGGCGTCTGGAATGCATGCAATAGCTCCATCGCTGCCTCGCGATGCTTATCGCGCCGGTATTGCCGCACCTGGACCATCGCGAAACCGACAGCGATGACAACGGCCATCGCCTCGATCATCTGAAAAAACACTTCTGCAGACATGTTTGGTACTCAGCTTGGCAATGAGAATCCGCTATGGTTTTAAAGACTGTCATTCATTCTTGTTTCATGCGAATAGCAGCTTTCGAAAGTATAGCGGCCATTAGCTCCGATTCAGGCACAGCGACCTTAATTACCCGCCGCGCTATCCAGACTATTCAGGAGCTATTTAGGGACAAGCTATTTAGGGACAGTGAACCCAATTACGCGCCGCCCCACACCAGGGTTTTCGCCACTGCCCCTAAGCGTCCGCCCGCGCCAGAGTTATGGTCACTGTGCCTAAACTCTGGCGCTGCAATGTTTTACCGCGGCCGGGCGCCGCGCAAGCCCATCATCGCGGCGTCCAGCAGATCCAGCGGGATGCTGACGCGGATTTTGCGCAACAGCGCCGCACGGATTCTGAGTTTCGAGGCCTTGTGCGCCGCTGCGTCGAGTTCGTCGAAAGCCTCCGCCAGGGTCTCGGCGCGAATCGTCAGCTCTTCAGGATCGACCAGCTCATCGAAAAACCCGGCGCGCAGCGCGGACTCGACATCGAAGTATTCGGCCAACGTGACGGCGCGCTGGAACGCGGCCGGGGTCAGCCGATTTTGCAACGTGGCCGCGGCAACGCGTGGCATGGTCAGGCCGAGTGCGACCTCGTTGGCCGAGATCTTGAAGTCTCCCCGGCTGCCGATCACATAGTCGGCCGACAACATCAGGAAAACGCCCATCGCCATCGCGTGACCGTTGCAGGCGGCAATGACCGGACGCGGATAGGCCATGACCCGGGCGGTCAACCCATAGCCGAGACGGAGCATGTGCATCGCGTTGGTGCCGCCGCGTTTCATCGTGTGAAGATCGAAACCGGCCGAGAATACCGACTCCCTTCCGGTAATGATGACAGTAGCCTTGTCCGATTTGGCCCGGTCGAGCACCCGATAAATCTCCTGCAGGACCTGGGGCGACAAAGCGTTGCGCTTGCCATCGTCGATACGAATGGTCGCGATGTTGTCACGCAAACTGTAGAAGACGGAGTCGGCCATAAGGGTTCCAACGCTCCAAGTCTATTTAGGGACAGTGACCATGATTACAAACCGGCTTAGGTCAGAGTTATGGTCACTGTCCCAACCTTACCACTGTCCCAGAACTTCAGCGTTATGGTCACTATCCCTGAACTTTCTGTGCCTGAACTTTTTCGCGCCCAACCGCGAGATCAGCGGGAACACGCACGGCAATTGGGTTATGGGGAGTCAGTAACGGTAATGTCGGACCGGTCCGCGGGCAGAGTCAGGGCCCCTGCCCCGACCTGCGGAACAATCCCTTTATCGCGCCCTTATGGGTTGTCGCTCTTTTCCTGGATAGCTTCAAACGCCCACTCCGGAATATCACCCAGGTTATCCGGTCTGCTCGCCCAGGGGTGTGGCTGCATTCCCATCGCCCGTCCCGTGTCAAAAGCGGTACGCATCTGTGCCGGGTCAAACGCGAGAGGGTCCTTGCCGATCTTCAGATCGTCGGGAATCGCCACCAGATTGAACCGGTACCCGAGGAAGCGGGCCCCAAAGTAGGACCGTGTTAAAGCGGTTTGCATCGATTGATCCATCATCACGCTGACCGTCGTGGCCGCCACCGGGCCGAGTGATCTCACCAGCGCCTCGGGAGGCGGATTGGCTCTGCCATTGTTGATCATGTAGAGATTGCCCGGTCCAAAAAGCGGGGGACTGGGTTTTTGTTCGCCGCCGATGCCTGCAATCACGACATTCGACCGGGCGGCGCCATCGACAAAAAGATGGTTGTCGATTTCCACTGGTGGGAAGACGATCGGGAACGACGCGGACGCGAGCAACACCTTGCGATAAAGCTCGAGTCTTCCGTCTTTCGCAATTAACGACATGTTCCAGACCCAGGTCTGTCCGTAGTCGACATTGGTCGTGCCGACGACCAGGAGCCGGCCGTCGTCGTAGGCGGCGGCCACGCGCGCAAGGGTCTCGGCGGTGATGTACTTGGCGATAAGCGCCTGCAGTGGAGCGGTGTCTCGCAGCGAGTCGGTGCCGGACAGGATGCTGGCGATGCCTCGGGCCTTATAGATATCGTCCCTGGTGACTGATGTGTACATCTCCTCGAGCACCGCATCGTCGGCCGCAGTGCCAAGCAAGGCGTGCGTGGCCAACAAGGCGCCGGTACTCACGCCGCCGACGATATCGAACTCTGGCCGGCGGCCACTTTCGCGCCAGCCGTTTAAGAACCCGGCACCGAAAGCGCCGTTCTGACCACCGCCAGAAATTGAGAGCATATTAAGCGCACGCCCGTGCTTGCGCTCCAGGGTACGCACAACGTTTTCACCGGGATTCGTAAGCATCGAGGCGTACAGCGGTGACTGTTGCTCCGGGTGCAGCGGGTCGTTGCCGTTTGGCAGCACGGCATACGACGCGGGAACCTGCGAGAGGGTTCGCGGCGGAGGTGCTGACGCACAGCCCACGAGAAGAAGGATGGCAAGCGCTCCCGTCCACAGGGTCAGGCTTTTTTGTTGCATGCGATATGTCCTCGGTCCCGTAATGTCGCAAAGGATGCTAGCAGTTTAGCTAATGAGGGTTAGTGAATCGTAGCAAACACTGAACACAGGTGGCTGTGTCCGGCCAAAAAACGGACATGCTCTTGCTCGATGCGCCTGCAGGCTGCGCCGTTCGATGTGATCCGACCGGCGCTTTCGGCACTTGGCGACCGCGGCCACCAGCGGGGAGGGGATTGCACGCAGAGTTATGGTCACTGTCCCCAAACCGCCGCTATTTAGGGACAGTGACTAAAACTACGGACCGGATCGGCCCGGGAGTGTGAGTTGCCTGCCCGGGACCGCGCAGTGTCCCCGAGTCGGTCAAATCGCGCGCCGTCACCACACTGGGGATCTGACCTGTTTCTTCCTGCGCCGCGAAACCTACCCGGATGGGTCCGGCTTGGTGCTGCCGCCGGTAATCAGCTTCTCGAGCTTCGCCATGCGTTCCTCGAGACTCAGCAGCCGTTCCTCGGTCTGTGCGTCGGTCTTGCGGAACGGGCCGTCGCCGCCGCCGACGAAGTAGCCTTCCATCGTCACGCCGGCCAGGTACCACGGTTGCGAGGCGTCGTAAACGCGCACCCGGACTCCCGTCACGAATTTCAGAGTATCGACGAAGACCGTTACCTTGATCGGATCGAGCATCCTCGGTCCGCGAGCACGCAGCGTGTCGAGATCTAGCAATGTCGTGGCGGTTTCACCGCCAAGCGAGTACTGGACGCTCGCCTCGAAGCGGCCGGCATCCGCGGATGACATGTGTTCGAACGGACCGTCCGGCCATAACCGCACCCACAGCGTCAGCAGGCCCTCCGACGCCACCGCGACCCGTGTGAGTTGTTGCTGGACGCAATCGTTACCGAGCAGCTTGAGATTGTGCTGGCTGCAGAACACCGGCGACTGTTGCATGTCCGTGACACCGCCCTGGAGAGTCATGCCGCTGCATGGCGACCACGGCGCGAGTTCACCATCATCGAAATTGCCGTTTTGAATCAGTTCCATCTGTTGCATCCTCAAACGGGAGTTTGAAACGACCCGGGCCGTCAACGCCAATGCGATCACATGTCCGAAAGGGTGCCGGCGACAGCCGCGTGGCCCGAATGAGTATAGCAATACAGTGGCATCAGCATTGCGGAATTCGAGCGGTATCCGCCCTCGCTTTGTCAGTACATCCCCGAATTGACGCTGTTCGAATGGGCGAATTTTTCCTGGTCCGGCGACACACGGGTACCCGGACTGTAAGTCAGGGAGAGCTCAGTGCGTTTGTCGGGCCGCGCGAGCTGAAGTCGCTGCGCCCGGCCGATTTGCACCAATATCAGAAGCTCGGGTCACTGTCCCTGAGCTATCCTGTCGCCAGACTCTTTGGTGGAGACGCATTGGGCACTTGCTTCGGCCGATACGCTCTCTGCCCGAGCCGCGCCCAGTTACGGTCACCGCTCCTAAACCAGGAGTTTTGGTCACTGTCGCTAAACTGCGCGGAGATGCGCCGTGTAGTGTAGTTTGGTCGCCGCCCCTTTCTGCGTTTTAATGTCGCCACCCCCGATCCGGAAATACGGAAGCGACTATGCCCCTCAGAATATTGATCGCCTGCCTCGCACTTTCAAGCCTCGGCGTTGCCATGGACGCCCATGCAAAGGGCGAAGCGCAGCAACGCTGGGAGCTGATGAACCAGATCCGCCTGGAGAAATTCGACCTGGTCCTGCCCGAGGTGATGCGCGAGAACGGCGTCGACATGTGGATCACCGTCAACCGCGAGGGCTTCGACGATCCGCTGACCGAGGACTTCGGCAAGGGCTACGTCGGCGGCTATGGCTACTACATCTTCACCGATCGCGGCGACGGCCGCATCGAACGCGCCGTGCTCGGGGTTGATACCGCGCTGGTCGAGGATAATGGCGCCTATGACATTTTCGGCAAGCCCGAAGAGCTGAAGGCTTTCGTCGAGGAGCGCGACCCGAAGACGATCGCGTTGAACTATGCACTGAACATTGGCGCGGCCGATGGCTTGAGCTACACCAGCTTCCAGAAGCTGAGCGAGGAACTCGGGCCGCGCTTCGCCGAGCGCTTCGTCTCGGCCGAGAAACTGGTCTCGGATTTCCGCTCGCGCCGGGTCGCCACCGAGATCGCCGCGTTCGCCTGGGCCGGTAACCTGTCGCGCAACATCGCCGAGCGCGCTTTCTCGAATGAGGTAATTACGCCCGGCGTGACCACGCTCGCAGACGTCGCCTGGTGGATGCGCGAGCAACAGTTCGAAAACAATCTCGGCACCTCTTTCGGCATGCCGTCGGTCTACATCACCGGCCCCGACGGCTTCGTTGCGCTGTCCAACGACCACGTGATCCAGCGCGGCGATTTTCTCGCGATCGACTGGGGCGTCGGCTATCTCAATTTTTATACCGACTTGAAGCGCCACGCCTACGTGCTGAAAGAAGGCGAGACCCACCTGCCGGAGAGCATCCAGAAAGCCTTCGACAACGGCCTCAAGGTGCGCGACATCTTAAAGGCCAATATCAAGGCGGGGCGCACCGCCGGCGATACGTTCGAACTGTTGAACGAGCGCATCAATGGCGCCGGATTCAAAGTAATGGAAACGTTCAACGAGCCGACCGACGACCCGGAAAACATCGACGTAATCATCGGCTGCCACTCGGTGGGGAATCTGGGTCACGGCATCGGCCCGTCGATCGCGTGGTTCAACCCGGAACGCATGAAATACACGATCCAGCCGACCAACCTGTTCTCGATCGAGCTGTTCGCCTACACCGCGATCCCCGAGTGGGGCGGCAAGAAACTGCGGGTGCCGCTCGAGGACAACGCTATCGTCACCGAACGCGGCGTCGAGTGGCTGTACCCGGTCAACAACAAGGTGTTGTTGATCCGGTAGGAGCTGGTTGTTTCAGCTAGTGAGCGAATTCGGAAACGCTATCGTCCTTTCCTGGTGCTGCGACGGGCCCGAGTATTTTCGAGTATGAGTTTTTGGAGGTGTTCAAGGTCAACTTACTGGCAGCAATTCGTGCGGACAGAGGCATGGAATCAAAATCCGGATTGGGCTTGCCGCTGTATGGCGTCGATAATACGGGCCCCGTAAATTTGCCCTGCTTTGGATTCGCCAGCTTTTTTTCTTGATAATAATTCCGGAACTTACCGAAAGCCTTTTCATACTTGGCCTTGGTGTCTTTGTTGATGGCGACCACACCATCAGCTTTGAGGGTTGGTTCCTTATCGAATTTCATGTACTCGCGGAGACGTTTGGTGTGTCGCTGCGCGACCGCAGTCGAAACCAGACCGTAGTCACCCGTCCGGACATGTAGATTGGTCCAGTCCGGGCTGCGGAAATCCTCCTTGTGATTGTTGTCGAACAAACGGAACCAAATATTGTTCTTGCCGTCATACGGTGCATTTCCGCAAGCGGTATAAAGTGCTAAAGGGGAATTGTCCCACCCCGATCGCCTTGCGGTCGTGAATTCATTCGTCATCACGTTCATGATCGCGTGCCACTGTAGCCGGTGCGAAAAATCGCCATGATTGATAGAGGCCCCAGGATCCTTGGCCATGATCCCGCGGGCAATTGACCCATCGAAATCGACAGTCTGCAGGAAACCGCAGAATACGTCGTGACTGGCTGGAAACCAGCATATCCTTTCATACTTGGCGAGCAGCTCCGACAGTTTTACATATTCCTTTGGCGCACCAAACTCCAGGTTCTTGAAATCTTTCCTGTCCTGCTTGCTCTGCCATTTGTCTGCCAGTTGCCTAAGGCACCTCTCCACCGTCTGCTTAGAATGCTGAAACATCAGCGAAATCTTGGTCCAGTCGCTCAGGTATGGATCGTTCTCGAAAAGATGCCTTTTACTGCCTGGCAGCTTTTCAGCCAGTTCACCGAGCTCGTTCATGAAGTGGTACTCGCAAATCTCCAGGGGAAACCCCCACTGGGTACACTCCCGCCAAACAGGATTAGTGCATGCTTCTTTGAGACATGGCATACGAAGCCCCTTCCCGTGTTGCTTCAAAGTTTTTCCGTATCTACCTCGACGAGCATAGTACAAATCGGCGACAGTGCTAGGCCCGGTATGCACCGGCAAAACCACACATTGCCGTCCACACCAATCAGATGTGGACGAAGATCATAAATCGGAGCTGCTGGCGATCTGATCAGCAACATCACTTCGATACAGAAGGTAAAGCCCGGTTCAGGCTCCGTGCATTACAAGCCTATTCAGGGACAGTGACCACAATTCCAAAAAATCCAGATCCGCGGCGCTGCATCAAGCCCGGAGTTAGTGGCGCTCGCCATCGCGGCCAGGTCACCAGGCAGCCGTGCCTACCATCGGTAACTCTGCCAGAAGCCCCCGGCGGCGGTTTTGCAGCAAACAGATTTCTCTGGGCACTTTCAAAAAATTCGGAATCTTTGGCTGGCTGAGCTTGCGGCCTGTCACCAAGGCCGCAAGCACACATCGTGCCAGCCGGACAGGCTGTCTACTGACAGCGCCACTGTTCTCGATTAGTCCGGTCCGTCGTTATCAGCAGTGCTGCCAAAGATTCAAACCATCTTCGATTTCCGCGCATCCAAACCTGAAACCGCAACAAATCCTCCGGTTCCGCGATGACCGAAAAGGGAGGGGGTTCAGGTTCTGAAAATACCCGACACATCGGCGCAGGACGTGGCGCTGGCGCCGCGCAATCCGCGCCGCAAAAGACTTGTCATTCTGGGGATCGCGCTCGCGGTGATCTCGGCGGCGGTCATCGCCGCGCCGTGGGTCCAGCGCTGGGCCAGTGCAACGGTCAGCGTACCGTTTGAACGCATCCGCATAGCGACCGTCACGCGCGGCAACCTGGTGCGTGACGTCACGGTACAGGGACGCGTCGTCGCAGCCGTCAGTCCGACCCTGTATGCAACGACTTCAGGCACGATCACGCTGCTGGTCGAGGCCGGCGAGCAGGTGGTTGCGGGCCAGGTGCTGGCGTCGGTCGACAGCCCCGAGCTTGCCAACCAGCTCCAGCAGTCCGAGGCCGCCCTCGGGCAACGCATGCTGAACCTGGAGCGGCAGCGTATCGAGACCCGCCAGCAGACGCTCGAGAAGCGCAAGGCCGCGGACCTGGCCGAGGTCGCAGCCATCGCCGCGCGCCGGGAAAAACGCCGCGCCGATACGGGCGAGAAGAAAGGCGTGATTCCCAAGATCGACTGGGAGAAGGCGCAGGATGACCTGCGTAACGCGGAACTGGCTTTCGAGCACGCGATCGCCGACGCCAGGTTGTACGAGGAACGCCTTTCGTTCGAGCTGCGCGCCACCGAGTTCGAGGTCAATGCACAGGAACTGGCCGTGGCGAATCTGCGCCGCCAGGTCGACGAGCTCTCGATCAAATCACCGGTCGACGGCATCGTCGGCGACCTCCTCGTGGACCAGAAAGCTGCAGTGGCACGGGACATGCCGGTGATGGCGGTAGTTGACCTCTCGCGCTACGAGATAGATTTGATGATTCCCGAGAGCTACGCCGACGATCTTGCGATCGGCATGACGGCCGAGGTCCAGTCCGGCGGCCGCAATTACCAGGCCCGGATCGTGGCGGTCTCACCGGAAATCGTCAATAACCAGGTCGCCAGCCGGGTCCGTTTTGTCGGTGACGGCCCGACCGGTCTGCGCCAGAACCAGCGCCTCACAACCCGCATTCTGCTCGCGGAATTCAGCGACGTCATGATGGTGCAGCGGGGCCAGTTTCTCGACAGCGGCGGCGGCCGGATGGCCTACGTAATCAATGACGACCGGGTCGCGCAGCGGCGCCAGATCCAGACCGGTGCGTACAGCCTCGGCGCGGTCGAAATCCTCACCGGCCTACAGCCCGGCGAGACCATCGTGATTTCCAATCTCGATCCGTTCCGCGGTGCGGACACGGTCCTGCTGACAGACTGACGTACCGGAGGAGTCGATCAATGTTGATGATGAAAGACATATCCAAGATCTACCGCACCGACGCGGTGGAAACCCATGCATTGCGAAGCTTCTCACTCAAGGTCGACGACGGCGAGTTTGTCTCGGTAACCGGTCCTTCCGGTTCGGGAAAGACCACGTTCCTCAATATCGCCGGTCTGCTCGAAGAATTGACAAGCGGCACCTACGAACTCGACGGACGCGATATCTCGTCGCTGAACGACAAGGAACGCTCGCGGGTACGGAACGAAAAGATCGGGTTTATTTTCCAGAGCTTTAACCTGATTCCGGAACTCAACATTTTCGATAATGTGGACGTCCCGCTGCGCTATCGCCGCTTCAAGGCCGACGACCGCCGCCGCCGCATCATGGACTGTCTCGACCAGGTCGGCCTGGCCTCGAGGGTGAAGCACTATCCGGGGCAGCTGTCCGGCGGCCAGCAACAGCGCGTTGCAATCGCGCGTGCGCTGGCCGGGGAACCGCGCTTCCTGCTTGCCGACGAGCCCACCGGCAATCTCGATACCAACATGGCCGACAGCGTGCTCGAGCTGCTTGGCGAGATCAACGCAGCCGGCACCACGATCATTATGGTCACCCACGAGCTGACGCTGGCCGATCGCGCCAGGCGCAATATCTTCGTTCGCGACGGCGAGATTCACGATGGCCCGCCCGAGCTGCACTTCGCCGCGGCGGCGAACGCCTAGCCAGGGAGACGCCCATGCTTCGTTACTATCTGAAACTCGGGGTGCTCAGCATCCGCGCCAACCCGGCACTCAGCGCGCTGATGGTGGCCGCGATCGCAATCGGCATTGGCGCCTGCATGACGATCGTGACGGTACGCCACGTGATGACCGACAACCCGGTCGCGCACAAGAACGACCGGCTGTTCCACGTGCAGCTCGACAACTGGAACCCGAACGATCCTTACGAGGAGCCGGACGAGCCGCCCGAACAGGTGACATACCTCGACTCGACGGCGCTGCTGGAGGCCGGGCGCGCCTTTCGTCAGGTCATCAGCTTCAAGTCCGATCGGGTGGTACAGCCTGAAGGCGACGAAATCCGGCCGTTCCAGGAAGAAGTGCGGGCGACATCAGCCGACTTCTTCGCGATGTTCGATGTGCCGTTCAGGTACGGGTCCGGCTGGGACGCCGAAGCCGACCGCGGCGAGGAGCGCGTGACGGTGCTGTCGTCGCCGATGAACGATCGCCTGTTCGGCGGCGAAGACTCCACCGGCCGGATGCTGAGAATGAACGACGAACTGTATCGCGTCGTCGGCGTACTCGACGACTGGAATCCGGTACCCACGTTCTTCGACCTCAACAACAATCCGTTCGACGGCCCCGAACAGATCTACGCGCCGTTCTCGGTGGCGGTCACCGGCGAATGGGGAAGCTCGGGCAACAACAGCTGCTGGAAGCCACCCGAGGAAGGGGGTTACGCAGGCTACCTGGCATCGGAATGTATCTGGATCCAGATGTGGGTGGAGTTGCAGGACGAGGACGAGAAAGCCGCTTATGCACAGTTTCTCGACGACTACGTGATGGAACAAAAAGAACTTGGCCGATTCCCGCGCGAACTCAACAACCGCCTCAGTACGCCGGAGGAGTGGATGATCAATCGCGAGGTCGTCGACGACACGGTCTCCGTGTTGCTGTCACTGGCGGTGTTGTTCCTCATCGTGTGCCTGCTGAATACGATCGGTCTGCTGCTCGCCAAAGTTATACGGCGCAGCAACGACATCAGCCTGCGCCGCGCACTCGGAGCGAGCAAGGCGGAACTGTTCAGGCAATACATCATCGAGGCCGGCATGATCGGCGTCGCCGGCGGAGTGGCCGGCATTGGCATGACCTGGCTCGGCCTGCGCGGTATCGAAAACGTATTCGCGGACTACGACTTCATCGGCAACCTGGTGAAGATGGACTGGGCGATGGTGGGGCTGGCGGTGGCGCTGGCCTTCGTGGCGGCGTTGTGCGCGGCGCTGTACCCGACCTGGCGCGCCTGCAGCGTCTCACCGGCCAGCACGCTGCGCGTGCAATAAACGAGATTCAGGAGAACAGGCATGGATATCGGTCCCATCTGGCGAGCGATGCTGAAGAACAAATCGGGTTTCGTGCTGATCGCGCTGCAGATAGCGGTAACGCTGACGATCATGGTCAATGCATTCGGAATCATCCAGGAGCGGGTCAACAAGATCGACCGTGACAGCGGTATCGATGAAACCAACACGTTTGCATTCGCGAGCGTGCTGTTCAAGGACTACGAACGCGAACAACGCATGGCGCTGATCGACGAGGACCTCGACCTGATTCGCAACGTGCCCGGGGTCGTCAATGCGATCGCGTCCAACTCGTTTCCGTTACGCCAGGGTGGCTGGTCAATGGCGCTGGGACTGGAACCCGGAAACCAGACCCCGGAGTCGGTCAGTTCGGCGATTTATTTTGTCGACGAGCACGGCGTCGAGACATTCGATCTCACGCTGATCGACGGCCAGAACTTCACGCCGGACCAGGTCAACTGGGCCGATCCCGAAGACAACACCTGGCCGGCCTGGGGCATCATCACCGAGGCCCTCGGCAAGGAAATGTGGCCTGACGAAACCGGTTCGTACGTCGGCAAGAGTTTCTACATCAACGACAACGACCCGGTGAACATCATAGGCGTGATCGACAAGCTGCAGGCGCCGTGGGAAAGCTGGTCCGGTGTCGAGCGGTCGATGATCGTGCCGCAACGCCGCGCCTCGGAGTTCGTTCGCTACATCGTGCGGACCGAACCGGGCAGGCGCGACGAATTGATGCCGGAGATCGAAGCGATGCTGGTGGCGAGCAACGCCGACCGCATCGTTCGCGACATGGTAACGATGGAAGAAGTGCGAAAGCTCGCTTACGTCGGCGACGCGGCGCTGATCAAGATTCTCGGATTCGTCGTGGTATTGCTGACGATCATCACTTCGTTGGGGATCATCGGCCTCGCGAGTTTCAACGTCAGCCGGCGCACCCGCCAGATCGGCATCCGCCGCGCACTGGGCGCGTCCAAGCCGGCCGTCGTGCGTTATTTCCTGGTCGAGAACAGCATCATCAGCGCGGTCGGGCTGGTCGTTGGCGCGGCCCTGTCGATCGGCCTCAACATAGCGATGGTCGAGGCATTCTCGCTCGAACCGCTGGCCTGGTATGTCATCCCCGCAGGCATGCTCGCGCTGTGGGCGGTCGGGCAGGCAGCGGTTGCCGGCCCGGCGCGGCGTGCCAGCAATATCGCACCGTCGATTGCGACGAGATCGGGCTGATTGCCCAACCCTGAACTGATGAGCAGGGGCGGCGACCCAGAGCAGGCCGGAGCGCGGGCGGCGCAAATGATCTGCCAAGAAACGGGTATCGACGCCGCCGGCAATTGCAGGCAGGCAGGCTGCTGCCGCGCGTGGACAACGCGATCGTCACCGGGCGCGGCGTCGAGTGCCTGTATCCGGTCAACAGCCAGGTTTTGTTGATGCGGTAGTCGGGGACGTAACCGGAACTTCTGGTCCGGACCAGTCCGCAGTCATTGTCACCGCCGCCAACGTCGTTGGACTCGAGGTTCGGGTTTCTGACCCCATTCGACAGACGGTTGTCCCGGCCCGGCTCCAAGCTCTTGCTGCTGGGGTCGCATGGTATAGTCGGCGCCGAAAAAAATTATGCGAGCGGGTCAGGGAATGCCGCGGAAAGGAGCTGCCATGTCCCCTCCCCGCCCCTTTGCGGCGATCCTCTATATCATCACGATCCTCGCCGCCTGCGACCACGAAACCGCCAGTGCCGCTGCAGACACTGCCGATGATCGCGCCGACGGTCCCGGGCTGACCGTCGAATACGCGAGGTGGCGAAAACAGCAGATCGTCGACGTGGACTACACGCTCTCGGTGTCAATCGGCAAAAGCGGCGAGTCCTTCTCCGGCGTCGTCGTTGCAAACACAACGCTCGCCAAACCGCTGACCCGGCCGCTCACCATCGACTTCACCGGTGGAGAGGCGATCGAGGTGAGCGTGGACGGCGAGGAGATCCCCTTCGGCTACAACGGCTTCTTCATCAGCCTCGCGCCCGGGCATCTGAACCCGGGAAACACGGAAATCACCATCCGCTACCGCCAGCCCTACTCGACCGACGGCTCCGGACTGCACCGCTTCGAAGACCCGGAAGACGGCAACGTTTACCTGTACACCCATTTCGAACCCTACAAGGCCAACCGTTTCTTCCCCCACTTCGATCAGCCCGACCTCAAAGCCCGATATACCGTCGACGTTATTGCTCCGGCGGACTGGCAAGTGGTCACCACGGCACGCGAAGAGAAAATCGAGCAGGCCGGCGCGGGTTTCAGACACTGGCGCTTCCCGCAGACGGAAAAAATCTCCTCCTATATATTTCCGCTGCATGCCGGTCCCTACGTAGTGTGGGAAAACGAGGCCGACGGCATCCCCCTGCGCCTGATGGCGCGGAAAACGCTGGCGCCGAACGTCAAGCCGGAGGACTGGTTCGCCTTCACCCGGCAGTCGTTCGATTTCTTCCAGGACTACTTCGGCATCGACTACCCTTTCGCCAAGTACGACCAGCTGATCGTGCCCGACTTCACCATCGGCGCGATGGAAAACGTCGCTGCGGTCACCTTCAATGAGGATGCCTACGTCTCCCGGGGCGACAAGACCCAGGCCGAGCGCCAGCGCCTCGCCACGGTGATTGCCCACGAAATGGCGCACATGTGGTTCGGCAATCTTGTGACCATGCGGTGGTGGAACGGGCTGTGGCTGAAGGAGAGCTTCGCCACGTATATGGGCTACCTGGCACTGGCCGGGAACAGCGAATTCGACGACGTCTGGGAGAACTTCTATTTGCGGGCAAAACGATCGGCCTATGCCGCGGATGAACTGGTCACCACCCATTCGATCGAGCTGCCGGTCGAAAACACCGCCGAGGCCTTCTCCAACTTTGACGGCATCACCTACGGCAAGGGCGGCTCGGTACTCAAGCAATTACCCCATCTTCTCGGCGCGGACGTGTTTCGCCAGGGGGTGAGCAATTACCTCGGGCGTTTCGCCTACGGCAACGCCACGTTGCGGGATTTCATAGCCAGCCTCGGCGAGGCCGCCGACCAGGACCTCGATCAATGGACCCGGGACTGGCTGTATCAGCCAGGCGTAAACACCATCAAGGCCAGCTACCAGTGTGACGACGACAGCATCACGAGCCTGGTTATCGAGCAGACCGCGCCGGAAGAATACCCGGTACTGCGCCGCCAGCGAGTGCAGCTAGGTATCTACAGGATGCAGGACGCCGTAGCGGGACCGGAAATGACCCGCGTGGCGACCGTTCCGGTCACCTACCGCGGCGCCAGGACCGAAGTCGATAAGGCCATCGGACTGCCGTGCCCGCAGATCCTCAATCCCAACGATGAGGACTGGGCTTACGTCAAAGTGGAGCTGGATTCACGATCAGTCGAACAACTGGCCTTGCATATCAACGCGATCGGGAGCCCGTTCACCCGCCTGATGCTTTGGCAGAACCTGTTTGACGGCGTGCTGGCGGCAAAGATGCCGTTGAGCGAATGGATCGGTTTCGCTCTGAACAACGCCGCGGCGGAACGGGACATCAACGTCATTCGCGCCCTCAGCAACCACCTCCAGACGGCCAACGCCTACCTGCACCGTGTCGGCCTGCCTGCGCAGGAACGCGATGACGCGCTGCAAGCCATCGAGCAATTCGTATGGAACCAGCTCGACGGCGCCGCTGCCGGAAGCGACGCGCAGAAGACCTGGTTCGACGCGTTCACCGAAGTGGCCCGAACCGGGGATGCAATGGATTACGCCACCGGTCTGCTGAATGGCGATGCGAAAATCGAGGGGCTCAGCATCGACCAGGACAGGCGCTGGCAGCTGATCGTGCTGCTGAATCGCCACCTGTATGGCGACTACGAGGAACTGGTCGCAAACGAACTCCTACGCGACAAATCCGAGCGCGCCCGTAACTTCGCCATCAGTGCCGAGGCCGTCCGCCCGCAGGCAGAGGTCAAGCGGGAGTGGCTGGACAATATCGTCGCCAGGCGCGATCGGTACAAGCTGAGCCAGATCAAGGCCGCTACCGGCGCGCTCTTCCCTCCGGAGCAGTTGGCGCTGTACCAGGCGGCCAGCGCCCGACTTTTTGGCGCCGTCCGGACCGTTAGCGCGACCGGGGATACGCTTCATAACAAGGCCTATGCGATGCTTTTCCCGATCGTGTGCAGCAAGCCCGATATCAGCATATACAGCAGGACGCTCGATCAGCACCCCGAATTGATGCCGGCGCTGGAGCGAGTGCTGAAGAACCGCAGGCAGCAAAGCCAACGGTGTGCTGCCATGGCGCAACTGCAAAAGAAGAACAACAGCACCGGCTAGGCGGACAACATGACCCGGACGATCCGGCACGGGTCGTGCCGGATAACCGAGTTGCAGCGGTAACTCGTATCAGAGCTGCCGGGTAGGCTATCCTCAGAGTCTTGGTGGTCTTTTTTCACCCGGCGAAAACGGAGGCCCGGTTAACCATGCACCGCAACCCGAAACGGACCATGATCCGCACAACCCTTGCTGCCGCGTCGGCGGCCCTGTCTCTGGCAACGGCCGCCGTCGTCTTCGCCGGCGACGTCGCCCCCGCCCCGAACGGAATCGATATCCCGGAAGGCTACAAGGACTGGCGGGTCATCAGTATCTCGCACCGGACCGACAACAACAGCCTGCGAATGATCCTCGGCAATGACGCGGCGATCGCGGCTGCCCGTGCCGGCCGCACGAATCCGTGGCCGGACGGCGCAATTCTGGCCAAGATCGTCATGAAAGATGCATCGCATGCGAGCTGGCCGGCCGCGACGGTCCCGGGGCAGTTCGTGCACGCCGAGTTCATGGTCAAGGACAACGCCAGGTACGCCGCAACCGGCGGCTGGGGCTACGCCCGCTGGCTCGGTGCGGATCAGACTCCCTATGGCAAGGACGCGGATTTCGTCCAGGAATGCCATGGTTGTCACACGCCGATGAAAGACAATGACTACGTCTTCACAAAACCGGTCGCCTTGCCCTGACAGCGCGTATCGGCGTAACTCCGCCTTGCCGATAACGCCGCAGGCGCAGACCGGGCCCGCCTGACCGGCGGTCGCCCTAAGGATCTCGATTGCTAAATATCCGGTTCGCGGCGCGGCTATAATGTCCGCAAGACGCGGCACCAGCGCGTCGGGCCTGCGGCATGTCACGGAGAGACCACGGGTGCAGATTTTTCTCTCGTATGCGAGCGACGATCGCGAGATTGCGGAGAAGATCGCAAGCCGCCTCGAACTGGAAGACCATACGGTATTCTTCGATCGCGAAGGGCTGCAATCCGGCAAAGGCTACGACCAGCAGATCCGGCAGGCGATTAATGACTGCGATCTGCTGATTTTCCTGATCAGCCCGGATGCCGTCGCCGCTGGCCGCTACACGCTGACTGAACTCAAATTCGCCAAACAGAAGTGGCGCAATGTCACTGATCGCATTCTTCCAGTTGTCGCACGCGAAACCCCGACCGCCGATATCCCGGCTGTCCTTTCGTCACTGCAAATGGTTGTGCCCGAGGGCAACCTCGAGGCGGAAGTCGTTGCCCGGGTGGCGCAGATATCGAACGCGCCGCGCCACGAACCGGGCAAGCGCAGCCGGCCGCGATGGATCCCGCTAGCGGCGGCAGCGGGCGTCATTGCAGTCGCGGTGGCCGTGATCATCGCCGCCGACAGGTTTCGGGAGCCTGCCCAGATCCCGCCTTTTACCCCACCGGAGCAAACCACTTCCGACTTGATTTCGCCCACAGCAACGACGCCCGGCGGCGAGCCGGCTGCCGCCGCGGCAACCGCCGAGTGGACATGTGAACTGACCGGCGACCTCGAAGGCTGCGACCTCACGCTGGCAAAGCGCATCTGCGCCGCCCAGCAGCAAACCGCGGCGATCCTGAACGGGACGGCGGATGCCACCGCGAGCGACTCCCCGAGCGGCCGTGACAAGGTCTATATCTATGGCGTCGTGCATTCGTCCGACGAGCAGGATCTGACCCAGATGAACACGCTATTCAGGACGCTGAGAAATCAGCTGGGTGAGCGCGCTGCCGACCCGCCGGCCGGAACCGGGAACGCGTTTGGTCCCGGCCCGGTCACCGTACAGACTGTCTACCGGGAACTGAACGACGCGATGTTGATCGTCAATTCCCAGTTGCTCCCGCCGTATGTCGACAACGGCAGCGGCGCCGAAAAACGTGACGGCGACAGCACCCTGTACTTTGGCGAGGACCCGGAGGAGTTCCTGACGTTTACCTTGCCAAAAAACAACTTCAAGTCGGCGCTCGATCTGCACCGCGCTGCGTACTTCTATTCGCTGGCGCAACACTCCGCTGACCCGGCGGAAAAAATGCAACACCTCGATCAGGCACGCGAGTTCATCAGCAATGCGTGCAAGGCGCGCTAGGGGAAACCGCATGGTAACCGTGCCGAAAATCGCTGCGGCATTTTTGATTGGCACGCTGGTGCTGCCAGAGGCGAGCCTTGCCGGCGGTGGACAGTCTTCCGCCGGGCAGCCTCTGCGATGCCCGACAGAACGCGAGGATTGTCACTTCACCGTGCTGACCATCCCGTTCGAGTCGGATGATGCAGGGGAGCTAGGCAGAAACGTCTCATTGACGATCCAGCATCAGATCTTTCGCAATTTCCTGTTGAGCCTGCCGGCGGAACCGGAAGATATCTGCTGCCTGCCAAACGACACGATCGCGGTTCTTGCATGGGGCCAGCTCTCCGAACAAGATCACGACGAAGCGATTCGGCGCGCCACCGAGATGGGTTCGACGCAGCTCGTGTTGTGGGGCAAGGCATGGCCATGGCGCGGGTACGTCGTCGTGCAGCCCTACCTGTCGATCGTCGGCCCGCCCCGGGAACTGGATCCGCAAGTCAGGATTTGCTGCACCAACACTCCCGGCATCGATCGGATCAGGCCGTTCACAGTGGACGGCGATTGGCGAATCTGGGAGATCGTCGACAACGATGCAAACGAAAATCCACGGAGGTTGTTTATCGACCGCTTCCCGCGCGCGCTTTACGACCTGCCGCAAATTTCGCTCGATGCCAACGACGTCGAACAGTTCAGGTCGCTGTCCGGACTGCCCGTCTACGCAAATAACAACGGCAGAGTCGGCAGGCTACTGGATGGGGTCACCACCGACTCGTCGATCAAAGCGCTTCAACACGTCGGGGAATATACATTGATCGATCAACCACGCGGCTGGATCAAATTGCCGGTGGTCGAGGCCGGCCAGATTGTCGAATTTATCGGCGGCCTGGTGCATTTCTTTCGTGGCAACTGGGAACGCGCGCGGGTGAGCTTCGAGGCCGTCGCAGAAGACGAAACGGCTTCTTCGAGTGTGCGCGTCGATGCTGCATTGCTGCTGGCGGCGACGGAGTACCGGCTGGATGCCTCCTGCTCCGGCTGCCAACGCGCAATCGACATTGCCAGGGGTATCAATCCTTACTCGGCCACGACTGCACGATTCGAACTGATGACGAGAGTCGCGCGGGGTGGCGCCGCCAATACGGCCGCGTTGTTGCGCGCCGAATTGAAAGAGAACCCGGCCCTTTTCCCACCGGAGGACCCGTTTACGCAGCGCGCGCTCGAGTTTCTGCACGAACCCGCGCCCTGACCGAAAGCCGCGATCGCACGCACTGCGGCGCTCATGGCAGCTAGCGTCACATGCGACAGGCTGGCGCGGGTTCAACAACAATCCAGTGTGAACCTGGCGCCCGTTCGGGCAATCCAGGGACCGGGCCGACGCAGCTGATGATCGGCCCCACGGCGCGACAATCAGCGTGACCGGCCGATACCTCCGGGCCCCGACCGGGCCGAAGATGAGTTCGCTGTCCGCAATGTTCCCTGAATCGGATTGAGTGCGAACCTTGCCGCGAGACAATCCGCTCCTTCGCGCTCGGCGTGCTCACGCTGCGCCGGGCGCGATACCGATGTTTTCGAGCGCCGCCCGCTTAGGCTGATAGTCGTGGCCGACCAGCCGGATCGGGTCGCCGCGGCGGCGGACTATTTTGTATGGTCGCCGTGGCACAGCAGGCATTCCATGTGCCCCTGCTGAGACTTCCTTCCCTTCGTGTGCCACATATCGTCCGGACCGTGGCAGGAGACGCAATGCTTGATCTGCTCCGAGGGCTCCCACTGCGGCGGTGTCCAGTTACCGGCGAAATACTCGTTCATGGCCAGGGTGACGATATAGACCACCTCGCCAGTGACCTTGGCGCAGCGCTCCTTCTTCGCCTCGGACGTGACCTCGGCGCCCGCCTCCAGCGCCCACTTCGTCACCGAGGTGTGGCATAGCGGCGTCGTTGCCCGGGCCTTTACCTGGCCGGGCATCTTGGAGATGTCATCGAACCGGTCGGTCGGAAAATCCTGCTTGGCGTACCAGTAGAAGAGCCGGTCGATCATCTGCCGGTAGATCTGATCTTCCCTGCCATAGGCGACCAGGTTGATGATGCATGACGCTCCGCCGAGCGCGCCGCACAACGTGCCGTGGCCGCCGTAACCGGCCGCCGCATGCGACATCATCATGTCCGGAAGCGTCGTCCACGGATAGCCGACCTTCTCCCGGAGCATGCTCAGCAACCCGAGATACGAACCGCTGCCGCAGCCGCCCTTGTCGAAGTAGAACCGATAGGCTCTGCGCCCGGCCTCCAGCGGGTCGAGCGTCGCCCATTCCCATGGCAGCGGCGGTGGCGACTGGCTCGCCTCGGCTGCCCCTCGTACGGGCGCGGCATAGGTACCAAGAACCGCCCCTGCGGCGCCGCTTGCGAGGATCGCACCAGAGCCGGCCAGCACGCTCCTTCTCGACCAACGCCCACCTTGTTGCTCGTCGAACCTCATAGCCCTCTCCTTGGGGAAGACGGCGGCCGGCGACAATCCCTTGCCGACAAGTATCCAACGGCCGGCAATCCGTTCCCCGAATGCCTACCGAGCACTGCGTCGGACACTGAAAAAAAGCCTACTCCCGGGCAGCGTCAGGGTGAATACGTACTCCCCACGCGTCGCCGCTGACGCGCGTCACCCGCGATTCACGGCAAGCGCATCAAGGCGGGCGGCTTTCATCGAACGGCGCCCCGCGAGGAGACCGGGCGGGCCATTAATGGACTGAGATTAATAGGAAATATCTCTGGAGAGGCGGTTGCCGGCACGGTCCAAGGGAACATCAATCGAGTTCGGGCGGCGGCTCAGTCGCCGTGCCGCGCGCGGTCCAGGTACAGTGACAATAATTCCGGGCCGAGGACGGTCCGCGGTTTCGGTGCCTGTCATCCAGGCCGCACGAATTGCCGTGATTTCGATGCAAATACGCCGCCACTGCTGCGTGGCCTGGCGACTGTAATTTCAGCCTATGGCAGTGCAATTCAGCCCATCGATCATCGCGGTCGGGAAATTCGTCATCCATATTGTGGTGATCGCCGCGGCTTTCGTGGTGTTGTCGCTCGTGGCCCTGGGTCTGAATATTTTTGCTCACTGACTGCAGTCGCTGGAGAAACTCCCCGACCTCATAGTCGACACGGTGTTTTTGCTGGAGTATTTTGTGTTCGCAGTCGATGTGATCAGTTTTGTCATCGTTGCATTGATCGAAGCAAAGTCACTTATCAGCGAGATTGCCCGGATTCACACGGGCAAGGCGGGCCCAGCGAGGCCCAGATATGGCTGAGAAACTGGTAAAGATCGGGAGCATTCCTAAGTTCCTGCTGGACGAGGCCAAGATCGGACTGCGGAACTTTTTCATACCAGTCAGCGCCGTGGTAAAGGCGGTAAAAGACAAGCTTCAGGAGGAAGATCCGTACGGCATCCGCGAGATGCCTACCGTGGAGGCACCGGACGATAAGGGTTCGCCCTGAGCCGGATTGTAAGCGCGCGGACCCGCCGGACTATGGCCACTCGTCAGCCCGGACTGAACCGCTCGGGGCAAGCCAATAAATGAACTCTGGACAGTCTGGCTGTTCTGGACAACATAACTCCGCCATTCCGAGGCTTGTTCACTCTGGAACAGTTAACACCGCATTTCCGCCGCGTCACGCGACGGTTGGTAGCAGCGGCCGCAGCCGGCTCCCGATCGACCTGGTCACGAGATACACTCTGCCGATTGCCATGCCAAGGTATGCGTCCCGATCATTCAGGCGTTACGCCCGGGCGGTTCGCTGTAACATCTCAGATGTGAACCGTCCCCCGGGACGCTTTTGGATGGTTGCGACTCATGGCCTCGCATGCCGAGTATTCGGCGTTCATCAGTTACTCGCACGCGGACCGCGCGCTTGCGAAGTGGCTGCAGTCGGCTCTGGAGAGGTATCGACTGCCAAAAGCGGTCCGCAACGAACACCGGCTCCCGGGCAAACTAAGACCGGTTTTTCTCGACGAGTCCGACCTCGGTGCGGCACCCAATCTCGGCAAGGGTATTGAAGACGCACTTGCAGCCGCCGAGACGCTGATCGTGATCTGCTCGCCGGCCGCTCAGAAAAGCCGGTGGGTGCAAGCGGAAGTCGCTTTTTTCCGCAGTCTCGGCCGCAGTGAAAAAGTGATTCTCGTACTCGCCGATGGCACGCCCGAGGAATCCTTCCCGCTGGATATTTTGAACGAGACCAGCGGCGAAACGGATTTATCGGGACCGGAGCGTGCCGATATTCCCCTCGCCGCCGATGCCCGGCCCGGCCCGGACAGCGTGCGGGTCCGGCGCAATCGTGTCCGTCTCGCAGTCGTGGCTGCCATCCTCGGGTTGCAACCGGACGAGTTGATCCGCCGCCACCAGCAGCGCCAGGTCCGAACGCTGTTCGCCCTGTCCATGCTGTCGCTCGGCATCGCGGCCGTGATGATAGGCCTAGCCCTGGTTGCGGTAACTCAACGCGACCGTGCCGGTCCGAAGAACGCCGGGCGCAGGAACAACTCATAGAAAGCAAACTGCAACAAGGCGGTGCACTGATCGGCGTCGAGCGCTGGCAGGAGGGACTCGCTGCCTTCGACCGCGCCCGTTCGCTGATGCAAGAACTCCGGATGCCACGGCTTCCGCTGGCGCTGAAGATGGTCGAGGCGGAGCAACGCACGTTACTGCCCTATCGATACGTCGAACTAGCGCGCGTCGCCGCCATCGCAACCTCCTACGACGGATCGCGACTGGCGGTGCTGGCCGAAAAAGCTATACACGTTTTCGACGTTAAGCTCGACCGGAAGATCGCGACGCTGCACACGGATGAGAGTGCTATCGATGCGTTCGCTTTTTCTGACGACGGGTCCATGGTGGCGACGGCGAACGGCGCCCGGCTTCGTTTGCTGGCAGTCGCCGATGGCGAAAGCATCGCGCCGGGCGACGCCACGGATTCCGACATCACCGCGGTCGATTTCGGATTTGCCGTCCCGCGCGTGTTTTTTTCCGATACAGCCGGCCGGGTTCATGCGTGGAACCTGGAAACCGGCCAGCTGACTGTTATTGCAGAACGGGCGTCGCCGGTCACCGACATCCGGGTAGCAAAAAACGACGATCGACTCGCCGTCGCGTGGCGCGACGGCACCACCATCGTCTGCCGCCTCGACGAAGGCTCGTGTACTGACAACGTCGATTTCGATGCCGGGAATGTTTCGAGCGTCGCGCTTTCCGAGGATGGCCGTTGGCTCGCCACCGGAGACGGCCGGTTCCTGCGGATGTGGGATGCCGTTAGCGGCGGCTTCCTGTCCGAATCACCGCTCGGTACAACGCATGTCGAATTCATTGGCGACGTGGTTGTCGCATCCGAACTGGAAGGCGATGTGACCGCGTTCGACGCCGACACGGGTCTCCGGATGGCCCGTTTTCCCGCTCCGCCGACGCTGGCAAAAACCCAGGTCGCTTTTTCCCGCGAGCGGCTGGCTCTGTTCGCGAGCTACGACAACGGCGTGCTGTACTGGCAGATGCAGTTTGATCCTTACCCCGGGAATGGCGGGTCCATAAACCTGCAAGAACCCGCGATGATTTATGCGCTCGCCATTTCCGCCGATGGCAGTCTGATAGCGACCGGTGACGACGCAGGCCGCGATTCAGGTGTGGGACGGCTATCACCTGAAATCACTGGCCACGATCGATGCCCACTCAGGCACCGTGACCGCGCTGACATTCTCCGATAACGATCAGCATCTCATCAGCGCCGGCGAAGATGGCCGCGCAATCGCCTGGAATCTGCTGACGCAACAACCGGAAATGCAATTCTCCGCGGTATCCGGAAGGCTGAGCGCGATTGCTCTGGCGCACGACGGGTCGCAGCTGGCCGTTGGCAATGAAGCCGGCGAAGTGGTGCTTCTTGAGCCGGAGACGGGCGCGCGTACCCGTTCACCTCCAGCCCTGGACGCGCAGATAACGAGCCTCGGTTTTAACGCTGACAACTCGTGGCTTGCGATCGGCACGGCGGCAGGGCAATTCCACATCTGGCATCAGCGAGAACAACGACTCCGGCTGATAACCGAAACGGACTCCGATCTCGGCCATTTGCGTATTGCCACGCGGGGCCGCGACCAGGCGCTCGTCGTGCGCGGACACGCCGAACTGTGGGAAGCCGAACCGGCCAGGCAGCTTGGCCGTTACGGGTCTCGCTTAACCGAGACCTTCAATGCCGGGCTGCTCGGGCCTGAGCTGGTTTACACCGGGGGGATCGAAAATCTGTCCGTGTTCGACATCGACTCCACCTCCGAGGTCGCCACTATCGATACGCAAACGCCGCTGCTACTGAACGGGCGGGCCACCGCGGACGGCCGTGTGTTCGCCGCGATCGGGTTTTCCGACGCACAGATTTTCCGCTGGGAGGAAGCGCTCACGCGCGCCGACCTGCGCAGCAGGCTGGAGACCTTGGGGCCGGATACCGAGGGTGCCAACATCAGCGGCCGAGTCGAGCTGCTGGCGCAGTGGTACCTGGCACACGGGCTGAAGCGCGTGGCAGCCCGATACCTGAAGCGCAAGGAGTTTCGTGGCGAAACCATTTCCAGTCTTTCCATGAGCCAGATCCTGCTGGCTGACGGTCAGGTAGAAGAGGGGATGCGATATCTGGACAAGGCCGTCGCGGAAGGACACGTAACGGAAACCTATGCAGAACTGGTGCGCCAGGCGACACAGGACTGAGCGATAAATCGCCGGTTTGGGGACAGTGACCATATTTTCAGACCGGCTGTGGCCGGGACACTCGGTCACGGTCGCTACGCTCTCTGAACAATTGGTCGCTCTCACCAAAACTCTCTTCGGCCCCGGGTCTTGGTCACTGTCCCTGAACTCGCCATACCTTAGGGTGACTTCCGATCAGGCAGTTTCGGCACTCGATGACAACTTCAGGAAAGTGACCGTAACCGCCGCTGTTTTTTGCCTGCCACTCTTGCCGGGGACCGCAACCGGCTCGCTAGCGACCTGATCGCCACCCCGGCAGCGGTGCCTGCGAACGCGGCCAGAAGCCACACCCATCCGTGTACGCTGCCGCTAGAGATACCGCCCAGGAATGCACCGATGTTGCAGCCCATACCGACCAGTCCGCCATAACCCAGCAACAGACCGCCGACCGCCGCTGTCAGCGCCTCGGTCGGGGCGATCCGCCAGTGCCAGCGCAACGCGCCGGCCAGTGCCGCGGCCAGCGCGGTGCCGAGCACGAGGCCTGCGATCATCAGCGTGGTGACGTCCGTCCACAGGCTGGACTCGAGCGCCATGATCCGCGCATCCGCGCCCCAGTATTCCCAGAACGCAACGTCGAGCGGGATGCCGCTGGCGCCGATTAGTTTTGCGCCCCACAACGGCAGCGCCGCGATGATGACCCATGGCCGGCCGGCCAGCAGCAGCGTGGCGAGGCACAGCAATGCAATCACGCCAACGCCCCAAGACAACCGCCAGGGACCGCGAAGAAAATGGGAGTCACGTGCCGCGGGCCGGAGAACCCGGCCATGGCGCCTGCGTTCGAGCCAGACGCTGACAGCGGCCAGCGCGGCGAGCAGCGTCAGGTTGCCCGCGATACCGGCGGCGGGACCCCATTCCCTGAGCAGCGAGAACGAGAACCAGCTCGCCTGGGTCTCCCACCAGCCGAAGTGGGCACTGCCAAGCGTCGCGCCGACAATCATGAAAGCGACCACGATCAGGTACCGCAACTTGCCGTTGCCGAGACCGGCCAGCGAACCCGACGAGCACGCCGAGGCCAGTTGCGCGCCCAGGCCAAACAAAAATGCACCGGCGAGCAGCGCGACACCGACCGGACGAACCAGGTCGGTCAACGGCCGGCCGAACGCCTCGCCCGCCGCCAGCAACGGAAAAAACAACACGGTCAATACAGCAAGCAGCGCGAGTTGCGCGCGGAAACCGCTACCGCGCCGCTCGACCAATAACGCACGCCACGGTCCGGCGAATCCGAATCCGGACCGGTACAGCGCAAACCCCAGCCCGCCGCCAACCAGTAACAACACGGCCAAACGCCAACCGCCCGCCTCCGCCGCCATCCATGCCGCGGCAGCGAGCAGACCGGCGAGCACCAGCAGCGGCAGGCTTCGTCCGAGTGTTGACGGAAGCGAGCGCGCAGGAACGGCGGCGCGGGAACCAAGCGTCAGGGAAGAATCGGGCACGTCCGGGTGCTCCAAATGTAACGGTCGACGACCGTAGCATGGGGCCCGAAGGCCGATGAAATACTAGTTGCTGATGCGGTTATAACGGGGGGTTATATGGCTACCTTTTCAGCCATTCATGGACAGCCACAACAATCACGGACTGGAGCGGGCACACAGGGATACGCCGCTGTCCTTCAAAATTCTCAAATGTTGCGATACCCGAAATCATGCCACCCCCTCGATACGCAGAAATAGACATTGTCCCCGGAGATTGCCGGATCACGGTGTTTCAGTCCGCGTCGAAAAGACCAACCCGAGTGGCAACGGTACGGAATCCGGCTACCCTCGGAGTGGGACTTTCGCAATCGATACGAAAAGGACCGGGAGACCAGGCAATGGTAAGCAACCTCATGACATCTCAGGGCAGCATCAATGGGGGATGGTGCGATGTGAAGACACTGACTCAGATTATCTGTGTATTCGGGGTCGCCTGAAGGTAAGCAAAATTACAGCATCGGAGTCAGTTATCGGCGCAGATGAGCTGCACGCGGTCGTCACCCTGCAGATTCTCGTAGGCGGGAACAGAGCTGAGCAGTACTTCGAATGAGCCGTACCCCCCAGCGTCCAGTTTCAACGAATCGTTGCCGCGGTCAATTGCTGCCACTCGCCCAGCGATCAGCGTCTGTCCTTGAGGTAACTTTCCCGCGCAAAGCTCCGTAGGCGTGTCAAGCCGCCTGATCGCCTTGAGCGACGGGCGTGGCGCCAAAGACGCGTCGCCGCTTCCCCATTTGCCCCACTTCGACCCGAGCAGCGCTTGGTTGCTCTTGATCCAGCGGTGAAACGCCTCGGCGAGAAACTCCTCGATGCCGCGTTCACAGTTGGACGGCGCTTCTCCTGCGACATTGATCGCAGCGTAGTCGTCGGCACGAACGTCGATGAGCTTCTTGCGCTTTATGAGCTCCGGGACTGTACGCTGCGCGGTTTGCAGGTTCGTGCTCGGGTCACCGTCTTCCGACTTTGCGTCGAGCAGGCTCTGCTCCGCTTCGCGGTACCATTCCTCACAGAGCGAGCCTACCTCGTTGCCCTTCCCAAGCGCCATCAGGACGGTTTCGAAGTACGCGCGATGATGGGCTCGCCCCCAGTCGATCACCGTATTGGCGCCACGCGGCAACTTGGCGCCGCCGTACTGGTTCTTGAACGACGAGTACTGTTGCCAGTGCAGCCGTGAATCGAGGGGATACTGCGAGAATCGGTAGTGCGGTTCGTGATCGCCGGCGCGATCCTTATTGTTGGTCTGGGCAGGGAGATAGCCAGGCCGATCAGGGTCCTTGAGCTCGTAATTGATGACGTCGGCGCTGGCGGCGCAGGGGATGTTCGCGATTGCTTCCGAGTGGAGCTTCGCGTCTCCGAGATCGCGGACGATGAGCGTCCCTGTTGACGCAAAGGTTCCCCGCTCGAACTCGAGCAGGAAGTTCTGAGGGTTCGGGGTGGTGAGTTGGAGGCCATAGCGCAGCATCAGCTTGGCTTTGCCGGCCGCGACCACTTTGACATACGCCGACTCCCAGAATTCCTCAAAGGACCGGCCCCGGTGGTAGGTGTCGACGATATCCTGCCCCGCGAATGGGATGCTGAGCGGCGGGAAGTAGATCTTCGACGAGTCGAGCGGACGGAGGTCCCTTACTGGAACCCGTCGCGCGTTCCGCGCGAAGGGTTCGGGTACGTGACGGTCAGCAGCTCGCGAAGCATAATGAGATTCGGATCGGCCGGGATCTTCTCGTCGACGGTCTCAATCCACTCGCTTCGCATGCTGGCGAGCAGCGCATTGGTTTCGAGGACGTCTTTGCCGCCACCCGCGTCCCCGGAGCCCTGCGCGCGGTTACCGATGTAGCGCACGCCCGTCTTAACCGAGAAGCTCGCACTTCCCATCGTCGCGAGCTCGAACGGCTTGTCTTTGAGACTCGGCTCCGGCGGATCAAGGAACGCGGCTTTGTAGTCCGGCTTGCTCGTCGCCATATCGTTTGGATTGCGGTCTAGGACGGGCCAGTCTTCGTCCGTCGTTGCGCTCATGTCCGAAGGGTTAATGTCACTGATCTTTACGATGCAAGACCGGGACGCCGTTTCCCACATCGTCCATTGCTTCGCCAGCCGCTTGGCGCCGAAACTGCTCCGGAGCGCTGAAAGATTTGTGCCGATCGCGTAGCTGCCGTTGTCGTTCGCGAAGATATTGTATGGGAACACCATGTGCCGGGTCGCGTGCAGGTCCTCTTTGCTGCGCCCGGAATCGGAGGAAGCAGGAGAGGAACTCAGGACGGCGCCCTCGAATGACGCTTTGATCTTGCGCCAGCGTGACGTGAGGTTGGACAACTCCTGAGACCCGCTCCATCGTGTGGAACGGAAAGAAGGCCTTACGCAGCGCTTCCGGCATGTCGCGCGAGGCAGCGATCTCCACGCGGCTCGGGTCCAGCGGAAGCGTGTAGAGCCCGTAGGCGAGGGCTTTTGACAGTTTTTTGAAGTCGTCGGCGTTGAAGCGGGTCTCGTAAATGAGCCAGAGATGGTCGTCATTGACCTCGGCATTGGCGGCCGCAGCGGCTTTTTCGACGGCGACCGCCTGCTCTTCCGGCACTTTAAGCTTTTCCAAGTAGCGTCTTAGCCTATAGAAGGCCTTGCTCTTAATGTTTGGGTTGATCGCTCGATTGATATCGTCTGCCGAATCGACGTTCCACAGCTTTATTTGGTCGGCCGTACACCCGTATCGCTCGCAGAAAATCGCGACCGTATCGTCATGCTCGACCGGCACTTCTCTGAGGGTCATGTGTCAATCTCTCGTCGGCCGGCTCAAGTGCCGCATAACTCGATCAGTATGTCCCGTGTGGCCCGGTCGGCGTCACCGCTCTCGTCGAGTCCAATGTGTCTCTGAAGTGCCTTTAGCGCGACCTGCAGGGCGGCATTTTCCCCGTCGCCCATTGGCCCCTCATAGTAACCAATACGGCGCAGGCGCTGCTTCACGCCTTCGATCGACTCGATGGGCTGGAGCGCCCCTAGAATGAGAACGTACTCGCCGAACCCCTCCGGCACGACCACGACCCGGCGGGCATCGGGCGAAAGCTGAAGACTCAACGCTCCATCTGCATCCGTCGTCATCCACTCGGACTGTTCATCGATCTTGACGAGGCACTTCGTTTTGCCGATCGGTTCCTCGTCTTCATAGAGGTTGATCGTCATCAAGTGGGGGATCGCTCGGCGGCGAAACAAGTGACGGTTCTCCGTGCCCGCAATGCTCCTCTTTGTGGATTAGATCCCGGGATCCACCAGGACCTCACCCTCTGGCAGCGTATCAGGGTCGGACCCGCACGACGAAGCGAGTCGTTGGCCGAATTCGTCGGCACACCGTTTCAGGATGGTGCCCGTATCGATAGGACACGCTGCTGATGCAGTCACCTCGGCGAATTCTATGGTTCTTTGGTATCGGAGCACTCTTGTGAACGCGAAAAGTTCAAGTTTAGTCGAGGAGGTGATCGTGTCCGATGATGGGCTCGACTCGCCATCACCCGGTATTAGTCTACTTAAGCATAAATCTTCGCGGTGTGACAAGACAGCGACTGACGCGAATCATGTCCACCCATTTCAGTTTCGAAAAGTATTGAGTCCGATCATTGCAAAAATTGCTGGCTAATAATTTCGAGTTGAGCATAAGCTAATGAATTTTGATAAAAAGAAACCCCGACGACTCCGCAATCATCAAGGTGACCAGAAACAGCTATCGGTCCGCCAATCGCGAAAACAGGTACGCGAGCCCCTAAGCGGCGTCAATTACATTCCACTCAACGGGCTTCAAGTCCTGATGGTCGAGCTTCGCTGCGGTCGGCAATGAAGCCATAGAGGCAAGGTTCGGTTGCGCTCGCGCGGTGCTGCGGTGGTCGCTGCTGATGTGGATCCGGCAGTAGAAAAGATAAGAAGAATCCGCAAATATGAACGAAGCTTAGTCGAAATATTTTCGTCCAGATTTGCGCGGAGGAGATCAAGCGATGCCAGGAAAAGTCATGACGCCACGTTCTCAAAAACGCCGGATGCAGCAACCCAAGAACCCTTCGATCGTTATCTGCGCCGGCGACCTCGCGAGGCGCACAAAAAAACCCGGTTTGGTCCGGCTACCGATCGTGAAGGCGTCTGGAGCGAAGCTGCCGCTTGCGGTCCGCAGCGTCACTGTGGAGGGAAATCGCTGGAAGCGAACCATACATTTGGACCGCGCGAGCAACAGAGAACGCGTTTACATGCTGGACAAGGAAACCGGCGAGATTCGTTTCGGCAACGGCATCCGTGGCGCCCGCCCGGGCGCGGGTGCGGCGAACGTAACGGCGACTTATCGCTATGGTGCGGGGACAAGCAATATTGTATTGACCTACGCACTGGACAAGGCAGCGCGTCTGCACCTGATTCGTGTTGCGACAGGCCAAGTCACCGTCCGGACCGATGAAGACGAGTGCGACTAAAACTCACTCAAATCGCAACCAGTCGATTACGCCGCCATGCCAGCGGGTATTCCTGGATTTTCAATGACGTGATCGAATGGTTATCGCCCGAAACAAAAAAACGAGGGGGCGGCGCGCAAAATGGTTAAAACGCGAACCGTCCCTTCACAACCACCCCTACTCCACCGGCTTCTCGAACTTCAGCAAAAACCGATCCGACTCGCCGATGGCGATGTATTTGTCCCGGCCCTCGTCGCCGAGTGCGAGCGTCGGCGGCAACGTCCACACCCCGCGTGGATGATCGTGGGTGTCCTTCGGATTGCGCAAGATGTCCGACTCGCCGACCAGCCTGAAGCCGGCCGCCTCGGCCAGCGAGATCGTCAGTTCCTTCGAGATGTAACCATTGCCGTGATCCGGATCCTCGGTGGCCGGATCGGGCCAGCGATGATCGACGATACCGAGCACGCCGCCGGGTTTTAACGCGTCGTACATGGCCGTAAAGGCAACGCCCGCATAGCGTCCACTGGCATAACCACGACCGACCCAGTTGTGCACGTTGCGAAACGTCACCACCATGTCCGCGGAGCCGGCCGGGGCAATCTCCAGCTGATAGGGCAACGACAGATGGGTCACCTTCACGTCACGGTAGAGATCAGGGGTCTCGCCAAGCATCGTCAGGAATGCGCCGAAGTAGCGGCGCTGATACCCGTAGGCCGGATTGACGCTGTACTGGGCGGCATAGAACGCGCCGCGAGCAAGACCAAACTGTTCAAGGTGTCGCCACAAAAAA
>CAVOVJ010000001.1:0-242120 GCA_963699835.1 uncultured Gammaproteobacteria bacterium | reverse complement strand
CGTGGGCAGGGCAACCAGAAATACCAAAGCTACGCGATGGTGTTCGGCGTCGATCAGGAGCTGATCTTTTATATCACGAGCGAGGGCCATGCCGTAGACGCCTGCCCGCTCTGAGTTCGCACACCACACAGGCGGGTCGGAGCCCGGACGTCACTTGACCGGGAAGATCCGGTCTCCGACCCGAATTTGGGAATTTTCAGACGGGGCGAGGGTTCCGTGTCTCCGGAAGGAGGCGGAACGGTGCCCTGACCCCGGCCTTGGAGGAAAACCCGGCCTCCGATCCCTACCCAGACCCGACCCGAGACTGGAAAACCCCGCAACGACGTTCAGTACACTGTCCGCGCAACACCAATGTGGGGTCATCCACGCAGAAGCGCGGCGTCCGGATCGATGCGCTGGTCCTGATCTTCTCCTTCATCGTCTGTTCACTACGCCCGCGCATGAAAAACCCGGGACTCTGCCCGGGCTTTTCAAATAACTCTTTTAATTTCGAATTTTGGCTCCCGGGGCGGACTCGAACCACCGACCAATTGATTAACAGTCAACCGCTCTACCAACTGAGCTACCGGGGAACAGGGCGCTTCTTCGTGCGGCCGAGGCCGCGGAAGGGCGCAAATTGTCGGGGAACCACCGCGCCGAGTCAACTACCTCGTTTATCACGCGGAGCCGAATGCGGCCGCCAGCCGGCCGATCGCGCCTTTCAGCGTGTCCAGCGAATAGGCGAATGACAGCCGCAGGTAGTTTGGCGCGCCAAACGCCGAGCCCGGGACGAGCGCGACCCCGACTTCGTTTATCAGGTATTCGGCGAGTTCGACATCGTTACTGACCCCGTCTGTGGCGGCGATCGCACCACTGACATCCGGAAATGCATAGAAACTTCCCGCACCGGGCCGGCAGCTGAAACCGGGAATATCGTTCAGCGCTTTTACTACGTAGTCATGGCGTTGCTTGAACGCCCTGGTCATCTCGGCAACGCAACCCTGGTCACCATCGAGCGCGGCGACAGCCGCAATCTGCGAGATAGAGACCGGGTTCGAGGTGCTTTGTCCCTGGATCTTTTTCATCGTCCCGACCAGCGACGCGGGGCCGCCGCAATAGCCGATGCGCCAACCGGTCATGGCATAGCACTTCGAGACGCCGTTAATCGTCACGGTGCGATCGTAGAGATCGGGGCAGGCTGTGACGAGGCTGCAAAAGGGCTCATCGGACCAGTAGATATGCTCGTACATATCGTCTGTCGCAATCACGACCTGCTGGTAGCGCGCAAGCACCTCACCGAGCGCCTGCAGTTCGGCGCGGGAATAGGCCGCGCCGGTAGGATTGCTCGGGCTGTTGAGCATGAAAAGGCGGGTCTTCGGGCTCAGTGCTGCATCAAGTTGCTCAGGAGTGATTTTGAACCCCTGGTCGACGCCGGCGAAAACCGACACCGGAGTGGCATCCGAGAGCAGCGCGATGTCGGGATAAGATACCCAGTACGGGGCCGGGACAACGACCTCGTCTCCGTCCCCGAGCAGCGCCTGGCACAGATTGAATATGGTCTGTTTGGCGCCTGCCGAGACCAGGATCTGGTTGGCCTCGTAGCGAAGCTGATTGTCGCGTTCGAATTTGCCCTGGATAGCACTTTTGAGCTCGGCGATGCCGTCCACGGCAGTGACCTGGTGAACCCGCGCTGGATCGCATCGATCGCCGCCAGTTTGATGTGCTCGGGGGTATCGAAATCCGGTTCGCCGGCACCCAATCCAATGACATCCTTGCCGGCAGCACGCAATTCGGCTGCTCGCGCGGTGACTGCCAGTGTTGCCGACGGCTTGACCCGCTGGGCCCGTTCCGAAATTGGTAGAATCACCGGTTTCTCCATTGCCAGGACCCGTCAGGGCGAAGTGATCGGATCAATATGGTACGGCAATCTGATACCTCAGCCAATTTGCATGACGCGGATCCGGACAAGGCAAAAACCCGCTTCCGCATGGTGGCGGAATTTGAGCCGGCCGGTGATCAACCAGCCGCGATCGCCTCCCTCATCGACGGCCTGGAATCCGGGTTGGCGAACAAACCCTGCTCGGGGTCACCGGTTCCGGCAAGACATTCACGATCGCGAATGTCATCCAGCGTCTGCAACGGCCAGCACTCGTGCTCGCGCACAACAAGACGCTCGCCGCGCAGCTGTACGGCGAAATGAGCGATTTCTTTCCCGACAATGCGGTCGAGTATTTCGTCTCCTACTACGATTACTATCAGCCCGAAGCCTACGTGCCGTCGACGGACACCTATATCGAAAAGGATGCCTCGATCAACGCGCATATCGAGCAGATGCGGTTGTCGGCCACCAAGGCCGTCCTGGAGCGGCGGGATACGATCATCGTGGCGACCGTGTCGGCGATCTATGGTCTCGGAGACCCGCAGGCCTATCTCAGTATGGTGCTGCATCTCGTACGCGGAGAATCGATCAGCAACGGGCCATGCTCCGGCGTTTAGCCGAGCTGCAATACACGCGTAATCCAGTCGATCTGGCCCGCGGCACCTATCGCGTGCGCGGCGATGTCATCGATATATTTCCGGCCGAGTCCGAGCGGGACGCGGTGCGTATCGAGTTGTTCGACGACGAAATCGCGGATATCGCCTATTTCGATCCGCTCACAGGCGAGGTTACGCGACGTGTACCACGCCTGACGATCTACCCGAAGACGCATTACGTGACGCCACGCGAGACGCTGCTCGCGGCGGTGGACCAGATCCGGGAGGATCTCAAGCAGCGATTGACCGAGCTGCGATCGTCCAACAAGCTCGTCGAGGCACAGCGGCTTGAGCAGCGTACCCGGTTCGACATGGAGATGATCGTCGAGGTGGGCTACTGCACCGGCATCGAGAACTATTCGCGATATCTATCCGGCCGCGCCCCCGGCGAGCCGCCCCCGACCCTGTTCGATTATCTGCCGGCCGACGGGCTGCTGTTCGTAGACGAAAGCCACGTGACAATTCCACAGCTGGGCGGCATGTACCGCGGCGACAGATCGCGCAAGGAGACTCTCGTCGAGTACGGCTTTCGCTTGCCGTCGGCGCTCGACAATCGCCCACTGCGGTTCGATGAGTACGAACGACTCGGTCCGCAGACGATCTTCGTCTCCGCGACGCCCGGGCGATACGAGAAGAAGCGTTCTGATCAGATCGTGGAGCAGGTGGTGAGGCCGACCGGGCTCATCGACCCCCAAGTCGAAGTCCGCCGGCCGCGCACCCAGGTCGACGATCGTTATCCGAGATCGAGGCGCGCGCACTTGTCTGAACGAGTCCTGATCACGACCCTGACCAAGCGCATGGCCGAGGATCTCACCGAGTATCTGCACGAGCACGGGGTGAGGGTCCGCTATCTGCACTCTGACATCGATACCGTTGAGCGCATGGAAATCATACGGGATCTGCGCCTCGGAGAGTTCGATGTCCTGGTCGGGATCAACCTGTTGCGCGAAGGCCTCGACATGCCCGAAGTCTCGCTGGTGGCGATTTTCGATGCCGACAAGGAAGGGTTCCTACGATCCGAGGGCGCGTTGATCCAGACCATCGGCCGGGCCGCACGCAACGTCAACGGCCGGGCAATTCTCTACGCTGACAAAATCACCGGTTCGATGCAGCGCGCGATGGACGAGACCGACAGGCGGCGGCAGAAGCAGGTCGAATTTAATTCCGAGCACGGGATCACGCCACGGAGCATTCGTAAGGGCGTGAGCGATGTGATGGAAGGCGCGCGTGGCGGCGGAGGGCGCCGGGACGGGCGTCGCGGCGACGGTCGCCTGGAGGAGCGGGCAGGACATCTGACTCCCGAGCAACTCGCTCGCGAAATCAAAAAACTAGAGCAGCGGATGTTCCAGCATGCGAGGGAACTTGAGTTCGAGGAAGCAGCCCGGGTCCGCGATGAACTCGCGCGTTTGCGCGATGAGGAGCTCGGTCTGGGCGGGCCGGCCGCCTGATCCGCACTGGGGCACTTGCGGCCCCGGCCGGCTTTGGTTATCGTGTGCCGCCCTCGCAGGCTTGCCTGCGGGCGGAAGGCGCGTAGCTCAGTGGTAGAGCACTACCTTGACATGGTAGGGGTCGGCAGTTCGATCCTGCCCGCGCCTACCAGAAATACCAGGCGGCCGGTTTCGGCCGCCTTTTTTTGCGCCAAATTGTCGATATCCGGCAAAACCCCGCCATCACGGGCCTTGCAACCCTTGAGCAGAAGGGAAATGGCGAGTAAAATTGCCGCTTTTCATCGGCCGCCCCTTGGCACCTAAGAGTCTGAATTTCAAAGGACTTGAAAAATGAACCAGCAGGGGCTGCTGTGTGTGGCGAGAGTTCGCCACGGGATTGATTTAGGAGGACGGACGCATCGCTGCGACAAAAAGGGCTCGTCGGAACGAAGATATCACCACAGCTGAAGTGCGGGTGATCTCCGCAGACGGAGAGCAGTTGGGAATTTTGCAACTGGCTGACGCCATCGAAGCGGCGTCGGGTAAGGGGCTGGATCTGGTCGAAGTAGCTCCCAATGCTGAACCGCCTGTGTGCCGGATCATGGATTACGGCAAGTATCTATTCGAGCAGAACAAGAAAGCGCACTCGGCGCGACGCAAGCAGAAACAGATTCACGTTAAAGAGGTCAAGTTCCGGCCGGGAACAGAAGAAGGTGACTACCAGGTAAAGCTGCGTAACCTGATTCGTTTTCTTTCAAACGGCGACAAGACCAAAGTGACATTGCGGTTTCGCGGCCGCGAAATGGCGCACCAGAATTTGGGAAGACAACTTCTGGAGCGGGTACGGCAGGACCTCGAGGAGTACGGAGCTGTGGAGCAGCGACCACAACTGGAGGGCCGGCAAATGGTGATGGTCATCGGACCAAAGAAGAAGTGAGACCGGGCAGGTTCCCGGAATCCGCCTGGGCAGGTGGCACGACCGCTAACCCAGAGCTATGAAAAGAGGAAATATGAAATGCCAAAGATGAAAACCAATCGGGGCGCAGCCAAGCGCTTCCGTCGCACGGGTAGCGGCGGATTCAAGCGGGCCCAGTCCTTCCGCAGCCATATCCTGACGAAGAAGAGCACCAAGCGTAAACGGCATCTGCGGCCGACCCAGCAGATTGCTGAGGCGGATCAGGCCGCCGTGCGCAAAATGCTCCCGTACGGTTGAGGAGGATCTGAGCCATGGCAAGAGTCAAGAGAGGCGTCGTCGCAAAGGCGCGCCACAAAAAGGTCCTGCGGAAGGCCAAGGGTTACTACGGTGCGCGCCGCAAGACCTTCAAAGTGGCGAACCAGGCGGTCACCAAGGCGGGCCAGTATGCCTATCGCGACCGCCGTCAGCGCAAGCGGCAGTTCCGCGCGTTGTGGATCACCCGGATCAACGCGGCAGCCCGCATCCACGGTATGTCGTACAGTCGCCTGATCAATGGCCTGAAGAACGCCGGGATCGAGGTCGACCGCAAAGTGCTCGCGGATATTGCGGTGCATGACGCCGACGCTTTCGCCGCGATTGCCGCGCAGGCTAAAGCCAGCCTCACCGCTTAGGCGCGCGGCGCGGCGCGAACCCAGGGCCGGGTCCCGAGATCCGGAACCGCAGAAGAAGGGGAGGCGATTTATGTCTCCCCTTTTTTTGTTGCAGCCAAAACTGTTCATAGACGGAGATCGGCAACGTGGAGGAAGTCCGCAATCTGCTTCGACAGGCAGTGACCGAAGTGGACGGTGTGCATGAAGCTACCGAACTGGAGCAGGTCCGGGTGCGCTATCTCGGCAAGAAGGGATTGCTGACCCAGCAACTGAAACAACTCGGTTCGTTACCGGCCGCTGAGCGCCCCGCTGCCGGGCAGGTTATCAACGAGGCCAAGCAAGAACTTGCCGCCGCATTAAAGGTCCGCGGCGCCGATCTGGAGCGTGAGCAGTTACAGCTTCAACTCGAGTCCGAAGCGCTGGACGTGACTCAGCCGGAGCGGGGCCAGGCACCCGGGACCTTTCACCCGGTCACCCGCGCGATGACGCGGATTATCCGCCTGTTTCGAGAGGCCGGTTTCGAGGTCAGGGAAGGCCCCGAAGTGGAAGATGATTTTCATAACTTCGAAGCCCTGAATATACCCGCCCACCATCCTGCGCGGGCGATGCATGACACGTTTTACCTCGAGTCGGGGAAGCTGCTGCGCACGCATACTTCCCCGGTCCAGGTACGGGCGATGCAGGGCGGGCAGGTGCCGCTCAGAATGATCGCGCCGGGCCGGGTGTATCGCTGCGATTCCGACCTTACTCATACGCCGATGTTCCACCAGGTCGAGGGTCTCGTGGTTGACGAGCGCACCAATTTCGCCAACCTGAAATCCGTGTTGCATGATTTTCTGCAGCGTTTTTTCGAGCGCGAACTCGGCGTGCGTTTCCGGCCCTCCTACTTTCCGTTTACCGAGCCATCGGCCGAGGTCGATATGGAATGCACCTTTTGCTCGGGTAAGGGCTGCCGGGTTTGCTCGCAGACCGGATGGCTCGAAGTGCTTGGCTGCGGCATGGTTCACCCGAACGTATTCGCCAACGTCGGCGTAGACGCTGAACGCTATACGGGATACGCGTTCGGCATGGGGGTCGAACGGCTCGCCACGCTGCGTTACGGGGTCAGCGATCTGCGGACTTATTTTGAAAACGATCTTCGTTTTCTCAGACAATTCAGTTAGAGATTCACGATGAAATTCAGCGAAGCCTGGCTCAGGGAATTCGTTAACCCGGGCATCGACACCGCGACGCTCGCGCAGCAGTTGACGATGGCAGGGCTCGAGGTCGGCGCAATCGAAGCCGCCGCCGGGGAGCTCGAAGGCGTGGTTGTCGCAAAGGTCGAAGAGGTCACGGCGCATCCCGATGCAGACAAGCTAAAACTGTGCAAAGTAAACGACGGTCACGGCAATATTCTGGATATCGTTTGCGGCGCGCCGAACGTAGCAGCCGGCATGCTGGTACCGCTTGCACCGGTTGGCGCGGTTCTGCCCGGCGATCTGGTGGTTCGCCAGGCAAACATTCGCGGCGTCGAGTCGAGCGGTATGCTCTGTTCGCAACGCGAACTTGGCCTCGGTGACGACCACAGTGGCTTGTGGGCGCTACCATCGGGTACCGCGCTGGGATCAGCGGTCGCGCAATTACTTGAATTGCCGGATCAGGTGCTGGAACTCGACCTGACGCCCAATCGCGGCGATTGCCAGAGCCTGATCGGGATCGCGCGCGAAGTCGCGACGCTCAATGACCTGCCGCTCGCGCTGGAAACACCAGCGCCGGTCGATGCGGTCAATAGCGATACATTGGCGGTCCAACTTGCTGCGGGCGATGCCTGCCCGGTCTATGTAGGTCGTGTTATTCGCGGGATTTCCGGCGAAGCGCATACGCCTTTGTGGATGTGCGAGCGGTTGCGCCGCAGCGGAATCCGCCCATTGCATCCCGTGGTCGATGTCACCAACTACGTGATGCTCGAACTCGGCCAGCCAATGCATGGGTTCGATCTGTCGCAATTGTCCGGCGGTATCGTCGTGCGCTGGGCGGCGCAGGGGGAGACACTGACCTTACTCGACGGCCGTGACATCACATTGGATGACAAGAGCCTTGTCATTGCCGATCACGAGCGCGCGCTGGCGCTCGGCGGTGTGATGGGGGGCGAGAGTTCGGCAGTCTCGGCACAAACCGCCGACGTGTTTCTGGAAAGCGCTTTTTTTGCGCCCCAGGTTATTGCCGGCAAGGCGCGTTCCTTCGGGTTGCACACGGACGCGTCGCACCGTTTCGAACGCGGCGTCGATCCGGCAATCCAGGCGCAGGCGATGGAACGAGCGACCGCGCTGCTCATCGGGATTACCGGGGGCCAGCCGGGGCCGCTGATCGAGGCGCGGCTGGAGCAGGGCGCACCGGCGCCGACGGTAACACTGCGGGCCGCGCGGATCTCCCGTGTTCTCGGGATAGAAATTGCCAGCGAACGGGTAGAGACGATCCTGCGTGGACTCGGAATGGACGTCGAAGCTACCGCTACCGGCTGGCGGGTTCGCCCGCCGTCTTTTCGTTTCGACATCAGTATTGAAGAAGACCTGATCGAGGAAATCGCCAGGATCCACGGCTACGATCGTATCCCCGAAGAGGCTGCGCTCGCTCCGGTGTGTTTGCCGTCGATTACCGAGACGCGAATGCCCGCAGAGCGCGCCACTCAGATCCTGGTCGATCGCGGCTATCACGAGGTCATTACCTACAGTTTTATCGATGCCGGAAGCCAGGCCCGGTTCGAACCGGAAATCACGCCCGCGGTACTGGCCAACCCGTTGTCCGAGGAACTGGCGCATATGCGGGTCAGTCTCTGGCCGGGGCTGGTCAAGGTTGCGAAAGACAACTCCAGCCGCCAGCAGGATCGCGTGCGCATCTTCGAGTCAGGGGTGAAGTTTGTCACTCAAGATAACGATTTAAAAGAAATTAGTGTTATCTCCGGCCTGGTGTTGGGAGATTTGCAGCCGGAGCAATGGGGCGAGTCACCGCGGCCCGCTGACTTTTTTGACATAAAATCCGATATCAGCGCAATCATCCGTCAGACCGGCCGTTATGTCGCGCTTGAGTACTTGAAATCGTCCCATCCGGCGCTGCACCCGGGGCGCTGCGCACGCCTCGTCATCGACGGTGAGGCGACAGGCTGGCTCGGCCAGCTTCATCCGGCGCTGGCGGGCCATTATGGCCTCGATGGCGAAGCCTATGTGTTCGAACTCGAAGCGGAGAAGGCACTTGCGGCCAACGTGCCGGCTTCTGCTCCGATCTCCCGTTATCCTGCGGTCAGGCGGGATATCGCGCTGGTTGTGGACGAAGCGCTTCAAGTGGCCGACATTGTGGCCACGGCGCGCGACGAGGCCGGTACGCTGGCCAAATCCGTGTTCGTTTTCGACATTTATCGCGGCAGTGCAATAGATTCCGGTCGAAAAAGTGTCGCTTTAGGCTTGATTTTACAAGAATCTTCACGCACCCTTACCGACGAGGATGCCGATCAGACAGTATCCGCAGTGGTCGCTCGTCTAGAGCGCAATTACAACGCAAAAATAAGAGTCTAGGCATGGCATTGACCAAGGCCGACATGGCCGAGGCGCTGTTCAACGAACTGGGCCTCAACAAGAGGGAAGCTCGCGAACTCGTTGACCTGTTTTTCGAGGAAGTCCGTTCCTCGCTGGCCAACGGTGAGCAGGTAAAGTTGTCGGGATTCGGTAATTTCGATCTCAGGGACAAGAATCAGCGTCCCGGTCGGAACCCCAAGACCGGTGAGGAAATTCCGATTACGGCCAGGCGGGTTGTCACTTTCAGACCTGGACAAAAATTGAAGGCACGCGTGGAAGCCTATGCTGGAACCGGGGAATAACGACGAACTCCCGCCCATACCAGGGAAGCGGTACTTCACTATTGGGGAAGTCAGCGAACTGTGCGGGGTAAAACCGCACGTCCTGAGGTATTGGGAACAGGAGTTTCCGCAACTCAAACCTGTCAAGCGACGAGGCAACCGGCGCTATTATCAGCGTCAGGATGTACTCATCATTCGCCAGATTCGCAGTTTGCTGTATGAACAGGGCTTCACCATCGGTGGCGCCCGGCAGCGGCTGACCGGCGACGAAGCGAAAGAAGATGTCAGCCAGTCACAGCAGATCGTCAAGCAGCTTCGCGTAGAACTCGAAGAAATACTGAAAATCCTGCGCCGCTGACGGACTTTCTCCACAGGTTGTGAATGGGGTACCATTTGCGCCCCGCGGCGAACTGTTGTCCTAATGCGCCGCTAGTAATCCGGTCGGGGCGTGGCGCAGCCTGGTAGCGCACCTGCATGGGGTGCAGGGGGTCGGAGGTTCGAATCCTCTCGCCCCGACCATTTCCGAACATCAATCGTTGCCGTTTACTGGCGTGCATTGCCAGCACTTGCCAGCGATTCCAATTTCGTACGGAGCATTGATGAATATCGAAAAAGACAGTGTCGTAACGTTTCATTACCAGTTGACCGATGACGACGGCGCGCTGATCGAATCTTCGGCCGGACAGGATCCGATGTCCTATCTGCATGGGTCGGGAGCGATTATTCCTGGTCTCGCAATGGCGCTGGAAGGCAAAGCAGCCGGGGATACGTTTCAGGTTACAGTCGAGCCCGAACAGGCTTACGGCCCCGTGCAGCCCGATCTGTTCCATGTGGTTTCGCGTGAATCGTTCGCTGGCGCTGACGAACTTGCGGCCGGCATGATTTTCCAGGCCGATGGCCCGCAGGGGCGGCAAATCGTTCGCGTCGTTAAGGTCGAAGAAGAGCAGGTTCACATCGATGCGAACCATCCATTGGCCGGCAGAGTGCTGGTCTTCGATGTCACGGTCGAGGCGGTCCGCGCCGCGACACCCGAGGAAATCGCCCACGGCCACGCCCACTAGCGGTGGGCGCACTGGTTCGCGCTCGATGCTGAGCCGATGAGATTCCGCGTTCCGTTCGCAGCGCTGTCGATCGTGGTCGCGGCGCTGTTGTTGTTACCGGGATACTCCTGCGCCGATTCGCCAGGCTTCGATTGTGCCGCTGCCCGGGGCGAGATCGAAACGCTCATCTGTTCTGACTCGCGCCTGGCGCAGCTGGACCGGCGCATGACAACCGTCTACAAACAGGCCATGCAACGCCTGCCGGCGGACGAGGTGCGGGCGCAGCAAGCAACCCAGCGCGGCTGGATCAAAGGCCGCAACGATTGCCGGAAGGCGGCGGACCCGGAATTCTGCGTCGCTGCCAGCTACCGTACCCGGTTGGTCGAATTACAAATCATTTCGGGGCAATTGGTTGCGCCCACCGCGGTCGGCCTGAAATGCAGCGGCGAAAACGGCGTGTTGTTCGCCGCCTTTTACAACGACAGCGATCCGCCTGCAGTGGTGCTGAGCCGTGGTGGCGACCAGGTCATCGTATTTCGCGAGCGTAGCGCAAGCGGCACAAAATACGCCGCCGCCAAAGTGGAGTACTGGGAACATCAGGGCAAAGTGACTTTGAAGTGGTTTGGCGAGACGCTGGCTTGCGTTCCTAACTCCCGATGAGGGGCACCTCATGGTAGTCCAGCGCCCATTCGCGCATGTAGCGCACCCGTGTCGGTGCGATGCGGTAAATGATCAGTTCCGGATTGTCGACTGAACCCAAATAGTGTTTCAGCAGCGGGTTCTCCGCAAATATTTCTTCCAGCAACGCGCGGTCATCTAAGACCTCTGCGATCCCGGTGATGCGAACCTGGTTGTGGTGGGTATCCATATAACAAAGTTCGACTTTGGGGTTGGCCGCAATTTCTCCGGTCTTGTGATAAGAACGAAGGTTGGCCACATAGACGGTAAAGCCGTCGGTGCGCACCGGTGAGACCGGACGCACCCGCGGCTGATCACCGTCGATACTTGCAAGCTGCGGAAAACGGGCATCTGCGATCGTCGCGCTGGCCAGTTGCGGTACATCTGCCGGATCGACCGGCTCGGCTTGAGGTTTCGGCATAGGGACTGGTCCGTTAAAGATGTTGTTGTGATTTGCACTAAAAGCATAGGCGGCAGTTTGGCGTATCGCCATCATCCCGGACGAGGCGAACGGAAATCATGCAGGCAGACAGATTGCCCGCGACCGCTTACACGAAAGTCGCCGCTTCGCCGCCAAGGTTGTCGGGCACGACGTTAAAGCTCACCAAGGTGCGTCGCCGCTGCGAATACCGGACTTCGGCGACCGAGCAGTTACGGACCACGAAACTGATTTCCACGACCTTGCCGTCGGATAATTCAAGCAGGTGTCCGAGACCGGCCGATACGAAACCGCCCGAGGTAAATGCGGCGGTGACATGGTCGTCGGCGGCCGGTTGAGTCAGACGATCGAGACCACGCCCGGCACGAGCCCTGAATTCGGCCCAGTTTTCCATTCCCTCGAGCCTCACCTTGCCGAGAGCCCACTCAGTCAGAACCTCCCGGTACTTTCCGAAATAGTCGCGTTTTATCGCTTCGCGGTCGGTTGCGGAGCCCGGTTCCGGATGGATGGCATCATTGCCCGGCGAACCGAATCCGGTTACCGCCTTGACGACTGCAATCCCCTGGTGTTCGTCGAGTTCGGTCGCGATCTGCGCCTCTGGCCAGGCGCATCCGGCAGCGGCGAACTCCTCGCCGACAAGTTCCGCCGTTTCACGATGGCGCTCCAGCGGACCAATCACGAGTGCGTGTGGCCGCACGCCTGTTGCAACCCAGTGCCGGCCGAGTGCCCGGGCCTGGCGCCGGCCCTGGTCCGAAAGCCGATCGTAGGTTGGGCCAAAAAAAGACGCTTGTGCGTGCCGTACCAGGAGCAACGTTGCCATAATCGACTCGGCGCAGGGGCTGGAATACGGATTCTACGCGCGCGGAGGCCGTGGCAAGAAGGGGCTGGTCTTCGCGATGTACTCGGCATAACCGGGCTTGGTCAAACGCAGATTGTCCTCGAGCAGTTTTTTGCCGGTGACTCGGACCAGTAAATAATTCATCAACAAGGGTGCGAAAAACGCCCAGCGTGCCGCCGGGGCCTCGGCCGCAATCAGGAAGAGACCCCACCAGACGCAGGCGTCGCCAAAGTAATTCGGATGTCGCGTGTAACGCCACAGCCCGCGGTCCATCACCTTGCCGCGGTTGGACGAATCGCGCTTGAATTGCGCAAGCTGGTAGTCCCCAACCGCTTCGAATACGAAACCGACGATAAATAGCAACAGACCCATCACTGCCAGCGGGCCGGTCGAGTCGATTCCGGAAACGATCGCGATCTGGACGGGCAGGGAGATCAGCCACATCAGCGCGCCCTGAAGAAAGAAAATTCGTACCAGGCTGGCGCGCTCGAAATCCTCATCGCTGGGGTAATTTTGCCGCATTGCCGCATAGCGCGGATCTTCCGGCAGGTTTCTGTTCCTGTGCCAGAGGTGCATCCCGAGCCGTCCGCCCCAAATAGTCACGAGCAGGGCCAGTGCAACCGAAAACGCGGTCGGCGCCGATTCTCGGGCAATCGCAATCCAGGCAATCACCGCAAACCCGGGTCCCCAGTAGAGGTCGATCAGGCTGACATCATGGCGCGAAACGGAAACACGCCAGAGCACGGTCATGATGGCCAATGTCGCGATCAGAGTGATGACCAAAGTCAAAACCAGCCTCCCCATGGCAGGCATGCAGCGATAAACGTTACGGCTTTATTCGACCAACATATCATCACGGATGCGGTTTGCCGGTTTTCATTATGATTGACAGAGCATCCGTTTCAGTACGTGTTGCGAACTCAAACGGGGCCGCCGATTCGCGCCGCCGAGCGCAGCGTATTCCAGGCCTGTTTACTTGTTGCAGCCGAATTGTTATTAATCCGTTGGGCTTCCGACTGGCGGCCCCGGTGTGGGTGTTTGGCCCGGCTCGGCGCAGAACTTATGCTGCAGGTGCTTCAAGGGTAGGTCACTTCCCGGCCCGGAAGACGAAGCGGTCTGGGGTTAAAACAATTATTCGGTCCGGTGCCAAACGCCGGGTTCCGGTTCCGTCAAACCGGGCAATGCGCAAACGTTACCTCTGAGGGAAACATGGGAATCAGCACACAAATTCGCAAGAGCATTGGCCTGGGCGGCGCAATTGCCTTGTTCGTGGCAGCGGATATGGCGATGGCACAGGGCGTCGATCCTTTGTTCCAGACATCGAGCCGTCAACTCAAGCTGGCGCAAGCCTCGCAGGAGAAAGTCGACGGAATCGTCACGGACACGCGCAAACTTTCCGACCAGTACCGAACGGTGTTGAAGGAAATCGACGGGCTGGAGGTCTACAACACGCTGCTGGAGCGCCAGGTGTCTGATCAGGACGCCGAAATGACCGAACTGGCGGCCTCGATCGACAAGGTCACCGACATCGAACGCCTGATCATGCCAACGATGATCAAGATGATCGATGCCCTCGGTGAGTTTATAGAAATGGACCTGCCATTTCTCATCGATGAAAGGCGCGAGCGGGTCAGCGGTCTGCGTAGTCTTATGGAGCGTTCGGATGTATCCGTTGCGGAGAAATTCCGCCGCGTCATGGAGTCGTATCAGATCGAAATGAACGACTATGGCCGGACGATGGAGACGTACAAGGCGATGTTGCCGATAGACGGCGCCGAGCGTGAGGTGGAAATTCTCAAGATTGGTCGGGTCGCGTTGCTGTACCAGAGCACTGACCAGGCGTTTTCGGGCGTGTGGAATCAGCAATCGCGAGCCTGGGAACCGCTGCCGGCCGCCTACAAGAGCCAGTTGCGACAGGGGCTGCGGATTGCGCAGAAACAGGTTGCTCCCGAATTGATGATGGTTCCGGTTGCGGCGCCGGAGGCAGGACAATGAAGCGGCATATCGGCACAACCTTTGTTGCAGTCGCGGTACTTGGTGTGGCGCTGCCGGTGGCTGCCCAGCAACCTGCGCAGAGCATTAACGACCTGCTGAAACGCGTCCAGCAGGGCGAAGTAACCGAAAAGCGCGAAAACCGCGAACGCGAGCAACGCTTCCAGCAGGACAAGGCCAGTCAGCAGAAACTGCTGGCCGACGCACAGGCACAACGGGCCGCGCTCGAGCAGCGCAGTGACGCGCTGGAGACCCAGTTCGAGGAGAACGAGCTGCGCGTAGCGGACCTGACCGAGCAGTTCGATAAGCGGCTCGGTTCGCTCAAGGAACTGTTCGGCGTATTGCAGCAGGTGGCCGGCGATACGCGGGCGCAATTCGAGAATTCGATCACCAGCACCCAACCGTCCATTCGCGACGGAAACGATCCGGACCGGATTCAGTTTCTCGGCGATCTCGCGGCAAAAATGGGAACGGCGTCCAAGCTGGCATCGATCGAGGAAATCGAACGGCTGTGGTACGAGATGCTCAACGAGATGCAGGAAACCGGACGCGTTGTCAGCTATCGCGCGCCGGTAATTCTCGGTGATGGCCAGCAAACCGAGCTCGATGTGACCCGGGTCGGTGTCTTTAACCTGATCACCAACGGCAAGTACCTGCAGTACACGCCGGAGACTGGCAATGTCACCGAGCTTGCGCGCCAACCGCAACAGGTCCGCTTCGTCAAGACCACCGCCGATCTCGCCAGCGCCGATTCCGGCATGGTCACGTTTGCGCTCGATCCGACCCGTGGCCAGATCCTGTCCTTGCTTATCCAGGAACCCGACCTGCGTGAGCGCATCGATCAGGGCGGTACCGTCGGCTACATCATCATCGTGCTGGGCATTATTGGCATGTTGCTCGCGCTGTGGCGCTGGGTGGCACTGTTTATCACCGGGTCCAAGGTTCGCGCGCAGCTGAAGAAGGAAACCCCGAACACGGACAATCCGCTTGGCCGGGTATTGAAGGTGGCGGATGACAATCGCAGCGTCGATCGCGAAACCCTGGAGCTGAAACTCGGCGAGGCGATCTACAAGGAACGTCCGGCGCTGGATCGGGCGTTGCCGTTTATCAAAATTATTTCCGTCGTCGCGCCTTTGCTCGGGCTTCTGGGCACCGTCACCGGCATGATCGTCACATTCCAGGCAATCACGCTGTTCGGAACCGGTGACCCGAAACTGATGGCCGGTGGTATATCGCAGGCGCTGGTCACAACAGTGCTCGGCCTGGTCGTGGCGATCCCGACTGTGCTGTTGCATACGCTGGTGAGCGGGCGCAGCCGCAGTATTCAGCAGGTCTTGCAGGAGCAGGCCGCCGGAATCGTCGCCGAGCGCGACGAGCAACGGTCGCAGGCCTGAATCAGGACGAGCTGAAGCTCTGATGGAAGCGCTGTTTCTGACTGTTCTTGAGTGGTTCCGCGCCACCCGTGACTTTATTTTCCAGGGTGGCCCGATTCTCGAGGTCATTGCGTGGGTCACATTGTTGATGTGGATACTGGTGATCGAGCGGGTCTCGTATCTGGCAACCACGCACAAAAAGCGGATGAAGGACGCGCTGGAGCGCTGGGAGGCTCGCAGCGAGCGTCGCTCATGGAATGCGCACCAGATTCGCGAAGCGATGATCTCGCGGGTGCGAATGGGCCTGACCGGACCGCTGCCGTTGATCCAGACCCTCGTTGCCCTGTGTCCGCTTCTTGGGTTGCTTGGTACTGTCACCGGCATGATCGAGGTTTTCGACGTGATGGCGGTATCCGGCACCGGCAATGCACGGTCGATGGCCTCCGGTGTGTCCCGAGCCACAATTCCGACGATGGCGGGTATGGTTGGAGCGTTGGCCGGGCTGTTTGCCAATACCTACCTCACCCGGCGTGCGGCCGGCGAGATAGAACTACTGAAAGACCACATGACTACCGACCACTGAGGAACACGGTATGCGCCAGATGTTTTCCGATCAGGACGTCCAGCAGGAAGAGAGCGAGATCAACATCACGCCGATGCTGGACGTGGTCTTCATCATGCTGATTTTTTTCATTGTTACGGCGTCATTTGTTAAGGAAGCCGGCATCGATGTAAACCGGCCCGATGCGCAGACGGCACAAAAGAAGGAAAAGGCCAACATTTTGGTTGCGATTTCTGCCAACAATGAAATCTGGATCGATCGTCGCCAGGTCGATCCGCGTGCGGTGCGCGCGAACATCGAGCGTTTACATGCCGAGAACCCGCAGGGCACGGTGGTGATCCAGGCCGACAAGGAAGCGAAGACCGAAACCTTGATCCAGGTCATGGATTCAGCCCGTCAGGCCGGCGTTTACGACGTCGCGATCGCCGCGCAGGATTAGCATGACCATCCTGCGTTACTTGTTCGTGATCGCGATCGCCGCTGCTATCAACTGGGGGCTGCTGTTCCTGATGCAGGCGCTGATTGCGGCCGGCAAGAACGAGCTCAACGATGAAAGCACTATGCATTTCGTCGATTTTGTCCGGGTCGAACGCGAGGAACAGATCGAACGCAAGAAGCCGAAACCGAAAAAACCGATGGAGCCGGACCAGCCCCCGCCAGACATGCCGCAACAACAGCAGGATGCGCTCAATCCCGAGGCCGGCACGATCAGCATCGCTCCGGTTGCCGTCAGCGCTGATATCGATATCGGCGGTATCGGTCTGGGTAGCGCAGACGGCGATTACCTGCCGATTGTCAAAGTGGCCCCGATTTATCCGCGCCGCGCGTTAAGCCGCGGCATCGAGGGTTGGGTGTTGCTCGAGTTCACCGTTACGAAGGCCGGGACCGTCACCGACGTCCGGGTCCTCGAGTCTGAGCCGCCCGGTATCTTCGACAAAGCTGCCAGCGAGGCCGCGCTGAAATTCAAGTACAAACCTCGGGTTGTGGACGGCGAGCCGATCGATGTCAGGGGTGTGCCGCACAAAATCTCATTCCAGCTCGAGGACTGAATCCGATCATGGCGACTGGCACCTGTCTGCTAATGGAAAAGGGACGCTGAAATGCACCGGTTTGTAAACGTGGCCCCGATGGTTGCGATACTCGTGTTGCTGGCGGCGGCTTTAACCGGTGCCCGGGGGTGCCGGTCTGCTGCTGTCCGCAGCCCATGCACAGGAACAGGAGCAGACGCCGGGGCAGAAAACCCGCAAGACGCCGGCAATGCGCGAGACCGTTTACAAGAAACTAAGCGAAGCTCAGGAAGCAAGCGAGGCCGGACGCGAAAGCGAGGCCCTGGCGATCCTCGAGGAGCTCAAGCGAGACAAGAATCTCAATAGCTATGAACTTGCTCAGCTCTATAGTTTCTACGGGTTTGTTTATTTCAACCGCGAGCGTTATAACGACAGTATCCAGGCTTACGAAACCGTCCTGCGCCAGAGCGACTTGCCGGAAGCAATGGAGCTGTCGACCATCTACACGCTTGCGCAGCTGTATTTCACCGTCGAGCGTTACGATGAGGCAGCGAAGAAACTCGAGCAGTGGTTCCGCCTGACGACGAATCCGGGGTCTGAACCCTACGTTCTGCTCGGGCAGGCCTATTATTCCCTGGATCGGTACAAAGACGCGATTCTGCAGATAGAGAAGGCCATCGAACTCGCGCGTGCCAATGGCAACGAAGTCAAGGAAAACTGGTGGTTGTTGTTGCGGGTCTGCTACTACGAACTGGAGAATTATCCGAAGGTCGTCGAGATTCTCGAGGAACTGCTGAAGTACGAGCAGAAGAAAGAATACTGGACTCAGCTATCCGCGATGTATGGCGAGATCGGCGACGATCGCAAGCAAATACTCGCTTACGAGATGGCCTACGTCCAGGGTTTTCTCGACCGCGAACAGGAACTGCTCACACTGGCGCAGCTGTACATGCAGTCCGGTGTGCCATGGCGCGGATCACAGGTTATCGAAAAAGGACTCGCCAGCGGCGTAGTTGAGAAAAACGCGAGTAACTATCGCCTGCTCGCGCAGGCCTACCAGATGGCGCAGGAGGACGAGAAATCGATTGCTCCCCTGACCCAGGCCGCGGCGCTGTCCGGTGACGGCGAGTTATCGGTGCGACTGGCCCAGGCATACGTCAACCTCGGACGTTGGGAAGAGGCCGCCGATGCGGCGCGCGAGGGCATTCGCAAAGGCGGCCTCAGCCGCGTCGATTCCGCGAATGTGTTGCTGGGGATGTCGCTGTTCAATATGAAACGATACGGGCCGGCACGCACAGCGTTTGCGGAGGCGCAAAAGGACACCCGCAGCAGTGCGATGGCGTCGCAATGGATCGCCTACATCGGTAAGGAAGAAGAACGCGAGACGGAGCTGCAGCGCGCGCTGCAATGACTATTTGGGGGAGTCGCGCTGCAATGATTATATGGCGGAGTAGAGTACGATCCGATCTCGGTGTTGCGATTGCGGTTGTAGTGGCGCTGGCAGTGTTTTCCTGGTCGCCGTCGGTTCGCGCCGACGTGCTGGAGCCAACTCCGGCCGCGACCCGAAACCCGCACCCGTTTATCCGGATCTTCGGCCTGCCGACACCGGGTTTCATGAGTCCCGCAGAACATGGCCGAGTCGGCGCGGCGTTGCAGCTCACCAGCTTTTCCAAGGATAGCAACCGCGGCAACGAAACGCTCACCCTTGACGGCGAAGCCTACGGCGCTCACCTGTTGTGGCAGCAGCGTGCCGGCGATCGTTTCAGTTTCGATGCGGAAATTCCTTTTATATATGACAGCGGCGGCTTCATGGATAACGCCATAGATACCTGGCACGACATCCTGGGTGTGGATATTCGTAGCCGCGACGAAGCCCCGAGCGACCGGCTGCTGCATCGCTACGAGGACCCCGAAGGGCGCGTCGCTCTGATCGACAGCTCGGGCGGCGGCATTGGTGATGCGCGGGTTTCCGCGCGCTGGCACATCAACGGGCACAAGACCAACGGCAATCTTTTCGCGTTACGTGCCGGAGTAAAATTGCCGACCGGCGACGAGGACGACTTCCGCGGCAGCGGCGCCACAGACTACTTTGTTGCGCTGGAGGTCGCGCGGCTTACACCGCTGTTCGAACGGGTTCGTTTTCATGGCAGCGTAGGCTGGCTCGAGCTCGGGGATGCCGACAACGACGCGCTCTCCCGGTTACAGCGTGATGGCGTGGTGTTCGGCCACGTCACCACAACGATACAGCTGACCGACAACTGGCAGCTTTTGGGGCAACTCGACGGCCACGGCTCGTTTTATCGCGGGTCCATCACTGCAATGGCGGAAGAAAGCATGCAACTGGTCGTGGGCACGCGGTGGGGGTTTGCCGGTGACTACATCGGCGAGTTCATGGTGGTCGAGGATCCGATTTCGGACACGTCGCCGGACTTTACGTTCCAGCTCGGTTTTTATCGCCGTTATTGAGTGCCGTACCCGGTCAGCCAAAGCGCCGATCCACATCGACGGCCAGGGCTTCCAGACCGCGGGAGATTCGAATCGGATAGCCCGGGACCGCCTGGTCCAGCCCGGCCAGCGGTGGCGCCAGTCGCGCAAGATCAGCGGCACAACGCTCGCGAATCGCGCACAGCGGCTCGGCCGCGATCCGGGCACCCTCGTTCATCACTGCCACCAGCAGCGCCTCACCCGCGACAGACTCATGTTCGAGACACAGCACATCGTGGCGCAACATCCCGTTACCGTCGAGTTCTCTGCGGACCTGCTTGCGACCCGGCCAGGTTTCCTTGCCCGCAGATCGTTTTCGCCGGGCCAGCCCGGCATACTCCTGCAGCTTATAGACGCAGTCGAGGGACGGGGCGTCAGCGGAAACCGCCAGATGCGTGCCAATTCCGAATCCATCGATCGAGGCACCCGCATGGAGAAGTTCCTGCAGCCGGTATTCGTCGAGATTCCCTGACACGAAAATCTTTACCTCATGGCAGCCGCCCCGGTCGAGGATGTCGCGAACCTCGCGACTCAGCCCCCCCAGATCGCCGCTGTCGAGGCGTACGCCGCTGACACGAATGCCATGCCGGGCAAGCTCGGTGGAGAGCGTCACGACCATTCTGGCGGCTCTCAGGGTGTCATACGTATCGAGCAGAAGAATTACATTGTCCGGCTGGGCATAAGCAAATGCGCGGAACGCATCCATCTCACTGTTGTGCGCTTGTACAAACGAATGCGCCATCGTGCCCACCGTAGGTATTCCCCAGCGCAGTCCGGCAAGCACGGTCGCCGTGCCGGCAAAACCTGCGATATAACTCGCGCGCGCCACCCCCATGGCCGCCTCGGCGCCATGCGCCCGGCGCATGCCGAAGTCCAGCAGCGCGTGATCAGGCGCGGTCAGCACGCAGCGTGCGGCTTTGGATGCAATCAGAGTCTGCTGGTGCAGGAGGTTGACGATCCGGCTCTCGACCAATTGTGCCTGGCCGATCGGTGCGGTAACCCGTAAAACCGGCTCATTGGCGAAAAAAACGCGGCCCTCCGGCATTGCAAGAACGGACCCTGTAAAGCGAATTTGCGCGAGCCACTTGATGAAGGCGGGAGAAAACCGTCCGGTTTGCTCAAGCCAATCCAGTTCCTGCTCGTCAAAGCTGAAATTCTCGAGAAAATCGAGGACCGTATCGAGGCCGGCGGCAACCAGGAAATTTCGCCGCGAAGGCAGCGAACGGACGAAGAATTCGAATACCGCGGTGGCATCCAACCCTTCGTCGTAATACGCCTGCAGCATCGTCAGCTGGTACAGGTCGGTCAACAACGGCGAGCTTTCGCTATCGCTCATTGTGGTCGCATTCCGCTGCCGCCTGAGCGGCCCGGGATGGCGCCGGCCGCGATCATCTCGCGTAGCGCGGCTTCGCCATCGCCGGGCCGCGCATCCACCGCGCGGACGGCGTCGATCAGCAGTACTGTCGCGAAACCGGCATCGAGCAGATCGAGAACCGTGGCGCGAACGCAGTAGTCTGTCGCCAGCCCGCCGACGAAGACACGGCGAACACCGTGGCTGCGGAGCCATGCCGTGAGCCCGGTTTGCTGCAGCGCCGAATACGCCTCGCTGTCGGGCCGGGTGGCCTTGGAGACGATGCGGGCCGATTCCGGGACGATCAGGGCGCTGGAGAACTGTGCGCCGCGGCTGTGCGCCACACAATGGCTCGGCCAGCTACCACCGTTTGCGGCAAAGGAGCAGTGGTTCGGCGGATGCCAGTCACGCGAGAAAATGAGCGGAAGGCCGGCCCTGCTGAACCGCTCTATCTGACAATTGAGCGGCGCGATCACTGCGTCTCCGTCGGTGACCGCAAGCGCTCCACCAGCGAGGAAGTCATTTTGCACGTCCACCACGATTAGCGCGTCATCTTTACCCAATTGGAACGTTGCGTCTGGCCTCACAGCTTACTCCCGGGTCACGTTACCCAAGGTTATCAGTTTGCAACCACGCGGCCGCGGCGCTCACGCATGCGTTCGGTCGGGGGCGTGCTGTCCCACGCATCGCTAGGTCTTTTCGAGCGCGGCGAGGCCCAGTTCGAGACAGGACTCGGCCAGTTCCGGCCACGGCCGGCTCTCGGCATAGTCCGGATCGTCGAGGTGCCAGATACATAACTTGGCTTTCGCCAATGCGCGCTTGCTCAGGTAGAACGGCCATATCTCCCCGGCCTTACCGTCATTGCCGAGAGCCGCGCCTTCAAGTTCATGCGCGAACTCCGCATGCCCGAGCCTGATGCATTCCACGCACAACAAGGCCCATTCCTCGACAATATCCATGGTGCGAAGACTGCGGCTAAACTCGAGGCGGTCTATCGCGCACGGCGTGTCCAGCAGGCAAATATGCTCGGGCCGCAGGTCTCCATGACATTCGCGAATGAAGCCGGCGTCAGCGCGCTGGCGGAAAATCGTCGCGTGGCGCTCGAGACTGCGCAGCTGATGCACGTAGAGGGCCCGAAGCAGATCCCTCGGTAACCCGTATCGCCGTCGCGCCAGTAACTCATTATGGACGGTAACGTACTGCCTTAGATGGGCAAGATAGTCATCGCCGGCCACTTCGAAAACGGCAACACGCTCGTGAAAGCACCGGATCATCTGTATCAGCGCATCGAGTTCTTGTGCCTGAATCGCACCGCGGGAAAGCACCGCATCGAGCATCCGCGCGGCGGGCAGTCGGCGCATAACGACCACATGTTCCTCGACAGCTTCACTGAGGTTCCAGCGCAAACGGCCGGCCGGGTCCCTGCCAATCGTCTCTACACCAAGATAAACAGCCGGAGCGAGCTGCCGGTTGAGCCTGACTTCTTCTTCGCAATGCAAGCGCCGCGCGGCCTGGGTACGGAAGTCCATGTCGTACCACAGGATCGGTTTCTTGACCTTGTAGGCATGCTCGTCGGTGAGGTAGATCAGAGCGAAGTGTGTTTCTATCTCCTCAACCGAGGTCGCCTGCTCGGGGTAGTTCCTGCCATCAAGAAGACAGGCACGAAGCTCCGGAACAAACTCGCGCAGCTCGATATTTATCCCGCCAGCGGACGTATTGCTCTTGCGCATAATCGAATTACGCCTGGGTTGTCGGAATCGGGCCCGCGATGTCGACGGATAACATCCGCTCCATTATCTGTCACTCCGCCACTGCCAGGTCTACGTGTTTTCCCTAATGGTTCGGCACCAGGGCGGGAATGATCATCGAATGAGGGCGTGCCTTCGTGCAAGCCAATTGGGGGCACGGTCAAAGAATTACACTGGGAAAGGGATCGCCATGCAAAAACCCCTCGAAATTACCTTCCATAATCTCGAACCCTCAACCGCAATTGAACAAAACATCCGTAAACGCGCTGCAAAACTGGATCGGCTTTTCGCCAACCTGCAAAGTTGCCGCGTGGTGGTCGAAGCGCCGCACAAACATCAGCACAAAGGAAAACCCTATCACGTACGCATCGAGATCGGCGTTCCCGACCAGGAGATTGTCGTCAGCCGGGCACCGACTGCGGATATTGCGAATCAGGATGTCTACGTGGCCGTACGCGAGGCGTTCGACGCGGCGACCCGCCAGCTCGAGGCGTATTCAGACAAGCGGCGCGGGCAGGTCAAAAGCCATTGACCAGCAGCGGCGGGTGCGACGCGGTTAGCCCGCCAAGGTCGGTAGCGCTGGCACCCGTCGCAGCGTAGGGGGCACCCCGGCGAGCACAGTCGTCCGCTTGCAGGACTAGACTCAGGGAACGGACTTCATCCGGACCATAAGGGAATATCCGGCGATGAACGAGAGAAACACCTGCTATCCCGTGGTGGATGCCCTGAGCGAGGACCAGACCTATCAGGCATGCGAGGCGTCGCAACTCGGGTTTGCCACCACGGCGGACATTGCCCGGTCAGGAACCATCGTTGGTCAGGATCGTGCCCGCTCGGCACTCGAAATGGGTGCGCGCATAAAGGGCACCGGATTCAACCTGTACGTTCTCGGCCCGCCGGGCAGCAGCCGCCACGAGATGGTGCGTCAGTTTTTGCATGACGAAGCGGCGCGCAATGAAACGGCCGATGACTGGTGCTATGTCTATAATTTTTCCGATTCACGAAAACCACGGGGCCTGGCACTCCCGCCTGGACGGGGCACTAGCTTTTGCAGCGATATGCGCCAGCTCGTCGAGGATCTCAGCGCGTCGCTGCCGGCTGCATTCGAAAGCGAGAGCTATCGCAACCGGATAACTGAAATCGAGCAGGATTTTCAGCACCGCAGCCGCGATGCACTCGAAGCCCTGCAGAAAGAGGCCGAGCACCAGGGCATGGGTCTGATTCCAACACCGCAGGGTTTCGCGATCGCTCCTGTGCGCGATGGCGAAATCATCGCGGAGGAGGACTTTCAGAAGTGGCCGGAGGCTGAACGGGCAAAGGCGCGGGCTTCGATCGAGAATCTTACCGCTAAGCTGCGCAAGCATTTCGAAAATCTCCCGATCTGGCAAAAGGAACATCGCCGCAGAGTCCGGGAAGTCGATCGTGAAACGGCACTGCTGGCGGTCACCGCGTTAATCGGCGAATTGCTGGACAAGTACCAGGATCTTGAACACGTGCGAGAGTACCTCGACAGCGTCCAGGCCGACATTCTGGAAAATGTACGGCACTTTCTGGCCTCGGAGGCCGATGGTGGCGGCGGCCTTCCCGAGCAACTGGGTCTGACCCGGGAACACTGGTTGCGCAGGTACCAGGTCAACGTACTGGTGGACAATCAGCATTTGTCCGGGGCGCCGGTCGTTTATGAAAGCAACCCGACTCACGACAACCTGGTCGGGCGGATCGAGCACATTACCCAGTTCGGCACGCTGAGCACGGATTTCACGATGATCCGTGCCGGCGCATTGCAAACTGCCAATGGCGGATTCCTGGTCCTCGATGCAGAACGCCTGTTGCAACAGCCGATGGCCTGGGAGAGTCTCAAACGGGCGCTCTACGGTGGTGCAGTCAGGATCGAGTCGCTGGCGCAAATTCTGGGAATCATCAGCACCGAGGGCCTCGACCCCGATCCAATGCCGCTTGACATCAAGATCGTGTTGATCGGCGCCCGCATGCTCTATTACCTGCTCTGTGAGTACGATCCCGATTTTCCCGAATTGTTCAAGGTCGCGGCCGATTTCGAGGATCACATCGACCGCACTCCATCGAATACGCGGCTGTACGCATCGATGCTCGGCGGGATTGCACAGCAGCGCGGATTGCTGGCTCTGGATGCTGCCGCGGTCGCCAGGGTCATCGAGCACAGTGCGCGAATGAGCGAGGACTCGACACGGCTGTCAACGCGGCTGCGCAGTCTCGGCGATTTGATGTGCGAGGCCGACTACCATTGCCGCAAGCGCGAAGCCGCATTGATTGGCGTCACCGATGTAGCGACAGCGATCAATGGACGAGTGACTCGGATGGACCGGGTCCGCAGCAATATCTACGAGGCAATCGAGCGTGGCGAAATACTCATCGATACCGAAGGCTGGCGGGTGGGACAGATCAATGCGCTGTCGGTCATGCAACTCGGAGAGTTCGCGTTCGGACAACCGTCGCGGATTACAGCCACGGTGCGTATCGGCGAGGGCGAAGTGGTCGATGTCGAGCGTGAAGTCGAGCTCGGTGGCGCTGTTCACAGTAAGGGCGTGCTGATCCTGTCGTCGTTTCTCGGTGCACGCTATGCGCGGACGTTGCCATTGTCATTGCAAGCAAGCCTGGTCTTCGAGCAACACTATGGCGGGATCGATGGCGACAGCGCGTCCATGGCCGAGCTGTGTGCCTTGTTGTCGGCGCTCGCTGATCTTCCGATCAACCAGGCGCTCGCGATTACCGGTTCGGTCAACCAGCTCGGTCGGGCTCAGACCATCGGCGGTGTCAATGAAAAAATCGAGGGGTTTTTCGATGTGTGTCAGCGTCGCGGTCTGCGCGAGGGGCAGGGTGTGTTGATACCCGCGGAAAACGTGCCGCACCTGATGCTCGAGGAAAGAGTCCGGGCAGCGATCATGCGGGGCCAGTTCGCAATCTATCCGGTGCGCACGGTCGACCAGGCCATGAGCCTCCTGATGGGGGCCGATGCCGGCACGGCCGATACAGACGGCTGTTATCCGCCCGCCAGCATAAACGGCAGGATTCAGCTGGCGTTGGAGGATATGGCGCGCCGGCGTCAGGATTATTCGAAGGGCCCGGGTGACGGTCCCAGTGAGGAGGAATAGGCATGCCGCACCGGGTCCGGGCCCAGCGCATCCTCATCGCTCTCGACCCAGCGGCGCCGAACGGCGCAACGCTCGATGCGCTGACCGGTCTGACGGGCCCGGAGCCTGCGGAGATTTGCGGTTTGTTCATCGAGGATGTCTCACTGATCGGACTCTCATCGTTGTCATTTGTGCGCGAAGTGGCGTTGGATACCGGAGTCGAGCGCGCAATGAACCCCGCCCAGCTGGAACGCCAGTTGCAGGCCCAGCGGATACGCGTCGAGCGGATGCTGAAAGGTGCCGTGCGCCGGTTTTCATTGAACCCGGATTTCAAGGTTACTCGAGGCAAGGTGCTCGAGGAACTCCGGCGCGAGGGCGAAAATGCCGACCTGGTGCTTGTCGGTCGCTCACCCGCGCAGGCGGGGACCCGCTCCTGGATGGGTATTCGTCTCGGCAGTCTTGCGGCCGAGATAGGCGGTGTGCTGGCGATCATCCAGGACGCATGGCTGACGGGTCAAAGCGTTGCCGTGATCTACGACGGTTCGGAGTGCGCAATCAGGTGCATGGCATTAGCGCAGAGAATCGCGCTCAGCGAGCGCCTGCCTTTATCCGTGATCCTCGTGGGCACCGCCCACGATTTTCCGCACTGGCGGGATGCGCTTCGTGCCGACCCGGTCATAGCGCCGGTGCAGCGCTGGAATAGCATCGATCCTTCGCGACTCGGCGAGCTTGGCAAGTACGCACGCGCCGCCTGTGCCCGGGTCATTGTGTTGCCGGGTCATCTCGAAAAACAACACCCGGAACTGATCGAGAGCTTGCTGCGGACTCTCGATTGTTCGATCGTTGCCGTGGGCGAGCATGAGCGGATTAGCGCTGCGCCCGGGCAGCAAGGATCGCCAGCTACGGCCGGTGGCTACTGATGGTCGCAAAGTGTGCGCCGGCATTGACGGCTGCAAAATCATTGCCGGTGATGCGCAATAATTCCTCGTGGTCGCCGGCCTCGAAGTAGACGTCCGGCTGGCGAGAGAGATATTCATCCACGATCGTCTCGAGCCCGTACGCTGCTCCGATTGCGGGTACGGCGCCGCTTACGCAGTCGTCGAAAACTCGCGTCACATCCGATTCGCTGGCCAGTTCGAGGCGGCGCGCGGTCAGTTCCCGCACTGCCGCGATCTTCAGCGTGTGCGTGGCCGGCAATATCGCCAGGACAAATCCGTCATCGTCGCGCAACAGCACGCCTTTCGCGATTTTCTCGCCGGATACATGCGCTGCCTCGGCAGTTTCCATGCTGCTACCGGTCACCGGGTGTGTGACGATGCCGACTTCAGTGTGATGTTTTTCGAGATGCTGCTGGATTTTTGCAGGGATACTCATCGTGGTTCCTCCTGTTGACTTGTTTAAAACCCGGCGCCGCGTTAAGCGCTAAACCGGACCCGCTCCGGGTGAGCGCCATACCTGGTGGCCTCCGTCCGATACTAACCGCTGCCGGATTCGGAAATCTGCAGCGGTGGCCCGCAGGCGCGTTGGATATCTTCCTCGAATCGTTCAATCAGCCTTTCAGTCACGAAGCGGCAGGAATTTTGCCGTTCAAAGTCGCGGCGTTGGTGAACGTATGGCAACCCGTGCTCACTGGCTATCTCAAGCGCATCCAGACAGATGCCGTTGCCAAGTTCGGTCGCGGTCGAACGCAACAGGTCGAATAACTCAAACAAGAGCGCACGCGCCGGACGGGTAGCGCCGTCATTGCTGGTCACGAATTCCGCATCGAGTCCGAACTGACAGGCGCGGAAAAGATTCTCGCGCAGCAACCAATGCCCGAGTCCTTGCATCAGGCGCGGATCGAGCTCGGGGCGCGGGGTTGCCGCGACGTAGGCGGCGAGAGTCTGGATCAGGCCCGCCAGCGCCACCGCATGGGCAATGGTCGGTTGGGCATCCGGGTTACGAATCTCGATCGTACCGAAATCGGGGTGGAAGCGGGCGCTCCAGTGAATGTCCTTGATTGAGTGGATAACGCCCGCGCGCAAGGCTGTCTGGTAACGTTTCTCGAACTCGCCCCAGTTGGCAAACACGGGTGGAATTCCGGAGTTCGGGGTAACGGCCAGGAGGCGTTGCCGGTAAGACTCATGGCCGGTGTCATAGCTGCGCCAGTACGGCGAATTGGCGCTTAGCACGGTCAGCAGCGGCAGGCTTGGCACCAGGCGGCGTAACGCGGTAGCCGCCTGGTCCGCGGATTTCATACCCACATGGACATGTGTGGCATAAGTGATCTGGGTGTGCGCAAGGCATCCGCGCTGGCGCTCGATGCGCTGATAGCGCGGCAGCGGAGTGATCAGCGCGAGGCGTCGGCTGAATGGATGGGTGCCCGCGCCGCACAACGCCATCCCGAGTGTCTTGCAGCGATCGAGGAGTCCGCGCGCCGTGGCGATGAGATTGTCGCGCAGCTCGCCGATCGTCTCGCATTTGCCACTGTTTATTTCGACAGACGACTGTATGAATTCGGGGCGGACGCGCTCCGCATGCGGATACAACTCCATAAGCGGCACGATGCCGTCGCGCAAATCCAGGGTCTCGCCGTCGAGAAGCTGCAACTCGAGCTCCAGCCCCACGCTGTGCGAGGGACACGGATTAAAACGCGGCAGGGCGGAGCGCGCCGCGTTGTTTATATTCGTCTCCAGCTATGGTCGCTCATGGCCTCTCGCGTGACAGCGTCGAAAAAGTCCGCGCCCACCATCAACACGTCCTCGTCGATGTCGAAGGCGGGGCTGTGCAACGGTATCGGTTCCCAATCAGGCGCTCTGGCGCCGAAGCGTACGTAACAACCCGGGCAGACATCGAGATAGTAGGAGAAATCCTCCGACCCCATGCTCGGGTATTCCGTGCCGGGAACGGCCGGCTCCCCGACAACGTGACATGCGGCGCGGCGCGCTATGGCCGCCTCGCGCGGACTGTTGACGACCGGTGGATTCCCGGCGTGTATTTCGAGTTCGACACGGGCATCGTGCAGGGCGGCCGTCGCCTCGACCATGCGCCGCAATCCGCTATGAAGCTGCTCCCGAACTTCGTCTACCGTCGTACGAATCGTACCTTCGAGCAGTGCTTCCGCGGCAATTACGTTGGCCGCGGAACCGCCCTCGATTCGCCCGATCGTCACCACTGACGGATGCAGCGGGTTGATCTCGCGCGAAACAAGGGTCTGGATTGCCGTGATCAGGAAACCGGCAATTACGATCGCATCGGTGGCCTCGTGCGGACGCGCACCGTGTCCGCCGCGGCCCCTGATGTGAATCCGGAACCGGTCCGACTGGGCGGTCATCACGCCAGCGGCCACCATGATCTGACCCGTTTGATACTGGTGTGTGACATGCCCGGCGAATATCGCCCTTACGTTTTCGAGCGCGCCATCGGCGATGGTCCTGCGAGAACCGGACCCGCGTTCTTCGGCCGGCTGGAACACCAGAACAACCGGGCCCGGGGGAGGTGTTGTCCGCAACAGACGGGCAGCGCCCAGCAGCATCGCCATGTGGGCGTCATGACCGCATGCGTGCATCGCATTGCCGTTGTTCGGCGCAAACGCCAGGCCAGTAGTCTCGCGACCCGGCAGTGCATCCATCTCGGCACGTAGCGCGATCGCCCCGGTATCATTGTTGGTCCCGGAGATCCGCGCGGTGACGGCACTACCCGGGCCGTTGTAGCGGTACTCGATACCCAATGCCTCGAGTTCCGCAGTGATGCGCCCGGCTGTTTTAACCTCTGCGAAAGAAAGCTCGGGATTGCTGTGAATGGCGCGGCGAATTTCACGCATCCACGGCAATATTGACGCTGATTTGTACTGCGACATAGCCGATCCTCCCGGCTGTCAGCGCAACCGAAGTCAGCGAGCCACTGCATGCCCCCAAGCTATTCCCGCGAGCCACGATTCTGCTGCCGGGTCGCAGCTCAGCACGCTTGTTCCAGACCCCGGCAAATCGCACCGATATCCTGATCGATGAGATTCTTGCCAACCTCCGTAACGACGTTCTTGCGAACCTCTTCGCCCATAGCCTTGCGCAGCTGCCCGAGAAAATCGCGGCGGAGCAATCAGTACGAGTTCATCGTAGAGGGAACGGGTACGGCCATATTCGAGCAGTTCGCTGATCTCGGCCGCAAAAATGTCGGATTCGCGGTCCTTCGGCGTATGCCGGGTCGCCATTGCATGACGCCCCTGGCCCGCACTGTCGAAGGTCCGTCCCGGACGGTCGGCAACCAGGTCAATGTCCTTGCGCCGACTCGCAGGGTGTTCGAGAGTGCGCCAGACTACCGGTTCGCGGCCGACCTTGTCCGTAGCGTAAATTTTCGCCTCGGCGCTGTGGGCCACGACAATCCATCGAGTTGCCATTGCTGCCTCCTGCATTTGCATTTGGCCCTGTTACTGATGTAGCGCCGATTGGGTCGCGAGTGCTATCGGGAAAACTACTTACCAACTAGCGAAGATTGTCGAGGTAATCATCCGGAACAGTCAGAAACCCCGTTCGCACCTGGCCCGGGTCCCCCGGCTCGCTCCACGCGAACATCAATCCGCCCGGGCTCGCCACCGCCTGGGGAAAGCCGGCAAGGCGGCTCGCAGCGAGCGTGTGTAGCGTCAATTCGGCGAGTTTGCCGCTGTCGCGGTCGACAAATGCAACGCGCAGCGTGGCCCGGCCTTTTTGCTCCGCGGTGCCGAGCCAGGAGACGGCAGCCGTGCGCGAATCGATGAGGACGATATCGACGCGCCCCAGCGGATCACGCGCATCGACAACGATGGGTGCAGCGAATCCGGTTGCGGACGAAAACGCCACCTGAACCCGAGCCCTGTCCTTGCGCGGCGGTGAACCACGCCACTGCCGCAGAATTTTCCTTGGTGTCGAGCGCGGGTCCGTTGACCGGGCAGGCAGGCATCTGCCACCCGTCGTCAGCCACTGGTTGCGGATCGCTCCACCCACGCGGACCCATGCGGCTGTAATAAATATCCCTGATCTCATGCTCGGTACGATTGCGAAAAACGATCAGCGCCTGGTCGCCGGCGGCCGCCGCATCGGTCTGGCAGCAGTCGCAGACCAGCTCGTCGACAAGGCTTTGCTCCAGCACCGCGTTGTCGGCGTCGAGCAGCGCGTAACGTAGCGTCATGCCGCCATGATGGCCCGAATGAGCCTGCCCGCCGCTCGGCTGCCCGCTCGACTGCTGTCTCGCGGCCGTCGAGCCAGATCACACCGGTTTCTCCGCGCCACGGAAACAGGCTGACGAAGCCGTGTTCCGTCGCGGTGCCATCGTCGTGGGGACTGACCGGCGGAGACCAGGATATTCCGCCATCAACCGACTGACTGAGCATGACATCGTACGCGTAGACGCCGCCTTCGCGCTTTGCCAGCCAGTGTGCGGCGAGACGCTGGCCCGACAATCGCCACCACGGAGGGAAAGTCGGCCCAGTTAACAAACCAGCTACTTCCGTCGGCTACTTTCCGCGGCGCTTGCCATTCGCCAGCATCGTAACGGCTGTATTTCAGTCTCCAGTGGTTGCTGTCGGCGCCGCGCTCGAGCCAACTGAAAAGGACACCACCGGTATCGTCAGCCGCAAGGTGGGGCGTCCGCGCACCGGCTGCGGCGGGACTCTGCATCAGTCGAAATCTCGTCGCGGAGGCGAGCGCAGTTTCGCTGATTGCGCGTCCTGACCCTGCCAACAGAAGCACTGCGACGCAACCAATCACGAGGAGTGTTCCCCGGACGGCCGACACTGTACTCATCTCTTTCCTCGCCTCGAGCAGCGGGTCATGCGCTGGTGGGTTACGCAATGCGGACGGCCACAACCTGTGACCCTCGGCCCTTGCCATGCAGTCGTCACAGTAATATTCTCCAGTGACAGTTGCAAAAGCCGTAGATCGCCAATGAGTTTGCGTCTCCTGCGTAAATTTACACCGCGAATAGCCCGAACGACGCTTGGGCTTTTTGTCGTGGTATGGATGAATATGGCCGCGCAGCCCTGCCTGATGGCGCTGGAGGCGGATAGCGCGAATGACGTAGCGGCAATGACGGCGGACGCGCACGGCAACGAGCATTGCCCGCATTGCCCGCCAGAGGAAATGCCCAATTCGTCTGGTGACGATCTCTGCAGTTTTGTCGATGCCTATGATTATGACGCCCGCACGCCCGGTTCCGACTCCAAGCTGAAGACCCAGTCAGCAGACGCCTCGACGGTTGACTGGGCAGTCGTGCTGGCTGCTCCGTCTGGCCTTGCCCGACTTTCGCTCGCCGCTGCAGCTGACGAACCTCACCACCACCCGCCACCTTTCCTGGATTTCTGCCGCTTCATCGAATAGCCCGCTTGCCGACTTCGGACTTGCCGTTCGCCGTCTCAAGAGGTAGCTATCCATGTTGCGTTTTTTATCGCCCTTTAACGGGCTTGCGCCATTAGCATTTCTGGCGCTGTCAATCAGTTTGCCGGATTTCGCATGCGCGTCCGGGGTCCTTGCCAGCCTGCACGAGGCAGAAACACTCGCAATCGAGCGCGATGCCGGTCTGGCGCAAATCGAGGCGACCCGCGAGGCGCTTGAAGCGCGCGTTGTAACTTCGGGTCAACTGCCCGATCCGCGCTTGCGCCTTGGCGCGATGAACCTTCCAGTCGACAGCTTCGAACTGGACCAGGAACCGATGACCCAGCTGCTGGTGGGGCTAAGCCAGAGTTTCCCGCCCGGCCGCACACTTGCCCTGCGCTCGGCCAGTCATGCGACTGAGGCCGCAGCACAGGCCGAGTTCCTCGCAGAGCGGCAACGCATGATCCGGCGCCAGGTTCGCCTGTTGTGGACCGATATTGCGCAATTGCAGGATGCTGCCCGCATCGTCGAGCGAAAACGGCAATGGTATCGAGAACTCGAGGATGCGGTCACGGCAAGTTATTCCAGCGGCAGGAGCGGGCAACACGACGTGGTTCGCGCGCGCCTGGAACGGCGTCTGCTGGGCGATCGCCTGTTGAATCTCGAGGGCGAGATTGCCAACCGGATCGCGCAGTTGAGCCGCTGGACCGGAGCGGCCCTGGCGCCCGGCACCAACATCGTTATCCCCGCTTTTGCGCCGCCGGCGGACTACATGACGGCACTGCAGGGCATCGGGAGACACCCGCTTTTGCGCGCGAGTGCCAACACCGTGGAGGTTCGTCAACTTGGCGAGGAGCTTGCACGCGAACGCTACAAGCCGAGCTTCGGTGTTGACGTCGCCTACGGTTTTCGCAGCGGTGAGGATGCCAGCGGCGACGAGCGCCCGGATTTCTTCTCGGCAATGGTGAATTTCAGTCTTCCGCTGCTGAGTGGCCGGCGCCAGGACCGCGAGCTGGCCGCGGCACAGGCGGAACGGCGTGCGGCGCACGAAGCGGAGACCGATCGCCACCGCGAGCTGGTCTCCCAACTCGATGCATTATGGGCGAGTGTCACCGAACTCGAGGCACGCGATTCGCTGTTTCAGCGCGAAGTGCTGCCCGACGCCAACACCAATGTGGAGGCTACCCGAGCGGCTTATCAAAATGACTATGCGAGCTTCGCCGAGCTGGTCGGGGCGCAAACTCTGCTGTTGACCCAAGAGCTTTCCTACGTGTCGATCCGTGCGGATCTCGCGAGGAACCGGGCCAGGCTCCTGTACCTGACCGAGGAGGATCCGCAATGAAAATAGTAATCGGAATCGCGGCAGGACTTGTCCTGGTATTCGGCTTGCCGGGCTGTAGCAAAAAGGAAGACACTTTCGAGGGCGCCGCGGGCTTCGCCGATCATGCACTGGCGCACGCCCAACCGGGCTATGTATGTCCGATGCACCCCGATGTCACCAGTGATGAACCCGGGCGTTGCCCGATTTGCGGCATGGACCTGGTGCAGCGACGCCAGGAAACCGCAGCGCCAGGTGCGCGTGTACCGTTGTATTACCGTCATCCCCACAATCCTGAAATCACGTCAATGGAACCAGCTCGGGACGAAATGGGTATGGACTATGTTCCGGTTTATGACGATGACGGCGGCGCGAGCGTTCGCATCGATCCGCGCGTCGCGCAAAATTTTGGATTGCGAACAGCGACGGTGGAAAAGGGCAGGCTATGGAAACGAATCCGCTCCTTTGGCCGGGTCACCTACGACGAATCGACTTTACGTCATATTCATCCGCGCGCCGAAGGCTGGGTCGAGACTCTGAGCGTCAAAACGCAGGGAGATGTCGTCAGCGAGGGCCAGGTTCTCTTTGAAATATACGCGCCGGCACTGGTCACGGCGCAGGAAGAGTACGTGCAGGCATTGCGTATGGGCGGTGAGAGCCTGGTCAAGGCGTCGCGACAGCGACTCACGGCGCTGGGAGTGCCGGCTGAAACGGTGCGCCAGATCGAGCGCACCAAGGAAGTCAATCCGCGGGTCCAGTACCGGGCCCGGCAAGCAGCCGCGGTTGTCGGTCTCGATATTCGCGAGGGTATGTATGTGACACCGGCAACGATCGTTCTCAGCCTGGCCGATGTCGACAGTATCTGGATTCTGGCGGAGGTCTTCGAGTCGCAACAGTCCTGGGTCGAAGTAGGCCAGGTGGCGGAGATCACCAGCGCGGCGTTCCCGGGGCGAAAATGGAGCGGGCGGGTCGATTTCATCTATCCGGAAGTTGATCCGCAATCGCATGCGCTACCGGTGAGAATCAAGTTGGACAACCCGGACGGACTCCTGCGACCGGGCTCATATGTCGACGCCACCATTTTTGGCGGTCGCAGCGAGGACCTGGTTTTTATACCGCGTGAGGCATTGATCCGCAGTGGCCGTGGCAATCGGGTCGTTGTCAGATTACCCGGCAACGGTTTTCAGCCGCGTGAGGTTGTTCCCGGCATGGAGTCCGGGGACTACGTTGCCATCAGCGCTGGCCTTGAAACCGGTGAGACGGTGGTCACTTCAGGGCAGTTCCTTATCGATTCCGAAGCGAGTCTTGAAGTCCGGACTGCAGCGACTGGCGGAGACCGAGGACACCGGGGAAGTCCGATGAACCCGGCAAATGGGGCAAAAGCTCTTGCGGGGAGATTGCGATGATCGATGCGATCCTCGAATGGTCGATCCGCAACCGGGTAATCGTGCTGACTTTTGCAGCGCTGCTCGCGGCGTGGTCATTTTTCGCGGTCCGGCATACCCCGGTGGATGCGATTCCGGATCTGTCCGACGTTCAGGTGATCATCAAGACACCTTATCCGGGACAGGCGCCGCAGGTTGTCGAAGACCAGGTGACCTACCCGCTGACAACGGCCCTGTTGTCGGTCCCGGGGGCGACGAGCGTGAGAGGTTATTCCTATTTCGGCGACTCTTACGTTTACGTACTGTTCGAAGACGGCACGGATCTCTACTGGGCACGCAGTCGGGTGCTGGAAAGCCTCAGCCAGGTCGCCGGTGTTCTCCCCGCAGAGGCACGGCCGGTGCTCGGCCCGGATGCCACCGGCGTTGGCTGGATTTTTCAGTACGCTCTCGTTGACCGCAGTGGGCGCCATGACCTTGCCCAGTTGCGCAGCATCCAGGACTGGTTCCTGAAATTCGAGTTGCAGACCGTACCCGGTGTGGCAGAGGTGGCCACAGTAGGTGGCATGGTGCGCCAGTACCAGATAGTGCTGGATCCGAGCCGCATGCGTGCCTACGGCCTTCCGCTCGACCGCATCGTCCGGGCTGTCCGCGATGGTAACCAGGAGGTTGGCGGGTCGGTAATCGAACTCGCCGAAGCCGAATACATGATCCGCGGGACCGGCTATCTGCGCTCGATCGCGGATATCGAAAAAATCCCCGTGGGACTGACCGGACAAGGCACGCCCATTCTGCTACGCGATGTCGCAAGCGTACAGATCGGACCGCAGATGCGGCGTGGCATTGCCGATCTCGATGGCGAGGGCGAGGTGGTCGGCGGTATCGTCGTGATGCGATGGGGAGAGAACGCGCGCAGTACGATCGCCGGTGTGCAGCGACGGCTCGATGAGTTGCGCTCCAGCCTGCCGCCCGGGGTGGAGATCGTGGTCACCTACGACCGCGCCGAACTGATCGATCGAGCGGTGTCCACGCTCAACACCAAGCTGCTGCAGGAACTGGCGATGGTTTTGCTGGTGTGCATCGTGTTTCTCGGCCATTTTCGTTCCGGTCTCGTCGCCGTCATTGCGCTCCCGCTGGGCGTCCTGGCCGCATATGCCGTTATGTATTTCCAGGGTATCAATGCAAACATCATGTCCCTCGGTGGAATCGCGATTGCCATCGGTGTGATGGTCGATGCCGCGATCGTGATGGTCGAAAACCTGCACAAGCATATAGAGGATGCCGGATCCGATGCCGACCGTTGGGCGCTGGTCCTGGCGTCAAGCCGCGAAGTAGGGAAACCGATTTTCTTTTCGTTGCTGATCACGACTGTCAGCTTTCTGCCGGTATTCACCCTCGAGGCTCAGGAGGGACGATTGTTCGCCCCGCTGGCCTACACCAAGACTTACGCGATGGCAGCAGCGGCCATTCTTGCCGTGACACTGGTCCCGGTGCTGATGGGCCTTCTCGTACGCGGCAGGATCCGCAGGGAGCAGGACAACCCGCTGAACCGCGCACTGGTGCAGCTATTCGGCTACCCGGTTCGCTTGGCATTGCGTTTCCCGCGCAGCATTCTTGCGCTTGCGCTTGTACTCGTCGTGGTGACGGCGTGGCCATGGCAGCGCCTCGGTGCCGAATTCATGCCGGAACTCGACGAGGGTGATTTGCTGTATATGCCGACCACGCTTCCCGGTATTTCAGCAGGCAAGGCGGCCGAACTGCTGCAGCAAACCGATCGTCTCATCCGTTCCGTCCCCGAGGTCGAGCGGGTCTTCGGCAAGGTGGGGCGGGCTGAGACCGCCACCGACCCGGCGCCGCTGACAATGATAGAGACGATGATCCAGTTAAAGCCGCGCGAGGATTGGCGGCCCGGCCTGACGCTCGCCGACCTGAAACGTGAACTGGACGAGGTTGTAAACTTTCCAGGCCTGACAAATAGCTGGGTGATGCCAATCAAGACCCGTATCGACATGCTCGCGACCGGGATCAAGACGCCGGTCGGAATCAAGATTGCCGGACCCGATCTCGAGGTTATCGAGGATATCGGGCGTGACATCGAAGCAGTCGTCAGAGCAGTGCCGGGCACCCGTACGGTGTATGCGGAACGGGTTTCCGGCGGACGCTACATTGATATCACGACAGACCGTGCGGCCGCTGCCCGTTACGGCATGGATGTCGCGGACATTCAGCGCGTGGTGGCGACCGCGATCGGCGGAATGTCGCTAACGCAGACTATCGAGGGACTGGAGCGCTACCCGGTCAATATTCGCTATCCGCGAGATTTGCGCGACTCTGTGGACAATCTGCGTGAACTGCCGGTGATTATTGAATCCGGTGCCGCGGTGCCGCTGGGCGAACTCGCCCGGATCGAGGTAAGCGATGGTCCGCCGATGATAAAAAGCGAGAATGCGCGGCCCAATGGGTGGGTTTATGTCGATCTTGACAGCGACGACTTGCGCGCCTATGTCGAGCGCGCGCGTGCCGCAGTCAGCGAAAAAGTCGATTTGCCCGCGGGGTACTCGATCGCGTGGTCCGGACAATACGAGTACTGGCTGCGCGCCGCGGAACGGCTGCGACTGCTAATTCCGTTTACGCTCCTGATCATTGTCATGCTGCTGGCATTGAATTTTCGCAGTCCCGCCGAGGTTCTGATCATACTTGGCAGCCTGCCGCTGGCATTGATCGGAGGTATCTGGCTGGTCTATTTACTCGGCTACAACATGTCGGTCGCAGTCGGGGTCGGGTTTATCGGACTCGCCGGGCTCGCCGTCGAAATTGGCGTGGTCATGCTGGTCTATCTCAATGCAGCTTATTGCAGAATAACCGAAAGCAACCCCGATGGAATCTCTATGGCTGACCTGCATGAGGCCATATTCGAGGGCGTGCAGCGACGGATCAGGCCGATATTGATGACGGTGATCGCGACGCTGGTCGGGCTGATGCCGATTATGCTGGGTGGCGGAGCGGGTTCGGAAGTCATGCGCAGAATTGCTGCGCCCATGGTAGGCGGTCTGGCAAGCGCATTGCTGCTTGCCGTAACGGTAATCCCGGCCCTGTACCTGATGTGGCGGAGGCGCCAGATTTCGGCTGCATGATCTGAACAAACGAGCGCGAAGACGGGGCGTGGCAACTTAATTCGTGCCGCGAAGACGATCGATGATCGCGCGCCTAGTCGCGAGAATATTCAACCGCCCGCTCGACGCGCTCGAGCAATTGGCGGTCGACAAAAGGCTTTTCGATGAAATCCACGGCACCGGCCTGCAACGCCGAAACCGCAGTGGGCACGTCGCTGTCGCTGGTCAACAGAATAGTCGGCACCTTGCGCCCGCTGCGTATCATGTCCTCGACCAGCTGAATGCCACTGCGACCTGGCAGGTCGATCTCAGCGATTACACAGGCCAGCTCCTCACCGGGCATATCGCGCAACAACGCCTCGGCGTCGTTAAAAAGAAGGACATGGACTGGCAGCGTCGAGACCAGCGCGCTGAGCGCGGACCTGATTGCTGCGTCCGAGTCGACGATACAGACGGTCGGTTTGCGTAAACCCACTGGCAGCTCAACGAAATGACGAGACCGGGACAAACGGGCGAATGGTCGGAAACTATCGGCCCATCGCGGAGTATCGTTCGATGTTCTTACCAGTGAAAATACGGATAATTACCTACTGAACCCGGCAGTGGCAGCTCTTAGCCCTGATTAGCGCGCATCACCATGCGCACCAGGTGGGCGAGGGAACTCGCCTGCATTTTCTCCATCACACGGGCGCGGTGTATCTCGACAGTACGCTGACTGACGTCGAGATCACCGGCGATCACCTTGTTCGGCCTGCCCTCCACGATCAGCTCCATAACTTCGTGCTCACGCGGTGTGAGACTTGCGAGACGTTCTTCAATGCCGCGAATCTGTAGCAGGGTCTCACGGTTGTGCTGATCCTGTTCCAAAGCTCTGTTGATCCGGTCAAGCAGATCCTGGTCGCGGAACGGTTTCTGAATAAAATCGGCAGCCCCGTTCTGGATCGCCGAAACGGCCATCGGTACATCACCGTGGCCGGTAATAAAGATGATCGGAAGTATCGCGTGCATCGAGTTGAGCTGTTCCTGAAGCTCGAGCCCGCTCATGCCTGGCATCCGGATATCGAGAACCAGGCAGCCCGGACGATCGGCATCATAGCTTTCGAGAAATTCCATGGCACTGGCAAAAGTCTCCGCCTCCAGGCCGACGGATTTCATCAGCATGCTTAGCGAATCACGGACGGGAGCATCGTCATCAACGATAAAGACAGTGGCGTGATGTTCGGTTTTTCTTGGTTGCATCGCTTATCCAAGCACTGAGGTAGGCAAAGAAAAATAGAATCGGGCACCCTTGCCGGGCAGGTTTTCGAAACTGAGGTTACCGCCATGCGCGGCGATAATCGAGCGGCTTATCGACAAACCCATCCCCATGCCATCCGATTTCGAGGTCTGAAACGGCGAAAAAACCCGCTCCAGCATGTCTGCCGAGACGCCGGGACCGGCGTCCTCGACGCTGATCTCGATCTTGTTGTCGGGGCGCAGACGGCTGCAAATCAGTATAGGTTCGGCCGCACCATTCTCACTTGTCGCATCGAGGCCGTTGCGAATAAGGTTCAGAATTACCTGCTGAACCTGTATCGGATCCGCGACTACGGCGGGCAACTCATCTTGCAGATTGAGTTGCAATTCGATGTTGTGCGCGCGCGCATCGACATCCGCCAGCAAAACGACTTCGCTGATTATATCGTTCACTTCGAGGCGCTCACGCGCACTCTTTTTCTGCCGCAGAAAGCGGCGCAGGCTCCTTATCACCTCACCGGCACGTTGTGCCTGCTGGCCGATCTGTTCCAGCGTATTTGAAATATCGGCGAGATCGGCTCGGCCGCTGTCCAGAAGACGCTTACCCGCCTGGGCGTAGGTTGCAACCGCTGTCAGCGGCTGATTGATCTCATGCGCAATACTCGCCGCCATCTCCCCCATCGTGCTGAGGCGGCCAACCTGGGTCAGACGATCGCGCAGCTGACGCGCTTCACGGCCGCTCTGTATTCTTTGGGTGAGATCCTCGATCTGTGCAATCAGAAATAGCGGATGCTGATCCGCGTCATGCACCACGCCAACGCTAAGCCGCGCCAGCAATTCCCGCTCGTCGCGGGGCAGGAGCCGGGTCTGGCGCGACAATGTAGTGTGCTCTCCTGCCACCATACGACCAAGTTGCGACGCCAGTCCTTGGCGCTGGTCCGGATCGATCAGGTCGAGAAAGGAGCGCCCCAGCAGATCTATTTCCAGGGTGCCAATCATCCTGCTAAGGGCGCTGTTGGCAGATTGCAGATGGAACTCGAGATCCATCGTCAGCGTCCCGAGCGGAGCATTCTGGAACACCATCTCGAGTTGTTCTTCGCGTTGACGCAATTGTTCTTCGGTATGGCGCCGATCCGTAACGTCTTCGCCGGAACTCAGCGTTCCGATGATCGCCCCTGACTCGTCGTGAATGACCGAGTTTTTCCATGCTATGAGGCGAGACTCTCCGCTACGGGTAAGAACCCAATTTTCGGTATTGTCAGGCAAATGGATTTCGCCATTGATCAGTTTCTGAAACTGGATAGCGATTCGCGAGCGGTCTTCGTCGCGAATAACAGTTGTCGATCCAACCGCATCCCAGCAGCTCATGCTCTTCATACCCGAGCAGTTCACAGCCGCGCTTGTTGATCAGGCGTATGTTCCCATCCTGATCGAGACCGAGCAGAATTACCGCGGCAAGATCAAGATATCCCTGGGCACGATCACGTTCGATTCGCAGGGCTTTTTCGATCTCTTTGCGAGAAGTGATGTCGCGCATGATCCCGACGAATAGCGGCGCCACCGGATCATGGGCCTCGCCGATCGAGAGGTCCAACGGAAACGTGCTTCCGTCACTGCGCAGCCCGATCGCCTCGCGACCCTTGCCAATAATCCGCGCATGACCGGTCTGCCGGTATCGGGCCAGATAGCCATCATGTTCGCCGCGGAAGGGCTCTGGCATCAGCATCGCGACGTTTTGCCCGAGCAGTTCATCGCTCGAGTAGCCGAACATCCGCACAGCAGCCGGATTGACCGTCTCAATCCGGCCTTTGTGGTTAATTACGACGATGGCGTCAACCGCGGCGTCGAGCAGGGCTTCGAATTGCCCTTTCGTGTCAGGCTGCTCGTTCTGGTTTGTCGGCTGGCCGGCGGCCATAGGTAATAACCACAGTGACATTAGTTAGAGTATCGAATTAAACCCCATTTGCTGTGGGTTTATAAAGGGAAATGGATGGAAAAAGGGCGAATGCCCAGGATTGCGCGTGCCTCCACGAGACGAGCGAAGGAGCGTCATATGTCGCGTGTATCGAAAATTCTCGTAGTAGCCGATCCAACAGCCACGGAACAACCGGCGGTAACCCGGGCGCTGGGCATAGCCCGCACGCTTGGCGCGCGGCTTGAAGTCTTCGCGTGCGTTTACGATCAGTACATCTCAGGTGAACGTTTCTTCGATAGCCGTGGTCTCGAGAAATCGCGCGCGTCAATGGTCGGGCATACCATTGCGAAGCTGGAGGAGACGGTGGACGCTATCGATGGCGGGGGCGTCGAAGTTAGCTATGCGGCGCGCTGGGACCGCCCGCTCGATGAGGGCATCGTTCGCCAGGTGCTGCACAGCGGGGCCGACCTGCTGGTGAAGGATACGCATCACCATGCCCCGCTAAGGCGATCCCTGTTCTCCAACACTGACTGGAACCTGATACGCACATGTCCGTGTCCGTTATTGCTGGTCAAGCCCGAGACCGCCTATCCGTACGCGCAGATTGCCGCGGCTGTGGATCCGACCCACGAACACGACAAGCCCGCCGCGCTGGATCGCGCGATCATCGCAGTTGCATGCGAGCTCGCGCGTGAATCTGCTGCCGAATTGCACTTTGCACATGCCTTTCTCCCGGTGTCCGCGGCAGTTTGCGCCAGCGCGGTGCCCGGCGCCGTCATTTACCCAATCGATATCAGCGAGGAGGTGATCGAACAGGGACACCGCGAAGCACTCAGCAAACTGGTCGCACAAAGTCCAAGGCGGCCGGATCACGTGCACATGCTGCCTGGCCGCACCAATGAGGTACTGCAGGACCTCGTCGCCGAGAAAGGCATCGACCTGCTCGTTATGGGGGTCGTCGCGCGTAACCGGCTAAAACGCATTTTTCTCGGCAGCACCGCCGAGCGGGTACTCGAACACCTCACCTGCGACCTATTGTTGGTCAAGACTCCCGGCTTCGAGACGCCCGTCCAACGCCATGGGGCTCACGAATCACAGCGCGAGATGCCAGCACCCGGCTGAATCGACAGATCCGGGTCGGAGGCCGGGACCGGCGTACCGTGGCTTCCACCGCGCTTGATTGAGGCCGGCGCCGGTGAGTAATCTGTGCGGCCCGCCGGGCAATTACCGGCGCTAACCGTGACGAATCGGATCCCGCTGATGGCAAACGCAACAGACCCGGCATGGGTGGTACTCAAGTTTGGTGGTACCAGCGTGGCCAATGCTGCCAACTGGGCGAATATCGGCTCGGTACTGCGCGAAAGACTCGATCAGGGCATGCGGCCGGTCATGGTGCATTCGGCCCTTGCCGGGATCTCGGACGCGCTCGACGCGCTGGCCACTGACATTGACCCCGACCATAGCCGGGAAGCCGCGGACGACGTGGTAAGCCGCCATGAAGCTCTGGCCGCGAACCTGGATCTCGGCCCGCTTCCCGGCCTGGAGGCGAGGAGCGCCGAGCTGCGAAGGCTGGTGGCCGGGATCAGTCTGATCGGGGAGGCCGGTCCCGCGGTCCGCGCAAGATTGCTGTCCTTTGGCGAACTGATGGCAACCGAACTGGTCGCTGCGTGTCTGGAATCACAGGGAATTCCGGCGCGAATCGTCGATGCGCGCAGCGTACTGACCTGTCAGCCGGTTTATCCCTCAGCGGATTCGCGCCATTTTCTCGCGGCGCATTGCGCCGCCGACCCTGATCCCGCACTGCAACGTGAATGGGCGCAATTGGACGGTGTGATCGTCACGCAGGGATTCATCGCCAGTGATGAGAAGAAGCGAACAGTATTACTCGGCAGAGGCGGCTCTGATACCTCTGCGGCCTATGTCGCGGCGCGGCTCCAAGCCTGTCGGCTGGAAATATGGACCGATGTGCCGGGTATGTTCAGCGCCAATCCTCACAGCATTCCGTCTGCGCGATTGCTGCGCCGGTTGAGTTTTGCCGAGGCCCAGGAGATTGCGGCCACCGGCGCCGGTGTGATTCATCCGCGATGTCTGCCCGTCGCGCGCCGCGCAGCAATCCCGGTCCATGTTCACGACACTGCCCGTCCGCAGCTTGAGGGCACGGTCATCGCCGACTTGGGTGAGGACGATGCGCCCCGGATCAAGGCCATATCGGCGCGCCGCGGATTGACGCTCGTTTCGCTGGAATCGATCGGCATGTGGCAGGAATCCGGTTTCCTTGCAAGGGCTTTCGCAGTTTTTTCCGATCTCGGCGTGTCGATCGATCTTGTCTCGACCTCCGAATCGGTGGTCAGTGTGACGCTCGACGAAAACGCGGCCGAGGTGGACCCGGAAAGGCTCGGTTTGCTTACCGACAAGCTGCGCGAATTGTGCCGGGTACGGGTAATTCGGCCCTGTGCCGCCGTGAGCATGGTCGGGGCGCGGATGCGGGCCAATCTGCATCGCCTCGCGCCCGCGTTGGAGGCGTTCGAGGAGCATCAGATATTTCTGGTCAGTCAGGCCGCCAGCGATCTCAACTTTACCGTAGTAATAGAAGAGAGTCAGGTCGACCGGCTGGTCCGCTCGCTGCACGATCTGATCATTGGCTACACCGACGAGGACCCGGTTATCGGTCCGAGTTGGGAGCAGCTGGCTGAACCGGCCAGGCTACCGGGGCGAACCGAGCCCGCCTGGTGGGAGCGCAAGCGCAAACGGTTGCTGCAACTTGCCAGGACCCACGCTTCCGCCTACGTGTACGACCTCGATTGCATCGGCGCCGCAGCCTCGGCGCTTTGCGCGCTACGCCATGTCGACCGGGTTTTCTATGCGATCAAGGCGAATCCATATCCCGCAATTCTCGAGCGATTGCATGCCGAAGGTGTGGGATTCGAATGCGTCTCGCCCGGCGAACTTCGCGCAGTGTTCGATTTGTTCCCGGATTTGCCCTGCGACCGAGTCCTGTTTACGCCGAATTTTGCACCCAGGCAGGAGTACGAGGCCGCAATCGACAGCGGTGTACGGGTGACCCTGGATAATCTCTATCCGCTCGAAGCGTGGCCGGAGGTTTTTGCCGGTCAGGCCCTGTTTGTACGCCTCGATCTGGGTGAGGGAAGCGGGCATCACGCGCACGTCCACACCGCGGGTGCGCATTCGAAATTTGGCATACCCCGCGGCGACATAGAGCGTCTGAACAGGCTGTGCGCGCGCAACGGCGTGCGCGTGACCGGACTGCATGTACACGGTGGAAGTGGCATCCGGGATTCAGGTCACTGGGGACGTGTGGCGGTCGAACTTGCGCGCCTGACCCCGCATTTCCCGGATGTCGAAATTCTCGATCTGGGCGGCGGGCTGGGAGTGCCCGAAAAGGAGGGTGACATCCCGCTTGATCTGGAGGCATTGGACGGAACGCTCGCCGCCGTGCGGGCTGCCTATCCCGATTTGCAACTCTGGCTGGAACCCGGGCGCTATCTTGTGTCCCCGGCGGGGGTGCTGCTGGTCACGGTCAACCAGTTGAAAGGCAAACACGGTACCCGCTATCTCGGCGTGTCGACCGGCATGAACTCGTTGATTCGACCGGCCTTGTACGGGGCGTACCACCGCATTGTCAATTTGTCGCGACTTGGCGAGCCTGCGACCGAACTGGCAACGATAGTCGGCCCGATTTGCGAAACCGGCGACCGTCTCGGACGTGACCGTTACCTCCCGGTTACACAGGAAGGAGACATCCTGCTGATCGCGAACGCGGGCGCATACGGTCGCGCAATGAGCTCCAACTACAATCTTCGTGCACCGGCCGTCGAGCTCGCTCTCTGATCGCCCAAGATCTCCTTGTCGCCCGCCAGGTTATTAGCGACGTGGCGTGCGCAGGCAAAGCCGTGCCTACAGAGAATTGGAATATCATAATATTGTTAGTTAATTCAGAGAACTATCGATTATATCGAAAGTCTATTTATAGCAATTTTCTGATGCGCTCGGGAGCGGTTGAGTGCGGCGGCCCCGGAGGCTGGGCCGGGCCGGCAGCGGTGACCAGAACGAAGCGCCCGGGTTCGATTTCGACGAGAGCAATGGCCTTTCGCCCGGCGTGGCCGCGGAGGAATTGCCGGGAACGAAAGGTTTCTGTCTAATAGCGGGCGCGGCGGGTGCTGCCCGAAGTAGCCATCCCCACGCGAACCACAACGAATCCACACCGCTCGCGATCAGCGAATACGACGGAACGAACTATGGCCGACCGGACCCGGGCATTGCATTCGCCGGCAAGGTTTTATTCACGGAGAGGAGTTTGATATGAGTATTCAAGGCAGGCGACAAAGTGCCGGCGGGGACGTTTGGCATCATGACCCAGAACGGTCCCGGCGCAATCAGTAGCGATGATCTGTTTTCCGGAAAACGTGTGATCCTGTTTTCCGTCCCCGGCGCTTTCACCCCGACCTGCTCGGCGCAACACCTCCCGGGCTTCGTTCAGCATGCTGACGATCTGAAATCCAAAGGCATAGATACCATCGCGTGTCTCGCGGTCAATGACGTCTTCGTCATGGGTGCGTGGGGTAAAGATCAGGATGTCGGTGATGCCGTATTGATGCTTGCCGACGGCAACGGTGACTTCACCCGCGCGCTCGGGCTGGAACTCGACGCCACCGGATTTGGTATGGGTCTCCGCGGACAACGCTTTGCGATGCTCGTCAATGACGGCACCGTGGAAGCGGTGCACGTCGAGGCGCCCGGTGCTTTCGAAGTCAGCAGCGCGGAGTACCTGCTGAAGAATCTGTGACCGGCTGAGCCGCCAAGGCAAAAAAGAGGGCTTGCATCGCAAGCCCTCTTTTCGTTTGGCCAGCAATGCTGGCGGCCGAGCGGTTGGGCGAACCCGGCTAGCCGAGCTGTTTCTCCAGTTCCGGCACGATCTCGAACAGATCGCCAACCAGACCGATGTCCGCCACTTCGAAAATCGGCGCCTCGGGATCCTTGTTGATGGCAACGATCGTCCCGGCATCCTTGATCCCGGTCAGATGCTGAATCGCACCAGAAATACCGATCGCCACGTACAGATCCGGGGCGATAATCTTGCCGGTCTGCCCGACCTGCATATCATTCGGCACATACCCGGCATCGACAGCCGCGCGTGATGCGCCGACGCCGGCACCGAGTTTGTCGGCCAGTGAATAAATCAGGCTGAAATTCTCCTCGCTCGCCAGCGCACGTCCACCCGAAATGACCTTGGTCGCGGTTTGCAAATCCGGCCGGTCGCCGCTGCTGGCCTTGATTTCGACCAACCGGGTGTGAGTCGGGAAATCTGCGCTGGCGTCCACCGACTCCACCGTGGCAGAACCGTCGGCGGAAACGGCCCGATACGACGCGGTCCGGACGGTTGCGACCAGTTTTCGTTCCGCTGATGCCTCAACGGTGACAATGGCATTACCGGCATAAATCGGGCGGAGAAAGCTGTAGGCTCCTTTGACTTCCATGATGTCACTGATCTGGGCGACCCCGAGCAACGCCGCGACCCGCGGCATCAGATCTTTGCCAAACGTCGTCGATGGGCCAAGGATGTGGGTGTAGCCGTCCGCCAGCCTTACGATCTGCGGGGCCAGTGTCGCGGCCAGCTGTGCTGAAAACACCTCATGATCGACTTTCAGGACCCGGGCAACACCCGCCAACGCAGCGGCTTGCTGACACAGTGATGCGCCATCGGCCGACAATACGGCGATATCGACACCATCGTTGTCGATAGCCGTCGCACAGGCGACGCACTTGGCGGTGCTGGCATTAAGAGATGTCCCGTCATGTTCGGCAATTACCAGTATTTTTCCCATTACACCAACCCCTTGTCCTTGAGAGCCTGAATCAATGCGCCCACATCCTCGACCATTATCCCCTTCTCGCGTTGCGCCGGCGGTGCAAAATGCGTTGCAGTCAGGTGATGTTCGTTTTCGACGCCAAGATCGGCGAAGCTCACTATTTCCAGGGGTTTGCGTTTCGCTTTCATGATGTCGGGCAGCTTGACGTAACGCGGCTCATTCAACCTGAGGTCAACCGTGACGACCGCGGGCAGATCGATGGCAATGGTCTCCAGCCCGGCGTCGACCTCACGGGTCACCGTGGCGGTCTCTCCGTCGAGCACAATCTTCGACGCGAAAGTGGCCTGCGGCCGATTCCACAACGCGGCCAGCATTTGTCCGGTTTGACTGTTGTCATCGTCTATCGCCTGTTTGCCGAGAATGACCAGGCCTGGCTGCTCGCGTTCTATCGCGGCAAGCATCGCGCGAGCGGCGGACAATGGTTCGACTGCCTCGTCGCTCTCCACCAGGATCGCGCGATCGGCACCCATGGCGAGACCCGTCCGCAATTGTTGTTGAGCTTCCGCCGAACCGATCGACATTACGATGACCTCGCTGGCGCCGCCGCGCTCCTTGATCCGCAGCGCTTCCTCGAGCGCTATTTCATCGAACGGATTGACGCTCATCTTCACCCCGTCGGTTACGACACCCGAACCATCGGGTTTGACGCGGACACGAACGTTGTAATCAACGACGCGTTTCAGACACACCAGGATCTTCTGCATTTGCAGGTTCCTCTTTTAACTCTGTGCAAAATTGAATACCGACGGCCCGGCTCAGATCAGGCCCGCGGCGAAAGGCCAATGACGATACAGGCCGGCTATTTTACCTGCCCGGCGGCGGGAGGTCACATGCCCTTGTGACCGGGAATTGCGCGGCGGGTCCGGGGCGCCGGCGCTCGGCCGGGACGATTTCTCCGGCGCCCGGCAAGGACGTGTTCGCGTAGCCGGCGCGCGTTACAATCGCGCTCGTGCGAAGCACGGAAATGGGGGGCCAGCAGTCCTATCTCCGAGGATCAGACACCGGTCAAAACCGCGCTCCAGGGTCTCAGGGTTCTGGACCTTAGCCGCGTGCTGGCGGGTCCCTGGGCCGGGCAGACGCTGGCCGATTTCGGCGCCGATGTCGTCAAGATCGAGCGACCCGGTAGCGGCGACGATACCCGCAGTTGGGGACCGCCGTATATTGGCAATGAGACCGACGCCATGTCGGCGTACTTCGCCGCGGCCAATCGCGGCAAGGATTCGCTCGGCGTAGATCTTCGCCATTCTGAGGGTCAGGCGCTCGTGCGGCGGCTGGCGGTAAGCTGCGACGTGCTCATCGAGAATTTCCGGGTTGGCACGATGGCCGCGTTCGGCCTCGACTACGCAACGCTGAGCCGAGTCAACACGGGGTTGATCTATTGCTCGATCAGCGCTTTCGGCCAGGATGGCCCGGAATCCGATACGCCCGGATACGATGCCATGATCCAGGCGATGGGCGGTTTGATGAGCATTACCGGTGGCGCGGACGACGAGGCGGGCGGGGGGCCACAGAAAGTCGGTGTCGCCGTTGCGGACCTGTTCTCCGGCATGTACGCAGTCAGCGCGATCCTCGCGGCGGTGCAGGCCCGGGAGCGCGACGGCGCTGGCCAATTCATCGACATCGCGCTAATGGACTGCCAGGTCGCGATGCTGGCGAATCAGGCCATGAACTTTCTGGTCGGCGGCCGCGCACCGGGTCGGCTCGGCACGGCCCACCCGAACATCGTTCCTTACCAGGCGTTTCCCACCCGCAGCGGACACATCATGGTGGCGGTCGGTAACGATGCCCAGTTCAGGCGTCTCACCGATGTCCTGGGGGAACCGCGGCTCGCGGACGACGAGAATTTCGCGACAAACCGTGCTCGCGTCGAGAATCGTGCGGCATTGCTGCCCGTGCTGACCCGGTTGTTTACCGGTCGCGACACGGCGGACTGGGTCGGGCACCTGAAACAGGCTGGCGTGCCGTGCGGTCCGGTCAATACCCTCGATGCGGTTTTTGCCGAGCCGCAGGTGCGCCATCGTAATCTGCGTATCGATCTGGCGGCCCGGAGCGGGGCTGCGATACCGGGGGTAGCGAATCCGGTGCGTTTTTCCGCGACACCGGTACAGTACCGTTGCCCGCCGCCACAGCTCGGCGAAAACGGAAGCCGGGTGCTGCGCGAATGGTTGAATCTCTCTGACCCCGAGATTGGCGCGCTATGCGACGAGCGGAGCGATCCTCCTAAGTTAAATTATAGCCTCAAGTAATAAATATAAGGCATTATTAATTAAAACTATTATAGAAATTCTGGAGGACGATGGCGTCGTGGTAACGGCGACCCGTCGTCAGGCACGCGAGATCGCCGAAACGTTTGCCCGTCACTGCCTGCGAAATGGCAAGCGCGTCTGGCGCAGCCCCCAGACGTGGGCTTTCGATGCATGGATGCGGCGGTGCCATGAGGCAATCTGGCTGGCTGGGAACGGCTCGGAACGGAGTCTGCTGAATCCGGCGCAGGAACTCGCTTTGTGGGAGCGATGTATCCGCGAGACGGCCCAGCCGGAGGTGTCAGCGCAACGGCAATATGGCCTGGCCCAGCGTGGCGATGCAAAGCTGGCGGCTTGCCGCGAACTGGGGAATCTCGCCGGATCCCTTGGCCGAGGCGGCGAGCGGCTCGGTCCGAACATTCTCTGACTGGGCCAGGCAATTCCAGCAGCATTGCCGCGATAATGGCTGGATCGACAGTGCGCATCTCGCCGACGAGATCATGGCCGCGCTGGCACGCGGCCATATCAGCCCGCCACCGGAGTTGGCTCTTATCGGTTTCGAGCAACTCTCCCCGCAGCAGCGGAGTCTGCTGCAGCGGTTCGAGGCGGCCGGCACCGATATTGTCACGCCACCGGAAGTTCCTTCTGCAAGTCATTGTCAGCGCATGGCATTTCCCGGCCCTGGCGACGAGTTGGAGGCGGCCGCGGAATGGGCGCGGCGGATACTCGAAGAAGACCCGCAAAAACGGATCGGGGTCGTCGTCAGCGATCTGGCGACGCGGCGCAGCGAGGTCGAGCGTATTTTTGCCGACATCCTTACACCCGGCGCAGTGTTACCCGGAGCCGCCACCGACGATGGAGTGTTTCACCTGTCGCTGGGACAGGAAAGCGACACCTGTCCGCTGATCGCGCAGGCGCTGCTGCTATTGCGTATCGCCTGCCACGGTGTCGACTATCGGGAAGCCGGACGACTGCTGCGCTCGCCGTATCTGCACGGAATGCCGGCGCAAGCCGGAAAGCGGGCGGCCATCGATCTGCAAATCAGGCGACGTGGCTGGCGCACTGTCGACATCCGCAAGCTCGTCTGGCTCGCCGGACACGCGGGCGATTCGCTAGCGACATCACTCGAGGCCTTGCCGCAGATCGCAGGGTCCCGGCTGCCCAGCGAATGGGTGACAGTATTCAGCGACCAGTTGAGGGCGTTCGGCTGGCCTGGCGAGCGCATTGCGAACAGCGCGGAATTTCAATTGCACGAGCACTGGCGCGAACGACTCGCGGAGTTTGCGAGCCTCGACTCTGTCGTCGGTTCGCTAGGCGTTGGCAGAGCACTGTCGAAGCTGACCCGGATCCTGCAAAACAGCGTTTTCCAGATCCGGGATCCGGGCGCCCCGGTAGAGATAATGGGCAGTCTCGAGGCGGCGGGGCTGCGCTTCGATCACCTGTGGGTAACGGGATGGCACGATGAAGCGTGGCCGGCGCCGCCGCGGCCGGACCCCTTGATCCCGCTCGCCTTGCAACGGCAGCTGGATATGCCTTCATCGACTGTCGACAGTCAGTTGCGTCATGCGCACTGGCTGCTGTCCTGCTTTAAAGCCGGCGCCGACGATGTTGTCGTGAGCTGGCCGGCGCGCCTGGAAGATCGGGATATGTGGCCGAGTCTTTTGATCGCAGATATTGCCGAGACCGAAGCCGCTGACCCTGCCGCTTGCGGCAGCTACCGGCGCCAGCAAACTCTGGAACGCGACGCCATCGAAACGGCGGCATGGGACAATCCGCCACCGCTGCGGACAGCCCACATACATGGCGGTGGCAGCAGAGTTCTGACCGATCAGGCGCAGTGTCCGTTTCGCGCGTTCGCGTTGCACAGACTGAATGCGACGACACCTGAGGTGCCCGCGCTCGGCATCGATCCGCGCACCCGCGGAATGGTGCTCCACCGTGCGATGGAGTTGCTGTGGGGGGAACTGGGCGGTAGCGACCGCCTCGCCCGGAGCGGTGAAGCGGAACTGCAAAGGCTGACGCGTGAATGCGTCGCTGCCGCCCTGGCGACGACCCGCGAGCAAAGTGACGACGCCGCGATATTGCGACATATTCGGATCGAGGCACGGCGGCTCGAAAATCTTATCGGGCAGATCCTGGAAGTAGAGCGGCAACGGGGACCATTCGCGGTCATGCAGATGGAGAGCCGCGAAACGATGAGAGTCGGCGAGCTTGAATTCACGATAAAGCTGGACCGCGTCGACCGGCTTGGCGACGGGCGCCTCGCGGTACTCGATTTCAAAACCGGTGCCGCCAACACCGCCGACTGGTGCGGTCAGCGAATTCGCGATGCGCAAATGCCCCTGTACGCAATATCCCGTGCCGCCGCGCCGGCGGCAGTGGCCGTAATCAGTGTGAAAAGCGGAGAGGTCGGTTACAAGGGAGTCGGCGTCGAGAAAGACGTGCTTGGAACCGAGCCGGCAGTCAACGTCTCGCAACCCGATACCCGTTACTTCAACGGCTGGGATGACCTGATGCAGGCATGGCGCTCGCAACTGCATTCCCTCGCGCTGAATTTCAAGGGTGGCGCCGCCTCGGTTACCCCGGATCGCGAGGCCTGCCGCTACTGTGACCTCGAAACGTTATGTCGCATCAATGAACTGCAGAGCCAGGGTCACAACCCGTGACGACAACTGCCAGCGACGATCGCGACGCCCGCGCCCGGGCACTGGATGTGACACAGTCTTTTATCGTCCAGGCGCCGGCGGGGTCGGGCAAGACGGAGCTGCTGAGTCAGCGCTTTCTTGCATTGCTGGCGAGGGTCGAAGCCCCGGAGCAGATTCTTGCGATCACGTTTACCCGCAAAGCCGCGGCGGAGATGCGCCGGCGGGTGTTGGAGCACCTGCTCCAGGCGGCAGCCGAGGCCGCAGCGGACGCACCGCACCAGCGACTCAGCCTGGAGCTTGCCCGCAACGTGCTCGAGCGAGACCGCGAGATGCAATGGCAGTTACTGCACTGTCCGTTCCGGCTGCGGATCATGACGATCGACGCTTTCAATGCATCGCTGGTGCGGCAGATGCCGATGATGATGGGCCTGCCGCCCAATATCCGGGTTGCCGACAAGCCTGATGCGCTGTACCGGGATGCAGCGGAAGCGGTGCTGCGCTACCTGGCGGAACCGGGAACCGCGGGCGACCGCGTAGAGCGCGTGTTGGCGCATCTCGACAACTCGCCGGAGCGGTTTGTCGGCATGCTCGCCAGTATGCTGCGACGGCGCGATCACTGGATCAGGCACATCATGATGGCTGCGCAGCAGCTCAATCTCAGGGCGCAGCTCGAAGGCGACCTCGCGGCGACGGTTACGGCGGAATTGCAGCGCCACGTTGGCCGGGTTCCGCGCGACCTGGAACGGGAGTGGTGCGAATTGGCGCGAATCGCGGCGGCACAGATGGACGAGGCCGGGATTGAACACCAGCTCGAGGTGCTCGGGCAGCGCGAGACCTTCCCGTCACCGAACGCTTCCAACCTGCTGCAATGGCGAGCTCTGGTCGGTTTCGTTTTGACCGAGGCGGGCACCCTGAGAAAAAGCGTCAATAAGCGCAACGGTTTCTCTACCAGCGACCGATCCGCGAAGGACCGGATGATCGAGTTGCTCGCGACGTTGCGCGAGGAAGAGGGCATCGAGGAGGCGCTCGGTGCTATTGATGCGTTGCCGTTGCCAAGCGTTCGCAGACGATCAATGGGAATTTCTCGAAGCCCTGCTCGGGTTGTTGCCCCGAGCCGCCGCCGAACTCGAGCTGTTGTTCGAGGAATGCGGTGAGATCGACTATACCGGTCTCGCGTCCGCCGCGGCGCGCGCGCTTGGTCCTGGCGATGCACCGGAGGATCTCGCACTGCTGCTCGACTATCGGCTCAGCCACATTCTCGTGGACGAGTTTCAGGACACATCGGTCGGACAGGTCGATCTGCTCACCCGACTCACTGCCGGCTGGGAGCCGGACGATGGCCGCAGCTTTTTCTGTGTCGGCGATCCCATGCAGTCGATTTACCGGTTTCGCGATGCCGAGGTCGGTCTTTTTCTTGCGGCACGGGACGGCCATCTTGCGCTGCCGCCAATGCAGGCGTTACAGCTGAGTAGTAATTTCCGCTCCCGTGCGGCAATGATCCAATGGTTCAATCAGGTTTTCCCCTCGGTACTCGCAGCGCGCGACAATCCGATCCTCGGCGCCGTGAGTTACGCTCCAGCGAGCAGTGCGGACACCGAACCTGACGGCACCAGGGCCGTGGAAATTCACCCGATCGGCGACAAGTCAGAGATTGACGAGGCGCAATGTGTCGTCGGTATCGTCGCCGCCGAGCAGGCGCGAGGCGGCGACCGGACTTGCGCGATTCTGGTCCGCGGCAGACCGCACCTGGCCGTGATCATGCGGGCATTGCGGGACGCGGGTATCCCGGTTCAGGCCGTGGAAATAGAAGCCCTGCGCAAACAATCCCACATCTGCGACCTGCTGGCGCTGACGCGCGCGCTGCTGCATCGTGGCGACCGCACCGCCTGGCTTGCTTTGCTCAGAGCCCCATTCGTAGGATTGAGTCATGCCGATCTTCTGGCAGTCAGCGGAGGCAAAGACGATTGTATAGCGGATTTGCTCCTCGAGACCGCGCACATCAAGCGGGCCAGCGAAGACGGCAGAGCGCGCATCCAACGATTGACGAAGCTCCTTCGTGACAGCGATGCCGGGCGTGGCCGGTGTAGTCTGAGACGCTGGATCGAGGGCATGTGGCTCGGACTGGGTGGCGCCGCAACGTTGCGCGGGGAATCAGCGATTGCCGATGCGGAGGCGTTCTTCGAGCTTCTGGATGGGCTCGAAACGGGCGGAGATATCGAGGATCTCGAAGTGCTCGATCGGCGTCTCGATGACTTGTATGCATCCTCCGACCCCGGTGCGGCGGCATGCGTTCAGATCATGACCATCCACAAGGCCAAGGGACTCGAGTTTGACACGGTGATTTTGCCGGGCCTGCACCGCAAACCGCGCCCCGACGACAAACCGTTGCTGCGGTGGATGGAAATTGGCGGTGAGGGCAGGGCGCCACGCTTGTTGTTTGCACCCATAACGGCACATGGTGAACCGTCGGATGGGTTAAGCAAGTATCTCGCCGACATCGAAAAAAGGCGCGCGAGCAACGAGGCGGCCAGGATCGTATACGTTGCGGCGACCCGGGCCCGCGACAAACTGCATCTCGTCTTTGGCATTAGCCACAATCCCGAAAGCGGAGAACCGGAGAAACCTGCGGCCGGTTCCTTGTTGTCGTACCTGTGGTCGCAGCTTGCGGCTGAAATTGATCCGGCCAGCACCGGTGTGACCGGGCCGTACCCGGTCGCCGACATTGCGCAGCGATCCCCTGTATGGCACCGCGTAAAAACCGGATGGCAGCCTGCGCCGCCGCGAGATCCGGTTGCAGTGCGTCCGACACTGACCACCCCCGAGCAACCTGCGCAGCCCGTTGAATTCGACTGGGCCGGTGAAACGATCCGTCTCGTTGGCAGCGTGACGCATCGTTACCTGCAGCGAATCGCGACGGAAGGCGCGGGAAACTGGGACCGGCAACGTCTGCAACAGGAACGCAGCCCTATCGCGCAGGCCCTGCGCGAGGAGAACGTTCCGACGGAACATCTGCATGGCGCGGCGCAGCGGGTCATGGCGGCGCTCGATGGTGCGTTGAGCAGTGAGCGGGGCCGATGGCTGCTCAACAACGAGCATGCCGATGCATATTGCGAGCTACGTCTTAGCGGATTGCTCGATGGCAGACTGGCCAACGTGATTATCGACCGTACTTTCCGCGACGAATCGGGACGGCTATGGATAGTGGATTACAAGACCAGCGTTCACGAAGGCGCCGGCCGCGAACAATTCCTGGACCGGGAAGTCGAACGCTATCGCGGGCAGCTCGAGCTCTACGCGCGGTTGTTGTGCGGCTTGTACCCGGATGAGACCCTGCAGTTGGGTTTATACTTTCCGCTGCTCGAAGGATGGCGCTGCTGGGAATACCGATGCGGTCCGAGCAAGCATTCAGAGTGATCCCGCCAGCGACAACTGGTACCGGCCGTCCTCGTCTTTCGGCACCAGGCGCAGCATGCGATCAAACCGTTCGCGCTCGGCGGCCCCGGGCGCGACCCGCAAATCGATCTCATAACCGCGTTGCGGCAAAAGCCGGACAGTGCCGCTGACATCGAGCGTCGCATCTAGATCGGAAACCTTGCCGATAATGGCCTCGGCACTGGCATCCGCGGGGTCGAAAACCAGCTGATAATCGCCCAATTCGATTTCAGCCGCTTGTTGCAACCGGATATTGCCGAACCGAATCACGGCGTCGAGCCGGTTCGGCCATTGTTCGACCAGGCGGGCGCTGGCGATGTCGATGCTTGCCTGACCCTGCAGGTTCATCGGTGCAATCAGCCGTGCCAGTTCGGCAACGGGCAGACTGGCACTGAAATCACTGAGCGCAATGGCCCCCGGTTGCATCGCCACGACACCGCGAGCGAACCCGCCGGGAATCTGCAGGTCGATGGCATAAGCCAACTGGAGACGGAATAACCGCAACAGTTCGAAGTCCCAGCGAATCCCGGTGGCCGAGAATTTTCCGCCGCGTATCGATTGCGCCGAACCGGACCAGACCGATCCATCTATGCCATCGAGTGTAATGGTCTCGGGCAATACCCGCGGCAATACCGCGCGTGCCGGTAACGTAGCGATCGCGAAGCAGAGGTAGAGCAGAATTCCGGTTGCGATCAGAACGCGATTTCGGGTCACGAAGCGGGCCTTTCCAGCACCAGGTTGGCCGTCACCTGTCCAACCTGGCCACCGCCGTCAAAGCTCGCCGAGACGATACTGAGACCGTAGTCGGCCTGGACGCTGCCAAGCCATGACAGAACCTGGTCGAACGGCGCGTCATCGAACCTTACCCGTATGCCGTTCTCACCGTTTGGCTGGTTGCGTTTCAACACCCCGGCAAGACCGCTTTTGCGGGTGGTTTGATCAACGACCACTACCAGCGACTGACTCGTATCGATGGCGCGAACCACACCTCCGCCGCTGCGAACCTGTGCGGCTGCAGCTTTGATATCAGCCAGCAACTGGCGCTTTTCCTGAACCCGCGCTTCAGCGCGGCTCGCGCCACCATAAAGCGGACGCAGCAGAGCAAGATAGAGCACGACCAGGGCGACAAACGCGGCGCAGCAGAATACCATCCAGCGCTCTCTCGGTTGCAGGCTCTCGAGCCACTCTCTCATGCGCCTGCTCCCCGGATTGCAATCCGCCCTTCGACCCTGTCATCTTTCGGGTTGGCCGCCTGTATTTGCACGTCAAAGCCGTTGTCGGCAACCGCTTTCTGAATTTTGTCGAGCACCGCAACGTCAGGCGCCGACAACTGCACGTCGAGCGTATTGTTGCGAAAGCTCAGTCCCTCGATGCGCGTGTTGCTGCTGATCTTGAGTACCTGGCCGAGTGCAACCAGCATCGGCAGGAATTCACTTGAGCTCCCGTCGCCGCCACCAAGCATCGCAAGTTGCTGGCGCAACTGGCTACGTGGATCGCGAACGGTCTTGACCCCGGGAAACGCCGCAAGGAAAACCTCCTCAATCGCGCTGTCGAGTTGAGCCTCCGTGCGTTTGAGCTGCCAAAGCCGCGCCCCCTGGCTGACGAGCATCACGATTACCAGAGCAAGCAGCAGACTCGCGGCGACTTTCCATGGCCGCCAGAACAGTTCCACGACATCGGAGCGGCGGGAAAAATCACCCTGCAGCAGATTTATCCCCGGCGCATTGACGATCCATGCGGCCATCTGCGACAACGGGCCGTCAGCCAGTTGCCGCACTTCCAGACTCGTAATCTGTCCGCGCACGAGTTCCAGCCAATCGCTGCGCTGCTCGAGTTCGTCCCTGACTCCATAAACGTCGAGGCGCACCGGCGTCTCGTCTTGGTCAGAGGTTGCGGCAGCGCCAAGCAGCGCATCGGGAATCAGCAGTTCAAGATTGTCCGCCTCGATGGCAACGCAGGCATCGTTACTCAATCGCAACAAAGCCTCGGCGCCATCCAGAACCAGCGTCGCGGTTCCCGGGGTCCGCGGCAGGGCTTCCACGTCGGCATACATCGCATCGGCCTGTATACCGTGCGTTGCGAGGGCCGCGTGCCATTGCTCCATCAGGCGACGCTCGACGGCTGCGACGGAGACTTGGCCATTGCCACGGCGCGGGCCGGCAGCAAAATGCAGGTTTTCTACGTCGGCGGCAACGCGCTCTTCCAGCGCATAGGGCACTGCCTGCAATACCTTGCTCTGACCCTTCACCGGAATATTGACTTCGGTAAGCAGAACCTCGCTCGCGGGAACGATGATCCACACGCGCCGGCTGGCCGCCTGCGGCGCAGCCAGCGCCAGCGAACCGTGCTGGGGTTCTCCCTGCAGCGCGCCGGACACATCGGTCTTGATCCAGCTCGCTCTCTCGGGATTATGTTTATCGAGCCGAATTATCAGGAAGTCGGCCATGCTACTCCGTGCCCAGGCTACGCAGAATCGTGCGGACTGTACCGCCATCACCGCGACGTAGCAGACTGTACATTGTGAGTCGTGACGTGCCAACAGTAACGCGCACAGTCAGACGAAAATATTGGCTGCCAAGCGTCAACTTCTCAGCCGCTTCCTCGCCGAGCCGTTCGCCGATCTCGTCGAGCGAACCGAGGCCCGCTTCTGCGGCGGATTCGACATAACCTTCCGCAGAACCGAGATCGAGATCTTCCGACAATGCGGCAAGCACGATCGCCGAGGTCGTGTTCACGTTCAAGCGGGTCCCGCGCGGAAGCGCAGTGAGATAGGGCGCAATCAGCTGGAATGCCTCCAGATTGAATTCCTGCAGCGAGTACAGCTCGCTGATACTGGTGACCGCTATGTTTGCGGTACGATGCGGCGGCATGAGCCCGGTGTAAACGTCATCCTCGGCACCGTCCGGGAATCCCGGGTCGATATCAGGATCGATCCAGTCCGCGAGAAACCCGGCGAAGGCCGGGTCCACTTCAAGCGCCAGTAGCAGCCGGCGCAATTGCTCGACTGTGATTTCATCCGGCTCGCCCTCGTTATTGACCAGATTATTCACGTTGAGCCGGCCCTGCATGTCTTCAATAAACCCGGCGACCTCACCGATAATCTGGCCGTCTTTCTCGAGGGGCAATGGCGGAAGATCGACAGCCCATTCTTCGCCAGGATAATCCTCGTCACCGGCCTGCAGGTCCTGGCGCAGAATCTGTGCGGCGAACGCCTCTGCGCCGAGTGCGGCCTGGAAAGCCTGATCGAAAGACAACGCGTTCGAAACCCGCCGCACTTGCAGGCTGACTGCCCACAGGATTTCGGCGGCAAAAATCGTCGCCAGTGCGACAATCAGCAACGCCGTCACCAACGCAATGCCGTTCTCGCGGCGCACCGGCACAGGTACCCCAGTCGAAGTGCCCGCGCTCATCCCGCCACCTCGAACAGACGTGTAATGACACCGTAATCGGCAAACTCCAGCGTTATCTCGATCAGCAGGGGCCGCGCCCGCAGCCCTTCGGCGGGATCCATATCCAGCGGTGGCCACTGGTCACGCCACTCGCGCTGGAAGTCCAGGAAACGCACCTGTACCTGCAACACGTTCTCCAGCAAAGCCGCTTCGACGGGTTCATTGGAGAGGGTCCGGTCGAGCACTCTCCAGTTACGCCGGATCAGCATCTCATCCTGAAGAAAATACGCGACCCGCTGCAGGGTAGGACGTGGCTGCCCGAGTGGATTGCTCCAGCCACCGCGGGTGAATTCGAGCGCGTAGGTGCCCCGTCCATCCGCCAGCAGGGAGGGTTTGTAGCCGTCGCCCAGTTCGTCGCGAACCGGTCGCGGCTGTATCTGGGTAAAGTCCTGGGCGATCCGCCGCATCGCAAATTGCATCGCCGCAATCTGCTCCAGCGAGTCCCGGCCCGCCGTGTAGTTGAGCTGCAGGTTGCTGAGTCCGACATAGGCGATAACGCCGAAGATAACCGAGATGGCCATCGCCACAATCAACTCGATCAGGGTAAATCCGCGACAACGGGACGGGCGCCTCATTCCGGCGTTCCCTCCGGAGTTCTCTCCGGCGTTCCTTCCCACTGAACATCCCTGACGTTGTCCGGGATCGCAACACCGAGAAATCCGATCAGCCTGACAATTTCGACATCCGGTTCCTCTTCGCTGGCAACCCCGATCTCGATGCGGGTGACATTCTCGACACCGGTCTCGAGAACTTCCGCGTTCCAGCGCCAGAATCGGCCGGCGAGTTCACTGTCACCATCCGCCTCGTCAAAATCCGGGACAGCGGCCGCAGCGCGGATTTCGGCCAGTTTGTTCTGTGCAACCCACGAGGCGAGCGTCTTCTGCCGCAGGCTAAAGGCGTTGTAGACGCTCTGGTTGACCACCGCCACGGCCGCGCCGAGCCCGATCGCCACCACCGTCAGCGCGATCAGCACCTCGACCAGGGTAAAACCACCGTCGCGCATTCTGGCCGCGTTCACCTAGTCCTCCTCGCTGGCGTCACGCAGTTCAACCACACCATTGGCCTGACCGCTGACGACAAACACACTGTCGTCGAATTCGCGTTTGATGCGTAATTCGAACGGAACCAGATCCCCGCTGGACAGCAAAGGCACCTGGGGCACGAGACCGTTCTCCGGGTCAGGCGGCTCGGAGTCGAGCAACACGACCTGACCCTCGACATCGAGTTCGAAATACTGACCTTCCTCGAGCGTGCGGGAGCGAAACATATCGTCGCCGGCATAGGCAACCCATTCAGCGCGATCGTAGTCGAAGGCCAGGAACTGGTATCCGCGTTGCTCGAACAATATTCCGAAATCGCGTCCTTGCAGCAGCGCTTCCTCGGTTGCCAGCGCTATCAGGGCATGAGTCCGGCGCGCGGTCTTCTCCAGATTCTCATCGTCACCGACAAGATTGACCGAGAGCGTAGCCAACGCCAGAAGAATGCCGATAATTGTAAAAACGACCAGCAGTTCCAGAATAGAGAATCCGCGCATTGTCGGCTTGCGCGGCACGACGGTACCGATTAGTTGCTGGACCAGTTGCCGACGTCGGCGTTGACCCCTTCGCCTCCTGGCTGGCCATCCGCACCAAAAGAGTAGATGTCTATCTCTCCCTGGGTTCCCGGACTGAGGTACTGGTACGGATTACCCCACGGATCATTGGGAAGTTTCTTCAGGTATGGCTTCCATTTCTTGATATTGGGATCGACCGGCCGGGTTACGAGCGCCTCGATACCCTCTTCGGTAGATGGATAGCGAAAGTTGTCGAGACGAAACATATCGAGCGCACTCTCGATCGCGCGGATGTCCTGCTGCGCCGCTGTGGCGCGCGCCTCATCGACATTGCCGAGAATATTCGGCACGACCAGAGCCGCAAGGATGCCGAGGATAACGACAACCACCATGATTTCGATCAACGTGAACCCGTGCTGGGGTCTTGGGCGCGCCACGCAGCATCGACGAATTGAAAGGCTTTTGGGTCATAGGAGGTCGGTTGTTCACTTTAATGATTCCGTCGCGCATGATACCAGAGCCGGACGAAAAAAGAGGCGTATTTACGTGTCGCGACAAGCTCTTGCAATCGGTTTCAGGGGTCTGTTGTGGATGGCGGCTGCCGCGGCGCTGGTCCTGGTGTGCGCTCAGCTTGTCGGTATCGAGCCACTGCAATATCAACGCGACCGCATTTTCGATGGTCAACTGTGGCGCCTGATCAGCGCCCATGTCGTTCATCTCGGCTGGGGCCATGCCCTGTTGAATTTCCTCGCTTTCGTTTTGATTGTCGCGATTTTTCCGGAGTCGCTGCTTAACCGCGCCGGTGCGTGGCTGTTTGTCGCGAGCCTGTTGTCAGTCGATGCCGGTTTGCTGCTGTGGCGCCCGGAAATTGTCTGGTACGTGGGTCTGTCCGGGGTCCTTCACGGCCTGCTGGCCGGGGCCTGCATGCTGGCCGCGAGGCGCCTCGAGGGCCGGATATTGTTGCTCATGCTTGCTGCGAAGATCATTTGGGAACAATCACGGGGCGTTTTGCCATCGACCGCCACGCTGGCGGGTGGCCCGGTCCTCGTCGATGCGCATCTGTTCGGTGCGATCGGCGGGCTGATCTGTGGGATTTTTTTGCTGCTGCATCGGCGTCGCCAGCAGGCGCTATAATCGCTGGTCAACTATTGGGCTGCCCACCGCAAACGCAATGGCAACTCGAATCCAACACCGCAGGAGTTAGCCGATGACGCTGGCTTTCGTATTCCCCGGCCAGGGGTCTCAGTCCGTTGGGATGTTGTCGGACCTGGCCAGCGCAACCGGGGTTATCGAAGACTGTTTCGCCGAGGCCTCCGACGTACTCGGTTACGATCTATGGCGGTTGACCCAGAACGGTCCGGCAGAAGAACTTAACCGTACCGAGCGGACCCAGCCGGCGATGTTGACGGCCGGCGTGGCCGCGTGGCGCGCTTGGCGGGAGCAGGGCGGCGGGCGACCCGCGCTGATGGCCGGTCACAGCCTGGGCGAGATCACCGCCCTGGTTTGCGCGGACAGTATCGGATTTCGCGAAGCCGTCGAACTGGTCCGCTTCCGTGGCGAAACGATGCAGGTCGCGGTTGCGCAAGGCGACGGTGGCATGGCCGCAATCATTGGAATCGACGACACCCGGGTCGAGGAACTGTGCGCCAGCGCCGCAGGAGATCAGGTTCTGGAGGCCGTCAATTTCAATGCGCCCGGCCAGGTTGTCATTGCCGGGCACAGGGCGGCGATAGACCGCGCGGTCGCGGCCGCGGCGGATTTCGGCGCGCGGCGCGCGATGGCCCTTGCCGTCAGCGTGCCGGCACACAGCGTTCTGATGAAACCGGCGGGCGAGAAACTGCGGGAGAAACTCGCCGCAATTGCGGTACACGAGACCTCGGTGCCGGTGTTGAACGTCGATCTCGTCTATCACTCCGGTCCTGATCAAATTCGCGATGCGGTGGTCCGCCAGCTCTCGAGCGCCGTGCAATGGGTCAAGGTAATCCGGGCCATGCTCGCTGCCGGGGCAGATCGGATTGTCGAGTGCGGACCGGGCAAGGTGCTGACCGGACTGAATCGGCGAATTGATAAGAATGCGGCGCAGTATGCCGCGATTTTCGATAGCCAGAGCCTGGCAGCAACGCTGCAGGCCGACAATGGAGCGACAGATGCTTGATGGTGAAGTTGCGCTCGTTACCGGCGCATCACGGGGAATAGGCAAGGCGATTGCGCAGGCTCTGGGAACCCATGGCGCCAGGGTAGTCGGCACGGCCACCAGCACCGAGGGTGCCGCCCGCATTGACGGCGATCTGGCGGGCTGTCCGAATCCGGGCCGTGGTGCGGTACTCGACGTCGCCGATGCGGAGTCGGTCGACGCCCTGTTTGCCGATATGAAGGCCAGCGGGGGCGCGCCGACGATACTCGTCAACAATGCCGGTGTTACCCGGGACAACCTGCTGCTGCGAATGAGCGCGGAAGAGTGGGATACGATACTGAACACCAACCTCAGCGCAATTTACCGTACCAGCAAGGCCGCTTTGCGCGGGATGATGAAAGCGAGAAAGGGCCGCATTATCAGCATCGCGTCGGTAGTCGGCCAGATGGGAAACGCTGGGCAGTCCAACTACGCGGCGGCGAAGGCGGGCATCATCGGTTTCTCGAAGTCGCTGGCGCGCGAAGTCGGGTCGCGCGGAATAACAGTCAATGTGGTCGCGCCTGGTTTTATCGAGACGGACATGACCCGCGCGATGGGTGACGACCAACGCGCAAAACTTGCCGAACAGATACCCCTCCGGCGCCTCGGAGATCCCGCCGATATTGCTGCGGCGGTGCTTTATCTGGCCTCGCCTGGAGCCGGCTACGTTACTGGCGAGACCCTCAATGTGAACGGCGGTATGTACATGAGCTAGGCCCGCACGATGCTGCATATGGCATTGCGCGGCACGATTCACTTACAATACGCGCGGTCGGTTGCCGGACCCCGGTCTGCGTTACCCTGGAAATGCGTCTTCCCGCAGAGGATTCAAACGATATGAGCACTGTTGAACAAATTGAGAAGCAGGTCAAAGCGATTGTGGCGGAGCAACTCGGTGTAAAAGAAGACGAAGTCACGAATGATGCTTCTTTTGTCGACGATCTTGGCGCCGACTCTCTCGATACCGTGGAACTGGTGATGGCACTCGAGGAAGAGTTCGAAACCGAGATTCCCGATGAGGAAGCCGAGAAGATTACCACTGTGCAGCAGGCGATCGACTATATCGCCGAACGCAAGACCAGCGCCTGATCAGCGCGGTGCATAGCGCGCGCGATCATGCGCACGTCGGTCACCCGGTCCTGACAGCCGGATAATCGGTCTCCTAAGTCGTGTCACAGCGTCGTATCGTCGTAACCGGGATGGGTATCGTGTCGCCCGTGGGCAGTACGATCGAAAGTGCCTGGGAGGCAGTGCGCGAGGGTCGCAGCGGGATCGCTCCAATTACCCGCTTCGACACCACCGATTTTCCGTGCACGATCGGCGGCGACGTCCGCGGCTTTGATCTCTCTCAATACCTGTCGGCCAAGGAAGCACGCAAGACGGACCCGTTCGTTCAATACGGTATCGCGGCGGGCAGGCAGGCGATGGCGGATTCGGGCCTCGAGGTCAGCGCTGTCAACGCTCCTCGCATTGGCGTCGCGATGGGCGCGGGAATCGGCGGACTGACGACTATAGAAAACAACTACCGGCGCTATCTCGAAAGCGGCTCGCCGCGCAAGATTTCTCCGTTCTTTGTTCCTTCCAGCATCATCAATATGATCTCGGGCTATCTGTCCATCATGTATGGCTTGCGCGGCCCCAATCTCGCATTGGTGACAGCCTGCACCACTGGCACTCACAGCATCGGCGTGGCGGCGCGCACGATCGCCTATGGCGATGCCGACGTCATGCTTGCCGGTGGCGCTGAAATGGCCACGACCGAACTCGCGATTGGCGGGTTTTGCACGGCAAAGGCATTGTCGACTCGCAATGATGACCCCGAGGCGGCGAGCAGGCCGTGGGACGCGGGGCGCGACGGCTTCGTGCTGAGCGACGGCGCCGGCGCGATGTGTCTCGAAGAATATGAGCACGCGCGTGCCAGGGGGGCGAGAATTTACGCCGAGCTCTCCGGTTTCGGTATGAGTGGCGATGCCCATCACATCACGGCACCGCTCGAAGATGGCACCGGGGCACGGCTGTGCATGGAGAACGCACTTCACGACGCGGCCATCGATGCCTCCGAAGTCGGCTATATCAATGCGCATGGCACATCGACTCAGCTTGGCGATGTTGCCGAAACCATTGCCATAAAGGCCGCATTTGGCGCACATGCCGCGAAGCTTGCGGTCAGTTCGACCAAATCGATGACCGGCCACCTGCTGGGTGCGGCGGGTGCCGTCGAAGCGATTTTTTCTGTTCTCGCGCTACGCGATCAGGTGATTCCACCCACTATCAACCTGGATCAGCCGGGTGAAGGGTGTGATCTCGACTATGTGCCCAACACTGCGCGTGATGCCCGGTTCAAAGTCGCGTTGAGCAATTCCTTCGGTTTCGGCGGGACCAACGGCACACTGATCTTTCGTCAAATCGACTGAGGATGACGTTGTGGCACTAGATGTGCCAATGCTGCAGGGACGATCCGCCCATGTGCAGTCGTTACCCGGCCTCGTCGATCTCGTCGATCTTCACGAGCGCGATCCCGACCGCTACCCCTTCCTGCTCGAAAGCGCGGCAAGCGGCACGCCGCACGGTCGCTTCGACCTGTTATTCGCTTTCCCGCAGTCGCATTTCCACCTCGACGGGCATTTCCGCTTGCACGGATCGGATGGCGATGCCACAGGTGATTTTCTCGATCATCTCGATCAACGATGGCGCGCGGAAAGCAGCGTCCCCGCGGAAACCGATCTGCCGTTTCTCGGGGGATGGTTCCTGATGCTGGGCTACGAACTGGCTGCCCAGGTCGAGCCGGTGCTGAACCTGGCTGGACCGGTTGATCAGCCGGTAGCGTTCGCCACGCGCGTCCCGGCCGTTGTCACCCGGGATCGCACCGACGGCGCCGTGTACGCGATCACCGAACCCGGTTACGAACATCTGCTGCCGCTCATCGCGGACGATGTGGTCCGGGCAATGCACTCAACCCAGTCGCAAAGCCAGCCGCGAATTCGCGCAGTGACCGAAGAACCGGCTGAGGTGTTTCTCGAATCAGTCAGGCGGGCAAAACGCTACATCCGCGACGGCGATGTTTTCCAGACCAATCTGTCGCGCACGTGGACCGGTCAGTGGCATGATGAAATCGATGCGAGCGCTGTTTACAGGCGTCTGCGCCAGACCAACCCGGCGCCATTTGCCGGGCTGGTGCGTTGGCGTGACATGACGATCATCAGTTCCTCGCCGGAGCGGCTCTTGCGCATCGGCGACGGCGTCGTCGAGACCCGGCCGATTGCCGGGACCCGACCCAGAGGTGCCACCCGGGCCGCCGATGATGCGCTGCGCAGCGAACTCATCGATCATCCCAAGGAACGCGCCGAGCACATCATGCTGATCGATCTCGAGCGCAATGACCTTGGCCGTATCTGCGCCCCAGGAAGCGTGCGGGTCGATGAGTACATGTCACTGGAGTCCTATGCGCACGTGCACCATATCGTGTCCAATGTCAGCGGGCGGTTGCGCGCGGGCGTCACACCGGGCCAGGCAATCCGCGCCGTATTCCCGGGTGGCACGATTACCGGTTGCCCCAAGGTTCGCTGCATGGAAATCATCAGCGAGCTGGAAGCCGGCCCGCGCGGCGCGTACACGGGCGCGATGGGCTATCTCGGCCGCGACGGAAGACTGGATCTGAACATTCTGATCCGCACGCTGGTACAACACCCGTCCTATTTTACGTTGCATGCGGGTGCCGGCATCGTCGCGGATTCGCAACCGCAGCACGAACTCGAGGAGACCCGGGCCAAGGCCAGGGGGGTTCTCGCGGCACTGGATCCGGAGCAGGCGCATGGCTGAGCTCGGAACCTGTCTCGTAGACGGTCAGGAGACGCATTTTTTGCCGGTGTCCGATCGTGGGCTGCAGTATGGCGACGGCCTGTTCGAAACAATAGCCTGGATCGACGGACGGGCGCCGTTGCTCGATCGGCACTGGCGGCGGCTCGAACACGGGTGCGCGCGCATGGCGCTGACCCTGCCGGAGCGGGTCCGGGTCGAGTCTGAATTTGATCGCGCCGCGGCCGGGCTGCGCCGCGCCGTTTTGAAACTGATCGTAACCCGCTGCGGGAGCGAGCGCGGCTACCGCTTCGCTGCCGGCGCGGGCTCGCGCCGGATCGTGTCGTCCGGTCCATGGCCGGATCGCCCGGAACACTGGTATCGGGATGGCGTCGCTGTGCGCGTCTGCAGCACGCGGCTATCCTCCCAGCCGTTGCTGGCGGGTTTGAAAACACTCGGCCGCCTCGAACAGGTCATGGCGCGCGCGGAATGGCACGGCGACGAGTATTACGATGGACTGATGCTGGAGGCCGATGGCACGCTCGTGTGCGCTACGATGAACAATATTTTTCTGGTTCGCGATTCGAAACTTTTGACCCCGGAGCTGTCGCGTTGCGGGGTCGCCGGTGTGATGCGGGCCGAGGTAATGGAGGTTGCCAGCGCAGCTGGAATCGATATCGAATGCCGCAACATCGATGTCGGAGAACTCGCCGATTGCGACGAACTAATGCTCACCAATGCGATTTCCGGAATTCTGCCGGTAAGTCGCATCGATACACGTCCGCTGCCGGTGGGGCCCACCACACGACGCCTACAGTCGCTGGCTAACGCGCGCTTTCAGTTGCGATGAAACGACTCTTTCAGGTTGTGCTTCTGCTGCTCGTGTCCGCTGCCGCGATCGTGGCCGGTCTTGCGTGGTGGGTCGATCAATCGATGCGCCAGGGTGCGCAGTCACTGACCGGGCCGGTGTTGCTCGTGATCGAGAGCGGGTCCTCGCTGAATCGCGTCGCGCGCCAGCTTGACCAGGCCGGTCTGTTGTCTTCGCGCGACGCCTTCATCTGGTACGCGCGCTACCATGGGCTGGCGCAACGGATAAAAGCGGGGGAATACGAAATGCCCCCGGGCATCAGCGGTGTGGAAGTGCTGGACAAGCTGGTGGCTGGCGACGTGTATCTGCACACGGTAACGCTGGTCGAGGGATGGACATACAGGGAAGCATTGCTCGCGTTGCAGGCGCATCCGGCGATTCGCGCGACCCAGTCGGTCGATGACCCGGATCGCACGATGGCAGAGCTGGGGCGGGCGGAGCTGCATCCCGAGGGGCGATTTTTTCCGGATACCTACCGGTTTGAGCGGGATACCACGGACTTGCAGCTACTGCGCGTTGCGCTCGAACGAATGGACGCGGAACTCGAACGGGCATGGAACGGGCGCAAACCGGCTACTCCGGTGGAGACGCAGGACGAGTTGCTGACCCTCGCGTCGATTATCGAGAAGGAAACCGCGCTGGATTCGGAACGCCCCGAGATCGCCGGGGTTTTCGCGCGCCGACTGGAGAAACGGATGCGTCTGCAGACCGATCCGACGGTCATTTACGGTCTAGGTGCGGCATTCGACGGCAATCTCAGGCGCCGCGACCTGACCACCGATACCCCTTACAACACTTACACGCGGCATGGACTTCCACCCACACCAATTTGTCTGCCCGGCCGTGAATCGCTGGCAGCCGCAGCGGATCCGGCCGCCGGTACAAGCCTGTTTTTTGTCGCTACCGGCGATCCGGACGGCAGCCACTATTTCTCCGAGACGCTGGAGGAGCACAATGCAGCTGTGGCGCGATACCTGAAAAAACTGAAAAGCGGCGCAAATCGCTGATGGCGGGATACGGACAATTCGTTACGCTCGAGGGAATCGAGGGCGTCGGCAAATCGACCCAGCTGGAATATATGGCGGAAATACTCCGCGAGTGTGGGAAAACCGTTGTCTGCACGCGCGAACCGGGCGGCACGCTGCTGGCCGAGGAGATTCGTCGGCTTTTGCTGACCCCGTCGGATGAGTCAGTACCAGCCAGCGCCGAGCTACTGCTGATGTTCGCGGCACGCGCGGTGCACCTGGAAAACCTTATCAGGCCGGCACTGCAACGCGGCGATTGGGTCGTGTGCGACCGGTTCACGGACGCGACTTTCGCCTACCAGGGCTGGGGCAGGGGCGTGGAGCGCAACGACATTGCGATGCTCGAACAGCTGGTACAACACGAGCTGCGGCCCGATTTGACCATTCTGCTGGATGCGCCGGTCGAGATTGGACTCGCGCGCGCGCGCAAGCGCGGAGCGCCGGACCGGTTCGAAAGCGAACAGGCGGGTTTTTTCGAGCGGGTACGCCAGGGATATCTCGCCATCGCCGCGGCCCAGCCGGAGCGGGTAAAAATCGTCGATGCCACCGCCTCCATCACGGCAGTAAACCGGGCCGTCAGTGACATAATTCGCAGCATTCTCGATAATTGACTTTAGATTTAATAAATACGTGACTGATTTAATTATTAATTCGACTAATTTTCCTTGGCATGAAGAACAGTGGGAGCGGATAGCGGTCGCGCATAAAGCCAACCGGCTCGGCCACGCCCCCCTTCTGGTGGGGTCTCCGGGTATGGGTAAACGACTGTTTGGCCAGCGACTCGCGGCGCTGCTGTTATGCCAGCAATCCGAGCTAACGGGAAGGGTATGTGGCACGTGCCAGGGCTGTCGTCTGCAAGCTGCCGGAAATCACCCCGACTATCGCGCGGTCACCGTTGCCGATGGCAAGACCCAGATCACGGTCGACCAGATTCGTGAGCTGTCCGCCTACCTTGCGCTGAGAAGTCATGCCGGCGGGCGCAAGGTGGCGCTGCTGTGGCCGGCAGAAAAAATGAATGTGAATGCCGCCAACAGTCTGTTGAAGACGCTGGAAGAACCGCCTCCAGACACTACTCTGATTCTGTGTTGCTCAACTCTGTCGGCGCTGCCGGCAACGGTCCTGAGCCGGTGCCAGCGGATAGTGTTCAGGACGCCAGACCGCGCATCAGCGCTGGCATGGCTCGAGGCAGGATCCGCCCCGGCGGATTGGCGGCGTCTGCTGGCAGCGGTCAACGGAGCCCCGCTCGCAGCCATTGAACTATTCGACAACGACTATCTTGGCACGGTGAGTACCTGGCAGGATCAATTGCTCGGCATTATCAATGGCACCGCCGACCCGTGTGCGGTTGCGGCAAAGTGGTCGGGCGGTGATGCCGCAATGACACTGCGCTGGCTCAAACGCCTCGTCGAGGCGACGGTTTGCCTGAAAGCCGGTGCTCTGGATGTGAACCAGGTAGAAGAATCCATCCCCGGACCCTTGCAAAATGCAGTAGTCGATTTGAATATTGTCAAATTGATGGAGTATCTGGATTGGCTTCAATGGCTGATTCGCGGAATCGAACGACCGCTGAACACGCAGCTTGCGTTCGAAGCCGCGTTGATACCGTGGAGCCAGGGATTGCAGCTATGTCAGCGGCCTCCCTCCGGTTACCTTTGAGGTTCGGTTTATGAAAAAGCCAGGTCTTTTGACACTGACGATCAAGGACAAGAGCGCGCTGTATCTGGCGTATATGCCGTTCATTGGCAACGGCGGCCTGTTTATCCCGACGAACAGCAGCTACAACCTCGGTGACGAAGTCTTCATGTTGCTTAATCTCATGGGTGAGGAAGAGAAAATCCCCGTCGCCGGCAAGGTTGTCTGGATAACGCCAAAAGGCGCCCAGGGAAAACGCACCGCCGGAATCGGCGTGCAGTTCAGCGACCAGGATCGCGGCAATACGCAGAAGAAGATTGAGAACTACCTGGCCGGCGCGCTTGGCGGCGACAAGCCGACCCACACGATGTAAAGCCTGATTCGCTTCAGGCGGGTTGTTCCGTGTCCGACAGCGTCAGTCCGCCCTGCAGCACATAGGCGTCAAAACCACGCTCACTCAGTATGAATGCGGCGGCGGAACTGCGTCGTCCGGTATCGCAGACCACGATGTACTTGGTATCCGGGTCGAGTGCCTGGAGCTTGAGCCGGATGAAGTAAAGCGGGATGTTGAGCGCCTCGTCGAGATGGTAGTTCTCGAATTCGCTCGGTAACCTGACATCAAGCCATTTGGCGCCATCGGCCACCATCTGGCGTGCCTGCTCCATGGTTGCCCAGTGCAGCAGCGGTTCGTTCAGCAGCGTCTTGAAGTCATCTTTCGCCAGCCGCATCAACGACCCGTCGCTCAGCATCGTCACCGTGGCGTTGCGCTTGGCTTCCGAAATCAATGCTTCCTCGCCGAACGTATCGCCGACCCTGAGTTCGGCCAGCTTGATACCTTCCTTGTTCAGCGGCGTCTCACGCGTGACCAGGCAACGTCCCTTCGTGATCACGTAGAAAAAATCGCCTTCGTCCCCCTGTTTGAGGACCAGGTCACCCGCCTTGTGATTGACCTGCTGCATGCGCATGAAGATCGCCTGAATATTGGCCGGCGGAATGCGGTGAAACGCCTTGGTCTGCAGCAGCGTGGTCATCCAGTCGTCCTGCGACGGCGCCAGATCCTCGCGCAATTCGCTGACTTCGTAGGATCCTGTCTGGTCCCATGTCAGCATGACGTCGAGCAGATCACTATCGATTGAAATATAAGCCACGTCGGTTTTGGCGCGCGCGCTTACCGGGCGCGGCAATCGCGGCATCAAAGGATTCTGCGCTTCGGCCAGACCGCCCGTGACCGTGCGGACCAGGTGGTCGCCTTCAAGCAGTTCGATCTCGCCCGACAAAACGTAGATGGTTCGGTGCTCCTCGTCCCCTTCCTTGAACAGGAAACGACCGGCGGCAATGCTCCGGACGGCAGTCTTTTTGACCAGCGCCTGCAGATTCTCCGACTTGAGCCCATCCAGCGGGGACAGGGTCTTCAGGAGCGCGATGTCGACTTGTTTGACGTCCATTGATACTCACAGCAAAAACGACTGTTCGGGCGAGCCCAAACCGGGCACAACCACGACAGACCCGGCGGCCGCAGATTCTAGCACAGGGCCGCTGTCCCTCCGGTCGATCAGCCGGTCACTTCGTCCCCTCGGCGGCGGCCAGTTCATCCCAGCCGGGGTCTGGACGGAACCGCTCACCATGGCTCTGCTCCAGTCGTTGCAACGTCGCGACGACGTTGCCGATTCCGCGCTTACGCGCATAATGCAGCGGACCGCCGGTAAATGGCGCGAATCCCGTCCCAAAAATAACACCGGCGTCCGCGAGATCGGCGTCGTCCACGACACCTTCGCGCAAACAGGCGGCCACCTGGTTAAGCAGAGGCAGAATCAGACGATCGCTGAGATCTGCCGGAGGTGAGTAGGCGCCGGCATCCGGCTTGACCGGCTTGCCGTCCTGATAGATATAAAAGCCCTCGCCGGTTTTCCGTCCGAGCGTTTTCTTGTCGACCATCTCCTGAAGCTTGTCCGGAACCGGAAGGCCAAATGCCTCGCCGAGAATCCGGCCTACATGGAGCGCCACATCGAGACCCACGGTATCGGCCAGTTCGACCGGCCCCATTGGCATGCCAAATGCTTCCGCTGCTGCATCGATCGTTGCAAGCGGCACACCCTCCTCGGCCAACAGAAAGGCCTCCATCATGTACGGGCCGAGCACCCGATTAACCAGGAAACCTGGCGCGCTGAGGCAGGGCAGGGGAAGGCGATCGATCTGCTTCGCGAATGCAAGGCCGCGATCGACCGCTGCCTGCTCGGTTGAGGACGTATGTATCACCTCCACCAACGGCATTTTTGCCACCGGGTTGAAGAAATGCAGTCCGATAAGCCGGTCGGGCTCACGCAGACCTTCACGCAAAATCTCGAGTCGGATACTCGACGTGTTGGTAGCCAGTAATGCGCCCGGCTTCATCCGGGTGTCGAGATCGCGATAAAGCGTTTTCTTCGCTTCCGCATCCTCGAAAATCGCCTCGATGACCAGGTCAGCCCGCGCCGCACCCTCACCGTCGACATCAGCACGCAGCCTGCCAATGGCTTCATTGAGAGCCGCTTCGCCGCGGGTTTTGCGCTCGAATAATTTGCGTGCCCGCTCCAGCGCCGGCTCGATATACCGCAGTTCGCGATCCTGCAGCGTGACTTCGAGACCACGCAACGCACACCAGGCCGCGATGTCGCCACCCATTACCCCGGCGCCGACGACATGCACATGCGAAACGTCCGACTTCCGCCTGCCGCCGAGCGCTTTCATCCGGTCCTGCAAAAAGAAAACCCGAACCAGGTTTTGCGCGGTATCGCCGATCATCAAACGGGCAAAACTCTGCGCTTCCTGTTCATACCTCTCGGAATCGCCGGCGCTGCCAAAACGGCGCCACAGATCAATAATCGCGTAAGGCGCCGGATAGTGTTCGGGCCGCGCCTGGCGCGCCACCTGCTTCACCATCTTCTCCGCGATGATCCCGCGCACCGGTGCGAACGACAGGAACCGCTCCTTGAACGGCTTTTTGCGCGGTCCGGGGGGATTCAGAGCCATCGCAACCGCGCTGTCGACGAGCTGGTCATGGGCCACGACTTTGTCGACGAGACCCAGCCGCAGAGCGCGATCCGGACGCAGCGCCCGCCCGGTCAACATCATCTGCATGCCCTCGACCACGCCAGCCAGTCGCGGCGCGCGCACGGTGCCGCCAAACCCCGGGTGAATGCCAAGCCGCACCTCGGGTAGGCCGACGACCGCTTTCGGGTCATCGACAATGACGCGATGGTGACACGCCATGGCCAGCTCCAGGCCGCCGCCGAGCGCAAATCCGTTCAGCGCAGCGACGACGGGGAATGGCAACGCCTCGATCCGGTTGATCAGACCCTGACCGAGACGCACCAGGCGCACGGCATCCTCGAGCGAGTGGATACTGGTGAATTCCTTGATATCGGCCCCGGCAATAAACCCCTTTGCCTTACCGGAGCGAATGACCAGTCCCTGCGGAGCGCGGGTCTCGAGAATATCGAGACAATCGGACAGCTCCCGCATCACATCGCCCGAAAGAACATTGGCTGAAGCGTCGGCCTTGTCCAGAGTCAGCAACACCACGCCTCGCGCATCGTCCTCGATACGCCAATGGGTTGCGCTGTGGCCCTCAGTCATGGTGCTACTCCTGTATCGCTTAGCAGGCCGTCAGGCGGCCCTGCGTTTGCGCCGGCCAATTTTGAAATCGCAGACCAGCGGCAGATGATCGGAAAATGTAACGGATGGAATCTCGAAGTTTTCGACTGAAATGCCGTCACCGTAGAGGATGAAATCGAGCTCTTTGCGCGGCGATCGGCTGGGATAGGAGGGCAGGCCTTCAACGTTTGCGCTTTTCAGCCCTGCCGCCTCCATGAAAAGATAAATCTCGTGTTCGCCCCAGAAGGTATTGAAGTCACCCGCAACGATAACGGGCTTTGAAGTCGCCCCGATCAGCTCGTGGAGATAACGCAACTGAAAATGACGATGTCGGTATTTCAGCGATAGATGGACCAGGAACACCGACAGCTGATCGAGCTCCAGCTCAATGATCAGACGCTTGATGCCGGTGTCGAAATAATGGAAGCGCTCGCCTTTTACCCGCGGTGCTGCGAGGAAAGCATTGGCCTGTTTGCGCACGATGGGCAGGCCGCGGTTGAGGCTCTCCTGGCCGTACTTGCACTGGTAGGTCGAGTAATGCCCCATGGAATCCGCCATGGCCTCGGCCTGGTTGACCCCGCCCGAGCGGATCGAGCCGGTATCGACCTCGACGAGTCCGACGATATCCGGGTCATAGCCATGGATGAAGCGGGTTATTCGCTCCAGGTTGTCACGGTTACTGCGAAGATAGCCGGCACCGGGTACGGGAAGATGAAAACTTGGGCCATAGCCCGAGGCGTAGCGGATGTTCCAAAGAAGTAAGCGCATCGGGTCGTGTATCTCTCGCGATCAATGTTGAGGCCGGCCCAATGGCCGCCAATCCCTCCGGGCAAGCGACCATTATAGTGGATTTGGTCACTGCGCCGAGACAGATATGACCGACGTTCGCTAGAATATCAACTACATGGCAAGGGGAGTTCGCGTAAATGTCCCAACGCAACCCGTTCAAACTGTATGTAAGTCATCTGTGGCAGGATCAGGACGACTATTTCCGGGTGTTCGAGTACCTCGAAAGTACCACCAATTTCTACTATCTGAACTACAGCAAACCCGCAGACAAACCGGCAGGGACGAAAGAAGACCTCAAGGCCGAGCTCAGGAGCCAGATCGAGCCGGCGGAAACGGTGATCATTCTCGCCAGCATGTATGCGCCTTTTCGCGAATGGATCGAATTCCAGGTCAATGCAGCCCAGGCGATGAACAAGCCGGTGATCGTGATGGAGCAGTTCGGGACCGGCGACGTACCGGAATGGCTGCGCGAGCGCGCGGATGAAATCGGCGAATGGAATCATCGCAGCATCGAGGACGCGATACGGCGCACGGCGCGCCATGAGGACACCAATCGCTGGGAAGTGATCGAATTCGACTGGCCGGCGGATGACGCCAAGGAATAGCGGCGGACAACCTCGGCCGTGACAGGCGCACATCACGACAACCAACGGCGGGTCGGCTGGGCGCTGACAGTCACGGCCAGCGTTCATGGTCGTCGAAGCTGCAGGTGGCTGGCTGTCGGGTTCACTCGCGCTGCTGGCCGATGCCGGCCACATGCTCACGGATAGCCTTGCGCTCGCTGTTGCGTTGTACGCGTTCAGGCTCGCCGAGAGACCTTCCGATCCGCGCCGCTCGTACGGCTATCAGCGCGCCCAGGTACTTGCGGCACTCGGCAATGGCACGGCACTCTTCCTGATCGTCGTATGGATTGCAATCGAGGCGGTTGGGCGCCTCCTCGAACCGCGACCGATTGCCGTGGGCACGATGCTGGTAGTTGCGGTTCTCGGTCTGGCCGCCAATGCTGCTGCTTTCATTATTCTGCATGGCGGCGATCGCAACAATCTCAACATTCGCGGCGCGACGTTACATGTGCTGAGCGATTTACTCGGCTCCGTGGCGGCCATAATCGCTGCAGTACTTATCGCGCTGTTCGGCTGGACCCGGGTCGACCCCGTTTTGTCGCTGGTGGTGGCCGCTTTGGTATTGCGCAACGCCTGGAAGCTGTTACGCCAGTCCGCCCATATTCTGCTCGAGGGCACGCCTGACTGGCTCGATCTCGATGCGGTCCGGCGAGTTCTCTGCAGCGAGGTCAGTGGGGTTGTCGGTATCCACCACATGCATGCGTGGTGCCTGACGCGAGAACATCCGATGGTGACACTGCATGTCGAGCTTTCCGCTGGGAGCGATCCGGTCGCTGCACTGATCGACATCAAGCAGATTCTGGTAGCGAAATTCGGCATCGACCATTCAACGGTGCAGCTGGAAACCACTGGCTGTGCCGATGAGGCTATCGCGGGAGACAGGCATTGCATCACCGATATGTCTCGCGCCTCAGAATCCGCTTGAACATAAGGTAGGCACAAGGACCGGAGAATGGAATCTGGGCTCCCTTCCGATTATGCTTCTGTGGTGTGATATGACAGGTTTCGGCAATGACACCCCTCGGTACTCGAACTCTTACGACAGCATTAACCGCGGTAATTGTCGCGCTATCGCTGGCACCTGGCTCGCTAAGGGCGGGTGATCAGATGCGCTGTGGCAGCCGCATTATCAAGCTCAATGACTCCAAGACCACCGTGCTCAGCAAATGCGGTGAACCCGATTATCGTGAGGTCGTATCCGGCAGCGATTCGACCAAACGCGAAGTCTGGGTCTACCAAAAGAGCTCGACAGAGTTCGTCCGTACCCTGACCTTTGTCGGCTTCCGCCTGCAAGACATACGCGTTGAGACCTATCGCTAGAGAAATGGGAAAAGGAAGGCGAAACCCATGCAAGAACCCTTACCACCGGTTCCGTTTGTAAATTCGGTATTTCATGCGACGGACTTTTCCGAGGCCAGTAACACCGCCTTCTATCACGCGCTGGCCATCGCCCTGCTGCGGGCCGGCGAATTGACGATCATGAATACCGGACCGGAACATCGTGAAGGCCCCGACTGGTCACGTTATCCGGGCGTTCGCAAGACACTCGAAGATTGGGACGTTCTGCCGCCGCAGAGTCCGCCGACCGCAATGTTCGAAAAACTCGGAATTAGGGTCAATAAAGTCGCATCCGGGAGTCGCAATACCATCGGCGCGCTGGCCGAGTACCTTGACGACAATCCGCCTGATCTGCTGGTACTTGCGACCGACACCAGTGCCGGCCTCCCGCACTGGCTGCGCGGATCGGTAGCCCGGAGCGTCGCCAAACGATCCGATGCCATGACGCTGTTTATCCCCAGGGGATGCGCCGGATTTGTCTCACCTGACGGCGATCTCACGCTGAAACGTATTCTGGTGGCGGTCGATCATCAACCGGACCCGCGTGCTGCATTCGTTTATGCGACCCGCGTTGCACTGATTACCGGCGAGCCGGAGGCCGAGGTGCATGTGCTACATGTGGGCGAGCAGGCTCCGGTGATGCCACTGGAGCTCAGCGCGGACCGGCGCGTTAGCGTTCGCCAACACCTTCGCGACGGCGATCCGGCAGAGAACATATTGCGTTTTGCCAGGCAACTGTCGGCGGACCTGATTGTTACCACCGGGAGGACGGACGAGGGCATTTTCGGTGCTGCCGCGAACAGCGTGACTCTCGCGGTGCTTGGCGAAGCGCAATGCCCGGTACTTGCGGTTCCGGATGAACGCCTTTAGACCAGCGCGGGGCGGGACAAGCTATCCGGCGTCGTAGAGCGTGCGCACGTGACGTGCCGCGGAGCGGCCGAGTGCGCCGAGATCGTACCCCCCCTCCAGTGTCGAAACCACCCGGCCGCCGGCATGGCGCTTTGCCAGATCGAGTACCGTCGTCGTGATCCACTCGTAATCGTTCTCAGTGAGTGCGAGATTGGCAAGCGGGTCCTGGACATGCCCATCGAAACCGGCGGATATCAAAATCAGTTGCGGCGCAAAGGCCTCCAGCTCCGGCAGCCATCGACTCAGCACCGCATCGCGAAAGCCATCGCCGCGGGTACCGGCAGGTAACGGCGTGTTGACGATGTGGCCGGGAATACTCGGCGCGCCCGAATAGGGGTAAAGCGGGTGCTGATAACTCGAGCAGACCATGACTCGTTTATCGTGCCAGAAAATGTCCTCGGTACCGTTACCGTGATGGACGTCGAAATCGACGACCGCGACTCTTTCGAGCCCGCCAACCTCCAGCGCATACGCTGCCGCCACGGCGACATTATTGAAAAAACAAAACCCCATCGCGGTCGACCGTTCGGCATGATGCCCGGGCGGGCGAACGTTGCAGAAAGCGTTTTGCGCCTCCCCGTCAATCACCATACGGGTCGCCTCTACAACCGCGCCGGCCGCGCGCAACGCCGCCTCCAGCGTAAACGGATTCATGTAGGTATCGGGGTCGATATGCTCCAGTCCCTCGCGCGGCGAACGCGCGAACATGGCATCGACATGGGTCTGGGTATGCACTCTGAGCAACTCATCGCGGTCGGCGAGAGGGGCCTCGCGATGGAGCAGAAAATCAAAAATTCCCGTTGCTTTTAGCTGATCCTCAATGGCCGCCAGTCGCTGCGGGCACTCCGGATGCCCGTCAACCATTTGATGCTTTGCAAAGACCGGATGATAAAAATACGCGGTACTCATATGGTAAGGCTGCCGTCGCGGTGATCAACTGTCATACTGTGTGCCTAAGCTAGCACAGAACGGTGCCGCAGGAGTGCTGCAAAGATGCGAAGATCAGGTGTAAAACCGATTTTTGAACCCACGTCCATCGCGCTTTATGGCGCGAGCGCCAAAGAGGACTCAATCGGCAGTATTCTGCTGCGGAATCTTCACCTGGCCGGCTACAAGGGGCGCATCTACAGGATCAACCCAAAATACAAGAAAATCGGCTCGCACAAGTGCTATCCGTCGCTCAAGCTCGTCCGCAAGTCAGTCGACCTCGCAATTATCGCGACACCGGCATCAACAGTGCCGAATATCATCTCCGAGTGCGGCGAGATGGAAGTCGCGGGCGCGATTGTCATCTCGGCAGGTTTCGCCGAAGCAGGAGAGTCGGGCCGGGCGCTCGAAAGACTCACGGTCAAACGTGCGCGCCGCGCCGGTATCCGCTTTCTCGGGCCGAATTGCCTCGGCGTGATACGCCCGAGCATAGGGTTCAATGCAACATTCAGTCACAGTAATGCCAACGAGGGGCGGATCGCACTGGTATCGCAGTCAGGGGCACTGTGTACCGCGATTCTGGATTGGGCGCGGCCAAACAACGTAGGGTTCTCGGCCGTGATCTCGACAGGGACGTCTGCCGATGTCGGATTTGGCGAGATTCTCGACTACCTGATTGCCGACCCGCAGACCGACAGCATCATGCTGTACATCGAGGGCGTCCATCAAACCCGTCACTTCATGAGCGCCTTGCGTGCAGCGGCAAGGGCAAAGCCGGTGGTGGTGATGAAATCCGGCCGTCACGAGGCTGGCTCGCGCGCCGCGGTATCGCACACCGGCGCAATCGTCGGATCGGACGACATATTCGATGCCGCGCTGAAGCGCGCCGGTGTTTTGCGGGTCCCGACCTTTGCCAACTTTTTCTCGGCGGCCGCGACCCTCGATTCCGGTGTACGTTGCCATGGCGACAGACTGGCCATCGTGACCAACGCCGGCGGACCGGGCGTGATGGCTGCGGACGAGTGCGTCAATCGCAATGTGACCCTTGCGGAACTCGGCAAAGAGACCGTCGAACGACTTGATCGGGCTCTGCCGCCATCCTGGTCCCACGCCAACCCGGTCGATGTACTCGGGGACGCCAGCCCGGAACGCTACCAGGAGGCTTTGCTTGCGTGCATTGAGGATCCGGGCGTCGACGCCGTGCTCGCCATCCTGACCCCGCAGGCGTTATCGGCGCCCGCCGACGTTGCCGAAAAACTGATCGTGATCGCGAGTGGCTCGGAGAAACCGATTTTTACCTGCTGGATGGGAGAACCGGCAGTTGCGAGCAGTCACGCAGCGTTCCGTGAGAATAATATTCCGAGCTATCGCACACCGGAGGCCGCGGTGCGCGCATTCGCCGCGATTGCCCTTTACCGCGATAGCCAGCAGCAACTCTTGCAGGTCCCGGAACCGCTTACGCGACAGTCGCCGCCCGATGTCGACAGCGCGAAACTGATTATCGAATCAGTGCTGGATGAACGCCGTAAAGTGCTGACCCTGGCCGAATCGAAAGCGCTCCTGGCTGCCTTCAATGTACCGGTCATCAAAAGCATTCCCGCGCATAGTGCCTCGGACGCGGTGTTGCTGGCGACCGAAATCGGCCTCCCGGTAGCGATGAAGATTTTGTCGCCTGACATCACCCACAAAACCGATGTCGGCGGGGTCGCAACTGGGGATCGCAACCGCGCGGGAGGTCCGCAGCACTTATCAGAAAATGATCGACACGGTGACCGAGCGCTGCCCGGACGCAAAGATCCAGGGGGTGGCGATCGAACCGATGTGGCAGCGCCGCAACGGGCGCGAGTTGATGATCGGTGTTGTCAGCGATGCTGTGTTCGGCCCCGCGATCAGTTTCGGCCTTGGCGGCACCATGGTGGAAATTTTGCGCGACCGCGCGGTCGCACTGCCACCGTTGAACCGCTTTCTGGCGCGCAGCCTGATTGCCAATACCCGGGCCGCACACTATCTCGAATCGTTTCGTGGTTCGCCCGCCGCGGACATGCGCGCACTCGAGGATCTGCTGCTGCGGGTATCGGAAATGGTGTGCGAGTTACGCTGGCTCAAGGAACTCGACCTGAATCCCGTCATCGCCGACGATAAGGGTGTCGTCGTCATGGATGCCCGTGTCGTCGTCGACCGGGTCACGTCGTCGGCTGCCGGCTATGACCATATGGCTATCCATCCCTATCCGACGGATCTGGTTCAGGACTGGGATCTCACAGATGGAACGTCGATCACGATCCGGCCGATCCGGCCCGAAGACGCGCTGATCGAACGCGAGTTTGTCAATGGCCTGTCGGAACAATCACGGTATTTCCGCTTTATGTACGCGTTGCAGGAAATCACCCCGGCGATGCTGTCGCGGTTTACCCAGATCGACTATGACCGCGAAATGGCGCTAATCGCGACGATTGAAAAGGAAGGCGCCGAAAGGCAGATCGGCGTGGCTCGCTACGTGACAATGCTTGGCGAGGAGTCCTGTGAGTTCGCCATTGTAATCGCCGATAACTGGCAGGGACGCGGACTTGCCACGCGCCTGCTAAAGACGCTGATCGAAATCGCTCGCGACCGCAGGCTACGCTTTATGGAAGGTGTCGTTTTGCGCGAGAATCGCAACATGTTGAGTCTTGCCGAGTCCATCGGTTTCGATCTGTCCCCGGACGATCAGGATCCCGAAGTCGTCAACCTGATGTTGCGCCTGTGAAAACGCTGGAGTCCGCTGGTGGCCGGCGAATCGTTTATTGACAGCCCTCTCAGCCTGGTCATTGGCGCAGCAATGGTGGTCGTGGCGGTGGTCTGGCTACGGCACTACAGTCGTCACCGCCATGGACGTGGACGGGCACGCCGGTTCCTCGGAATTACATTCAGGATTTTGTTTCTGCTGCTGGGGGTCATCATTCTCGCCGATGGTACGAATCGCGTAGGTTTCAATATTTGTTTCGATCTTTCCGACGGCGCTGAATGGTGTAATCATCCCGAGGCCAGCGAGCAATCGAGCGATGCCGAGGCTGCTGCGGACTCACCCGGATCGGCCAGGCCCGATAACGATGATTAGTATTGGAAAAGTGTTGTTGCCCGTTATGTCGCCCGATGTCTCTGCGACGGCAGCGCGAAAAGGTATTATTCGTATCGGAGCGGCCAGCCGGGGTAAAAAATGAGCACAAATCGTACCGACGTCAGACGCCTTGCCCAGCGCGGCAGTAACGACCGCAATGCGGCCTACGAGATCCTCGACGCGGCCATGGTCGCTCATGTCGGTATCGTGGACGAAGATTTTCCGGTGGTCATTCCGATGTTATGTGCGCGCGACGGAGACCACCTGCTGTTGCACGGCTCATCCAGGAGTCGGCTGATGCGCAACCTTGCCGAAGGCTGTAACGCCTGTGTAACGGTAACCCTGATAGACAGCCTGGTGCTGGCGCGCTCGACTTTCAATCACTCAGCCAACTATCGCTCGTTGGTTGTGTTCGGCAACGCACGGGCGCTGCGCAAACTCGAAGCGAAACGCGCAGCGCTCGAGAAATTCGTGGAGCATCTGCTGCCTGGACGTAGCGCCGATGCACGCCCCGGCAATGCCGGCGAGCTAAAGGCGACGCTGATTGTCGCGATGCCCATCGACGAGTTCAGCGTCAAAGCCCGCAGCGGTCCTCCCGTAGACAAACGGACCGATATGGATCTGCCGGTATGGGCCGGAGAGTTACCGATTATTACGCGGTTTGGCACACCCATCGCTGCGCCGGAACTGGCCGATGCCACCGATGTGCCGGACTACATTAAATCCCTGTTTCCGCACGCCTAGGCAGGCATGCCAGTCGCCGCTATCAGCCAGCGGTGGGCGAGCGACGCTAAATAATCGAAGCCATTGCCATTGGATTGACAATGATGACTTCGGGATCGCTGGCAAATACTTCGGGATAGATTTTCCGCGCGCTGTCGATAGTCGCGTTGTCCATTCGAACAACCGGTTTCATGAACGGGCGATCGGTAAGCGCAACCAGGCGCCACTCGCCGACATAGGTCACGCTGCCACCGCGAATTTCGAAACTGGCCTCCGGCGAGGTAAGTTTTTTGCCGTCATGACTGGCCCAGACCATCGTCCGCACCCGGTCGAAATAGTACTTGCCCGGCGGCAACTCGACGAGTTCGGGGTCTAGCCAGGTGCGGTCGCCGCGCCAGACACGATAGCTTTCGCCGGTCGCGACGTTGCGAATTACCAGCGCCGACCATTGAAAAGTACCCTTCGAATAGGCTTCCGGCATTGACTCACCCGGCGGCACACCCGTGCCGATGCGAAACAACAGGTAGCCAGTCTCAGCACCGGTCGCGCTGTTGGCGTCGCCTGAAACGGGAGCGCGGTTAGCACAGCCAACAATTGCCAGAGTCAGGAAAAACACCAATGCAAAGGTCTGTTTTCGTTTCGCCATATCTTCGATTCCCGTAAGGATTTCAGGGTGACCAGCGGCCACGATGCCCGCATTCTACAGATGCAACCTGCTCAAGTAAGCCGCAATCGAGATGCTGCAACGCATGTTGCGAGTCTCCGCAAATGTCCGCGCTCGCGCGCTACAGAGTCTTGGACATTGAATTTCACAATTCGTTTAACGTCGGACCGCGTTGTCGATCACGCGTTGGCCCGGAGTCGCTGCAGTCGCCAGCTCAATTCGCGTAACGTCAGTCGTCGAGTCGGGATGACAGCGCATACCCATCACGGCACCGGCCAGGCAGTGACCGAACGGCGCCAGCAAAACAGTAAAGGAGCAGGGCAGTCAACTCGGCGCCGGGTCGCGGCGCAACATGTTTGCCATGCGAACGCTCGCTGGCCACTGAACGCAGGCTCTGCAAAATGGCGAAAGACGATTCTCCCGTTTTCGCCCGCGTGCCGCTATGCCATTATCCGGATGGCAACTATATTGATTGGCAGGTGATGCTGCCGACAGCAATCCGGGTCGTGCAATCCTGTTTCAAAAACATATAATCAGTAACTTAGGATGCTTTATTTATGTTGTTTATTAACTACGGGCAGCATTCGAAGCACGCAGCTACCGGCGTGAGGGCGTGCACGCTCATTGCGCTGGCGTTGATGTCCGCGTGTACGAGCGCACCGGAAGGCGTGCACCCGGTTGGCGGCTTCGAGCTCGAACGCTACCTCGGCACGTGGTACGAAATCGCGCGACTCGATCATTCATTCGAGCGCGGCCTCAGCCAGGTCACCGCGCAATACAGTCTGCGTGAAGATGGCGGCGTCACCGTGCTCAATCGCGGCTATGACGCGAAAAAGGGGGAATGGAGAAGCGCCGAGGGCAAGGCGTTTTTCATGGCGGATCCCGATGTCGGTCACCTCAAGGTCTCATTCTTTGGTCCGTTTTATGGCGCCTATGTAGTCGTCGAACTCGACCCGGACTACCGCTATGCCCTCGTCAGCGGCCCAGACCGTGGCTATCTCTGGATTCTGGCCCGATCTCCCGATCTGCCGCAGGCGGATATTGATCGTCTTGTAGCCCATGCCGCCGGGCTCGAATTCCCGATAGAGGAACTGATTTTCGTCACTCACTAAAAAAACGGCCTCGCCAAAAGCGAGGCCGCTACACGTGGTTGTGATTGACCCGTTTTTATCAGAATCGATAAACCGCGCTCACGCTCAACAGGTACACTTCGTCCGCGTCGTCAATATCAAAATATTCCCATTCGCCACGAACGCTGAAGCGATCCGAAAAATTCCAGCCGGCGCCCAGACCGTACGCGAGATCTTCTCCGTCCTGGCCTTCCGATACCGATTCGCCCTGGAAGCTGCCCTTTATATCCGCGTTCCAGGCGATCACACCGAATTTGCCGAAAAGGTCCCATTTTTCGCCGATCGGCCAGAAACCAACAGCAAACAAATCCCAGCCATCAACATCGACCTCTATGTCGATCCCGAGGATCGAATCGTCCGGTTCGCCAAGATTCACATAACCGCCCTCGATCCCGAAGTACGGCATGAATCGATAGCCGGCAAATGCTTTCCAGCCAAAATCGTCCTGATCGAAATCGATGTCACTATCGTCGATCTCGATGGTGGCCTGACCGACGCCAACGCCAGCGTAAAAACCGTCGTCCGCAAGGGCACCGGCACCCGGCGCAAGTCCCAGCGCCATTGTCAAACCGATTAGTGCAAAGAAACGTCCGCTGCTCATTTTCAACCTCCTGCCCGAACGATTTGCCGGGCGACAGAAACAGCAGCCTCATTAGTTCACCATGCATGTAAATTGGCAATGCGTACAATCCACGGTTCAACCCACCGGTCTACACCGCGGCACGCTTCAGCGCATCGCGCAGATACCGCGGCAGAGAGGCGTTAACAGCGGCGCACCAGGAACGACCCTATGACCACCGTTCACAGCTTTCCGCCTGTCTCGGGTGGCGATTCGCGAGTACTGATTCTCGGTAGCATGCCGGGCCGTATTTCGCTGCAACGAAACGAGTACTATGCACATCCACGCAATGCGTTCTGGCCGATTGCCGCCGAGCTTTTCGGCTTCGACTCGAGTCTCGGTTACAGCGAGCGGAAGAGGGCACTGGAGCAGAGCCGGATCGCTTTGTGGGACGTGTTGAAGACCTGCACACGCAGCACCAGCCTCGACTCGGACATTGTCGAGTCATCTATTGTGGCTAACGATTTCACCCGGTTTTTTTCCAGCCACCCTGAAATTCGGGTTGTCGCTTTCAACGGTGCAAAAGCCGCGCAGGTTTTCCTGCGCCATGTCCTGCCCACGCTGGACGCGGTGCAAAGCGAAATCCCCAGGGTCCGGCTGCCGTCAACCAGTCCCGCCTACGCAGCCATGGCATACGAAGAAAAACTGAGCACCTGGCGCCGGGCGCTCGCCATGCCCGGATCAACAGATACCGCGAACGGCGCAGTGGCAAACGAAACCTGAATGCGAACTACCGTTTTTAATATACATTGTAGTAGTGGCCGCCGACTAACGGCGAGTATCGTCACACCAGCACCCCGAGGGAAATTCAATGACCGCTGCCGTCCACAATATTGAATCTGATTTCGCAGTCATGGGTCCGCGCTTCGGCGCGACACCGGTAGCCGTAACGCCGACGCTGTATCAGGATCTCGACGAGCGCTTCGATGGCTTCCGAGGCCATTTGCTGATTTCCTGTCATCACTTCGAAGCAGACTGGCAAAGCTGGGAAATCCATCCGCACGGCGACGAAATAGTGATGCTGCTCGGCGGCCACGCCGAGCTGGTGTTGCGGGAGGATGAGCAAGCGGAGCGAATCGCTGTGCTGCACGGACCGGGAGACTACGTCGTCGTGCCGCGAAACACCTGGCACACTGCAAAAATCGAGAAGTCGGCGCGGATGCTTTTCGTCACCCCCGGCGAAGATACCCAGAACGAGGAACGTTGAGGGGCACGCCGGCTTGCCGGCCAGATATCGGCAACACGGCTCGCCAGCGGCCTGATCCTCAGCGCGGGCGCAAGGCCGGCCATCCCGCTCGCGGGCAGAAATTTCACCGCGGTGACGACCACCGCGAATGAGCATAATTCGATTTTTTTGCGCCTGGTTGGAACCATTCCGTCCCGTGCGGGACCTAAACAATGGAGTACGACCCGCAAGGGGGCGTTATAGCGATGAAAAAGCTGTTTCTGCTTGCAAGCGCACTTGTCGTCGTTGGTTGCGGGGGCGGGGGAGGTGGCGGTGGTGCTCCCGATGCCGGCGCGTCAGAGGATCCCACCGATCCGGCTGGCACCATCATCGACACACCGTCACAGCCACTGAAAGATAATTCGACAGCACCTGCCTACAAAGTTCTGTTGATGGGGAACAGCCATGCGGCGGCATTGCGATCGACCCTTGAATATTTTCTTGTACACGGCCAACCCGCCAAACCTGCGGATGTGCAAACAGCGCCGGGCGTCGCGTTTCTCGATGAGCGTCGTAACGATGGCGTAAGCGAACAGAAACTCGAGAGTGCACCGTGGACCCATGTGATTTTGCAGGCGCAGAAATACTCAACCACGGGCGCCTCAATCTACCCGACCACTGCGGCCGAGTACTGGGTCAGGCGCAGCAAGGAACTCGGTGCCACACCAATCATGTTTCCGGAGCATCCGCGCCAGGGTAACAGGCTGGAAGGGCGCACCCTGTGGGATCTTCATACCGGAATTGCGGCGCGCGAGAACGCCTGCGTGGCACCGGTCAGCCTTGTCTGGGATGAGGTGATTTTCACGGATCCGTCCCTGGCGTTGTACCAACCGGACGGCAACCATGCGTCAAAGACAGGTATAGTTTTGACCGCATTGGTCTTCTATTCAATTATCACCGGGCAGCCGGTCGAAACTCTTCCCGAACTGTCGGAACTGGGTATTGATTCGGCGACCGAGCTGCTGCTGAAGCAGGCGGTTTCCTCCTTGCTGTTCGTGCATCCACCATGCGCGTTTGAAATCTGAATTTCGCACCCGCGACCGCGGCGGGCGCCCGCAATGCCCGGTCCCCGCGTTTGCACTGCCACCCAGGCGCCAGCCACGCAGTCTTTAGCGGGTTCGGCGATCAGGGCGGCAGTGGGACGGGCGGCTGCCTCGGTCACTACCGGGCCCTGAAGAGCGTTCAGGTCTGGTGCGACGCGGCGCCCCGCCCCGGTCATTCCCATTAACTGCGCATAATGTATATTATGTTAAATATTAAACATACCCATTCCGGCATTGAGCCTCCGGCTGGCCCTCAACGGACGGCGCCACAATTTAACCATTCATTATTATTAACAATTACTTAACGAACACTCCTAAACTCTGGTTAGGTCCATTTAACGCAATTACACCATTTCGCTTGCATTTGACGGATCTGCAACAGGATTTTGCTAAGGGTGGTCCTGCAACCAGCAAATTACGGGCTGTTTCAGCAACACCCGAATCTTCGGAATACGTTTATGTAAGTCCCTGACATATCGGCTACGATGAGCGCGGCCTGAATAAAAGGGATGGATGCAGTCCGATGCAGCAACTTACCGGCGTAGATGCGTCGTTCGTCTTTTTGGAAACACCGCGTGCACCCATGCATATCGGTGGCGTCATCTTTTGCCGGCCTCCGCGCGGCGGGTTCGATTTTCGCAGCTATTTCGAGTTGATCGAGTCACGTCTCAATCGGTCGAGCGTATTCCGTCGCCGCCTCGTCAAGGTTCCGTTCGGCATCGATCAGCCGTACTGGATTGACGATCCGGACTTTAATCTGGAATCGCATGTGCATCATATGGGGCTTCCGGCACCCGCGGGCTGGGTCGAACTTCGACACCTGGTCGAGCACATCCTGTCGATCCCGCTGGATATGCGTCGTCCGCTGTGGTCTTTCACGTTCGTCGAAGGTCTCGACGGTATCGATTTGCTGCCCAAGGGCTCATTTGCCCTGATCCACAAGTTACACCACGCGGCGGTCGACGGCATGGGCGGAAGCGATCTGTTGTCGGCGCTTTTTGACCTGACTGCCAATCCGGTTCGCGACGACCCGCTCGATGACTGGGTTCCGGAAATGCAACCCGGGCCCGTGAATCTTGTGGGCAGGGCCTATTTGAATCTGCTCGGGCAACCAAAAAAAGTCGTGCGTACGCTTGGCTCCATCGCCAGGGGTGCCTGGAATCTTGGCAAGGAGGTGCTGGTCGAAAAGCAATCTTTGCCGACTGCACCGTTTCGCGGTCCCCGGACCCGTTTCAATTCGCCAATCAGTGCGCAGCGGGTCTTTGGCGGTGTGTGGCTGTCTCTGGCCGACGTTAAGGCGGTCAAGAATCACGTCGACGGTGCAACCGTTAATGACGTCGTGCTGGCCATCTGTTCGGGTGCGCTGAGGGATTATCTCGCGGAGAAACGAGAACTGCCCGAAAAGACGATGACCGCAATGGTTCCGATATCGGTACGCGATGCAGTCGCCGAGGGCGGCAACCAGGTGTCAGCCATGCTGGTCCCCCTGGCCACCGACGAGGAGGATCCGCTGGCACGGATGGAGAAAATCCGCGGAACCACGGCGAAGACCAAGGAACAGTCAAAGGCGATGGGCGCATCGACACTAACCGATGCCGCACAGATTGTTCCGTTCTCGCTCGGCGCTGCCGCCGCCCGCCTCTACTCGCGCATGGAGATCGCGCGGTACGTGCGCCCGCTGTTCAATCTGGTCATCACCAACGTTCCCGGCCCGCGGCAAACGCTTTATTTCGGCGGCGGTCAGCTAATCGGTTCGATGGGAATGGCTCCGATCATCGACGGCCTCGGCCTGATCCTTGTCATTACCAGTTATGACGACTATCTGACGATCAGCGTTACGTCCTGTCCGGACCGTTTGCCCGATGTTGAGGTGTTCGAAAACTGTTTGCGCGATTCTTTCGCCAGGCTTGAGGCGGACACCGTCGGCACAACCGCGCAAACCAAACGCGTGACGAAGAAAACGAAACGAACGGGTGTCCGAAGAAAAGCGCCGCTGCGAAACGATAAAGTCGGTGCCAGCGGCAAGAAGAAGAGTAAGGCCTCGAAGCGAACGGGTAAGTCCGGTAGCAAAAATGCAGCGCCGGGCGCGGTCCGCAAGCGCAGCCAATCCGGCAGAAAGAAGCACGCGTCCACGGTCCGGCGAAGCACTGCCGGCGCAGTGAAAAAGAGCACTGCGTCCCAGCGGTAAGACCGCGCGGGCTGCAAGCAAGAAACGGACCCTCGGAAAATCCCCTGGACGAGCCGGGAGCGCGGTGGGAAAAGCCACCGGAAGCCGGAGTAAGCGATGACGCAGACGATCAAGATCAGGCGCCCTTCGTTGCTGCATCAGGCGCTGGAGAGCCGATGGGCAGCCGAAATGTATTCGACCTTCTGGTCAATGCCGTTGTTGCACCGGGCTCCACGCGGCGACGGCCATCCGGTCCTCGTTCTCCCGGGCTTCCTCGCCAGCGGCTCCTCGACATTCCTGTTGCGTTATTACCTGAAGAGTCTTGGCTATGCCGGTCACCGCTGGAAACTCGGGCGCAATCTCGGACCCATTGGCGAAAAGGAACATGAGGTGCTGGAGCGTCTCGCAGAACTGAGGCGCCGCTATAACCGCAAGGTATCGCTCGTTGGCTGGAGCCTTGGTGGAATCTACGCTCGCGAACTCGCCTGGATGGCGCCGGATGATGTCCGCCAGGTGATCACGCTCGGCACACCGATACGACACTCTCGTGCCGTCACCGTATCGTGGCTGTACGAGGACGTTACCGGCCAGCGTGAGTCACATATGGACCCGGAGCTGCTGGCGAGGGTACCGGAACCGCCACCGGTACCGAGCACAGTCATTTACAGTCGTACCGACGGCGTTGTTCCCGTGGCAATGCGCAATCGACAAAGAAGCGGAGCAAACGGAAAATGTGCGCGTCGAGGGGAGCCACATCGGTCTTGGGTTCCATCCCGCTGTGCTATGGGTCATCGCGGACCGCCTGGCGCAGACCGAGGATAACTGGCGTCCGTTCGACCGCAAGGGCATCAAGTCTCTTGTCTACCCGCGACCGGATCGGCTGCCGCCCGGAGTCTGAGCCCGCCCTGCCCGATTGTGAGCCGAAATTTTCGAATTGGACCCGAGATCCGCTACCCGGGCCGGCGTTGCTGAACGGAACCCGCCGTGGGGGTCGGAACAGCAGTGCGGAATACCCAGTCCCATAGCGGCGAAGAGACACCGAAATTCCTGTCGGAATCACGAAAGTGATGCTGCATATGGTGACGTTTGAGGAATCTGCCCACGTCGCTTTGCAGGTTGAAATGATGAACGGCATAGTGGGTGTAGTCGTAGCAAAGGTAGCCCACGATAAAAAACGCCATGAAGGCCTCGAGCCAGTCACCCGGAATAACCAGGCTGAACCCGCCCCACAGCAGACCCATCAGCAGTACGCCACCTGCCGGAGGCATCACCAGGCGGGTCTTATCTTGCGTATCAGCGTGGTGTACGCCATGAAAAAGGAAAACCAGATACTTGCCAACGCGTGAGCGCGCATCGAAGTGAAAAAGGAATCGATGAGCCGCATATTCCACCAGCGTCCAGGTTGCGAACGCAACCAGTGCAATGATCAGCAATGCGCCGACGCCAAGATCTTCCTCGCCGGCAGCCTGCCATAGAAAATAGAGAACGACCGGACTCCAGAACACCAGCGGCACGATCGGATGAACGTGAGTAAGCGCCTCCAGCGCCCTGTTTTCAAACAGGCGCAGGCTACCGGTTCCCCGCGTGGATTCTCGCTCGCTCATCATCTCCGACTACCATTCCATTGGCTCCTGAATTCTGCCCTAAATCGGCCCCGTTTGACTACTCCGATTGCGTCACCCTGGTGACTTTTGTCGGCGGCCGCGCATCGCGCGGCCAACGACGCTTCGGGCAAAACCAGTCGGTCGGGGCAAGCCGGATCCACTCCTCGAACAGGGCGTTGACCTGCGCCATCATGTCGGCCGCCTGGTCCGATGCGCTCGCCGCAGCAGTGCTGGGCGTGATCGGTGGATACAGACTGACCCGGAACCGCGCATCGCCCAGACGTTCGCAGCGGATGGGAACCAGCGGCACGCGGTGCTTCAGCGCGAGCCGCGCCGGGACGATGGTTGTCGCCTTCGGGATGCCAAAGAAAGGCAGCATCCTGCCGCTGTCAACTCGTTGATCGACAATGAGTCCTATCGATCTGCCGGAATGCAGTTCCCGGATCATCGGGCGGATGCTGTCTTCGCGCGCGACCAGCCGGGCGCCCAACGGGCGGCGCCAGCGGCCCAGCAACCGGTCCATATAAACGTTGACGGCTGGCGTGTAGACCACCGTCAGTGGCAATCCCAAACGGGTCAGCGCGGCGGCGCAGATTTCCCAATTGGCCAGATGAGCCGATACGAACACGCATGGCCCTGCGGCGGCGACGACGTCGCGAGCGTTACCCACTAGTGCGGTTTCGAGCCGTCCCGAAGCCGGGTCACAGATCCTGGCGAGACGCGGATACTCCGCAAACACATCGCCGCCGTTGGCCCAGATCCCATGCACAATCTCGTCACGCTCGGTCGCGCTGCGATCGGCGAATGCGAGGTCGACATTCATTTTGAATTTCTCGTTCTTTTTAGTCCGCGGACCGAGAATCGTGGCAATTCCGCGCCCGCATGCGCCGCCAAACCGCGGCCCGAGTATTCGCAGGAACTGCCAGATCAGCCAGGCAAGCGCGGTTTCGCTCATCCAGACAATATGTCGCACCCAGGCGACCCTGTCTGCGAGCCCTTTTACCGCATTTCCGAAGACGTAACGAGCCATTAATCCTGCACCTGGTGAGCCGGTATCGGCTCTCGCTGTAACACCGGCCAATATGCGCATTGATTTTGAAGGCGTTACTTTCCGGGTGGTCACTGCAGCCCGCGCATACTGCTCATTTCGCTTGTGGAAGCGCGCCGCGGCCGCCCTGCCCCTGCCTGTGTTTGCCTTCGTCCATGCGCCAAACCTTCGCAGCCTACCGCCGCCGAGCCAGTCATGCAAAGCGTTCAATGGATACCGCCTGCGAGGCCTCGCCACCGGGTCCCGACGATGCCGCCCGATGCCGATTTCGTGAACGGCGTTGTGGGGATTTCAGTCTTTTCTAAAGTAGAATAAACGGGTTTACAGTCGAACCGAGATTATTTTGGTCAGAGCAATTTCTGCAAGGCGTTGGGGTGCTGGCGCGTTCCGTGGGTTGAAGGCCTGCGACGCCGCTATGGCGGAAGCCGACAATTACAACTCATGGAGAGACGCGGCGGTCGAGCACGATCGACTGTCGGGGGCCGACGACTGGAAAGCCAACCCGGAATCCAAGAAATACGACCACACATTGCTGGCTTCGCGAACCCGGTTGCTGCGCAGGCTGCGCAAAAGCGACGACATTCCACGGCTGGTCTTCTACCTGCGGGAAGAACTGCACGGCAATCTCGGCAACATGGCGAACCCGCGACTTTACGGACGCGCCCGGTTCGGCACGAAAAATCTGATCACCCAGTATCTCGATGAGGTCGTCGGCACGCTGAACTACCTCTGCGATACCGAAATCAAGGAACTGCCTCCCGCCGAGAAGCTCGAGTTTTTCAAACGCGCGGCACAGAGTTTCGGGCGCTCATCGCTGTTGCTCTCCGGCGGGGCCACACTCGGCCTGTTCCATGTCGGGGTCATCCAGGAGCTGTGGGCCGAGGGCCTGCTTCCGCGGGTGCTGTCCGGGTCAAGCGCGGGATCCCTGGTAGCCGGGATTGTTGGCAGCCACGATAACTCGCAACTGGAAACGGTTTTCGACCCCAATTTCATCGATCTCGAGTGGTCGAAGTTGCTGGGTTTCGGCGGCATCATCCAGGGGCACGGGATACTCGACGGGCAACATCTGCGCCGTTCGATAAACAAAAATATCGAACCGCTGACTTTTCAGGAAGCGTTCGATCGCACCGGACGCATCATCAACATCTCCATTTCGCCGGCGGATCCGAATCAGTTCCCGCGACTGTTGAATTACCTCACCGCGCCCAATGTGTTTATCCGCAGCGCGGTCCACGCTTCGACCGCTATCCCCGGGGTGTTTGCGCCGGTACAGTTGAAAGCGCGAAATTTCGAAGGCCGCAGCGTCCCGTATATGCCGCATAGCCTGTGGATCGACGGCTCCGTGCATGCAGATGTCCCGAAAGAACGAATCAACCGGCTGCACAACATTAATCACTACATCGTCAGCCAGACCAATCCTCATGTGGTGCCGTTCATGCGCGACGAGGAAGTCCGTAAAGGCGTCGTGCCGTTCCTGCGCCAGATCATGTTGTCGGCGCCAATGGTACAGATCGAGCACGTTCTCGAGGTGGCCCGGCGCAACTTTGACATCTCGCCAATGGGGGCAGTGATAAACAAAGCGCATGCCATCGCGAGCCAGCCCTACAGCGGCGACGTAACAATATTTCCGGAACGTAACTGGTCCGACCTGCTCAAGACGTTTGCGAATCCGTCACCCGAGGAAATTACCCGTCTCGTGACGGCCGGGCGCCGGGCGATCTGGCCGAAAATCGAACGAGTCCGCAATACGACACGAATTAGTCGCGCATTCGATAACTGCCTCGAGCGACTGAGGCAACGCTACCGCATCGTGAAAAAACCGGTGCGCCGGGCCAACCGTCGCTGAGCGACCTTGTGATCGGACGAGGGGATTTCCCTGGCGTCCGGAATAATTCATATTAGTCTTTACTCATATTGCTCCTCGCGGCGAATTTCATCCGCCGCCGGGGCGCGCTTTCAGGAGATGCTCTGATGACCCAGCATGTATTCGAAGTCGACGTGCACACCGCACACGAAATGGTCAAAAACGGCGAAGCGGTCATGATCGACGTTCGCGAACCGATCGAGCACGAGGATATGCGTATCCCCGGTACCACCCTGCTGCCGCTATCGAAATTCGACCCGGCCGATGTTCCGGTTCATGCGGGCAAAAAACTCCTCGTGCACTGTGCCTCCGGCGGTCGCTCGGCGCGTGCCACCGAGAAATGCGTGCTCGCGGGCATTGAAGCGTACAACGTGCAGGGCGGCATCATCGCCTGGCACGATGCCGGTTACGTCACCGAATCCGGCACCTGATACCTGTCCCGCACAAGCCTTCGAAGGCACCTCCCGGGACGCTCGCCGCCCTCCGAGCTCGGATTCGTCGACCGCGCGACCCGCTGAATTTTCGGCGCTGCAGGTTTTGTTGCGCCAGCGGCGGGTTGGAGCGATCCCGCATGGGCTGACTTTTCATCGTCCAGCCGGTGGTGGGGCCGATCACTTCCACCGGGCGGATCGCCCGGACGCGTTGAGTCTTTGGACCTGAAACCCGTGGACGGGCGGCGTGAATACCCGCTCAGAATTGTTCGATCGTCCCGCTGAGAAAGTCGCGCCTGAACTCCGGATCGGAGAGTCGGTAGTGCAGAGTTTGCGCCGTCCGATTCCGACGTGAGTACCGACCAGCCCGGCAAGTAAAACGGTTTGCCGAACACCGTCCTAACACTGCAACGTCCGTCGGGGCAGTCTTTTTCGAGTTCGCCTAGACATCGCGCCAGCGTCCACATTCCGTGGGCGATGGGCTGGCGAAATCCGAACCACCGGGCTGTCGCGCCGAACAGATGAATCGGATTGTAATCGCCGGACACCCGCGCATACTTCCGGCCGGCGTCTTCCGCCGCCTGCCAACTGACGTGCTTTCCGCCGGGTGCGCTCGCCTTCGACCCGGATCGGCCAGCCCGTTGCTGACGCTCTTCACGGGGCGTGCGCGCGAGCGCGGTGGAGGTTTCCAGCCAGACTAGTTCGTCGCCGCGGGTAACACGCGTAACGATATCGAATTCCTGGCCCATATCCGTATCGCGATGCCCCCCCGCGCTAATCCGCAACGCGAGCCGGTCACTGACGGAAATCGATGCGTATTGGACGATTTCATTACGCAGATGCACCAGTCCGAGCAAACGCAGCGGGAAAGCCTTCGAGCTCAGCAAGGCTAGCTGCGCGGGCGCGGCCAACACGTGCGGATACGTCAGCGGTACGCTATCCGCTGCAGTCAGCTGACAAACCTCCCGGTAACGGCGCAAGTGCGAACGATTCGTCGCACGCGGTGCCTGCACCGCCTCCATCTCGGGAATCGTTTCTGCCTGATCCGAGTCGTACCGGTTTACGTGACGTTGCAATCGCGAGGTAGCGCGTGCCGCTTTGCGGCGGCCTCGAGAATTTCAGCCGCAAAGGCGCCTGCGACATCGGTGACGTCCTCCGTTCGGCTACGGCACGACCTCGTCGATCACCAGGTTCACGGCATTCCGGTCACCGTCCCAGCTGAACGAGACCATGCCCTGCAGGTCGCCGGTCGAGGCAGCGGGTCCTCCCGAAAACGATACCCTGGCGACCAGCTGCATTTCGGCGAAATCGGTGAGGCTCGTTCCCTGGGTCATCGCATTTTGATCGGACAACGTCATATTCAACGGCAACTCTCCGGCGGACCGGCGGACAACGGCAAGCGGCGGACCGACACCGGCGCTGTTGCGCGCAAACACGAACAGCGAGGCCCGGCTCAGGTCTTTGCCCTGCCCCAGACCGTCGGCGATCTGAACGCGGAGCTGAATCACGTCATCCCCGTCGGCGCCAGCTGCCGGGCGCAGCAGCTGCGGCGGGCGGCGGCGCCGGCTGTGAAGCCGCCATAGCCGGAGGCATCTGGACGACGCCCGGAGGATGCACACCGAGTTTTTCGTACACCAGCATCAGCCGCTGCTCAATAATCGGCCTGATCGACTCCGGCGGATTCGTAGCCTGGAGGGTTTCCCAGCGCTCGCGGGCCAGTTCGTATCGTTCCTGCTCGTAGGCGTAGATGCCACCGTAGAACAGTCCGCGCTGGTCATCCGGATTCTGCTCCAGAATCGATTCGAAGATCGGTCCTGTCTCGCTGGCAAGCCGGCCCTGGTCTGCGATCGTCAGCGCTTCGGCGTACTGGCCGAGGATCGCCGGGTTCTTACCGTCGGTCAGATCAACCGCCCTTCTTCATCGCTACGCCGGCATCGTCGAAACCGGCCCATCACCATGTAAGTACGGCCGAGCATGAGCCAGCCTTCAACGTCGCCCGGTTCCGCCTGAAGGCGTGCTTCCAGCGTTTGCGCGGCCTCTAGCAAGGAGGCGGCCTGGTCGGAGCCCGACATCCCGCTGGCATGCCCTGGGCCGGCCGGAATATCCCAACTCCAGGTCGAGATATCGCGATAGAGCCAGACGGTCAGTGCGGGAACCAGAACGGCAACGATGATCACCATCGGCCACGGAGAAGCGTTAGCGGAGTTGTCAGAATCCTCGGCTTTGGCGGCACGCAGGAATGGCAGGACGAGTATCACAACCGCTGCAATCAGCATCAACGCGGCCACAACAATAAAGGTACTCATGCATTCGATTCCTCATGGGACAGTTCGTCGCCCTCCTCGTCGTCGAACTTCATGCCGGTGCGGCGGCGAATCACTACCGCAGCGACAATAGCGCCACCGAGCAGCAAGATTGCCGGTGCGCCCCATAACAGCAAGGTGTTGGAGTCCACGGGCGGACGATACAGCACAAAGTTGCCGTAGCGTTCGACCATAAAAGTGCGAATTTCGTCATCGGTCTTGCCGTCAAGCAGCATCTGCCGTGTTTCGCGCCTGAGATCGACCGCGAGTCCCGCGTTCGAGTCCGCAATGGTCTGATTCTGGCAAACCAGACAGCGCAGTTCCGCCGTCAATTTCTCGTACCGCGCCTGCATCACGGATCCTCAAAGTCCTCGGACGAGTCGATTGCAAATGCCGCGCCGGAAGCAAGCATGCCGGCTATCGCAATCGTCGCGAAAATCCTTGCGGCGAGTATCCTGATCATGGCTGTTGCTCCCTGGCCTGAAGCGCAAGCGGCAGAATATCCTGTTGCCAGATTCCCAGATTCAGCGGGCCGATGTGTTTGTAGATCACCGTCCCGTCGGCAGCTAGCAGAAACGTCTCGGGGGCTCCGTACACGCCCCAGTCAATGGCCACCCGGCCATCCGCATCGACACCGTTTGCAACGTACGGATTACCCATCTGGCGCAACATCTGCCGCGCCGCATCCGGATCGTCTTTCCAGTTGAGCCCGTAAATCGGCACTTCACCGGCTCGCCGCGATCGCCATCAAGGTATCGTGCTCCTGGCGACAACCCCCGCACCATGTTCCCCAGACATTCAGCAGCGCGACCTCGCCCTTCATCGTATCCGTACCAACCGTACTGGCCGGATCGTCGAGCGACGGCAATTCAAACGCCGGCGCGGGCTTGCCCAGCAACGGTGACGGGATCGCGCTGGGATCGAGCGACAACCCGCGCAGAAAGAACCCAACCAGCAAAACGAAAAATGCAATTGGCAAGAAATAACGCCACATCAGCCGGTCTCCCTCGCAGTGCCTGCCGGCACACGAGCGGTGGCATCCTGACGCGCGATCCGATAGCGACGGTCACCGACCGCGACCAATCCGCCGATCGACATAATGATGCAACCCAGCCAGATCAGCCGCACCAGTGGCTTGTACTGGACCCTGAGACTCCAGGCGTTGCCACCCAATGGATCGCCCAATGCGACGTAAAGATCCCGCCCGAGCCTGGCATCGATACCCGGACTCGGTCATCGGGCTCTGCTGAACCCGGTAAACCCGTTTCTGCGGAAGCAGGACCGCAATTTCCTCGCCACCGTCGAAAATCGATATGACGGCTTCGACCGCAGTGTAATTCGGCCCCTCCACCTGGCGCAGATCGTCAAAGCGGAATTCGAACTGGCCCACCGACGTGGACTCGCCGACTCTCAACGCCTCGTCTCGCTCGACGCTGTAGGTTTCGGTGACAACCGCACCGAGGATAAATACGCCGAGACCGAAATGGGCGATGCTCATGCCCCACAACGCGAGTGGCATGCGACGCAATTGACCCTTGCGCAGAAACGCCAGTGGATCGACCAGCGACGCAATCATCACCCACAACGCAGCGAAAACACCGATCGCCGACAACACTCCGCCACCGTCCCAGGCGAGCAATGAAATAGCGATTCCGAGTGCCAGCGCAAGTGCTGCGCCGATTCGAACATGGCGGCTGACCCGGTTCCACTTGTCGCGCTTCCACGCGGTGTGCATGCCGATACCCAGCAACAAGGACCATTGGCAGCGTCGGAATGATGAATACAGCCGCAAAGTACTGTGGCCCCACCGAGTATTTGCCCTGCCCCAGCGCATCCATGACCAGCGGGAACAGCGTGCCAATCAAAACCACGAAGGTCGCGATCACCAGCAGAATGTTATTGGCCAGCAAAAACGACTCGCGCGAGAAAGCGGCAAACCCGGCGTCCGAGGTCATGCGTGGCGCACGCCATGCATAGAGCGTCAGCGCCGCGCCGACAACGACGCAGAGGAAAATCAGAATGAACAAGCCGCGTTCCGGATCACTGGCAAAGGCATGCACCGACACCAGCACTCCCGAGCGCACAAGAAACGTTCCGAGCAGGCTCAGCGAGAATGCCGAAATTGCCAGCAACAATGTCCAGCTCTTGAACAGTCCGCGTTTCTCGGTGACGCTCAAAGAGTGGATCAGTGCCGTTCCCATCAGCCATGGCATGAATGAGGCATTCTCCACCGGATCCCAGAACCACCAGCCACCCCAGCCGAGTTCGTAGTAGGCCCACCAGCTACCGAGCGCAATACCGAGTGTCAGGCACACCCAGGACATCGTTGCCCAGGGCTTGGCCCAGCGTGCCCAGTCGGTTCCCTGGCGGCCCTCGAGCAGCACCGCAATGGCAAACGCAAACGGCACGGCAAATCCGACGTAGCCGAAATACAGCATGGGCGGATGAATCGCGAGCGCCGGATCCTGCAGCAGCGGATTGAGATCACGGCCGTCCATTGCCGCCGGAATCAGCCGGTCAAACGGATTGGACGTAAACAATATGAAAGCGAGAAAACCAACCGATACCAGGCCAAGGACACCGACCACCCGGGCATTGAAAATCTCGGGAAGATGGCGTCCGCCGATAATCGCAGAGATGATCCAGATATTGAGTACCAGTATCCACAGCAGCAACGAGCCCTCATGTGCGCCCCAAACGGCCGAGATGCGATACATCAGCGGTAACGCCGAGTTGGAGTGGCTGGCCACGTAAGTCACGCTGAAGTCGTTCTGGATAAAGGCCCAGGTCAGGACCAAAAACGACAACAACACAAACACGAACTGACCCGCCGCGGCAGGTTTACCGATTGCCATCCATGCACGGTTGCGGGTCTGGGCACCGGCCAGCGGCATCACGCCCTGCACCAGCGCCAGGCACAACGCGATGATCAGGGCGAATTGTCCTAGTTCGGGGATCATGGTCCGCTATCCTTGCCGTGAACCTGCTCGAGCGCCTCCGCCACTTCCGGCGGCATGTAGTTCTCGTCGTGCTTGGCGAGTACTTCCTCAGCCACGAAAATGCCGTCATCGTTCATCCGCCCGTGGGCGATGATGCCCTGCCCTTCACGAAACAGGTCTGGCAGGATTCCGGCATAAGCCACGGTAACCGTGGTGTTGTTATCGGTCAGATCGAAACTCACATCCAGCGCGCCCTCGGTGCGATTAACGCTGCCAGGTGTCACCAGGCCACCAACTCGAAACTTGCGTCCTTGCGGCGGTTCACCGTCCGCTACCTGGGTCGGGCTGTAGAAATAAAGCAGATTTTCCTGCAGCGCTCTCAGAGCGAAACCCGTGGCAATACCCACGCCTACGACAATCATTACGACCAACACCAATCTCTGCCTACGCGGTTTCATATCCCTCCTCCTGCGCCAGGACGCATCGCCCGACGGCGAGCCCTGGAAATCTCGGTTGCCAGTCGCCGGCGAGCCGCCACGACATTGGCTATCAGAACGAACAAAGTCAGGCCGAAACTCGACCACACGTATCCGGCGTATCCGCCCATATCCAGAAATTCTTTCATATTCGTCAGCTTACCGCCACTTCCTCAATCCATTTCGCATTGCGTTCACGGGCCAGCACCTCGGCGCGAACCCGGGTAAGCAATATGGCGCCGAAAAAGAGCATGAATCCGACCATCATGCCGAGCATCGGCCAAAGCATCTCCCAGGTAATCGAGGGCTCACCAATCTTGCTGACGGTTGGGCCCTGGTGCAACGTGTTCCACCACACGACCGAGTAGTGAATGATCGGCACGTTCACGACGCCAACAATCGCCAGCACGGCGCTCGCGCGATCCGCGCGGCTCGGCTCTTCCATCGCCGAGCGCAGCGCCATATACCCTATGTAAAGGAAAAGCAGAATAAGTTCCGAGGTCAGGCGCGCGTCCCAGACCCACCAGGTCCCCCACATCGGCTTGCCCCAGATCGAACCGGTGGCCAGCGCCAGGAAGGTGAACGACGCACCGATCGGGGCGCAACTCGCCGCGACCGCGTGGGCCAGCTTGATCCGCCAGATCAGGCCGATCGCCGCCGCAATCGCCATGTTCACATAGATAAACAACGACATCCACGCGCTTGGGACATGCGCATAGATGATCCGGAAACCGTCACCCTGCTGATAGTCGGCCGGCGCACGCACCAGTCCGCCGTAAGCGCAGATCGCGATCACGATCAGCGCGCTCCAGAAAAACCACGGCGTCCATCGGGTCGCGGCGGCATAGAAGTGCGGCGGCGAGGCCATGCGATGGAACCATCTGACAAAAGCTTTCCACATAGCAGTCAATCCAGGCTGATGCGTATGGCCGCGGCGGCGGCCAGGGGCGCAAGACTCAAAGTCAGGAATAACAAAGCAGCGAGCAAATAGAGCGGCCCGGACGGGTCTTCACCCAGGCCGGCCAGATCGGTTGCCCGCGCGCCAAAAATCATTGTCGGCAATGACAGGGGTAATACCAGCAGTGACAGCAGCGCGCCACCCCGGCGCACCCCGGCAGTCAGCGCCGCGCCGACCGCGCCGATCAGGCTCAGCGTCGGCGTTCCTATCGCCAGCGCGGCCATCATCGGAAGAATCGCCTCGGTGGGCAGGAAAAACCCGCGTGCAACCAGCGGTGCGATCAATACCAGCGGCAAACCACTGACGACCCAGTGGGTGACGATCTTCGCGAGCAATAACCAGGCGAGCGGCTGCGGGCTCAGCGCCAGCTGCTCCATCGTGCCGTCGTCCATGTCCGCCTTGAACAACGAATCCAGCGCCAGCGTCGAGGACAGCAGCGCGGCGACCCAGACGACCCCCGGAGCCATATCCCGCAGCAGTGCCGCGTCGGGACTGGTTGCCAGCGGAAACAACGTGGCGACAACCACGAAGAATACGAGCGGGTTGAGCGCTTCGCTGACGTGTCTGAAGATCACTTTCAGATCGCGCTCGACCAGCCTCGCTGCCGCGGTGAAGATGCCGACGTTTTCCATCAGGAAATCTCCAGCGGCACGCGTCGCCCGGCCCGTAGCGGCAGGTCATGGTGGGCGGCGACCACGGCGAGCCCGCCTGCGCTCAGATGATCGTCGAGCAGGTGCGAGATCAGGTCGCGCCCGGCAACGTCGAGATTGGTGAACGGCTCGTCGAGAATCCAGAGGCGGCTTTTCGCGGCCACGGCACGGGCGAGCGCCACGCGCCGTTTCTGCCCGGCCGACAACACACGGACCGGTAGTTTCGCGCAATGCGTTACCGCGAGCCGTTCCAGCGCAGCGTCAATATCGGCGTGGTCATAACTGCGGCGGATACCGAGATCGAACCGCAGATTTTCGACGGCACTGAGATGCGCTTTCAGGCCTTCGCGATGACCGACGTAGAAAACTGCCTGGTTGAAGGTACCGCGGTCACGCTCGATGCGAGTGCCATCCCAGCGAACCGCGCCGCTCTCCGCCAGGCTCATACCCGACAGCACGCGCAGCAGGCTGGTCTTGCCACAGCCGTTGGGGCCTGTCACGTGCAGACAATCGCCTTCGCCGATTGCGAACGCGAGATTGCTAAACAGGCAGCGGTCTCCCCGCCAGAGCTCCAGCTCATGGGCAGAGAACCGGGGAATTGACTCTTGTTCTTGCAGAACCTGACCTTTTGCGTGACGGACACAAACGCGCTTCAAGACTGATTCTAGGTGCGCGGGCGCGTATTCTAGCGGCAAATCGCCTCGGAACCCACCCGGGGAAAGTACGTGGCCGCATTTCGGGTTCTCCGCGCCAGCCCCGCTGTACATCGTATTTTCTTGTGATACATTGTCGGGCCGCCGAGGCTAGGTGGCAGAGTGGTTATGCAGCGGCCTGCAAAGCCGTGTACGCCGGTTCGATTCCGACCCTAGCCTCCACTCCCCTTCTCGCCGATTCCGGCGACACTCGAGGAGCCAACGGCTGAGCCGTGCCAGTCCATAATTCAGCGATTTCGCCTTTTTTGCGCGAACCCGATGAAAACTGCCAATCTGCGACGTACGGCTGGCTTCCGGGAAACCGAAGATGACCCGCTTGGGAATATTGTTGGTCACGGCGCTCGCGGCCACACTGGCCGGCGTTGCCCTGTTCCGTGCTTTAACACCCGCACCGCAGCCGCAGAAACCGCCGCCGCAGGCCCCGGTGGACGCACCGAGAGTCGCGGCGAGCGCGGCTTTGCCGGCAGCAGCCGACGAACGGGAGTCCGCTCCCGTGCAGCCCTCACCACCGGAGGCGCCGGTTGCCAGCCCCCTGACCGGCGCGATAGCCCCGCCACCCATCGTGACTCAGCCCGTTGACGCATCCCGATTCCCCGGTCTCGTGGATGAAATCAGGCCCCGCTTCGATCATCCCGACCTGGATACCCGGGTGACGCTGGTCACAATCGATGTCGTCACACTGGAGAGTGCTATCCGGGCGAGCCAGCCCTTTCTCAGCCTCGCGAACAGCGACGAGGCCGACATCGGTGACCCGGCCCAGCCGGATTTCGCCTTTCAGATAGACACTGGCCTGACCCTGAACCTCAAAATACTCCGGGCATTCGAATACACCGATTTCATCCGCTCGCTGAACGCGTCCGGCACCGTCGTGTCCGAACTTGGCGACATCGGCGACTGGACTCTGACCGTGAACTCCAGCCGCGACATGGTCTCGGGGACGATTCGCACCGACGAGAGAATTTACGTTTTTGAGAATACCGCCACGCCTTCGGTGCGATTCGTCGTCGATCTGGACCGGTCCGGATTCGAGGGATCAGCGCTGGAAAACTAGCCTCGCATCAACTCAGGCACACCCGTGCCGCCCATCGGCGACCGCGAGCTGGTCGGCCATCACAATTTCTGCACCAGCGCCAATCGTGCACGAACCGCCGGCATCGACTACTTTTGCTGGATGAGCCTGCGTTTTTGCCGTCAACCAATATCACGGTCGCGAACCGCTCTACTCGCCGCGGCAACGAATTCCGGCCTCAACCGGTAAAGGGTGCATCTGTGCGCGTACACAAAGTCCTGTCGGGCGACTGCATCCACAGCATCGCCGACGCCCATGGTCATTTCTGGGAGACGGTCTGGAGCCATCCGGACAACTCGGATTTGCGACGCAAACGTGAGACGCCGGCCGTGCTACAACCTGGTGATGAGGTTGTCGTACCGGATATTCGGGTCGAGTCGGAATCTGCGGCGACCGACAAGAAACACCGATTCCGTCGCAGGGGGGTACCCGTCATTCTCCGCATCGTCGTTAAAAAATCCCGGACGGACGACGAGGAAAAGACCAGCGCGATCGAAGAACGCGACCCCGAAGCGCTCGACCTCGCGGAGGAGGAAGAAGACCCGGAACTGTTGCCGGAAGAACCCTGGCCAAATACCGAATACCTGCTCCGTTACGAAGGCAACGACATCAGCGGCACCACTGACGGCAACGGCATGATCGAGATTTCTCTGCCGCCGTCGGTAAAAAGTGCAAAGCTGATTATCAGCCCGGGGACCCCGGACGAAATGACCATCCCTATCGAAGTCGGCGGCCTCAACCCGATCGCGACGTTGTCCGGGGTAAAGCAACGCCTGCGGAATCTCGGTTACGGACTCTCAGGCATCGATGAGGAAGAAGACATCGAATTGCGCGATGCGATCCGCGCTTTTCAGCTCGATCAGCAACTCGAGGCGACCGGGGAACTGAGCGACGAATTGCGCGACACGATATTTTCGGCGCACGGAAGCTGACATGGCGAAGACCCTGGAGGAAAAAATTCGTATCACCTACATCGCGGTTGCGGTAAAGAACCCGGGATACGTCTGGGGCAAAAAGAACTGGTCTTTCAGTGCCCACGCCAATTACGCCAACAAGTTCTTCGATTTCGGGGGTAACACCAAGTTCCCGGTAAAGAAAAAACACGCTTTTGATTTACCGAAAAAGTCGTTCAGTATCGAAATCGATGTTACCGGTCAGCGCTCGGTAAACATCGGTTTCGAAGCCACGCTCCATGCGCTTGGCACGAAAATTGGCATGGGCAAGGTCGAGCATACGTTGCGGGCGCCGTTCAAGCAGATATTCGGGCGCATCGATACGGTAAAAAACTTACTCGGTGTGGATGAATGTAGAACTGCTGGTCCGCGGCCGCAGCGGCGTACACAATCCCAACGAGTTCTTCGCGTCCAGAGATACACACGGCGGCAAGATCATGACGACCGTCAGCGGTGCACGGGTCGCGCGCTGGATTGAGGTCTGCCCGGTCAAGCCGGTGCCCAACGCCACCCGCAAGTGGCCGGTGCGGCCATTGCTGCCGCCGGGTACCGCCCCCGCTTATGAGAACGGTGCCGGGCTGACCTCCATTACCCCCACCGATACCCTTAATGTGGTGACCAATCCTGCGGTAGTCCCCAAATTGAGCCGTGCAGACGCAGACTTTGCAAGCTGCGCGAAATTTCATGTGACCTACGCCCGACCAAAGTCGCTGGACCTGGAAAAATTGCGATGGGAGGTTCACTCACTAGGGGGCGGGCGAGCTGAATTTCATGGCGGCAACACGGGAGAAGATGTTTATCTGCGAGGCACCCGCAACGGCCAGATCCTGCTCGAAGCGAAACTGGAAGGCGCCCGGGTGGCATCGATTCGGGCCACGGTCATGGAAATCAAGAAGATCAAGTGCCGGTTCACGATAGTCAACGGACCCAAGGGCAGCACCACACTGGCCGGACCGAAAGACATCGTCAAACATCTCGCTATCGCCAACCGTATCCTGCGCCAGGCCGGCATCTGGTTCGTGCTCGATACCGACAAGACGGTCAGCGATGGGGCGAAGCCGACCAAAATCCCCGGTATTTTCCGGGTTCAGGTCAGGCGCGGTATCACGCGCAATATCAGCCTGGCCGGGTTTCCCAAAGCCACGCAGCTGAATTACCGCGAAAACCTGATGAATTTCGTCTACATTCATTCCTGCGCACCGCTTGCCACCGGCGGCCGCATTCTCGGGGCTGCCACGGACTTCCCCGCCAGCAGGGCGGGCGGGACGATTTCGGATAACGGCACGCCCAGCAGTTCGTGGATTCCGCCAACCGGGTTACCGCCTGATGCGACTGCAAAAACAAACCGAATGAAATTACTCGGGCGACGGCAAAGAGCAGGCCACCCCAAGCTATTCGCAATGTACATTACCAACGCCTGCGGAAAGCCTGCCAGCGAGGCCGGCATGTTCACCTATGGAAACACCATCGCACACGAGATTGGTCATGTCCTGAACCTGAGGCATCGTAATTTGGACATGAAGAACAAAGGCGTGGAGACCAGCGGGCATGATGGAATCAAACATCCGCCGCAGGAAAACCTGATGCACGCTAACAATCCCGCATCTCAGGCGCAGGACATTGATCTGCTCCAGGTCAAGGCGATACACCGGAGTCCACTACTACGATGACAAGCGAGGTCTCAGCGAATGATTGCAGCACGTTTGCCGCGCATGGTTTTGCTGCTGCTCTTGGTCTTCACCGTCGGTATGGCTGCAGGATTGTCTGCGGCGCCAGGCACGTCTGTGACCGGGGAAACGAAAATGGCTGACAGCATGTCAAACTCGGAAACACTTTTTAACGGTTTGCTGGAAATGGCGAACGGCGACACGTCGAAGCTCGAGGAGCTGCAGCGGCGCCTTCTCGACCCGGCCGTGCTTGACGTTCTCGACTCGGAGGCCGACTACGAGACCGAAATGCCGGAGGACCTGTATGTCGCGGGTCTGATCCAGGCCCTGATGGACCGGGGCGACGCACCCGCGCAGAAGGTACTTTCGCAATTGACTCTTGCCCCGGCCTGGGCGGATCAGGACGCACGCATCGAATTACTTGTTCAGGCGTTAGCCACGGTGCGCCCGGCGACACCCGACTCGATCGCTTTCTGGGACAAGTACTCGCAACCCGAGGACGGTTTTGCCAACCTGACAATCGACGCCTGCATCACCAATGGAAGCGCTCCGGCCATCGACCTGGTAGGTCGAAAACTGATCGATTCCAAACACAGTGTCGAGGAGCGCTCCGGGTGGCTCTACGCGAGTGCCGTCCCGCACCGCAACGACGAAACGCTGTTGGCGATGCTCGATGCACTGATGGGTTCTCCGGTCGACGCCGAGATCAAAGCGGTTATCGTCGACGTGATATTCGATCATCGTCCTGAAGAGTGGTACTCGATTCACACCCAGGTCTTCCCGCCTCCACGCAGCGAGTTGTCGGCCGAGTCGGCGGCAATCGTGTTGCGCCTGGCGGACCGCTTGTTGCAATCGGATACCTTAACGGATCAGCAGCGCGAGGCCGTCGTTGCAAGCAAAAAACAAATAGAGGACATGCTCGAGGAGCAAAGCTGAGAGCACCGTGGACAACCGCGCGCTGTTCAACTCTCACCTGAAAACCACCAATCACGCGATGATCTGTCGGCATCGATTTGTCGTCAATGCGCACTCGCGCTTTAGTAGTGGAGCTCTCTATCTGCTGCCAAGAAGCTCGGACTCCATTTTCTTATAGCTGTGGAATCCCAGCACGCTAACCTTATAGACATTTGGCGCGAGATAGTAGATGTCGATTTTGCTTTTCGTTTTCTTCAGCGAATAAATACCCTGTTTGAGGGTATTATCGGAATCGGCAATATTTTGAATGCGCCTCGGGCGGATGTGTTTGAATCCCCTCTTCCCGCCCCAGCTCACCGGGTCCGAGGACTGTACGAACGAAATTCCGCGGCTGTAGAACCCACCCTTCGGTTCGCAATAAAGCGGTTCGACTCGCGATGCAATATGGAGATCAAAATCGCGCGCAAACGCCAGATTGCCGGTTTTGGGCGGGCAGAACGGATAGCAAAAGGGTCGGATCGCGGTGGAGTTCTGCAGGTCATGCGCACAGAGGGTCGCCAGGGCCGCACCAAGACTGTGGCCGGTACAGACAACCTGCAGCCCGGGTATTTGCGCCGCCAGCTTATTCACCTCGTCGCGTACGAGCTGTCCGACCGAGCTGTATATTTCCAGAAAACCCTTGTGAACCTTCACACCCGACCGCCACGGCGCAGGCACCTGCGCATTGGTGAAATTCGCCGCCCATCGGTAACGGCGTGAGGGTGGGGCGGTATGTATCAGACAAGCCGGCGAAGTCCCAGCCGAACTTGTTCGACATGGATTGACGCCGCCGATCCAGGGATGGCGTGATGCCAACGCTCACCGCGATGAGGATCGCGATAAAAATTTTCAAGGACAAAACGCCATGCTCCGCCCCCGTGAACGCAATAAACGGTACTGTTGACTAATAACTGCTGACTGGTCTTGGGGTCAACCCCCCCCCGATCAAACCAATCACCGCAAAGGCATCGCCGTTCAAAAGTCGCTCAAGCGGCCTGTTTTTTTTAGTTGTTTTTTTTCGCCTTTTTTTGTGTTTTTCTTTAGCTCGTTAATTCTGATGTCGGTTGATGGCAATAATACTCAATGGTAGTCAAGCACACCCCCTCAACGACCGACGGCCTGGAGCTCGCCTACTGGCTGCAACAGGCCGATTCGCGCGGCGACCGGTTCCTGCTTCTCATTCACGGCGCCGCCAGCAATCACACTCGCTGGTCGGAGTTCGTCGAGCACACCTCGCTCACAGCGGATTGGACCATTATCTACCCGGACATGCGCGGCAATGGTGCGTCGATGACCCGCTGCAAGCAGGACATGCCGGTCTGGTGCGACGACCTGGCCGACATACTGAATGCCGAGGCCGCGTCCGGCGCGATTATCGTCGGCCACAGCCTCGGCGCGCAGATTGCGGTGCACTTTGCCTATCGGTTTCCCGGTAGGGTACGCGGGCTGGTGCTGATCGACCCGGTTTTTCAGCGCGCGCTGAAAGGCCGGCAACTCCTCGTTCGGCGATATCGATGGGTACTCCAGGGTCTGGGCGTCGTCATTCGCGCCCTGAATGCGATCGGTGTGCGTCGGCGCCATATCAGCGATCGCGACCTGCGCGAGCTGGACCAGGAGACGCGGCAGGCGATCGCGCGGCACGAATCGATCGATGTAATTTCGAAACGTTACGGCGCTCTCGGCCCTATCCTGCGCCACATGCCAACGGCCAACTATGTGCGCCAGGCACTCGCGACAGTCAGCGAGCTGCCCGATCCCGCGGCCATCGACATCCCGGTGCAGGTGCTGATCTCCGGTGCGACGACGCTCGCCGACCTCGACGTGAACCGTGCCGAGGCGGCGCGCTTTCCGAATTGTGAGATCGTCTTGCTGGAAGCAAACCACTGGCCGCTGACGGAAACACCCGAGGCCGTACGCGAAGCCATAGAGGAGTGGGTTTCGCGAACGTTACCCGCTTGATCGTTGGCTCGAAAACGAGCCGGTTTGGGCGTGATGCGGCGCCACCGTAGAGCGTCATCCGCTCCAATCCAAATGACCCTACCCCACCCCTGCGTGGTCGGTGGTGATCGGTGGTCGGAAAACTGAACTTGCAGTCCAGACGGTTCCCGGCAAAGGCCAGGTCTGGCCGGGAAGCCACGCGCCCCGGCAAGCAGCAATCAGTCAGCCATCATCGCGCGTATTTCGTCATCGAGCCCGGTCATCTCCCAGCGCGCGAGCGAAATCGGGATACTGTCTACGCGGTTCAATTCGTCGAAGAAATCCTTGAGCTGGAAGGCTTCGCCGCGTTCTTCCTGGATTTTGGCGTAATCGGCCAGCGTCCGTTCGAGCAGGTATTTGCCGGTCACGTAGCTCGTGCCGTAGCCCGGCTGGCGCAGGTACAAGTGTTGCTCGAAGATCAATAATTCCTGCTCGGTTTTCATCCAGCCGCGCGGCGTCCATTCCATGTGGACCGCGCCGGCCTCCTCCATGGTCATCTCGTTTGCCTGCGCGTACAGCGACCCCAGCCCGCGGGCCGCGCGTTGTGCCAGCAGGATCCACACGAGTTCCCGCGAGCGCGGGCTGTCATCGTACAACCCGGCGTGCATGAACATCTCCTCGACGCCGGTGGCCGTGCCCTCGTTGCGGCTGTCGAAGATGTTGTAGAGCAGCGCGCCCCGGCGGATCGGGCTGGGATGCGGCTCGGTGTCCATGCGCGCGAGTTCGAACCAGTGGTAGAAATGCGTATATAAAGGTGCCGGGTCGTAATGCGCGGTGATCCAGAAAAAATTTCGCTGGTCCTCCGGCACGAACGCGCCGAGATGGGCCAGCAGCGCCGGCTCCATGTAGTCCTCGACGGTCAGAATGTCCTGTTCTTCGAGAAAACCCATGATCCGATCGACGGCTTCGAGCGCCTGCGCCTCGTACTCCGCCTGGCTCGCCGCCGCGACCATCGGCGGCATGTCGCGGTTGCGCTGCTCCTCGAGTTTGAGCGAAGCCCAGGCGCGATCGAGCTCGCGCTTGAGCAACCTCACCTCATCCTCCCAGGTCAACGGCACGAGATGCACGTTGCGTTGATACCAGGTGTAATTTTCCCGGCCGATGCCGGACGGCCCCGTCTTGTCCGGCGCCTCTGCCTCGAGCCATGCGACAAATTCTTCCGTTGCGGACATTGCGCGCGCCAGCGCGGCGTCGAATTCAGCGCTCGCATCGGCGCCGGCCAACTCTTCGAGGGCCGCAAGATTTACCAGGTCCTGGCGGATATCGCGGATCCCGGTGACCCAAAGATCGCGCGCATTTCCAGTAAGGTTTTTCCGCGCCTGCGCAAACAACGGTGGTATGACCTCGAGTTCGCTGATCAGGCGCTTTTCCTCATTCCGCGACAACGGAAAGTCGTAGATCCAAACCTCGACGACGGCGTGATGCGTGGGACCTTCGTGGGCCGGCACGTCGCTGCGCGCCATCCAGATGGTGTGATAAAAGGCAGGATCACGCGCCCATGGCTGTAAAACGCGTCGATTGAAATCATAGCCGTTCATCTCGGCACGCACGAGATGCCAATCGACCTGTTGCTCAATCGGCCACTCGCTGATGTCCATGTCCATCAGGCGCTCGCGCAGTGCCAGGTATTCGGGCTGGCGCGCCGCGAAGCGCTCCGCCGTGTAGTCAGGCGCGCCATTCAGCAACGGCGGCGACTCGAAATCTCGCCAGTCCTCGAAGAGTTCGACCAGGTCCGAGTGACGTGTCTGCGCCGTTGCCAATGATGCGCAGAACGTCAGCAGAACGATGAACAACCGCGCTACGTGAATGTGTCTTGTCATGGCGGTATCTTTGAGTGCCGGAAAACGGGGCCAATATACGACCAACAAGACCGCCTGGTACGTCGATATAGATTGCATACCGGGTCGGGCTCACGGCGTAGATGGGAGAAATATTGCCTGCACTGTGCCACATAACAATGGCACGCCGCCAACCCCTCGAATAGAGGCAGAACTTGTGATCTCACCAGGCACCAATCAATCCGTCACGTCGGTTTCCGAGTTGCCCCCGGCACGGAGTTGCACGGCTACGAACGTGTTTCACGCCTGCGATGTTCTAAGGAAACTCGCTCCATACCCCATCAATTGGTCTGGGCATATTGCCCGGGCCAGTGATGACCTTGGCAAAATCGGTCTTATCCTTGGCCGCCACGACGCCCCCAAGAAAGTAGGTCGCCAGGTACTCGGCCCACCCGCCATTTTTCCAAGTATTCCCGCCGCCCGGATCAGCAAGACTGCAGCCCCAAAGCATCGCATGGGCATCCGGCGTTAACACTTTGCCTTTATCCAAAGCCTTGTCCAGTTCTTCCCAGCCCATTTCCACGTTTCTCTGAGTCACTTCACCTTTTTCGTTGTCCCAACCGTATTCTAGTAACAGGGTCCAATCTTGGGCATGACCGATGTAGTCGAAACGATGGATCTTGACCTTGCCGCGGTCGACCATCGGGCTCGAATTCCAGGCTTTGTACCATGGCAATGTCCACTTGAGCGGGCGCCCGGAAGTGTCCTTTTTAACAGGGCGCGGCGGCGTGAATCCAAAGTTTTCTTGTTCTGGGTCCGCCATTGCATCAATCTCGTCATCGCTCGGATTGTCCCAGTTGACCATTCTGTTGTAACTGGTGATCTCGGCGCCTTTCCAGGCGCCGGTCGAAAGGTAGGTGATGATCTCCTGTTTGTCGCGGACGAGGAGCAACTTGGTCAGCACGCCCCGTTTTTGGACGCTGTCGAGAAGCTCGTCGTACAAATGTTGCATGTAATGACGTTCCGATTTTGGCCGTTTAATAAATTCGGCGGTGTTTTCGCTCGTGGTGCGCATCAGGATGTGGAAGTTAATGTCTTCCTGAGATAGTGCCCGATGTTTGTCCGCCCGCGCCGCGGCTTCATTGGCTTCTTTTCGTTTCTTTTCATCTCTCCTGCCCTGTTCCGTATTCCATGCTGGTTTCTTGGATTTCACCCGGGCGGGTTTACCGGACGATGAGTACGCCGATTTCCAGTATTTCGCAGCATCCGGTTTGGTCCGGTGTATGAAATTGTAAGGTGATGCCTCGAAGTCGACTTCGCCCCGACGCTCGTAGGGCGGTGTATAGACGAGAAAGGTGACGATGTCGCCCACTCTTGGAAGCGGCCGCTTTAGCGGCGCCTTCCAGGGCGCCGTATCGTTATAAAGGCGTGCGGCCGGGGTAACAAAGTTGCCCCAGTACACGTCATGGGTCTCGGTCTTGCTAGTAGTTATGTCGGAGCCGCGCCATTTGACACGGTCGAGCTCCTTGACCGCCTCTTCCGACCATCCGTATCGACGCCATTCACTCTTTGGTTTCGACTTAATATCTATGGTCTGTGGCTTAAAGTTAAGGTAGAAATCTATGTCCTCCCGCGAACGCGGCGGCGCCCCCGGCAGAAACAGGACCTTGTCCGAGCCGTCTTTCCAGCCGTATGCAACATAGCCATTGAACGTATTACAGGGTCCGCCCACGAGGCAGACGAACTCGCGGGCAGGCTGTGGCCTGCGTTTGTTCCTGGCCCTGCGCGCCAGTGCCGCTTTCGGATTCCCCATTTTGAGCCCGCCTTAACTGTTGTGCTCATCCTGCAGGCGAGCCCGTGTCTGTTCGTCGGGCTCGCCGGTCGGCTCGAGTTCATGCTGCTGCTGAAATCGCTTCACCGCAATCTCAGTGAGTTCATCGAGCTCGCCATTCAGCGGACAGTCGTAGCCGAGATTCTGTAGCCTTGCCTGCACACCTGTCAGCTCCTCGATGGGATCGAGATGGCCGAGTTCGAGTTCGTGCTCCTGTTCCTGGTTGTCGACGACAACCACGAGCATCCCCGCTCTCGCATTCGGTGGAATCGGTTCCTCGATCCATCCATCTGCATCGGTCGTCCCTTCCACACCATGGCCGTCGAGGGTCATCCGGTATTCCGCACCGGCAACTGGCTTGCCCTCCTCGTCCTCGATCTGGATGTACAGCATCTCCGGCACGCCCCTGCGAACGAAACGGTGACGCTTTCCAGTGGCTCCAGGCACGGACCCCGGCTCACGATCAGGAACCACGACCAAATCGCCCGCAAGGAGAATGTTCGGGTCGCGACGCAGGCGTCTGAGGTTGGCATTGTCCGGGTGATTCCAGATCGTCGCCGGAAAGTGGCCGTACTCGAGGGCTATGCTCGACAGACAGTCGCCCTGCTTTGCGGTGTATTGCTTTGGCATCGGTACCTCGTAGAAACCGGGCGTGGCCGTCCCCCGTGCGCCCCCTGCCGACATCACTTTCGCAGCGTCATTATGGGATAGACGCCGACCCGGTGTAAAACTCGCATCTGCACCCGAGAACCCCTGCTCCCGAGGCTGACGTAATCGCTATGCCATTTTGCATAGGCAACAGTTCAGGGCAAGCGGCCCGGTTACTCATCGCCTCAACAGGGCGAGTGCTCTCTCGACAACGTCTCGACCTCGGTCAGCTGCGACAAGATTCCCGCATTCACAGTTGCCGGCAGAAACCGATCGTCCGAGTTTTTTACGACGTGGTGGCAAGAACGCGCATCTTGGCCGCCTGAACAAACTTCGAAGGCGATCCTGTTTGTGCGGGCAGTTCAGGTCAATGATGACTGTCTCGTCGATGCTTCGGCGCTGGATGAGCCGTATCCACTAGCAATTATGGGGCCGAACGGGCAGCGTACCCGGCGCAGTCCCTCGGGGTTTGCAATCCGGTCAAATCCGTTACACTCCCCGCTCGGCTTAAGGGAAGCGTCATGTCACAACAAAAACCGGCCGACACGGCCACCTCGCCCAGAGGTTTTCTGGGTACTGTGGAGCGCGTCGGCAACGCGCTGCCGGACCCAGCCGTATTGTTCATCGCGCTGCTCGGCATCGTCTGGATACTTTCCTGGCTCCTTTCCTACGTCACCTTTGATGTCTTTCATCCAGCGACAGGCGAGCGCATCGTCGTCGTCAACCAGCTTGCCGGCGAAAACTTCGTACAGTTCATGGCGACGATGGTCAATCGGTTCATGACTTTCGGTCCGGTCGGAGTCGTGCTGGTGGCAATGCTCGGTATCGGCGTCGCGGAGCACTCGGGATTTATTTCGACCGCGATACGCGCGCTTCTCAACATTACCCCGAAATCTCTTTTGACCCCGATGGTCATTCTTGTCGGGATCATCAGCCACTCTGCCGTGGATGCAGGCTACGTGCTCGTCATCCCGATGGGCGGCGTTATTTTCTATGCGGCGGGGCGCCACCCGCTTGCCGGGATCGCCGCTGCATTCGCCGGGGTGTCGGGCGGATTTTCGGCTAACTTCGTGCCCTCCTCACTCGACCCGTTGCTACAGGGACTCACGCTGCAGGGTGCGCAGCTGCTCGATCCCAATATCCAGGTCAATGTGCTGAACAACTACTATTTCACGACCGCCTCGTCGCTGTTGATTACCGGGCTGGGCTGGTATCTCACCGACAAAGTGGTCGAGCCGCGCCTCGCCGGCGTCAAAATTGACGGCGACGCGGAAGACCTGCCGGAACTGCACCCGATCGAACCGAACGAACGCAAAGGACTGCGCTGGGCGCTGATCTCGATGCTGATCGGGCTTGTAGTGCTGGCGATCACGCTGGTGCCTGCGGATTCGGCGTGGCGCGATGCGAATGGCGTACTGGTTTCATTTGGCGCGCCAATCATGCAATCGATCGTCTCGCTGATATTTTTTCTTTTCATTATTCCGGGCATTGTCTACGGACGGGTATCCGGTTCGATGACCGGTATGAAGGACATCATCGACGGCATGACCAAGTCGATGAACAGCATGGCCTACTACCTCGTGATCATGTTCTTCATTGCCCAGTTCGTGATTGCTTTCGGCCAGTCCGGCCTCGGGACTCTGCTCGCGATTTCGGGTGCCAACGCACTCAAGGCGCTGGGCCTTCCCGTCTCCGTTACGATCGTCGGCATCGTCGTTCTCACCGGCTTCGTTAACCTGTTCGTCGGCTCGGCAAGCGGCAAATGGGGACTGCTGGCACCGATCTTCGTGCCGATGCTGATGACGCTCGGCGTCTCGCCGGACCTGACCCAGGCCGCCTACCGCGTCGGCGATTCGAGCACGAATATCATCACACCGCTTATGCCGTATTTTCCACTGGTGGTTATTTACTGCCAGCGCTATGTAAAGAACACAGGAATTGGCACGCTGGCGGCAATGATGCTGCCTTACTCGATGGTCTTCATCGTCACGTGGACGATTTTCCTGCTGATTTTCTTCTGGCTTGGCATCCCGCTCGGCATATTGGCAAGCTACGAATACGTACCGGTATAACCGGCGATGCGAGATTCGGTCATTACGATTCGCGTACGCGGCCGTCGAACGCCATGCTGCCATGAGCGCAACGCGCGCAGGCCCTTTGCCCGGCCGGTTCACACGCAGTGACTGCCCGATAAGAGAGACCGCGGTTTTGCCAGCCAGCCCTATTTAAAGGAAATCCGCGGCCAATTGTCGTTCAAAGGGTCTAATTATTGGTCCGCACCGGCCGCGTCACGCCGCCTCAAGAGGTTTTTTCCAGGTGAATCGGATGTGCATGCCAGTCATGTCCACATTGCACTCTCGTATTGAATGTTGTTCTGATCCAGAATCGCCTCGATTTTCCGATAGGCGCGGCTATCGCCCTGGTAATTTGCCGCCAGGTGCCGCGCAGCCTTGTCTGCGGGATTGTCCACGAGTTGCCCGAACAGACACTCGGAGAGTCGACTGACGGCGTCAGGCGGAATTGTCAGCCAGACCTCGACATCCCTGCCCGCGCCGTAGAAGGCATCGGCTGACGGGCCGAAGGACAGGTCGAAAATGGTCAGACTGCCGTCGTCCTCGACGGTGGCGGTCACGTTGATAGTGTTGCCACCGATGAGCAGGTCGGTAATTTCGTAACGTTGCGACATAGGAACCTCCAGAAGGGAGGGAGGATTTACGAGGCTCCCGTTTCCGATTGTAGCGACTTGATGGACTATCCACCACTTACCTTTTGCCGAGACCCTGGCCGCTGCAGCGAAATCGGGTGAGATTTGGATAATCTCTGCCGATCGAGGCGGCACGGAGATCGGTGGTGGTGGCTTTATCAGCTACTCGCGCGTGGATCGAGATTACGCCAACGTACTTGCGCAACATCGGAATTAGCGTATGGATTGATCAAGATATTCCAGCAGGCGCGAACTGGGGCGAGAGCGTCGAACACGCGCTTCAAGAGTCGAGCAAAATGCTGCGAATAATGTCGCCAGCAGCCGTTGGCCTCAAATAGCGTCCATGACGAATGGAGCTATTTTCTGGGCATGGGACGCGCCGTCTGTCCGTTCATCTACCAGCCCTGTGAGTTGTCGTTCAGGTTGTGCGACGTCAATACGGCGCGACCACCGGGGATTTGCGCGAATGATGTAGCGCGAGTGCTCGACGTCCTTTGCGAGCGCACTCCGCAGATACAGACAGCGACGATCTTGACCGCCAGGTAGAACGGATTTTTTGATGGTGCCCGGGGCCGGAATCGAACCGGCACGGTATTTCTACCGAGGGATTTTAAGTCCCTTGCGTCTACCAATTTCGCCACCCGGGCTTTTCTTTTATTTCAGTGCTTTACAAACACCCAGCGACAAGCAAGCTAAATCTCGCTCACTGCCTGGTTCACTTTCGGTACCGTTTTTTTTCGGTATTTCGTACAGATATCTCGCTTTGCCAGACCCTTTAAGCAAGATACCCTGATCGCATCGCGGTCTATGGTAGCGACATACCCGGCTACGTGACAGACCTAGGCACCGCGAGGCGCTGCGGGAATTGGAGCGGATCGTGCTGGGGGTAAAGAAAACCCGCCACATGGACGGGATCCGCTGGATCGAGACAAAGCCGAGACTCGAAAGCAATGTGCGCCTCATGCTAAATCTATTTTCGCCGCATTTCGTAGATGACCGGCTCCCATATTTCGTTGTTATATCGCCAACCAACGAGGTAAATTGCACCCTCAGCAACATCGAATTCGACCTCTTTGATCGATTCCTCGTGTTCCGGCCTAAAAAGGCAAAATCATGTGCTCCCGGCGAAACTCGAATTTTGACATCCGAGTGTCTTAAGAGTAGCTGATCGTCAATTGAGGCAACATTAATTTTGTGCCCCGTCAGCGGTAGTCGGACCAATCTGGGAGTTTGAATAAGGGAGGCCTTTGGCTCATCGTGACCTGCAAGAGGAACGATGATGAGCAAGAGGAAAGACAGCGCCGGGAAGGCTATACGCGATATTCGCCGGGAGACCTGTTTGCGGTTACAACACCGGCAAACCCCTCACGCCGCCGGACTCGAACTACAGGGGGGACGGTCGCTCGCGCTTGGCCGGAACGTCCGTCAACTCCTTGGACAGTCTGCTACCGAACAGCCGCTGCGCTCATTTGAAACACGTCATCACCGAGAGCTCCCGCCCGGACTTGATCACGCGAAACTTCTCGTAAAACAGGGTATCGACCTTCTTGCCGTGACCCGAGGCATCGGGCCGGCGATAGCGATCGTAGGCCCGTGGGCCGCCATTGTAGGCCGCGTAGGCGGAACGGGCGAGATTATCGACGCCGCCAGTCGTCTCCTGTTCACGGTGGCGGATCGAATACTTGATCATGTAGTTCTCGAGGATGTCGGCCCCTGCTCTCGCGTTGTAGACCATGTCCCACCTCAGGCCCTGCAGGTCGTAGAGTCCCCGCCACACCCGTTCGTTAATCTGCATCAGGCCGATGTCGCCGCTACCGGACTTCAGCGGCACGCGTTTGGCGTCCTTGACCGCGAACTGGCGCCAGCAGCTCTCCTGCCACGCGGCGGTCAATACGAGCTGCCGGAACACCTCGTGGAAGCGGGGATTCAGCCGGTCCCTGCCGAGTTGAATCCTGACGGCATCGTTGAGCACGTCCGCAACCATCGGCAGGTAGGTGTCCATGTCCTCGGTCTTGGGGACCCAGTTGTTGAGCTTCTTGACCGTCGCCGGGTCGAGTCGCCCGCGGGCCACCGCCGGCGAGACTAGCCAGTCCAGCCAGGCGGTGTCCTCCACGGTGTCAGCCAACGGCAACGGCTCGCCGAGGCCCAGAGAGCGACGCAGTTCGGGGTCCACGTCATCGCTGTGCCGCAGGGGATCGTCGGCGTCCTCCGGCAAGAGCATTCGTGCGAGTCGGCGCAGGCCGTCTCGGGAGATTTCGAGGCCGGTCGCCGGGCCCAGCGCATCGAGCGACCGCAGCATGTCGCCGGCGCCGATAAACGTGAGGTAGCGCAGCGCGCTGTCGTGATCCGGCTGCTGCGCCGCCATCTCGTGCAGCACGGGCGTGAGGCGATTCCACGCCTTGACGAACAGCACACGCGCCGCATCCTCGCCGCCGGTGCCCGGGTCGCTCAGGCTGGCGACCAGGTCGAGACGAATCTCCACCAGCGCCTCGAACAGCGCCGCCTGAACGCCCGCCGGGTCTCCCGTCAACGCGAGATGTTTGACCAGGTAGGTGGCGAAGTCGTCGACCGCGCCGAGCCGCTGTTCCAGCAGCGCCAGCTCTGCTTCGCTCAGCTCGGGCTCGGCAACCGCGTCGGGGGGAAGCCTCGCTGGAGCCTCCAGACCGAGCGTCACCGTGACCCGGTCATCGTGAACAACGACGTCGTCGATCGCCAGGCTGTCTAGCGCCATGTCCGCCGAGGCCGTGCTGTCCCGGTCCAGGCTGAGCGCGAGCAGTGCCTGCAGCTCGGTCAGAGGCTGCTCGAAGCTGACGCGTGTTTCTTTCAGACCCAGCGGCATGAACTGCTCGAGCCATCGCCCGATGGTCGTGGAGACCGTTGCGGTCCCGCCGTCGGGCGCGAGGACGCGCCAGGACTCTGTCTTCAGGACGACACTTCGGCCGTCAGCGCCGACGAGCAGTTGCTGGATGAACTCCATCTCCCCGGCCCAGTCCAGCAGGAGGATGCAGCTATCGCCCACCCGGCGTCCGGCTCGCGCCGCAACGAGCGTGCGCAACCTGACCCTGGCGCCGCCGGTGCTGATGCGAGGCTCGCGCAGTTCCAGAAACTGGCAGCCGCTGCCGTCGTCGTTGATGCGAACACTGGTGCCCGGCGCGGTAAAAACCGCCTCGCGCAGCAGCGACTCGATGAAGGCCGGCTCCATATCGAGCGGAACGTTTACCCGTTCCGCCATGCAGTCGGCGGCGGTCAGCACGCTGAAAAGAAAGAACAGGCCAGTGAGAGGCGAGATCCTCATTTGAATCTGCATGATATCCGATTGTCCTCGTCCCAAGGCGTGGGCAAGCTCAATTCACGAAACAGCCTGTCGGCTCGACACACGGAGCAAATCGCCGCTTTACCCTGTCGCTGCCACCGGATCGGCTGCGGAGGACAGTCACCCTCAATCGAAGCTGACATAGGTCGTCTTGAGTTGCGAGTATTTGTGCAACGCATGCAGCGATTTGTCACGCCCGAATCCCGATTGTTTGAAACCACCGAAGGGCACCGTCACGTCGCCGCCATCGATGTTGTTGACGTTGACCGTGCCGGCCCGCAATGCTCGTGCGACGCGGTGCGCGGTATTCAAGTCACGGGTCCAGACACTGGCCTGCAAACCATAGATCGAGTCGTTCGCGATCCGGATCGCCTCCTCTTCGGACTCGAAGGCGATCGTTGCCAGCACCGGGCCGAAGATCTCCTCCTGCGCGATCCGCATGTCATTGGCGACTCCCGTGAACACGGTCGGCTCGACGTAGAAACCGCCGCTTTCCTCTTTCACTCGCCTGCCGCCGAGCGCCACCGTCGCGCCCTCCTCGTTTCCCTGTCCGATATACGCCAGGATGCGGTCAGTCTGGGTGGCATCGACGATAGTGCCGAGTGTCGTCGCTGGATCCAGCGGATTGCCTGGCGTCATCGAGCGGCCGAACCCGACGACACGTTCGAGGAGCTCGTCATGCATGTCGCGCTGGACAAGCAGTCGCGAAGCCGCCGTGCAGACCTGGCCGGAGTTGTAAAAAATACCATCGGCTGCTGCCCGGGCTACCGCGTCCAGATTGGCGGCATCCGCAAACACGATATTGGGTGTCTTGCCCCCGCACTCCAGCGAAACCTGTTTGAGATTCGAACGCCCCGCGTATTGCAGAAACAGCTTTCCTACTTCGGTCGATCCGGTGAACGCAACCATGTCCACGCCATCGTGCAGCCCGATCGCCTGTCCGGCGGTCTCGCCGAACCCCGGCACCACGTTGAAAACCCCGGCCGGGATGCCCGCCTGGTCGGCCAGCGCCGCAACCCGAATCGCCGTTAGCGAAGACTGTTCCGCCGGTTTGATGATTACGCAGTTACCTGCGGCAAGCGCCGGTGCGAATTTCCACGCGGCCATCAGCAACGGAAAATTCCAGGGAACTACTGCGGCGACCACGCCGAGTGGCTCGCGCGTAATCAGACCCAGCGCATCGGCCGGGGTCGGAGCGATCTCGTCATAAACCTTGTCAACGCACTCCGCATACCATTGCACGGTATTGACGACCGCCGGCAAATCGTCGCCAAGCGACAGCGAAATCGGCTTGCCCATGTCGAGCGTTTCGAGCAACGCCAGTTCCTCCGCGTTGTCGGCAATCAGTCTTGCGAATCGCAATAGCACCGACTTGCGCTGACGCGGCGCCAGACCTGACCAACTGCCGCGTTCGAACGCACCGCGCGCTACGCGCACAGCTTCATCAATATCGGCGCTTCCGCATGCGGCAATGTTTGCAAGCGTGCGTCCGTCGATCGGGCTGATGCAGGGCAACGTTGCCGCATCGCGGGTCTCGACATATTTGCCGCCGATAAACGCACGCGTTTCGGGCTGGATGGATCGGGCTCGATCTGTCCACTCTTTCAAAGTCGGTGACATTGCCGTGGTTCACCTCGAAAAATGTTCGGTCCTGGAACATGTGGAGCGAATTCCATTGGTCTCGCCGTTACGCCCGGGACACACCTTTACGCCGCTCGCAACAGGTATCTGCCCAACTGAAAACCTCAGGACTGCCTACTGCCCGCCGCGTAACTGCATGACCAATTGCAATAAAGACGGATCACTGCGGTGCCTGGCAAGACCGCCTTCGGCCACTTCCAGCGCCTCGTCTGGACGCCCCGCCGAATTCAGCGCCACTGCGTAAACATAGACGAAACGGCTGCTGCCCGGATCCAGCTCGGCCGCTTTTTGCAGTTCGGACAGTGCCGCCCCGGAATCGCCCTTGCGCACCAGCAGCAGGCCAAGACTGTAGTGCAGCGCCCCGGAATTCGGCTGTCGCGCAAGACCCTCGCGCAACAATGCCTCGCCCTCCTCATCGCGACCCTGGGCCCTGAGCATATCCGCCAGATTGGCGGTAGCCGGCGTGAAAGTCGGGTCGATTGCCAACGCCTGGCGGTAGTAATCCTCGGCCTGGACAAAATCGCCCTGGGCGCTATAAAGATTACCGAGATTCACTCTCGCCTCTGGCCGTTCCAACGTGGTTTTCTGGGTTGCGATATATTCCTGGATCGCGCGCTGCAAGCGACGTTGGTCTTCGGGTTCGAGCTGATTCAGCGGCACACTGGCAAGACCGCTGGCCGCTTCTATACGGATCGCGCGCAAGGGATCGTCGAGCAGGTGCTGGGTGAGCTGCCAGCGCTGCGGCAGCGGCAACAATCCGGCAGTCTCAACCGCACCCAATCTCACCAGCGGTTCATCGTCGAACAGTGCGCGAGCGAGATCGGGCAGTGCGCGCTCGCTGAATACACCCTGCAGGTCGCGCACGGCCGTGCCCCTCGCAATCGCCGACTGGCTGGTGTCAGCCATGACCTCCACCAGCCGCGGGGTTGCGTTCGCCGCCCCGCTATTCAGGGCCGCAAAGGCCCGTGCGAAGCTCTGGAACCCCCCCGGCTCATCGCCATACCACTCGCGCGTTTTCGCCGCCGCCCATTCGTCGTTTTCCTCGCTGTGACAATTGGTGCAAGCGTTTGGCACGCCCATCGAAACCGAACGGTCGGGGCGCGGTATCCGGAAACTGTGGTCGTGGCGAGGGTCCACCACCATGTAATCGCGGGGTGGCATGTGACATTCGGCGCAGCTCCCGCCTTCCTTACCCGGGTCGTGGCGATGGTGTTGTCGCGCATCGTACTTGCTCGCCTGGTGACACTGCAGACACACTCCGTTGCCGGGTGCATGAAGCTGCTGGGTGTGCGGATCGTGGCAATCGCTGCAGGTAACGCCGGCCTGGTACATCTTGCTCTGCAGGAAAGAACCGTACACATAAACTTCGTCGCGTATCTGCCCATCCGGAAAATACAACGGCTCGCTAAGCAGCGAGGGCCGGTGGGTCTGCAACAACGGTTGCCCATGCACATAGTCCTCACTGAGTTGCGAACGGCGCGAGTGACAGCGTGCACAACTCTCGATCTCCTTGGCGGTTTGTCGCTGTTCGCTTCGTCTCGCATTGCCGCTGGCATCATCGATGATCCAGCTCACACCCCGGCGTTCGTCGAAGCTGACCGTTAACCCGTGGTTCGGCGGTATTGCCAGGTTCTCGCCATTCTTGCTCGCGCGCGCCCAGGCGAGATGCGCCGAAGCCGGCCCATGACAGGCCTCGCAGGATACGTCGATCTCTTTCCAGGTCGTATCGAAGGTGTCGGTTTTGGCGTCGTAATTTTTGCGCAGCCCGGTCGAATGACACTCGGCACACATATAGTTCCAGTTTTGCTGCGGACCGGTCCAGTGCAAAGAATCGTCGTGGGCAATTTCCTCGTCACCGTAGACATGAAACCAGCGCTGCCCGCCCTGCGCAGCCGGACGGGTATCCCAGGCTACTCCCAGCGCCTGTACCCGGCCGTCGGGAAAGGGAACCAGGTATTGCTGCAACGGATACACACCGAACACATAGGCGACCGGAAATTCCTCGAGTTCGCCTTTCGCATTCTCGGTTTTGACGAAGAAACCGCTGCCTCGCCGGCTAAAAGTCGAACGCACACCCTGGTGGTCGAACACCGAGTCGGCAAAGTCGCCGAGCACCGTTTCGGCGGTTGCAGGCTGCATCGCAAGATCGTGGTGCGATCCGGTGTGCGCAGCGCTCTGTTCCGCATGGCAGTCGACGCAGAACTCTTTGCCCACATACTCCGGGCTGGCATCCGTAGCGCCGGTAACGGCCACACCCAGCCATAACGCGAGGAGTCGAAACATCGACTGGTGCCGGGGCCGAGCGGCGCCGCGACCCTCAAGACGGTCAGTTCGAGTAAAAGGTGCCAATCGAGCAACTCCGGTTGAATCGTCCCGGCGCATATTAACCCAGTCAAACCCGGCGCGAATCTCGGGTAAACTGCGTCAATCGAATAAAGCCTCAAGGGCCCAATTGTGACAATCACCTCGAAGGCCATGGTTTTGCGGCCACATCGCCGTGTATCGAACAGCCCCGCACTGATCGCCGCGCTGACCCTGTTTGCCGGTTTTCTGCTGCCGGGCGCCATGCCGCTTTTGGCACAGGACACCGGCCCCTCGGCAGTTTCAGCGCCACTTATCGAACAGCGTATCAAGGAGATCGAGGCGGCGTCCGATATCGACGACGAGACCAAGCGCCGGCTGCAGGAGCAGTATCGCCGCGCCCTCGGCTATCTCGAGGCTGCCGAGGCCAGCAAGAAAACCCGGCAACAATTCGCAAGCGCGCGGGAGACCGCGCCAGAGCAGGCCAAGAAAGAGCGCGAGGCACTCGCTAAACTCGAGGCGGAGCAGACCGAGGTGCAGCTGGGCATCGCGGAGGGCACTCTGGCCAGTGACATCGAGCAGCTGCTTAACCAGGAAAAAGCCAACCGCGCCGCTGTCGATGCCAAGCTCAACGATCTCGAGCAACGTCTGAAGACCGAAGCCAATCGGCCTGCCGAAATCCGCCAGCGTCTGATCGAGGCTCGAGATCAGACCGGGAAACTTGCCGAGCAGCTGAATGCGCCACCGCCGACGGCAGAGTCCGCGCGGGACACCGAAGCGCGCAGATGGGTGTTACAGACCCAGGCGGCAGCGGTCAGCGCCGAGATCCAGGCGCTGGACCAGGAACTACTCAGCCAGCCAATGCGTATCCAGCTGTTGCAGGCACAGCGCGACCGCAGTGCGCGCAGCCTCGGGCGCATGGACACAAGGGTCCAGCTACTGGAGGAGGCGCTCGGCAAGCGCCGCCAGTCCGAAGCGGAGGAAGCCGTCGACGCGGCGAAAATCGCGGGCGAAGATGCGGAAAGACTCCACCCGCTCGCCAAATCGCTGGCGGACAAAATTACGGAACTCGGTAACGATCTCAAGATCCTAACCGCCAATCTGGAAGCAACGACCAGGGAAGACGCCGATACGCGAGCGGAACTGAAGCGCATAGAGGACGAAAACACCGCCGCTCAGCAGAAGCTCGAGGTGGCCGGGCTCAGTCAGACACTCGGTGTCGCGCTGCAGGAAGTCCGGCAGGGTCTGCCCGATGTCCGGGTTATCCGCAAGCAATCTCAGGCCCGCGAGAACGCCATTGCGAACGCCGGCCTCAAGGGCCTGCAATACGAAGAGGAACGCCGCAATTTGCGCGATCTCGGCGCCTACGTAGACGCGTTATTCGACCAATACGATGAGCAACAGCTCGCGCTGCGCCGCTCCGGCCAGAGCACCGCCGGGTCGTCAGCACAGGCCGTGCCGTACGATCGCGAAACCTTGCGCCAGCCACTGCTGGCTCTCGCCGCGAGCTATCGCGACCTGCTCGACCGCGTCATCGACACCAACGATGACTACATCCGCGCAATGACCGAGCTGGATTTCGTCAGCCAGCGCCTGCTGACCACATCGACCGAGTTTGAACGTTTCCTCGACGAGCGCCTGCTTTGGGTACGCAGCGCCGACCCGGTGGACTTCGATTCAGCACTCAAGTTACCGGGAGAGATACTCAACTTTTTGGCCCCGTCCCGGTGGGCCGGGCTGGTAGCCACATATTGGTATGAGATACGTCATTCACCGTTGTTGCTGCTGGCAATACTCGCATTTATCGGGCTGATAGCGATGACGCCCCGGTTCGTTGCGGCGATACGCGATACCGCGCCGAAGGTGCGGCGCATATCAACCGATGCCTATAAATGGACGGCCGAGGCACTCGGATACAGCCTGCTTCTGACCCTGGCGTGGCCGATTCTGACTCTCGCCAGCGGGTGGTACCTGTACCAGTCGCTGGAGGGCGGCGTATTCGAAAAGGCCGCCGGTTTTGCGCTTCTGCGAATCACCCCTGCCCTTTTCTTCCTCCGCGGATTCAGGGTGCTCTGCATGGGCGGCGGCATTGGCGAGGTTCACTTCAAGTGGTCGCCCACCCACCTGAAGCGCCTGCGCGGCCAGATTGACCGATTCATGATCATGTTCCTGGTGCCGTTGTTCGTGCTGGTCACAACGTTCCGGATGGACCCGGGCGCACCCGCCGACGAACTGGGCAAGCTCACATTTATTTTTGCTCTTGCCGGGATGGTGATGTTCTTCGACGGCTTGTTCCGGCCGAACAAGGGCGTGTTCACGGGTTTGCGCCCGGAAGGCTTCAGTCGTAGCAGCCTCGGCCTGAAACGGGCGATCTATTTGATACTGATTGTCGTGCCGATCGCGCTCGCGATACTGATGCTGGCCGGCTACATCTATACCGCCGGAGAGATTGTCCGCCGCGTGGTAACGACTATGTGGCTGATGCTCGGCTTGATAGTGATACATGAGCTGGCATTGCGCTGGCTGTTGCTGGTCCGACGCAAGCTGAGATTGAAACAAGCGCGCGAACGTCGTGCCGCTGCGTTGGCAGCGCAGGAAACCGAAGAGCATGGCGAGGGTTCGAGCGACGACATTCCGATGCATATCGACGAACCCGAAATCGATATCGTTACGCTCGACGCGCAAACCCGCAAACTGGTCGGCGCCGGGCTACTGGTTCTTGGTATTTCCGGGATCTGGCTGATCTGGTCCGCGGTACTGCCGGCCCTCGGGATACTCGACCAGGTTACGCTGTGGTCACAGATCGAGACCGTCAACGGCGAACCCACCGCAGTCCCGGTCACCCTTGCCACGCTTGGCAAAGCGATATTGATCGCAATCCTGACCATCGTCGCGGCGAAAAACCTGCCGTCGCTGCTCGAGATCATCCTGCTGCAGCGGCTCGATATCACTTCAGGCTCGCGACTCGCGGTCAGCACGCTTGCCCGTTACGGCATCGCCGCCTTCGGCACGATGCTGTTCTTGTCCACGATTGGGGGCAGCTGGTCGAAAATCCAGTGGCTGGTCGCGGCGTTGAGCGTGGGCATCGGTTTCGGGCTGCAAGAGATTGTCGCGAATTTCATTAGTGGGTTGATCATCCTGCTCGAGCGTCCGGTACGGGTCGGTGACACGGTGACGGTGGGAGACACGAGCGGTATCGTGACACGCATCCAGATTCGTGCGACCACGATCACAAACTGGGAACGCCAGGAACTACTGGTACCCAACAAGGAGTTCATTACCGGACGGGTACTGAACTGGACCCTGACCGACGAGGTCATCAGGCTTTCGATCCCGGTAGGTGTGGCCTATGGAAGCAATGTCGAATTGGCGCTGGAGCTCATGAACCAGGCCGCGGTGGCTCACCCACGCATCCTCGAGGATCCGCCGCCGTTTGTGATGTTCGACAGTTTTGGCGATAACTCCCTCAACCTGATCGTGCGCGCCTATGTCAACTCGATCTCGTATCGGCGTGAGACGACGAGCGATCTGAACCGTGAAATCAACCGCCTGTTCAACGAGAACGAGATTGTGATCTCCTTCCCGCAGCGCGATGTGCATCTCGATACGCTGTCGCCACTCGAGATCCGCCTGCATCGGGACAGCGACGCGGCCGAACCCGCATGATCCGGTCCTGGTATGGGGCTCCGCCACGGCACCGGCGCCATCGCAACCATTTGTGCCGACATGGCTGACTTCCCGACCCCGGGGCAATGGCGCGCCTCGGGTGAGACGTTCGATCATGAGGGTCACAAAATTTTCTTCCGCCTCGACGGAGCGGGTCCGCCGCTGGTTCTTCTGCATGGATTCCCGACTTCGTCGTGGGACTGGCATCGGGTCTGGCCGTTTTTGACAGCCCATTTTCGCGTTCTTGCCACCGATTTCCTTGGTTTCGGCTTTTCGGAAAAACCCCGCGATCACAGCTACTCGCTGCTGGCACAGACGGACCTGATCGGTGCGCTGACCGAACACATCGGCTTCAGGCGCTTCCATCTGCTTGCCCACGATTATGGCGTCAGCGTCGCGCAGGAACTTTTGGCACGCGACTTGGAACGCCGCAACGCCGACCTGCCATCGGTGCTGAGATCGGTGTGTTTCCTGAATGGCGGCCTCTTCCCGGAGTCTCACCGGCCACGGCCGATTCAGCGTCTTTTGCTTAGCCCTGTGGGACCCGTTCTCGCCCGCCTGTTCAACAGGCGCTCGTTCGAACGCAGTTTTTCCCTGATATTCGGGCGCGACACCCAGCCGAGCGAGATCGAGCTTGATGCCTACTGGGAACTGATCGAGCATCTCGGCGGGCGTTACATCAGCCACAAACTGCTTCGCTATATGCCCGAGCGGAAACGTCAACGGGCGCGCTGGATCAGGGCTCTGCAACAGGCTCACTGCCGCTTGCGGCTGATAAATGGAAGTGCCGACCCGGTCTCGGGGTCGCACCTCGCTGCGCGTTACCGCGAACTCATCGCCGAAGCGGACGTGGTAAGCCTGGAAAACATCGGCCACTACCCGCAGATTGAAGCGCCACAAGCGGTTGTCGACGCATTTTTCGCGTTTCTTGGCGTAGAGCCCGGCGCGCCCCGCTGACAGCCCCGCTCCTGCCTTGCGCATGGCGCGGGTGAGTATCACGGCGGGGTTATGCCCGAATTTTTCAAGAAATCCTCTATTTATTGGAAACTTATGATGCATTTTGACTCTTTTGCCTGATATCATTGAGGGCTTTCCACGGTTCGCCCGGCCCCGATTAGCAAGGGAGTGAAATGAGCTGGTACATCCACGGACGGGGAGACAAGCTTCGTTATCACGTCGATGGCAAGGGTCCTCCGCATATTGAGGGCACTGCGTTCCGGCATGAGTGCGATCCGCTCTCCGAAAATACGACCTACCAGGAGTGCCGAACTCTCAGTACGTCGCGCTTCGAAATAGCGTTGTATCCGGCCAAGGCGACCGGCCCCGGGGCAAGCCAGAATGCGCTCGCGATGTTCGGGCTGGCAAACTCCGTGGCAGCTTATCCGGACAAGGTCCACTATCGGCTCCGATTCCACCCCAGCCGCGACCCGTGGCTGACCTGCGTCGTGGCCTTGCCGGAGCACAGTTTCCAGAGAACCTGGAAACTGCTGCGTGACGTGATGTTGAGCCCGCGGCTCGAATACCTGATTGCGATGAATTTCGTCGGTTTTCGCAACCCGCTCACGCGCGGCGCCTATCCGACCTGCCAGGAATTCATGAACGGCCGTATTTTCTACGAGCACGAAAGCGATTTTCAGCTTCGCGTCAACCCGCCGAATTCAGACCTCGAGGTCTGATGGCAGTCGTTGCGGCGCCAGGCGGCGTTTCCCAGGCTTTATTCGACTGAAGGGGGTATGGCGCCACTTGCCGGCCACGCGGCGATCAAGGTACGAAATTCGCGCAGTTTCGCCTTAACAATGGCTGCATTGGCGCGACCCATCCGCATCAGCACTTTCTGTCCGGCCGAGGCCGCCTCGAGGTCTTCGTCGGCATACACATAGAGCACGTGCGGCCGCTCAACCCGAATCGGGTCGGCCGGCGCGGGCGCTGCAAGGAGGTTGTCGATCACCTCCAGTGCCCGCGTATTGAACGACTGGCTGGGGTAACCCAGCTCTCGGTAAGCTTCCTGGAATAGCGGGTAGTAGCGTTGATACAGCGCCGCAACCTGACGGGCATCGGTCGCGCTGACCAGCTTTACGAATGCCGAGTAACGAGCATAGTTGTCAGTACCAATGACTCGCGCATTCTCGGGTCCGTCAATGACGAATCGTCCGCTAATTGGCTTGACTGGCCGCAGTTGCAGAGCGGCTTTCTCGCGCGGGAGATTATCGACCGTAACCACGATTTTACGCACTATGTCCTTGGCGACCAGCGACTGCGCCACCCAGTCATCGCCGACGACGTCGGCAAGCCCAGCGGAGACCTCAGGGTCACTTTCATCGAGCGATGGCAGTGGTTCGGCGGGCGGTTGCGGCTCCGTAACCAGCGGCGGCGGCGGAACGATCTCGACCGGCGCGGGGCTGACCAGCGGATCAGGAGTGCGAACCGGCTGCAGTGGCTCCGACGCTGGTGGCGCCGGTGTCTCCAGCGGAATCTCCTGCGTCAGCCCATCATCGCCACCGCGCTGGAAAAATACGATCAGGCCGATAAGCAATGCGAGCGCCGCGATTACGATCAGGTATGTTCGTCCCATCAAACCACTCCAGTCACATTCGTAAACCGATCGCGCTAAAGAGCAAACGCCGAAGGGCAAACAACCGGCCCGTTTCGTCGGCAATTTCGCAGCCAAGCCGGAGCTTGATTACCATCAGGTTTGCCGACTCCGCAGCATGCCGGACAAGATCGAAGTCACTGTCGCTCAGCCCGACACAAACGTCCGCCCGGTTAACCGGGTGGAGCAGCGGCAACGACCCGGCCAACCCGTCGCGCGGGGGCCTCAACCACGAGTCACGACCGGGATAGACGCCGGGCTCGTTGTCGCGGCGATCAAGACACAGGGAAGACTGTAATCGCATCTCAAACGCATCCAATAGCCCGGTCGCCAGCCCACCAGCATGCGGCTGCGCCGCGACGATCAAGACGCAACCGGTGTGTAGCGAGGTTTTTCCCAATAACAGACTGAGTGTATCACCCGCCGGAAAGATTCCGGCGAATGCCAGGCACCCATCATTGCGAGTAGTAACGGTACCTGCCGTCGTGAATATTGCCCTGGCGATCGAAGTTGCAGGTGTAGTGCAACTCGGCGCGCCCGCCGTGACGCCAATGGACCTTGGCATCCCCCATCAGATCACGGCCCTCGAGATGGGAATTCTGCATTTCGATCCTGTCGACGTCGGCGTGCTCGGCTTTGAGATGACGCTTGAGTTCGTGTTTGCACGCCTTGCGCAACTGGTCGCGGTCCTCAAACGGATCACCGCCGTTGTCCTGCCAGCGATGCGGCTGGTTTTCATGGTTCTGGCTTTGATTGTGGTTCTTGTCGGAATCATTGTTTGACATGGCAGCCGCCGCTAGCGCCAGCCCGAGGACCCCGACACCGATCGCAGCGGCGGTCGCATCCGAGTCGTTATCGTGGTGGTCGTTGTCGCGACGTTCTCCATCGACCCTGGCGCTCACGACTTCCTTGTGACGGATTTTGCAAACGAATTTCCGATGGTTGCCGTTATTGGTCTTGACCCGGCCGCGAACCTTGTAATCCCGGTTGCCCTTGTTTTCTACCGCGACATCGTCCGTATTCCACAAACCGTAATTCGATCCGAGGTACACCTCACAGGATCGCCGGGCGTCGCGTTCCGTGTAATTGGCATAGGCCGCTTCCATCGGCGCCAGCGCCAGCGCCCCCACAACTGCATAAATCGTAAATTCGCGTCCTCTCGGCATCGGTACTCTCCCTTCCGCTTTACGCAAAACCTAAATTTTTAGCAGAAAGACGAACCTCGCGCTACCTGCCTATTTCGGTGCATTCTTCCGCCGCCAGAATCGTCCGCACAAAAGGCACCGGCCGCATCCGCGCGGCCGGTCACGACGAAAACCCAATCCTGCAACCCACGAATCGTAGAAAGGACCTATGCAACACTGCCTCGATACGACAATCAGACTGCCGCAACCGCCGGAGGATTTGTTTCCGTTTTTTTCGGATGCGCGAAACCTCGAGCGCATCACGCCCCCGGAACTCAACTTCTCGATCGTTGCACCTCCCCGGGGCGGCATTGGTGAAGGCGCCCATATTCGCTACCGCCTCAGGCTTTGGGGCGTGGGTTTTGCCTGGACGACCTTTATCAGCGACTGGCAGCCGCCACATTATTTCATCGATGAGCAGCTTGCCGGGCCTTTCTCGCGCTGGGAACATCGCCACATTCTTGAACGGACCGATCACGGTACTCGAATGCACGATCATGTCGACTACGCGCTGCCTCTTGCTCCGGCAGGAGAGTTTGCGCACCCGTTGGTACGTCGCCAGCTCCGCCGTATTTTTTCGTTTCGCCACTCTGCAATGCTTCGGCTTTTTGCGCCGGCTTGCACAGACCGGTTTGTCATCCACTTCGACGCTGGTTCGGACAACCACCACGGCAGCGCCAGAAAACACAACGCTTCTGCCCCGGCAAATACTTTCGGAGCTACCGAGTGACGCATCCTCAGCCGGGCATCCCGACAAGCGAACACCCCCCCTGGGACGTAAAAGTGCTCTATGACCACGCCTGTCCGATGTGTCGGCGCGAGGTCACCTGGCTCAACCGCAGAGACAAAGACGGGCGAATATTCTTCGAAGACATTTCCGCAGCGTCTTTCGATGCCGGTCGCTACGGGCTGGAGCAATCAGCCGTAGAGGGGGCTATTCACGGCGTCATGCCCGATGGCACGATCATTCACGGCGTAGAGGTATTTCGGCGAATGTACTCGGCAGTCGGTCTCGGCTGGTTGTTGGCACCCACTCGGTGGCCGCTGCTGCGACAACTCGCGGATCGTGCCTACATAGCCTTCGCCCGGCGCCGGATCCGTATCGGCGCCGCAATGGGGCGGGACTGCACGGACGGCCGTTGCACCACCCAGCAATCCGCGCAAACCACCGCCGCGGCTAAGGCCGACATGGCTACAAAGAATGAGCGACCTTAACGAAGTCGGTCTCGCCAGGATTAACTGAAGTCGGGCGGCCGTCATAGAGACTGCGCCAGCGCTGCCCTGCATCGTTGCAGTCAGCGTCGCGCGCGCCGCACGCCATCCACCAGTAACGGGTGTTGCCGGAGCGCGGCACGGAAACCCGTTCCGAGTAGGTAAATAACTGCTTTCCTGAGCCGCCGAACACGGACAGGCGTGAGCCCGCGCGCACATCGCCCGAGCGGACCAACAGCGCGGTATTGTCACCCCAAGGCCCGCATGTCAGCCGGCCCTGTCCACCCTCGCTGCATACATGGACGATGAGCGCGTCGTCGCAGGTGTTCTCGAGCAGCACCTCGCCACTCATCAAAGCACCGCCATCGTGAGCAACCCGGATGCAGTGGTTGAAATTGGCGAAACCTGGACCGCTCTCGAGCGAGCTACCGACGCGATATTCTTTTGGCAGGCGAAATGTTACGGTCTCACGCCGTTGCCGCGTTGCCGCGTCGGCGTCAAGCGGCGCATACCGCCAGCGTCTGACGGTCGCCACTGCCGCCTGGTCGAACACCCGCGGCGGATTGGCTTCGACCACCGTTGCCGAGCGCACAGTGCCATTGGCGTTTACGCTGACATCGAGATTGACATAGCCTTCGATTCTGCGCTGCCGCGCATTCTGCGGATAAACCGGATCATATCGAACCACCGGTCCACCGCTGTCCGCGGTTTTTACGGTTTCCGGCTCTGCCTGCGCGGAGGACGGCGCCGCATCACCTGCCAGAAGGTTGTCCCGGCAAACGTTGCAGCCACGAACGACAATTTGCGGCGCGGAAGTTTGCGGCAACCAGGCCTCCTTGCCCTCGCCGTCCACGGCGACGGTCACGAAGGGCTGACCCTCGACGATGTAATCGACCCGCGAACATTCCTTGCGGTCGCTGCGCACGGTAATCCCGTTGCCTTCGAGCTCCACCGTTGCGTTGCAATTGGCCGTTGTCTGCGAGCAGTCGCAACGCCAGTCGGCCCGGACCGGCACGCAGATCAGGAAAATCAACAGACCGGGAATAAAATTGCGCAGGCTATAACTTGACATAACGCCCCCTCATTATCGGGAAACCGCATCTTTCGTAGTACTTCGAAACAACGCGGGCGGCTCTGATCCGGCACGCTTCTCCCCATAACTAGCGCAACTGGACGAAGTTTTCCAATCGCACCCGGATTATGTTCAGGCGCGGGCGCGTCGATGTGCCGCAATCCTGGTCGCACAGAAACTCCTCCCGGCACACCGGGGCATGGCAAACAGCCCATGCCACTACCCCAGCTGCCCGGCTTGCAATCGTGGATTATTCTGATGCGCGACTGACGCCGACCCGCATATGCTGGAAGATGGATTGGTGGGATTGCAGGGAATGCGGGCGGGCCGGCCATGGCGAGAGTGCGTGAAACGGTTCGAAATACGACACGACCGGGCGCTGACGGCAGCTGGCACTCGAGGAGCGTGCCAGATGTGTTGCAAGGGCTCGAAGCAAAACGCGCTGGGCTCAATGCCGAATCCGTAAGCCACCGGCGCAATCGGTACGGTGCAAACACACTCCCGCGCAAGCCCCCCGCAACCGTGTTGCGGATCGCGTTACGCCAGTTTACGAGCCCGCTGATCTATGTCCTCGCCGCCGCGGCGTTCGCATCGGCTTTCCTCGGCGATTACAAGGATGCCGCGTTCATTACCGCGGTACTGCTGATCAACGGACTGATCGGGACGATCCAGGAGACCCGCGCCGAGCACGCCAGCCAGGCTTTGCAGCAATTACTGCGGATTCGCGCGACCGTGCGCCGCGACGGGCAAGTTCGTGAAATCGATGCCGAGGAGCTGGTGCCTGGCGATATTGTTTTTCTCGAATCCGGCAACCGGGTTCCCGCCGACCTGCGACTGTGCGTGGCGCAAGGACTCGAAGTGGACGAATCCTTGCTGACCGGAGAATCTCTGACCGTAGTAAAAGATGCCGACTGGATCGGCCCGGCGAACACGCCGCAGGCCGATCATCGCAACATGGTGTACGCGGGCTCGATGATCGTGCGCGGCCGTTCGCAGGGTGTCGTTGTCGCGACCGGCAGTCACAGCCTCGTCGGCAAGCTCGCGCTCGATGTAATCAGCGTGCGCGGAGGCAAGCCCCCGCTGATCGAGCGGATGGAGCGTTTCACCCGTTGGATCGCCATCGCGGTAATGAGCGCCGCACTGACCGTGGCGCTGGTCGGCGTCGTCTTCGGCGGCTACACGATCAAGGAAATGTTCATGTTCGGTGTCGCACTTGCCGTCTCCGCGGTACCCGAGGGTCTGCCGGTAGCGTTGACTGTAGCGCTTGCCATCGGTGCTACGCGGATGGCACGGCGCGGCGTGATCGTGCGTCAGCTCGCGGCGGTCGAGGGGCTCGGCAGCTGCACCCTGATCGCGAGCGATAAAACCGGCACCCTTACCTGTAACGAACTCACTGTGAGGGAAGTTCGGCTACCCGGCGGCGCCAAGTTTGAAGTCACAGGCGAAGGCTTCGTGCCGGAGGGACGCTTCCTGCAAAACGGAGCACCCCTGGAACCCGATGCGGCCCTGGCCCTTGCGGATCTCGCGCGTGCCGCCGTGTTGTGCAATGAGGCCGAACTGCACCGCCATCATGACAAATGGGTGTGGCGCGGCGACCCGACTGACGTGGCGATGTTGACGATGGCCCATAAACTGGGCTGGCGCCGTGAAGATTCGCTGGAACTACATCCGCAACTGGCCACCATTCCGTTCGAGCCCGAGAAGCAATTCGCCGCGACTTACCATGAGATAAACGGCGAGATCCGGGTGGTGGTCAAAGGCGCACCCGAGCGGGTCCTCGCCATGCTGGTCGACGGTGAAAACTCCACCCAATTGCAGGAAGCTGGCGAGTCGATGGCAGAGGCCGGGTATCGCGTACTGGCGCTTGCCGAGGGGCCTGTCACGCACGAAATCAAAGACCATATCGCACCTCCCGACCCGGACGCGCTGCATTGTCTTGGCCTGGTAGGCATGATCGATCCGTTACGGCCCGGCGTCACGGAGGCGGTCGCCGACGCGCGCCGCGCCGGCGTAGAGACGATCATGGTCACCGGCGATCACCCGGTGACCGCGTTGGCAATCGCACGCAACCTCGGACTTGCAGAGAATTACGACCAGGTAGTCACCGGCGCGGAAACTGCACGCGCCACTGATCACGAGATCCAGGAACTGGCGCGGCATACGAAGGAATTCGCGCGCATCGCACCGCACCAGAAATTGCAGATAGTCAGCGCGGCCCGGGCCATAGGCAATTTCGTCGCCGTGACCGGCGATGGCATCAACGATGCACCGGCGCTGCGTGAAGCAAATATCGGGGTTGCAATGGGTCTGTCCGGCACCGATGTCGCCGCGAAACCGCGGACCTCGTCATCAGTGACGATCATTATGCCACCATCACCGCGGGGATCGAGGAAGGCCGAATCGCCTATGACAACATCCGTAACGTTATTTACCTGCTGATCTCGACTGGTGCCGCCGAGGTGGTACTGGTGGCGCTGGCGCTGGCGACAGGCTCACCGTTGCCGTTATTACCGGCGCAGCTGCTGTGGCTGAATCTCGTCACAAATGGCATCCAGGATGTGGCGCTGGCATTCGAGCCTGGCGATCAGACCGTGCGCACGCGCCCGCCGCGCCCGCCGCGCGAACCCATCTTCAACCGGATCATGATCGAACGGACGGTTCTTGCGGCGATAGTGATGGGCTTCATAGGCTTCGCGCTGTTTCACTGGGCGCTGGCGAACGGCTGGTCCGAAAAAGCCGCGCGTAATGGCCTGCTGTTGCTGATGGTGTTGTTCGAGAACGTGCATATTTTCAACTGCCGCTCGGAAACCCGTTCCGCATTTGCGTTGTCGCCATTACGCAGCCCGGTTTTGATGTGCGGGATGCTGGCAGCCTTTTCAATCCATGTCGCAATGTTGTATCTGCCGCTCGGGCAGATGCTTCTCGATACCCAGCCGATCAGCGCCGCGCAGTGGTTGATGATTGCCGCACTAAGCTTGCCCATTCTTCTGATAATGGAACTGCACAAGGCGAACTGGCGCTGGCGCGAGAAGCGAGTTGCAAAACAGGCTGACACCGTGACGTAGCGCACAGCGCGCCCCTCGGGACAGCGCCTGGGACATTGCGCGATGACAACGTCACATGCGGGTGCAGTGACCGATTTCTATTGCCGCCGGAAGAATACCCTCACCGGCTTGCGATTTTGCCGCGGCATCCGCCAACAACGAGTCGCCGCCGACACTGAGGTAATAGCGCAACGTGCGGACATCCATTCTGAATTTCTGAATATTGCCCGGATCGGCGCAGGTGATGCGCCCATGCTCATCGAAGCCCTGCAGGCAGAGGGTGAAAAACCCGCGGTTATCCTCGCGCCCGACCTGGCGGACTTCGCCGTGAATCAGCTCCGGAGAGCCGACACGCTGGGGTTCCGGCGCGGCGTAGATCTTCAGCCGGTAGCGGCCGTGCTCGACATTGAAGCGTGTCGTGTTCCACTCTCTTGCAGCCGGATTGAAAAGAAAGCCCGTCGCCTGTTCGGCAATACATATGTACGACTCTGACGCGTCCTCGGCCTCTGCCGCATGCACGGCAAAAACCATAAGCAGCGGCACCAGTAACCAACGTGTTGTCATCCAGTATCCCTCGGTTTCCCGGCCATTGTACGCAGGCTCATGAAAAAACCATGGATTGGGATCAAAATTCCTGCCTTGGGAGATTGACGGCCGCTGCCATGGGCACAGAAATCAGCCCCGCCGCAGCCGCAGGAAAACAAACACCTGGCATGTCACCGCGTTGATCGGCTGAAGTTGCCACAGTTTCCTGAATGAACCGTATCGGCCGCGAGGTTCAGCACCCTCTGCCGCTGCACCCGATTGACCTCACTCGCCGCAATCCTGGCTCCGGCTTTTACGGTGCCTGAAAATCTGCCGTCCGGGCCAACCCCGGCCACCGTGACCGGATCACGTTAAGAGCGATCCCCGACATTAAATGTGAGCCAAACCCGTCACAGCTTCGAATCACGCCCGCCGCGGCGCACAGCGACGCGAAAATCTGCATCCAGCCGATTCAGCGCGTGAAGCTGCAATCCTGACAGGCCATCATGCATATGCGGCCTGGTATCCGGCTGCGCAATTACCACGTACCGCAGCGGGCCACCTGTTTCCGTCGACCCGAACGGGTAGCAGGTGACCAGGGTCACCACGGATTCGTCACCCCCTGCATGCAGCGCCATGTCACGACTATCGGCCACGACGATCGACTCGACCCGGAACGCGCGGCGAACGCCATCAACGCGTTGAATACTGAAACGGTCACCGGGCCTGACATGTTGCAGAAACTCAAAGTGGGTATCGCGGTGCCCGGCCAGGACGCTGTTTCCAGACTCCCCCGGCAGCACCGCGCCGGCAACCCCCGGCCCGAAGGCAAGACTTCGCCCGGTCGCATTCGACAACACTATGAGGTCTTCGCCGCGTCTCTCGAAACGCAGTCGTGCAACCGGCCACATGTCTGCCCACGGCCATGGTTTCGCGGCGCTCTCACCCGAGCGCGCTGCATCCCAGGCGTTTTGCAGCAGAACCTGGGCAAGCTCCGCTTTCACCTGCAGGGCGGCAGCGCATCCGCCATGCCACAGTGCGACGCCGGCAATTGCGGCGATGATAAAACGGCGCAGCGTCACGACAATCTCCGCGCGCCAGGCACTGCCAGCGCGACAACCATCAGCAGCAGCATCCACGCGATGTGGCGATCGACACCGGCCGCGGTACGCGGGAACGCCATGACAGGTACCGGGGCCGGCACCCTGGCTTGACGTATTGCACCCTGGGCAAGCCGCGGAGTCTGCTCTATTGCGACCAGGCTGGTATACCGGCTTGTCAGGCCGAAACGAAGGCCGAGGTCGACAACCTGGGCCCGGACCCACTCGGGATCCGCACCACTTATCGGTGCCTGCATCAACTCGCTGATTCGTTGTCGCGCCCACAGCTTCGCAACGCCGGCATGTTCGTGCTTTTCGCCGATTGCCAGTTGCTCGCCCCAGGTCGCGCCTTCCGCAAAGCCGCTGACATTCAGCACGCCCGTGGCAACCGGGAGCTTCATCGTGATCATCGTTGGCTCACCGGCATAGACATCGGGCACAATCACATCGCGACCACCGCTATCGATACGTACATCAGTCAACACCGGCATCGACAGCTTCTCGAATAGTGCCTGCATCCGCGCGGATACCTCGGCCGTATCACCAACGTAGGTCGCGCTACCGCGTCCTGCGCGCGCCGCGCGTTCCATGAACAAACGGTTCGGCGCGGCACCGATTCCAATGGTAAACAAGCGCGCTTCGCCAAGATGGCGCGAAATCAACGCGAACAATTCCGACTCATTGGCCACCGCGCCATCGGTGATGAAAATAACCTGGCGGAGAAACCCGGCTCGCGCGGGAGCGGCGAGCGCTGCCATCAACGCCGGTCTCATCTCGGTGCCACCATCGGCTTGCAAGTGGCGGATGTAATTCTCTGCCTGGCCGCGAGGCCAGGCCCCGGCAGCGACACTCTCGGGGAACAGGCTCTCTGTCGCGCTGTTGAACTGGATGACATTGAAGCGGTCCGCGGGACGCAAACCTCCAAGTGCGGCGATCAGCGCCGTCCGGGCCTGCCTGATCGACTCGCCCTGCATCGAACCCGAGGTATCGATTACGAAGATCACCTCGCGCGACGATGCCGGGCGAGGCTGCAGCCCGGGCACAAACAGCACGAGCGCATAATCCTCGCCGGCAAAGGTCTCCGTGTAGACCGAGGTACTGACCTGGCGCTCTACCAATGGTGTCCAGCGGAGGATGAAGTCGCCGTTCATCGCTGCGTCTGGCGCGACCCCAATCCGGAATGCATCGCCGTCATCGAGGACAGTCAATTTATGGCTGGGGCTGGACAGGTCGGCGACGGTCCATGCCGCGTTCAGGCGAACATCGATTTCCGCGCGGGTCGGGGCGCGGCCGCAGTCGCAATCCTCAGCCAGCGGCGCCGGCTCGGGCGAACCGTCATGCCCCTCCGGCGTGTAGCGCGGGGTCATCGCGAACGGCACTCTCCATTCGAATTGTCCGCTTTCAAAACGCAGCGTCTGCTGGTAAGCGATTTCGACGGTAATTGGAATGCCAGGTTCGATATTGGCGACACTGGTGGTAAACAGGTTGGCTTTTTCCTGCTCGACCAGCGCTGCGCGCCGGCCCTCCGAGCGGGCCTGTTCGTAATCCCGCCGCGCCTTTTCGCGTTCGCGTATTTCGCCAACGATTCGCCGGTCATCGAGTGTCACCGTCAGGCTGTCGACCGCGGCCTCGGGCGGAAGCGGATACTGGTAGAGTCCCTCCACCGGTTCAGCGCCCTGATAAAGGAATGTCTGGCGGACCCACACCCGCGCCACGAGGCCGCTCACCTCGGCGCGGACGCTCATCGCGAGATTGATCGCCGAGTCGCGTCCCTCTTCCAGCGAGAGGGTCCCGGCGGTTTGCGCCATGGATGGATGGACGCTGAAAAAAAGAACGAAAAAGAGAACTGCGGGGGACGGGTAATTGGATTTCATGGCGGCATTGCAACAGCACGGTGAGGCGCTGCGCTGGCCAACCATGGCGTCCAAACGGTGAATTCTGGCGAAATCTGCCCCGACCGTTATGCCAATAGCCAGGCAAGCTGCTGAATAGCGGAAAAATTGCGGGATTTGCGTTGAAGGCACTTCCCTTTTTTTCTATATCTGGTACTTTCCGCGCACCTGCAACGCAATTTGCCAGGTTGCACAGGGACATGTAGACGCGCGGCAGCCCGTCGACGAGGGATCTCAACACTGGCCGGATCGACCCCGAAAAACGGAGACCAGCAGTGACCTGGGACATATTCGTACAGGACATGCCATTTGGCCTGACCCACGCCCGCGAGATTCCGCGTACCTTCAGGCCACGCCCTCTGGGCGAGCGGACAGAATTGATCAATCGCATTGTCGAATTCGAACCTGCCGCGGACTTCTCGGACCCGTCCTGGGGGCATCTGCAGCAGCCCTCGTTTCTCGTCGAGTTCAACCTGGGTCAGGGAGCGATTGTGGATGCGTTTGCCCTGCACGTCCGCGGCGCCGATGAAGCGCGACTGTTTGTCTCCGCATTGCTCGACTACCTCGGGTTCCGCGCGTTCGATCCGCGTGCAGATTCCGGCCTTTTCCTTACCGCAGGCAATGCCCTGACCAGCCTCCACCGCTGGCGCCAGTATCGAGCCCGGTCGCAACCCCAGGGCGCATGATTCAGCCGGTGAATCCGGCGCAGCTGAAACCAACGGATCGGAATCGGGTCTGGCCTCCGGGCCTCAGCGCGGTGGCCGGGTCCGGATCCGCTGAGTTCGTAAGCACCAATTTCGCTAACACGATTTTCCCGCCCGATAATTCCTGCGCGTTATCGCAGCCGTCCCGGCCATTCGAAAGGACCCTCCTCCGATAGGTCGTGACAGTAGAGAGGTTTTTCCTATACCCGGTATTCCTAGGTATGAGCGGGTATAACTCGGGCGCATGGTTGAGGCGGCACAGACCGACAGCGTGTTGAACTGGTCACGCCAGTTACGCAAAGGAGTTCTCGAGTTCCTGGTTTTGTTGCGGTTGCGCGAACGCGAGTACTACGGCTACGAACTGGTCCACGCGGTGGCCGAGACCGCCGGCGGCGAGGTTGCCGAAGGTACGTTGTATCCGCTTCTGAGTCGGCTTACCCGCCAGGAACTGATCCGCTCGCGTTGGGACCAGTCCAAGTCGGGTCGGCGCCGGCGTTACTACCGCATCACGCCCCACGGTGAAACGGTGCTTGCAGATATGACCGATCGCCGGATCCGGCTGGACCGCGCAATCCGGAGGCTCTCAAAATGACAGGTAGCAACCCCCAATTTAATGACCCTGCTGCAAACCGCGATTGGGAGCACTATTTTCGAGAAGTCGACCATCACCTGAAGCCACTCAGCACACAACGGCGACAGGAGATTCGTGACGAGCTGGTCGCACATGTTCTGGACGGTATGGACGCCGAGGCCGGTGGCGACGAATGTAAACGTCTCGCGACCGTGCTGCAATACGCGGCGGTCGTCGCCAGCCCCGATGGGGTCGGGCCGGTCGCGATACCGGAATCGAACCACCTGACCGTCATTGCCTACGAACAACCCGCGGCGCTTGTCAGCGCGGAAATCGAGCGATTTGTCGAGGCTCGTTTCGACTAACCGATCTTCCCGTGCGACACGATTGGCGCCCGACGCCGGCGTGATGGCGCTGACCGCTCGGATCGCGGCCAAATTCCGCCGCATTGCCGCGGCCCGGTTTACCCGCGAGGCCTCGCGACAGCGCCAGAGCCAAACGGCGCAGACGCTGGCCAAATATCGGGTTTCCAGGATTGTTCAACTATATTGTGAGTATCGGGCGAGACGGTGATAGCTGGGTTCGGGAAGCATAGGGAGCCCGGCTACTCCACCCGGGTCAGTCTCCGGCCACGCCGCGTATTGCAGCACTATCGCGCCGGCGGCAGTCGCCGCCAGATCCATACAACGTCAGTGCCGGTAATGGGCTCTCACCTGCCACCCAAGGAGCATCAGATGGCAAACGCAACGCTTACCGTTGAGGAGATCCTCGCTTTACCGGACTGGGAACTTGCGTTTAATTCGGTGGGCGAGAATGACGAGCTTTACCCGGCGCAACGCGCTCTCGAGGAGGAGTTCGAGATCGACTTTTCTGATATCGAGACCGCAAGGGAGCTGGCGGAAGATAAATTCGGCGACTTCACCGGGAAATTGTCATTGACCCTCCGCGACTTCATGCAACAACGTCGCGATGAGTTGTATCGCCAAATCTGCATCGAATTCGAATACTGCAAAAAACGCAACACAAAGAGCGCAAAAGCGCTGGAGGCGTCGATACTATTGATCGATATCTTCCAGACTGGCGGCATCGCCTACCTGATCCTGTTCGGGTTCCGCAGCGGGTTTCTGGATGAGCTGTGTCAGTGCGGAAGTCAATAGCCGAAGACGTTGCCGGCGAGCAAGGACGGCGATAACCGTGTTACTAATCACATTGGCTAACGGCCGCGAATGCTCCGGACCGAAGACGGGTTCCGGTGGCGCCGTTGCCTGTCTTAGAATAGGCCGCTGAATGTTTATCGAATGACAATAAGGACGTTTCACATTGGCTGACGAACGACCCTTCCCGCTGCCGTTACCGTGGTCGTGGAGACGTATTTCGCTGCGCCGGCTCGACGTTGACGATCTCGCCGATTTCCAGGCCTACCGCACCGATCCCGAGGTCGCTCGCTACCAGGGCTGGAAAATCATGGACGACGAGGCCGCGCGCGTTTTCCTTGCAGAAATGCGTACCGCTTTCATGTTTGTTCGTGACCAATGGTTCCAGCTCGGTATCGCGCTACGGGAGACCCAGAAACTGATCGGCGATGTTGGGGTCTGCGGGAGATAGCGAGAGAACAAGTGCCGAGATTGGCTTCACGGTAAACCCGCGCTACCAGGGCCAGGGTCTGGCCACCCAGGCGGTCCAGGAGATTACCTCTCGCACGATGCAGTTTGGCGCGGTCAACAAGGTCGTGGCGCGGCCCGATGCCCGCAATGAGCGCTCGATTCAACTCCTCGAGCGAATCGGCTTCCGAGCCCGAAGGTGAGGCGACTTTTCATGCCGACAATGGTGAACAACGGGAACTCATTTACGCACGCATTCGTCCGCAACCGAAAAATCCCCGGCACCGCCACTAGCCGGTGCCGATCCGGTTCAGTGCGGCGATGTAATCCCGTGGCCAGAGCGTGTCGCTATGATTTTCAAAAATAGCATTTGCGCATGCGTCGTGATTATGTCTTTGCTGATGTCCGCGACGGCGGCGAGAGCCACCGACTGCGTGATCCTGTTGCACGGTCTGGCACGCACTTCCGCGTCAATGGAGCAAGCGGCAAAGGCATTCGCTGAACGCGGGTTCGCTGTCGTCAACGTCGGATATCCCTCGCGCGATCACCCGGTCGAGGAACTTGCGCCGATTGCGATTAATGAAGCCCTCGCTGCCTGCCCGAATGACGGCAAGGTCCATTTCTATACCCACTCGCTTGGCGGGATACCGGTGCGCTATTACCTGGAACATAACGAGATCGAACGGCTTGGCCGGGTTGTCATGGTCGCCCCGCCCAACCGGGGCAGCCAGGTCGTGGACAGCCTGAAAGGCGTACCCGGTTTCGAGATTCTCAACGGCCCCGCTGGCGAACAACTCGGTACCGACGAAAACAGCGTACCGCTCGGCCTTGGCCCGGTTGACTACCCGGTTGGCATTATCGCCGGCACGCAGACCTTCAACCCGATCCTGTCGCAGTTCCTGCCCAACCCGGACGACGGCAAGGTCTCGGTCGAAAGCACGAAAATCGAAGGCATGACGGACTTTATCGCGCTGCCTCACTCGCACCCGTTTATCATGAAAGCACCCGACGCGATTGACCAGGCAATCACATTTATTGCAACGGGGAGGTTCGTACACAGTGCCGAATGAGACAGTGAGATCGCGTCGACCCTGTGCCAGATGCGGCCACGGCTGCCGCAGCCGGCCGTGTTCGGCGTGGCGGTACAGGCGCCCGTGCCCCATCCCTGATGTCTTCGACGAATGAAACGTCTTATTCTGTTTATTGTGGTCGCGGCGGTTGCATGGAACGGCTATTTTCGTCGCGCGGAACACAAGGTGACTATTCAATCACCAGCATCTGATGCGATCAATGAGACAAAGCCATTGGCCGCCACATCGACCACCCGCTTCACCTGTGACGGCCGTACTCATTGTTCTGAAATGAGCTCATGCGCCGAGGCCACTTTCTTCGTTAAACACTGTCCGGGAACAAAAATGGACGGCGACCGTGACGGTATCCCCTGCGAAACCCAGTGGTGCCGCCGTTAAATACAACCGTGGTTAGCCAGACCAAGGTCTTGCAGGGAGAACCGGATTGCTCGATCACATCGTGGCCCTGACGTTTGCCATTGGTTGCCCCGCGATCACCGGTCCCGCCTACCTGCGTCGCCGTGCCCGGATGCTGGCCGGTGACCTCTCCGTCCGTCGCAGCGAGCACCTCGAAACAATCGCGTCGCTCAGTGCAATGCATGCTTGATCAGGCGCGGGCACTACAGCAGAATCGCTGTAACCTGCTGCGTTGCATATTCCATGACAAGAATTCGCCCGCAATACCATTTCCGGCGAACCCGGCACGGTCTGGATGCCTGGGATGTCAGAAGGCTTGTGCGGCTCAGCAGCAACCTGCCAGTGCAGATGATCCGGCCCGCCGACATTGCCGAATTGCACCAGAACCACTGGTTCGACAGCGAAGAAAATCTCCCTACGCCCCAAAAAATCATCGAACATCTCCGGCTGATCGAGGCCTGCGATCTTTCCTTCCCGATCATCCTCGATCAGGACGGCCGGGTTATGGACGGTATGCACCGCATCTGCAAGGCCGTCATTGAAAACGTGACAGAGATTCCGGCGGTCCGGTTCCGCGAAGACCCGTTACCCGATTACGTCAATTGTCAGCCGGACTCGTTACCCTACGAATCCTGAGCGGGCTGCGAACGGAGTAGTGTCCGCGCCGGTCTTTGCGGGTATTTGCCACGCGCCCGGATCAGTTGCCATTGAGCAAGCCTCAAGTTTTCGTTACGCCGCTCGATTGCATCATCAGCAATCGCAATATTCCCGTGAAAACGCCGCCCCGCCGTATGGAAAAAGGGCAGTTTGCACTATGCTAACATCGGCCACGTTCCGCTCTGCCATAAAAAGACCTGCAGCACTAGCGGCTGCGCGACACAGACCCGAGGGGATAGCGATGGACTGGCGTTGGTTTTTATTTTCCATTAGCGGCCGTATCAACAGAAAGCCTTACTGGATGTTCCTGCTCGTCATGCTCGCCGTGCTGGTGGCCGTCGAATTTATGACGGGCGATATTAATAATGAGAACGTCAGTGGCGCAACCACAGTAGTCTCTCTGTTGTCGATATGGCCGGCTATCGCCGTTCAGGCCAAGCGCTGGCATGATATGGATCGTTCAGCGTGGTGGCTATTGATCAACCTGGTGCCATTCATTGGCGGGTTGGTGGTGCTGATTGTGTGTGGCTTCTTTCGCGGCACCAACGGCGCAAACAGATTCGGGCCTGACCCGCTTGGCAACGAGGCCGCGGCAGCAGAAATGCCAGGGTCCACCTGAACAGCCGACCTGCAGAAAATGTTTTCGACTGCTTGTTGCCCGGGTTTCTCAGCGGCTATGGTATTGCCGGCGAAGCACATATTTGGGAGCGTCTACGCGTGCCCTTTGCCTACCTGAGTTGCACCCCTTGTCAGGTTGCATTTTGGCCAGAGCATGACACAGTGAAGAAACCTGCCGAAAGAAATCACGCAATTAGACATACCGGAGTTGCTTGGGTGATATTCGCCTGTTTTCTGGCCGGCTGCGGTCCGCAGCAACCCGCCGGGACTGGGACCGATTCGCAAGAGGATCGGAAAATGGCCGGCGCCGATCGCGACACACATGGCTGCATCAAGTCGGCCGGGTATTCCTGGTGCGCCCGCACGGACCAGTGCGAGCGTCCATGGGAACTGGCTGAAAAACATGAATTCGAGAATACGCCTGAAGCATTTGAAGCTTACTGTAAGAAAGCGGAGCCCTAAATGGACCTCGCGCAGGTCAGGCCGGGTCTGTTGGCAAAACCCGTTGCGCTGTCCGGTTAATGAGAGGCGCCCCTTGATTGCTTCAACCCATCCGTCAATCGGGCAGACGGCATGGCACCGCTCTGATGCCATACACGCATGAGTGACACCATCCCCGCGCCGTTTGCCCTGATCGTCGTTGATGTTCAGCGCGGATTTGCCAACACAGCGCACTGGGGTCCGCGAAACAACCCTGATTGCGAATCCAATATTGCTTTATTGCTCGAGGCGTGGCGCGAACAGCGGCAACCCGTCGTCTTCGTGCGCCATGACTCCAAGGAACCTGACTCGCCATTGCGCCCCGGCACCACGGGCAATGCCTTTCAGCCATGCCTGACCGGCACCCCGGATCTGCTGGTGACCAAATCGGTAAACTCCGCGTTCTATGGCGAGCCGGATCTCCACGCCTGGTTACAGGACCGCGAAATCCGCGATATCGCCATCTGTGGCATCACTACCAACCATTGCTGCGAGAGCACCGCGCGGATGGGCGCGAATCTTGGCTACAACGTGTATTTCGTGCTCGACGCCACGCATACCCATGCCCGGCGGGCCCTCGACGGTGCGATGCTGGAAGCGGCACAGATCGCCCGGGTCAGTGCCGCGAATCTGCAGGACGAATTCGCCGAGGTCATCACCACTCAGGAAGCCGTTTTTCTTGTCGACGAATAGTGACGAAACCCGGCTCTAATCTAACCGGCTTCCTCTTCCAGCGCCGCGACAACATGTGACCAAACGGTAGGGTTAAAGCCCATCCCGAGGTGCGGTGCGTCAACCTCTATGTGGCGCACGTTGCCACTGAAGCGATCGATCGCGGCCTCCCAGCTGACAATGGCGTCGCTCTTGCTATAAATCGCGGTAATTGGCTGGCTGATTGGGCGCGTCTCGCGTTTCTCGATGCCCTCCTCGATCCAGTCGAGGTCCATGCCGCGTTGGCGAAAAAACCCGGCCGCGGCCGTGTATTTGGGCCCACCAACCGTTGGCGAACCCATCGTGATGACGCGGTCGACGATATCCGGAAGATCGCGCGCGGCCTCGCGCGCAAGATAACCACCAAGACTCCAGCCAATCAGGGAGATCGGCTGGCCGACCTCTGCGTAACGTTCGCGCAGGCGATCCATCAGGCGATCGCACAAATACGGCACCGAACCCTCGCCGCGATAGTCTGCCTTCGGCGTGAATACCCATCCATCGGACAGGTCGTCGAGTTCGTGCGGCAGGTTGACGCCGGCCATGTTCTTGCCCAATCCCCATCCCTCCGTACGAAACCCGCGCCGATCGAGATAATGGCGCAACGGCGCAGTAGACCGATCACTCGCGCCGAACCCGGGGACGACGACCACATGCGCACCGGCCCGCGCAGACGGCGGCAGCCGCCTTGCATTTAGCAACGGCACCATCATTCGAGCCAGTTCGAGCACTGTGCGCGTCTCCATCACGATCGCGCTGCGTCTGGGCGGAGAAAATGAACCAGTTGTCTCGGTCATTGGTTTGCGGCCTCTGTGCCTGCGTCGCGATTGGATACTGGCAGCGCGCCTTTGATTTCGTCCGGGTTGATGGTTTTCAGATGCAGCCGCATGCGATTCATCTGGCGCTCCGTTTCCCGAAGTTCACGATCGTCGAAAGGCGCGAGCTGGTGTTTGACGAAAGCCGCAGCAGCAATCCGGGCGTCCGCGAGCAAAGCGCTGCCGGCAGGTGTCAGGATGCAGATAAACGAGCGACCATCATGCGCATGATGCCGGGTTGCCAACAGAGCACGCTCCTGCAAGCGCTGCAGCACACCGGTGATGTTGCCGCGGGTTACAACGAGTTCGTCGGCAATCGCCCGAGGCGTCGCCTCCGGCTCAAGCTGGCGCACCGCGTTCAACACGTCGAACTGCGGGATCGTCAGATCGAAAGCCTTCAGCAGCTGGGCGTAACGCCGGTGGCACTCCTGGTAAGCCCGGACGACGGCAAACCATGATGTCGTCTCCAGCTTGTGGCGCAGGTTTTTCTGCATCGTTTGCGACTGCCGTATGAAATATAGTTGAAGCATAAATTATTATAGTTTAGGCTTCAACCAGTTATCGCCCAAGGCATCCCGTAAATTCCGCCATGTGGACGGGATTTAATCGCGGCGAGACCGGCAGATCCAGCGCCCGCCGCCGCTCCCGCCCGGCCACCGTGACGCACAGGTGAGACTTCATGAGCCTGCCCGCTGGATGACACGCATTATCGAGCTACCGCCGCAAGCCATCCTCGGCATGGCCGCACCGTGCAAAGGATTCGGGTTCCCGCCACCACGCGGTGACTCGAACCGTCGCGCGAAACGCGGACATTCAATCCACTCTCGCATCGCCCCCGGCAATTCTTCTCCAGAATGAGAAGCAGCGGACCTCGCGATACCGTATCCCCGCGGAAAATCCGGCAACGAAGAGAACCGGAACAGGGCGCAATATTAGAAACCCAGTTGATCATGGTGCCGTTGGTGCTGGCCGCAATTCCGGCGGCATTCATTTGGTTATGGAACACATCGATGGCGAATGTGTTGCACTTGCGACAGATTCGCAGTTACCAGTCATTGCGTTTGTTTCTGATCGCCGGGTTTTTGTCGGCGCCAGTAGTAGTCATCGACTCTACCTCTTGAAGCCTTAGCGTTGTCGCGGACGTACTTTGCGACGGGATCGCCGTCAGCGTCTACACTTTGCCCACGAGAGAGCGCATGCAGCGAACTCAGCGCCCAGCGGAGAGATTGTTGAATGCAGGGTGACAACGCAGGCGTGGCCCGAAACAACCGAACGGAGGGTGCTGGCCAGCATTCGCAAACGAGCGGCGGCGGCACTCACTGCGCGCCGAACCATTAATCGTGCTACCGGGGTGGAATTTTTATGAAGAACGGGGTAATCGGATACAGCCTGGTGTTAGCCGGGGCGATCGTAGCCACGACGGTAATCGCCGCAAATATGCAGGCCTCTTTTGCGGCTTCAATGCTTGCGCCGGTGCTGATGAGCCTGACGATAGTCACGGTCGGCGCACACTGCGAGCGCCGGGTCGGCGGAATGTTGCGCCCCGCCCTATTGCTTGGCGGCGCACTGGCCGTCGCCTGCGCAATCGTCGCATTGAAAAAACCGACCAGTGTCGCGGCGATGTTGCCGATACTCGCCGCTGCCGTGGTCACACCGATAATTATCAGACTTTCACGCGGCGACATTGACGGCAGCGGGAGTGCCGGTGATCGTTGAATGACGGTCAGACACCAAGCACTGAACCGCCGGGATAAACGAAACCGGCAAAGGAGCTCATGCGCGGCCTTGAGGCGTGAAAGTTTGTCGCGAAGACGGCGTCGTGGGCAACGCCGGTACACCCCTTGTTGCGCCGGACCAGTCAGTTACTGGCTGTCACCGAGCGCGTCACTGGCAGTACATACTCGGCCACGGCAACGAAATGACAAATCCCGCCAGCCAATACGAACAAGTGCCAGATCGCATGGTTGAACGGTAGTTTCTTTGCCGCGTAGAACACCGCACCCAGGGTGTAGCACAGCCCACCTGCCACGACCCAGGCGATACCGGCAAAACCGATGGCGGCAGCGATCTGTGGGGCTGCAATCACTGCGAGCCAGCCCAGCCCGAGATAACTCGCGAGAGACAGCCTGGGATGACGATGGCGGAACCATAGCTTCGTCAGAATGCCGGTAGTTGCGAGTGCCCAGATGATGCCGAAAAGCCACCAGCTGCCGCTGTCACGGGTTGCAACCAGCATGAACGGTGTGTAGGTGCCAGCGATGAGAACATAGATCGCGCAGTGATCGAGCATCTTCAGAAATCGTTTGCGCGGGGAGACCGGCCAGGCGTGATACAGCGTTGAAGACAGAAACAGGGCGATCAGGCTGAAACCATAGATACTGCTGGCAGCGATCCGCCACGGATCGCCCGCATCAATCGACAGGTACAGCATCCAGCTCAGACCCGCTATGCTCAGGATCACCCCGGCGCCATGGGTAATCGCGTGCGCGAGTTCCTCGGCGAAGGTGTATTCAGCGGGGTGTTCGTGCATCTGGGACCATCCGTGGCCATCTGGCGGACCCACGCGGTGCGAGACCGTCTTGGAAAGACCGCTTCAGAATACCCTAGTCGCACCGTTCAGGACAGGGAACACGCCAATAGGCCACGCACATCGACCGCGGCGGCAACAATGATCTGCCCGGGATCCAGAGAAAAGGCCCACGATCCGGAGATCGTGGGCTTTCTGGCTTATCTCGAAATTCTGGAGCGGGATACCAGATTCGAACTGGCGACCTACACGTTGGCAACGTGTCGCTCTACCAACTGAGCTAATCCCGCCGCATAGACAAGACTGCGTATTGTATTCGGCGCGCCAGTCCTGTCAACCACCCTACTCTTCGGCCGTGAATTGCGGCCAGGCTTCTTTCAGATAGACGAACATCGACCACAACGTGAGTCCGGCGGCAATCACCAGCAGCCACAGGCCGAATTCGTAGACGGGTATACCAAACAAAGGGTTACCTTTACCGTGGAGCATGAAGGCCACGCCGAACATCTGCGCCAGCGTTTTGTATTTGGCGACATCGATGACCGCAACCTTGCCACGTTCGCCGATACCGGCCATCCACTCGCGTAACGCAGATATCGTAATCTCGCGTCCGATGATGATCGCCGAGACCAGCAGCACAATGATCCGTTCGTCGGTATGGGTCACGAGCAGCAGCGCTACCGCGACAGTGACCTTGTCCGCCACCGGGTCGAGGAACGCGCCGAATTTGGACATCTGGTTGAGCTTTCGAGCGAGATAGCCGTCAAGACCGTCAGTAATGGCCGCCGCACCGAAAATCCAGGCGGCAGCCGGCTGCGCCCACGGGTATGGCAGGTAATACACCAGCACCACCAGGGGGATGCAGGCGATCCTGAACCAGGTCAGGGTATTGGGGATGTTAAAGGCGACGCTCACGATGTCAGGATTCCGGGTGCAGAGTTTCGTAAATCAAGCTGGCCAGCTTGCGGCTGATACCGCGCACTTCGACCAGGTCGTCAATGCCGGCCTGCATCACGCCCTGCAGCCCGCCAAATTGTTTCAGTAATTCCTTCCGTTTTTTCGGCCCGAGGCCAGCTATCGACTCCAGAACTGAACTGTTGCGGCTGCGCGCCCGTTGCATTCGATGTCCGCCGATTGCAAACCTGTGCGCCTCATCGCGGATGCGCTGGATCAAATGCAGAGCGCGCGAGTCTTTCGGCAGTATAGAGGGGCGCTTCTGACCCCTCAAGAACAACTGCTCGGAACCCGGCCGCCGCGCCGGTCCCTTGGCCACGGCGACCAGCTCGACGTCGTCGATCTGCAGTTCTTCCAGTACCGTGGCGGCCTCACCAAGCTGACCTTTGCCGCCGTCCACCAGTAGCACATCGGGTAAAAGCGCCTCGCCCTTTTTCAGGCGGGTATATCGGCGGGTCAGGGCCTGACGCATTGCCCCGTAATCGTCCCCCGGGGTCAGCCCTTTGATGTTGAAGCGGCGGTACTCATTCTTCAGCGGACCCTCCGCGCCGAACACCACGCACGACGCTACCGTGGCCTCGCCATGGCTGTGGCTGACGTCGAAGCACTCGAGGCGTTCGGGCCGCTGCTCCAACCCCAGCGCTTGCTTGAGCTCGTCGAGCTGCTCCGCGACGCTGGTGCGTTCGTTGCGCCGGGTCTCGATACCATACGCGGCATTAGTGCGCGCCATTTCGAGCCAGTGCGCCCGGTCTCCGCGCACCCGCTGGCGGATTCTGAGCTTTCGCCCTGCCCGCTCGCTGAGCAATTTCTCGAGCAATTCGGCATCGTCTACCGGATCACTGGTAATAATCTCGGCCGGAAGATCGCGGCGAATATAGAACTGGCTAATGAATGCGGCCAGCACTTCGCCCGCCTCGGCACCCGGCGCGGCCTTGGGGAAATATGAGCGTGAACCGAGACTGCGCCCGCCGCGCACAAACATCACCGCGACGCAATACAGTCCGGCCCCGATCGAGATTGCCAGCACATCCGTGTCGCCACCCGAACCGGATACGTACTGGCGTTGATCAACGCGCTTGAGCGCAGCGATCTGGTCGCGATAACGCGCGGCGGATTCGAACTCGAGTTGATCTGACGCCGCCTCCATCCGCGCTGCAAGGCGATCGACAATCAACTTGTTCTTGCCTTCCAGGAATTTCACCGCATCGTCGATATCGGCCGCATAGTCGTCCTTATCGATCAGCCCGACACAGGGTGCCGAGCAGCGCTCAATCTGGTACTGCAGGCATGGGCGGCTGCGGTTAGCGTAGAAACTGTCCTCGCACGGACGGATGCGAAACAGTTTTTGCAACAGGTTCAGCGTTTCGCGCACCGCATGCGCGGATGGGTACGGGCCGAAAAATCGACCGGGTTTTCGGGTCGAACCACGATAGAAACTCAACCGCGGGAATTCGTGATCGCTACCGATGTGGAGGTAAGGAAAACTCTTGTCGTCACGCAACAGGATATTGAATCGCGGCTTGAACTGTTTTATCTGGTTGTATTCGAGCAGCAGCGCTTCAGCTTCGGTATTGGTGATCGTCACCTCCACCCGCGCCACCTGCTTCATCATTGCCGCGGTCTTGGCCGACCCATGACGCTCACGAAAATAGCTCGCTACCCGTTTTTTCAGGTTGCCGGCCTTGCCGACATAGATCACCTCGGAGTCGGCGCTGAGCATGCGGTAAACGCCGGGACGCGCTGTCAGGTCGCGCAGGAATGCCCTGACATCGAACTCGTTGCTTGATTCCTTACCCGACTGCGCCACCACCGCACCCCGCTAGCGGCTGCGATTCAGCAAATCGCGCGCCCGCTCGAAGATCGCATGAAACATCGCATCGGTCAGCCGCCTGGTCTGCGTGTTGTAACGGCTGCAGTGGTAGGAATCCAGCATCGTCTGCGTATCCGGCAGCGCATGTTCTTGGGCATGGCCAAAGGCAAAATCCTTTTGCCGGAGACCCAGCGCTTTGACGACCGCACGATGAGCGATACCGCCGAGCGCGACGATCACCGCGCCCGGAGCAAGGGTTGCGAGTTCGCGCGCAAGGAAATCGTTGCAGGCATTGATCTCGGCGCCAACCGGCTTGTTCTGCGGTGGCAGGCATTTGACCGCATTGGTGATGCGGCAGTCGATCAGCTCGAGACCGTCGTCGGCATGGCGCGAGTCTGGTAGCGAAGCAAACCCATAGGCGTAGAGAGTCTGGTATAGCAACACCCCGGCGAAATCGCCGGTAAAGGGACGTCCGGTTGCATTGGCGCCATGCATCCCCGGCGCCAGGCCGACCACCAGCAAACGCGCCTCGCTCGGGCCAAACGGCGCTACCGGGCGCGCGTGATAATCAGGGTATCGCTCGCCGACTTCATCGAGAAATTCGGCCAGGCGCTTGCAGCGCCGACAGCTGACGTCGAAGTATGGCGAGCGAGCCGGGGCGGCGCCCCCGGCCGCAGGCATGGAACCGACGCCGTTAGTCATCCATGTGGCGAATCAATGCATCGCCGAAACCGGAGCATGTCATCAGGGTTGCGCCCGGAATCAATCGCTGCAGATCCTGTTCGACGCCCTTCTGACCGGGCGGATGGACACCCGGTTTCCTGATCGCCTCCTGCAGACGCGCGAGATCGTAGGTGAGTTCTTTTGCATCAATCGTATTCGCGATCCCCTTGACGATCAGATCCGCCGCCTCGATCCAGCCGATATAGCGCAGCATCATTTCGCCGGACAGGATAAGCGAACCCGGATTGACCCGGTTTTTCCCGGCAAATCCCGGTGCGGTTCCATGGGTCGCTTCGAAGACCGCGAGTCCGTCGCCGATGTTGGCGCCGGGCGCGATGCCGATACCGCCAACCTGTGCGGCCAGGGCATCAGAGATGTAATCGCCATTCAGGTTAAGTGTCGCGATCACATCGAAGTCCTGCGGATTCAGCAGAATCTGCTGCAGAAAGTTGTCTGCAATAATGTCCTTGACGACGATCTCGCGGCCGCTGCCCGGATTGCGAAAACTCATCCACGGACCGGCGTCGATTTCGCTGGCGCCGAACTCTTCGCGCGCGACCTCGTAACCCCAGTTACGGAACGCACCCTCGGTGTACTTCATGATGTTGCCTTTGTGCACGATGCTCACCGATTCGCGATCGTTGTCCACCGCATACTGCAGGGCTTTACGTATCAGGCGTTCCGATCCCTCGCGCGAAACCGGCTTGATTCCGATACCCGAACTCGACGGGTAACGGAATTTGTGCACGCCAAGCTCGGTTTGCATGAAATGTATGAGCTTTTTCACCTGCTCCGAGCCAGCTGGCCATTCGATCCCGGCGTAGATGTCCTCGGTGTTTTCGCGGAATACGACCATGTCCACCGAATCGGAATCTTTCATTGGCGTCGACACGCCGGTGAAGTAGCGAATCGGGCGCACACAGGCGTACAGATCGAGCGTCTGGCGAATCGACACATTCAGCGAGCGGATGCCGCCGCCAATCGGTGTCGTCAGCGGCCCCTTTATCGAGACGACATACTTGCGCAACGCATGCAGCGTCTCTTCCGGCAACCATTGGTTTTCGCCGTAGATCTCGGTCGATTTCTCGCCGGCGTAGATCTGCATCCACGCGATCCGGCGTTTGTCGCCATAGGCTTTTTCGACCGCTGCCCCGACCACTTTCAGCATGACCGGGCTGACATCGATACCGATGCCGTCGCCCTCTATAAAGGGAATGATCGGCGTATCGGGAACGTTAAGGCTGGAGTCTTCATTCAGCGTAATGACGTCGCCGTCGGCGGGCTCGCTGATGTGTTCGTATTTCATTAGGTGTTCGATCCCTGGCAATGGTGGAACGGGCCGGCGGCCCCCGCGGGGCGCACATGATACCAGAGCCGCGGGTCGACTCGGCCTCAGGCGCCCGCGCGCGCCACCAGTGTCAACAGGTCATAGTTGGCGACGATGGCATCGTCCTGGTTGGTAACCTCCGCATCCCACCGTACCTCGCCGTACTCCTCGCCCTCGCGCGCGGTTTTCTGCTTGCAGGTCAGCGCCACTTTGATCCGGTCCCCCGGATAAACGGGCTGCATGAAGCGCAGGCTGTCGAGGCCGTAATTGGCAAGCACCGGACCGGGATCGGGATCGACGAACAAACCGGCCGCGGCCGAGAGGATGAAATATCCGTGAGCCACGCGGCCGTCGAAAAACGGATTGGCGGCAGCCGCCTCCTCATCCATGTGCGCGTAAAACGTATCACCGGTGAACTCGGCGAAATGCTCGATGTCGGCCAGAGTCATTTCGCGCTCGCCGCTGAACAGCGTTGCGCCGAGTTCGAGTTCGTCGAAATTCAGCCGGAACGGGTGCCGTTCGCTCTCGTTGCGGCTGGCCTTCGGCATCCACTTGCGGGCGATTGCCCCAAGCGTATCCGGCGAGCCCTGCAAGGCTGTGCGCTGCATGTAGTGAAGGACGCCCCGTATGCCACCGAGTTCCTCGCCGCCGCCGGCCCGACCGGGGCCGCCGTGCACCAGGTGGGGCAGAGGCGATCCATGACCCGTCGATTCCTTCGCACAATCGCGATTGATCATGACCAGGCGGCCATGCCAGGCTGCGGTGCCGAGCGCGAGTTTGCGCGCGCTCGCCGTGTCGTTTGTAAAAATCGAGCCGGCCAGACTGCCCTGGCCATGCTTCGCCAGCGCAATCGCCTCATCGAGATCGGCATAAGTGATCACCGAACTGACCGGGCCAAATGCCTCGACGCGGTGTACCGGATGGTCCGCACCGGGATGTTGGCAATGCAACAACACCGGCGCAAAAAATGCGCCACGCCCGGCATCCGCGTCCACGACATCGAACCCGTCGAGCGCGCCGAATACTATTTCGCCCGCGGCAGCGAGTTCGCTGACGCGTTCCCGCACCTCGTCACGTTGCGCCAGGCTCGCCAGCGCCCCCATATCGACCTCCTTGCTTGCCGGGTTGCCGGTACGCACCCTGGCCAGCGCACTCTGCAACGCTGTCACAACCTCAGCGGCGAGCGCGTCGGGTACGATCGCGCGTCGTATGGCCGTGCATTTCTGCCCCGCCTTGCTCGTCATCTCGCGTACGACTTCCTTTATGTAAAGGTCGAACTCCGGCGTATCGGGGGTTGCATCCGGACCCAGGATCGAGCAGTTCAGCGAGTCGGTTTCGGCGGTGAAACGGACCGACTCGGAAATCACTCGCGGATGGGTTCGCAGCTTTGTCGCGGTCGAGGCCGAACCTGTGAACGCGACCACGTCCTGGCAACCGAGGTAGTCGAACAAATCTCCGGTCGAACCGCAGACCAGCTGTACCGCACCTTTCGGCAGTACACCGGATTCAATCATGCGGTGAAAAACGAGTTCGGTAAGGTACGAGGTGCTGGTCGCCGGCTTGACGATCGCCGGCATGCCTGCGAGCAATGCCGGGGCGAGCTTCTCGAGCATGCCCCAGACCGGGAAATTGAACGCATTGATGTGTACCGCGACACCCTCGAGCGGGACGCAGATATGCTGCCCGGTAAAACTGCCAGCGCGTGAAATCATCTCCGGGTTGCCATCGATATAGACCGTGTCGTTGGGCAGTTCGCGCCTGCCCTTGCCCGAGTAGACAAACAGCGTCGCAATACCGCCGTCGATGTCGATCCACGAATCCGCCCGCGTGGCGCCGGTGTGGGTAGACAACGCGTAGAACTCGTCCTTGAGCTCGCTGAGAGTCTTTGCCAGCGCCTTCAGCATCAGCGCCCGTTGATGAAACGTCATCGCCCGCAACGCGGGCCCGCCGACCTCACGTCCGAAATCGAGCATTGCGGCGAAGTCGAGACCGGCCGAACTGGAGCGCGCCAGGGGTTCGCCGTCAACCGCGCTCTGCAGCAATACTCCGTCGCCGTTGCCGCTATGCCACTCACCGCAAGCATAGCTTCTCAATACTTTATTCATTTATTTTCCGTATATTACAATATCTTATTTAAGTTTTTTCGAGGTTTTAGATACTCAGCGGGATGGCGCAAATTTCTCCAGCACATCGACCATGCGACGATTCTCCTGCTCCTGCCCGATCGTGGCCCGCAACGCCGCCGGCAGCCCGTAGTTGGCAACCGGGCGCAGGATGATCCCGGCCTTGCGCAGCGCCTGGTCCAGCGCGACCCGCTCGCTCTCGTCAGTACAATGAAAGAGAACGAAATTACCGCCACTCGGCGTTACCTTGAATCCCAGCGCCGCAATCCTCTCGCTGACCCAGGGCAACCAGCGGTCATTGTGGTCGCGCGCTTTCGTAACGTGCGCGGAATCCCCCAGCGCCGCGATCGCGGCCAGCTGCGCCGGCGTGGACACATTGAAAACTCCGCGAACCCGATGCAGCACCATCGCAACCTCACGCGGGCAGCGCGCCCACCCTACCCGCAAGGCCGCAAGACCGTAGATCTTGGAAAACGTGTGCAGCACCACCGTATTGCCGTCCCCGGCCGCGACCAGTTCCGCGCCAAAACTGTAGTCTGGCGCATCGATGTACTCGCAATACGCAGCGTCCACGACCAGGAGCACATTTTGCGGAAGGCCTGCGCGCAACCGGTGCAGCGCGGCGCGGCCGATCACCGTTCCGGTGGGGTTATTCGGGTTGGCGATAAATACGATCCGGGTGCGGGGCGTCACGGCCGCAAGCATCGCGTCTACGTCCGCCGTGTACTCGACCTCCGGAACCCGCACCGGCATGGCGCCACAAGCCAGCGTGGCAACGTGATACATGATGAAAGCATGCTCGGTGAAAACCACCTCGTCACCCGGCCCCGCATACGCGCGGCACAATCCATCTATCAGTTGCTCCGATCCGGTACCGCACACCACCTGGTCGCTCGCAAGCCCATGGGTCCGGGCCAGCGTCTCGCGCAGCTCGATGGCCGCCCCGTCCGGGTATCGCTCCAGTTCGGAGCCAGCCTTCAAATAGGCATCGACCGCGGCCGGGCTCGGCCCCAATGGAGACTCGTTTGAAGAGAGCTTCGCGGGATGATCGAAGCCCGGCAGCTTCGCCTCACCGGCTATATACGGAACGATCTCGAGCACATGCGGATTGGGCGCAACGATAGGCATAGAATTCACTTTATATTAAATTATTAAATACTTGTTTAATAACTATTTATAAGCCTCGAGTCGTTCAACAAGTACGCCGAGGAACCGGTTGGTCTGAAACGCGTCAAGAACACGATGATCAATCGTCAGACTGATGTAGCACATTGGCCGAACCTGAATGACATCTTCGCCATCGATCTCGCGGACAACCACACGCTTGGTAATTTTACCGACGCCGAGAATCGCGCTTTGCGGCTGATTGATGATGACCGGGGTTGCGATCAGACTGCCACTGACCCCGTGGTTGGAAATCGTAAACGTACCGCCACGGACGTCGCCCGGCGCCAACGCATTATCGCGCGCCTTGCGCGTCAGCAAATCCAGCCCCGCCGAGATGTCGAACAGATCGAGATCCTGAACCCGGCGCAACACTGGCACGATCAGGCCCTTGTCATCGAGCGCCGTACCGATGCCAATGTTGATGTCATCGAACAACTCGAGCGCATCATCGTGCCAGCGGCTATTGACCTCGGGCACCGCTGCCAGCGCCCGCGAGGCGGCGTCCAACAGATAGGCGGTGACGGTCAGCGACGCGCCACGTGCAGCAAATTCCGCCTTGTGTGCGCGACGATGATTCATCACCGCACTCATGTCCGCTTCGAAAACGGCAGTGACATGCGGCGCCGTCTCCAGCAAGCTCTCGACCATGTGCCGCGCGATCGACAACCGCATGTTGTCGTGCGGCACGCGGCGACTCTCGCCGGCGGCCGTCACGCGCACGGCGGCGGCGCCTTTCACAGTCTCACGCGACGCAAGATATTGCTCGACGTCACGCGCGCTCACCCGCCCGTCGCGCCCTGTTCCATTTACGGCGGAGGCATTGAGCCCGTGCTCTTTGAGCATCCGCCGCACCGCCGGGCTTAGCCTGGGTCGTGGTGCCGAGGTTGCAACAGTCGCAGCGGATTCCGCCGCCGACGCTTTGGTATCTTCGTGCGGTACCGCTTGCCGCGGCGATGCGTCGGTCCTGATCCGCGCCACCACCTCATCGGGGAACACTTCCTGACCGGACTCCTTCAACAATTCGACCAGCACACCGTCGGCCGGAGCTGCGAGCTCCACCACGACTTTATCGGTTTCGAGCTCGGCGATTGGCTCGTGCGCGCGGACCTGGTCGCCCGGCTGTTTGAGCCACCCGGACAGGACCGACTGAGTACCCTCGAGGCTGTCGGCGTCGAGGCGGACATCAATCAATCCGGTCATCAATCAGACCTGGCACAAAGCGGTAATGGCCGCGGCGATATCTTCCTCGCCCGGTATTACCGCATCGAGCAGCAGCGGACTGTGCGGACTGGGCACGTCGGCCACCGCGAGCCTGCGCACCGGAGCGTCGAGATCGAAGAAGCACTCGTCCGCCACCCGCGCCGCAATCTCCGCGCCGAACCCTGCCGTGAGCGTATCCTCATGAACGACCAGGCAGCGTCGCGTTTTGCGCACCGATTCGAGAACGGCGTGGTCGTCCCACGGGCTCAATGTACGCAGATCGATCAGCTCGGCATCTGCCTCCACCCGCTGCAGAGCCGCCTCGCAGCGCGGCACCATTGCGCCCCAGGTAATCACCGAAATCTCGCCACCCTCGCGCAACGTTGACGCCTTGCCAAACGGCACGACGTAGTCGTCGCCCGGGTATGCTCGCCGCGCCCAGGCAAGATCGAGCAGGTTGCGATGCTCGAAGAAAATGGTCGGGTTGTTGTCACGTAACGCAAATCGCAACAGGCCGACCGCGTCTTCGGCATTCGATGGCATAGCTACCTGCCATCCCGTTGCGTGGACCCATTTCACCTCGTTGCTCTGGCTATGCCACGGATCACCGCACTTGAAAAAGCCGCCGGCTACACGCACGACCATCGGCGCCGCGAAGCGATTGGCGGTTCGCCAGCGCATCGTGCCGCAATCGTTGAGCTGCTCTTCGGCCGGATCCGCATACTTGCGAAACTGCAATTCCGGAACCGGCAACAACCCCGCGGCCGCCATTCCGAGCGAGCGCCCGATGATTCCTTCCTCGGAAAGGCTGGTATCGAATACCCGGTCGGAACCGTGTTTCTCAGCGAGCCCGAGCGTGACCGCATGGACGCCACCCTTTGCCGCCACATCTTCACCAAAAATCATCATCCGGGTGTTGCGCGCCAACTCGCTATCCAGCGTGCGCCGCACCGCGGTGACCAGATTGATCCGCCCAGGTTCGGCCAGAACCTCTGTTGTGGCGGGACCAAAATCGTAGCCTAGCGGCCCCAGTCCGCCTTGTTTCTGCATGACGATATTGCCGTGCTCGTCGCGTTCGCTGAACACGAACCGGGTGATTGTCGCCGGATCCGGCAACGGCCTCGCGAGCGCCGCCTCCAGCGCAGACTCGACATCGGCCACCGCACGATTTTCAAGATCGCGCCACTCCGTGGCCGTCAGCGTATTCGGCACAAGGAAACGCCGCAGCTTCGGCAGCGGGTCGCGCGCGCGCTCCGCGGCGATCTGCGCTTCGCTTTTGTAGGCCTGGGTGTCCTGACCCGAATGACCACACAGACGCGGCACCGTCAGCCGCACCAGCGCCGGCCCACCGCCAGCGCGAATCTGCCCGATCGCGTTGGCGATTGCATTGGCGGCGTCACGCGCCTCAGTGCCGTCGCCGTCAAAAATGGCGAGCCCGGTAAACGAGTCAAGGTTGGCGGCAATATTTCGCCCCGGGGTTTGCATATCGGACGTCACCGAGATCCCGTACCCGTTGTCCTCGATAAAAAACAACATCGGCAACTGCAGCGTCGTTGCGATAGTCAATGCCGACCAGAACCCATTGGTCGCCACCGACGCATCGCCGCCCAGCGCAACCGCGAGCGCACCGCGCCACGCATCATCCTGCAGCGTATGGCGGTGATAGAGAATGGACTGGGCCCAGCCGGCCACCGGAGTGTACTGCGCACCGACACCGCCACTCATCGGCAGAACCGTTGCCGCGTCATCACCTGGCATGTTGTAGACGACACCGATGTCACGACCGTCGCTAAACGATCCGGAGCGCATCATCGGCGCGGCGATTGCGTCGTCCAGCGCCAGGCCCAGCGACAACATGAACGGGCGCGAACGATAGTAGCCGCTCGCCGCGTCATGCTGATGATCGAGCAGCTGCCCAAGCAAAACCTGGCCGAGTTCGTGACCGCGCGCGGAGAACTGATAGAGGATTTTTTTCTCTTTCAGCAGTCGCTCTTCTTCGAGCTTGTCGACTGCGCGGGAGAGGAGGCACTTGTAAGCGACCTGGCGCCAGTCGATCGCTGCTGCCACCGCGTTGTCAGAAGTCTGTAGTCGACCAAAATCGCTGGCGGTGGCCATGCTGTGTTCTCCGGTACTTTTGTGATCAGCAAATGCTATACCGGTTCTCAGGGCACATTGTGCCTTTATTCACATCATCGCCGCTGTTTATAGCAATATAATTGCACAATTAAACAATTATAGGGTATTTTGTTGCCATGTCATCGAATCTCACCCGGCCCGACCTGGAAATACTCGAGGTCCTGCAAGTGGACGGGCGTATCTCGAACCGCGACCTGGCCGCGAAGGTAGCCCTCTCTCCGTCGCCGTGCTGGCGCCGGGTACGGACCCTCGAGGACGAGGGCGTCATAGAGCGCTACGTTGCGCTGCTCGCACCCGAGAAACTGGATCTCGCGGTGATCGCGTTCGCCCATGTTTCGCTGACCGATCATCATCCGGAGTCCGTCGAGGAATTCGACGCTGCCGTCGACCGCGCGCCCGAGGTTCTCGAGTGCTACATGACCAGCGGTGAACACGACTATATGCTCAAAGTCATCACCGCTGACATGGCGAGTTACGAACATTTCCTGTCGGAAAAAATGCTGCGCCTGCCGTCTGTACGCACAGTGAACACAGGGTTCGTCCTGCGACGCAAGAAATACACGACCGCTTTGCCATTGCCGCACCCGGTCTGAGGTGCGACGCTCAGACCTGATCGTAATCCACGGTAACGCTGTCGCTGCAGGGCCGCGCCTGACAGGTCAGCACAAAGCCAGCCGCGAGCTCCCACGGTTCCAGCGCATAATTGACGTCCATTTCGACCTCGCCCTCGACCAGTCGAGCCCGGCAGGTTGCGCACACCCCGCCTTTGCATGAGAACGGCAATTCGAGCCCATACCGCAATCCTGCCTCCAGCACGGTTTCACCGCGTGCGGCAATCGGAAATTGCTGGCGCCGGCCATCGACGATGGCGGTAACGATAGCGGAACCCGTTGTTGCGGCCGGACGAGAAACCTGCGGTTTTGCTTTCGCACTCTGAAATCGTCTCGAAGTGCACGCGATCGTCAGCCACACCGAGCGCTGCGAGCGTCGCGCGCACATCATCGATCATGCTGCCGGGACCGCAGACGTACCAGGTATCGACCTGCTGAGCGTCGCAAAAGCCCTCAATCAGCCGGCGGCAATGCTCGGCATCGATACGCCCGTTCAGCAAGTCGACGTCCTGAGCCTGGCCGCTCAACACGTGGTACAAAGCGAATCGCTCGAGGTAGCAATCCTTGAGATCGGCAAGCTCGCGCCGGAACATCACCTCTTGCGCACTGCGGTTGCCATAGAACAACACAACCTGGCTCTCGGGTTCGCGTTGCAACAAGGTCTTGACGATCGAGAAAACCGGCGTGATCCCGCTTCCGGCAGCAAACGCAACATGCATGCGCGAGGATTGCGGTTCCGGTTGCGCAACGAAATGTCCGGTTGGCGTCATCACCCGCAGACGCTGCCCTTTTGCCAGGACGCCATTGGCATACCCTGAAAAGCGCCCTTCCGGATGGTGTTTTATTCCAACCCGCAAACTTTTGTCATCGACACTGCTGCAAATCGAGTAAGGCCGCCGAATTCGCTTGCCGTCGATCTCCGCCTCCAGCGTAATGTGCTGCCCGGGCAGGTAGGAAAATTCAGCGCGCAACTCATCGGGAACGATGAAGCTTATGCATACCGCGTGATCGGTTTCCGGTCGCACATCGTCGATTTCGAGCTCGTGAAATTTAAGCATGATGGGCTACAGGCACTTGAAATAGTCGAAGGGCTCGGCACAGGTCCGGCACTGGTAATGGGCCTTACAAGGAGTAGAACCGAATTCGCTGACTCGGCTGGTTTCGGTGGAACCGCAGCGCGGGCACGCGACGGCAAGCCCGGCGCCACCGAACAGACCGCGCCCACCGGCCGCGCTGGCCGCGGGCGGTGCAATCCCGTATTCGCGCAATTTCCGGCGACCTTCGTCACTTATCCAGTCGGTGGTCCAAGCCGGGCTGATCACGGTACGGATCTCGGCGTCCGCATACCCCGCGTCATCGAGAACCTCGCGGACGGTCTGTTCGATCATCTCGGTAGCAGGGCAACCGGAATAGGTCGGCGTAACTGCCACAACCGCATGACCCTCATCGATCACACCGCGGACGATGCCAAGATCGACGATGCTGATAATTGGAATTTCCGGGTCCGGCACCGATTGCAACAATCGCCAGATATCTTTGATTACAGCGGTATTGGTCTGCGACTGCGTCATTTGGATTGGGCTACCAGCTGGCGCCCGGATAGGCGCGTTGCAGAAACTGCATTTCCGCCAGCATATGGCCAAGGTGTTCGGTGTGACGGCCGTGGCGGCCGCCACTTGCCATGCCGTCGTCGCTCGGCCGCGTCAACGTCGCTTCGCGGAGAATCCGGTCGAGCTGAATATCCCATTCTCCGCGCAGCACGTCGGGGTCGGCAGCAATTCCCTCGGCAACCAGCGCCCGCTCGACATCATCGGATTCGAACAACTCTCCGGTGTAGCGCCAGATCCGGTCGAGTGCATCCTGCGATCTCCTGTGGCTTTCGGCAGTGCCATCGCCGAGGCGCACCAGCCAGCCGGCGCTGTGCTGCAGATGGTAGCGGCTTTCCTTGGACGCCTTGGCCGCGATCTGCGCAAGCCGTGGATCGGCGCAACGCTCGAGCTCGCCGTACAGGCCGCACTGGTACAGATCGAACAGGCACTGCCGCGCTATCGTAAAGGCAAAATCACGGTTTGGCAGTTCGACCAGCAACAAGTTACGAAAGTCCATGCCATCGCGCAGGAATGCGAGATCGTCTTCGTCGTATCCGGATCCTTCGAGTTCGGCCGCGTAGCTCAACAGCATGCGTGCCTGACCGACCAGGTCGAGCGCGAAGTTGACAAGTGCCATTTCCTCTTCGAGGGCTGGCCCCTTTCCGCACCATTCACCCAGCCGCTGGCCAAGGACCAGAGCGTTGTCCGCCAGCCGCAATACATACTCGAGCCGTGGCTCGGCGGCGCGAATATCGATGCTGCCGGTCACAACACCTCGACCTCGTCAGGTATCTCATAAAAAGTCGGATGGCGATATATTTTGTCGTCCGCTGGATCGAAATATGCATCACGCTCGGCCGGGTCAGAGGCATGGATCGCCGCTGACGGCACGACCCAGATACTGACGCCCTCCTGGCGCCGGGTATACAAATCCCGAGCGTTCTGCAATGCCATCTGCGTATCTGCAGCATGCAGGCTGCCGACATGCTTGTGGCTCAACCCGGTACGCGAACGAATAAACACTTCCCAAAGCGGCCAGTCCTGCTCTGTCATCGCGTGCCTCCTCAGGCGGCCGCCGCCGCGGCCCTCTCGCTTTTTTTGTGAGCGTAAGCGCGCGCAGCCTCGCGCACCCAGCGCCCGTCTTCGTGCGCGTTCCGGCGCGCCTCGAGGCGTTCGCGGTTACACGGCCCATTACCCTTTAGCACAGCGAAGAACTCTTCCCAGTCGATTGCGCCGAAACGATAATGGCCGGTTGCCTCGTCAAACTCGAGATCCGGATCCGGGACGGTGAGGCCGAGATACTCGGCCTGCGGCACTGTCGTGTCGACGAACTTCTGCCGCAGTTCGTCGTTGCTAAAACGTTTGATCTTCCACGCCATCGACTGCGCGGTGTGGCGCGATTCGTTGTCCGAGGGCCCGAACATCATCAGTGACGGCCACCACCAGCGATCCAGCGCATCCTGGGCCATGCGTTTTTGCGCATCACTGCCGCGGCACAGCGCGAGCATCAGTTCATAGCCCTGGCGCTGATGAAAACTCTCTTCCCTGCAGACCCGCACCATTGCCCGCGCATACGGGCCGTACGAGCAGCGGCACAACGGAATCTGGTTCATGATTGCAGCGCCATCGACGAGCCAGCCGATCGCACCCACGTCAGCCCAGGTCAACGTCGGGTAGTTGAAGATACTCGAATATTTGGCGCGGCCATCGAGCAGCTGCTCGATCATGTCCGCGCGCGAGGCGCCCAGCGTTTCCGCCGCGCTGTAAAGATACAAGCCGTGACCCGCCTCGTCCTGGACCTTGGCCATCAGGATCAGCTTGCGTTTCAGTGTGGGTGCGCGGCTGATCCAGTTGCCCTCGGGCAGCATACCGACGATCTCCGAGTGCGCATGCTGCGAGATCTGTCGGACCAGCGTCTTGCGATAAGCCTCCGGCATCCAGTCGCGCGGTTCGATTTTCTCTTCGCCGTCGATACGCTCCTGAAATCTCGCCTCGCGCTCAGAATCGCGCGCCGAGGCCTGCTTGTCGTCGCGGTTACCCTGCTGGTCCAATCCCTGCGTATACATGGCGAAGATTCCGTGTTACGAAACAGCGAACATGATACAGATTCCTGAGATTCTCAGCCAATCTCGTAATGCTTTATCAAACCCGCTCGAGCAGCATTGCGATACCCTGCCCGACCCCGATGCACATTGTGCAGAGGGCGAAACGCGCGTCGCGATCCGCAAACTCATGGACCGCGGTCGCAACCAGCCGGGCACCGCTCATCCCCAGGGGATGACCGAGTGCGATCGCGCCACCGTTCGGGTTGACGTGCTCGGCGTCGTCGGCAATGCCCAGCCCGCGCAGCACCGCGAGGCTCTGCGCGGCAAACGCCTCATTGAGCTCGATGATCCCGACGTCCTCGAGCCGCAACCCGGTGTGTACCAGCAACTTGTTGACCGCGGGTATCGGACCGATCCCCATGATCCGCGGACTGACTCCGGCAACCGTCGTTGCGACGATGCGGGCCATGGGCTCCAGCCCATGAACCGCCGCCGCCGCCTCAGAGGCGACCAGCAACGCACAGGCTCCATCATTGACCCCCGATGCATTGCCCGCCGTGACCGTGCCGTTTTCACGAAACGGGGTACCGAGCCGCGCGAGCTGCTCCAGCGTGGTCGATGGACGTGGGTGTTCATCGACGGCAACGACGACTGGATCGCCTTTTCGTTGCGCCAGGCTCACCGCCACAATCTCGCGGCCGAGACGACCGGACTCCATCGCCCGCTTCGTTTTCTGCTGGCTCCGCCAGGCAAAAGCGTCCTGATCTTCGCGCCCCACACGAAACTCCGCCGCAACATTCTCAGCGGTTTCCGGCATCGAGTCGATGCCATATTGCTTCCTCAGCAGCTCGTTGACGAAGCGCCAGCCGATCGTCGTGTCATAAATTTCCGCGCGACGGCTGAATGCTGCATCGGCTTTCGGCATAACCAGCGGTGCCCGCGACATCGACTCGACGCCACCGGCAACGACCAGTTCGGCCTCACCACAACGAATGGCGCGCGCCGCCATTGCAACGGCATCCATACCCGATCCGCACAGGCGATTTAGCGTTACGCCAGCAACCTCCACCGGCAAACCTGCAAGCAGTCCGGCCATCCGTGCAACGTTGCGATTATCCTCGCCGGCCTGGTTGGCGCAGCCGTAGATCAGGTCGTCGATCCGGCTGGCATCGAGACCGGTATTGCGTTCCAGCAATGCCGCAATTGGTCTCGCGGCGAGATCATCCGCCCGCACCTGCGCCAGTGCACCACCGTAGCGGCCGATCGGGGTGCGGATCGCATCGCATACAAACGCATCAGTCATGGGGTCTCTCCGTCGCGGATCACGGCCGCATCCGTGCTTACCGTTTCGCCGCGAAACAATGCGATCAGGCGGGTTGTCGTCGTCACGCAATTCGACATCGTAACTGGCCTTGCGGCGGCCATGAAATCGCTCCATGACGCTGGCCGTGACGATCGCTCCCGCGGCCGCCGGCCGCAGGAAGTCAATGCTGCAAATCGATGCAACACTCAGCTTGTTGCGGCTGTTGCTGGCATGGGCCAACGCGGTATCGGCGAGTGCAAACAGCAGACCACCATGGCAGACGCCGTGGCCATTGAGCATCGCCTCGGTCACGCTCATTGACAGCTCACAATGGCCCGGACCCGTTTCGACAATCCTGATCCCGAGAACCCGTGCCGCATTGTCGCGACTGTGCAACGATTTACTGCACTCGCGCGCCAGTCGCTCCTCGTCGGTTTCGGTACTCATCGACCCTTGAATTCAGCCGCTCGTTTTTGCTGAAACGCCGCGACACCTTCGTCGAAATCCAAAGTAAAACCTGCCTCGCGCTGAAGATCGCGCTCGAGGTCGAGCTGAGTATCGAGATCATTGGCGAGCGATGCATTAATGGCTTTCTTGATCAGCCCCAGTCCCACGGTCGGCTGCACCGCGAGGTGCCTGCACAGCATTGCAGCCTCCTCCGCCAACTTATCGTCGTCGACGCAACGCCAGATCAATCCATAGTCCTGCGCCTGCTCGGCTGTCACGGTATCGCCAAGCAGCGCAAGCCCCATCGCCCGCGCATGACCGACCAGTCGCGGCAACGCCCAGGTCCCGCCGGCGTCCGGTATCAAGCCGATTTTGCAGAACGCCTGGATAAACCGGGCGGACCGAGCTGCGAGAACCAGATCACAGGCCAGCGCGAGGCTCGCACCAGCGCCCGCAGCAACGCCGTTGACCACGGCGACCACGGGCAGCGGCAGGCTTTTCAGGCGCCGGATCAGCGGGTTGTAGTTAGCGTCAAGGCTTGCCCCAAGGTCCATCTTCCCGGCCGACCCGGGGTCGCGTTCACTCAGGTCCTGCCCGGCGCAGAAACCCCTCCCGGTGCCGGTAATAACGAGGCAGCGAACCGATGCATCAGCTTCAACGATATCCATTGCCGCGCGCAGTTCCGCGTGCATCTCGGCGGTAAAGCTGTTGAGGCTGTCCGGCCGGTTCAGCCTTATCGTGGCGACACCATCGCTGCTATCAAAGACTATCGTGCTAAAGCTCATGCCCACTCCCTGTGCCGGTCCTACGCCGTTTCGTTCCCGATCAGACGGGCAAGCTTAACGGAATTGCCGGTGCGAGAAAAAAACGCTCCAGAGCGTCGCCCATCAGCCTGGCGGTCCGCCAAAACGAGTATCCAGACCGGCCCCCGCCGACGGAAGCCCGCCGTCGGCCGCTTCGAGGTGGCGATCGATCCAGATCTCGGAAGATGGCACAAGCCGGTGGTAGATTGCGCCACTCAGGTCGAACGCCCGCTGCGCCGGCCAGCCGTCCGGCCATAACTCCCGGGGCAGCCGCGGGTCCCGCAGCACAGCACGCCTGTACTCGTGAACCAGCAGGATACGAGCCAGCAGTGACGTCCGCGGATCGGGTGCGCGCAATTTCGCGAGCGCCACCAGCCACGGAGAAAAGCGCTCGACGAAATCGTTGTATCGCGTACCTACCTCCGCCAGTGGAAGGCCCTGCTGCAGCAGTTCATGGAGTCGCCCCGGCATGACTTGCTCACCCGGCGTTGCGATCCAGTCAATCATCAACGCAGCGTTCTCACCACGCCGCAATGCGCCGAGTGCATCCTTGTCATGGCGCGGACTGGCCAGTAGCCCCGGGGCAATAGGCGTGTAACCAAGCCAGCGCAATTCCCGTTTCAGGCGATCGCGGCTGACCGACGGTCCGCGCAAAAGTAGCACCAGGCTCCACTTCCCGTCCCAATTCGGTTGTGGAGGACCATAAATTTTCCGTGCCGCGACGCCAAATCGCGCGGCGCCATCGTCGCTGAATCGGTAATAGCTTTGCCGTCCTATCTTCTCCGATTCGAGCCAGTTCTCCGCCACCAATCGATGTACAGCGGTGCGCACCAGACGCTCATTAAGTCCAAACGGATCGAGCATTCGAATCAGACTACCCAGCCACACAACGCCGCCGCGCGCGGCTACGACGTCTCCAAACACCGTGACGATCAGCGATCCTGCCCGCAGCGGACGTTGTGCGGCAAAATGCTTCAGGCTTTGCGCGGTCAACTTTGCGAAACGCGAACGCCCGGTATTGACCCGCGCGGTGCATTGCCGGCTGGGCTTGGTCATAATCGTGGGAATCCCCGATAGATCATTCCGATTCTCTTACTCAGGATAAACCGATGGACATTGCCGCTTATACGTCGAAATTCTCCAGCCTGCGATTTGCGTCGCCCAGCGAGCGTGTCCTGGAGATCATTCTCGGCTCCGGTGAGCGGCTGAACGCCGCCGACGCCGAAATGCATCGCGACCTGGCCCTGGTCTGGCGCCGGGTCGATGCCGACCGGGATGTCGCCAGCGTCGTCGTTCGCGGTGAGGGTAACAGTTTCTCGTCGGGCGGCGACTTCACGCTGATCCAGGAGATGATCGACGACGACCATGCCCTGCAACGGGTCTGGAAAGAAGCCAGAGACCTCGTTTACAACCTGGTCAACTGCAGCAAACCCGTGGTTTCGGCGATCCACGGACATGCCGTGGGCGCAGGACTCGCCGTAGCGTTGCTTGCCGATATCAGTATCGCCGCACCGGATGCAAAAATACTCGATGGTCACACCCGCCTGGGAGTCGCCGCGGGTGACCACTCCGCCATAATCTGGCCACTGCTGTGCGGCATGGCCAAAGCCAAATACTATCTTCTCACCAACGAGCCATTGAGCGGCGAAGAAGCCGAACGTATCGGGCTTATTTCGCAGTGTGTCCCGGCAGAGCGCCTGCTCGAGGAAGCACGGCGCATAGCGCGAAAACTCGCGCAGGGAAGTCCGAGCGCCCTTCGGTTCACCAAGTACGCGCTCAACAACTGGCTGCGCGTGGCCGGGCCGACGTTCGATACGTCCCTGGCGCTCGAGTTCATGGGTTTTCGTTTCGAGGACATTCGCGCCGGACTCGATGCGGTGCGCAAAAAGACGACCGCGGAGTTCGATCGGGACTGCCCGATATAGAACAGCATGACTGACCCAGAAACAGGATCCGGTATGAACATGAAAGCGATGGTTCTGGAGCGACCCGGTGAACCCCTGGTGCACAAATCCGTGCCGATCCCGCAACCGGGCGCGCAACAGGTCCTGCTTCGGGTAAAGGCCTGTGGGGTGTGCCGCACCGATCTGCATATTGTCGACAACGAACTCGATGAACCCAAACTACCGCTCGTGCCCGGCCACGAGATTGTCGGAGTCATTGAAAAGACCGGCGAGGCGGTCGACGAACTTGCGACCGGCGCACGAGTCGGAGTGGGGTGGCTTGGGCAATGCTGCCGGCACTGTAGATTCTGCGAAGAGGAACGCGAAAACCTGTGTGAGGCAGCGCGTTTCACCGGTTATCAGATTGATGGCGGATACGCCGAATATACCGTTGCCGACGCCAGCTCGTGCTTCCCGATTCCGGACTGCTACAGCGACATCGAGGCTGCACCGTTGCTGTGCGCCGGCCTGATCGGTTTTCGCACCCTGCGCCTGGCGGGACCCTGCGACACACTCGGCATCTACGGATTTGGCGCTGCCGCACATATAGTCGCCCAGATCGCCCGCTACAAAGGCAAGCGGGTCTTCGCGTTCACCCGACCCGGCGATCAGGTCGCGCAGGCGTTTGCTATGTCACTCGGAGCCGAGTGGGCCGGCAACTCGGGGCAAACGCCCCCCGTCGAACTCGACGCAGCGTTGATTTTTGCGCCGGCCGGGGAACTCGTCCCGGCCGCTTTGTCGCGCCTCCGCAAAGGCGGAACCGTCGTTTGCGGTGGCATCCACATGAGCGACATACCCGCCTTCCCTTATGAGCTGTTGTGGCACGAACGCAGCGTCCGCTCAGTGGCCAACCTGACGCGGCGCGATGGCCGCGACTTTTTTGAGCTCGCGCCACGCGTGCCGGTACGCACTACCGTCACTCCTTATGCGCTTGACCAGGCAAACATGGCCCTTGCCGACCTGCGCGCCGGGAAACTTAGCGGGGCTGCTGTATTAGTTATTTAAAACAATAATCTATTTATTTTTATTAAAGTCATTTATACGTCAGGAAGGAGAAACTGCTGGCACAAACCGGGATCGAGCCGAACAAGTCGACCTGTCCCGTGTCTATCATGAAAGGCAGACGAAACTCAGAAACCTACCCAAGCGGCACCCCCTGACCATGGCTCGGATCACCGCGTGCATCATCTGTCTTCTGCTTGCGACGAGAGTTGCGGCGTCCGAGCGCTCGCTGGTTCCGCTTTGGTGGCCGCTTGACGAGGTCAGCAATGACTACCAGTTGCTTTGCGAACGCCGATTGCGACAAATGCTTGACCCGGGCTGGTTGATCGACCCGCTGACGCCGACAGAGGCAATGCGTTCGGTCGCGGACGACGCCCTCGATCCGTTGCATCGCTCGCAGGTCTACTTCTCGATCGCGCAGGCAGACTTTATCGACGGCGAAGCCGTATCGGCGGCCGCCAATCTGCGCGCCGCGCGCGAACTCATCGAAAAGCGGGGCGACGGATTTTCGCTCGACCTCATTCCGGTTCTGACCGCCCAGGCCCGGCTTGACATGGATAATGGCGCCCACGGTCGGGCAATCGATACTCTGCAACGCGCGCGCGCCATATTTCGGCGCGCCAACGGTCTCACCGAAGCCTGCCAGGGACTATGGCTCGAGGCTGAAGCAGAAGCGCACGCCGCGACCGGCGACCTAATGGCTGCGGACAGCGCGCAACTGCTCTCACACCGGCTGCGCCGGCATCCGGATGTCGACCAGCACCAGTTGCAGGTCGACGCTCTGATCGACATGGCCGACTGGCAGCGGGAACTGCATGCGGCGCTGCCACCGGAGCAGCGCGCCGGCCTTGCCTGCCTAATCGCAAGCAGTTTCAGTCCGGGAATCAGCGAGCCGCGCCGCTGTCACCATCCGGGCATGCGCGAACTGTACAAACGTGCGGTGCGCCTGCTCGAAGATAACGAGGGTAAAGATTCGCTGGCGCTGGTGGAACCTCTCCGCGGTCTTGCAATCAGCTATCTGTACGGCACAGTGCATTGGAAGCGCTACGGCGACAGGATCGGCTTTCACGGGCCGTATTATCGCGGTCGTCAGATGCTGGAACGAGCGCTGGAAATTACCGAAAAAGCCGAGTTTGGGGCAGACGATACTATGCTGGCGACCATTCTGATCGACCTCGGCGACTGGCATGCCATCTACGACCACGGCCCGAAGCGCTCCCGAAAATATTATCAGCGGGCATGGTCGTTGCTTACAAAGGAACTCCCCGCCAGCGAAGTCCCTGACGCTTTCGAAAACCCTGTGCGCCTGCTTTATCTTCCCGCCGGTTTTCAGAAACCGCAGGCGCGGGGACAATTCAGCGACAGCGGTCCACTATTACCGGGATGGGCCCGGGTCGAGTTCACGGTAACCGCGCAAGGGCGCGCCGAGGACATCGACGTTATCGAAAACAACCCGCGATACTGGACCCGGCACAACCGCGACATAGAACGCTCGGTGGCGACCAGCCGATTCCGGCCGGCGTGGCGTAGCGGCGCGCCCGTCCCGGTCAGGGCGGAGATTCTGTACCGCTTCAGGTACCCGGCACCCAGCGAAAACGTAGCGGCAGATAGTGGCTGAACAATAATTTGTCGCTAGAATCGGGACCATGGCCGAACCGGCACGACAGAAACTGACTCCGGGCGCTGGGGTACTCGCGACGCTTTACATAATTTGCGCGCAAGGACTGCTGGCGGTCACCAGTCAATGCGTGGCTGCAAACCCCGCACCGGTGGCGGACCTGACGGTGCCACCCGAACTCGAAGAAGCGTCTGCAGAGCAGTCGGTTGCGGCGAGCCTGTATGCGGAAATGCTGAGCGACGCGGCGTTCGGCGAGCTTGACGAGGCGATGCAGCCAGCACAACGGCTCGTGGAACTGACCGAGCTCGAATTTGGCCCGCAGTCACGTCAAATGGCAAGACCGCTGACCAATCTCGCTCTGATCCAGGAAAGCCGCGGCGACCTGGACAATGCCGGTCGCAATTATGCTGAGGCCGTCGGAATGCTGGAGCGCTTCAGCAGCCCGGTAGATCGCGACCTCGTGACTCCGCTGATGGGAATAGGCCGCATACTCGACAGGACCGGTCGCCCCGACGAAGCCGTACTGGCCTACGAGCGCGCCCGCCAGATCCTGCGTCGGCATGAGGGCCTTTACACCCTGGACCAGATTGTGATGCTCGATGCCATGGCGGCAAGCTATGCGGCCGCCGGTAACGGCCTTGAAGCCGACCGCCAGCAATTACGTGCTTTCGATCTAAGAGCCCGGGGCGAGAGCGAAGACAGCGACGAAATTGTGGCGGCCCTGACTGATCTCGCAGAATGGCAGCTGGACATCTACCAGGGCCTGTCGCCGCAGGATCAGGCGGTTTACGGCTGCCTGATCGAGACAGACATGACGTTTGCCGACGAGAGACCGGCGCGTTGCCGACGTCCGTCCAGCCGCGCGCTCTACAACCGTGCCATCAGGATTATCGAAGATCGGTACGGCAAGGACGATTTGCGCCTCGTTGCTCCGTTGCGTGGCCTCGCCAGCACTTACTACGCGCGATCCGGCAGGTGGGTTTATAAGGGCCTGCAGGGCCAGGCACTGGCCGGAGAACCGGGATACGAGTTCCAGTCGCAACATGCGCGGGCGCGGACCCTGCTGGAGCGGGCGCTCGAAATCCAGCTGGCACAGGACTCGATAGAGACCGGCGAGAAAGCCGAGCTACTGATGGACATGGGCGACTGGTATACCGTTTTCAGCCAGGATCGGGAGCGTGGTCTGGACTATTATCGCGAAGCCTGGTCGGTGCTTCGCGATGGTGAGGGCGAGGTTCCGGCGGCGGCGGCTTTTGCCGAACCCAAGCGGCTGGCGTATAGCCGCTCGCCAGCCCCCCCGCGCAACAACACCGCCAACCTCTCCCTCGAATTGAAACCCGAGGAACAACTGGGCTTCGTGCTGGTCGAATATACCGTCACGCCGGATGGCCAGGCGCAGGACGTGCAAATATTAGAAACCTCTCCACCTGGCTGGGTGCGACAGGAGCGCGCGGTCCTTAGATCGATGCGCACGGCGCGCTTTCGGCCGAGAATGGAAGAAGGCGAACCGGTTGCGACCTCGGGGATTCAGGTTAAACACGAGTTTCGATACGTTGAGTGAGAATCAGTTCTTGTTTCGCACCAATGCGCCCGGCGGACGTTCCGGGCCAACGGGTTCCCCCGCCCCGTATTCCCGTGTCGCATCTTATTTTTCTGCTGTGCATTGTCACCCGCGGATGAGAACCGCTGCCCTGATTGCAGGCGCCGTACTGGCATGGTGTTCCGTCGCCGCCGAGGAAGATGACGCCAGCGCAGCTCCGGCCGTCGAGGCGAGGCCCGCGGAAAGAACCTCGCAGGTCAACCAAATTACGATTGCTCCGTTACTTGGGGATGAGGAGCCGACCGAACGCGAACGGCAATTCCAGGAGTACCTGTTCAAGTACGAGTCGCGCGAGTACGAGGAGGCGCTGGAGCCGGCAACCCGCGTAGTGAGCTTGACAGAGCGGGAATCCGGACCGAACACGCCGTTGCTGGTCGATCCGCTGATAAATCTGGCGAGACTGCAGAGCGTCACCGATCAGCCGGTGGAAGCCGTGGCCAACTATCAGAGAAGCATCGAGCTGATTGAGGAAAACTACAGCGAAAACGACCCGCGCCTGGTTCGGCCATTAACCGCGCTTGGAGAGATTCACAATGCGGTCGGGCGTTACGAGGAGGCAATACCCTATCTCGAACGGGCCCAGCACATCTCCCGCCGCCATGACGGTCTCTATAACCTCGATCAGGTTGAACAGCTCGAGCAGATGGCGATCAGTTATCACGGGCTGGAGGACATCCGCATGTCGGTCACCAAGCAAGCCTCCGCGTATCAGATTTACCAGCGCGAGTTCGGCGCAAATTCGCCGGAGCTACTGCCTGCGATCTACCACCTTGCGGAACATCTCAGCAAGATTTTTTCGACCCGCGACTCCTACGACCGGGTCCGGCTGACCTGCCTGATTGAACGCAAGGTCACCTGGGAGGCGGACGAGAAACAGATTTGCCCGGTTCCCGGCGAACGCGATCTTTACCGCAGAGCGGTGCATATCGTCGAGGACAACTACGGAACCGAAGATATTCGGCTGGTGGAGCCACTGGTCCGGCTGGCCGAATCCTACCGTCACAAGTCGGTCGTCAGCGTCGGCGGGCAATATGTGCGCCAGGACCAGCGGGCGAAAGCCTATCTGAATCGCGCCCTCGGGATCATCGATCAAAACGAGAATGTCGATCCGATTCTGCACGCCAGCGCGCTGGTCGCCCTGGGCGACTGGTATTTGCGATTCTCACCGGTGTGGGAGAAAGGCATCCAGTATTACGACCTGGCCTGGAGAATCCTGACACCCGATGGTTCACGCACCACCGAGAGCGACCAGTTTTTCAAAGACCCCCACCTCGTTTACATGCCCGCGATCCGACCGGCGGTGCGGCGTCAGAACGGCCAGTTTGCAAGCATAGGCCAACTTGGATCGGGCTATGTACTCATTCGTTATGACGTCGACCCCGAGGGATGGGCCCATAACGTCGAGGTTCTCGAAACCGAACCGGACGACTATCGGAAGCAACAGAACTACGTTGCGCGGGCGGTACGACTGGCCCGTTTCAGACCAACGTACAAAGAGGGCCATCGCGACTGGGCCCACGACCAGAGACTGAGGCATGATTTTTTCTACATGGAATAGATGCATGCAAACGTTGGCGCGGAACCGAGAGATGCATGACCGTCAGGTGACGCCCCCAGCGGGCGACCACCGGGATTTCGCGGCGTTTCCATGTACACTTGCCGAGCCGGGTAACCGCAATCCCGGCCAGTTAATATTTCCGTGTGCAGCCCTGGCACGCTCTGGTTGCGGTGAGGCAGCCGCGACGCAGGGATGACGGACGAGGTGTCGCGATGAACAACAGACTATTGACGGAGGCATGCATTGTTCTTGCGTCTGGCAGGCAGCAACGGGATGCGCCAGTCAACAGACGCAGGAGCAGCAACAAGAGCAGGAACAACAATCCTCCAGCACCTCATCCAGCACTTCCGAGTCTTCCAGTTCCAGCAGTGGCAGCCCGTCGCAATCACCCAGCGAGTCCAGCAGCGAAAGTCAGTCGCAGAGTTCGGGTAGCGCCGAGCAGGACCCTTGGAGCAACCCGCCGGAGCAGCCCGAGTCCGGCGGTGAGTCGAGCGCTCAGAGCGAGAATGCGCCCCCGCCGGGCGGCGCTCCCCAGGAAAGCACGGCGCAGGAACAAGGAGGCGGCGAAGATTCGGGAGAGCAAGGCGGACAACCGCCGGGCGCAGCCGAGAGTACCGCTCAGGATCAGGGCGGCTCCCCTCCTGGTGGCGCGGACAGCGGAGCGGAACAGCAAGACGGTGCGGAGAGTACTGCCCAGGACCAGGGCGGCGGACCCGCGGGTGGCGGCGATAGCACGGCGCAACAACAGGGGGGACAACCCCCGGGAAGCACGCCGGGAGGCAGCGCCGGCTCGGGCGCTACCCAGGGTCCCGCGGGCGGGATGCCAGGCGGCAACATGCCCGGTGGCGCGAGTGGCGTACCGGGTGGTTCGAACCCTGTCCGTGTCGCGGTAATTGGCTCGCCGCAGACCGGGGATGAGCAGGTTGGCGACCTCGACCGGGTTCTCGATGGCTCGATGGTAATTTTTGACGGGCGTATCCTTGAAGAGCAGCAGCGAGCGCGGGATGCCCGTCGCGGCAGCGAATCGAATGGCGAAGGCTCTGTCTACGGCGAGGAAAGCGAGGGCGGCAGCGGCGCCACCGATGTCGGCGAGGACGGTGGCATGGGTGGGGAATCGGGCGACAATGATTCGAGCATCGAAAACGGCGGACCTGCCGATACCAGCGGATTGGAAAGACCGATGCCTGACGGCGGCGCTGGCAAGGAGGCAACCGGTTCCGCTCCAGAGGGTATCCCCAGCGGGGACGACGATGACATCGTGGCACGCCAGTTACGCGAGGCCGCGGAAAGCGAGAGCGATCCGGTATTGCGTGAAAAACTCTGGGAAGAATACCGTCGTTACAAGGAAGGCACATCGAGGTAATTGGACATGAGGCGAATCACAACTCTCCCACTGGCTCTGGCAGCACTGTCGCTGCTGCTTGGCGGCTGCGTTCAGGAGTCCGTTCGCTCGGTCAACTCGACCGAAGTGATAAGGTCGGTGGAGGCGATTCCCGAAAACCAGCTGCTGGACGTCGGTGTCGAGGTTTTTGACCCCGGCATTCCCGCTGACGAGGAGAGCTGGGAAAAACTCAGGATTTTCCCGACGGTGCGCAAGGCGGAAGCGCGTTTCATCCCCCTCATTTTGCAGGATACGCTGGAGAACACCGGGCAATGGGGTTCGGTCTGGGTCGTTCCGTCGGATACCAATGCGGTGGATGTGCATGTCAGCGGAAAAATACTTTATTCCGACGGCGAAACACTGGAGCTCTACGTCCATGCGGTTGACTCCACCGGACGCGAATGGCTCGACAAAACCTACGAGGGCGTTGCCAGCAAGTACGCATACGTCGAAGAACTCGAACTCGATAGTGACCCGTTTCAGAATATCTACAACCAGATCGCGAACGATCTCGTGGGTGCCCGAGAGACGCTGGATGCTAAACAGTTGACCGCCATCCGGACCGTATCGGAGTTGCGGTTTGCCACAGAGTTTTCGCCAGAGGCCTTCGACCGTCACCTGAAAGTAAATGAAAGAACCGGCGAATACTCCATCAACAGCCTGCCGGCCCGCGAAGAACCGATGATGGTGCGGATGAGTAAGATTCGCGAGCGTGAATACATGTTTTTCGACACGCTGGACGAGTACTACGACAATTTCGAACGGCAAATGGGTGAACCCTACATGGACTGGCGCGCATACAGCTATGACGAGACGATCGCGCTGCGCGAGGTCAAGGACTCGGCGCGCCGGCGTATGCTGCTTGGCGCATTGGCTGTAGTCGGCGGCCTGTACGTCGGCAGCCAGGGTGGAAGTTATACGGAATCGGTTATTGCAAACACCGCCGTGATCGGCGGTGGCACGCTTGCATGGTCCGGTTTCAAACGCTACGGAGAATCAAAGATCCATGTTGATGCGCTGCGGGAACTCGGCACTTCGCTGGAAGCAGAAGTACGCCCCGTGGTCGTCGACATTGAAGGACAAACCGTGGAGCTTTCTGGCTCCGTTGAGGCCCAGTACGCAGAATGGCGGCGACTGTTGCGGGATATCTATCAACTCGAAACCGGAATCGAGGTAGCCAGCGACAGTGCAGCACCGGACGGCGGCACCGAGGTCAACTAAACAAAAGCAACAGACCCATGCACGACCTCAGACCCGACCAGATGTTGTTTGGCCGGTACACCCTCCTCCGGCCATTGCGCAGTGGCGCCCGCCATCCCGCATGGCTGGCAACCGATTCCCATTCCGGCATGCAGGTCGGACTCTGGCTGCTGCCCGCGGCCGCACTCGGCCCCGATCTCATGGCACACCTGCAAAGCGAAATCCCCGCTGCCGGGCCGATTTCCGAACAGGAGGCCGCCGCTGTCGTCCTGGCACAGAAAAATCCTGCACAGTTCGCTCGCGACGCGGCGCTTCTCGAGCGACTGATCGAGCAAAGCGGCGACGAGAACGATGACATCGAAGCAGAGGAATTCGAGTCGATCGAACCGCTCGAATTCACAGGTAACGCAACGACGATAGCGGCCCAGTCAGAACGCCAGCGCGCTGTTTCAAGACCGGTGGTCATTGCATTGTTTGCCGTTAGCATCGTCATCGCGATCGGCGTAATTTTCTATCTTCCGGAGCTGGTAAAACCCCCGGTACCGGAACCGACGACGGCAGTCCCGGCGACAACTCAACCAACCGCTGCCGCGCCGGCACGCGGCAACGAAACCGAAGCACCGAAGGAACTGGCGCCTTGGCAACGCGCCCAGATTCTGCAACAAAAAGAAGCGGCGGAAGCAGTTCTCGAGGAATTTATCCGCAAGCAATTCGACCTGGAAGAAAACAATGTTACCGCGTGGGCAGAGGCTGAATTCAACGCCGCCAAGGAACATGCACGCACGGGCGACGGGCACTTCAGCATTCGTGAGTACGAAGCCGCCCAGGAGTCCTACCAAGCGGGTCTGGACCAGCTGCTTGCACTTGAAGCGCTTGCGCCCGTGCTACTGAGCGAGGCGCTTGAGCGTGGCCAGGCCGCACTGGAATCCTTCGATGCAGCCGCAGCAAACGAAGCGTTCCAGGCGGCACTGGCGCTTGACCCTGACAGCGATATCGCCGTCACCGGCCTGCGCCGGGCCGAAACTCTGGACGAAGTTGAGAGACTGCTGGCGGAGGGCCGCAGAGCGGAAAGCCGCGAAGAATTCAGCGCTGCGCGCAGCGCCTACCGTGAAGCGCTGGCACTCGACTCCGCGGCAAGCGAGGCTGCGGAAGGACTCGAGCGAGTTGGATCGCGGCTCGCCAGCGATCAGTTTTCGGTCCTCATGTCGGAGGGCTATGCGGCATTGTCGGCGGGCCGGCTACAACAGGCCGATTCAGCATTTAAACGTGCACGACAACTCAAGCCGGGCTCCCCCGAGGTGACCGAGGCGCTGGCGCAGACGGATATGCAACGGAACTTGACCCGGATCGCCAGCCTGCGTACCGAAGCGGAAGGATTCGAGAGCGAGGAGAACTGGTCGGAAGCACTGGATCGCTATGAGAAGGCGCTCGCGATCGATGCGAATCTCGCCTTCGCGAAACGCGGCCGGTCGCAAAGCCAGGAACGGACCGAGCTCGACAAACGTCTCACCGAGTACCTGGCGGCACCGGCACGGCTGTCCACCGACGCCGTGTATGCTGCCGCGGAGCAGCTGATGTCGGTCGCCCGCACGGTCGAGCCGCGCGGACCAAAACTCACCGAGCAGATCCGCCAAATGGAGCAGGCAATGACGGTCGCAAGGGTCCCCGTAACGGTCCGCTTCGAATCCGACAACCAGACCGAAGTCACGCTGTTTCGAATCGGACAGCTTGGCGTTTTCGCCGCACGGGATGTCGAGTTACGCCCGGGCACTTATACCGTGGTTGGGACACGGTCCGGTTTCCGCGACGTGAGACAGAAATTTACCGTCGTGGCCGGCCAGCCGGCCGAGCCCGTCGTCGTGCGCTGCGAGGAAAAAATTTGATCGCCTCGGTCCGTCTTGTCGATGGAGAAACCAGCGAGCGCTTCGCTGCGGCTCGGCGGATCAGCGTTGGAGGCGCGGACGCGGATCTGCCCTGGCCCGGCGCCGCGTCCGGTGCAGCGCTTGCATTTCTGGAATACGCAAAAGCCGGCTGGGTTCTCACGCCGGCCGCCGACACGCCGGTCCTGTGTAACGACTCGCCTGTGACAGAGCCGCTGCTGCTGAGCGTTGGCGACACGCTCGAATACCAGTCGAGCCTTTTGCTTGTGCGCGCGGCGGGACCGGAACTCGTCCTGGAGACGGAGACCGCCGACGATGTGATCGCAATGGATTTTGCGAGCGGTGACGAGGACGATTCCGATGCAGAGTTGATAGAGGCGGCGGTATTTGCGCCGTCCGAGCGGCGCACGCGGGGCTGGCGCAGCGTGCTGCGGCCTGTGCCATTGCTGGTATTCGCGGTTTTTGCAGCACTCGGCAGCCTCGCGTGGTTCATGCTGACGGCACGTACCATCGAAATACTTGCGGCACCTGTCCCCGAGGAAATCGATATCGATGGGGGCCTCTTCGTTTTCGAACTCGGCGGCCGTTACTTGATGCGACCGGGTGATTATCGCCTGCATATTCAGCGTGAAGGCTACTACGACCTTGACGAAATTCTCAGTGTTGGAGAGGAACGCAATCAGTCGTTCGAGTTTGAACTGAGGAAACTGCCGGGCATATTGCACCTGACGACGGATCCGGGCGAAGGGGTCAGGGTATCGATTGACGGAGAGCTTGTTGGCACCACGCCGATTGACGCACTGACGATCGAACCAGGGCTGCACGAGCTGAGTCTCGATGCCGATCGATTCGACTCCTACGGCGTAACAATCGAGATTGACGGAGGTGGTGTCGAACAGAACTGGGAGGCGAAGCTGGAACCTCTTTGGGCCACTGTCGCGATAAACAGTGAGCCGATCGGCGCTGAAGTGCTGGTAGACGGAGAGTCGGTCGGAACTACGCCACTCAGCGCCGATATTCTAGAGGGCATGCGAGAACTGCAATTGTCCTTGCCCGGCTACCAGTCCTATAACGAAGAAATCGACGTTGTACGCTCGGTTCCGCAAACTCTGGAGACAATTGTGCTGCGGCAGGCCGACGGTCTGGTCAGTCTGCGCAGCAACCCGCCCGGCGCGAGCGTTATGGTAAACGGCGCCTACCGCGGACAGACCCCTGCCGAGCTGGAACTCGCGCCGGGGCAAGCCTATCGCATCGAATTCAGCAAGGCCGGTTTTCAGAAAGTAACACGCAGCGTGAAGCCCGCATCCGGAACGAGTCAGCAAGTTCATGTCTCGTTGCAACCGTTTGTCGGGGAAATCAGTATCGTCGCCGATCCCGCCGATGCCGAAGTCCTGATTAACGGCAAAGTTCGCAGTGAAAGACGTCTGACGCTGCCCGCCGTGCCGCAGCAAATAGAAATTCGCAAGCCCGGGTTCGCTTCCTACCGGATTACCGTGACACCGCGGCCGGGATTCCCGCAGGAGGTGTCGACCCGGCTCAAAACGGAAGCACAGGCGCGGGCCGACTCCCGCCCCCGGCGAATCAAAACTGCGGCGGGGCCGGAACTGATACTGGTCACCCCGGGTCGACTGAGTATGGGATCATCGCGACGAGAACAGGGTCGGCGCTCGAACGAGAGCCTCAGGCAGGTCGAACTGGTGCGTCCATTCTATTTTGGCGTGCAGGAAGTCAGCAACGAACAGTTTCGCCTGTTCGCCGAGCAGCACAACTCAGGTACATTCGAGGGCGTCGATCTCAACCGTCCCGACTACCCCGCCGCGAATGTCACGTGGCAACAGGCGGCTGCCTTCAGCAACTGGCTGAGCGAGCGTGACGGGCTCCCTGCAGCCTATGTCGAACGCGGTGGCGTGCTGGTCGCTGCGGAGCCCATGAACCACGGTTACCGCTTGCCTACGGAAGCCGAATGGGCGTGGACCGGACGCCACGTAGCCGGTCGCAGCAGCGGCCGGTTTCCGTGGGGCGACGACTGGCCACCGCCGCCCAGTCCGAAAACCGGCAATTACGCCGACGAGTCAGCGCGCAGATTATTCAACGATTACCTCAAGGGCTATAACGACGGGTTCGCCGGGAGCGCTCCGGTCGGCAGCTTCAGCGCATCGCCGATCGGCCTGTTCGACATGGGTGGCAACGTGGCAGAATGGATTCACGATCTGTACACCACCTACCCGGCCGCCGGCGCGAATCTCGAACGCGACCCGATGGGCCCGCTGAACGGAAAGTTCCATGTAATCCGCGGATCCAGCTGGCAGCATGCGACAATCAGCGAACTGCGCTGGTCGTACAGAGATTATGGTGACGAAGCGCGACCCGACGTCGGCTTCAGACTTGCGCGTTACGCCGAGTAGGCGCGGAGCAACCGGATGAAATACCTCGCTGTCATATTCTTGCTTCTCGTGTCGGGCGCGCTGCCGGCGCATGCCCAGGATGAAGCGCAGGAAACAGAACCTGCTCCCGCTGCGCAGGAGAGCGAAAGCGCGCCGGAGCCAGGCGACACGCCCCCGGCAAGAGCAGAGGAAACACAAACGGAGTCGCGTCGGGGCAGACCGCAGACGTTCGAACCGTCCGAAGAGATTTCCGAAGATCTGTCCGTTTCGTTCCCTGTCGATATCTAGATGCCCTGAGAGAGCCTGAGAATGGTAAAAAAGCAATTCCCGTTCGAGTTTACCTATCAGGTTTTCGCCCTGATCGTTTCGATCATCATCATTCACGCGATTTACGTCGCCGTGGTGCGCCCGAATGCAGAAGCGGTCCTCACCTATCAGGCCGAGATGATGGCTCAGGACAGCGACTATGTTGCGGATCGCTCGGTGTGGGTCCTGATCAGGGACTTCGAGCAGGAGACCTGTTTCATCCTGTTAGTCTGGGCGATGGCGATTATGGCCTATAAGGCGGTGCTCGCCACTCGCGAACGCGCCCTGCTGCAACAGGACCTCTTGCACATTACCGAGGGCATGAGCGTGTTGCCCGAGGACACGCGAGAACTATCCCGTCCACTCCAGGCTCTTCCGGAAAAAGACCGCGACAGTCTCTTACCCCGTGCGCTACTGACCGCGTTGCACCGATTCCGCTCCACCCGGAATATTCAGGACACCTCGGATGCGGTGCGTTCGGTCTGCGAGGGAGAGTCGGAGCGCCTCGACTCGGAACTCTCGATGGTCAGATATATCGCGTGGGCGATACCGTCTGTGGGATTCATCGGCACCGTCCGCGGTATCGGTGAGGCGCTCGGTCAGGCGCACAAAGCCGTCGAGGGAGACATTGCCGGAGTCACTGCCAGCCTCGGTGTCGCCTTTAACTCGACGTTCATCGCACTGATTCTGAGCATCATTCTGATGTTCCTGCTGCACCAGGTGCAATTGCAACAGGAAAGGCTCGTGCTCAATGCTCAGGATTATTGCGACGAACATTTGCTGCGCCACCTGCAGGTGCGCTAGGCGATGACTGCCGTCCTCGAAATCAATGATATCGGACTGTTACTCAGCCTCGACGCTGAACCCATCCTGGAATCGCCCGGTTACGCGATGCTGGATGACAATGAAATCGTCGTTGGCGATGACGCGCTATCGCAATCCCGCCTGCAGCCGAACCGTATCCAAAACCGTTTTTGGGATCAGCTCAGCATGGAAGAACTGCCCAAGCCGATGGGGCGAGCACGAAACTATGCGGATCTCGCTTTTGCCCATTTGCGCAGCATCAGCACCCGGCTTCTGTCCCAGGGCGAAAGCCGGGTGGTTTTTGCCGTTCCCGGGACCTACGATCGTAAGCAGCTGGCGTTGCTGCTTGGAATGGCAAAGGAATGCCATCTCGATGTCGTCGGCCTGGTAGACACGGCCGTGGCCGCATCGCCGCACGCGGTGCCGGGTCACAGCCTGTATTTTTTGGACATCTTTCTGCACCGCACGATCCTGACCGAGTTGCAGCAGGGTATTCGCCTCAAGCGCACCCGGGTTGACGTTCTGGGCAATATTGGCCTGACAACGCTGAATGACCGCTGGGCCAACCGCATAGCCGATCTGTTCGTGGCAGAGACGCGTTTCGATCCGATGCATGTCGCACAAACGGAACAGGTTCTGTACGACCATTTGCCGGGCTGGCTGCGCGAACTCGAGAACACCGGTGCGGCCGAACTGGAACTGCCGACCGGCCGTAAGTCCTACCAGGTGACCGCCAAACGCGAACGTGTGCTGGAGGCAACCAGCGCGCAGTTTCGTCAGATTGCGGAGCAGATCAGTACTCGGATAGGCACTACCGGTCCGGTCGCATTGCAGATATCGCATCGGATCGCCGCCCTGCCCGGACTCAGCGCAGAACTCGCGCAACAGGTCGACTGCGAGATAATCGAACTCGACCGGGAAGCCGCTGCGCGCGGTGCCGTGCGCCACGGAGAACATCTGGTCCAAAGTGGCAAGGGAGTCCGATTCGTAACCAGCGTACCCTGGATTATGGACACTGCAAACCTGACTCCGGCGATGGTACCTGCCGCTGCGGCAAACCCGCTGCAAACCCCAGCGCCTTCGCCGCCCGTGGCACCGCCTCCGCCGCGTCGTCCCAGTCATGCCGTGGTGCGTGGCACCGCCTATCTGCTGAATGACCACGACACGCGACTCGACTCGCTGATAAGTCTGCCGGCCGGCTCGGATGCGGCTGCGATAACTCTGCGTGTGGTTGCCGAGGGTGTGCGTGTCGATCCCGGCCCGGCGCAACTGCACCACAAACGGCGCCGGGTCGATGGCGTCGCGGTATTCGGTGTCGGCGACCGGATTACTTTGCCCGACGGCGAGGAATTGCTGCTTATCGAGGTGGCCGGAGAAGATGGCGCGTAGAAAACGACAAACCAACGTTTTCAGTTTGTCCTTTCTCGACTGCATGTCGTGCGGTTTTGGCGCTGTGGTGCTGTTCTTCATGATAATCAACCACGCCACCGAGGTTCGCTCGGACGAAGTCAACGAAAAACTCCTTGCCGAGGTCAGCCTTCTCGAGCGTCAGGTCCTGGACGGCGAACGACACAAGGTCGAGTTACGCAATTCGATTGACGAAATCGACAAGGAATCCGCAATCACCGAAGGATTGTCCGCCAGAGTATTGAGCGATGTGGAGGTCATTCAGGAACAACTTGCCGATCTGGATGCGCTGACGGTCGCACAGCGCGAACATATCAACAAACTCAAATCCGATCTGAAAACTATCGATGAGGAGAGAAAACGGCTTGAAGGTGCACGAGCCAGCGAGGACGACGAAGGCGGCGCCACACGTTCGTTCGTTGGCCAGGGCGACAGGCAATATCTAACCGGCCTGAAAGTCGGAGGTGAACGCATCCTGATACTGGTCGATGGTTCCGCCAGCATGCTCGATTCGACCATCGTAAATATTATCCGCCGCCGCAACATGGCGGATGCGGAGAAGCTGAAAGCACGTAAATGGCAACGGACGATCAATGCCGTCGACTGGCTGAGCACGCAAATTCCCGTAGAGAGCAAATTCCAGATCTATACTTTTAATACCAGCGTGCAGGCTACTATCCCGGATACGTTGGGGGACTGGGTCGAAGTCGATTCCGGACGCAATTTGAACGCCGCAATCGACGGAGTCAAGAGCCATATTCCCGCCGGCGGCACGAGTCTGCACGCGGCATTCTCCGCGGCCCGGGCCTTGAAGCCGACGCCCGACAATATTTATTTGCTCACCGACAGCCTGCCGACACAGGGCGCCACGCCGCCGCGGCGAACCACCGTCAATGGCAAGACCCGGATCAAACATTTCGAGGATGCCGTAGCGACTCTGCCATTGGGCGTACCCGTCAATATCATCCTACTGCCGATGGAAGGCGACCCGATGGCGTCCGCCGCATTCTGGCAGCTTGCACAGGTCACCGGCGGTTCGTTCATGAGCCCATCGAAGGACTGGCCGTAACGGGAGGATGATATGAAGAAAAAGGGACGCCGGGACGTCGAAGCCTTCAGCATGTCCTTTCTCGATGCCATCTGTTGCGGATTTGGCGCGATCGTGTTGTTGCTGGTGCTATCAAAAACGGCAGAGCCTTTTATCCTCGAGGAGACGACCCAGGAGCTCGAGGCTTTAATCGCCAACCTGCAGGAACAACTTTATGAAATTCGAGGCGAGACCACGATCATGAACCGCACAATGGTCACCCGCAAAGACCAGCTGGCGGCGGAAAAGGAAAAACTCGCCCGGTTGCAGGGAGATCTCTCGAATATTCGCGGCGAATTCGAGGCGTCGCGTGACGCATCCGATATTGCCGATGTCATTGAAGGCCGGCTCGCCACGGCGCGTCAGAGCCTGTCAGCAGAAATGCAGAGACTGCTCGGCGAGAACTTTCGCCGCAAACCGAAAGACCAGACCGTCGGCGGCATACCGGTGGACAGCGAGTACATCATTTTCATTATCGATACGTCGGGTAGCATGGTTAATTACGGCTGGGACCTGATGATGCAGAAGGTAGAGGAAACCTTGCAGGTCTACCCGAACGTGAAGGGCATTCAGGTAATGAACGACATGGGAGACTATATGTTCAGCCGATATGCCGGAAAATGGATTCCGGACACGCCGGCTCGACGTAAGGCGATCATGAGCCAGCTAAAATCATGGACCCCATTTTCCAACTCGAGCCCGGTGGAAGGCATCACCAAGGCAATCAGGACCTTTTATTCCCCGGACAAGAAGATCAGTCTGTACGTGCTGGGCGACGAGTTCACTGGCGGATCGATCGAACGGGTCATCGACACGATCGACCGTATCAATCGAGAGGACGAAAAAGGCAACCGCCTGGTACGTATTCATTCGATAGGATTTCCGGTAACGTTTCAACGCGGCGCCGCTCTGGCGACCACGGGCACCCGATTCGCCACGCTTATGCGTATCTTGTGTGAAAAGAACGGCGGTACCTTCGTCGGACTCAATACGTTTGAACCTGAAGCACACTACGGACTCTGACCATATATGGGCGCCATGAAAGAGACCAGCACCGACACCTACACCCGCCCCCGACCGGTCGTATTTCGAACGCTGCCCGTCCTTGCCTTTGCAGCTCTAAGTGCTTGTACTCACAGCGTACCGGTTGACACCGAGTTCCCAGAACCGCTGATTGCGCCTATGCCGGTCGCAGTTGCTGTATATTATGACGAGAGTCTCAGCAACTTCGAACACACCGAGTCCATCGAGCAGGGATCGGATTGGAAAGTAAAGCTGGGCGATGCCAACCTGAAGATGTTCGAGCGCCTGTTCGAGTCAATGTTCCAAAATCTGGTACCGGTATCGTCACCAGAAGCCGGTTTCGCCCAGGGCAGCAGATTCGAGGCGATAATTATTCCTGCGATCGAGGAAATGCAGATCGCTCCGCCACGCTACGGAGAATCGGAATTTTTTGAGGCCTGGATTCAGTATCGGGTCGAAGCTTTCCACCCGGACCGGGAACCGATCGTTAACTGGCTGGTGAGCGGTTACGGTCGAAGCGAGGGATCGATGCTGCAGCCGTCAAAATCGTTGCAGGAGGCTACCGTTCTTGCCATGCGCGATGCTGCAGCCAATATCGTCATCAAGTTCAGGCAACAACCACGCATTCGGGAGTGGCTTGATCAACAGGAAAACGCCAATGAATAAGACACCTGGCATGCGATCAAAGGGCTATGATTTCGGTTTCGGAGCGAGCGTCTTTTTTGTTCAGGCAACCCTCATGCTGGCCGCGAGCGGCTGTGTCAATTCGCGAATAGAGCAGGTCCGGCAAGGCTCGACAATTTTGCAGGAGGGTGAGGCAATCGTCATTCTCGCGCGCCGCCACGATCATGCCGGTGAAACCGAGTCGAGCTTTACTGACTGTATCGAGGACAAACTCGCCAAGGGCGATTCACCGCTGAATGTCCATCCCAACAAGGAGTTCATCGATGCGATGTTCCCCTGGTTCGAACCGAGCGTGGCGCCTCTGTCCACGGACTCGCTACCCCAATTACTGGCCCATCCGGGCGTGCGCGATCAGATCGAGCAAACCGGAGTGCGTTATGTCGTTTGGCTCGACGGCAGCACCGAACGCGTCGACAGTGGTGGCAGCATGACCTGTGCGATCAGCCCGACCGGCGGGGGTTGCCTCGGTTTTGGCTGGTGGGAGGATGCCTCGGACTACGAGGCAACCGTATGGGATCTCAAGAGTTCGAGTGCCGCCGGAATGGTCAGCGCGGATGTCAGTGGCACTTCTTACATGCCCGCTTTCGTCGTGCCAATCCCGCTGATAGCCCGCACCCAGTCGGCCGCCTGCAGCGGTCTGGCGCGTCAGTTGAGCCTGTTCCTCGCGCAGGCACCATAGTCCGGCAGGGGCCGCGGCGGCCGCTACTCAATAACCTTGAAAAGCTGGCCGACTGCAGGCTCGTCGTGCGGCCCTAGATCGTTCAGCAGGCGCAGTTGCTGTTCGACATAACCTGACAACGCAGAGCGCCGCGCCAGAACTTCAACTGTCGTTCCCGGGCCAATTTCAATGACTCTTACCGCAACCGGGCGGGTAAGCGGACGCTCATTCGGCTTCAGATCGTCGAAGCTGAAAATCGTCGAAATAAATTCGCGATCCGCAGCAATCTTCGACAGGTCCTTGCGCCCTGCTCCGGAGAACACGAACGCCTTGCCCTTGCGCTGATCGAAAATTACCGCCGTTCTGACAGGCCTGGGGCCGTAGGGCGACGGTGCCCGCTCGGCAACGGCAATGTAGGCCGGCTTGCCCGCAATCGTAAGCTCCCGCCCATCTTCGAGATCGGTCAGTCCAAGCTTGCCGCGCATAAATTGCTCCGGCGTGGAACCGTCGCGCGGCATCGGCAAACTGCGCACATGCAACGTGGCCTGATCGCCCGGCGAGTGTGACACGATCGCACTTTGGGCCGACTCGACGCGCCAATCCTCGGGAAATGTAATCTTCATGCGCAAGCCGGCGTGATAGAGCTTGTTTCCGCGGATCACTCCACCTGCAGCGCTTTTCCCCCACAACAAACCGTTTATGCGTTTGAGATATTCGTCACGCCGCACCATCTCTGGACTGCCAAAACCGACCTCGCTCGCCGCGTCGATGGCTTCGCTGAGCCGGGTATCGTTGTCCGGGTGACTGGCAAACCAGCCGTGGTAAACCCTCGGGTCGCGGCCCTCGAGCCGCGCCCGTTCCAGCTCGAACTGCTCACGGCGTTTCAAAATATCAATTACTTCCAGCATCGACTGCGGCGGATAATCGGTCTTCGCCAGGTAACGCGCGCCAAGGGAGTCCGCCTCGAGTTCCATGCCGCGACCATAGCCGCTGAGCAACACACCGCCGAACATATTGGTGAGATCGCCGGCACCCCCTGTCCCCGTCGCGACGCTTGCAGCGGTACTCACCGCACCCACAACCTTGTTCTTGCTGTCCTGACGAACCGCATGCCGGCCAGTAACATGACCGATTTCATGGCCGATGACGGCGGCAAGTTCCGCCTCCGAGTTCAGATAGGCCATCATCCCGCGGGTGACATAGATGAATCCGCCCGGGATAGCGAAAGCATTGACTGCATCGTCATCGACCAACGTGAAAGTCCACTTCAGATTCGGACGTTCGCTGACCGCGGCAAGACGCTGGCCAATCTTGTTCACGTAATCCTGCAGGTCGGGGTCGGGGTAGACCCTGAATTGTTTCATCACCTGCTCGTGCGAGGTCTCCCCGAGTTCTATTTCGGACTCCTCTGACATCAGCACAAAATCGACTCCGCCGGTCGCCGGATTACTGGCACAACCGGCAAGCCAGAGCGAAACACCGGCGATCCCGAGCAAGTTCACTGTGTGAAACATTTTCATTATCAATCGTCCTCTGCACTCAACTGTCGCACCGGGGCGAGTTTTGCGGATTCGATTATATAGACAAGCTGCAGGGAAAATTGATCCTGCTTTTTTGCCAGCGCGGCGGCGGCTGTTTGGTGTGAACTGCGCCACGGCCAGCGACATGCGCGAAAGGGCGGGCGAAACCGGTCCGGGCGCTCGCATCCGGCGCTCGCACCAGCGCCGCTAGCTCAGTATGGCGGGCAACGGTCGCATGGAAGCGGATAGGCGCTGTTCCCTGCTAGAATAAAGGGCTTAACGGCTGAAATACGCCCACCGTTGACAAGCAGGAGTCGTTTACATGGCCACCGCTGTAGATGCATTTGACAATAATGTTCTATCGAAGCTTGGTCCGCTGCGTTCGCAGCCGGGAAAGGTCTTGACGAAAGGACTACCCGATTCCGACATCGAACGATTTGCGCGGACGGATTCATCCCTTGTCACGGCGATTGACGAGGCACTCGCCGAGTTCGAACTGTTTCGCAAGCGCTACCCCGCAATCGCCGCGGCCGATGAGACAAAGCAGATTCACGATCTGCAGCAAGGAATCGTCAATTTCTATGCGCAGGACACGGTCAACCCGTATGTTGCGCTTGCGGCTCGTGGTCCGTGGATCGTCACAACCAAAGGAGCCGTGATTCACGACTCCGGCGGTTATGGAATGCTTGGCCTGGGTCACGCACCGGAGGCGGTGTTGGCGGCGATGAGCAGGCCGCACGTCATGGCGAATGTAATGACACCCAGCCTGAGCCAGAAGCGGTTGGTCGATGCATTGCGCGAGGAAATCGGTCATACCCGCACAGGCGGGTGTGGCTATGAGAGCTTCGTTTTCATGAACAGCGGATCCGAGGCCGTCACCGTTGCAGCTCGCATTTCGGACGTAAATGCGCGTGAATTGACCGATCCCGGCTCTCGCCATGACGGCAAACCAATCCGCATGCTCGCACTCGAGGGCGGATTTCATGGACGTACGGATCGACCGGCGCAGTATTCCGATTCGACGCTGCAGACGTATACCCGCTACCTCGCGTCATTTCGAGATACCAGCAGGCTGTGGACAGTACCCCCGAACGACACAGATGCGTTACGCCGTATGTTCTCGCGAGCAGACGAAGAACGTGTATTTATCGAATCGATGTTTATGGAGCCGGTCATGGGAGAGGGTAACCCGGGTCTGGCGATTGAGCGCGATTTCTATGACCTCGCCCGCGAACTCACCCTGGCGCATGGCAGTCTGCTGCTGGTCGATTCTATCCAGGCGGGTCTGCGCACCCATGGTGTGTTGTCTGTTCTCGATTATCCCGGGTTCGAGGACGCGGAGGCGCCCGACATGGAAACCTACTCCAAAGCCCTCAATGCCGGTCAGTTCCCGCTATCCGTGCTTGCATTTACCAGGCGCGCTGCCGGGTTGTATCGGCGTGGCGTCTACGGCAACACCATGACTGCGAATCCGCGCGCGCTTGATGTCGCCATCGCTGTACTTTCCGGTCTGAGTCCGGGGCTGCGCCGCAATATTTGCGAACGAGGCGAAGAGTTCGTCATGAAACTCCGGCAACTTGCGGTCGACTCCAATGGAATTATTACCCAGGTCCAGGGAACGGGGCTGCTGGTCGCAGCAGAATTGGCTGACGGCTATCGCTCGAGCGGCCATGGCAGTGTCGAGGAGGATATGCGTCGCCACGGTATCGGCGTGATCCATGGCGGCCGAAACGCGCTGCGCTTTACTCCGCATTTCGCCATTACCAGCGCGGAAATCGACTTGATAGTGAATCACCTACGAGAAGCGTTGCAGCGCGCTGGCGGCTGACTTGCATTGAGCGTAGCAACGCGGCGGCGGACACCGTCGCGTCAGCGCGCGACTGTACTTTCAGCGGGGAATCGGGCCCTGCACCGGCGCAGACTCTTGGCCCGATCGCTGCATCGCGCGACTACTCGCTCCCCTGCCCGTCGTCACGCGCGCTAACCCGGGTCGGCCGGCACCGCCGACCTTCGGCAATTCGCTTAAGTGCTCGAAGAAGTCGATGGCCGCCCAGCTGAACAGGCCCGCCACCTCGGGCATCGTCGCGCCAGCAGCGGGCACAGCACCGGCCTGCGAATCCTCGCCATCAGGCTTGCCAGATTTTTCTCCTCTGCGTATGTTCGCTGTGTAGGTCAGGCTGGGTCGGATGCGGTGCTGAAACCGAAACTGTTGAGAGCTCGTCAGTGACTGGGCAAGTATCGCATTCAGAAAAGAATCGCGAACGGTCCCCTTGCCGCCGTATATCAGGCGTTCGACACGATACTGTGCCGACGGGTCGCGCTGAAGATACCGCATGCCGGCCTGGACCCGGCCATTCTCGAAGATTTTCGCAAGGAAGCGAGGCTGGCCGTACGCCTGGAACATCCCAACATTCTGCCGGTATTCAATGCGAGCTTTATCGATAACCGATTCGTTATAGTTACACCGCTCGGCCTGCAGACGCTGGCTGACCGCCTCGAACGGCGAATGGCGACGCAGACCGGGCTTCGGCTCGTTAGCCAGGCGCTTTCAGCGGTGGCATTTGCCCACAGCAAACGCGTGGTTCATTGCGACATAAAACCCGAGAATTTTATTTTATTTCCGGAAAACCGCATGCGCCTCGGCGACTTTGCATTTGCAAAACGCTGTATCCGTACGATCAAAGCCTCCGGATCCGGAACGCTCGGTTATATTGCCCCTGAACAGGCAATGGGACGTCCGATGTTGCAATCGGACGTATTTTCGCTAGGCCTCGTTCTATACCGTGTTTTTGCCGGCACCCTCCCGGAATGGCCCTATAGCTGGCCGCCACCCGGGCTGAATCGCCTCGAAGCTCGCCTCCCGGAGGAAATTATCGCGGTCATTCGTCGCGCCCTGAAGGTCAAGCCGACGCAGCGTTTTCGTGACGCGATCGCGATGGAAACGGCTTTTGTCGCTGCCACCGAGAAGCTCAATGCGGAAACACCCGGGCGGCGGCGTACGGCGCGGAGAAAGCAGTGACCGCGCCGGACTCGGCGGGACCCCTCATGCTGACGGGCGAAAGCCCGGAAATTCAAAGCATCCTGTCGTCTCCCTTTTTCGATATTGTGGCGATCAGTGATCGCAGCCCGGCAAAGACGACCGCCAACGAGGATTCGGCCCTGGCGATGCGGTATGGCGAAAATGCGGTGGTAGTAGCAGTCGCCGATGGCGCGGGAGGCCTGCCGGCCGGACAGCGCGCGTCCAATACGGCCGTTGCTGCATTACACGACGCGCTGGCTAGAGCGGCACGCGACAATGTCATGTTGCGAACCGCGATTCTGAACGGTATCGAGGCGGCGAACGAGGCCGTGATGGCGCTCAGCAATGGTTCCGCAACAACACTAACCGTCGTCGGCGCCGATGAGAGATCCGCGCGCAGTTTTCATGTCGGAGACTCGTCCGCGCTGCTGATTGGCCAGCGCGGCAAGCTCAAGTTCCAGACTATCGCCCATTCGCCGACCGGGTTTGCACTGGAGGCCGGATTTCTCGAAGAAACCGAGGCACTGTTTCATGCCGAGCGGCATGTCGTTTCGAATTTCATGGGCAACAGCGAAATGCGTATTGATGTCGGCGCAACGATTCGCTTCGCCCAATTCGACACGCTGGTGTTGGCCAGCGACGGCCTGACCGACAACATCAGAGTCGACGAGATAATAGATGCTGTACGCAAAGGTCCAATCACTGAAGCACTTGAGCGGCTGACCCGCGTCGCTCGGGAGAGAATGCTCGGCGCCGATACAGACCAACCCTGTAAGCCCGATGATCTCACCGTCCTGCTAATGCGCCGCAAGCGACCACTGACGAAAGGTTTGCCGGCAGCTGGCGACTAGTCGAGACGGACACCAATTTGTCCAACGTTGACACGTATATCAATATCGTCGTCGCCACCACCTGACCAGCTGAGGCGACTGCCGACGAACATAGACCGTTGCGGGTCGATGTCATCACCGTTCACGCGCAGGGAGACCTCACCGATATTCGAATCGAGATCGACATCGCCAATGTTGCCCGAACCGCTGAGTACCGAAATCTCACCGACCGACGTTTTCAGGCGCAGTGTTCCAGCCGGCACATCGACCCGGGTCTCACCCACGCCGTTTGATGCCTCGACACCACCTTCGAGACCGCTGACATCGACAACCCCAACACCTAGCTCCACAATCGCCGCCAGTGATTGCGGAGCAAGAACACGCCATTTCTGCTGAATATCCGGATCGTCATCGCTGGGGGACTGGCCCGGAAAGACAATTTCGAGTTCAACTTTTCCATTTCGCAGGGAATAGACAAGTTCGGCCTCATCAATCAAATCATCGACGTCCGCATCAGCCTCATCCGATGATTTGAGTTCAACCTCAACCCGAATATTCGCATCGCTGCCCGAATTCAGAATGATTTCGCCAACCCCTGCAGTTATCTGGATTACCTCCACATCACTGGCCGGATAACTTGCTTCAAGGTCGCGTGCCTGCGCGACTGCCGACATGCCCAGCGCCAGCAGAATGGGAATAGCAGCTCGACTCAACATGGATTCGCTCCCGTCGGTGGGTAATGAAGATTTGACGCTCACGCCACAAAAAAGGTTGGAACGACAACGAGGAAGGCGGGAACAAAATGCGCTACTGCGGATTGTCCGCTGCAGTGGCATTTAATAAATACGACAGATCTGAAGTTATTTATTTTATTAAAACAATATCTTATGTGACAAACTTAATATTGGACTTGATATTGCGTCAATCCGGTACACCACCCGCCTCCTCTATCGCTTCGCGAAAATGAGCAACAATCAAATGGTGCGGTATCAGAAACGGCTTGTCGGTAATCCGGATCTCCAGCACCTCCTTGTCGCTGTCCCAGGCATACTCCCCGGCCACCCCAAACGCACTGAGCTGGCCGTGCGCGGTGTCATCAACCGAGACGCCGTGAGTATGGAGTTTCTTGCGCAGGCGCGCGAAGACGTCAGGCGTAATTCCCGCATAGACCAGTGACTCGCTGGGCTCCCGCTTATCGAAAAACATAATCGCCGTCCGTTTTCGTTGCTGATGAAATCACGCGATCGACGCACCACTGCCGTTTCACGTCCCTGCGATGAGTATAGACACCCGCGCGGTGGCGGCAACGATCGCCGCTCCGCATGTTCCCTACCAGGTTCCACTGTTGGGCATCGACGACCAGGGCTCCTGCGGCGGCAACGGGTCACCGGCCTGGAGTAGTTCTATGGATATGCCATCCGGCGACCTGACAAAAGCCATGTGGCCATCGCGCGGCGGGCGGTTGATTGTCACGCCCGCATCGAGCAACTTCCGGCACAGCCCGTAGATGTCGTCGACACGATAGGCAAGATGACCAAAATTTCGCCCCGAATCGTATTCCTGCGGATCCCAGTTGTAAGTGAGCTCAACCTGCGCATCGGCGTCACCAGGCGCGGCCAGAAATACGAGAGTAAAGCGCCCTGCTTCCACGTCGACCCGGCGCAATTCTTCGAGTCCGAGCTGGTTGCAGTAGAAATCGAGAGATGCGTCCAGATCCGTCACGCGGACCATCGTATGAAGGTACTTCATCATTAGGTCTCCCCGACAGTTTCGTCCGTTAGGTCGAGCTGCTCGCGCGCAATGCCGCAATGCGTTCTTCGATCGGCGGGTGTGACAGAAACAGCCGCTTCAGCCCCCCGGCGGCCCGGCCGGAGATTCCCATTGCCTCGATTTCCTCGGGCAGTCTGGCCTCGCCTCCGCCACCGCCGAGACGCTGCAGAGCGGCGACCATATTGTCCCGCCCCGCAAGCCTGGCACCTCCGGCGTCGGCGCGATATTCGCGCTGGCGCGAGAACCACATGACGATCGTCGTAGCCAGAATTCCCAGTACGAGTTGCGCAAACAGCGCACTTATCCAGTAGCCGGGTCCGAGGCCGCGCTCGGTGCGGAATACGACCCGATCGACAACGAAACCTATTACCCGGGACAGGAATATCACGAATGTATTGACCACGCCCTGGATCAGCGTAAGCGTCACCATATCGCCATTGGCAATATGCGTAACTTCGTGCGCAAGAACCGCCTCGACTTCGTTCCGGCGCATACTGCCGAGCAGTCCCGAACTCACCGCGACCAGCGCGGAGTCGCGTCTGGCCCCGGTGGCAAAGGCATTCGGCTGCGGCGAATCGTAGACCGCGACGTCCGGCATCCCGATACCAGCTTCGCTGGCCTGGCGCCGGACAGTGTCGACAAGCCAGCGCTCGGCATCATTGCCCGGGTTGTTGATGATCCTCGCCCCGGTGCTGCGCAATGCCATCCATTTGGAAATGGCCAGAGAAATGAACGAGCCGGTAAAGCCAATCACCGCGGAATAAACGAGCAACGCTGTCGGATCCAGGTTGATCCCCTGCTCGTCGAGGACGCTCTCAAGGCCGAATAGCTGCATCACAATACTCAGAACCAGGAGTACGGCGATGTTTGTGCCGATGAACAACAGCACTCTCTTCATAGAGTCTCTCCGTCAGATACAGGATGTGTCATAAGGCCGAAACGGGACTATTCAAGGCGCGACCGACGATTCTCGCAAGACCTTGCACATGTGAATCGACGATACCCAGCCCGGCAAGCGCCTCGTCGAGCCGTACAACATAGTCGACATTCGAACCACTGGGGCCAACGGCCATGCAAACCTGGCGCGCAATCTCCGCGAGAGGCGCAGGACCCAGGTCATCGGGATTCCCGGGCGGAGCGACATAAAAGAGCCCACGGATACGGCTGCCGTCAGCAACGCGAAGCCAATCCTCATAGCGCTCATAGCCCGCTTTCTCGCGGAAATCGAGTTGCGCCAGCACGCGCTCCCCGGCATCTCCCTCCAACCGATATGCCATGCCCCAGCAGGTACCGCCGGGCCTGCGCCGCAAAGTCACTACCCGGCCAGGTGCAGCAGGAACACCCCGGTGATCGGGCGAAGCCTGCCAGAACCGGCGCATCCAGCCGCGAAGACATGCGGGACGGCGGGCCACGTAGGCGAAGTCCGGCCGCCAGATCAATGATCCATATCCGAAGATCCAGCACCTGGTCGTCATCCTGCTCCTCCACGAGCGTTCAGCATCGATTCAGGCGTGCCCCGTTTTAATCGAATCCCGACACCGAAACAGAAACACTGGAGACGATCATGCGATGCGCAAGGCCAGCTGACTGGATGCTGCTATATGTTCTGATTTTCGGAGCTGCGGGCGCAGCGGATGCAGCACGCGCGAATGCCGCTCCGGAAGTGACGAAGACCGCGCACGCCAAGACGTCGCGGAGCCACGCATACCCGGCCAGCGATCATTACGCCATGGTTTTGAATGGTACCGAGAAGGCTGTCCGGGGCAACAAACTGTTCGACGTATTCGTTTACGATGCGGATATTGTTCTGCTGTATGACGACGACGGCGACGGCTTCTTCCATGGCCTCGAAGTAAGCTTCGACGTCGACACCACGGACTTTGCTACCACCCTCTATGCGCGGCTGTATCTGCGCCGGCATGCGGAGCCGTGGGAGCTGTATTTCCAGACGCCATCATTCACCGTGTTCGGTACCTCGCCAGATGACGACTATTTCGTGGCTACCGAGCTCCTGAGCGGCTACCAGCGCGGTCAATATGACCTGATGATCGAGCTTTACGAGGCGGCGAACCACGCACTGGTTGCACAATTCGGCCCTTGGGACAGTGCAGCCTTCGGCCAGCTCCCGCTCGAAGATCTGGAACTCGATCGGCTGGCGAGCACGGGTGATGCAATCAGTTACTCGGGAGGCGGTGGTGCTCTGGGTCTGCTGGGCCTGGCGATGCTATGCTTGGCCGGTCTTCGCCAGACCCTGACCAAACGGGATTTCCGCCATGAGTAACAACAACGACATTGCCGGACTGCAGCGCGAATTTGCCCGTTTCGACCGCGACGGAAATGGCCGCCTCGAGTATGCCGAGTTCGTCGAATTACTCGGAACGGTTGGCCCGCACCCCACCGAAGAAGAAGCGCAGCTGGCGTTTTCGGTAATCGATACCGATCATACGGGTTACGTCGAATTCGAGGAATTCGTGCATTGGTGGCTCGATCACTGATCGCCGTCCGCCACCGGCAGCGCCTCGGGCCCTGCGCCTCCGCCGCTCGGCCAGACTCTGAGTATCGCCTGAATAACCGTTGCCAGCGGAATCGCAAAGAACACGCCCCAGAATCCCCACAGGCCACCAAAAAACAGGATGGCGACAATAATTGCGACCGGGTGCAGGTCTACAGCCTCACTGAACAACAGAGGCGCGAGCAAATTGCCATCGAGGGCCTGGATTATCAGATAGGCTGCGACCGCCCAGTAGAAGTCTGGGCTCAGCCCCCACTGAAACAATGCCACCAGCGCGACCGGAACCGTCACCAATGCTGCTCCGATGTATGGAATCAGCACAGACACGCCGGTTAATGCGGCGAGCAGCAGCGCATACTCAAGATCCAGCAGGGAGAAGGTCACATAAGTAAATGACGCGACAATGATGATCTCCCAGAATTTGCCACGCACATAGTTGGCGATCTGTACATCCACCTCGTGCCAGACTGTGCTACTGAGATGCCTGTCTTCAGGCAGGAACCGGCTAAACCAATCGACGATGCGCCGCTTGTCCTTAATCATGAAATAGACCATCAGCGGCACCAGAAAAAAGTACACGATGACGGTTACCAACGTGACCAGAGACGATAAGGAGTAAGACAAAATCGTTTGCCCCACCCCAAGAATTTCGTTTCTCATCGCGACGATGAAATCGCTGATCTGTTGCTCCGTGAAAATACTTGGATATTCGTTCGGCAGCCGCAGCAGCAGATCGCGCGCGCGCGACATCATCGAAGGGACCTGCTGCACCAACTGAGTGAGCTGGCCGACCAGCAGTGGCATCAATCCGAATGCCGCCAGGGATACCGTCGCCACGAAAGTGATAAATACAACATGCACCGCAACCAGATGCGGCAGACCGATATTCTCCAGCCGATTTACCAGGCCTTGCAGCAGATAGGCGATAACCGTTGCGGCGAGCACCGGCGCAAGGCTGCCCCCCGCGAAGTAGAGCGTCAGTACGACCGCGGCGAGAATGAGGATCAGCACGACGAGTTGCGGATTCGCAAATTGTCGGCGCAGCCAGTCGGTAATGATGTTCATCTCGGTCCGGTTCAGGGCGGCTGTGAGCTTCGTTGGAGCGAAAGCATAGCATGCAGTTCTTGCCAGCCGGACGCGCCTGGTTTAGGTTCTCCTCAGGCTTATAAGCGGGAGGCACCAGGTGGCGGCAGAAGACAACGGAAAAGAGGCAAACCCGGATCACAGCGGCAGCAAGCGCATGCGGCATGAGCTCGTACTGCTGGGCGCCGCGCTTTTGCTCGGCCTGCTGATTGTGCCGACACTCATTCACTATGTCGGCCTTCAGGTATTCGGCAGCGGCACCGACCCGGCAACGCTTGGCGATTTTCTCGGTCGCTACTTCGCCGGTCTCGGCGCGATGAACAAGACAGTCTGGCTGCTCGCCCTCTCGCCGTATCTGCTTTTGTGGTGGCTGCGGCTGGTGCGGCTTCCGTTGCGGCAAACAGTTGCCTGAACCCGGTATCCGTCCGCGCTTGTTCTGTGAGGCACATCACAACACAGTCGACGGGCGCGCACTATTATGTCGCTTGACGGGAAATATGACCGTTGACAGTTGACCTCGCCGGAACAGTCCGGCCTTTTCAGGAGGTAGCACGGACTATGTGGCTGCTCGGAAAAAAATCCGCCGCGAAAAAGAAAGCAGTGAAAACAGTTGCTCCTACGCCTGCGGAAAGGGCCCTGCGCCACTCACGCAAGGCCGAGACCTCCAAGGTGATGCACGCTCTGGAAGATCCTGAACTGAGCATGGCTGTCGAGGAAGAGTCCGGTTTTGACCCCTATAATTCGGGCGTCTTCGACCGCAGCAAGATCTGGCAGGACAAACGCCACCGCGACTAGGCGCTCTTCCCAATCTGACGAGAATAGCGGCGCGTCGTGTCCGCGCGTACGTGATTTATTGGGCTTATGTCGAAGCCGGCATGCGCGTTGAGCGCGATCTGTGATCTCTTTCACAGAGATACTCCGGCGCCCGGCCTGACAATGAGTCGATGATCAGACCGCCTTCACCTAACCAGCAGGGGACCGTCATGGCGACCGGCGCCGGTTTCTGGCTGTTTGCAGTTTTCGCGCTGGCATCTTCCGTTGTGCTGGCCGACTCTACCGATCCGGAATTTCCAGGAGAGCCTGCGCCGCAAGCGATATGCGGCGCCGACCATGCGACGCCGTGCGAGGCCGTGCTGGAAACCGGGACGGCAGTACCGCTGACCCTGCACTGGTATCCCCACAGCTCAGCGCCCGCCCGAGCGCCCGCCCGGGACATTCACACCGAATTCGACCTCGATGCCGGCACCGGCAATGCCTTGCTCTCCGGCAGTGACTTTGATTTCAGCTCAGGGGATCCCTTGCTGATAAAACTGCTGAAGATCCGTGAATTGCGCTTGTTCACCCTTTGGGAAAACGAGGGTGCCCGGCTCTTCCTCGGCGTCGGTCGTGACGGCCTGGCCGGCCTGAATCTGTCGACGATGCGCAAGCGCAAGAAATCCGACACCCGGTCGTCGTCCAATTCCAGACCCGTCATTTTCGATCCGTACCGCGACTCGCGCGTGCCAAACCCCTGACCTGAACCGGCAACCTAACGGGTAAGCTCCACGGTCGCTGCCTCAGCACGGCTCGCCACATCGTCCCACTGTCGCCGCAGATCATCGCGTACCTTGCTTTCGACTGCGGCGTATCCCGCGAGACGCTCGATTTGCCCGCCACCGGGCATGGCACCCACCCATTCGACGTCCCGCCATCCGCCCGCCACCGCTTCTTCCAGATAACTCTGTGCGTTCGCCTCATCGCCAAGACCAGCCTCGATTAAGGCCAGCGCGAACTTCAGACCTGGCGTGTTCCACCCGGCAGCGAGCGCCTCGCCGCCGCGGACGCGCGCCTGAGTCAGAATTCCTATCGCCGAATCGGCATCGCCAAGGGAGCGCAGTGCAGCGGCGCGTGCGCCCGCCACCGTCAACGCGAACTGCGGGTCGAGATCGGATGTTGCCCCCGCTGCAAGATCGAAACTGGCAAGCGCCGCAGAAATATCCCCGCGGTGCCAACTGATCAGACCATTCCACCACTCCCAAGACGGTGGCGGATTTTCGCGATATAGCGCCGCCTTCAGCAAATCGTCTGCACCACTCAACCACGCCGCATCCAGCCAGTGCGGGCCGGCGATCGCTGCGTCCCCTGCGCCAAAGGCGCGCAACCAGCGTTGCGCGAGACCCGCCTTACCCAGCGCAGCGAGCGTGCGGGCGAACACAGCGCGGCCATACGGATCGCGGATCCCGGATGCCCCGCCGGCAAGAAAAACCAGTGCTTCGTCCAGCCGTCCGCGATCCGCATATAGGGTGGCCCGCAACACCTCGGCCCGGGTGGACTGCACCCCACGCGCCGCCAACCTGCGCAGGCTGGCGATGGCCTCCTCGTCACGACCCATCCGGGCGAGAACGCCGGCCAGATTTTGCGTGATTGTCGGGTCCAGCGGATCGAGACTGTGGGCGGTACGTAATGCACCGAGAGCATCGCGCGGTCCGCCACCCGGACGCCGTTGCAGGACCAGCCCCAGCCACATGTGGGCCGTCGCATTGTCCGGCGCGATGCGCAACGCCTCTCTCAATGCCAGCTCCGCTGCACCCATGTTGCCCTGATAGAGCCGCAGCAATCCGAGCGAGGCATGAGCGTCCGCCAGTAACGGGTCGAGCTGTAACGCGGTATGGATCGCCGCCTCGGCCTGCGCCACCGCCACAGGCGCTGACCTCGCTCCGGCGCCCGCCAACAGCAGGTAAGAGTCTGCCCTGCCCGTGTGCGACGGGGCAAAGCGGGGATCGCGACCAATTGACTCGTCGAAATACCGGAGCGCGCGCTCCAGGCTATCCGTGTCGCGCTTTTGCCAGTTGTGCCGGCCCAGGAGATAAAGATCATACGCATCGAAACTCGAGGGCATCGGGGCGACCGCAGCAATCTGCCGACTTTCCGGAGCAACGGCGGCAACGATCTGTGTGGCAATCTGATCCTGGAGCGCGAAGATATCTCCGAGGCCCGCGTCAAAGCTTCCCGACCAGACTTGGAATCCCGACCGCGCATCCACCAGTTGCAGAGAGACCCGAACCTGCTCATCGGCCTTGCGCAGGCTTCCGTCCAGAACCATATCGACCCCGAGCAATTCACCAATCTCGCGTACGTCTTTGCGCCGCTGTCTGAACGCAAATGCCGAACTCCGTGCGGCCACATCGAGCCCGGGCACGGCGACGAGCCGATTGCGAATCTCTTCAGCAATACCATCGGCGAGATACTGATAATCTCCGTCCGCGCTGAGATCGCTGAACGGCAAAACCGCGATTCCCGATAATTCGCTGTCGCGGCGTGGGCTGTGCGCGATGACTGCCCAGGCCAACACCGCCACCAGGGCGAGAACCGTGAACACAGAACGGAGCGACCATCGGACGCGCAGCATTGCCTCCTCATCAGCCCCGCGTCGCCATGCAAACACCGCAACCGCCGGAAACCCGCTCAACGCGACTATGATCATCGCTTGCAGCCATCGTGCTGCACCTTCCGCGGAAGACAGCATCGCGGCCGAAATTTCCACACCAATCCAGGCCGCGAGAGCATAAGCAACAAGCGCCTTGATGACGCCGCGTCGTTGCAGTTCAGCAAGCCAACGCAATCAAGTTTCTCCCCCATCGAAATCCATCTGCCGGACAAGGCCGGAACCCGTTGGAAGCGCTTCGGGACGCTCTGTGCCAGCCATATTTGACGCGGCCAATTGTGCGGCGTACGCTGCTTCGGCGAAACGCGTCGGAGCCAGAATAATGACCATGCGAGTTACCTTTGAGCTTCAGGAGGAAGACCTCAAACACTTCCGCCTGATCATGCGCGAAGCGCGCGATGCTGCCAAATCTTTGACCGCGGACGAGATTCTGAGTGCCGCAAACAGCTTACTGCGCGAAATCGAAGACGCTAAAGTTCCACACTTCATCGAGGAGAGGCTCAAGCGCCTGCGGACGCTTATCGGCATGGTCCAGGATGACGAATGGAGCCTGCCGCAGGAAGAAACGACGCGTGTGCTGAACGCCCTCGCCTATTTCGCCGAGCCGGAGGACCTTATCCCCGACCACATTCCCGGGCTGGGTTTTCTCGACGATGCAATCATGATCGAACTGGTAGCGCGGGAACTGCGCCACGAGATTGAAGCCTACGACGACTTTTGCGCGTTTCGCGACCGCGAGGGCGCACGCCGCAGGAGCAAGGGCCTGGACGACGATGTCACGCGCCGGGAATGGCTGGAAACGCGGCGCACCGAACTGATGTCCCGGATGCGCCGGCGCCGGCGCCGCGACCGCGGCCGGCGTCGTTCCGGCGGCCGTTCTCCGCTGTCACTGCTCTGATAACCGGCCACCGTGCGCGACGTACCGGCTGATCTACCCGACCCACGCGCACAGTTGCAACGGCAACTGCGCCGCCTCGTCACTCCTCGGGTAGCAGACCTGTGCCAGATCGATGACTCCGGCGTTTCACCTTCTTCAGCCCGACAAAGGGCACTCGATTACCGGGCATTTGCCTTGATGGACGACCCGCCAACCCGCATCCGACATCTGGCCCAGCGCCTGATCCGGGAGCACGATCTCGAACTCGACGACGCAGCCGGTCTGAGCGAATTCTGCCGCAGTCTCTGCTACACCCTTGCCGAGGTCTACGAAAACGCAGCTGGCGGGCGCTGATCGGCTCCTACGGCCAGTAATAAAGGCCGGTCAGCGCCAGGCCCGCCCACATCACAGCCTGCAGCACCCAACGCGATGGTTTTTCCCGCACCAGGCTAATGAAACTGAATGCACAAATCGTGGTCAGAATCGAGAAGATCCCGACGCTGACCAACAGCGGTGTGAATTCGGAGCGCAGATGCGGGTAATCGTCGCCGAGCAGTAAGTAGATGAAAGCGACGATGAGCAGCCCGAAAGCGATTGCCCCGCTGCTGGCGAAAAATATGCCGGTTATCACACTGATTGGTCGCATGCGTCAGGTTTTCTCTGGTTAATGTCAAATCGGATAAAGATATTGTTGATTTGAAATACCGCTCATGGCTAGGCTTGTGGTATTAAAACAAAATCAAAATCCATTGTGGCCCAGGCTCGGGCTTTGCTCAAGAGAACATAAAATGAATGGAATTATAAGGTTACGAGCGATAATTTCGACTTTCTCGATCTACTGCAATGGTATTTCTGCTTACTGCAGCAGGTGCCGCAGCAATCCAGACGGAGGACTCCGACGCGCCGCTGGAGCCGGAACTGCGGCACCAGGAGATCGCCCGCGCGGTCTACCATCTCGCCGACCGGTTTCATTATGGTCAGACAGCCTTTGATGACGATCTGTCGGGGAAAATTCTCGACCGTTATCTGGAGAGCCTGGACGGCAACCGCCAGTATTTTCTTGCCAGCGACATCGCAAGCTTTGAAGCCTATCGCAAGAGCATCGACGACGCCGTCCGGGAAGGTGAGGTCAACCCGGCATTCGACATCTTCGGCGTATACCGGGAAAGGAGCCGAGAACGCGTGAAATACGCGATCTCTCTGCTCGATCACGAGCCCGACTTCACGATTGATGAGGACTACGTATTCGATCGCTCGGAAATGCCGTGGGCGGCGGACCGGGCCCAACTCGATGACATATGGCGCAAGCGAGTCAAGAACGACGCATTGGGACTGGCGCTTGCCGGCAAGGAATGGGACGAGACCCGCGAGATTCTGCAGAAGCGTTATGACCGGGTTCTTACTCGGGTAAACCAGATCAAGCCCGACGATGTGTTCGAGATATTCATGAACGCCTACACCCACACGCTTGACCCGCACTCGAGCTACATGTCGCCGCGCAATTCCGAGGAATATCGGATCCAGATGAGTCTTTCTTATGACGGGATCGGCGCGTCACTGCAACTCCAGGATGAGCACGTGACGATAATGGGGATTATCCCGGGCGGTCCGGCGGCGCTTGATGGAACACTCAAACCGAACGATCGCATCATTGGCGTTGGCCAGGGACCGGACGCCGAGATCGTCGATGTCGTCGGCTGGCGGCTCGACGACGTAGTCGAGCTCATCCGAGGTCCGGGGGGCAGCGGTGTACGTCTGCAGATCCTCCCGTCGGGCGCCGCGCCGGGCTCGGAGGAATTCGCGCTTGATTTGACCCGGGACAAGATCAAACTCGAGGCGCAGGCCGCGCAAAAGAAAACCGTGACCATCGATCGGGATGGCCGTGACTGGACCATTGGCGTAGTCGAGGTGCCGAGTTTCTACATGGATTACCAGGCGATGATTGCGGGCGAGGAAGACTACACCAGTACCACCCGCGATGTTCGGCGGCTGATCGCCGAACTCCAGGACGAAGGCGTGGATGGCCTGGTCATGGATCTTCGTGGAAACGGCGGCGGTCACCTTGCGGAGGCGCGCGCGCTGTCCGGCCTTTTCATTCCCGATGGGCCGGTTGTCCAGTTGCGTCAGTCCAACGGCCGCATCGAAGTACTGACGGACAAGGATCCCACTATCGCTTATAACGGACCGCTGGTCGTACTGGTTGATCGCTACAGCGCATCGGCATCAGAAATTTTCGCTGCGGCGATTCAGGACTACGGTCGCGGCATCGTCGTCGGACAACAGACTTTCGGCAAGGGTACCGTGCAGAACCTGTTCCCGCTCGATCGTTACAAGCGGGCGCCCAACCCCGGATTCGGCCAGCTGACGCTGACAATCGGCAAATACTATCGGGTGACCGGCAATAGCACTCAGCATCGCGGCGTCGAGCCGGATATCTCGCTGCCGTCCTCCATTGACAGCTCGATGGTTGGCGAAAGCACTCGCGATACGGCCCTGCCGTGGGACCAGATCGCGGCGACGGAATTTACCGGCGAACAGTTCCCGTACGGGCCGATTCCGGCACTGGAACAACGTCATGTTAAGCGTCAGCAAAGCAACCCGGACTTCGACTATTTGCGCGGGGATATTGCAGCAGTGCAGCACGCGCGGGAAAGAGTGTCCGTTTCGCTGAATCGAGAGAAGCGTGAGGCCGAGCGTGAGGAGTTTCGGCTGGAGCAGCTCGCACGGGAGAACGAGCGCCGCTCGGCGCAGGGCCTCGAGCCTCTCGCAAGCATCGAAGACCTCGAAAACGAAGAAGGCCCGGACTTCATTCTCGACGAGGCGGCGGAAATCGTGGTCGATATGGCCGACATTGAAATCGCGGCCCGGTTACAACGCCAAAACGAGTCCGCGCTGAACTGATACCAGGGTGGGGGCCGCGACAGCGGCTCCCACCTCTCCCCTGTCAGAACTTTTCCCCGGCGTGGCTGTCCGACGCTGCAGGCTGGCATTGAACGGCTTCCAGAAAAAGTCACCAACGTGATTGTCTTTTGCTATATGGGTGTTATACTCAACTACAACACTAGTATTTGTGTAGCACCAGTCAGATTGGAGGGAGCATCAAATGAGCCGGGCAAGGACTTTTCTCGCGCTGCTGACGGCAGCCGCCGTGCCGATTATCTCGGGATGCGATGCGGGACAGGCCGATACGGTCGAGACCGCGAGTACCGCGCAGGCCCCAACGGCCCTTCCGGTCATGGTGGACTACGCCCACGTCGGTCCTATCCACGCGGTGTACCCGGCCACCGGCAACATCGAAGCGCTCGAGCGCGCTCGGGTCGTCGCACGGATCGAGGGTGAAATTCGTCAACTTCTCGTCGAGGAAGGCGATACAGTTGAGACCGGACAGGTTCTCGCCCGTCTGGATGATTCGCGTCTGGCGCTGCGCGCCAGCCAGGCACGCGCCGAATTGGAAAAACTGCGCCGGGAATACAAACGCAACCTGCTGCTGCACGAGCGTGGCCTGGTCAGCCCGCGTGATTACGAAGACCTCAGTTTTCTGGTCGACGCGGCTTCCGCGGCCTATGAGCTTGCGCTGCTCCAACTCAGCTACGCTGAAGTCAAGGCCCCGATATCCGGGGTCGTCAGCGAACGGCTGGTCAAGACCGGGAATCGGCTGAACTCCGGGGAACAACTGTTCGTCGTGACCAATACCCGGCACCTGGTGGCGTATATTCACGTGCCGCAGGCGGAACTGGGCAAGTTTGCGCCGGACCAGCGCGTCGAAATCCGTGCTGACGCATTGCCCGGCCGTGCTTTCGGAGGACGAATCGAGAGAGTCAGTCCGGTCGTTGATGCGGCAACGGGAACCGCTAAACTCACGATTTCTGTGGATGACCCGGACGTCACGCTGCGACCAGGCATGTTCGTTCGACTCGGGCTTGTCTATGCAACCCATGCTGATGCGTTACTGGTGCCTCGCGAGGCGCTTGACGAGGAAGACGGCGAAACGCGGGTATGGGTCGTTGACGACGACACCGTCACCGGTCGGCCTGTAACCACCGGACTGCGATCGGAAGAATGGATCGAGATCACCTCCGGCCTGCAGGATGGCGAGCGCCTGGTGGTCAAGGGGCAGCAGGGTCTGCGCGAGGGTACGCGCATTGCCGCGAGGACCAGCTCACAACGCCCTGAAGCATAGGCGATCAAATACGGCGTACTTTTTGGGGTATGAGAAAGCGAGTGATGACCGACATACGAATAGCAGGTTCTGCTGTTGACCTTGCTGATCGCTGCCGGCGGATGCAGCGGGCAAGGTGAGACAGACGGGGAGTCTGGCGACAGCAAGCAAGAAGAGGAAGAACAGGCCATTCCGGTCGAGACCGCGTCGCTACACCGCGGCGACGTGTATGCGGTTTACTCGGGCACCGCCTCCATCGAAGCCTTTGGCGAAGCGATGGTCGAGGCCAAGGTCGGCGGCGAAGTCAGGGAATTGCTTGCCGAGGAAGGCGATGTGGTCAAGACCGGTCAGATCCTCGCGCGCCTCGACGGCGACCGCCTGCGTCTCGAACTGCAGCAGTCAATTGCCAATATGAACAAACTGCAGCGCGAATACGATCGCAACGTCGAGCTACATCAGAAAGGTCTGGTCAGTCCCGGTGCTTTCGAGAACATCAAGTACGACCTGGAATCACTGCGAGCGGCCAACGAACTGGCGCAACTGGAACTGTCCTATACCGAAATCCGGGCACCGATCGATGGTGTCGTATCGGAGCGATACATTAAAGTCGGCAATACCATCGATCCCAACGACGCGACATTCAGGGTCACTGATCTCGACCCGCTGATTATTTACCTGCATGTTCCGGAACGCGACTATCGACGTCTGCAGGCAGGCCAGAATGCGACGATCCTGGTCGACGCCCTGAAAAGCAAGCAGTTCGAAGGAGTGGTTGCACGCATCAGTCCGGTCGTCGATGCTCAGACCGGCACGTTCAAGGTGACCATCGAGGTGCCCGATGAGACCGGTCAGCTCAAACCGGGGATGTTCGGACGCATCCACATTGTCTACGACATGCATGCCAATGCGCTGCAGATACCGCGCAGCGCGATAGTTGGCAGCGACGATGATCCCGCAGTTTTTGTCGTTGAGGACGAAGTCGTGCATCGACAAGCGGTATCGCTGGGCTTCAGTAGCGGTGCGAACGTCGAAGTGATCGATGGACTTACCGGCGAGGAGCAAATCGTCGTAGTGGGACAAACCGGGCTCCGCGACGGCACCAGGGTAGAAGTCGTCAATGCAAACGGCGCCAGCACCGCCAGGGTGCCGGCGCAGGCTGACTAGAGCGCGGCGGCAGCGGAGTAAATAAAAATGCGATTAGTCGATGTTGCCACCGAGAGACGTGTAACGATCGCCATGTTCGTCGTCGCGATCGTGCTGTTTGGCGCTGTATCTTTATCGCGGCTCAAGCTGAATCTGCTGCCGGACCTGTCTTACCCAACTCTTACTGTCCGTACCGAACTCACCGGCGGCGCCCCGCTGGAAATAGAGAACCTGCTGACCAAGCCCATCGAAGAAGCGGTCGGCGTAATCAAAAACGTACGCCTCGTGCGCTCAGTTTCGCGATCCGGACAATCGGACGTGGTCCTCGAATTCGTCTGGGGCACAGATATGGACATCGCCGGCGTCGATGTAAGGGAAAAACTCGACCTGCTGGAGTTGCCGCTCGAGGCGTCACGCCCGTTGCTGCTGCGTTTTGATCCGTCGAGCGAGCCGATTATGCGGATGGCGCTGGTACCGGACGAGAACACCGCAGCCGGGGAATCCCGCCTCAAGTACCTCAGACGCTTCGCCGAGGACCGGCTGAAAACCGATTTCGAGGCGGTTGAAGGTACCGCGGCGGTCAAGATCAGCGGCGGCTATGAAGACGAAATCCAGATTACCGTCGACCAGAAAAAACTGGCGCAACTGGGATTGACCGTTCCCGCGGTAGCCCAGCGTGTCCGGGCAGAAAACGTCAATCTTTCCGGGGGCCGCCTTGAGGAAGGCAGTCAACGCTTCCTGGTCAGAACGATCAACGAGTACCAGTCCGTCGGCGAGATTGGAAACACCATCATTGCAACGCCGAATGATCGGCCGGTTTACCTGCGCGACGTAGCAACCGTGGAAAGTGGTTACAAGGAACGCGAGGCCATCACTCGCATCGACGGCAACGAGTCGGTCGAGCTCGCGATTTACAAGGAAGGGGACGCCAATACAGTACAGGTTGCGCAACGCATACAAGGCCGGCTCGAGGAAGTTAAGGACTCATTGCCGGACGGCGTCACCCTGACAAAAGTCTATGATCAGGCAAAGTTCATCGGCTCGGCGATCAGCGACGTGACCAATGCCGCGCTGGTCGGCGGGCTGCTCGCGGTTGTCGTGCTTTTTGGCTTTCTGCGTGACGCGCGCGCGACGACGATAATCGGTATTACCATCCCGGTCTCGGTAATTGGTACGTTTGTGCTGATGTATTCGAGCGACATCACGCTCAACATCATGTCGCTTGGCGGAATCGCGCTTGCCATTGGAATGCTGGTGGACAACTCGATTGTCGTTCTCGAGAACATCGTCCGCAAACGCGAACAGGGTGAATCGATCATTGAGGCCGCGCGCAACGGAACCAGCGAGGTGGCCACCGCGGTCACGGCGGCAACCCTGACAACAATCGCGGTCTTCTTCCCGATGGTGTTCGTCAGCGGCATCGCCGGGCAACTGTTCCGCGACCAGGCCCTCACGGTTACCTATGCCCTGGTTTTTTCCCTTGTTGTCGCCCTGACTCTGATACCAATGCTTGCCTCTCTGGGTTCCGGGGATCGCTTTGCCGACGCGGCTGACTCGAGCCCGCCGGGCAGGCTCACTCGTGTCGTCGCATTTATCGTCCGCTGGATCGGACGCGGCCTGTCCCTGTTTGCATGGCTCGGGCGGATACTGTTGTGGCTTCCGTCCCAGTTGCTTCAGGGACTCTACCGGGCAATGGCCGCGATCTACCCCGCCGTGCTGGGCTGGTCGCTAAGTCATCGCGGGCTGGTTGTGCTGGCTGCCGCGGCAATATTTGCCGCTACCATGGCGCTGATTCCACGGCTCGGCACCGAGCTGATTCCACAACTCTCGCAGGGCGAGTTTAACGCCAACCTGAGGCTTGCGCCCGGCACTCCGCTCTCCGACACGGACGCCGCACTCCAGGCTGCGCGGGCGGCGGCCGCCGAAATGAATGAAGTAGCTATGTCGTATGCGGTGGCCGGGACCGGAAACCGTCTCGATGCCACACCCGTGGATGCTGGTGAGCATACCGGGACTCTCAGTATCACTCTGCAACCGGGCTCCAGTCGGGAGGCCGAGGTGCGGGTCATCGAAAGCATGCGCGACACACTCGCGAAGCAACCGGGCGTGCAGTTCGAGTTCAGCCGCCCTGCCCTGTTCAGCTTTGCCAGTCCGCTACAGATCGAAGTCACCGGTTACGACCTCGAACAACTCGAGGTCGTCAACAACCGGATTGTGGAAGCGCTGGAGGAAACCAGTCGATTCACGGATATCAAGACCACGGTCGAGGAAGGTAATCCTGAGATCCAGATCGTATTCGACCAGGAGCGTGCAGCCAGGCTGGGTCTGGCGGTTCGCGATATTGCCGACCGGGTCGTCGCCAACGTACGCGGTGAACTCGCCACCCGGTACACATGGCGCGACCGCAAAATAGACGTTCTGGTGCGCAGCGTCGACAACCGCGAGGCGTCCGTCGAGGAGATCCGGCAGTTGATCATCAACCCGAGCAGCGACAGACCGCTGCCACTGGAGGCTGTCGCCGATGTCGGAATTGCGCGAGGACCGGCCGAAATCCGCCGCGTCAATCAGGAGCGCGTAGCGATCATCACCGCAGACTTCGCCTACGGCGATCTCGGCGCCGCCGTCCTCGAGGTCGAGCGAATTCTCGACGCGGTCCCCATGCCGGCTGGTATCGGCGCGATCGTGACGGGACAAAGCGAGGAAATGGAGGCGTCCTTCCGCTCGATGAAATTCGCATTGACGTTGGCGATTTTCCTCGTCTACCTGGTGATGGCCTCACAATTCGAGTCTCTGCTTCATCCGTTCGTCATACTGTTTACGATTCCGCTGGCACTGGTTGGTGCAGTCCTGGCGCTCTACCTGACCGGCACCTCGATCAACGTGGTGGCCTTCATCGGGGTCATCATGCTGGCCGGTATCGTTGTCAACAATGCGATCGTGCTGATCGATCTGATCAACCAGTTGCGCACGAGCGGCATGGAAAAGCATGCGGCAATAATGGAAGCCGGAAAGGTTCGTTTACGACCTATTCTGATGACGACCACAACGACCATCCTCGGACTGGTACCGATGGCAATCGGTGTCGGTGAAGGCGCCGAGGTGCGTACGCCCATGGCAATCACGGTTATCGGCGGCCTTCTGACCTCGACCCTGTTGACGCTCGTGGTGATACCCGTAGTTTACTCCCTGCTCGATCGCAAGCACTGGCAGCCGGCTCCAGCGCCAGCCACTACATCGGCCAACGCATAGCGGAGACGAAGATGCGGCATACTGAAATCGCCATGCGCAGGCCGGTGACGACGGTCATGTTTTTCGTTGCGCTTGCCGCGGTCGGCCTGATCGCGTCACGATTGCTGCCCCTCGAATACATGCCGGACATCGAATTTCCGGGCATTTTTATTCAGATACCGTATCAGGGGTCCAGTCCAGAGGAGGTCGAGCAACGCATCACGCGCCCGATCGAGGAAGCGCTTGCCACGCTGTCGGGAGTCGAGCGAATGGATTCGTTTTCGCGCGATAACCAGGCGGAGATAAGACTGTTCTTCAGCTGGGATGAGGAAGTCTCAACGAAAGGCATAGATGCACGGGTAAAAATTGATTCGATCCGCCACGAATTACCGGAGGACCTGCAACGAATTCTCGTGTTCACCGGTTCCACCAGCGACCAGCCGATTCTCGTTCTGCGGATTTCCAGTGACCGCGATCTATCGGATGCCTATGACCTGCTCGATCGGCATCTGAAACGCCGGATTGAACGCCTCGAGGGCGTTTCCCGGGTCGAACTTCAGGGCGTCGAGCCGCATGAAATCCGCATTCTTCTGGACGCCGATCGGGTAGCCGCGCATGGTATCGATTTGCCTGCTCTGAAAGAACTGCTCGAAAAGAGCAATTTCGCGGTCAGTGCCGGACGCATCACCGAGGGCGGGCAGCGCTTCAACGTCAGGCCCAAGGGCGAATTCACCTCGCTGGATGACATTCGCAATACCATCATCGACGATGGCAGCCTGCGTCTTGGCGACATCGCCGACGTCGACCTGCTGAGTCCCGAACGTAACTACGGCCGGCACCTCGACGGCCGCTATGCCATCGGCCTAAACGTCTACAAGGCCACCGGCGCCAACATGGTCGCCGTCGCCGATCGGGTCAAGGAAGAGGTCGAGAGGATCGGCGAATTGCCGCAAATGCAGGGGATCAGAATCTTCGACCTGGACAACCAGGCACAAGGCGTGCGCGACTCGCTCGCCGACCTGCTCAACGCGGGCATGATCGGGGCACTACTCGCCATAATTGTTCTATACCTGTTTTTGCGCCAGCTCAGCACCACCCTGATCGTTACCGCGGCCGTGCCTTTTTCATTGCTGATTACGCTGGCAGCGATGTACTTTTTTGGCCTGTCACTGAACATCCTGTCGATGATGGGCCTGATGCTGGCGGTTGGTATGCTGGTCGACAATGCCGTCGTCGTGACCGAAAGTATTTTTCGCTATCGCCTGAGCATGCCTGACGAACCGGTCAAGGCGACCCTGCTCGGGGTCCAGGAAGTGGGACTCGCCGTGGTTGCAGGAACTGCCACGTCAATTATCGTTTTCGCGCCGATGTTGTTCGGCACGAAAGCCGATATCACCGTTTTCCTCGGGCATGTGGCGCTGACGATCGTCGTGGCGCTGATAGCGAGCCTGCTGATTGCCCAGACCCTTGTACCGATGCTTGCGAGCCGTGTACCGGCACCGCCGACGCCCAAGCCAGGCGCAGTGATGACGCGTCTGACCAACCGCTATGTCCGCGCATTGCAATGGACACTGCGCCATCCCTGGTGGACCTTGCTCGGCATCGTGGTCGTCATTGGTTCGACAATTATTCCGATGAAAATGGTGAAGTTCGATACCTGGCCACAGGACTTTCAGCGGCGGCTGTTTATGCCGTACCACATCGAGGGCGAGTACCCGCTCGAGCAGATCGAGGGCACAGTCAACAAGGTCGAGGCCTTTCTCTTCGCAAACAAGGAGAAGCTCGACATCGTTTCCGTCTACAGTTACTACGACAACACCCGGGGCGAGTCGACCATCCTCCTCACCGATGACAGCGAAGCCACGATAGCGACCGAGGACATCATCGAGTACATCGAGGAGAACCTCCCGGAAATCGTTATCGGCAAACCCAGCTTCAGTTTCGAACAGGACGGAGGCGGTGGTGAAGCGTTCTCGCTGCAGGTCAGCGGCGATTCAACCGAACAGCTCACCGAGATCAGTGCGGAACTGATCAGAATATTGTCCACGATCGAGGAATTACAGAGTCTTCGTAGCGACTCCACCGCTGGTGAACGTGAGATACGCGTCAGCGTCGACCGGATTCGCGCCACCCAACTCGGTTTATCCACCCAACAGATCGCCAACTCAATTGCAACTGCCATGCGCGGCGACTATCTGCGCGAATTCCGCGGCAAGGATAACGAGATCGCGGTCCGCCTCGCGTTTCGCGAATCCGATCAACAGAGTCTGGAGCAGCTTGCCGATCTTCCGCTTTACACCCCGGACGGGCGGCGAGTCAGGCTGGCGAGCGTCGCGAATTTTCGCATTGAGCGGGCGCCACAAACAATCCAGCGCGTGGACCGGCAAACTGCTGTGGTTGTCAATGCCAACTTGGCAAAAGACAGCTCACTCGACGAGGTCAAGCCTGAGGTCGAGAAACTGATGGAGCAGTTCGAATTGCCGCCCGGTTACAGCTGGAAATTCGGGCGCGGATTCGAACGCCAGGACGAAACGCAGCAGATCATGGCTGAAAACATTCTGCTCGGCATTGCGATGATTTTCATTGTCATGGCGGCACTGTTCGAATCCGTGCTTTATCCAATGTCGATCATCTTTTCCATTCTCTTTTCGATCATCGGCGTCTTCTGGTTTTTCTTCCTGACCGGCACGACTTTTTCGTTCATGGCCTCGATAGGAATCATGATCCTGATCGGCGTCGTCGTAAACAACGGTATCGTACTGGTCGACCATATCAATAATTTGCGGCGCGAAGGTGTCGAGCGCAGGGAAGCGGTCATTGAAGCTGGCCGTGACCGGCTGCGGCCGATCCTGATGACCGTGGCGACGACAATTTTGGGTCTCAGCCCGCTGGCGGTGGGAACCACCCAGGTCGGAGGGGACGGTCCGCCCTACTTCCCGATGGCGCGCGCCATTATCGGCGGACTTGCCTTCTCCACTGTCGTTTCGTTGCTGGTCGTACCGAGCTTCTATCTATGGCTGGATGGCCTGAGCCGCTGGGGCCGGAAAGTCATGCGAACCGCGCGCCACGGCGGCAAGGCCGCCGCGCGGGCAAGCTGAACCGGCTAGGGGGTCATGGCCGCGCACACGTCCCAGTAATCACTCGCAAGGACATTGATCGGTTCGCCCACAATTGGAACGTCGGATGCCGCGAGTTTGTGTTGCAGCACTGCGCTGATCGATTCTGCCAGCGGCACGGTATCACCGTCCGATCTGTATTGGGCCACCTGCCTCAGCGCGGTCGTTCTCCGGCGCAGAATATCGGAAAGCCCCGGTTCAGAATTTCTCCTTGCAATGGCCCGGGGAATCTCTTCTATGTACCGGATGCAATCAGCGCGATGACCGTACTTGATTTCCTCGATTGGCTTGATCATCGCTTCGTGTGCCATTCGGGCCAGCCCCTTTTCATCAAAGTAATCGAAAAGTTGTTGCGCCAGAGCGATCACCGCCAGGTTGATGAGCCGGCGTGCCGCAACGCTGGTCGAATCCACTTGCGGCGCCTGGGCCTGCTCCAGCGCGGCCTTCTCGGCAATCAATTGCTCCATCGCTGCAGACAAGCCCGCCACAGACGCACTCAGCTCGTCGATCGTCGTCTTGCGCTTGCGCCGGCGCGTATGATTCCAGAATCCGGTCAGACCGGCGACTTCCGCCTCGAGCATCTGCCGCTGCGCTGCCGCTTGCTGCAGTTGTTCGCGCCGCTCCTGAATCTCTCCCCGCATTAACTCGACCTGTCCGGCGCGCTCACGATTGAATTGCATCAGTTGTGCGCGCCGGGCGCGCTGCAACTGCTGACTCAGCAGTTGTGCTGCAAACTTCTTCAGCTCGGCACGACATGTCCGCCAGACGAAGCGCAACTGAAAAAATACGATGGCGTTGAACCCCGCCTCGGGATTGGCCAGCAGCATCTCCAGCGAATCGATTCGCTGCTGCAGTAACTGCCGGCTCTCGTCCTTGCTTTCGAGCCGCTTGGTCAGCGCATAATTCTCATCACGGAGCTTGCGAAACTCTTTCTTGAGCTCCGCACGATTCCAGTAAAGCCTGAGCAGGCGTTCGTCTTGAACCTTCTTCGACGCTGGCCCGCCAATAGGCAATTCACCGGTCAGCTCCTTCACTTCATTCATCGCCGAAAATCCAGAGCAGCGCTGGTCTTCATACCGACACGGTATGAATTTCGGTCTGCGATCCAAGCTCGTGCCCGAGATCGACACAGTACTCGAGCCATTTGTTCAACATCGTATTGCGTGCCCACCGCAAACCCAGTTCGTTACCGGCAGGTGTCACGCAGTCCCTGAGCGCATGGTGGCGGTGATGGCCGGCACAACACATGGCCTCGGCCAGGCGCGCATCGTGATACAGACGAACAGTCAGATCGGGATCGGCGACCCGCTCGGACTCGTCAGCAAAAAAATAGGTGAGATGGATCGTTGTCGTGTAGCGCGCGCGTTCCAGCAGGCGCGCGTGCAATGGCAAGTCCAAACCGGGACTGGAAATTCGTTCACCATCCAGTTTATCCGCGTCGGGAAGCAACCAGCCAAGCCGGACATAATTGCTCTCGTAAAGCGTCATCAGCCCGGTGAACGTCAGCGGGCGTGTCGGACGTGGCAGGACTATCCGGCTATCGGTAAGCATAGCCGAAATATAGCACACGCATGCTAACCGAAGTATCTGACAATGCTCACAAAAATTGTGTTGAAAAAACGGCGGTCGCTAGGGCCTTACGCGCCTTTCAAGGGCTGTTTTGTCGAGAATCGTGCTGGCGATTTCCTCAATCGAGCTCTGCGTGGTGTCGAGATAGGGAATACCCAGGCGACGGAACAACTTCTCCGCCTCGCGGAGTTCGAAACGAACCTGCTGGATCGTGGCATAACGGCCCTCCGGGCGCCGCTCCTTGCGGATCTGCTGCAGGCGCTCCGCGGCAATGGTCAGGCCATACAGTTTATCTTTGAATGGCTTCAGCACCGCCGGCAAGTCGCCGCGCTCGAAGTCATCGTCGGCCAACGGATAGTTGGCGGCATAGATCCCGTACTGCAGCGCCATGTACAGACACGTAGGAGTCTTTCCCGAGCGTGATACACCAACCAGCACCACGTCGGCACGATCATAATCGCGGTTTCGGCCACCGTCGTCGCTGGCCAGCGCAAAATTCGTGGCATCGATGCGCTGGTTGTACTTTTGCAAATCGCTCATGCCGTGGGCGCGCCCGGCGGCATGACTGGAACGCAGCTCCAGCTCCTTCTCCAGCGGTGCAAGAAACGCATCGAAAAAGTCGAGATACAACCCGTTGCTACGTTGAAACAGAACCCGCAAATCGTCGTTGACCAGGGTGCTGAAGATAATTGGCCGCACGCCCTCGAGTTCGGCCGTGAGATTGATTTTGTCCACCGCCTCGTCGGGCCTTCTGCGGGCTCGAGAGAAATGGCAAGGTCACCTGCCTGAAGGTCACACCCTCGAATTGAGTCAGCAAACTGTGACCAAGGGTTTCAGCGGTAACCCCGGTCTCGTCGGATATGAAAAATACGGTTCTTTGGCTCATCGCAGTCGGTATAATGTCCGGTTGGTGTATCAGGCGGCGGTTTAACACCTCCGGTTCTGGAAAACAAGGGGTTAGCAAGTGGGCGCATATATCCTTCGTCTCGACGAGCTCGGTATGGGTGACGTCGAAACCGTTGGCGGCAAGAACGCTTCACTCGGAGAAATGATCAGTCACCTGAGCGCTTCCGGGGTTAACGTCCCGGGCGGATTTGCAACGACATCTCTTGCTTTCCGCGACTTTCTTGCGACCGACGGACTGCGGGAGAGGATCGACGCCGCGCTTGCCGAACTCGATGTCGACGATGTCGAAGAACTGGCGCGCACGGGGGCACTTATTCGCGAGTGGATAATGTCCACCGCCTTACCCGCACGCCTGCATGCCGAACTGGGCAGCGCCTGGGACCAGATGTCCGGCGGTGCGGACATTGCCGTGGCCGTTCGTTCATCCGCCACGGCGGAAGATCTGCCGGATGCGTCTTTTGCCGGGCAGCAGGAAACACTTCTCAACGTGCGCGGTTTCGACAACATCGTCGCGGCGATTCACGAGGTATTCGCATCGCTGTTTAACGATCGCGCGATTGCCTACCGGGTCCATCAGGGCTACGACCACCACCAGGTCGCGTTGTCGGCCGGAATCCAGCATATGGTGCGTAGCGACATCGGCACCAGCGGGGTGATGTTCACGCTGGACACCGACTCCGGTTTCCGCGAAGTGGTCTTTATTACCGCCTCCTATGGTCTCGGCGAAATGGTTGTCCAGGGCGCGGTAAACCCCGACGAATTCTATGTCTCCAAACGTGCTTTACGCGACGGTCACTACCCGGTGCTGCGCCGCACCTTGGGGACCAAAGCGATCAGGATGGTCTACAACGATGACAGCGCTGACTCATCCACCGTGCAGCAAATTGAGGTTGACCCGGCTGACCAGCACCGATTCTGCCTGACCGATGAAGACATCCTGACGCTGTCGCAACAGGCTCTGTTAATTGAGGATCACTATCGTCGGCCGATGGATATCGAGTGGGGCAAGGACGGCGAGAGCGGCAAGATCTACATTCTCCAGGCCCGGCCCGAGACGGTCCAGAGCCGCTCGGGACGTACGATTCAGCGCTTCAGGTTGCGCGGAGCCTCCAATGTCATTGCGTCCGGAAGAAGTATCGGCCAGCGCATCGGCGCCGGTACCGTCCGCATCATCCGCAACGTTAAAGAGATGAGCCGGGTCCAGAGCGGTGACGTGCTGGTTGCCGACATGACCGATCCCGACTGGGAACCGGTGATGAAACGCGCCGCGGCGATAGTGACCAATCGCGGCGGCCGGACCTGTCATGCCGCGATTATCGCGCGCGAACTGGGTATCCCTGCAGTAGTCGGATGTGGTGACGCGACCGACTGCCTGATCGATGGCAGCGAAGTCACGGTTTCCTGTGCCGAGGGCGATGTCGGCAACGTCTATGACGGGCTGCTCGAGTATGAGCAGCAGGACGTACAACTCGACAGTCTGCCGGATATTCCCGTCAAACTGATGATGAACGTCGGCAACCCCGACCGGGCTTTCGATTTCGCCGGCATTCCGAATCACGGTGTCGGACTTGCGCGACTTGAATTCATCATCAACCGCATGATCGGTGTTCACCCCAGGGCGCTCCTGGAGTTCGACACAGTCGATGATGAAACCCGATCGATGATCGAGCAACAGATGTTCGGATATGCCGATCCACGCGAGTTTTTCGTCCACAAGTTGGCAGAAGGCATCGCCACGATCGCGGCCGCGTTTGCGCCGAATCCGGTTATCGTCCGCCTGTCCGATTTCAAATCGAACGAGTACGCCAATCTGGTCGGTGGCGAACGTTACGAGCCACACGAAGAGAATCCGATGCTTGGCTTCCGCGGCGCATCTCGTTATGTTGACGAGGATTTCAGGCCCTGTTTCGAGATGGAATGCGAAGCCCTGAAACGGGTCCGCGAGAAAATGGGCTTTAGCAATGTATGGGTCATGGTGCCGTTTGTGCGCACGCTGGAAGAGGCGCGCGAAGTCACCGGTTTGTTGCGCGCTAACGGTCTCGAGCGCGGCGTCGACGATCTCCGCGTCATCATGATGTGCGAAATCCCCAGCAACGCCCTCATGGCCGAGGAATTTCTCGAGTATTTCGACGGGATGTCGATCGGCTCGAACGATATGACCCAGCTGACCCTCGGCCTCGACCGCGACTCGTCAGTGATTGCGCATCTGTTCGACGAGCGCGACCCCGCTGTTCGCAAGCTACTGGGAATGGCGATATCCGCCTGCCGCAAACAAAACAAGTACATTGGCATTTGCGGCCAGGGGCCGTCCGATCACCCGGACCTGGCGCGCTGGCTACTGGATCAGGGCATTGAATCGATTTCTCTAAACCCCGACACCGTGGTCGAAACCTGGATGTACCTGGCGGGGAAAAAGGTCTAGACCAATAGCCGTCAGAGATCGCCCCACCCGGACCGTCGGCGTCTTCGCAACCGCGGCAAAATCAGCCCGAGCAAAATGCCGACGAACAGTACGCTGGCACCGACCACGAACCACTCCAGTGTGCGCTTGCTGGACAGATCGTCGTTTTCCATGCTGAGGCGATCTACCTCGCTCTGCAGGCTATCGACGCGGGTCTTCAATCTCTGGTTCTGCTGGTCCACCTGCAGCACGTTGGAAGCCTTCACCCTGAGGTCCTCGAGTTCCTGGGCCGTGCGCTCATAGTCCGCGCGAAACTGATTGCGTTCAGCGATAAGGTCGGAGTTCTCGCCAGCCGCCGCGCTCGCGGTTTCGCGCAACGCCGCGAGCTGTTCGCGCAGCGTTGCCACTTCCTGCTGGATTTGCGGCAATCGATCCCTGGCAACCGGCTGCGAGACCAGAAAACGTGTCAGCACCCAGCCCTCGGTGCCGCCGCTAACCCGAACCTTGGTGTAGCCCGCTGCCACATCGGTCTCCAGCACTTCGACGGCGGCGCCGCTCTTGAGCATGCGGACGATCGAATTGCGGGTGCTCTGGCCACTGCGCATCGTGACTTCGAGCTCGTCAGTCACGTATCGGGTCTCGGCGCTGGCTGCGCCCGCTAGCAGCGCCAGCACAACAGTAAAAACAAAACTTTTGAACATCGGCGTCGTCATAATCGGTGAGTTGATCCAGTATTGTAACTGCTCGTCCGGCGCTCCCGCAGTGTCGCTTTTCCACGACATCATCGCCACGCCAGCTAGTCTTCGCTCAGGTGCCTCAGAGCGGCCGCACTGCTCTCCCAGTTCTGTCCGTCAAACGGAATCACGGTAACCCGGCCCAGAGTTTCGCTTTCAAGGCACCGCAGATTAACACTGAAGCCATCAGGATTGGAGCGCGGCACGTAGAACGACTTTATTCCGCATATCGCGCAGAACAGATGTCGCGCGGTTCCCGTGTTGAACCCGTAGTCCGACAAGCCATCGCGGCCGCTAATCAGGCGGAAGCGGCTGGCCGGTACGATCAGGTGCTGAAATCCGGTCATAGCACAAATCGAACAATTGCACACATGTATCGCGACATCGCGCGGCGCATCCACCTCGAAACGAACGGCGCCACAATGGCAGCCGCCCCGGTGAGTAGTACTGGAGCCGGTCTCCGGATTCATATCTGCGCTGCGCCTGGTCTTACTCTGCCACGGTGGCAACCATGGCGACCCAGCGCTCATCGTCACTCACGGCAATGCGGCTGATCGGCCCGGGCAGGAAGTCGGTGAGATCGACCCAGACTTTCCAGCGGGTGCGTTGCACGTTGGAGCGATAAATCACCATACCCTCCGCCATCAGTACTGAATCGTCTGACGCAAAGACGTAATCCTGGGCCCCCGGACGCGGTTCCATCATCGTCTCCCGCTCTGCGCCTTTCAGAGGATAGATAATCATTTGCGGACGATCCGCCTCGACAGTATCGATAAAACTGATGCTGTCGGATTCCGGCAGGTAATGAATCGACCGGCCAATTCCCGTGGCGAGCACTTCGGCGATACCGCTTCCCGTGTCGATCACTGCGAGCTGCGGCGGCTCGCCGACGAGAAAAGCCAGCACGCGTCGTGAATCGATCCACGCATGGTAGCCGACGTTGCGCCACTGCGGCAAAAGCAGGCGTGGCTCGCCACCCGTGCGATCAAATTCCCACAGACGCTGCCCGCCATCCTGCTCGACACGGACCACCGAAAATGCGCCGTCCGGTCCCAACGGAGTCGGCGAATACTCACTCTCTTCCGTCTCGGTAAGCTGGGTCAACACCTCTTCGGCAAAATTGTATTCGAAAATGTCGGCCTGCTTGCCGTCCACGATCGACGTGAACAGCAAGGCCTGCTGTCAGGGACAAACGCGGGTTGATTGTCGTAACCCGGCCGTGCCGTGATGTTGCGAAGGTTAGCTGGATCCGGAGCGTCGGCGATCTCTTTTACCGACAACAGGAAAATGTCCGTATCGGGCACAGCGGCAGCGATTGCCGCACCGGCAGCATCCTCGGAGTCCCCTCCGCCGCAGGCCGTCAGCGCCATGTGAACGACTAAAAAGGCTGCAAGAAATTTCTTCCCTCGCATCGAGGCTTCTCCCGTTGCGAATCCGTGGACACAGAGCGAATCGTCATCTGGCATTACGATACAGGAGCCAACGGGATCGAGGCTATACCATTGCATCCGCGCGCACGGCACACGGAATCCCGGGTACCGTTGCACCGTAATGTTACGATTTATGCGGTTCGGCATTTACCCGCCGCACAAATCAAGGCCCGTCATCACAGGAGGTCACTGGTTGTGCGATGCGACTGCGATCACCCAAGAGAAAGGGGCCGGGCCGGTCGGATAATAAAGTCTCAACCGGGTCAACCGACCTGCGCTATCCCCGGCACCGTTACCGAACCCATGGCAGTGAATCCAGATCGACGTTGCCGCCACTTAGAATGACGCCGATTCGCCGGCCCTCCCCGGCGACCGCGCGCTCGAGCAATGCGGCCACCGGCACCGCGGCAGAAGGCTCAATTACGATCTTCATTCGCTCCCAGATTGTTCGCATTGCGCTGACGATTGCCTCCTCGTCGACCCGGACGATATCGTCGACGTAGCGCCGGATCAGATCGAAGTTGAGTTCGCCAAGCGAAGCGCGCAGACCATCCGCAATCGTGTCGGGCGCATCGAGAATCACGCGCTCACCGGTTCGGAAGCCCTGCCATGCATCGTCTGCCGCGGCCGGCTCGGCCCCGATAATCGCCGCATTCGTTAAGCTCCCGTGCGCGGCGACTGCGGTGCCGGACAGGAGTCCGCCGCCACCAACGGGAACCAGGATCAGATCCAGATCCGGAACGGCCTCGATCAATTCGAGCGCTGCGGTGCCCTGCCCGGCAATGACCGCGGCATCGTTATAGGGATGGACTGGAGTCGCCCCCATTCGATCTGCGACTTCCGCCAGCGTCCGTTCGCGATCGCTAAGGGTTGAACGGCATTCGATGATATGGGCGCCATAGCGCTCAACCGAGGCCCGTTTAACTGCCGGCGCGCTGTTCGGCACCACGACATGAGCAGGAATCCCGCGGCTGCGGGCAGCGAGCGCCAGAGCAGCACCGTGATTGCCCGACGAGTGGGTCGCGACACCATTCCTGCAGAGCTCCTCGCTCAGACCAAAAACCGCGTTGTGGGCACCGCGCGCCTTGAAGGCACCGACTTTTTGCAGATTTTCACATTTAAAAAAGATCTCGGCCCCGAGTTCCCGAGACAGGCTGGCACACGTGAGTACGGGCGTGCGATGGATGTAGGGCGCGATCCGGGTCGCTGCGGCCAGCACGTCATCGTAGGTAACTGAGTCGGTCATTTCGCGCGCTCTCTTTGATAAGCCAGAATAAAATTGTTGGCCGGCATTGGATGCACCGAGAGCGGCGTCAGTCCGGCTGCCAGCGCCTGTTGTTGGACGGCTTCCATGTCGCGCAGACCCTGACCATTACCTTCGGCACGCAAACGGGCATCAAACAGCGCATTGCCGCGTCCTACATGGCGGCCAGCACGATTGAACGGCCCATAAATCAGCAACCGCCCGCCCGGACCAAGTAGCGAGGCGCTGCCCTCGATCGTCTTGATCCCCGTCTCCCATGGCATGATGTGCAGCGTATTGGCGGTGAAGACGGCATCGACTGCGGGAAGCTGCCAGTGTTGCGGATTATTCGCGTCGAGTTCCAGTGGACCGCTCAGATTGGGCAACTCGGCCTCGGCCAGCCACGCTGTGATGCCCTCGTGTCTTTGCCCCAGATCGCTCGTCGTCCAGTTCAGCCACGGCAGTTTTGCCGCAAAAAAAACAGCGTGCTGCCCGGTACCGGAGCCGATTTCCAATACGGATCGCGCATTTTCCAGATGCCCGACAAGGACCTCGTGAATCGGTTGCCTGTTGTTGTCGCAAGCCGGCGCATAGGGCTTCATTGCCGTGACAAACGGAACTCGGGCCCAATGAAATTAGCGCGGTAGTATTCGAGTTCCTTGATCGACTCATGGATATCGGCCAGCGCCAGGTGCTGCGCCTGTTTCGAGAATCCTTTCACCAACCCCGGCGCCCATCGGTTAACCAGCTCCTTCAGGCTACTGACATCGAGATTTCTGTAGTGAAAAAAACGCTCGAGACGGGGCATGGAACGAGCCAGAAATCGGCGGTCCTGACAGATCGTATTGCCGCACATCGGTGACGTGCCGGGCTCCACATAACGATTGAGAAACAACAGGGTCTGGGCCTGCGCCTCGGCCTCGTTATCGGTACTTTCCCGGACTCGCGTGATCAGACCAGAGTCGCCGTGCTGAACCGTGTTCCACTCGTCCATGCCAGCGAGAATCTTATCCGGCTGATGGATTGCCAGAACCGGCCCCTCGGCGAGAATTCTCAAATCCTTGTCGGTTACGACAGTGGCGATCTCCAGGATTCGGTCATGTTCGGGATCAAGGCCGGTCATTTCGAGATCGATCCAAACCAGATTTTGTGGGTCTTTCACAGCGTGTTCTTAGCCCTTGGACAGCTTGCGGCGCATTCTATCAGAGGCTAAGCTTGGCCGCCCTCGTATTGGCAAATCCCGAATGAACGTTTACACCGTCATATTTCTCGCGCTTCTCGTCGCCGTCACGCTTTGCCGGTTGTGGCTCAGTTCCCGGCAGACACGCAATATCCGCCAGCATCGCGCGAACGTGCCTCACCCGTTCGATACCCGAATTTCCCTGGATAACCACCAGAAGGCCGCGGACTACTCCATGGCCCGCGGTCGCCTCGGCCGATTTGAAACGCTCTACGATGCTTTCCTGCTTTGTGCCTGGACATTGGGCGGTGGATTCGCACTTCTCGATGACGTCGTTCGCAGTCTCGAATGGGGCAGTATCGCAACGGGACTCACGTTCGTACTGGGCTTCTCGATCGTCGGTAGCCTGCTCGGCCTGCCTTTCGCTATTTACAACACTTTCGGCATCGAAGAACGATTCGGCTTTAACCGCACCACGCCGCGGCTGTTCGCTATCGACCTGCTTAAAGGCCTGGTGGTCAGCCTGCTGCTGGGCGCCCCGCTACTCGCGGCAGTCCTCTGGTTCATGGCGAACGCAGGGACCTACTGGTGGGTCTATGCATGGCTGGTCTGGGCAGGCTTCAGCCTGCTCCTGACCTGGGCCTACCCGACCTTCATCGCACCCTGGTTCAATCGCTTCGAGGCGCTCGAAGATAGCGATCTGCAAGCGCGTATCGAGGCATTGTTGCAACGCTGCGGCTTTCGCTCGAGCGGCGTGTTCGTCATGGACGGATCGCGTCGCAGCAGCCACGGCAACGCCTATTTCACGGGTCTTGGTGCCGCCAAACGCATAGTGTTTTTCGATACGCTGCTGAAGTCGCTCGAACCACCGGAAATAGAGGCGGTCCTGGCCCATGAGCTCGGACATTTTCGCCGCCACCACATTCGCAAACGCCTGGTCACAATGCTTGCCCTGGGGCTCGCCGCGTTGGCTTTCCTCGGCTGGCTCAGACTGCAGCCGGGGTTCTACACCGGCCTGGGGTTTGCCGCCGTATCCGATTACGCCGCGCTGACCCTGTTCATGGTGGTCGCACCTCTGGCAGGCTATTTTGCGTCGCCGCTTGCCGCCCTGCTGTCACGCAAGCACGAGTTCGAGGCAGACGCCTTTGCGGTGGAACACGCCGATGGGCCGGCTCTGGTCGCCGCATTGGTCAAGCTCTACCGCGACAATGCGACGACATTGACACCCGATCGCCTTCACTCACTGTTTTACGACTCGCATCCGCCAGCGCCAATACGAATCGAACACATTGAAGCACTGGTCGGACGGCGGTGATCTCGATCGAGGATCGCCACGGAATCGTCGTCAGCAATTTCGGCCGCCGTGTCCTGGTCGAGGATACGGGCGGCGAACGTCATCAGTGCATGCTCTCAAGCCGCAGCCTGAAGCCCGTAACGGGAGACGAGGTGGCGTGGAGAGCCGCAACACCGAGTTCGCAACCGCTTCTTGTAGCCGTAGAAGAGCGGCGCAACGCGCTGGTGAGACCGAACAATCGCGGCAAAATCGAGGTGCTGGCGGCAAATATCTCACAGGTCGTGATCGTCGTTGCGCCCTCGCCCGAACCCGATCCGTTCATCGTCGACCGCTACATCGCAGCGGCCGAGTTTATGACAGCGAAAGCAGCTATCGTGTGCAACAAGCGCGACCTGATTGGCACGGACGTCTTTGCATTCGACGCTGAACTCGACGTGTATGCGGTGCTCGGTTACCCGAAACTCCTGACCAGCGCATCCGCCAACGAGGGCCTCACAGACCTGCGCGAGCTACTACGGGAACATACCTCGATTCTCGTTGGCCAGTCCGGCACCGGGAAGTCATCGTTGCTGAACGCACTCCTGCCGGATCTCGACCTCGCCACCCGGAGTGTATCGAAATCGCTCGGCGAGGGGCGTCATACCACTACCGCATCGACCCTCTATCACCTCGATTCCGGCGGCCGCATCATCGACTCGCCGGGAGTGCGAGACTACGCCCCGGGACAGGCGCTTGAAGGCGGTGTGCAACAAGGGTTCGTGGAAATCGAAGCGGCTTCGCAGCATTGCCGGTTTCACAATTGCATGCATCTGAAAGAACCCGGCTGCGCGGTCATCGAAGCGGTCGCCGCGCAGACGATCAGTCCACGCCGCTACGAAAGCTACCGGCGTCTGTTACGTCTGGGCCGCGATCTCGCCCGCCAGTATTGAACCTCGCCGCCGCATCATCGACAAGCCGGCAATCGCGACCTGCCGCTGCACGCGCAGAAACATCCCCTGGTCGGAGCGAGCTGTATCAGGTCAGCCTGGCGGCCAGGTGAGGGCGCGCCCGCCGAGCACATGCAGGTGCAAGTGAAATACGGTCTGGCCGGCGCCGCTATTACAGTTCATCACCGCACGGTAACCCTCTTCGGCAAACCCGCTATTGCGCGCGACTTGAGCCGCTGCCAAATACAGCTTGCCGATCAGTTCTGCATCGTCGATATCGATATCGTTTATCGTCGCGATATGCCGCTTGGGGATAACGAGCACGTGAGTCGGCGCCTGCGGGTTGATATCGCGAAAGGCGAGCACATCGTCGGTTTCAAGAACGGTATCCGGCTGAATCTCACCAGTGACCATTTTGCAAAACAGGCATTTGGTCATAGCACTTTCTCCAATTCGAATACGCGCCTAGCGAAAAGACTGACGACCGGCCAGGGCGTGCGACAGCGTGCCCGAATCAACGTGTTCGAGCTCGCCGCCAAGCGGGACTCCGTGTGCGATCCGGCTACTGCGTACCCCGCGCGCCGCCGCGAGACCGGCAATGTAATGCGCGCTCGCCTCGCCCTCCACGGTTGGGTTGGTGGCCAGAATCAACTCGCTGATTCCGCCGTCATCGAGACGTGCCTCGAGCCGATCCAGCCCCAATTCGTCCGGGCCGATGCCGTCGAGGGGCGAGAGATGCCCCATCAGTACGAAATATGTGCCACGGTATGCAGCCGACTGCTCCACCGCCGCCACATCGGCCGGCGACTCGACCACGCAAACTGTCGCCGTATCGCGCTGCGGAGACGCACAAATCGGGCAGATATCGGTTTCCGAAAACATCCGGCACTGGTCGCAGTGCCCGATCCCGGTCAGCGCCCGCTGCAACGTCTCCGTCAGTCGCCGCCCCCCTTCGCGATCGCGCTCGAGAATGTGGAACGCCATACGCTGCGCCGACTTGGGTCCAACGCCGGGCAGGCAACGCAATGAGTCGATCAGATCCTGCAAAAGCGGGCTATATGCGCTCATCAGAGCTACCAGTGGCCGCGCTCAGCCGAGCGGCAGCTTTAGTCCTGGCGGGAGTGCCATTCCACCGGCCAGACCGCTGAACTTATCCTGAACCGTTTGCTCGACCTTGCGCACGGCATCGTTAACGGCCGCGGCGACGAGGTCCTCGATCATCTCACGATCGTCCAGCGGCAGTTCCGGGTCCAGCGTCACCCGCCGGACCTCGTGTTTACAGGTCATCGTAACCCGAACCATGCCGCCACCCGACTCGCCGTTCACTTCGATATTGCCGAGTTCGTCCTGGGCCTTCTGCAGGTTTTCCTGCATCTTCTGCGCCTGCTTCATCAAGTTCCCGATTCCACCTTTCATGCATTACTCCGTGTCGTTTTCCGTTGTTCGGGTGCTAGTCCAGAGGACGCACCGACTCCTCCTGAATCGTGGCATCGAAGGTCTCCTTCAACGCGAGGACGTTTGGGTCCTCTTCCAGCGATTCGCGCGCGGCGCGCTGTTTCTCGTCAGCCTTGCGACTCTGCGCCATGTTTGGTGTCTCCTGCACCGGTTTCCCGATTGTGATCTCGAGACTCACATCATGCCCGAGATAGTCGGTTAGACTCCGGCAAAGCTTATTCTTGAGGTGTTTCGTCAGCATCGACTCGCCAGACGGGTCGAGCTGCAGCGACAGCCTCCAGCCGTCGCGCTCGAGCATCACGCAATTATTTGCGAGCTGTCGAACGGCGCCGCCGAGTTTCATCGCGGCGACAATCTCCGGCCAGGTGTCGGCCGTGACGGCCTTTGTTTTCGCCTTAATCCCAGGCGTCTTCCTTTTTGCCTTGCCGGCTGCGGCAACGCTCGGTGGCGCGGATTTTGCCGCTGCCTCATTGCCGCCCCCCTCGCCCGGTGCAGCGACCGGCGCCGGGCGAAACACCAGCATCCGCAATAGCGTCATCTGGAACGCCGACCGCGCATCCTGACTGAGGCGCAGGTCGCGGGCGCCATGTAACGCGATCTGGTAGTAGAGCTGCACGTCCTCGGGGGTCAGTCGGCGTGCAAGATCGGCCAACGCCTCCGGGTCGTCAATCTCCGCGGCACTATCCGCAACGATCTGCTCCAGCGCTACCTGTTGCAGGACACTGGCCATGTCAGCAAGCACCGCTGCGTAATCGGGCGCCTGGTCGGCGAGGCGCCCGGCCTCAGTGAGCAACGCTCTCGGCTCGGCATCGGCCAGACACCGCAGCAGGCCGACAACGTGTTGCTGATCAATGCTGCCCAGCATCGACCTGACATCGCTCTCGCGGACTTCCCCACCGCCGTAAGCGATGGCCTGGTCAAGCAGGCTGAGCCCGTCACGCATGCTGCCGTCGGCGGCACGGGCCAAAACCCGTAGCCCCGCGTCGTCGGCAACGATATCCTCGGCAGCGACGATCGCCCTCAGCCGATCCTCAATCAGGTCCAGCGACAAACGCTTCAGATTGAACTTGAGGCAACGCGACAAAACGGTAACCGGCAATTTCTGCGGATCCGTGGTAGCGAGGAGAAACTTGACGTGTGGCGGTGGCTCCTCGAGCGTTTTCAATAGTGCATTGAAAGAGTGCGTCGACAGCATGTGAACTTCGTCAATCAGGTAGACCTTGAAGCGGCCGCGAGCCGGGGCATACTGCACGTTGTCGAGCAACTCGCGAGTATCGTCTACTTTCGTGCGCGACGCCGCATCGACCTCGATCAGATCGACAAAACGCCCCTCATCGATTTCCGTGCACGCGCTGCACTCGCCACACGGGCTGGAGGTGATTCCGTTATTGCAGTTGAGCGCCTTGGCCAGGATTCTCGCGATCGTCGTCTTACCGACGCCCCGCGTGCCGGAAAACAGATAGGCGTGGTGGAGACGCTCGTTATCGAGCGCGTTGACCAGCGCGCGGCGGACATGCTCCTGACCGACCATATCGTCGAACGATCCGGGGCGCCATTTTCTGGCGAGAACGAGATAACTCATGAATGAACGGTTTCCGCAAAGAAAGTCCACTCTACCATCAACGCGGAGTGGCTTGGAGGCGGCCCGTACCAGCTACACCCCGGCACCCGAGGTCACCGTTACCGCTGCTCCCTTCCGGGCCTGACGGAGTTCACGGCTGCTCGTCGCGGGGGAACCGGTACGGACCACCATTGACAGGCTCGCGGCAAGTTCGAGGTCAACTGCCAACGTGGATTCTACACATCGCCGGGCATCGCATCGAGCAATCCGCGCGGCCAGGCCTCATCCGGCTGCGCAAGCCCCTCGGACCGGCCAGCATTCGCCGATTCCGCCCGCCCGATAGGGAAAAATCGGCTCGTCACTTCGCGCAATTTGAACCGTTTCGCGAGTACGAATCCTCCAAACCGGCCTGCTAGCCCGCTGCTGTGACCCGTGCGATGTACTGATCCACGACGCGCTCCAGAATCGGCAGTGGTACAGCGCCGTTGCGCAGGACCTCATCGTGAAACTCACGAATGTCGAACTTACTGCCGAGTTCGGACTCAGCCCTGGCCCGCAGCTCCTGGATCTTCAGCATGCCGATCTTGTAGGAAAGCGCCTGACCGGGACGAGCAATGTAACGTTCGATCTCCGTCGTCGCATCACCCACCGAAAGCGGGGTATTTTGCAGGAAATAATCGATTGCCTGCTCCCGGGTCCAACGTCTTGTATGCAGGCCCGTGTCGACGACCAGGCGTACCGCGCGCCAGATTTCGTTTTGCAGGCGGCCCACGTCCTCCAGCGGATCAGTGTAGAACCCCATCTCCTTGGCGAGTAATTCCGAGTACAGGGCCCAGCCTTCTATGTATGACCCGAAGCCTCCGTATTTGCGAAAGCTCGGCAGAGCCTCCATTTCCTGTTGCAACGCCAGCTGGAAATGATGCCCGGGTGCGCTTTCATGATAAGCAATCGCCGTGTGAACATATTTTTGCACCGCTGTCATATCGCGAAGATTGGTGTAGTAGATTCCTGGGCGGGAGCCATCGGCCGACGGCACATTGTAGAACGCGATCCCCGCGGTATTTTCGCGAAACGGCTCCACTCGCCGCACATCGAGTTCGGCTTTTGGCAGCAGGTTGAAATAGGTGTCGACCTTTTCGTAAATGCCGGCGACCAGTTCGCGCTGTCGTTCAAGGAATTGTTCACGGCCCGCGTCGGTATTGGGGTAATAATTGTTCGGATCGTCGCGTATGAACTGGAAAAACTCCACCAGGCTGCCCTCGAATCCGACCTTGCCCTGGATGGCTGCAATCTCCGATTGAATCCTGGCGACCTCCTCAAGCCCGAGTTGATGAATCGCGTCGGCTTGCAGATCAAGCGTCGTATAGTTATTGATGCGGTTGTCGTAGTACGCGGCCCCGTTGGGATGCTCCCACACACCATCATTCCCCTCGGCGCCCTCACGTGCCCGCTCCACCTCGGCGCGAAAAGTCAGATAGCCGCTTTTCCAACCACCGCGCATCGCCTCGGCCGCACGCGCCAGCAACTCGCCGGTTGCCTCGTCACCGAGTTCGAGCTTCTCCACCTTGGCGCGGAAATCGGCATAGACCGAATTGTCCTCGCCCTCTTCGAATGGTGCACCACTCAGCAGATTATTGAGATCGGCGAGGATTTTCGGATAGACAAACTCAGGCGCGGCGATTCCCATGCGGGTCTGTTCAGACAGTCGTTCCGCCAGCTGATTCAGAGCGATCCCGACATTCTCAAGCCGCGAGATATAGGCCTCTGCGTCGGAGCGGTCATCGACGCGATGCTGATTTTGCAGCATCACCGGCAGATACAGCGCAGCGCTGTCAAGGTGGTGTGCCACATAGATGTTCTTGCGAAATTCGAAATTGCGCATCGCCTGTTCGCCGCGATAAACGAAGATGTCATAACTGATTTTGTTGGCATCATCGAGCGCATCGTAATCCACCAGATCCCTGAGTCTCTCGAGATCCGCCTTGCGCCGCTCGTTCTCGGCCACTGCCGCGGCATCGGAGAAATCGTCCCACTGCCCGTAGCGCTCGGTCTTTATCCCGAGCCGGGTTTCAAACATCGGACTGTCAGCAAGCTCACGCCGGAAAACCTCCTCAAGAAAGACTTCGAACCGCTCGTTGGCAGAAACAGCATCGGCAGCCGGCACCGCAGAGATTACCGCGGAGGTGGCATCCGGGTTGCGATCGGCAATCGCGACGGCCGCGGTCTCGTCAGACGGAGACCCGCAACCAATGCAATTAAAGGCGACGAGTAGCAGCAATGAAATCGGACGATAGGCAGTCAAAATGGTTATCTCCAGTAGCATCGGAAAGGCGTGCAACCTGGCGCCGGGGCAACCCGGACGCGCAAACAAGCCAGTGAACCTACCCCGGACGGGAATGAATTTCCAGTGCGGTCACTTGCAGTTGCAACGGTGGCCCGATTGCTGGCGCTGATGCCACGACAAATTACGACTCCGCCGTCGACTCGTACCCGGACGGCCAAGCGCTTGTAGCAGAGGCTGGAATTCACGGTTTGTCAACTGCGAGTCCGCCACAAACGCGGGGCAAACGGTTTGGCATCGGGACGCGAAATCGAACCAACGGCCGGCCGTCGCGGGAGGCACCATGACAGTCGCCGCGAGAATTCTGGCACCTCTTCTTCCCGCGCGGGCCCGCCACGCCATTCCCGAACATGCCAGTCTCTATAGTACGATCACCCGCCACTCTTCACGCCACTTCGTCGACGAGACCAAAACTGATGAAACACATCGCCACACTGGCCCTGCTGATCGCACATCTGCTCACATCGCAATTTGCGGTCGCGCAGGAAAAGAGCAACGAAGAGCCGCCTCTGGCGGAGGCGATAGCCAGCGTGGCAAAAGATTACCGCCATCGCCTGAATTTTGACGGCCAGAAATTTTCCGGGCCAGGCTGGGACAGGCTGCTGCAAGCGGGACTTGCCGCCCAGTTCTTTCTGATCGGCGAAGAACACGGCATTGCGGAGAACCCGAAACTCGTCGCGCAGCTGTTCACGGCGCTGACGAAGGCCGGGTACAGCAAACTGGCGATCGAGATATCGCCGCCAATGGCGAAGGCCCTGGACACGGCGACTCTGGATGGCGGTCTTGAGGGATTGCGGAGTCTTTTCGCGCAACCCGGCGGTGAACCGGCTTTTTTCGGGATGGCAGAAGAGGCCGAGATGCTGGCGACGGTGCGCGCCGCCGTTGCCCGCGACACGCAAGCCTTCTGGGGACTCGATTACGAGGTGGCCGGCGACAGAACGCTTCTGCGAATCCTCGAATCCAAACCCAAACCCGTTGCCGCAACGAAAGCCCTCGCATCGCTGACCGCTGCGTCAGAGCAGTCCTGGGCCCAGTATCGTGATACCGGGGGTCCGCAATTTATTTTCTCTTTCAGCGGCGATCCTGAACTCGTCAGAGCGGTCACGGAGACATGGCCGGATCGCGACGAGGAAAGCGACTGGATTCTCAATACGCTGGAAGAAACGCTGGAGATAAATCGCCTCTGGATCAACGGACAAGGATGGGAATCGAATCATCGGCGCGCAGCGCTGATCAGATCGAACTTCCTCCGCTACTGGATGCAAGCAAAAAAGGATCAGGCTGGGCCAAAGATCATGGCGAAGTTGGGCGCCAACCATATCGTCCGCGGGCGCAACATGACCCAGACGTTCGATCTCGGCTCGTTGCTGCCCGAGCTCGCCGCGATTGAAAGCGGCAGGAGTTTTGCAGTAATGGTCGTACCGGGCAATCAATCGTTGACCGCTGTACTGAATCCGTCAACGTGGACTTTTGCGCCCGAGAAACCAAAAGACGGATATACCAGGAAGATTGAACCGCTAACTCAGGCCGCTTTCGCGGACGACTTCACGCTGATCGATTTGGCTCCGATTCGCGGAATGCTGGCATCCAGGGCAAAACTCGCCAGCCCGGAATTGCTAAGAGTTGTTTACGGCTTCGATATGTTGCTGGTGATGTCGGGATCAACTGCTTCGTCGGAATTTCGGCACGATTGACTTTTTTCGTAGCCGGTACCGCTGCGGCGACACTGAATAAGAGAGTCCGTCCTGCGTCGGCGGTATCAACCAGCCCGGATAGTACAAACGATCCAGGGTGAACGGGTACTAGGATGCGAGTGCGGTGTCGCAGCCGCCTGGCGGCTGCGACACCCAATGCAACTACGTTAGGGTCAGGGGCGACTCAATCGCAATCCATATCCTTGTTGCCGGTACGCTTCTTGATCTCCTCGCAGGTCTCTTCGGCGGCTTCCGCCACATCGTCTGCGGCCTTGTCCATTGCATCACCGGCCTTCTCGGCCATCTCATCGATTTTCTCGCCGGCTTTCTCTGCCGGTCCTTTCTTTTCACACGCCGTCATACTGACCGAGGCGGCCAGAATGGCCAGTACGAGAAGTTTCTTGATATCCATATTTCCAATCTCCTGTTCGCGGTATCGCGATCGATTCACCAAAAAAATCTGATTCAACGCCCTCAGCCCGGCCACCACTTCGAGACCGGTTCCCGGTTACTGCGTGACTCCAGCGGTCGGCTCCTGCGATTCTCAACGATCTGAATCCAATTAACAATTCCCAGGCAGGTCGGCCGGAAGCGCATTCTCGAAACTTAGCGCGACGGCCGACCGTACGCGGCAGCGGCGGCTTGCCTCTTCCCAGCCAGCATTCGGGGGAGGTACGGAGGCTCTCGATCCATACCGGCGAACCGGGACAACGAGTGCCTGGGCGCGCAAGCTACCGACCGCGACTCGGCCGCTTGCAAGCGCCTACCGGCAAGGCCGCCAGCACTTCGATTTCGCAGAGAAGGTCAGATCGGCAAATCGGGGCGACGACCAGCGCGTTGGGGAATCCCGCGAAACCGGCTTGCTGGAGTTTTTGCCGAAGGCGCGGGGCGTCCTCGGGACGCTTCAAATAGGTTATTGCGGAAACGGCGTCGCCAAAGCTGGCACCCTGCCCCTCTAGCAAGGCCGCGATGTTCACGAGCATGCGGTCGGACTGTGCTTCGAAGTCGTCGCGATGCACGGTTCTTCCATCTTCGTCGATGCTCGCGGTCCCCGAAACATGAAGCGCAATCTTGTTTACTTCGCCAACTCTCATTCCGCGGACAAAGTCAGCGCCGTACTGTGGCGCTTCGTTGAGAGTTGGCGATGTCATGACGGTTCGTGCGACTGACCTTCCAGCTTTCACCGCATAAACGCCAAGGCAAAGATCGTGTGCCTCGGAAACCGGTCGGCCTCCAATACCGGTACTGGCCGGAACCGGATCGATCCCGCGCGCCTCGAAAAACGCGCGCCGCGCCCGATTCAGATCGGCATAGTCACGATCGATCTCGCGCAGGTAAATCCAGGTACGGACTACGTCATGGAATTCCATGCCCGCCTTTCGTAGCAGTTCTTCGGCACGAGTGAACATGCCGAGCGTCTGTTCGTAGGCATTGTCACCAGGCCCGCACAAACCGGCCGCATGGAACCGGGTCTCGTCGCCGACATCGATGCGCAGACCGTGCGCCCGAGCGCACTCGGCACAGTCGCAACCGGGTTCGGCCTCGATCACCTGGACACTCGGCCGCGACGCGTTCGTGATGACCGCCTGCAACGAAACCTCGAGGCAGGCGTGCTCATTTAGCGGGGGTTGCCCGATCTCGGTCGTGGCGGGCCTGTGCGCCATGTCCCCGTGCGCCGCGAGGACGCTCTGGCGAGCCTCGCGGACAAAGCCAATATGCTCGTGCAGCTCGCGCAAAAAAACCGTCTCGGAGACAACCGTCTCGAAGCCTGCCCCCTCTGCTTCGAGGGCAGCGAGGATCGAGCGATAGATAGCATCGGCCTGACGGCCCGCATCCTTGACCTCAGCGGGAGGCTGGCAATGAAAGAATATCTCCCTGGCTTCAGGACCTTCTACCCGGCGAACTGCGATCGTACAGCCATGGGGCTGGTTACTGCCTTCAATGGGATGAGGAGACAATTTCATACTATTGCCGGGGGGCAGACCCCGGTCTCATGCTCGTGAAATTTTATGCACCGATTCGGTCTGCAACAAACCAAAGCCGCCCGACGTCGTAAACGTCGGGCGGCTGCGATCAAACGCTGGTCCCTGGTTGAACTCGGGCTCGGCTGGGATTGAATAATCAGCCCGCGAGGCTCAAGCCTGTGCTTTGATTCTCGCTCCTAGCAGCCGTCGGTGGGCAGTACTCCTTCGGAGGAAACGACGGTAAAGCCGTTCTTGGGCTTGTTCTTCTTGAAGCAGTTGCCCGTCGACCCGTCACCCAAATCGAAGTACGTGAGGTCCGCAGCGAGGAAATTGAGCGGCCCGGCCTGCGGGTTCGTACCGTTGTTGCTCAGGTAATTCAACTGGACGAGATTATTGCTCGCGTCCGGCGGCGTAATCGGCGGCTCGGCAATGCAGTTTTCGGGCGTCGTGGCAGTGGCCGTGCACCAGCCCAGCACCCCGATCCCGACGAAATCGTTATCCTCGACGTTATTCTTCGCAATCACGTGGTCGCTGACGCCGAGGGCCAGAACACCGATCTCCCGGCGGCAGAATGCTCTGAAACGTTCCCGGCACCGCCATATTGGGCCGATTGTTGTCGTAGATGTCGTTCTGCTCGATCAGCCAGTTCGCCATGACCGGCAGCGGGGGGTTACCCGCCCCGTTTGGATGGAACAGGCCGACACCGACCGTGTTGTCGTAAATCTCGTTCTGCTTGACCGTGACTTCGTTGGATACAGTGATCTCGAAGCCGATCACGCTGCCCCACAGCTCGTTGCCGATGACGCGAACGTTCTCGGAGCCCGCCACCCACATCGCGGTATCGAGCGAACCATATGACTCATTGTTTCGCACCAGCCCGTTGGCCGACAGGGTCGGGTAGATGCCGTTATTGAGGTTGTTGACCGATACGTTGCGGACGAACTCGAAGCCGTCCACCCAGCGGGTCTGAATCCCGTTGACCGGGAATTCCTCGACGGAGAAACCGCGGATGTAGAAGTCCTTGAGCTCCCGGCTCCGGCACTCCTGCCCTTCCGGGGTATCGTCCTTAATATCGTAATCGCAACCTGACAGGAGCCGCGTAAACGCCGGTTTCCTGCGCCTCGTTCTGCAGGAGGCGTACCTTGCCGGCGTCACCCCGGCCCTTTTTGACCTTGCCGATCAAACGAAGATTATCGGTGGAGATGCGAAGCCCGTACCTCCCGTTACCTGTCTCCTGATAAATTCCCGGCTCGACCAGGATCGTGTCACCGGATGCGGCACCATCGATCGCGGCCTGGATGGATTCTCCGGGAGACACACGATGAACGGCCGCGTTGGCGGCGGCAGAGGTCATAAAAACGGCAATTCCGAGCAAATAAACAGAGGCGGCGCAATTTCATTATTTTCTCCGGGTTCAACCCTTGATTTTGATGCATGCCTGCCTGACGAATGGCACAGCAGCCCCGCTTAGGTCCGACCATTTTGGCTTGGTTGGGGCTCGATGTCAATTTCCAGATTATGGAAAATCGCTTTGGCGAATGCCGGCGGGACCGGGTTCAAGTGAACCGCAGCGCGTCGATTGACGCCACCTCGCCCAATCACCCACAATCGCCGGCACTAAACGGCTGCTTCAGCCGATGCCCCCGATAACGGATTCTGCGATACTATGGATCAATCAGATAGAGGTCGAACCTGCGCCACGTACTCAAAGAATGCGAGTCCATTTTGGGGACCAGACTTGTGCTCGCGGCGGTACTGGCACTCAGCGGCTGCGGACAGGACTCGGGACCGACGCCGCCGCGGTTCCCGGCCGAGTCCTACGGTCGCCTCGATATCACGTACCCGCTCGACGAGACGCTTTTTCCGCCCGATATCGTCGCACCGACCTTCGTCTGGGCCGACGAAGACAGACGATGCTGAGCAATGGAAAGTCCTGCTGCGATTCGACGGTGCGGACGAAGTACTCCGGTTTCAGGTCCCTGGAGCCGCGCTGGCGTCCCTCGGAAGCCGACTGGGCCGAGATCAAGCGTCGAACCGAAGAGCGTGACGCGGAGGTAGCGATCGTCGGCCTCGGCCCCCAGCGCGCGAGTCGTCTCCTCCGCGACCATTCGCATCCGTACATCAACCGACCCGGTCGGTGGATTCGATCTTCTATCGCGAGGTTCCGCTGCCTTTTATCAGCGCCGTCCAGGACCCCTCGCGCATCCGCTGGCGCTTCGGCTCGGTCGACTCCGTCGAACAGCCGCCGGTAGTCCTCGAGGATCTTCCGGTCTGCGGTAACTGCCACTCCTTCTCGGGTGACGGCAGCACGCTGGGCCTCGATGTGGACTACGGCAACGACAAGGGCGGCTACGCGATCCTTCCGGTTTCGCAGCAAATGCTGTTGAACGACAAAAAGATCATTACATGGAGCGACTACAAGAGAGACGACGGCGAAGGTACCTTCGGCCTGCTTTCCCAGGTGTCGCCCGACGGCCGCTACGTGATCAGTACCGTCAAGGACCGGGCAGTGTTCGTGGCGACGCCCGGAATCGAATTCTCCCAGCTCTTTTTCCCGATCAAGGGCATCCTCGTTGTCTACGACACCGAGACCGGCACCTACACACCACTGCCGGGCGCCGACGACCCGGAGTACGTTCAGAGCAACCCGACCTGGAGTCCCGACGGGAAACACGTCGTCTTCGCCCGGGCGAAGGTGTACCAGAACGAGGCAGTGAGGAACGCGACCAGTATCCTGCTCAGACGAAAAGGACGTCCCCGAGTTCATCGAAGACAAACAACCGTTCAAATTCGACCTGTACCGGGTACCGTTCAACCAGGGTCGCGGTGGCACCGCCGAACCCATCGAGGGCGCCTCGCACAACGGGATGAGCAACTTTTTTGCGAAGTTCTCGCCGGACGGCAAATGGATCGTCTTCACCCAAGCCGAAAACTACATGCTGCTGATGCCTGACAGCGAATTATTCATCATTCCGGCCGAGGGCGGCGAAGCGCGACGCCTGCGCGCAAATACACCACGCATGAACTCCTGGCACAGCTTCTCCTCCAACGGGCGCTGGCTCGTGTTCTCGTCAAAGGCCAATACGCCCTACACCCAGCTTTTCCTGACCCACATCGACGACGAAGGCAACTCGACGCCACCGGTCGTGCTCGATCGCTTCACCGGAACTTACGGCGCTGCCAATATCCCGGAGTTCGTCCCCCTGCCCGCCGACTCGATCGCCCGGATCAAGGAGCAATTCCTCGATGCCTATTCGTTCCTGCGGGCGGGCATGGCCAACGAGCGCACCGGTAACTACCCCGGCGCGGTTCGTGCCTACAACCGCGGTCTTGCGGTCGAGCCCGACAATGTAGAGTTGCTGAACTCCCTCGGGTTCGCGTTGTTCCAGCAAGGCAAGAGCGAAGAGGCGGTCGTCGCGTTGGAGAAGGCACTCGAAGTGGACCCGATGCACTGGAAAGCCCACAACAACATGGCGCTGGCCTCCATCGACATCGGCGAACTGGAGCTTGCCGAGGCGCACTACCGCGAGTCGCTTGCGATCGAACCGCAGCCCGCAATCTATAACGACCTCGGGTTCGTGCTCGAACGCCAGGGGATGCTCGAGGAAGCGACCGACGCATATCGCAAGGCGCTCGAACTGGATCCCGAATCGGCTTCGGCGCATTACAACCTGGGTGCCGCGCTGGCGCGAAGCGGTCAGTTCGCCGACGCCGAAAGCCACTTGCGCCACGCCCTCGAGACCAACCCGAATACGCAAACCTATTCCGGACTCGGATTCGTTTTGTGGCAACAGGATCGAGACGACGAAGCAATCGCCAGTCTGCGGACCGCGATCGAAATGGACCCGAAGAACGCGGCCGCCTACGATGCGCTCGGGACAATCCTGGTAGAGCAAAAGAGGCTCGAGGAAGCCGCCTCCGTCTATCGCCAACTGATTCGCAACCAGCCGAGTCCGGCCGCCCACCAGAAGCTGGCCCAGATCCTGACCGACCTCGGACGGACAGACGAAGCGCGCCGGCAGTTGGAAATGGCGCAATAGCTGAATCGAAGCGCGGGACAAATGCATTGGAACGCAATACTCGGCGCTGATATGCCCACGCGTCCGCGCGTTTAGACAACGCACAAATTGTCAGAGCGCCTGTTTGGATGTACGACTGGTCTCGTCAGTCCCGCGGGTCGCGTCTTTTTCACTGCAACGCCGCCCGGTGCAGCAGACCTCTGGCGGGCTTGGCTCGGCCATACCGATCGGGACTGGTCCGGGTAACCGACCCGGCGTTATTGAACGCGATACAACCCGCCAACGTCATACCGAAATGTCATACCAAAACGTCATACCGAAGAGTTGCAACGACGTTGCTGTCACTCGTCTTTTAGCCTGTTCTGAAGGACTGGATCCCGGGCATCCCAATACCGGCAGCGCCGCAATAGTAGCGGTTCAGACAACACGCACGAGGTGTTGCTAAAACCAGCTCAGACGTATCGCTACCGGAAATTGGGAAACTCGCGAAATGGCTTCTATACTCAGGGCTATTTGGCGCTATAGCCGCACGCCTGAGAAAAGCAATTTGACCCGTATCCATCAAGCGACATAAGGATTTCTGCCATGCCGTGGAATCATCGCTCGATCATTGCCAGACTTGCTCTTTGCTTCTCGCTGTCTGTACTCGTGAGCCACCAGGCGTCAGCGGTAGGCTTCATCGTAAGCCCGACCTCTGAAAACACCGGCATCGCCAACGCCGGTTCCGCGGTTTACGACCGCAGCGTTGCCGCCATCAGCAACAACCCCGCCGCAATGTCCCTGATGCCTTACAAGCAAGCCGGTGGAAACCTCTCGGTAGTGATACCGGACTGGCCAGTCAACGAAAACTGGGACTGCCGGGAAGAAGACAATTGCGCCGACAGCAATATCGGTAATCTATTGGCAATCCCGGCGCTGGGCCTGATCCGGCCCATGGATCACAATTTCACCTGGGGAATCGGTCTGGCGGCGATCGCCGGACAGGGGGTGGATTACGGCGACGACTGGAAGGGACGCGCAATCATACGGGACAACAGCCTTTCGGTACTCGGGCTGATGAACTCGATTTCCTGGCGCATGAACGAAAAATGGACGTTCGGGGTCGGGCTCGGGATTATTTACGGAGAAATGCACCAGAAGCAGGATCTTCCGTCACTCAGCGCCTCGGCCGGGGACGATCTTGAAAGCGTCATTCAGTTTGTGGGGCTGGCCCAGAATTGCCGGGGGCTGCCGCCACCGCTCCTCGCTATTTGCCTGAACTCCGCCGTAAACGACTCCGGTCTCGATATCGAATCTGCCGCTGAGACTATTGGCAGTATCCGCAGCTACCTCGACGGCGAGCCAGGCACCAAGGTGAAACTCGAGGGAGACGATCTCGGAGCCGAAATCGCGCTCGGTACCACTTTTGAATTCCTCCCGGGTCATCGGTTGGGGCTGGTCTACCGCCACACGTCAAATTTCACTTTCGAGGGTGACGCCACGATCAATGGAGAGTTACTGTCGGACGAACCCTCGCAGAACCAACACATGACGCTGGACTGGAACATGCCGGACCGGCTGATCGTAAGCGGCTCACACCGGGTCGGAAACGATCTGAAGCTTTACTGGGACTTCGAGCGGGTCTTCTTCGACACATTCGAACGAACCGACCTGCGCATCGATGGCTATCCGACCGTGCAGATCGACCGCAATTTCAAGGATGCCAACCGCTACGCAATCGGTGCCGAGTACGCGCTGGACCACAAGTTGACACTACAGTTCGGCCTGAGCTACGACGAATCGCCGGTAGATGACGAGGACAGAATGCCCGATATCCCCGTAGACGAAATCATCAAAACCATGGTTGGCGCCATCTACCAGACAAACGACAGGTTACATTTGCACGGGTATGCCGCAGTGGAATTTTTCGGTGACAACAAGGTCGAGCAGTTGGCCAGTATTCACGGCGAAAAGATCGGCAGTACGGTCAATTTCGATTCTGACGCCGTACTCTACGTACTCGGCCTTAGCTTCGGTTACAAATTCTAGCAGGCGCGAAACCCCCGTGGCTTCGGCCGCGCACACCTCACCGGCAGATAAAAAAAGGGCCCTCTTGGGCCCTTTCGTATTTACTGGCGGAGAGGGTGGGATTACTCGCGCTTCGCGCTCGCCCCTCAAGGCGGCCGCTCGCTCACCTTCGTTCGCTGCGCGTTCTTCGCCGCCTGCGGCGGCTCCGTCGAACCCACTGGGCTCGTCCACACATCCTCTGCGGGTAAACACAAAAGGGCCCGCAAGGGCCCTTTCGTATTTACTGGCGGAGAGGGTGGGATTCGAACCCACGATACGGGGTTACCGTATACTTGAATTCCAATCAAGCGCCTTCGACCACTCGGCCACCTCTCCGTGGAATTCCTGCACACGCGAATTGCAGGGGCGCGAAGATTAACTTAGCAGCAAGCGGGATTCAATCCGCTCCCGCTGGTTCACAACAATCCGCGGACTCGCTCCTCTTCAATGTACCACTTGTCACCGAGCCGGATCAGACCGACCTCGCGGCTGATCGCATAGTTCATCGACGGTGTCTCGAATCGCTGCACAAAGCTCAGCATCACCCTGCCCCCCGACTGCCGCGACACTGACAGATTGTCGATTGCAATCCGCGCCGGTTCCGGGTCGGATATCTGTTTTGCACGTGTGTCGCGCCACTCGTCCAGAGACTCCGTTGGAGGATCGAACGAATCGGCGTAAAGACTGAAAAATGTCGCAAGATCCTTGTCGGTCCAGGCGTCTGCCCATTCATATATCAGTGCTTCCGGGGAGTCGGGTGCCACCGATCGGCGTGAGAAATACGAAGGTGG